>DXOL01000017.1:0-332669 GCA_019412825.1 Bacteroides thetaiotaomicron | reverse complement strand
GGTATGTGCAGATATTTTCTCTTAAAAAGGAAGGGAGGGCTTTTTCAGTGCCCTCGTAAAATCCTCCCCTTTTAATGCATATATTTAAGATGCTAACTGTAAAGGTCCCATATAGACCATACCATCTTGTTTACAATTTTATTACTCGCCAACAACTTCCAGTTCATCGACAATCAACGTACTTTTATCAGCCCCTATAAACCTATCACCTTCCTTACTAGAAGAACATATAATAGCCAGCTTATATTTTTTAGTACTATCATAAGATTTATCCGGATAGTATTCAAAAGAAAGTTCAAATGTAGTCCACTCTTCTTTGTCTGAACCATCTGCCAATCTAGCTTCGGCTACACGATAATCTGAAGTATTGATATCTGCTCCTGTAAGAATCACCTCTTTACCATTTGCGTCCTCAGCTTCATACAGTATGGCTGCAATGGAACATTGATCTTTAATATCAAGCCCCTCTTCTATAGGCTTCTTAGAACCATCAATATAATTATCTCCAGCCTTATACTTATATACACCTTTAAATAATTTCGGTTCCTTATCATAAGCAATACCAAATTGGGTAGATTTTAATGGTGCAAACATATTAAGTACAAACTTTCCTGTAAACAAAGAACCTGACGTAACCGGTGCCATACTCCCCAATGCGTGTCCTCTTGCATCTATAGTAACCAACTTAGCAGCTGCACCACCATTATAGCCTTCTGATTCTTTCATGACAGGATAGCCAATTTTGGTAGCGATAGAAGAACCGTTCAGAATTTTAGCACCTGCATTAGAAGTTGCCAAGAATCCGGCAGGCTCCGGAGTCCAGTAATTATCACTTGTTCCCCCATCAATCTCAGTCCACTCTTCCAAAGAATATTTCATGATATTCTGAACACCTTCAATAGAAGCAGTATACTTTCTTGATGTTCCATCTTCTGATACTACTGTATAAACAACACTTTTCGCTCCGGAAAAATCTTGTGCAACTCCACTTGCCGGAGTAACGGTAGCCTTTTCTGATATAGCAATAACCGGCACTAAAGCTTTCAAATCTTCTTCAGTCGCTTCGTCATTTACTTTAAATGTAATTGTACTATTCTCATCGTCAATAACCGGTGCTACTGTTACGATATCATCATCAATCGTAAAGCTGGTTATTTTAGCCTCAGTGCTTTCAGAACCGCTCAACTTCGCCCCATCATACTCTACGCGAACTTTCATCTGACCATTACTTACATTCACTTTAATAGTCATAGTCACCTTTCCTTTATTGTAGGTTCCTGTCACAGATATACCGCATTCCCCTACTACCAAGTTTAGATTAGCATCACCACTGAAAGAATAACTTCCATTATTCTCGACTAACGGACAGTTATCAACTGCAATATCACCTATAACAAGAGAATTCCCTGCAACTGTTATTGTAAAGTCCTTCAATTCCAAACCAACAGATGTATTAGAAGACTTCTTTATCGTAATCTTCTGGATCATATCTTTTGCAATTATCAACTCAGGGTCTTCATAATATACATCCATTGTTCCTTTATAAACTCCGGCAATTTCCCCTTCAATAACTGTAGAGAAATCGACATCATCGTCGTCGTCACTACAAGATGTAAACAAACTCATTGAACAAATCAATGCAAACAAATAAAACAAACTTTTCTTCATAATCTTCATAGTTAATGATAAAACCTCCTTCATGAATGATAATTACAGTAACACACTGCTAATCATCCATATTCAAAGGCATAAATATGTAATAATGACTTTAGGGCCTTAGTTCCCCTGCCAAGATTATCTTGTTCCCTTATAATTCACTTTAACCTGTAATCCTGTCAATACATCGACATTAATAACCATATCAATAGCCTCCTTACCAATTGTACCCGAGACAGATGTATCACATGCTCCCACAATCAGATTCAATGTTTGCTTACCACTAAACTGATAAGTATCACCCACCTGCTTCAGTTCACACTTATCTACAGAGATATCACCAACATTAATATCTGAACCGGCTACATTAATAACAAAATCCTTTAACTCTAATTTTATAGAAGTATCAGAAGCCTTCGAAATATAAATATTCTGAGCCATATCAGTTGCAATAGGAGTAGTAACACCTACATAGTACACATCCATTGTTCCTCTATATGTACCGGCAAGCTCAGTATCGATCGGATATTTCACATCATCATCGTCGTCACTACAGCTTGTAAACAGACTTACCGAGCATACAAGCATAAACAAATACAACAAATTCTTCTTCATAATCCTCGCTGTTAATTATTAATTCTTTTTTATCACATAAAATCACGCAAAGTAAATTATTTAATTCTGCCTCCACAAGTGCTATTTTTGGCATTCGATGTTCTATTCTTAATATATAATGATAAATATATAATTAAATACGAAAATTACAGTCCTAATATTAATATCACCCATTTATCAAAGCAGCATAAAAGCAGAGGATTACCGTCATCGAATCACCATCAATTTTATACACAAAAATCAATATATAGCTTCCGACCACATATCATTTTACCAGGAAGGATATACAAACAAAGAAGTAAAAAAAGAAAAAACAAAATACATTATTCTTTTTAGAGACGGACGGTTTATAGCCTACAAGTCAGCATAAGACGTCCCTCCGAAGTACTGGAGAAAACATTATCGAAATATTTATATCGAGTAGTTCGTGTGTAGTTCATATAGGCTCCGGTCAGATACAATCCTTTCCGGAGTTTGAGATCCAACCGTAAACCTGTCGCATGAAGAATCGCTGTCGAACGATCTCCCTGAGCATTCAGAGTTTTAGGATCATAATGTTCCCAATCTATGTTTTTAGGATATCCTTTCCAGGTGAACATATGATAAACGTCATAGGTAGTCGATGCGGAGAATTTATCTTTCTTATAAATGAAGTTGAACCCGACTTTCGTACTATATCCACTCGCCAGATTATAATTGCGTTCTTCTACCCGATAGTAATCACTGAGCGCACCGCCGAGAAGGATTCCATTCAAATGGGCATATCCATCTATGTCCCAACGTTTAAAACGTTTGCTTTTATAGATAAGCCCTGCTCCGAACGAAGCAGGTGTACAAAACTTATAAGGAGTTTTTGCAGAAACGCTGGATATTGTATCTGAGTCATAATAGTCAAAATGCTGGTAAAGCCCCAAACTCAGGTAATGTTTTTTATTATCCTTCAGTTCTTTTCCTGCCAAACGTCCGACTACATTCAGCTGTCCCAACACCGGTTGCGCTTTTTGTATATTCAGCTTCGCTTTTACAGAGAAATAATCATAGGGTTTCCTGTTGTCTGCATCAAAACGATCGCCATACTCGACATCCAATTCTGTGGCAATCCCCACACCTTTATCAAAAATATCATCCTCCAGTTCAAGAGCCCGGACTCCAAAAGAGAGATCCACACTTACATCCGGCACTCCAAACTGCTTACCCGATGTAGACCGTTTTTTCCATGCATCTCCGTTAATAATACGAGTAAGACCACGCATGGGAGAAACGACAAATGCTGCAAATTCCAGTCCGAAGCGGGATGCACCTGTCTTCCGGTCGTCAAGAATGAGGTCGGATGTTCTATAGAATACTTCACCTAATGCCATTCCGCCAATCGGAGTCGCTATAATATCATTGGTCGAAGGATATTCACACTCCATGAACATCTCCCACATAAAACTTCCACCAAAGGCGTATAAACCCGACTGCCAATAATTGTAACCATTCGAACGGGCTGCATTAAAATATAAACTGCCATGATAAGGGTGCATAAACATATTGGTACCCATCGCATCATTATCCCAAACGAAACCATGTTTGAAATTGTCTCTGATTGTACGCATATCGATATAAGCAAAATCCGCCTTCCGAATATAACGGTCGAAAGCCCAGACACCCATATTGACCCCAAATGCCATTGTCCCCGCCCTGAATCCCCGCTTTTTGGAATAATGGGAGATATCCAGAGAATCAGGAGCTTTAGGAGTAGCGACCTGATACCGTATAGCTAATTGAGAACAGGCTAAATCGGCAAATGTCAAAGATATAAATATGAACAGCAGCAATTTCTTCATGCCGCAAACATAGATAAAATAGTTGAGTTTTGGAGTAATCTATTCTCTTATAGGACAATTCTCTACCTATTTGGGACAATACGGCGGAGTTGAATTACAGGTATAAAAAAGTCCTTCAGACCAACGATCTAAAGGACTTTATGAAGAATACTCGTACTCGAAGCGGGACTTGAACCCGCACAGCCGCAATGGCCAAAGGATTTTAAGTCCTTCGTGTCTACCATTCCACCATTCGAGCATCCTTTCAAAGAGAGCGGAAAACGAGACTCGAACTCGCGACCCTAACCTTGGCAAGGTTATGCTCTACCAACTGAGCTATTTCCGCATTTTTTCAACGGGTGCAAAGATAAGGAGTTTCCTTGTTTCTGCCAAACTTTCGATTAAAAAAGTTTGGCAGAAAATATTTTATCGCCCTAATAATGCTTTCTCGGCTTGCTCCATTCCACAGAAATTGAAGCCGTCGACCACTTGTTGCATTAATGCGGAGATTTCATCATTACAAAGATTACCGATACTTCCTTCGTGTGTATGATGAACCTGTTTGTTATGAGTAAATTTTCCGGCTTCTATATCCAGTCCGACTTTCTTATACGCATCACGGAAAGGCATACCTTCACGAGCCAGCCGATTCACCTCCTCGACGCTGAAAATAAACAGATATTTATCATCATCAAGGATATGTTCATTCACCTTAATCTCATTCATGATATAAGTCGTCATCTGCAAGCAGTCCTTCAGTTCCTGGAAAGCAGGAAGGAATACTTCTTTAATAATCTGCAAATCACGGAAGTAACCGGATGGCAGATTATTTGCAATCATCATTATCTGCTGGGGAAGCGACTGCAGTTTATTACATTTGGCACGTGTCAGCTCGAATACATCCGGATTCTTCTTATGAGGCATGATGCTCGAACCGGTAGTACAATCATCCGGCAGCTTCACAAAACCGAAGTTCTGACTATTGAACATACAAGCATCAAAAGCCAGCTTGGAGATCGTTCCGGCAATAGTAGCCAATGCAAAAGCAACATTACGTTCCAATTTGCCACGTCCCATCTGCGCATAAACGACATTATAATTCAGCGAATCGAAACCTAACAAATCGGTTGTCATCGTCCGGTTCAACGGGAAAGAGGAACCATATCCTGCCGCAGAACCCAACGGATTGCGATTGCACATTTTGAAAGCCGCCTGCAGGAACTGCATATCATCCACCAGACTTTCGGCATAAGCACCGAACCACAAGCCAAAGGATGAAGGCATCGCAATCTGCAAATGGGTATATCCCGGCATCAGGACATTTTTATATCGCTCACTCTGAAGAATCAGCACATGAAAGAGTTGTTCCACCGCTTCCGCGATCTCGCGAATCTGCGTACGGGTAAAAAGTTTGAGGTCCAGCAAAACCTGGTCATTCCGCGAACGACCACTGTGAATCTTCTTACCGACATCTCCCAAACGGCGGGTCAGCATCAATTCTACCTGCGAATGCACATCCTCTACTCCTTCTTCTATTACAAACTCACCTCTTTCGGCCGAAGCATAAATATTCTTCAACTCAGCCAACAACTGTTCCAGTTCTTCCTTGGTCAACAGACCGATACTTTCGAGCATCGTAATATGAGCCATAGAACCGAGTACATCATGTTTAGCCAGATAAAGATCCATCTCACGGTCACGTCCCACCGTGAAACGTTCGATGTCTTTATTTACCTGCACGGATTTTTCCCAAAGTTTCTGCGCCATAATATTTAAGTATTAGGTAATAAGTAGTAAGTAATAGGTAATAATCGCAGTTACGTTGATGCTGCGCCGGTATTACCTATTATTTATTACTTATTACCTGTTTAATAGTTAATCATCGACAGCATCTCAACCATCTTCTCCAAACCATCCTGAAGAGGTTTCTGTACCATTGCTTTCATAAACGGATTGATATCCATACTGATAGTCACTTTCAACTTACACTCCTCTTCTGCTGTTGAAACTAGCTGAATCCACATATTAAAAGGTAGCGGAGAGTTGGTAGTTGCCAGTTTAATACATTTGCAAGGTTCACGCTCAACAATCTGCAACGTCAGCTGACCGATAGGCGAAACGCTAAAGCTCAGTGTATCCGAATCAAAACTCAAGTCCTGTATTTTATCTTCCGGCAAACGGTCTTTTACCGATTCCAGATTGCTCAAGTCCGATAGCTTGGCATACACACGTTCCTGACTGTAAGGTATTACCTTTACACTACTTTCAAAATTAGCCATAATTCTTTATTCGTATAAAATCAAAGAAAGAACTATCCGAACAGGTATTGTCCGAATGGTTCTTTCTTACTAAAATTTCCGATCAAATAATACAATATTATTTCCCTGCATCCCAATGAGCCGGGTCTTTACGCCAATCGTTCAATGTCGCAATATCTTCTTCTTCGATATAACCGGTACGAAGTGCTACATCAAGCACTGCTTCGTAATTGGTCAACGTCACCAAAGGTACTTTGGCATTCTTGAATGCTTCCTCGGCAACGGGGAAACCATACGTATAGGCAGCTACCATACCGATCACTTCACAACCATCGCGACGAATTGCTTCTACAGCCTTCAAACTACTACCACCTGTAGAAATCAAATCTTCAACCACTACGACTTTCATACCCGGACGAAGTTCTCCTTCAATCAGGTTTTCCAATCCGTGGTCTTTCGGGGTAGAACGAACATACACGAACGGCAGATTCAACGCGTCAGCCACCAATGCTCCCTGCGGGATAGCACCTGTAGCCACACCTGCAATCGCATCCACCTGTCCGAATCGTTCCAATATCAGACGTGTAATCTCAATCTTCACAAAATTACGAAGAGAAGGATAGGACAGAGTTTTACGGTTGTCACAGTAAAAGGGGGATTTCCATCCAGAAGCCCATGTAAAAGGGTTAGCGGGTTGAAGTTTAATAGCCTTAATCTTCAAAAGTTTCTCCGCAAATAGTCTCTCTAAGTTTTTCATAACTAAACTAACTATTAATTATTTGCCGCAAAAGTACAGAAATTGAACGAGAATAGAAAGAAGAATCCGTTTATTTTTTAACTGAATTGTTCCTCTTCCTCCGGAATTTCGATACAACGGCGTATATCTTTGAGTTCAAAACCACGGCTCATCGCAAATCGCATCAGTTTTCCGTTCAGCTCATAATCGTCTTTCGCATGGATACTTTTCCGTTTGGAAGCCAGCAAGTCACGCAGGATGGAGAGATATTCCTCTTCATCAATTTCGTTCAGATGACGCCATGCCACATCGGAAGGAATCTTCTTCATGTAGAGTCCTTGCGCGATTTTCATTTTACCCCACTTGGCAAAACGAAACTTATCGTTCACAAAAGCACGGCAATAGCGCTCGTCATCAATATACTTTTCGGTTTCCAGCCGTTCAAGGATACGCGCTATGGTCTCATAGGCTATTCCCCAACGTTGTAATTTCTCATTTACTTCTGCCCGGCAATGTTCTGCAGCGGAGCAATAAGAGGCAACACGATTCAACGCCTCTTCATCAGTTAATTGTGCACTCATCGGTTAGCTGTAAGTATTCTATCTTTTCCAAATATGTCTTTTATAACACGAACGTCCCGATATTGGTTCATTTCTATCATGCGTATCATGTCTTGTCCGTATGCCTGATTGATTTCAAAATAGAGTTTGCCGTCCGGACGGAGTAGTTCTCGTCCCAGTTCCGCAATCCGGCGATAGAAGCGCAGAGGGTCTTCATCGGGAACAAACAGGGCGAGTCCCGGTTCCCAGTCAAGTACATTGGCTTCCATCTCTGTTTTTTCAGTTTCCGTCACGTAGGGCGGATTACTGACAATTATATCGTAAGATGCACCCTGCATTCCGTCAGCAGAAAAAACATCCTGTCGAAGGAAGGTGACCTGAGCATCCAACTCTTCATTATTCTTACGGGCAATAGCCAGCGCTTCTTCCGAAACGTCCCAGGCATCCACTTTCGCATCCGGCAGATTTTTATCCAGAGAGATGGCGATGCATCCGCTTCCCGTACCTATATCTAATAGGCGACGGGCATCCGGATTCTCCTTCACAATCAGGTCCACCAGTTCGGCCGTCTCCGGACGAGGGATCAGCACACCGGGAGCTACCCGGAAGTTCCTTCCACAGAACTCAGCATATCCCCGTATGTACTGTATAGGCTCATTTTTCTGCAAACGGAATATAATGTTTTCTAATTCACGCTGTTTGCATGCAGATAAAATTATATCTTTGCCCATGTAAATATCAAGCGCATCCACCCCCAACATGTCGCAACAGATCAACATCGAAAGGGCTTTGACCTCTTCCGGTGGATAAATATCCTGCAATGACTGACGGATGTAAGTAGTGATGCGGTTCATATTTTACGATTTCGGAGTGCAAAAGTAAGAATAATATAGCGAAGAGCACCAAAATGGAAGAAGAAAAATACATGAGACGTTGCATTGAGCTGGCAAAAAACGGGCTGTGCAATGTTGCTCCGAACCCGATGGTAGGGGCCGTTATCGTATGTGACGGACGTATTATCGGCGAAGGATATCACATCCGCTGCGGAGAGGCGCATGCCGAAGTAAACGCGATTCGTTCCGTCAAAGACGAGTCTTTATTGAGCCGTTCCACCATTTATGTTAGCCTGGAACCTTGCTCACACTACGGAAAGACGCCTCCTTGTGCCGACTTGATTATCGAGAAGCAGATTCCCCGTATTGTAATCGGCTGTCAGGACCCGTTCTCACAGGTCGCCGGACGAGGAATTCAGAAGTTGCGGGATGCCGGAAGAGAAGTGACAATAGGTGTACTGGAGAAAGAATGCAGACATCTGATCCGGCGCTTCATCACTTTCAATACGCTGCGCCGCCCCTTTATCACTCTTAAATGGGCAGAATCGGCTGATCATTTCATTGACGTAGAACGAACAGACGGCAATCCCGTAGTACTGTCCTCCCCTCTTACTTCCATGCTTGTACATAAAAAAAGAGCGGAGGCCGACGCAATCATGGTAGGCAGACGGACAGCATTGTTGGACAATCCGTCGCTGACGGTCCGCAACTGGTACGGCCGGAATCCGGTACGTATCGTTTTAGACCGTGCCTTGTCTCTTCCTCACAGCCTGCGTCTGTTTGACGGGGAAGTATCCACCATCGTATTTACAGCAGAAAAACATCCGGACAAGAAGAACGTCACATATCGTACGATTGACTTCACACAGGATATTCTGCCACAGATAATGGAAGTGCTATATCAACAAAAAATACAGTCCCTACTGGTAGAGGGAGGGAGTCAGTTGCTCCAATCATTCATCGATGCCGAACTATGGGACGAAGTATATATTGAGAAATGTCCGTGCAAGCTGAATTTCGGTGTTAAAGCACCTGAAATAAGCGATAATTTTAGTTATTCGACAGAAGAACACTTCGACAGACAGATTTGGCATTATGTTTTCGAGAAATAGCTAAAATAGTTCTATTCAAGGGGTTCTACGTCGATAAAAACAGCGTTATTATCTATAATTTTATATAAAACTTCCCCTTAATGTTCTATATCGGAAAAAATGTTCCTATTTTTGCAACTTGTAAATAAACACAATCTTTCAAATGAGAATAAAGTTTTTATCAATCATTGCGAGTTTTTTCATGGTGTCATTCGTTATTACGTCTTGCCTTGACAATGATAACGAAGTCAATTATAGTCCGGATGCGACTATACACGCATTTGAGCTTGACACTATAGGCTACGGGGTAAAGTATAAATTCACAATTGACCAAATTAGTCGTTTAATATATAATGTGGATTCGCTGCCTGTCAATGCTGACACGATCATTAATAGTATTCTGATCAAGACGCTGACTACGGCATCCGGTATCGTGACGATGAAAGATCAGAACGACCAGGATTCAATCGTTAATATTAATGACTCTATTGACCTGCTCAAGTATGTAAATGCAACCGAGAAAAACAACTTTCTGGTACTAAAAGTATGGGCACCGAATATGGAGGTTCAGAATGAGTACAAAGTTAATATACGGATGCATACGATGGTTCCCGATTCACTCAGTTGGGGAGATAAACCTATAGCTGAGAATCCAGCAGGAATTACTGAACAAAAACAGAAGCTTGTGACGCTAGGGGACAACATTTTACTGTTTACCCAAAATAGTGATAAAGTATATAGTACGACGATACCGGCAGGCTCTCCTAGTGATCGTTTGAACTATGGTCAAAGTTGGGTTCCAAAGAATGCCGACCTTCCTGAAGGTGCTGACGTTACATCCATTATCCGATTCGTTGACAAGTTATATTTACTTACTGAGGATAAGAAAGTATATAAATCCAATGATGGTTTGACTTGGACAGAAGATAATGTTCTCACTCCAGATGGAGCGATTGTTACTAATCTGATTACCAGCTTCTCTAATAGTGATGGAAGTAACCATAAAAACATTAATGGTATAGCCAGCGTGGTCGAGAAAGATGGCAAGAAATACTTTAGCTTTGCAGAACAGAAAGAGACTGGTTGGAATATAACGACAAGCACAGAAGTAGTTCCTGCTGAGTTCCCAATAAACAATCTGTCAGCCGATGTATATGCAACTGAAAGCGGAACGTTGAATGCAATCGTTGTGGGTAATACTCAAGGATTAGATTCAAAGAAAGACACAGCTACAGTCGTTTGGGCCTCAGAAGATGGAAAATCCTGGATTCCAATGGAGATTCCATCAAATAATAACTGTCCGAAATTAGTAGACCCATCTATTATACATTATAATGATGCATTCTACATTTGCGGAAAAGAGAATAAAGATGATGCAAAAGGATTCCAGAAATTCTATACATCTCCGACATTACTTGTATGGAAAGGGGTAGACAGAATGTTCATGCTTCCCGGAATTCTTCCTCCGGTAAAACTTGAAGGAGGAATCACACAGCATCCTTATTCCGAATTTAGCTTCAAGGGAAAAGAAGCAAACTACTCGATGGTAGTTGACAGAAACCATTATATATGGATGGTGGGCGGTAAAGATATCAATAAAATCTGGCGTGGTAGAGTTAATAAACTCGGATTCCTAATACAATAATAAGAAGTAGTTAAATACGAACCTTATAATCAAAACATGTCCTATATAGAGAAAATAGACAAAAATCGGATTCCCCAGCACATAGCCATCATTATGGATGGGAATGGGAGATGGGCTAAACAGCGGGGAAAAGAACGAACTTACGGTCACCAGGCAGGCGCAGAAACGGTACATAAAATTATCGAGGATGCTGCACGTCTGGGGGTCAAATATCTGACTTTATATACTTTCTCCACTGAGAACTGGAATCGTCCGCAGGAAGAAGTAGCAGCTTTGATGAATCTATTGCTGGATTCCATCGAAGAGGAAACTTTGATGAAGAACAATATTCGTTTCCGCATTATTGGCGATATAAAGAAATTACCTGCTGAAGTGCAGGAAGGTCTGTCAAGATGTATAGAACACACAGCTAATAATACAGGAACCTGCCTGGTACTGGCACTCAGCTACTCTTCCCGCTGGGAAATGACTGAAGCAGTCCGACAGATTGCAACGCTTGCGAAAACGGGAGAAATTTCTCCCGAACAAATAACAGATGAATACATAACTGCTCATCTGACCACAAACTTTATGCCCGACCCGGATTTACTGATCCGCACGGGAGGAGAAATCCGACTAAGTAACTACATGCTATGGCAATGTGCTTATTCGGAGCTTTATTTTTGTGATACGTTCTGGCCGGACTTCGACAAAGAAGAATTCTGTAAAGCCATTTATGAGTATCAGCAAAGAGAACGCCGGTTCGGCAAAACGAGTGAACAAATCAGCTAACATAATTCGAAACTTCAAATTATAACATAAATGCATTATCGTATTTCCTTTATATTCGTAACGTTTATCTGCCTGTTCTGCTTTGCAGCCACGGGCACTGCGCAGAATGCCGACACCGACGAAGACTCTAAACCAGTTATCTTATACTCCGGAACACCCAAAAAGTATGAGATAGCGGACATCAAGGTGGAAGGCGTGAAGAATTATGAAGACTATGTGTTAATTGGTCTGTCCGGACTGTCCGTAGGACAAACCATCACCGTACCGGGTGATGAGATTACCGGAGCAATCAAGCGCTACTGGAAACATGGTTTATTCTCTAATGTGCAGATCACTGCCGAAAAGGTGGAAGGTAACAAAATCTGGTTGAAGATTAATCTGACACAACGTCCCCGTATTGCGGATGTACGCTATCATGGTGTGAAGAAGTCAGAACGTACAGACCTTGAAAGCAAGCTGGGTATGGTAAAAGGTATGCAGATCACTCCGAATACCGTTGACCGTGCCAAGACATTGATCAAACGTTATTTTGACGATAAAGGCTTTAAGAATGCAGAAGTGATTATCGCGCAAAAGGACGATCCATCTAACGAAAATCAGGTGATTGTTGACATTGACATCGACAAGAAGGAAAAGATTAAAGTGCACGCTATCCATATCACCGGAAACTCGGCCATCAAAACATCCAAGCTGAAGAAAGTGATGAAGAAGACCAATGAAAAAGGCAAACTTCTGAACTTGTTCCGCACCAAGAAATTTGTTCCGGAAAACTTTGAAGCTGATAAGCAACTGATCATAGATAAGTACAACGAGCTGGGATATCGTGATGCAATGATCGTAAAAGACAGTATAGCACAGTACGATGCAAAGACGGTAGACGTATTTATGGATATAGACGAAGGTCAGAAATATTACCTTCGTAATGTAACATGGGTAGGTAACACGCTGTATCCGTCAGAACAGCTGAACTTCCTGCTCCGCATGAAGAAGGGTGATGTTTACAACCAGAAGTTGCTGGGAGAACGTACCTCTACAGATGACGACGCAATCGGTAACTTATATTACAATAACGGTTATTTGTTCTACAATCTTGATCCGGTAGAAGTAAATATCGTCGGTGACTCCATCGACCTCGAAATGAGAATCTATGAAGGCCGTCAGGCTACGATTAATAAGATCAACATCAGCGGTAACGACCGTCTGTATGAAAACGTAGTTCGTCGTGAGCTTCGTATTCGTCCGGGACAGTTGTTCAGCAAGGATGACTTGATGCGTTCATTACGTGAAATCCAGCAGATGGGACACTTTGACCCTGAAAAACTGCAACCGGATATTCAGCCGGACCCTGTAAACGGAACGGTTGATATAGGTCTGCCTTTGACATCTAAAGCCAATGACCAGGTAGAGTTCTCTGCTGGTTGGGGACAAACAGGTATCATCGGTAAGCTGAGTCTGAAGTTCACTAACTTCTCTGTTGCCAACTTGCTGCGTCCGGGTGAAAACTACCGTGGTATCCTGCCGCAAGGTGACGGACAGACATTGACCATCAGCGGTCAGACGAATGCAAAATACTATCAGTCATATAGTATCTCATTCTTCGATCCCTGGTTTGGCGGAAAACGTCCGAACTCACTTTCCGTATCGGCTTTCTTCTCAGTTCAGACTGACATCAGCAGCCGTTACTATAACTCAAGCTATTTCAACAACTATTATAACAGTATGTATAGCGGTTATGGCGGTTATGGTTCATACAACTATGGCAACTACAACAACTATGAGAACTACTATGACCCCGACAAGTCTATCAAGATGTGGGGACTTTCTCTGGGTTGGGGTAAGCGTCTGAAATGGCCGGATGACTACTTTACTTTGTCTGCGGAATTAGCTTACCAACGCTACAATCTGAAAGACTGGCAGTACTTCCCGGTAACCAACGGTAAATGTAATGACCTCAGCATTTCATTGACTCTGGCTCGTAACTCTATTGACAACCCGATTTTCCCGCGTACAGGTTCGGACTTCTCGCTGTCAGTGCAGTTTACACCGCCGTACTCATTGTTTGATGGTAAAGACTATAAAGGCTATTTCTACGATGCGGACAACGAACGCATTACTCAAGACAACATGAACAAACTTCATAGATGGGTTGAGTACCATAAATGGAAATTTAAAGCCAAAACATATACTCCGTTGATGGACTATATCGCACATCCTAAGTGTCTGGTATTGATGACACGTACGGAATTCGGTTTGTTAGGTCATTACAACAAATATAAGAAATCACCGTTCGGTACATTCGACGTAGGTGGTGACGGTATGACTGGTTATTCAAGCTATGCAACGGAAAGTATTGCTTTGCGTGGTTACGAAAACAGTTCATTGACACCATATGGAAAAGAAGGATATGCTTATGCACGCCTCGGCATCGAATTAAGATATCCGTTAATGTTGGAAACAAGTACCAACATTTATGTGTTAGGCTTCCTGGAAGCTGGTAACGCATGGCATGATATCTCAAAATTCAATCCGTTTGATTTGAAACGTTCTGCCGGTGTCGGTGTTCGTATCTTCCTGCCGATGATTGGTATGATGGGGATTGATTGGGGTTATGGTTTCGATAAGATTTTCGGTAGTAAGGAATACGGCGGTAGCCAGTTCCACTTTATTTTAGGACAAGAATTCTAACAAAAACATGATTTTAATATATAACCACATTCAAAACTAATTATTATGAAAACAAACTATTTATTATTAGGAGCAATTGCTCTATTATCTGCTTGTGCGCAAGAAGAATTCAATGATTCTAAAACAGAAATAGGGACCAATAAAAATGAAAATGTACTATTGAAATCCCAAGATTACAATATCATACATTTCAATAGTACAAAGCATTTTTTTGAATGTTATGATTCTTTGTTTATCAAAGATTATGATGAACAACTAGCATGGACTACTTCTAAAACCTCCAATTCTCTTTTGAAAAATGCCGACTTATGTACAGATACGATAATGTTATCTATGCCTAAAGCATTCCAAGCACTTTTCAATAAAGATCTCGAAGTAGCTATAAACGATTCTATACTAAAATATGATAATGGAAAGCTATATTTAGTAGAAATCAATAATAAAAAGATCTCAACTCCCATTCTATGCGGTGAAACGGATGCTTCTCCTGTAGAATGTAAAGTACAAACAAGAGAAGGTGGATATTTAGGCTATAATGGCATAGGGTTCAGCCATCAGTATAATTTCAAACGTGCGTCTTCTAAATATAAATTTAATTATGTACATGAACTTAAATCATATACAACCAGAGTAAATGATTATGTAGCACAAGTTCTAGGTTTTATGGTTAAACTTGAATACAGAGGTCGTGGTAGTTGGAAAGAAGCCAGTGAGCCAAGAGATATAACTATGGACCTTTCATGCAGTGTATCTGCAGTAAGTGGTGGTTCTAATTTTGCATTTTGGGATATTGGGAAACGAACATTAACTAGAAGACAATGGAATTTAGAGATTCCTGTCGCAAGAATTGTGCCCTATAGTGTACCAGAACGCCAACGTCAATGGCTAATAACAATCGTTGGAACAATTTCTCAAACAATATCGGGTGAAAATGATACCAGATGGAATGATAAATTTTAAAAAACAGATGTAATTGAAGCGCTATTAATTAAAATCATGTATATTTGTGTTTGAGATTTCTAGGAATCTCAAACACAAATAATTATATTATACTTATAAACTGAACATTATGAAAAAGTCTATTCTATCCATTATGTTACTGTTTGCCATCAGCATGGCAGCTAGTGCACAAAAATTTGCATTGATCGATACGGAATATATTCTGAAAAATATTCCGGCCTATCAAAGCGCTAATGAGCAATTGCAGCAAGCTACGAAGAAATATCAAAGCGAAGTGGAGGTAATTGCCAAGGAAGCACAGAAGATGTTCCAGGACTATCAGGCACAGTCCTCTACTCTCTCTGCGGCCCAAAAGACTAAGAAAGAAGATGAAATTGTAGCGAAAGAGAAATCCGCTGCCGAACTGAAGCGTACATACTTCGGTCCGGAAGGCGAACTGGCTAAGATGCAGGAAAAGCTGATTAATCCTATTCAGGATGAAATATATGATGCCGTAAAGGAACTGTCGCAACTACATGGATATGACCTTGTACTTGACAGAGCTTCTGCTACAGGCATCATTTTTGCCAATCCGCGTATTGATATTAGTGATGAAGTGCTGAGAAAATTAGGATATTCAAATTAATTTCATACATTTGCATCGAAAATAACTAAAAATCATTCAAATAAATTATAGAACTATGCTAAAAAAAATTGCACTTGTATTGTTGCTTGCACTCCCAATGGGTGTATTTGCACAAAATTTGAAATTCGGTCATATTAATGCCCAGGAAATCGTTTCAGCAATGCCTGAATTTGCTAAGGCACAATCTGATATTGAAGCACTAGACAAACAACTGACCAGCGAATTACAAAGAACTCAGGAAGAATTCAACAAGAAATATCAGGAATTCCAGCAAGCTATCGCTAAGGACTCTCTTCCTGCTAACATTGCTGAGAGAAGACAAAAAGAATTGCAGGATATGATGCAAAGACAAGAGCAGTTCCAGCAGGAAGCTCAACAGCAGATGCAAAAAGCACAGAATGAGGCAATGGTTCCTATCTACAAGAAACTGGACGATGCTATCAAAGCTGTAGGTGCTGCTGAAGGCGTGATCTACATCTTCGACCTTGCAAGAACTCCGGTTGCTTACGTTAACGAATCACAGAGCGTCAACCTGACTGCCAAAGTGAAAGCACAGCTCGGCATCAAATAAGAAGCTATAAGCTATAAAATACCGAAAGGGAAAGAGAAAAGAAGATCATACTTCTTTCTCTTTCCCTTTTTTCATGTAACTTTGCGTATATAAAATCGCACTCGTCATGAAGCAACATCTATCTCATACACCCGGACCAATCGGAGTTTTCGATTCCGGATACGGTGGGCTGACTATCCTCAACAAGATAAGAGAGGCGCTACCGGAATATGATTATATCTATCTGGGAGACAATGCACGCACTCCTTACGGCACACGTTCTTTTGAAATCGTGTACGAATTCACTTTGCAGGCAGTCAATAAATTGTTTGAGATGGGATGTCATCTCGTCATTTTGGCCTGCAATACTGCCTCTGCCAAAGCATTGCGCAGCATACAAATGAACGACCTGCCCGGCATTGACCCTGAACGCCGTGTGCTCGGAGTTATCCGCCCTACCGTTGAGTGTATAGGTGGCATTACTCAAAGCCGTCATATCGGAGTACTGGCAACAGCAGGTACCATCAAGTCCGAATCGTATCCATTGGAGATACATAAGCTATTCCCGGATATTCAAGTGAGCGGAGTGGCATGCCCCATGTGGGTACCGTTAGTGGAAAATAATGAATCACAGAACGAAGGTACGGATTATTTCATCAAAAAATATATTGACCAGCTGCTGGCCAAAGATCCTGAGATTGATACCATGATTCTGGGCTGTACGCATTATCCCATATTACTCCCTAAGATACAGGCATATACTCCGGAGCATATCCGCATTGTTGCACAGGGAGAATACGTAGCTGAGAGTCTGAAGGATTACCTGAGCAGACACCCGGAAATGAATGCCAAATGCACCCAAAACGGTAGCTGTCTGTTTTACACCACAGAGGCGGAAGAGAAGTTTATCGAATCGGCTTCTTCCTTCCTGAACCAGCAAATCGACGTAAAAAGAATTTCTCTCGAATAAATATGGGAAAGCTGATCAATCTTTCCTTCTTTTTTGTTATATTTGTATACATAACCTCAAATAGCATAAGATTATGAAAGAAGAAGATTATAGCAGGGCCATAGAAGTATTCTCCGGTTCGCCATGGGAAGCAGAAATTATCAAGGGATTGTTGGAAAGTAATGACATCCGCTGTGTCATTAAAGATGGTATCATGGGGACATTAGCCCCCTATATTGCTCCATCTGTATCTGTCCTGGTCACTGAAGACCAGTACGAAGCCGCTACTGAACTGATCAAAAGCCGCAACGAGAAAGATACTGACTGATACGGTCCAGTCCTTCCCGGATATTCTCCAGCGAATTCGCATAGGAGAAACGAACATATCCTTCGCCTCCCGTTCCAAAGTCTATACCGGGAGTGATGCCGACATGCGCATTTTCGAGAACATCGAATGCAAAGCGATAAGAATCGGTAGTGAACTTACGTGCATCAGCGAAAATATAAAAGGCACCCTGAGGCTCAACTTTGATCTCGAATCCCATTTCCCGAAGACGGCTGATCATATACCGGCGGCGTTCATCATAGGTCTGTTTCATCCGTTCCACATCCGAGTCAGCCTGTCGCAATGCGGCAATTCCTGCTTGCTGGGCGATGCTGGACGCACAGATAAACAGATTCTGCTGCAACTTCTGCAAAGAACGCATACAGGATTTCGGTGCTATCAGATAACCTAAACGCAACCCTGTCATCGCAAATCGCTTGGAAAATCCGTTCAGGACAAAAGCCTTATCCGTATATTCCAGAATACTATGCGCACGTCCTTCGTATACAAGTCCGTGATAGATCTCATCCGAAATAATAGGAACGCCCAAAGATGCCACACTTTTCAGAAACCCCTCATCCAACAGCATACCCGTCGGATTCATCGGCGAATTAATGAAAATACCTGCCGTATGCGGAGTGACGCACTTACGGATCGCCTCTATATCATATTGCAAACCATTCTCTTCGGACAGAGGCACCAGTACAGGCTTTGCCTGGGCGGCCAACACGAAGTTACGATAACACGCATATCCCGGATTGGACAGAATCACTTCACTGTCCGAGTTGCAAAGCAACATCAAGACCAGAAGGATAGACGGAGAAGAACCGGAAGTGACGACAATACAATTCGGATCGACGGTGACGCCATATTCACGCTGATAAAAAGCGGCTATTTCACGACGCAGTTCCGGATCTCCCAAAGAGTGAGTGTAATGTGTGAGATGCCGGTCGTAGGCGGCTTTAGCAGCTTCCGCCACACAAGCCGGAACGTCAAAGTCCGGCTCACCGACTTCCAGGTGGATAACGTCCACACCTTGTTTCTGTAATTCATTTGCACGCTCCAATACATCCATCACGATAAAGGAGGTCATTTGTTCTACTTGGGGATTCGTATGTTTCATTGTTTTTCTTTTATCTGTCAGGCTGCAAAGATAATTCTTTTCAGCCTGTTTTTGTAACATATCGACAAAAAGCTCTATATTTGTGCTTTCAAATCGTTAGTAAGGATGAAACAGGAGTTTACACGAATAGCAGTAAAAGTAGGCAGTAACGTATTGACACGCCGTGACGGTACATTGGACGTCACCCGTATGTCGGCACTCGTTGACCAGATAGCAGAATTAAATAAATCCGGAGTAGAGATTATTCTTATTTCTTCGGGAGCTGTCGCTTCGGGACGCAGTGAAATACACCCGCAGAAAAAGCTCGACAGTGTAGACCAGCGCCAGTTATTCTCCGCCGTAGGACAGGCCAAATTAATAAACCGCTACTATGAGCTTTTCCGTGAACACGGCATTGCGGTAGGTCAGGTACTGACTACCAAAGAGAACTTCAGTACCCGCCGCCATTATCTGAATCAGAAGAACTGTATGACGGTGATGCTCGAAAACGGCGTCATCCCCATCGTCAATGAGAATGATACGATTTCGGTCAGCGAGCTTATGTTCACGGACAATGACGAGCTTTCCGGACTGATCGCTTCCATGATGGATGCGCAGGCACTGATTATTCTCAGCAACATAGACGGAATCTACAACGGTTCCCCCTCCGATTCTGCCTCCTCTGTCATTCGTGAAATCGAGCACGGAAAGGATTTATCCAACTATATCCAGGCTACCAAATCGAGCTTCGGGCGTGGCGGTATGCTGACGAAAACGAATATTGCCCGCAAGGTAGCCGACGAAGGGATTACGGTCATTATCGCCAACGGAAAACGGGATAATATTCTCGTAGACTTGTTGCAACAGCCGGACGATACGGTTTGCACGCGCTTTATCCCTTCCACCGAAGCGGTATCCAGTGTAAAGAAATGGATTGCCCACAGCGAAGGATTCGCCAAGGGGGAAATTCATATTAACGAATGTGCCACGGATATACTCAGTTCGGAGAAGGCAGCCAGCATTCTTCCGGTCGGAATCACCCATATCGAAGGCGAATTTGAGAAAGACGATATTGTACGCATCATGGACTTTCAGGGAAATCAGGTTGGTGTAGGAAAAGCGAACTGCGACTCCGCACAGGCCAGGGAAGCAATGGGCAAACATGGCAAAAAGCCTGTAGTACATTACGACTATCTGTATATCGAATAAAAAACATAAAACGTAAAAAGGAGCAAATGACTACAAATTTAAACGGAACTTTCGCTGCTGTACAAGCTGCCAGCCGGGAATTGGCGTTGCTGAGTGACGACACCATCAATCAGATACTGAATGCGGTCGCTGATGCTGCCATTGCCGAAACACCCTTTATCCTGTCAGAAAATGAAAAGGACCTGGCACGGATGGACAAGAGTAACCCGAAGTACGACCGGTTAAAACTGACGGAAGAGAGGCTGAAAGGCATCGCTGCCGACACACGTAATGTAGCAACTCTCCCCTCCCCGCTGGGAAGAATATTAAAGGAAACCTCCCGCCCCAATGGAATGAAGCTGACCAAAGTCAGTGTACCCTTCGGAGTAATAGGCATCATCTATGAAGCGCGTCCTAATGTCAGCTTCGACGTCTTTTCCCTTTGCCTGAAAAGCGGAAATGCCTGTATCCTGAAAGGTGGAAGTGACGCAGACGATTCCAACCGTGCCATCATCAGCGTCATTCACAAGGTACTTGAAAAGTTTCATGTCAACCCGCATATGGTAGAACTGCTCCCGGCTGACAGAGAGGCTACGGCAGCATTACTGAATGCGACAGGCTATGTAGACCTGATTATTCCGAGAGGAAGCAGCAATCTGATAAATTTCGTGCGCGAGAATGCACGGATTCCTGTCATTGAAACAGGAGCAGGTATCTGCCATACTTATTTTGATGAGTTCGGAGATACCCGGAAAGGAGCGGATATTATCCATAATGCCAAGACACGCCGTGTCAGTGTCTGCAATGCGCTCGACTGTACCATCATTCATGAGAAACGTCTGGGGGATTTGCCTGCGCTCTGCGATCAACTGAAAAAAAGCAAGGTTACTATCTATGCAGATACGCAGGCTTATCAGGCATTGGAAGGACATTATCCGGCTGAGTTGCTGCAACCTGCCACTCCGGAAAGCTTCGGAACAGAGTTTCTGGATTACAAAATGGCTGTCAAAACGGTGAAAAGCTTTGAAGACGCACTGGGGCATATACAGGAAAACAGTTCAAGGCACAGTGAATGTATCGTGACCGAAAACAAAGAGCGTGCCACCTTGTTTACTAAGATAGTAGATGCGGCATGCGTATATACCAACGTATCTACCGCCTTCACCGACGGTGCACAATTCGGCTTGGGAGCCGAAATCGGCATCAGTACTCAAAAGCTGCATGCCCGCGGTCCGATGGGACTGGAGGAAATCACTTCCTACAAATGGGTGATCGAAGGCGACGGACAGACCAGATGGTAAAGTGAGGAAACGACAAATGATCAATTGGACAATAACGATTAATGATAGATAAAATGAAGAAATTTACTTGTGTACAGGACATCGGCGATTTAAAATCAGCCCTTGCAGAAGCATTTGAAATTCAAAAAGACCGCTTCAAATATGTAGAGTTGGGACGAAACAAGACATTGATGATGATCTTCTTTAATTCCAGCCTCCGTACCCGCCTCAGCACACAGAAAGCTGCTCTTAATCTGGGAATGAATGTAATGGTACTGGACATCAACCAAGGTGCATGGAAACTGGAAACAGAACGTGGCGTCATCATGGATGGTGACAAACCGGAACATCTGCTGGAAGCGATTCCTGTGATGGGTTGTTATTGTGACATCATCGGAGTACGCTCTTTTGCCCGCTTCGAAGATCGTGATTTTGACTATCAGGAGACTATTCTGAATCAATTTATTCAATATTCCGGACGTCCTGTCTTTTCGATGGAGGCAGCCACCCGCCATCCATTGCAGAGCTTTGCCGATTTAATCACCATTGAGGAATATAAAAAGACGGCACGTCCCAAAGTCGTAATGACTTGGGCTCCGCATCCCCGTCCATTGCCACAGGCTGTTCCCAACTCTTTTGCAGAGTGGATGAATGCCACTGATTATGATTTCGTTATCACTCATCCGGAAGGATATGAACTGGCGCCGCAATTCGTAGGAAATGCCAAGGTAGAGTATGATCAGATGAAGGCTTTCGAAGGAGCAGACTTTATATATGCCAAGAACTGGGCTGCCTATACAGGCGACAATTACGGTCAGATATTAAGCAAAGACCGTGAATGGACAGTCAGCGACCGACAGATGGCAGTAACCAACAATGCTTTCTTTATGCACTGCCTGCCTGTTCGCAGAAATATGATCGTTACGGATGATGTAATCGAAAGTCCTCAGTCTATCGTTATCCCCGAAGCTGCCAACCGCGAAATCTCGGCTACAGTGGTTTTGAAGAGATTGATTGAGGGATTGGAATAAACGGAACATCTGTGAATGAAACCTTCTTTTTATTCTCGCACCTATGAGAAAAGATTCTCATGCCTTTGAGAATTTTTTCTCATAGGTATGAGTATTTTTTCTCACTGTGGTGAGAACTTTTTCTCATAGGCATGAGAATACATTGAGAATATAGCAACGTATATCTGATTGTATACTAGCATGATAACGTTTGCGTCCCTTCGGACTTATGCAGAGCATATCCATTTATTTATTCAAGAATAGACAGAAAAGGGGTGATAGCAGCAACTTTAGTGCTCTATTTCCTTTCCGGCCGCCTGCCAGGCATTGAATCCTTTACCAAGCTCCACAACCTTATATCCTTTTTCACTAAGGATCACCGCAGCTTTCTTGCTCCGTTTACCGCTACGGCAATACAGCGCAACCGGTTTGCTCTTTTGCAATAATGAATCCGCCATCGAGGCAAAAGAGTCATCCATCACATTAATATTGATCGTTTTTGCAATATGTCCTTCTGAATATTCAGCCAGTGTACGAACATCCAGACGCTGCACTTCTTCATCCTGAATGATAGAGTCAAAATCCTCTACATTCACTGTTTTAAAGTCTCCTTTCTGCTGACAGGAGAAAAAAGAAGAGAGAAATAAAAATAATCCCACGACTAATTGATTCATTTTAAACATACGTACTATATTAATCAGTTCCCATCCGGAACATATTCAAATCCCGGATCACAATACTTGCTTGATTCTACCACCACACCACTTTTATTGGTAGTATGATACTTGAATTTTATCCTTATGGCTTGATGAGGATTTTCTTCATCCACATATTTCGTCAGAGGAACGGAAATGTAGGCACGACGATTATAGTTCTCCTCATCCCCATTCGCATCATGAAACAGGGACAAGGTTACGACTGTCTCATCCCCCTCCGACTCTACGCTCTCTTCTATCATGCCAAACACGTGCTGCTTGCCACTATTGATATTGATCTTCACGTTCAGAATCATATTCAAATAGTCACGTCCCAGCCAAATGCTGGTCACATCTACCGGATCATACTTCAGTCCGCCTTCAAAAGCCGGATCGTCCGCTTCCTTTGGCTCCGGTGTCACCACCGACTGCAATGAGTATATGACAGCCGTAGCATCCTCCGGATTTACTTCATAGTTACTGATCACACGCCTGGCCGTGTTCGGAGAAATGGTTGAACCGGTACGGTCCTTCGCAACAGTCAACAGCTCTCCCTTGTCAGGAAGCAGACTCCGTATCAGTCCATCCGCCCCAGCCTTTACTGTGACAAATTCCAACTTCACAGAAGGATAATAGTAATCATCATCATCTCCGCAGGCCGTCATCAGGAAAAGCATTCCCAAAAGCCAGAGTGTATGTAACTTTACTTTCTTCATTGGCAAGCGGCTAAATAGTTCACCAACGGATTGGCATACATTAATAACAATTTTCCACGCAAAAAGTCTTCGTCTTTATTCGGAATCTTTATTTTGCCCAGTTGCTGCTCGATATAGGTAACGAATCGTTGTTTCTCTTCGGGGGTGTAATGACCGGCAAACTCGGATGTACCCTTCAGCCAGTCATAGGCAACGTAGTTGCCCGAATAGATACGGTAGTTACTATGAATTCTCTGATCGATACAGGCAGATATGCTGGAGAACAGTTCCTGCTTCGGCAATGAACGGTCCAGTTGCGCCAAGCTGTCATTGATACAGGAAGCCGTCTGAAAATGAACCTTCCCCTTATATCCGAAAAGACCGATCTGCATACTGATCAAATCGTCCTGAGTGGTTTTCTTATATCCTTCTATATCTCTTTTCAACTGAAACTCCTGCGCTTTCAGAAAGTCACAGGGGTCATATTCGTACGAAATGGCAAGAGGAGCGATGTTCATCTCCATCAAACGGTCGATCAAGTCGCCTTCACCACCCATCGCCAGCATCTTCAGCACGCTGTCCTGAGTACGGTCGTTCGAGTCTTTGGCACGTCCTTCGCGCTGGGCAATCCAGATGGACTGCTTCTTCTCACTAATGGTATAATGCATATAACGGGACATCCGTGCCGAAGATTCCAGCATCTGCCGCATGGTCAGCGCCCGTTGTACAATAAACGACTTGTTGACACGAACCAGTTTCTTGATCCACGGATAAACCAGCAGATTGTCGCCGATCGCTATCTCAACCGTATCCATCCCCTGATCGATCAGCAAGATAGAAAGGAAGCCCGAATCCAATATAATATCCCGATGATTGGAGATATACGTATAAGCCTTGCTCTTATCCGGCACAGCCGTATGATCCAGAGTCAGCCCATCCGTATGGTCCGCTGCTATCTTCCACAAAATACCATAACAGAATGTTTCCTGAAAATCCAGCTTGCTCTTACAAGCGCGTATTTTCTGCGCCAAAAGTTCAAAAGGGACGTTCGGTATCGCATCAGTAGCCGCCTTCTGAAAAGCAGGATCAGCAATCAGCTCCTCAAAGATTTGAGGAAGTTCCTCATCATTGTAAGGACGAATCTCATCAAACTCTGTAGTATCCATAAGCTATGAAATTTAGAGGCAGGTAATATAAGTAATAAGTGATAAGTAATAGGTAATAGGCGGCGCTATGCCCACACAAATTTAATATTTAATATCTATTACTTATTACCTGTTACTTATTACCTATTACCTGTTACCTATTACTTAAAATTTATTTTCTATTATATCAGTCATCACATCCTTTATATCCAGACCGGCAGCACGCACTTGCTGGGGAATAAAGCTTGTAGTGGTCATCCCCGGAGTTGTATTCACTTCCAGCAGATTGATCTTTTCGCCGGCAGTCACAATATAATCCACACGGATGATACCGGAACAGCCCAATATGTCATAAATGGCCGAGGTCAGCATTTGCACGCGATTCGTCAGTTCGTCCGAGATGCGTGCAGGAGTTATCTCGTCTACCTGACCATTGTATTTTGCATCATAATCAAAGAACTCATTGTGTGTCACCACTTCCGTAGGCGGGAAGATGACGGTCTTGTCTTTGGTTTTATAGCAGCCGCAGGTCAGCTCCGTTCCTTCCATAAATGCTTCTACGAGCACTTCCTGGGCTTCTTCAAAGGCCTTAACAATGGCCGGCTGTATTTGTTCTTTCGTCTTAACCTTTGTTACACCGAAGCTCGAACCGCCCAGACTCGGCTTGATGAAACAAGGCAAACCGATCTTTTCCATCACGTCTTCGTCGGAAACCGATTGCCCCTGACGCAGCAGCAACGATTCTGCAATACGTACTCCGAAGGCTTTCAGATATTGGTTGCAGGTAAACTTGTCATAGGTGATCGCCGCAGCCAGCACTCCGCAACAAGAGTATGGTATGTGCATCATGTCAAAGTATCCCTGAAGACGGCCGTCTTCGCCCGGAGTACCGTGAATGGTAATATAGGCAAAGTCAAACTTAATCTTCTCCGTTCCCAGCATAAAGCTGAAATCGTTGCGGTCTACCGGCGCTTTTGCACCATCCGGCAATTGTACTTCCCAACGGGTACCCTGCATCTCGACAATGTACAGTGTGTACTTTTCCTTATCTATGAAGGAATATATTCCCTGTGCACTACGCAGGGATACATGAAATTCGGAGGTGTCACCTCCGGCTACGATAGCAATTGTGCGTTTCATTCTATTTCTCTGTTACTTATATAGCCTCGCCACTTCTCGATAAGCTGGGTCATGTCATCCGGAAGTTCGGAAGTAAAGTACATCTCTTCGCCTGTGACGGGATGTACGAACCCCAATGTCATGGCATGCAGAGCCTGCCGGGGACAAGTGTCAAAGCAATTATTTACAAATTGTTTGTATTTACTAAAGTGAGTACCTTTCAGTATTTCGTGACCGCCATAGCGTTCGTCGTTGAAAAGTACATGCCCGATATGTTTCATGTGGACACGAATCTGATGAGTACGTCCGGTTTCGAGTATGCACTCTACCAGCGTAACATATCCCAACCGTTCCAGCACCCGATAATGAGTGACCGCGTGTTTGCCCATCGCCGGGTCGGACATAACCGCCATCTGCATCCGGTCTTTCGGATTACGGGCGATACTGCCTACGATCGTGCCTTCATCCTGTTCCACATTTCCCCAGACAAGGGCACGGTATCTGCGTTTGGTCGTCTTATTAAAGAATTGTATCCCGAGGTTGGTCTTGGCATCCGGTGTCTTGGCAATCACCAGCAGACCGGAAGTATCTTTATCAATCCGGTGGACAAGGCCGACGTGCGGGTCATTGGCATCATATTCGGGAATATCTTTCATGTGCCATGCCAGTGCATTGACAAGCGTACCGTGATAGTTTCCGTGTCCCGGATGTACCACCAGTCCCGCAGGCTTGTTCACTACCATTACATATGGATCTTCGTAAACGATATTAAGGGGAATATTTTCGGGAATAATCTCGTTTTCATAACGAGGACGGTCCATCATGACGGTAATGACATCGAGCGGCTTTACCTTGTAGCTGCTCTTCACCGGCTTACCGTTAGCCATGACAAATCCATCTTCGGCAGCCTTCTGAATACGGTTGCGCGAAGCATTGACAATACGTTCGAACAGATATTTGTCGACTCTGACCATCGCCTGCCCCTTGTCTACGACCACCCGAAAATGTTCGTAAAGCTGGGATTCATCACCGACAGGTTCTATATCATCCAAATCATTTTCCAGTTCATCCGGAAGTTCTTCCTCGATCATGTGAGTCTGTTTCGTTATTTATCAATTAAAACCAGCTATCATCCTGACTTGAAGGGGATTCTGAGGAAACAGGTTCATCTGCTCCTTCAGCATTTTCTATGGAGTCGCTTTCCAACGGTTCGTTTTCTCCGTTTCCTACCATCAGGGTCAGCGCAGCTCCCAAAGGTACTTTATCTCCTGCTTCCAATGAACGTCCCTGATATTTAATGCCGTACACCCAGTCCTTCTCACCATGCATCAGCTGAATCTCGGTCAGCTTGAATCCGGCAGCAAGCACTTTCGCCTGTGCCTGGCGCAGAGAACTGTTGTCCGCCACATCGGGGACAGCACGCAAAGGAATACTCAGCGTATTGATAGTCAGGTAAATGGTGCGGCCTTCTTTTACTTTTTGTCCGGCTCCGGGATTGGCGTCAAGCACGATACCGGCTGCCTTATTCTTCACATAAGTGGAATCGGATACGACACATACCAACCCGTGATTGCGGAACATTTTTGAGGCTTCATCCACGGTCATCCCTTTTACATCGGGCACAACCACCGCCTCACCGTGACGAGTATAAACATCCAGCCATTTCATCACGCCGAACACGATCAGCACCACTGCCACAATCATGACAAGGATATTCACCCAGAAATATTTATTTGTTTTAAAAGAAAAGAATTCTTTGATTGTCATACGCTTTGCTGTTAATCCGCGCCAAAGATACTACAAATTAGTTGAATTTCGGAATAGTGGGCAATGAAAATGTCCCTGCATAAATGCAAGGACACCTATCATCACCACAATTGTTGCAACTATATTCCCCACTCCTATAGATTTCAACAACCTTATATGTATGATGCGACTTCGGGATTCTCTACATACCATCATCCGTCGCATATATTCGTCTACGATCTGTGACAAAGAAAACTAAAAAGTGATAAAGAGCACTGCATTAAACATTATTTAATATACTATTTAACTACCGGAGCCGAATTCCCCTACCTTTTGACATAAAAAGGTAATTATGACCAACTTTAATAGAAATAGGAGCAAACAAAAAAGGCGGAGTTTAAAACTCCGCCTTTTTTGTTTCTGAGCGATGATTACCACTTCTGTCCGTTGTACTCATCAGAAACAGTCAGTTTCTTTCTGCCTTTTGCACGGCGAGCAGCTAATACTCTACGACCATTAGCCGATGCCATTCTCTCACGGAAACCGTGTTTGTTTTTTCTCTTTCTGTTAGAGGGTTGAAATGTTCTCTTCATTACTGTATCTTGTTTTTATGTTATTATTCTACGTAATCGGGCTGCAAAAATAGAGACTTTTTTTAAATTAACCAAGAGATAACTCATTTTTGCTCAAAAGTTTTTGTGTTTTTTACCGATTTAGATTACTTTTGCACTCGATTTGGAATGAAAACAATTAAATAACAATAATATAATAAGAAAAATAGCAGTATGATTAATTCCCAAGACATCAAAAACGGAACTTGTATCCGTATGGACGGTAAGCTCTATTTCTGTGTAGAATTCCTGCATGTTAAACCGGGCAAAGGTAACACTTTTATGCGTACGAAACTGAAAGACGTAGTGAGCGGATACGTTCTCGAACGTCGTTTCAACATCGGTGAAAAACTGGAAGATGTACGCGTTGAACGTCGCCCATACCAATTCCTGTATAAAGAAGGAGAAGACTATATCTTCATGAATCAGGAAACTTTTGACCAGCACCCTATCGCTCACGACCTGATCAACGGTGTAGACTTCCTGCTTGAAGGTATGACACTGGAAGTTGTTTCCGACGCTTCTACCGAAACAGTACTTTATGCAGATATGCCGATCAAGGTCCAGATGAAGGTTACTTACACAGAACCGGGAATGAAAGGTGATACAGCTACCAACACACTGAAACCTGCTACAGTAGAATCAGGTGCAACCGTACGTGTGCCTTTGTTCATCAGCGAAGGTGAAACAATTGAGATCGACACTCGTGACGGTTCTTACGTAGGACGCGTGAAAGCATAAATGTCATACAAATGACACAAAGAAACGGTGGATTTGCTTCGGCACTTCCACCGTTTTTTATTACCTTTGTCCATCACTAACCCTAATATTAAGATACAAAAGAATGAAAAAGTTGATTTACACACTGCTCTTTGTCCTTATTTCCGTTGCAGCCAACGGTCAGGCAAAGTATGTATTCTATTTCATCGGAGACGGAATGGGAGTCAATCAGGTAAATGGTACAGAAATGTATCAGGCAGAACTGCAAAACGGGCGCATCGGCGTTGAACCTTTATTGTTCACACAATTTCCCGTAGCAACGATGGCAACCACTTTCTCCGCGACAAACTCCGTCACCGACTCTGCTGCTGCGGGTACTGCACTGGCAACCGGAAAGAAGACCTACAACAGCGCCATCTCTGTAGGAGAAGACAAAAACCCGATTGAAACCGTAGCCGAAAAAGCCAAGAAGGCCGGAAAGAAAGTAGGTGTCACTACTTCCGTCAGCGTAGACCACGCCACTCCTGCCGCTTTCTACGCTCATCAGGCAGACCGTAATATGAATTATGAAATCGCTGTCGACCTGACAAAAGCAAACTTTGACTTTTATGCAGGTGGCGGTTTTCTGAAACCGGACAAGACGTTTGATAAGAAAGACGCTCCCAGCATCTTCCCTATTTTCGAAGAAGCAGGCTACACCGTAGCACGTGGTTACAGCGATTATAAAGCCAAAAGCAAGGATGCCGGCAAAATGATCCTGATACAGGAAGAAGGCAAAGATCCTTCCTGTCTGCCTTATGCCATCGACCGCCAAAGCGACGATCTGACTCTTGCCCAAATCACAGAAAGCGCTATCGACTTCCTGACCAAAGGCAAGAACAAAGGGTTCTTCTTAATGGTAGAAGGTGGAAAGATCGACTGGGCTTGCCACGCTAATGACGCCGCTACCGTATTCAATGAAGTAAAGGATATGGATGACGCTATCAAAGTAGCTTACGAATTCTACAAGAAACATCCGAAAGAAACGCTGATCGTTGTTACCGCCGACCACGAAACCGGTGGTATCGTACTGGGTACAGGCAAATATGCGTTGAATCTGAAAGCACTGCAATATCAGAAACATTCTGCTGACGGATTGTCCAAACGTATCAGCGAACTGAGAAAATCAAAAGGCAACAAAGTGACTTGGGAAGACATGAAAGAATTCCTGGGTGAAGAAATGGGCTTCTGGAAACAGTTCCCTATTTCCTGGGAACAGGAAAAGAAGCTGCGTGACGAGTTTGAACAATCCTTTGTCAGAAATAAAGTGGTATTTGCCGAAAGTATGTACTCTAAGAGCGAGCCGATGGCTGCACGCGCTAAAGAAGTAATGGATCAGATATCTATGGTAGGCTGGGTAAGCGGCGGTCACTCTGCCGGTTATGTGCCGGTATTTGCCATCGGTGCCGGTTCTCAACTGTTCGGTGAGAAGATTGACAATACGGAAATTCCGAAACGGATAGCTAAAGCTGCCGGATATAAATAAAGAATTGACTACACGAATATGTAATCAAAACACTTTTTACTTTCATTTAGGCACGGATTTCACGGATTAACACGGTTCTATTCAATTAAAGACCGTGAAGTTCGTGCAATCCGTGCCTAAATAATATTATCATTATAATAGATGATTTTCATTGGGTCCTTTCTCTTTATATGTTTCCCGTTAGGAAACGGGCGTTCCCTCACCGAGAAACGACAGTTACCTTTAAAGGGAACGATCGTTTCCACACCGGGAAACGGCAGTTTCCAAAGCAGGAAATACATGGAAACTCTAAGCTATTCATATACAATCAAATAGTCATATCACGTTTATGTCTATTGGAGACATGAAGAGAGATTAGAGTGTACTTACAAATTCATTACATCCTGCTCGAACCGATCTTTATCTCCGGCAGCCTTATTACGCATTCTGCTCCGGTAATTATAGATTGTTGCCAGAGAATAACCCAGAAAATGAGCAATCTTGTTACTATCCACTACGCCCAGACGAATAAGGGCGAAGATCCGGAGTTCTGTTGTCAGCAGTTCGTCCGATTTAGGATAGACTCTTGCTTCTTCTACCAGCAGATTATTGAAAGAAGTAATAAAGTTGGGGAACAGTTTAAGGAATGACTTATCAAATTCGTTATAAAATTCATTCCGTTCGTCCCGGATAAACTGTTCGGACTTGATTGCTTTAAACAACTCGTCGATACGTGACGACATGGCAAGCTTGGCCAGAGAGCGACGATAAGTTTCCAGTTTATCGAGATAATTGACGCATCTGTCCAGATAACGGGCAATATATACTTCCTTTATCTTTCCGGTCTGCTCCAGTTCTTTGTTGACCACAGACATTTGCTTGTTGGCCAAACTCAGATTCCGGCGCATGATGGATATTTTCTTCATCCAACGATACAGATAGAAAATAGCAATGAGGAGAAACAGCGACAACAGACTGACACTAATCAACATGGCACGGGAAACGGCCCGTTCTCTTTCTTCTTTCAGTTTGTAAGCCTTGTCGATAATCGGGAAGAACTCCGTCACTTCCATAAATCGCAAACGGGCATTACACGCTACGGCATCTTCCATCGAACAACTCAGATATTTGTAAGCACGGTCAATATCCCCTAATTCATACATCAGATGTGCGAGTTTCTGCAAGGAAGCATACTCCCTGACAGAAGACTCCAAGTCCGCAACAGCGGTCAGTATCAGATAATAAACTTCTTTCTCAACGTCTTTCTTCATGCTGTATGCTTCGGAAAGGGTATAATAGATATATACTTTCTGACGTTCGTCTTCCATATCTTTCAGTGCATCGTTCAGCATACCGATAGCCGTATCGGCTTTTCCATTCATGATGCTTCTTTCCGCCAGAACAATCGTTTTGTTTTCTTCCGGAGGCATGGCGGCGATAATGGAATCTCTGTACAAATCGGTCTTTTTCAGGTATTTTTCTTTTTCGGTTTTGTTAGTCGTATAATCAGCAAGCCAGCCGTAGCAGGCGCGATATGTCTGATAATAAGACAGTAAAGTCCATTCATTCAGTTTTTTAGGATCAATCTTCTCCAATTGTTCCATAGCTTCGATGTACATTCCCATCACACCCATTACCGTAGCGCGGTTAATGCTAATCTCATACTCCAGTTCCGGACGGTTTAATTGGGGCAATATCTCCATCTCACGGTTAATGTAATGTAGTGCCGAATCCGCTTGATAATGAAGGTAAGCGCCAAAGAGCGAGGCATACAACTCATATTTCCGGACAGGATCGGTGGAACGGGCAAGTTGTACTTTTAAATCAGTGATTTCTTTTTCCCTCCGTATCTGATAAGTTTCCTTCTTACTTATAACATCATCCAGTTTTTTAAGGGCAGCCTTATTTATATCCGTATGCTTTGCAGACAGGGAAAAAGGAGAAGCTAAAAGAAGAAACAAAAGATAATAGGTTAGATTTCTCATAAGGTACTTTTTTAAAGATGTGACAAATATAATGATTATAGTAATAAAAACGAAAAATATCGCCATAACAATTTTCATTTTCACTTGTATTTTTCGATAGCGGCGGCAATGATAAAAGGCTTATTATCAACAGCCTATTCAAAATAAGCATTTATATTTTCTTTCTAACTGCCATACGGCATACCCGATTCGCCTACATTTGCATCATCGGTTCCCCCGAACAAATTTTAAAAATCTAGTTACCATGAAAAGGAATTTATTATTCATTATCTTACTATTATTATTACCCGGTTTTCACCAGGTATTCGCAGCAAGCACTATAAAGAAAGTAGCCCCGACCTTTTGGTGGGCAGGAATGAAGAATCCCGAATTGCAGATACTATTATATGGTGACCGCATATCATCCGCAGACGTCAGTCTTTCAGCCGATGATATTACGCTGCAAGAAGTGGTGAAGCAGGAGAATCCTAATTATCTGGTTCTATATTTAGACCTTTCGAAGGCTGCTTCACAGAACTTTGACATTATCCTGAAACAAGGCAAAAAGCAAACCAAAATCCCTTACGAGCTTAAACAGCGCCGGCCGAATGCTTCGGCAGTAGAAGGTTTTGATTCGAGCGACGTGCTTTATCTCATTATGCCGGACCGTTTCGCCAATGGCGACCCTTCCAACGACATCATTCCCGGAATGCTGGAAGGAAATGTAGACCGTAATGAGCCTTTCGCACGTCATGGCGGCGACTTGAAAGGAATAGAGAATCATCTGGATTACATAGCAGACCTCGGAGTCACCAGTATATGGCTCAACCCGATTCAGGAAAATGACATGAAAGAAGGATCGTATCACGGTTATGCCATTACCGATTATTATCAGGTAGACCGCCGCTTCGGCAGTAACGAAGAGTTCCGCAAACTTACTCAGGAAGCTAATGCCAAAGGGCTGAAAGTCGTAATGGACATGATCTTCAACCATTGCGGTTCGGACAACTATCTGTTTAAAGATATGCCCTCCAAAGACTGGTTTAACTTTGAAGGAAACTACGTGCAGACCAGCTTCAAGACTGCCACTCAAATGGACCCGTATGCTTCCGATTACGAAAAGAAAATCGCTATCGACGGTTGGTTCACACTGACCATGCCGGACTTCAACCAAAGAAACCGTCATGTAGCTACATATCTGATACAGAGCAGTATCTGGTGGATAGAGTATGCCGGTATCAACGGCATCCGTCAGGATACACACCCTTATGCCGACTTCGATATGATGGCACGCTGGTGCAAAGCGGTTAATGAAGAATATCCCAAGTTCAACATTGTAGGTGAAACATGGCTGGGCAACAATGTACTCATCTCCTACTGGCAGAAAGACAGCAGACTCGCTTATCCGAAAAATAGCAATCTCCCTACTGTCATGGACTTCCCGCTAATGGAAGAGATGAACAAGGCTTTCGACGAAGAGACTACCGAATGGAACGGAGGACTTTTCAGACTCTACGAATATCTGTCACAGGACATCGTCTACAGCCATCCAATGAACCTGCTGACCTTCCTCGACAATCACGATACTTCCCGCTTCTACCGTTCGGAAGCTGATACAAAGAATCTGGACCGGTACAAGCAAGCCCTGACATTCTTACTGACAACCCGCGGAATACCGCAGATATATTATGGAACTGAAATCCTGATGGCAGCCGACAAGGCGAATGGAGACGGACTGCTCCGCTGCGACTTCCCCGGAGGCTGGCCGAACGATACAAAAAACTGCTTTGACGCAGCCAACCGCACTCCGCAGCAAAATGAAGCATTCTCTTTTATGCAAAAACTGCTCCAATGGAGAAAAGGAAACGAAGTCATTGCCAAAGGCCAACTCAAACATTTCGCACCGAATAAGGGTATCTACGTGTACGAACGCAAATACGGTGATAAGTCAGTCGTTGTTTTCCTGAACGGAAACGACCGGGAACAGACCATCGACCTGGTTCCTTACCGGGAAATACTCCCCGCTTCATCTGCTTTCGATTTATTGACAGAGAAAAAGGTTGAATTAAGAAATGAATTAACACTTCCAAGTCGTGGGATATACCTCCTATCCTTTTAAATAAGTTCACTTCGACTTATATTTATCAGGATGTAAAAAAACAATAAACTACTGTAAAACAAAACTTTGAGATTAATATAAACTTGTATTTTTATTCTAGACAGCCCAAAGTCTCAAGATGGTTGCTATATTTGCAATATCCGGAACAGAGCGGAGTAAAAATATTAGTTAGCTTATAATTTAATACCATAAATAGAATGAAAAAGAGAAAGATTTTATCGCTCATCGCATTCCTTTGCATCTCATTCATTGCGAATGCCCAACAGAAATTAACCTCACCGGACAACAATCTGGTAATGACCTTTCAAGTAGACTCCAAAGGTGCCCCAACGTATGAACTGACGTATAAGAACAAAGTGGTAATCAAACCCAGCACTCTCGGACTGGAACTGAAGAAAGAAGATAATACCAGAACCGACTTCGACTGGGTGGACCGCAGAGACCTGACCAAACTTGATTCAAAGACCAACTTGTACGACGGCTTCGAAGTAAAGGATACCCAAACGGCTACCTTTGATGAAACCTGGCAACCGGTCTGGGGAGAAGAAAAAGAAATCCGCAATCACTATAACGAACTGGCAGTCACCCTGTATCAACCCATGAACGACCGCTCTATCGTTATCCGTTTCCGTCTGTTCAATGACGGTCTGGGATTCCGTTATGAATTTCCTCAGCAGAAGTCACTCAATTACTTCGTGATCAAGGAAGAACATTCTCAGTTTGGCATGAACGGCGATCATATCGCTTTCTGGATACCGGGTGACTATGATACGCAGGAATATGACTACACCATTTCCCGCTTATCAGAGATCAGAGGACTGATGAAAGAAGCGATCACTCCGAACTCTTCTCAGACTCCTTTCTCACAGACAGGCGTACAAACCGCACTGATGATGAAAACGGATGATGGCTTATACATCAATCTTCACGAAGCCGCTTTGGTTGATTACTCATGTATGCACCTCAATCTGGACGACAAGAATATGGTATTCGAATCCTGGCTGACACCGGATGCCAAAGGAGACAAAGGATATATGCAGACTCCCTGCAACACGCCTTGGCGTACAGTTATCGTGAGCGATGACGCCCGCAATATCCTCGCTTCACGTATCACTCTCAACCTGAACGAACCTTGCAAGATAGCAGATGCCGCTTCTTGGATAAAACCCGTGAAATATATCGGCGTATGGTGGGACATGATCACCGGAAAAGGCTCATGGGCTTACACCGACGAACTGACCAGCGTAAAACTCGGTGAAACGGATTACTCCAAAACCAAACCGAACGGCAAACATTCGGCCAACACAGCCAACGTGAAACGTTACATTGACTTTGCAGCCGCTCACGGATTCGATGCAGTACTGGTTGAAGGCTGGAACGAAGGCTGGGAAGACTGGTTCGGCAACAGCAAAGACTATGTATTTGATTTCGTGACTCCTTATCCCGATTTCGATGTGAAGGAAATCCACCGCTATGCAGCCAGCAAAGGAATCAAAATGATGATGCATCACGAGACTTCCGCTTCTGTACGCAACTACGAACGCCACATGGACAAAGCCTACCAATTTATGGCAGACAATGGATACAACTCCGTAAAGAGCGGTTATGTAGGCAACATCATCCCCCGCGGCGAACATCACTACGGACAATGGATGAACAACCATTACCTGTATGCAGTGAAGAAAGCCGCCGATTACAAAATCATGGTGAATGCACACGAAGCAACCCGCCCTACCGGTATCTGCCGTACATATCCGAATCTGATCGGTAATGAATCCGCCCGCGGAACAGAATATGAATCATTCGGAGGCAACAAAGTATATCATACAACGATTTTGCCTTTCACACGCCTGGTTGGCGGTCCGATGGATTACACTCCCGGCATCTTCGAAACGCATTGCAACAAGATGAATCCGGCAAATAATTCTCAGGTACGTTCTACCATTGCACGCCAGTTGGCACTATATGTTACCATGTACAGTCCTTTGCAGATGGCTGCCGACATTCCGGAAAACTACGAACGCTTTATGGACGCTTTTCAGTTCATCAAAGACGTAGCTCTCGACTGGGACGAAACGAACTATCTGGAAGCAGAACCGGGAGAATACATCACGATTGCCCGTAAGGCAAAAGGTACGGACGACTGGTACGTAGGCTGCACAGCCGGTGAAAACGGTCATACCTCCAAACTCGTATTCGACTTCCTGACTCCGGGCAAACAATACATCGCTACCGTCTATGCGGATGCCAAAGATGCCGACTGGAAAGAAAACCCGCAGGCTTATACCATCAAGAAAGGTATTCTGACGAATAAGAGCAAGCTGAACCTGCGCGCAGCTAACGGAGGCGGATACGCTATCAGCATCAAAGAGGTAAAAGATAAATCAGAGATAAAAGGTATCAAGAGATTATAAAGACAGAGAAATTATTATTCGGTAAAAGAGAGTGTTTTCGAGCACTAAAAATGATGACGAAGAGAAGGTTTTCAATAGGTATTTCTTAAGAGAGAATGAATAGAGATTTTACAATTAACTTTAAAGACAAAAACATGAAAAAAGGAAACTTTATGTTCAAGGTCCTGCTTACGCTTATAGCCGGAATATTCTTGTCCGTTGACGCATTTGCTCAACAAATAGCCGTCAAAGGAATGGTAAAAGACGCAACAGGCGAACCGGTTATCGGTGCCAATGTTGTGGTGAAAGGCACTACCACCGGAACGATTACCGATTTCGATGGCAACTTCCAGTTGTCTGCCAAGCAAGGCGATATAATAGTAGTTTCATTTATCGGGTACCAACCGAAGGAACTTCCCGCCGCTGCGCAAATGAATGTGATACTGAAAGACGATACGGAAATACTGGACGAAGTAGTAGTCATCGGTTACGGTCAGGTGAAAAAGAACGATATGACCGGTTCGGTAATGGCTATCAAGCCCGATGAACTAAGTAAAGGTATTACGACGAATGCTCAGGATATGTTATCCGGTAAAATTGCCGGTGTCAGCGTGATCTCCAATGACGGTACACCGGGCGGTGGCGCACAAATCCGTATTCGTGGCGGTTCTTCATTGAATGCAAGCAATGACCCGCTGATCGTTATTGACGGTCTGGCTATTGACAACGAAGGTATCAAAGGGATGGCAAACGGTTTGTCAATGGTTAACCCTGCGGACATCGAAACCCTTACTGTACTGAAAGATGCCTCTGCAACTGCCATTTACGGTTCGCGTGCATCCAATGGTGTTATTATTATCACCACCAAGAAAGGAAAGAACGGACAAGCTCCCAGCGTAAGCTATAACGGCTCCGTATCCTTCTCCAAAACTCAAAAGCGTTATGATGTACTGAGCGGAGACGAATACCGCGCTTATGCCAACCAGTTATGGGGTGACAAATTACCGGCAGATTTAGGAACCGCCAATACAGACTGGCAGGACCAGATATTCCGTACTGCTGTCAGCACCGACCATCATGTTTCTATCAACGGAGGATTCAAGAACCTGCCTTACCGTGTGTCTCTAGGTTATACAGACGACAATGGTATTGTGAAAACATCCAACTTCCGACGCTTTACCGCTTCCGTGAACCTGGCTCCTTCCTTCTTTGAAGATCATCTGAAGTTCAACATCAACGCCAAATTCATGAACGGTAAGAACCGATATGCCGACACAGGTGCCGCTATTGGCGGAGCATTGGCCATCGACCCTACCCGTCCGGTTTATTCTAACGAAGACCCCTACCAGTTTACAGGCGGCTACTGGCAGAATATAAATTCTACTACAGGCTTCAGCAATCCGGACTGGAAATACACGTCCAATCCGAACTCTCCCCAAAATCCGCTGGCTGCACTGGAACTCAAAAATGACAAGGCAAACAGCAACGACTTTGTTGGAAATGTAGACGTTGACTATAAATTCCATTTCCTGCCTGACCTCCGTCTGCACGCAAGCATAGGTGGAGAATATGCGGAAGGTACGCAGACTACGATTGTTTCTCCATACTCATTCGGCAATAATTATTATGGTTGGAACGGCGACGTAACCCAATATAAATACAACCTTTCGTACAACATATATGTACAGTATATCAAGTCTTTGGGTGCAAACGACTTTGACATCATGGTCGGTGGTGAAGAACAGCACTTCCATCGCAACGGATTTGAAGAAGGACAGGGTTGGGACTCCTATACACAAGAACCCCATGACGCCAAATTGCGCGAACAGACAGCTTATGCAACCAGAAATACACTGGTCTCTTACTTCGGCCGTCTGAACTACTCCCTGCTGAACCGTTACTTGTTTACCTTTACCATGCGTTGGGATGGCTCGTCACGTTTCTCCAAAGACAACCGCTGGGGTACATTCCCGTCATTGGCACTGGGATGGAAGATTAAAGAAGAAAACTTCCTGAAAGACGTAAATGTCCTGTCTGATCTGAAATTACGTTTAGGCTGGGGTATTACCGGTCAGCAAAACATAGGTGATGATTTTGCTTATCTTCCTCTGTATGTAGTCAATAACGAGTATGCCCAGTATCCTTTTGGCGATACGTATTACTCTACTTCCCGCCCGAAGGCTTTCAATGAAAACCTGAAATGGGAAAAGACGACCACATGGAATGCCGGACTGGACTTCGGATTCCTGAATGGAAGAATCACAGGCGGCATCGACGGATACTTCCGTAAAACGGATGACCTGCTGAACAGCGTTAAGATTCCCGTAGGAACTAACTTCAATGCCCAGATGACACAGAATATCGGTTCACTGGAAAACTACGGTATGGAATTTTCTATCAATGCCAAACCGATTGTGACTAAGGACTTCACTTGGGACCTCAGCTATAACATTACATGGAACCACAATGAAATCACCAAGTTGACAGGTGGCGACGACAGCGATTATTACGTAGAAGCAGGCGATAAGATTTCCAGAGGTAACAATACCAAGGTACAGGCGAATAAAGTAGGTTATGCTGCCAATTCTTTCTACGTTTACCAGCAGGTATACGACGAAAATGGCAAACCTATTGAAAATATGTTTGTTGACCGTAACGGAAACGGAACGATAGACAGCGGAGACAAATATATCTACAAAAAACCGGCAGGCGATGTTTTGATGGGACTGACCTCCAAAATGCAGTATAAGAACTTTGACTTCAGCTTCTCCTTACGTGCCAGTCTGAACAACTATGTGTACTATGACTTCCTGAGCAACAAAGCCAACGTCAGCACTTCGGGACTGTACTCCAATAATGCATATAGCAACACCAGCGCCGAAGCTGTCGCACTCGGTTTCAGCGGACAAGGTGATTACTACATGAGCGACTATTTTATACATAACGCATCATTCTTACGTTGTGATAACATCACGTTAGGTTATTCTTTCCAGAATCTGTGGAAAACTCAAACCTACAAAGGTGTTGGCGGACGTGTATATGCTACCGTACAGAATCCGTTCATTATCAGTAAGTACAAAGGCCTTGACCCGGAAGTAAAAAGCGGTATCGACGCCAATCCATATCCCAGAGCGATGACTTTCTTATTAGGTTTAAGTCTGCAATTCTAACATTCATTAAATCAATTTATCATGAAAACAAAATATATCAAACAGCTATTTTCAGCCGCACTGATCGCAGTTCTCTCTTCGGGAGTAACTTCATGTATCAACGATCTGGATATTAGTCCCATCGACCCTCAGACAGGAGGTAGTTTCGACCAACAGGGAGTATTTGTGAAAGGATATGCCATGCTGGGTGTAACCGGCCAAAAGGGTATCGACGGCTCTCCTGACCTCGACGGACAGGACGAAGGCGAATCCGGTTTCTATCGTACCACTTTCAACTGCAACGAGCTGCCTACCGACGAATGTCTTTGGGCATGGCAGGAGAATCAGGACATCCCCCAGCTTACAAGTATTAGCTGGAGTCCTTCCAGCCAGCGCACAGAGTGGGTTTACGTCCGTTTGGGATATGACATCACACAATACAACTTCTTCCTCGACCAGACCGAAGGCATGACAGATGCAGAAACACTGCGCCAACGTGCGGAAATACGTTTCCTGCGTGCCCTCCATTATTGGTACTTCCTCGACTTGTTCGGTAAAGCTCCGTTCAAGGAACACTTTAACAATGACTTGCCTGTCGAGAAGAAAGGTGCGGAACTCTATACCTACATTCAGAATGAACTGAACGAAATTGAAGGTGATATGTATGAACCTCGCCAGGCTCCCTTCGGACGTGCAGACAAAGCCGCCAACTGGTTGCTCCGCGCACGTTTGTACCTGAACGCAGGCGTATACACCGGACAAACCGATTATGCAAAAGCGGAAGAATATGCCAGCAAAGTGATTGGCTCAGCATATAAGCTATGTACAAATTACAGCGAACTGTTTATGGCCGATAACGACGAGAATGAAAATGCCATGCAGGAAATCATTCTGCCTATTCGTCAGGATGGAGTGAAGACGCGTAACCACGGCGGTTCAACTTATCTGGTTTGTGGTACTCGTGTAGCCGGTATGCCCCGTATGGGAACGACCAATGGCTGGTCCTGTATCTTTGCCCGTGCCACAATGGTGAAGAAGTTCTTCTCCAACCTCGATGATGTGCCGATGTTGTCCGCCGATGTTGAGATTCCCAAAGGCTTAGATACAGATGAGCAGATCGATGCTTTCGATGCAGAACACGGCATCAGAACAGAAGATATGATTAAAGCTGCCGGTGACGACCGTGCCATGCTATACTCTGGTGTAGGAGGCGGCAGACGCAAGATTCAGACAGATGCGATCAGCGGATTCACCGATGGCTTGTCGATTGTAAAATGGCAGAATTACCGCTCTGACGGAAAACCCGTCAGCCATGCTACTTATCCTGACACAGACATTCCTTTGTTCCGTCTGGCAGAAGCATACCTGACACGTGCGGAAGCCATTTTCCGCCAGGGAGGAGACGCCACAGGAGACATCAATGAACTTCGCAAACGCGCCAACTGCACAAGAAAGGTACAGACTGTAACCGAACAGGAACTTATCGACGAATGGGCACGTGAGTTCTATCTGGAAGGTCGCCGTCGTTCAGACTTGGTTCGTTTCGGTATGTTCACAACCAATAAATATCTTTGGGACTGGAAAGGTGGAGCAATGAACGGAACATCTGTCGCTTCATACTACAACAAATATCCTATCCCTGTATCGGATATTAACAATAACAGGAATATGTCACAAAATGAAGGCTATAAATAACCAAGAGTTCATCCTTATATAAAAGAATGCCATTATGAAAAAAATATCCAACATATTACTCGCTGTCACCTTCGCACTGCCTCTATTTACAGCCTGCGAAACAGACAATGACAGCAATCCGATCCTGAACGAACCCGATACATTCACGCTCAATACGCCCGCGTATGCAGCCAACAATGTATATGACCTAAAGAATGCCCAGACTGTAGAACTTACTTGTTCGCAACCGGACTACGGTTTTCCGGCAGCTACCACCTACACGGTACAAGCCTCTTTTGAACAGGATTTCATAGAAGCGACAGATGAGAGCAAAGCCAATTATACAGTGTTGGAAAGCACCTCCCCGACAGCAAAGATCAATGTGGATGCCTCCGAACTTAACAATGCGCTTCTCGATTTGTGGACGGCCGTGAACGGAGAGCAGGCAGAACTCCCTACCGAACCGGTAGCTGTATATATCCGCCTGAAAGCCAACATCACAAGCAGTGGAAAAGGAGTATGTCTTTCCAATGTGATTGAGTTGCCCAACGTTCTGATTTCCAAGAGCACCAGCTCATTGACACCTCCCAAGACGATGTTCATTGTAGGTTCCATGCTGGATGCCGACTGGAAAGTATGGAAACCGATGGCAGGTGTCTACGGTATGGATGGTCAGTTCTATTCAATGATTTACTTCGATGCCAACTCCGAGTTCAAGTTCGGAACAAAGGAAAACGAGTATATCGGCATTAACGACAACCGCGTGACGGTTACCGACAAAGCCGGAGCAGGAGTCAGCGGCAGTGACAACTTCGTCGTAGAGAACGCCGGATGGTATCTCTTCTACGTCAAAGCAGCTGTCAAAGGGGATGACTATCAGTTTACCATTACCTTCTATCCGGCTGAAGTATATTTGTTCGGTAACACCACCGGCGGTTCGTGGGCATTCACCGACGAATGGAAGTTTGCGGTTCCCGCTACCAAAGACGGCAACTTCGTATCTCCTGCCATGACTGCAAGCGGAGAAGTCCGTATGTGCTTCAAGACAGACCTCGACTGGTGGAGAACTGAGTTTACACTCCACGACGGTGAAATCTTCTATCGTGATTTCAACCTTATTGACAGTTGGACAGAAAAGGGAGACGGTTATTCCGTACAGGGTTCAGCCGGCAATGTGATCCATCTGAACTTCACGGCAGGTACAGGAGAAAAGAAGTAATTAACTTTAAAAAGAACGATTCATCATGAAAAAACATTTAATATACACAGGGATGTTTCTGGCAGCAATCGGATTTTCTGCCTGTAACGAAGATTTCAAGGACTGGGCTGATCCCCAGTCCAATCCCCAGGAAGAGTCGGCGGGACAGTTTACTGCAACTTTCACAGCAGGCAAAGACGCCAGCATCGTCATGGACGCGGCCACAGCCGATTCCGTAGAAATTGCAAAGTTAAGCTCGACCACAGCCGAAGAAGGCAGTAAGATCGCTGTCAACTCTTTGACACTGAATGAGAATCACACCATTCCATTTTCCATGACGGAAGATCATGTCTTTAAAGTAGCCTTGGCACAATTGGACAGTGTGACGCAGGAAGCCTACAAAAGCCGTGCAAGCGTGGTACGTAAATTGAAAATCTCTATCAATGCTTCTGCCGTAACTCCTTCCGGTGAAGGTATTCAACTGGTGGGAAATGAAGTAAGCATCACCTTGCAGCCTGCCACAACTCCGGTTGTTGATCCCGACGGCTATTATATAGTCGGTGATTTCACAGGCTGGGACGGCAACAGTGCCCAACAGATGAAGAAGGATGCTCTCGATGAAAACCTGTATATACTGGAAGCAGAAATAGAAAGTACTTCGAACTTCAAGATTTTCCCGGCTTCAGCTATTAACGGAAACGACATAGACTGGACCAAAGCCTTGGGAAGTAGTGTAGACGGTGATGACTCCGGTGATAATTTTGTTACCTGGACGAACGCGGAAGCCATTAATACAGCACTGGACGGTAAAATCAAAATCTCGTTCGATGCCTTCAACTACCGTTTTACAGTGAAAGACAACAGTGCGCCCACCGAACTTTATATGACCGGCAGCGCATACAACTGGGGAACTCCTGCCGGTGATCCGAATGCTTGGAAAGCACTTGTTCCGGTCAACGGAACGAAAGGAACTTTCTGGGGAATCTTCTATTTCGCAGCTAACGATCAGGTGAAGTTTGCACCGCAAGCCAACTGGGGCAATGACTTCGGTTTTGTAGATGCTATCTCACAGGAATCCAAAGACCTTGCCGGATTGTCGGACGAGGGCGGCAACATAAAAGTCGGTATAGCCGGCTGGTACTTAGTATACGTCTCCGTTATCGGTGATGACAAAACGATAGAATTTGAAAAGCCGAATGTATATCTGATGGGCGATACCTCATACAACGGCTGGGACGCTCAACTGGTAGAACAGGACTTATTTACCGTGCCCGGAACGGCTGATGGTGAATTTGTTTCTCCGGCATTCCTGAAAGATGGCGCAGTACGAATCTGCGTAAATCCGAAAGCTGTCTCTGCCGGCGACTGGTGGAAAACAGAGTTTATCATCTTCGACGGACAAATAGCTTATCGGGGCAACGGCGGTGACCAAGCTGCGGTACAAGGTAAAACCGGACAAAAGGTTTATCTGAACTTCGGCAACGGAACAGGCCGTATCGAATAATACTACAAGAAATCAGAGAAACAGGGAATGGCCGTCGCGAATACAATGAAATCGGGACGGCCACTGTTTTTTAAGAGACTACACTTATTGTCTTTAATACATCATCATTATGAATAAACATCTCCACTTTTTATCTCTTTTGTGGTTGTCAATGCTCATGGCATTCATGACCGCTTGCAGCGATGACAAAAATATCACCGAGCCTGCTCCGGAACCCGAACCGCCCGTCGAAGGGCAATGGACCGCACTGACCGCCTCTCCCGACACATGGGACGAGACCAAACGGGCAGACATCTCCTACCAGTTACTGGTCTATTCCTTCGCCGACAGCGACGGAGACGGATATGGAGACCTGAATGGCGTCACCCAAAAGCTGGACTATCTCAACCAGCTGGGCGTGAAAGCCCTCTGGCTCTCTCCCATCCACCCCTGTATGTCTTACCACGGATATGACGTCACAGACTACACCAAAGTCAATCCGCAGCTCGGCACAGAAAGCGACTTCGACCGCTTGGTTACGGAAGCCCACAACCGGGGTATCAAGATTTATCTGGACTACGTAATGAACCACACCGGCACAGACCACCCGTGGTTTACCGAAGCCAGTTCATCATCCGAAAGCCCGTATCGCAATTATTATTCTTTCTCCGAAGACCCGAAGACAGATATCGCAGCAGGCAAAATCGACATGATCACCCAAGAAGGCGCAGCCGGCTACAATGCCGCAGAATGGTTTCAAGTTTCTGACGAGACCGCTGCCGTGAAAGGACTGCTGAAATTTACACTGGACTGGAGCAACGCATCTTCCCCCATCCTTGTCGTTTCCACAGGAACCAAAGCAGACGAGGATAATCCGGACACAGGTACCGACAACGCCAAATACTTATACTACGGAGAAGACATCTGCAAAAAGTTTTATGACAAAGGAAACAATATCTATGAACTCACCGTCGACTTTGAGTCCACTTGGGGGCTTCTGATCCGTACCAGCAATGCTTCTTCCTGGCCATCCGGAACAAAATACGGCGCCTCTTCCTCGTCCGAGAAACTCGCACTGAACAAGGATTTCAAACTGACCAACGCCGGCAGCCCTGCCAACATCATGTTCGACAGCCAGCAGATCACCTATTTCCATTCTCATTTCTGCACCGACTGGTTTGCCGACCTTAACTACGGCCCTGTAGACCAGGCAGGAGAATCACCGGCATATCAGGCAATAGCAAATGCCGCCAAAGGATGGATTGCCCGTGGTGTAGACGGCCTCCGCCTCGACGCCGTGAAGCACATCTACCACAGTGAGACCAGCGAAGAAAATCCTCGCTTCCTGAAAATGTTCTATGAGGATATGAACGCCTATTACAAACAAAAAGGACATACTGACAACTTCTATATGGTAGGCGAAGTGTTGTCGGAATACGATAAAGTGGCTCCTTATTATAAAGGCCTGCCTGCCCTTTTTGAATTTTCTTTCTGGTACCGACTGGAATGGGGGATCAACAACAATACCGGATGTTATTTTGCCAAAGACATCCTTTCTTACCAACAGAAATACGCCGACTATCGAAGCGACTACATCGAAGCTACGAAACTGAGTAACCACGACGAAGACCGTACATCGTCCAAGTTGGGCAAATCCGCCGACAAATGCAAACTAGCGGCCGCCGTCTTACTCACTTCCGCCGGACATCCTTACATCTATTACGGTGAAGAACTGGGACTTTACGGCACAAAGGATAATGGAGACGAATATGTGCGCAGCCCGATGCTGTGGGGAGATAGCTACACTACCGACTATACAGACAAGACGGATGCCACGGTTTCGAAAAATGTGAAAACGGTAGCCGACCAACAAGCCGATGCCCAATCACTTCTGAACATATACCTCTCCCTCACCCGATTGCGTAACACCTATCCGGCACTGGCAGAAGGAAGCATGACCAAACATTCCGTCTACAACGAATCGCAGGAGAAAGACTATAAGCCGATTGCCGCCTGGTATATGACCAAAGACAACGAGAAACTGCTTGTCATCCACAATTTCGGTGGAACGGCAATGCAACTTCCGCTGACAGACAAGATTGAAAAAGTATTGTTTGTGAATGGCGAGGCGCAACAAAATACAGACAGCGACAGTTACACCTTGAAACTGGGAGGATATGCCTCTGTAGTGTTCAAGTTGAGCAACTAAATACATCAAGACCACGTCTTCAGATTCATTCTATTTTTTAGATGATGAATGTATGAAGACGTGGTCTTGACTTTTTACGGTTTCTATCCATCTTAAAGAAACCTTATATCAGTCTAAATATCAGCACTTTAACAAATATGAATCAAACTTGTGTTTCTCCTTCTATATACTCTTCCAAGAAAAGATTCTCCCCATCGAATACAGCGTACGAAAAGAAGTTGATCCAGTCTCCAAGAATCAGCACACGGGAAGTAGCGCTCAACATTAAATCCAGTTCAATGTGACGATGTCCATAGATGAAGAAGTTGATATTAGGATGACTCTTCAGATATTCTTTTGTATAAAGTACCAAGTGTTCCTTATTCTCCCCCATGTAATCCGGTTCTTTCCCGTCCGCCCGCTTTTCGCGGCTATGTTTTGCCCACGTCAACCCCAGTTCCACACTCCAACGGGGATGGATGGCGGAAAACAGTGTCTGTAGTGTTGTACTATGAAACATCCAGCGCAGCAACTTAAACGTTTTGTCCGGATCACCCAGTCCGTCACCGTGAGCCAGATAAAACTCTTTTCCGTATATTTCGGTAGTCAATGCTTCGCGATGAATAATCACTCCGCATTCTTTAGAAAGATAATCCCCACACCAGATATCATGGTTGCCGGTAAAGAAATGTACCTCCACTCCCATATCCGTGAGTTCGGAGAGCTTTCCTAAAAAGCGGGTGTATCCTTTGGGAACCACTAACCGGAATTCATACCAGAAATCGAACATATCTCCCAACAGGTAAACGGCAGAAGCTTTATGCTTGATACTGTCGAGGAAGTTCACCAAGCGCCGTTCCTGTGTACGTCCATGTTCTATGGCACGTGAACCAAGATGCGCATCGGAAAGGAAATAAACGTTCTTCATGAGTTTTGAGTTTAGAGTTATCAGTTTTATGTTTTGAATGATGAGTTTTATGTTTTGAGTGATGAGATTACAGGAATCCGAGTTCCAGTTTTGCTTCCTCACTCATCATATCTTTATCCCATTCCGGTTCGAACACAAGGTTGATAGTGGCGGTTGTCACCCCTCCCACCGATTCCACTTTCTGGCGGATATCTTCCATGATGAAATCGGCTGCCGGACAGTTGGGAGCAGTCAGAGTCATATCAAGCACTGCTTCCCCATTGTCGGAGACGTCTATTTTATAAATCAGTCCAAGATCGTATACATTCACCGGAATCTCAGGATCGTACACCGTCTTTAGCATGGCTACGATCTTTTCTTCTATTTTAAATTTTTCCATAGGGCTTTCCTTGATTAATATATATTGCAAAGATAAGAATAAATTTATTCAGAGCAGCCCTTCGTCGGCAAAACTGTAAAACTTATCCTCACAAACAATAACGTGGTCTATCAGGCGAATGTTCATTGTGTCGGCTGCCCGACGGATATGCTCCGTCAGTGTCCGGTCCGGTTGGCTGGGTTGAATATTTCCCGAAGGATGGTTATGTACTACGGCTATTTGCGTGGCTCTTTGCAGCAGTGCTTCCCGAAGAATGGTACGTACATCCGTATAAGTTCCGTCTATTCCGCCGGTGCTGATACGTACTTTATCGATCAGCCTTGTCGCCTGATTTAAGAGTAAAACCCAGAACTCTTCCTGTTCAAGGTCGCACATGACAGGCTGAAAGATGTCATAGATATCTTTTGAACAAGAGATGCGGGGGCGTTCTTGGATATTTTGCAGTTTCCGTCGCTTACCGAGTTCCAGGGCAGCCATTACAGTGATGCTCTTTGCCGGTCCCATTCCTTTAAAACGGGAATAGTCGCAGACTTCCCACTTTGCCAAGGAGTTCAGATTGTTATCACAAGAGAGAAGCAAACGCCTCATCAGTTCGACAGCACTTTCTTCCGTATTTCCGGAGCCGATTAATATGGCGAGTAGTTCGGCATCACTCAATGCGGCTGCTCCTTTCTCCATCATTTTCTCCCGGGGACGGTCTTCCAGTGCCCACTGGTTGATGGATAGTTTGTGTTTGCTTTCCATGATCAAATCACTTACTTATAAAAGTTCTTTTGAAAAGCTTCGAATTCGTCCTTTCCTCTTACACAGCGCTGCCACCATGCACGCCAGAATCCTGTTCCATAGCCGATGAGCTGTATAAAAGCGGCTGATATGGAATAAATGCCAATATGCAGACTCTTGTTCCGGATGGTAGAATCCACACAAACCAGCAGTCCATAAAGAATTATCGGGGTAAAGCTAAAGAGACAAAACGGAGTTCCCAGCAATAACAACGCCACTCCCAAAGTAAATACTGCCGGAAGCAGATGTACCAGTTTCAGAGATTCGGGATACTTTTTATAAAGGTTAATGCGGGCAATACCGGAGTTATGGACTTGCTTGAAGAACTTCTTCAAGTCCGTCCGACGTTTGTGATATACCCATGCGTCGGGGAAAAGACGACAAGTATAGCCACCTTTAAAGATACGGATGCTGAAATCAATATCTTCTCCGAAGCGCATTTTAGAGAATCCTCCCAAAGCTTCGTACACTTTGCGACGGACTCCCATATTGAAACTACGCGGATAAAACTTATCCATCTTCTTTTTTCCGCCACGAATGCCGCCTGTTGTAAAGAAGGAAGTCATCGAGTAATTGATGGCTTTCTGAATATCCGTAAAAGAATCGTGTGCACGGTCAGGCCCCCCGAACGCATCGGCAGGAGAAGCCTGAAGTTCTTTCTCTATTGCGTCAAAATACCCTTCGGGCAGGATGACATCAGAGTCCAGTATGATAAGATATTCTCCTTCGCTCCGCTCCGCTCCATAATTACGACTTTGTCCCGGTCCGGAATTGGGTTTAGAGAAATACTTGATGTTCAGCCGATCTGCATAGCGGTCTGCCACTTCTTTACAAGGGATAGATGAACCATCTTCCACCACCACTACTTCAAAGTCTTTAAAAGACTGTGCAGTGAGACTTTGCAGCAATTCATCCACCTCGTCGGGACGATTATAAACAGGGATTATGACGGAATAGCGCATATAATAATCTGTCTAAAAATATTTTGCTTGCAAAGTTAAGACAAAAGATGCTTATTAATTCATTTTTTTATGTAAGTTTGCAGCCAGTATGGTAAAGTTTATATTCTTTTTGAGAAAGAATCATTAATTCTGATATTCAATAATACTCTTTCCGGAAATAAAATACTAAGTTTGCAAAAGATATTATGATAAAGTATTTATTTGGTATATTATTGAGTGCACTTTTGATGTTGGGATTTCAACATTATTCCGGTCAGGAGTTGCAGGAGTTGCGGTCACAAGCCGTGACAACGACGACAGATATACAATCGGACACCCGTTCCGATTGCCATATATCCGCTGCAATCGGCTCCGATAATTGCCATTCATTCAGCAACGAAGCTTCCAATTACAGAATCAGTGACGGTTTGCTGGGCGACTTTTCTTCTTTCAGGAATTCGTCCGTCCCTTCCAAGATATTAAAATATAACCTCACCGCAATGAAGCAGCTTCTCCGTCTTCCGGATACTCAACTACCGGAAAACAGATGGCAGGGACTGTCTCCCGATACAAACTATATCAAATACTCTAACAGATATTATGTCTACACTTTAGGGCATATTCTTATTTAATTCACCATATTTTCTTTTTATTTTTTCGATGACGTGGAGTGTCTTTCTTCCGACTCTCTTCCAGTCCGTCTTTATCCTTATAATCACTTATTATTTACTTCATACCAATCATGGAAAACCAGAAATGTATTTCCCATGGTCTGGAACGTGAAACAGGTGTCAACATTTCCCACTGCTACCAGTGTGGAAAATGTACGGCAGGGTGCGTATTAGCGGGAGAAATGGATTTTCCTCCCAGCTATCTGATGCGTTTGCTACAAACAAACAACCCTGTGAATGACCACCGTGTGCTCAGTTCCAAAACCATCTGGACTTGTTTGAATTGTGAAAATTGTATTGCCCGATGCCCGAAAGAGATAGATATCCCCCGAGTTATGGACTATCTGCGGGAACAGGCTTATCGTCAGAAATGTATCAATAAACAGGCACAGCCGATTGTTGCTTTCCATCATGCTTTTCTCCAATCGGTGAAACAGACAGGAAGATTGTACGAGATAGGACTGATTGCCGGTTTCAAGGTACGTACCTTTCGGCTTTTACAGGATGTACCATTAGTTCCGGGTATGCTGTCGAGGGGCAAGCTAAATCTCCTGCCGGAGTTTATCAAGAATAAACAAAGGATTAAAAAGATATTCGCCCAAACCATTGAGAACAAAAAAAACAAGAAGATATGAGAATAGGTTTCTATCCGGGATGTTCGTTGAACGGAACTTCCCGCGAATATAATGAATCTGTCAAGGCAATAGGAAAGGCTATGGGAGTTGACTGGGCAGAATTAAAAGACTGGAACTGTTGCGGAGCTACAGCGGCACATTCCATAGACAGAAAGCTATCTTTAGCTCTGCCTGTCCATGTGCTGGCATTAGCCGAGCAACAAGGTTTCGGAGAAATCGTAGTGCCCTGTGCTTCCTGCTACAACCGCTTGAGTGTGGCACAGTACGAATTGGAGAACCACGAGAAACTGAAAGATGATATACTGACTATTGTCGGCTTGCCTTATACGGGAACGGTAAAAGTACTGAATGTACTCCAGTTTATAGAAAAATATATCCTGCATACATTACCGGAGAAGATAGTGCAGCCTTTCGCGCATCAGGTAGCCTGCTACTACGGTTGCCTGTTGGTTCGCCCTCATAAAGTACTGAAGTTCGACCGTCTGGAAGATCCTCAAAGTATGGACAAGGTCATGACTATGCTGGGGGCCTCCCCTATCGACTGGGCTTTCAAAACAGAATGTTGCGGGGCCGGATTATCCGTTTCCCGTACCGATCTGGTCGGACAGCTTTCCGGCAATATCGTAAAGGATGCCAATGACAGAGGTGCCGAGGCTATAATCGTCGCTTGTCCGATGTGTCATTCCAATCTGGATATGCGCCGTCCGGCAATCAACCGATACCTGTCGGAAACGATCACAATCCCCGTGATTTATATTACTCAGGCGATAGGACTGGCTATCGGGCTTTCGCCCAAAGAACTGGGACTGCAACGTCATTTTGTGGATGTAAACTTAAAAGAGACTGAAGTATGTCAAAAATAGGAGTTTTTATATGCCATTGCGGAGAAAATATCAGTGCGACTGTCGACTGCGCTAAAGTAGCCGAGGCAGCCGCAAAGCTGGAAGGAGTAGCCTATGCCATTGATTACAAGTATATGTGCTCAGATCCGGGACAGACCATCATAAAAAATGCAATTAAAGAGTATGGACTGGACGGAGTAGTCGTCGGTGCCTGCTCCCCACGTATGCATGAGCCGACTTTTCGGCGGGCATGCGCAGAAGCGGGACTCAACCCGTATTTATGCGAAATAGCCAATATTCGCGAACATTGTTCGTGGGTACATGAAAAAGGAGATGCTACCACTCACAAAGCCATCGATTTAGTCAAGAGTCTGGTAGAGAAAGTCAAACGAAATCATCCCTTAAAACCGATTCAAGTCCCCATTACAAAAAAAGCACTGGTTATCGGTGGTGGAATTGCCGGCATTCAGGCGAGTCTGGACATTGCAAATTGTGGTTATCAAGTGATTCTGGTCGAGAAAGAACCTTCCATCGGCGGACATATGTCACAATTGTCGGAGACATTTCCAACACTGGACTGTTCACAATGTATATTAACTCCGCGCATGGTGGAAGTTGCCCAACATCCTAATATCACATTGTATACTTATGCTGAACTGGAAAGTCTGGAAGGATTCATTGGCAACTTCAAGGCGAGTATCCGCCTGAAAGCAAAAAGTATAGACGAGAAGCTATGTACCGGTTGCGGACTCTGCACAACCAAATGTCCGACCAAAAAGATTCCCAGTGAATTTAATGCAGGACTGGGGATGCGAACTGCAATCTACGTGCCGTTCCCTCAGGCTGTGCCCAACAAACCCGTGATCGACAGGGTACATTGCACGCACTTTCGGACAGGTAAATGTGGTGTCTGCGAGAAAGTATGTCCCACCGGAGCCATCCGGTTCGATCAGACCGACCGGATTATAACGGAAGAAATCGGCGCATTAGTTGTCACCACCGGATTCAATGTACTGAATACAGACTTCTTCCCCGAATACGGTTACGGAAAATACAAAGACGTCATTACCGGCATTCAGTTTGAACGACTGGCGTCCGCTTCAGGACCTACACTGGGAGAAATCCGCCGTCCTTCCGATGGCAAGATTCCTCAGAAAATAGTGTTTGTAGCGTGTGCCGGCTCACGCGATCCGGCGAAGGGGATTCCATATTGCTCCAAAATATGCTGTATGTACACTGCCAAGCATGCGATGCTCTATCAACACAAAGTACATGAAGGCGAATCGTATGTGTTCTATATGGACATCCGTGCAGGCGGTAAGAATTATGAAGAATTTGTCCGCAGAGCCATCGAAGAGGATGGTGTCAACTATATACGGGGACGTGTGGCACGGATTTATGAAAAAGAAGGCAAGCTGATTGTAAAAGGAGTAGACACGCTGCTCGGTGCCTCTCCCGTTGAGATCGAAGCAGATATGGTGGTATTGGCTACAGCAGGAGTGGCCAATAAAGGAGCAGAAGAACTGGCTCAGAAAATGCATATATCCTACGACCCTTATCAATTCTTTGCTGAAGCGCATCCCAAACTGAAACCGGTAGAAACCAATACGGCAGGAATTTTCCTCGCAGGAGCTTGTCAGGCCCCCAAAGACATTCCCGAAACAGTAGGAATGGCATCCGGTGCGGCTGTCAAGGTGGCTGGTTTGTTCTCGCAAGCCAATCTGGTACGCGAACCACTGATTGCAGTGGTCAACCGCACAGCACCACCCGCATTCAGTACTTGTGTAGGGTGTTTCATGTGTCAGACAGCCTGCCCTTATCAGGCTATCGAACGGGAAGAGATCAAGGACAGAACAGGAAAAGTACTCAAAACCGTAGCCAGAGTAAACCCCGGACTTTGTCAGGGATGCGGTACCTGTGTCGCTTTCTGCCGTTCGAAATCAATTGATATACAAGGCTATTCTAACGAACAAGTCTATGCGGAAGTGATGGCCTTATTGACTAATTAAAAAGAAAACAACTCATGGATAAAGAAAAGTCTGAATTTGAACCGAAGATTGTCGCTTTTGTCTGCAACTGGTGTACGTATGCCGGAGCCGACCTAACAGGAACAAGTCGTTTAAAATACGCGACCAATGTAGAGATTATACGTTTCCCCTGCACAGGCAGAATTGATTTCATGTTACTCTTAAAGGCTTTTGCTGGTGGAGCCGACGGCATTATCGTGTCCGGTTGCCACCCGAATGATTGCCATTACACATCCGGAAACTTTCACGCCCGCCGCCGCTGGATCGTCTTTCGGGGACTGATTGATTTTCTGGGAATCGATATCAGGAGAATCTGCTATTCTTGGGTATCAGCCGCTGAAGGCGCCAAATGGGCGGAACTCGTAAACCAGACAGTCAACAGCATACGCGAAATCGGTCCATATGAAGAATATAAAAAGGTAGCCGAATACTTAGAACAGGAGGTGGTATATGAATAACCTGATAGAAAAAGTAAAATCATTATTCAATGAAGGAAGTATTCAACTGGCAATCGGTTTTGAAGAAGGTAACCATGGCCCGCGCCCATTCTTCTGCAAAAACATAAAAGAGGCAAACAGGTTAATTCTGGATCAGCATTGCACCAATAATATTGCAGTCTATCTGACCAGAACCGAGCTATTCGGTACGGACAGAGTTGTATTGATAGCCAATTTTCCGGCATTACGCACAGTCATACAGCTGGCTTCGGAAAATCAATTAAAGCAAGATCAGTGGATTATCCTCACAACAGACCAACAGGGAGAAGTTATCCAATTTGTAGACTTCGAAGAGATAAAGACTTACCTGAGCCATCATCCGCTGTCTGTCAGTGACGAAAACCAACAACTCCTTGAAGAGATACGGAACATGCCACGGGAAAAAAGATGGCAGTACTGGACTCATGAGATGTCTAAATGTATCAAGTGTTATGCTTGCCGTGCCGCATGCCCGCTTTGTTATTGCAGTCGGTGTATTGTCGAAGTCAACTGTCCGCAATGGATACAGCCATGGTCGGCACCATTAAGTAATATGGAATGGCAGATTAACAGAGTTATGCATATGGCAGGACGTTGTGTCGGATGCGGAGCGTGTGCGGAGGCCTGTCCGGTAGATATCCCTCTCCATCTGCTGACACTGAGCATGGCAGAAAATATCCAGAATGAATTCGGTAAACAACCGGGCAGTAGTGAGGAAAATGGTAATGTGCTTTCTACTTTTAAAGTGGAAGACAAGGAAAACTTTATACATTAATAAAAATAATGACTAACTTACATATCAGCAAAGATTCATTGGACCAGTGGTTACGTCAAATGATCAGCAGTAAAATGAGAGTGTTTGCTCCGGTTCGGCAAGGGTACAAAGTAGAATTTCAGCAACTCACGTCTGCGGATCAGGTAGCTGACAATTACGTACAAACCATCCAATCCGTGAAACGTTTCGCTTTTCCGAAGGCAGAAGAGTTATTCTCGTACCGAAAGGAAGGCAAAGATATCATCCTGCAAGAGAAAGACCTCAAAGATATACCGGAGTCCGTCTTATGGAAAGTACGCCCTTGCGATGCAGCAGGTTTCAATCCGCTCAATGGTATCTTTAACTGGGATTACAAGGACAACTCATACAACGCACGGCGATCTAAAATCACTTTAATTAGTTTTAGTTGTAGCCAATGCGATGATTCCTGCTTTTGTACCTCCGTACAAGGAGGCCCGGGCAGCACGACAGGCAGTGACATACAAATCACCGAATTGCCGGATCATAGTGCCTTGATAGAAATCCTCACAGACAAAGGAGAAGCCATGATTGAACGTTTTGTCAAGGAAGCTACACCTGCCGGCTCAATAGAGAAAGAAAAATACTTGGCTACCGTACCGGTTCGGTTTCACCTCGATGAACTTCGGGATAAACTTCAAGGGGCTTTCGACAGCCCTATCTGGAAACAACAATCCGAACGCTGTTTAGGATGCGGAGCCTGTGCTTTTGTCTGTCCGACTTGTGCCTGTTTTGATATTCAAGAAGACGCCAAAGGAAGTTCAGGCAGGCGAATCCGTTGTTGGGATTCCTGTGGATTCTCATTTTTCACTCTGCATACCTCCGGACATAATCCCCGACCGACTCAAAATACCCGCTGGCGACAGCGCATTCTGCATAAGTTTTCATATATGCCGGAACGGATTCATGAAACGGGATGTACCGGATGCGGGCGCTGTTCCCGCGTATGTCCGGTAGACATGAACATACTTGAACATTTAATTTCAATAGCCACCCATGAATAAACAGAATAACTCCATTTATCTCCCTTACCGGATGATAATTGACAAAATAACAGAAGAGGCCCCCGGAGTCAAGACTTTCCGTCTTACATTCAAAGATGAACAGGCGGGAGAAGAGTTCCGGTTTAAAGCAGGGCAATTCGGTGAATATTCCGCATTCGGCGAAGGGGAATCAACATTCTGTATCGCTTCTTCGCCCACACGTAAAGGATACATCGAATGTACTTTCCGGCAAGCCGGAAGAGTGACAAAAGGACTTTCCAAACTGGAGGAAGGTGCTACAATCGGTTTCCGTGGCCCTTTCGGCAACACTTTTCCTTTGGATGAATGGAAAGGGAAAAACCTGCTGTTTGTAGCCGGGGGAATAGCGCTTCCTCCAATGCGTTGCGTAATATGGAATGCGCTGGACTTACGTGAGAATTTTAAAGATATCACCATAGTCTATGGAGCAAAATCGGTAAACGATTTAGTTTATAAGGAAGAACTGAATGAGTGGGAAAGCCGAAAAGATGTCCGCCTGATCACTACAGTCGATCCGGGCGGGGAAACACCGGACTGGAAAGGGCAGGTAGGATTTGTCCCTTCCGTCTTGGAAGCTGCCGCTCCTGACAGTGCCGATACCATCGCCATCGTATGTGGTCCTCCCGTAATGATTAAATTTACTTTCCCCGTTCTGGAAAAACTCGGTTTCAAGGATGAGAATATCTACACAACTCTTGAAAACCGTATGAAATGTGGAGTCGGGAAATGCGGGCGATGCAATGTAGGAAAATTATATGTCTGCAAAGACGGTCCTGTGTTTACCAAAGCACAGTTGAATGATATTCCACCTGAATATTAATACTATACGGGATCAAGATATGTCTACACCGTTGTGAAACGGTAAGCAAGATATAGAAGTAAAATACTTACCGAAGAGATTTCAGGCAAAATGTATTTGTAAAATACCTCTATATTGATAAGGGAAGCCCAATGGAAATTAACTTTCATATGTGTGTCTAAATTTTAATAATGGTTTCACCATTGGGCTCCTTTTTCCTTCTACCAGAAGGAAAGATTTTAAATGTGCTGATAAAAAAAGAGGTAACTTCCTTGATGAAGCTACCCCTCTTCTATTTTATAGAAATTGAATGATTACTTTTTCAGAATATCCATTGTATCCGATGCAATCAGCAACTCTTCGTCTGTCGGAATCACTACTACTTTCACTTTAGAGTCAGCAGTAGAAATAATGGCTTCCTCACCACGAACTTTTGCATTCACTGCGCTGTCCAGTTTAACGCCCATAAATTCCATGTCTTTACAAACAGCTTCACGGCATTCAAACTGATTTTCGCCTACACCACCTGTAAACAGGATGATATCTACGCCGCCCAATGCCGCAGCATAAGCACCGATATATTTCTTAATACGGTAGTAGTACATCTTTTCAGCAAGGATGGCTCTTTCGTTTCCGTTAGCACAAGCGGCCAGCAGTTCGCGCATATCGCTTGATACGCCGGAAATACCCTGTACACCGCTCTTCTTGTTCAGCAGGTTAGAAACGCCTGTCGTATTCAAGCCTTCTTTTTCCATGATGAATGTCACTGCACCGGCATCGATGTCACCGCTACGGGTACCCATCATCAAACCTTCCAACGGAGTCAGTCCCATAGTAGTATCCATACATTTGCCATCCTTGATAGCAGCGATAGAACCACCGTTACCAATATGACAAGTGATGATTTTCTGTCCTACCGGATTTACGCCAAGGAACTCGCATACACGTTTTGAAACATAGCGGTGAGAAGTTCCGTGGAAGCCATAACGACGTACACCATATTTCTCATACATTTCGTAAGGAATAGCATACATATAAGCATAATCCGGCATCGTCTGATGGAAAGCCGTATCAAATACGCCTACCTGCGGGATGTTGGGAAGAATAGCGGAAACTGCATTCACCCCTTTCAAGTTGGCAGGATTGTGAAGCGGAGCCAGGTCGTTGCAGGCAGCAAAAGCTTCGAGCACTTCTTTGTTCAGCAATACAGATTCGCTGAAACGCTCACCTCCGTGTACCATACGATGACCTACCGCATTGATTTCGTCCAGTGATTTGATAGCTCCGTATTCCGGACTAATCAATGTATTCAGAATGAATTCCACACCGATCGTATGTTCCGGGATGTCTTTTTCGAGCACTTTCTTTTCGCCATTCGGCAAAGTCAATTTAAGGAAAGAGCCTTTCAGACCGATTTTTTCAATACCACCTTGTGCAATCACTTCTTTGGTGGTCATATCGAACAATTTATATTTGATGGATGAACTGCCACAGTTCAATACTAGAATTTTCATATTGTCTTTAATACTTAATACTTGATACTTAATACTTATTTATTAGCTGCAATAGCCTGATTAGCCGTAATAGCAATCATGCGATATACGTCTTCGATGGAGCAACCACGAGACAAGTCATTCACCGGACGGGCGATACCCTGAAGAATCGGGCCGATAGCGTCGGCATGACCCAGACGTTGTACCAGTTTATAAGAAATATTTCCTACTTCCAGACTCGGAACGATCAGTACGTTAGCCTCTCCCGCTACGGGTGAACCCGGAGCTTTGCTTGCGCCTACTTCAGGAACAAGAGCAGCATCAGCCTGCATTTCTCCGTCCAAATCAAGTGTAGGAGCCATTTCCTTAGCGATCTTGGTAGCTTCCACCACTTTATCCACTACTTCATGTTTAGCGGAACCTTTGGTAGAGAAGCTCAACATAGCCACTTTCGGATTTTCGATACCGGCAACGGCTTTGGCAGTCTGTGCCGTACAAACTGCAATCTGTGCCAGCTGGTTAGGATCCGGAACCGGAGTCACGGCAACGTCACCCATCACCAGAATACCGTTCTTACCATACTCGGGAGCATGAGTCAAGAGTAACATAGCACCGGATACACAAGTGATGCCCGGAGCAGTCTTGATAATCTGTAAAGCCGGACGCAGTACATTGCCTGTTGTGTTGCGGGCACCTGCCAACTGACCGTCAGCATCACCGCTCTTAATCATTAAACAACCATAAAACAAAGGATCATTCGTCAATTGACGGGCTTCTTCAATAGTCATACCCTTCTTCTTGCGAAGCTCGCACAGCAATTGTGCATACTCTTCGTGTTTCGGAGAAGTTTCAGGATCGATAATAGTAGCTTTGCTGATGTTACCCAGTCCCCATTTCACTGCGAGTTCGTTAATTTCAGCGGGTTTACCCAGTAAAATAAGGTCAGCAACTTCATCTGTCAAAATCTGATTGGCAGCTTTTAATGTGCGTTCTTCAGTTCCTTCCGGAAGAACAATACGTTGGCGGTCTGCTTTCGCACGAGCCACGATTTGGTTGATTAAATTAAGCATAGATATATTTGAATAATATTATAAACCTTGTTACGATTTGTAATTTGCGCTGCAAAAGTACTCAATTTTGCAATATCCACATTACAATTCCGGCTAATTTTATTCTCCAAGTCTAAAATATTATAATATTTAACACTGTACTTCTATTTTTTCTACCTTTGCAGTGTTTTCAAACAAATCAATAGGTAATTAGTGTATGATACGTCAGTGCGCCATTTTATTTGGCTGTTTGGCTTTGGGTGAATTAATCGTTTATTTAACAGGGATCAAGCTCCCCTCCAGCATTATCGGTATGCTGCTGCTCACCCTTTTTTTGAAATTAGGCTGGATCAAACTGCAGTGGGTGCAGGGATTGTCCGACTTTCTGGTAGCTAATCTGGGTTTCTTTTTCGTACCTCCCGGAGTAGCATTGATGTTGTACTTCGACGTTATCGCGGCAGAATTTTGGCCTATCGTCATCGCGACAATCGTTAGCACGGCTCTCGTGCTGGTCGTAACGGGATGGGTACACCAGATTGTCCGCAAATTCAGACTGGCACGTCAGATCAAACTGGCGCGTAACCTACGCTTATCAGACTTTCACTTGTCCGACAAGCTACATTTAAAAAACAAAACTAACTTAATGAATAAAGACAAATGAGCTTTTTAGAAAATAATTTCTTTCTGCTGGCTGTCACTTTCGGCGTTTTCTTCTTTGCCAAATTGCTTCAGAAGAAAACAGGATTGGTATTGCTGAACCCGATCTTACTCACCATTGCCGTTCTGATTATCTTTCTTAAAATGGCAAATATCTCTTACGAGACTTACAATCAGGGAGGGCATCTCATAGAATTTTGGTTACGTCCGGCTGTGGTAGCTTTGGGAGTACCCTTATATCTTCAGCTGGAAATGATTAAGAAACAATTGCTGCCTATCCTCTTGTCTCAACTGGCAGGATGCATCGTCGGAGTGATCTCTGTGGTATTAATCGCCAAGTTTATGGGAGCCTCACAAGAAGTCATTCTTTCATTGGCACCTAAATCCGTAACGACTCCGATTGCCATGGAAGTGACCAAAGCTATCGGAGGTATCCCGTCACTGACGGCAGCCGTAGTAGTAGCGGTAGGTTTACTGGGAGCCATCTGCGGATTTAAGACAATGAAAATCATGCACGTAGGCAGTCCGATAGCCCAAGGGCTTTCGATGGGAACAGCCGCCCACGCTGTCGGCACTTCCACTGCCATGGACATCAGCAGCAAATACGGGGCGTATGCCAGCCTGGGATTGACACTGAATGGAATATTCACCGCATTACTGACACCGACTATCCTGCGATTATTAGGTGTTTTGTAAAAACAAAATTCTTTCATTTTCCGTTATATAAAGAGTTAAACGCAAAAAGCATCTTATGATTCCATTTAAAGACATTACACTAGCTGATAAAGACACAATAACTGCATTCACGATGAAAAGTGACCGCCGAAACTGCGATCTTTCATTTTCCAACCTCTGTAGTTGGAGATTCTTATACGATACTCAATTTGCAGTCATCGATGATTATCTGGTATTCAAATTTTGGGCAGGCGAACAACTGGCATACATGATGCCTGTAGGAAACGGCGACCTGAAAGCTGTATTACGGGAATTAATCGAAGATGCGGATAAGGAGAAGCATAATTTCTGTATGTTGGGAGTCTGCAGCAATATGCGCGCCGACCTCGAAGCGATTTTACCCGAACGGTTTATTTTCACGGAAGACCGTGCCTATGCCGACTATATATATTTAAGGAGTGATCTGGCTACCTTGAAAGGAAAGAAATTTCAGGCAAAGAGAAATCACATCAACCGATTCCGTAATACGTATCCCGATTACGAATATTCCCCGATTACGCCCGACCGTATTCAAGAATGTCTGGATCTGGAAGCCGAATGGTGCAAAGTGAACAACTGCGACCAGCAGGAAGGAACGGGAAATGAACGTCGTGCCCTCATTTATGCCTTACATAATTTCGAAGCACTCGGTCTGACCGGAGGCATTCTCCACGTCAACGGGAAAATTGTGGCATTTACTTTCGGGATGCCTATCAACCATGAAACATTCGGGGTACATGTAGAAAAGGCAGATACCAGCATTGACGGTGCTTACGCCATGATTAATTACGAGTTTGCCAATCGCATTCCCGAACAGTATAGCTATATCAACCGGGAAGAAGATTTAGGTATTGAAGGCTTACGCAAAGCAAAGCTGTCTTATCAACCGGTAACTATCCTTGAAAAGTATATGGCTTGTCTGAAAGACCATCCTATGGATATGGTCAGATGGTAATAATATATAAGGTATGACGACAAAAGAAAAGGTTAAGGCATTATGGCAGTTATGTTTCGACGACAATGAAGAGTTCGTTGAAATGTACTTCAGGCTGCGCTATAAAAACGAAATAAACGTTGCAATCGAAAGTGGGGATGAAATTGTTTCCGCTCTTCAGATGATTCCTTATCCGATGACTTTCTGCGGAGATACCGTACAGACCTCTTACATTTCAGGAGCCTGCACTCATCCGGATTTTCGAGGAAACGGAGTGATGCGCGAATTACTCTCCCAAGCCTTTACAAGGATGCTGCGTAACGGAACGTATTTCAGTACATTGATTCCCGCCGAACCTTGGTTATTCGACTATTACACCCGGATGGGATATGCTTCCGTATTCCAATATTCGGTTAAAGAGATTACCGTACCGGAATTTATTCCGTCTAAAGAAATAACAGTCACCTCTGAAGTCGGATGTCAGAAAGAAGTTTACGAATATCTAAACAGCAAACTTTCCGGACGCACTTGCTGCATCCAGCACTCCTTTGAGGATTTTCAAGTAGTCATGGCGGACCTTATCCTCAGTGACGGAGTTTTGGTTACTGCCAGATCAGAAAATCAAATCAATGGATTGGCTATTGTATACAGAAGAGATAAGCAATTAATTATCAGTGAGCTTTTTGCAGAAATCAAAGATGCCGAGCACAGTCTGTTGCACCATATCAAGCAATTTACAGAATGCAGACACATGATTCAGTTGCTTCCTCCGGAGAAAGAACAGACGCAATATCCGTTGGGAATGGCGCGAATCATCAATGCCAAAGAAGTACTGCAATTGTATGCCTCCGCTTTTCCTGAGGACGAAATGCAATTGGAAGTATCAGATAAACAATTGTCAGTAAATAATGGCTATTACTATCTGTGTAATGGCAAATGTATGTATAGCACCGAGCGTTTGCCCGGCGCACATATACCAATGAATATCAGTGAGCTGACAGAAAGAATATTTCAGGCATTACAACCTTATATGAGTTTAATGCTGAATAAGTGATTCCAGATAACGTACCCTTTCACAAGCTGCCAGCAGGAAAGCACCGACTCCGAAGTTTGAAGTAGAATTAGCATCTACGACTTGCCCCGGTATGGCTTTCTCGCCGATGGGTTGCACATAACCGATCTTTCCGTCGGGCTGTAAAGCAACTGTTGACAAATATTTCCATGCTTTCTCAACTACAGGTTGATAATGAGCAGAGTCTAGGAAACCGTTATTAATCCCCCATTGCAGACCATATGTGAAGAATGCCGTACCACTTGTTTCGGGTCCCGGTGCATGCTGCGCATCGAGCATACTACGCGTCCAGTACCCTTCAGGTTGCTGACAAGCCGCAACAGATTTTGCCAATGTACAGAAACGGTCTATATATTCCTGACGATATTTATCGGTTTCCGGAAGTTCTTTCAAGACTTTCGCCAGTCCCGCCAGTACCCAGCCATCACCACGTGCCCAAAAGTCCTTTTTACCATTCACACTTTTGTGCTTGGGATACACGTATTTTCCATCCCGATAGTAAAGTCCGGCTTCTTCATCATACATGATACTGTCTGCATAAGCGAGGTATTCATGCAGTTTCTCCAGGTAAAGCGGATTTTTAGTGATATTATATAGTTTGGTCATCACAGGCATTACCATATATAAACCATCCGCCCACCACCAATAATCATTATTGGGTGTACTCATCTGATACTCCATCACCTCACGGGCACGGGCTATCTTATGCGTATCCGGTTCCAGATTATATAAATCGGCATACGTCTGAAAACAGATCTGATAATCGCCGAACAGTACATAATCATTGCTTTCGCCATAACTGTACTTCCAGTTGGCTTTATTATCTGATTTAGCGCCTTTCCACTCATTATGTTCCGCCCATCCCTTTGAATATTCCAGGTATTCCGGCTTGTTGGTCAGGAAGTAAGCCTCCATGTTTCCGGTATGATAAGCGGCATTGTCCCAGAAAGAACGCCCGTGTTCCGGATGGTTTGTCTGCCAGTAGCCATTGACTTTATGAATAATGTCAACCACTTCTGCCGAAGATGAAACTTTCTTGGTTGTGCAACCGGCACACACCGCACAGCCTACCACCAGTGCGGAAAAAAGAGTTGCATATAATTTCTTCATATCTTTATTTTTTTGTATTCGTATTCGCTTCCAGTACATATATCATTTGAGGTTCAATCTCTGCCGTGCGTTCACCGTCGCCCTGACAAGTGTGCTGTACGAAGAGATTGAGTTTCCGCTGTTTCTTCCACAATTCCGTGTCGTGGGACGGTTCCCAGGCATCTACGGAAAAATCCGTCAGGTCGGTGACTATCCACTTACCGTTGGCAACATCAGCAGTATGCGCCATTGAAACACGGCTGCCCCGCTCTTCGTCACGGAAAATATAGAAGATTTCTCCATCCTCTACCACAATACGCGGACGGGCGACAGGAATCATCTTAGTGCCTCCTCCCTTCAGTGTAAACGGAGTCTTGCGGTCTGTCACCTGACGATAATGCCATGTCTTCCCATCATTCCAGACAATGCGATATTGTGGGACTTCACTGTCCGAACTCCTCCAATAAGTGGCAATATAAGGATTGCCATCAGCGTCTGCACTCATACTTGTCTGGTTTATCAATTCCGAGTTTTGTGGAATACGACAAGCATACTCTGCATTCGAAGCTGTAATCGGAAGTTTATATTGTTCACCATCCGACTTATACCAAGTCACTCCGTTATCAAAAGAACGCGCGTAGCAAAGGTCATGGTTGGTCTCCACCTGCCAGGTTTCACGCCATACCCATGAGAGATGAATCGTACCTTTTTCGTCTACATATAGCTGCCAGTAAGCATTTCGTTTGTCTTCACCATCAATCAGGACATCCTGCACACGGACCCATTTATGGTCTTTCAATGAATAACGGTTCATCACCAGATTTCCACGTCCGGAAGAACCGGAACGGTAGACAAACAACAAATCTCCGCCTGTCAGAGGGTAAAACTCCGGATATGTAACATTTCCTTCGTCCACTCCGGTCATCGGCATTTTATCGCCCAATTCCAAAGAACCGGGGGCGATACTGCGGCAGTAATTCAACTTGTGTCCGTGATGGTCAAAAGAAACGTGCAGATACCCTTCTCCGTCTACCATTATACTGATGATATTGTGGGCATCTTTTACATTTCCACGATATTGAGTACGATGCAATGTCCATTGCTTCGAATTTAGTTTCCGTTTGCCCAACACAAGATAGCCGTCGGCATCATAATAGCTGATATATTGCTCATCCCCATGCGTTACCAATGAATTATTGCGGAATATCGTTGTATTGACAGATGTACAACTATATCCTTTGGCAACTTCCACCAGTTTTTGCGAAAAGCACAAGGCAGAAACAGATAATAGTAAAAAAGTAAGCAGCAGTGTCCGTTTCATGATCTATTTTTTCTGTTTATCAGATTTCTTGTATTTGTCAGATTTCTTCTGTTTGTCAAAGACGGTCAAATCCCACTTTTCATGCCATGGGATGGTAATAGCTCCGTCTTTTATCAATACAGGAAGCCATACATAGCGTGAATCTTCGAGGTCTTTCTTTTTCCAGCGGTCAAACATGGCAATATATGCATTCTTCTTTCCGATGACCGGTTGTACGTATGTACTCTGCGCATAGAAAGTCTTGTCTGCATCCGGACCCGTACAAGGATTACCTATTGTTTTCCATGTACCCATGATGGAATCCGCCACTGCGATTTCCGCCACATTCGGGTCCCAGCCGGTGCAGCCGGAACTTAACATATAATATTTGCCCTTATGCTTAAACACTGCCGGAGCTTCACGGGATTCTTTGATGAAATTGCGTGTAAAGCGTCCGCTTGGTTTCAGGTAATCGTCTGTCAGGAGACTGATATACATGGTTTCGTTATTTTCTGAAGAATAGAATTGATAGGCACGTCCGTCATCATCGACGAAAACTGTCTGGTCACGGCTCATCGCATTATTCGGCCGGAAACTTTCCAGGTAAGTGAATGGTCCGTTTGGAGAATCAGAGACAGCCACTCCCGCACACGCTTTGCTGTAATCGGCACTCTCTACGTGTGCCCACATCACGAACTTACCTGTCTTTTTATTATAAATCACTTTCGGACGTTCCAAAACCTTCGACGGATGCAGGTCATGGTTCGGGTCCTCTTTGACTGCCGGAAGCACAATGCCCTCAAACTTCCAGTTCAGTAAATCTTTGGAAGAATAGCAGCCTACTCCCGTCACATCTGTACGATAACACTCCCATGTAGCCCAATCAGGCAAAATCGTTTTGCCTTTTTTATATTCTCCATACCAGTAGTAAGTACCGTCGTGGTAAAGCAGTCCCCCGCCATGGGCATTGATAGGGTTACCGTCCGTATCCTTCCACACTTCCCCGGGAATAATATAACTATTCTTCTGAGCTCGCATTTGTATTGGCAGTAACCCGATACAAACCACTACCAGTAATAACATTCTTACCATATATATTTCATTAATTTTGATGTTTCTCATTTTTCTCTGCCGACATATCACCTCGCAGTGAAATCATTCGCTCACAAAGATAACCTATACCATAAAGAAAAGAGTTCAAATATCCGTCAAAAAAGGGATATAAAAAGACCATTCTTCACAAAATGTATAATCTTCCGGAATTTTCCCCTTTCTCATAGGGGATATTTATTGCTTTCAACAATGAATACGAGAAGTATATCCGCCGGCTTCTATATATACGATATTAATCAAAATTCCACCTATCCATCCATTTTATAAAGGGGACTCCTTTATCATCGAACTGAACAGGCAGCCAGATATAGCGTGAATCCGCCAGGCTCTTCGGACGCCACATATCCGCCATAAAGACAAATTGGCCTTTCTCCGGCAAAGGCAATATATAAGTACTTTGTCCTCCAAATGTTTTATCCGCATCTTCACCGACACAAGGGTTCGGCAGTTGCTTCCATTCGCCCAGAATAGAATCAGCGGTTAGCAAACGGGCTTTATTAGGTTCCCATCCCGTGCAACCGGAAGTTATCATCCAGTAAGTACCCTCTTTCTTGAATATAGCAGGAGCCTCATTGTGTCCACCAGGGAAAATACGGATATATTTTCCTGTATGACTGAGATAATCGTCGGCCAGTTCTGCAATCTGCAGTGTCAGATTATCTTCTGAGGAATAGATATGATAAGCCTTTCCGTCATCGTCCACAAATAAAGTCATATCACGGGACATTTGTCCGTCTTTCAGATCACGCTTTACGAACATACCTTTTGCAATAGCTTCATACCACTTCGGTGTCCACCATTCCTTATACTCTTCCGGATTCCACTTCATTTTCTGTTCTTTTCGGGTCATGTTCAGGGGGTAAGCTCCCGGATTGACCCGGCCGGAGCGAATGAAACGATAGGGACCGACAGGAGAATCACTCACTGCAACGGCTGCACGCGCAGGTCCATAACCTTGTCCTTTCAGTTCTAAATGAAGCCACATGACAAATTTCCCGGTTTTCGCATTATAGATCACCTTGGGACGTTCCATGATGCATCCTTTCTCAATGTCATGCCCTTCTTCCTCAGAGACAGCTAAGGCAATACCTTCAGATTTCCAGTTATACAGGTCTGTTGATGAATAGCAGTTGATTCCCTTCTCTGTGACAAAACCGGATGCAGGACGGTGTTCTCCAAACCAATAATATTTTCCTTCATGGAAAAGTATTCCGCCACCGTGCGCATTGATGACATTGCCATCCGTATCTCTCCAGACCTTTCCGGAAGCGATTCCCTTTTCTTTCTGATAGACTCTTACATAATCTATTTCATACTTCATCGGCAGGGCGGCCTCATCAATCGGCCCACCGTTAATTCCGCCAATGGCGAGATTCAGTAACAGGTATTGTGGTTTTGTAAAAGGATTGGTACCTTTACCGATACTTCCATTCCTTGTGGTGCTCAGAGGAATTTCATTCAGCAGCTCATCGTCCAGATATAGTTTGATAGCCTCTTCATCCCAGTCCATGCGCCAGATATGGAACTTAGATGCCCAATCGGGATCTTTGTCAGTGAAATGCGAATAAGGAGTAGCCTGACTGTCCCATTTTGCATGCCAAGGTTTGTCTGTTCCCCAAGCGGCATTGGCTAAGATATGCGGTGTTCCTTTAATCTGATAATATTCCATGATATCTATCTCACCACATGAAGGCCATTCCATATTACTTCCCAATGTCCAGATAGCAGGCCATGCTCCTTTTGCTACGGGAATACGCGCCTTTATCTCAAAACGCCCATACAGAAACTCTTTCTTTCCGGCAGTATTCACTGAAGAAGACGTATAATCAATAAATTCTCTCTTCTTCCGCCAATCATGACTTCCGGATACATAAAGAGGATTTTTACGGTTTTGCTCTTTCCGGGCTTCTATTATCAACAGCCCATTCTTGCAAACCGCATTGTCGGATTGATACCATTGAGCTTCTTCATTACGTGCATACCCTTGCTCAAAGTTCCATACAGAAGAGTTCAAAGGACCATCTGCATTAAATTCATCACTCCATACCAATTGCCACTCGTCCTGAGCAAATACGCACAACGAAACAGACAACCCAATTACTAATGTCACAATCTTCTTTATCTTCATACTAATCCGTTTTTCTTTGGTCATTTATGGTCACATTGGCAAAAATAAGACTTCAATAATAAATAAGAGGCTAGAAATCGTGCAATTAAGTCGAACTTTAGATCAGATTCATTCAAATGACACAATAATGAGCATCTTTGCACGATATTTATACCGAATGGCAACGCATAAAAAGTCATATAACCAAACACAGGAGACAAGTTCAATCATCTCGTCCCCTGCATTTACTACCTATTATAAAAAATACCTGTTGATTATTTCGTCATTGTACCTCTCAGACGATATCTCTTTCCACCGGACTCGTAATCGTAACAAAACGTAAATGTATCCTCCTCAAAACTAACGGTTCCGTTAGAAACCGGCAGGTTTTTCCAGCTTGACACAGTGAAAGATCCGTCAGCTTGCCTAGCGAACACTACTGAATTATTATTAATAGCCTCAAAATATGCCTCACGACTAAGTGTAGTTACAGGTTCGGAGAGAGCTTCATTGATAAAGCGAACCCGGTCTTTGTCAACAGCCTTCACAACACGTGTCATATTCATAGAAGTCGGCATTACTTCATCTCCATTACCATCTATCGTATATTTCGTTGCTGTCAACTGATAATTACCTGAGAATTCATTTACAAAATTAAGGTTCATGATGAGCACAGTATCCTTAGGGTGTTTAGTGAAAGTGGATACAGACTCAATCTTGAACGTTAATGCATATAATGAATCACAATGCAGACCCGAAGACTTTATAGAGAAAGGCAAACGACTATATACTCGTCCTGCATCAATAGTTGTGGTCATTGACGGGAAAATGCAAAACTCATTCTCCAACTTTCTATATTTTACCGGGGCATCTATCATATACTTATTATTATACCAGTCAATGGTAGCATCATTATGTGTAAAGGTAACATCTACATCCTGGTCTATATTCAAACTCCCCCCCGTAGCAACGGCTATGTATGTGTTCTGCGGTTCCTCTCCATAAGGCACATCAAATTTTTGTACTATATCATAGGCCCCTACTATATACACTTGTTTAATGTATTGCTCATGATCAAGAGGATTTTCTTCGTTACAAGATGTCAGTAGCATAGCTACCACACCTATTTGATAGATAATTTTATTTAGTTTCATAACATTCTACTAATTTAAAGTTTTAGTTCCATTCGGGATTTTGCACCAAATTTTTATTCTTATCTAACACAGATTTCGGTATCGGATAAAAATAGTTCTTATAAGAGAATGAGCGGCGAGTCAGCTTATCATTCAATTGTGTTACTGTATAGAATGATTTCCGATCGTTACTTCTAGCTTTCACATTCATGCCTGTAATCGGACGATTATATGCTGTCATAGCATCATTACCCCAACGGCGTAAATCGTGATAACGATGTCCTTCACAAGCGAACTCCACACGACGTTCCTGCTTAATTAGTTCTCGAACCACACCACGATCTCTTGCATCTGCTTCAGTGATACCCGGTAATCCTGCACGATGACGAACCAAATTAAAGTACTTCACAATTTCCGATGTACTGCGTTCTACTGTCACTTGATCACCATTAACTATTTCCACCGTATAAGGAGCCTCCATCTCATTGATAGCCTCAACATAATTCAACAAAATTTCTGCATAACGAAAAATAGGGAAATATTTGGCACGAACTGCACCTGTTGCTTTCATATTATCTTCAGGATGGTTATACTTAATACATGTGTAGCCCGAACGATTATAATCTTCAGGATGATCAGGGCTGGCAGCAGCATATCCATCAGAATAGTAGGTCACTTCCTTATTACGGAAATTGTTGTCTGTAGATGATGTCCCTGCCCAAAAAGAGTGACAATAGCCTACGGTCGCATAAAAACGTGGTTCGCGATTGTCATACATACGAGCAGTCTTTGCCAATAACGTATAACCGGAGAATGTCTGATTACTTCCACCTATTTCCAAATAGTTATGATCATTATCCGGGTAAGGATAATTAGTACTGGAATGATTGATATCCTGTCCGTCTACCATATTAAATGCATCCACCAAATCTTGCACTAGATTCAATCCATTACCACCGCCCAGCAAATAAGGCGATGAAATCCATAAAGGCGAATCGCCCGTCGTTCTTGGAGCACAAGCATAAATAAACTCAGGGTTAATCATAACAGGAAGCTCACCATTAAACGGATAAGTCAACGAACGATAATGATCAATGCCTGCCGCTCCCGTAGGATAAGGCTCATAATAATCCGGATCTGAAGTCACACCTTCGGGCAAACCACGGCTATCCGGTTCTTTAGGTGTCCAATAAAGGCTATATTTATCCGAATTAATGATATACTTAGCATAGGCAGCCGCCATTCCCCATTTTGTTATATCTTTCTCTTGTGATATAAAATGAGCACCATCACTTTTCCGCGTCCAATCAGAATAGAATCCATTACCATTATACCATGGACTGGCAGCATACAGTGTAATCCGAGACAATGTAGCAATAGCTGCCCAACGGGTAGGCATAGTAGCAGTTACCGAACTTTCAGACTCTAAAGGAAGATATTGAGCTGCAAGCAACATATATTTTCTGATCTCGGCAATACATTCATCATATGTACCGCGTTCCAAAGACATTTCTTCTACTGGTGTTTCTACATTAAACGGTATCTCGGGTACAATGGGAACGGGCCCGTACTGTAATAACAATTGATAATAATAGTAACCTACCAGGAAATAACAGCGTCCCATTAATTCACGACGTTCGATGTCCGTTACATCAGGAACTTCATGCATTCTTTGCAGAGATGTCAATGCCATGCGGATCCCTTGATAATACCTTGGATAGTTATTATAATAAGTGGAATAAGGGGTAATTTCATCAAGTAAGAATTTGATTGCTGCATGACGGTCATCATTCCAAGAAGTAAAATTTTCGTCAGATGCTCCTTGGAAAGGAGTAGGTGATTCCGTCCACAGATTACCCTCATTGGGAAGATATTGCGCCGCTCCGTTAATATATTGTTCCAGCAAACTCTTGCGGGAAAACACGGAGTCCAGTGAAGTCATTTGGTCAATATAGTCATCAACATCCAAATAATCCCCACACGACTGGAAGCCGATAGTTAACGCACTGGCACATACCAGTAACCATATTCTAATGAGTTTATTTATCTTTTTCATACTATTATCTTTTTAAAAAGTTAGATTTAACTGTAACGTATACATACGTTGCAATGGATATGCTGCTCCATTACTGGAAGCTTGCGTCGGGTCAAATAGCTTCACTTTATCCCAGACATGAAGATTCTCGCCTATAAAACTGATAGTAGCACCTTCTACTCCAACACGAGTTTTCAACCAATTATTAGTAAATCGATAGGAAATATCCACGTTTTTCAAACGAAGATAACGTCCGTCCGCCAACCAAAAAGTAGATGCCCGATTATTATTTTTATTTTCTCCATAAGTCAGTCTCGGAAATTTTGCATTGGGATTCTCCGTTGACGGATCACCTGAATAAGAAGCCGGTGTCCAACGATTTTTCTGATTAACAGTCATTGCCAATAAATTTCCCCTTGACTCATTTGCAAATGGATAATAGCCTATACCGCCTTGAAAATATTGAACCTTACTAACCCCTTCAAATAATATACTAACGCGGAATGCCTTATAATTCCAGTCTAAAGCAAAGCCATACTGAATACGTGGAACATTCGAATAACTCAAAGGAACTCTATCATCATCATCGATTTTACCATCCCCATTGATATCTTTATATTTGATATCACCAGGCATCACATTGTCCATGAAGGTCTGTTTAGGGCTACTCTTTATATCATCTTCATCAGCAAACAACCCCAAAGCGATCAATCCTCTCTGCACCCCATATGGAACCCCAGCGTATGCCTGATATGGATAATTCACACCACTTTGCTCCCAATAAAGTACCTTGTTTTTGGCATGTGTAAAATTACCACGAGCTGTAAGAGACATATCTTTATTAAATGTATGCGTATAAGCCAATGTACCATCTATACCCCAGGACTTCATCGCACCGATGTTAACATAAGGCAGTACATTGCTCAACCCACTTTCATCAGGAATATTAGCACGTCTTTGAAATATATTATCTGTTTTTGTACGGAAGACATCGACTGTTAAGTCAATTTTGTCATTAAAGAAACGGGCATCAATACCAAAGTTAGTTTTTGTGCTAGTTTCCCATTGCAAATACAATGAGCCAATCTGACTTTCTGCAAGTCCACTCCCCCAAGTACTGGAAGTAGATCCCACTGTTGTCAAATAAGGAAAGCGAATATCATTGCCATTACCGTCTTTCAAACGGTCATTACCGACTTTTCCCCATGAAGCGCGAAACTTTAAAAAATTATTAAATGGCAACAAATCCTGATACCACTTATACTGTGTAGGTACCCAACCACCAGAAACAGAAGGGAACCAACCGTAACGACGTTCTTTATTGAAATTTTCCGAACCGGTATATCCCAAATTTCCTTCTACAAAATAAGTATCTTTATATGAATAGGTTAAACGAGAAGAAACGGCCTGATAACGTTTTGGTATACTCACTAATACACCATTTCCCCAATCAACATCTTTTAGTTCCTGCCGATAGAAATGTACCAAACCACTAACACGATGATCTAGATTAAATACTCGACTATAGTCAGCCGCCGCCTCAAAATAGAGTTCTCTATTTGATTTGGAAAACTGAGAAGCAGTCATATCTTCTTTGTTTACAGTTCGTTTAGTCTTTAAACTTCCATCTAAATTTCGTCCGTCTTTAGGATCAGCATAATATTGTTCAGGATTCATATGCCTATCAACAACATGTTGACCGTTTATTTTAAAAGAAAACAATCCACGAACTGATAATCCTTTTGTTATTAGGCTCAAATCTTGATTCAATCCCACATTCACTTTGGACGAATACGTCTCTGTTGTAGTATAACCTAAATAGTTCAAACGTACATACGGTGATTTATCTGTGGCAGTGCTTCCATACGCTGGCAACTGCCCGTTAGAGTAACGTACAGGAACAACTACCGGAGGAAGATTCGCTTGTGACTCCCATAACACTTTGGTACTTGAAGCTGTTCCCGGAGCATTTTGCGTCTTGACAACCGCTTCCAAATTCATGCTCAATACAGTTGTCTTCGTCAAATTAGCGTCAATATTAGCACGGAAATTATATTTGTGATAATTCACATTGACATCATGCTTGGAAGCCGATTTATCTTGCTTAAAAATAGCTTCCTGATTCAAAATTCCCAAACTCATATAATAACGAGCATTTTGTCCACCGCCAGAGATACTCAGATGATGCTGGTTATTAATTACATGATCTTTCAAAATAACATCACGCCAATCTACATTCGGATACAAATCCGGATCAAGACCGGTTCTAAACAATTCAAGTTCGGTATCTGTATAAATCGGATCATCACCACGAACTACACGGGCTTCATTTGCTAATCTCGCATAATCGTATCCATCAGCATACTCCGGCATACGAGGTGAATATGAATAGGTAGCATTAGTTTTGAAATTAACATGCAATTTACCTGCTTTTCCGCGTTTAGTAGTGACCACTACCACACCGTTTGCACCTCGGGTTCCATAGACAGCCGTAGCTGAAGCATCCTTCAAAATGCTAAAACTTTCAATATCAGCAGGATCAAGATCATTAATATTTCCTTCAATCCCGTCTATCAAGACTAATGCACTCTGGCTAGCTCCAAATGTACTGATTCCACGAATCCAAAATTCTGAAAAGCTATTGCCTGGTTCACCACTTCGTGTCACAGCAATGATACCTGGAACACGACCTCCTAACATGTTACTCACCGAAACAGCAGGAGACTGAATTCCCGCAGGATCTACATTTGTAATAGCTCCTACTACCGAGATTTTACGCTGAGCGGTACGACCAGTAATCACAACCTCATCAAATTCATTAACCTGTTCTTTGAGAGTGATTCGTTCTTTTAGTTTTGTTGATACATATCTCACTTCCTGCGGTATATATCCTATATACGAAAATACAAGTTTACTTCCCGCAGGGATACCTGTCAGTTTAAACCGACCATCAATATCTGTAACGACTCCCATGCCTTGACTACCTTTCACCTGAACAGACACGCCAATAAGTTCCGTTCCCTGTTCGTCAAAAACGAGACCTGCCACATCTATCTTATCCTGTGCAAATATCCCGATTGACATAAATATCCCAAATAGTAATAAAATACTTCGTTTCATAAATATGTTTTTCTTAGTTATTATTCTACTGCATATTTTCTAACTGCTTGTCCCCAGCCTTCGGCTATCCAGAAACCGCCTTCGCCATCATAACAAATGTCATAAGGATAGTTGAATGTAGCTTCCAAGGGAGTACCATCTATCTGACTAGCCACATCGACCATTCCAGCCACTGTGGAAACATAACCATCTTCAACGCTAATTTTTCTTAAAACATATGCTTTAAAACCTTCTACTATGAAGAAATTTCCGTCTTCATCTATTGCCATTCCGTTAGGCTGCGCAAAATAAGCTTCTTCTCTGTAACCATCTTGTACCCGCGCTTGTGTAGATGATCCTGCAAAGACTTCACACGTTCCGTCTTTCTCTAGTCTATAAACTGAATAAGTCAACTGATTCGACATAAAGAAACAGTCATAAAGAGGATGATAAACAAGGTAAACTCCATTGCTATGCAGGCTTCCCGAAATGTCTAATGTAGCGATATCTTCAATTTCCTGAGTTGTTACATTGAAACGAGCAAATTTTTTGTTAGCATCCACAAAATAAAGCCACTCTTCGGATGTATCCAAAGCAACACTAAGTACTCTGCCAGCATATTGCGTTCCAAGTTGTCCGATGCGGGTAGGAGCCCAGCCCGTTCCTTTGGTATACATATATATAGTGTGCCCACCTTCCCATCCGGCAGCATAGACCTTTTGCCGGTCCTTAGTTACAGCAGGCTTACCTGCTTTAAATCCCGGATGAATAGTAGTCACCTTATTGTCATCTACAGATACTAAACGAACACGCGGATTATCCCGTTGAAAAACAAGCACTGTATTATTCCCTACAGCACCAATTCCCCAAGTATACTCGAAGGAGGCCTCTGCTAATGTTCCGTCCTCAGATTTTCGCACATTCTGTGACCCGGCAATAGTAGAAACATTCTGCGCCTGTTCATACTCAAAAGTAGCATCAGTTGTCACCTCTTTATCTTCCACTACCACTTTTATGTGATTACCACCCGGAAGCTGCCGAGGTGCAAGACAGTAAATTGTCTCATCGTCCACATTAATGACTGTAGATTGGCGTTCGGCAGTTCCATCCACAAAATAAACCTTTACCTTCGACTTGTCTGTACCGAAGTTAGAACCTTTAACGATAACCTTTTCCCGTAGCTTTCCACCTATCGGCATAAAGCTCTCCACTGTAACGGGTTGATTCGGATCATAAGTCGCCCCAGTGCTTTTGTTGTCATCGCTATCTTTACAGCTTCCTATCAAAAAGAGAAGTGCTAGCACTAAAGAATAGAAAATGCAATTTTTCATAGCAAAAATATTAATGAATTAATAAATAATGATTAGTCTTAAGATTACATCCGAACAGCACACCTTTAAAAACTCCGGATTGTGTGCTTATCGCTTTCTTTGTAAATGCTTCGTTTTTCATCATAATTAGTATATGTTTAAAGTTCTCAAATGTTTCACCGACCTATTTTGTCTATCTGTCAACGAATGCAAATATAGACCGTCTTAACGTCAACAAAGACTAATAATAATTTGTATAGGTAGAATTATAGTGATTAGCTTATTTTATTCCTTTATGAATGATAATTCTACCTGCTAAATGCAGTATTTAATTCCTTTCTGTGCGGCAATGAATGAAACCATGATTTGATGAACTAAATAATAAGAAATGTAACTACGGTTATAACTCGAACAACTAATCGGCTCCCTTAGTAGTATTAATGTTTTTATTCCTATAATCAATTCGTACCACTAGAGTCTCCTTTACGTTCCACTATAGTTGGATGCAAGAGGAACTATAGTGCTTCTTTCGTCCCACTATAGTGGAACGAATGAAAACTACCAATAAAAACACTTAATTATTCGGAGCTAAGAACTTAAATACTCAAAGTCCCCCCTAGATTAATTCAAAACAAAGCAGAAATGCATTAAATGTATTTTTGTCATTCAGACGACCAACAAGAGAAAGAATCTCATTTTTGTGTACAGGAAAAAGATTCTCCGTCGTTATACTCCTCTGAATGACAGAAGCTATTATGGACTAAACTTTATCTACTTCTCTACATCTTGAATAAACCGTTCAATATATTCAGTCGGTAGCATCCCGAATTCTTTTTTGAAGCACACACTAAAGTACTTAGGATCATTAAAACCAACTATATATGCCAATTCTGAAACACGAATATTATTCCTCTTTTCCTCCATGATCCGGCAGGCAGCTTTCAAACGCACATTACGAATAAAAGCAGAAGTATTCAAGCCTGCCAACGATTTCAATTTCTTATATAGAGTCGACTTACTGGTGTTCATTTCTTCGGCAAATAATGTCTGATCAAATGCAGCGTCTGCCAAATGATTATTCACACATTCGATGGCACGTTTTATAAAGTCTTCATCCAAACTTGTATAATTCAAGTCTTTTACTTCAAACACCAATTGATTTTTGAAGTCACGTGCCGTGCGTTCCTTATACTTCAGCAGGTTACGGATACGGGCATGCAACACGGTCAGGTTAAAAGGTTTGCTAATAAAAGCCTCCGCACCCGCTTCGTACGCTTCTGCACGGTCTTCTTCCTTATTTTTGGCAGTCAATAGAATCACCGGAATATGACTGATTTCCAAATGACCTTTTACGTACTTACAGAATTCGATGCCATTCATTTCGGGCATCATCACATCCGATACTATCAGATCAATATCCTCATTCTCCAATACCGTAATTCCCTCTTTTCCATTTTCTGCAGTAAAAATATTGTAATCACGGTTCAGAAGTTTAGTCATCAATTGCAGCAACTCCTCATTATCTTCGACCAGTAAGATAGAATTAGCCTTCTCCACCACTTCTTCTACTTCATTGGCTGCTTCCACCTGTGAGACTTCATAAGCCACCGTCTTCTGTATCGGCTGGATTGTTTCATTGTCTATTTGCTCTTCTTCATAATAAGAACGGTCAATAGGAATCCTCACGACGAACTCCGTTCCCTGATCGACTTCACTCTCTACTGAAATGGCTCCCCCGTGTAACTCCACCAAATCTTTTGTCAAGGAAAGTCCGATGCCGGTGCCGATAGTATTGAACTTTCGATAATCTCCTTCGTAAAAGCGTTTGAATAGCATTTTCTGTTTCTCTTTTGAAATGCCTTTCCCATTATCCTTCACTTTCAAGAGTACAAAATCTTTATTTTCATCATAAGACAAAGTAACCTGAATAAATCCTCCGTCCTTATTATATTTAGCTGCATTAGATAGCAGATTATATAATATTTTATCCAGTTTATCTGTATCAAAGTAACCTATCATTGATTCAGAATCACAAAGAAATGAAAAGTGTATCTTACGCTTCTTTACTAAAGGCTGGAAACTCTCAGCCGCATTCTTCACAAAGGCAGCAATATCTCCCGGCGAAACCCGTAACTTCAGATTACCTGTTTCCGCTTTTCGAAATTCAAGAATCTGTTGCAGCAAACGTATTAATCGCTGTATATTGCTATTCATTACAGTATACAAGTCATTATGGCTGGGTGCCTGTGTCTTCAATTCATCCACCGTAGCCGAAATAATAGTCAACGGAGTTAATAGTTCATGTGTGATATTAGTAAAGAACTGCAATTTCGCATGATTCAGTTCTTCTGCTTTTGCTTTTTCTATTTCACGCAGACGCAAGGCATTCCGAAGCAATATACGATTCTTTGCTGTACGGTAAATCGAAACTCCTATAACTGATACTATTATCACATAGAGCAGATATGCCCACCAGGTAGCCCAGAACGGAGGAAGGACTACCACTGTCAATTCACGTACATAGCCACTCCATTCTCCGTTCTCATTGGTTGCTTTCAACTGAAAAGTATATGTCCCACTCGGCAGATTGTTATAATAAGCAAAGCGGCGGTCTGCATCCGTATACTGCCAATCCCTGTCAAAGTTCTGTAGCCGGTAAGCATATCTGTTTAGTTCGGGATTCTTATAGGTAAGGGCGGCAAATTCAATACTAAAATTATTGTATTTATGAGGAAGTTCAATCTTACTGGTATAGGTGGGCATTACCGGCGAAATCTTCTGCTGCAGTTCAACCGGCAAGTTACTAAAAGAATGATTGAATATTTTAATATCTGTTATCAGGAAATTGGTTTCCTGAGAAGGTATTTCCATTTTATCAGGAAAAAAACTATTGTAGCCCTTATGTCCTCCAAAAAACAGTTCTCCATTTCGACTACACGATGAATTGACTATAAAGTTATCCTGCAACCCATCGGCAGAAGTATAGATATGGGTCGAGAAATCATTTCCAACAGCAGCTACATAAAGTTTCACTAGTCCGGAAATCGTTCCCAGCCATAAATTACCACTTTTATCTTCTTCTATGCTAACGATAACGTCTCCCGGAATACTATATGCACGCGTCTTCTCCTCAAATTCTCCTTTGTTACGATTATAAAGGTATAATCCTCCTCCCTCAGTTCCCGCCCACAATCGCCCAAAACGATCAAGATGCATACACAGGACTGTATTTGTAATTAGCTTACGATTATGAAAACTATAATTCTCATATTTCAGGGTGGAAGGTTGACGGATATCTCCCGTTATATGAATCACACCAAAATTAGAGGTTGCCAGCCAGACACTATTATCCATATCCTTTATGATATCTCTTACATATATCCAGCCTGCTGACAAACTATCATTAAAGTTCATAGTTTCAAAGCGATAGTCTGTACCGTCAGCCAATCTGACCCCTATTCCTCCACGCGTGCCAACCCAGCAATTCCCCTCATAATCTTCATATAAAGCCGATACACAATCAGAAGTAAGGAAGCCGCTATTCTTTGTAGTCAAGTGTTTTACCTTTTCACCTTTCCGATATACGTAAATTCCTCCATTATACATACCAAACCATATTTCACCACTCTTCTTACGCTGAGTAACTGCGAAAAGGGATGGCAAATCTTTTAAACCCGAAAATTCCGATATGTGCGAATACATCTTTAGCTTTCCTGTCTCATACTCTCTGCAGGCCAATCCGTAAGTTCCTACTCCAATCCATAAGTTTTGATCTGAATCGGCAAATAAGGTACGGACGGAAGTTACCGGAATATCCTCATCTCCGAAGTTAAGTGTATGTAAAGCAAATGTAGATTGACGTGTATCAGCCATCAGAACTCCACCCCCAATAGCCCCTATCCACATATTCCTCTGAGCATCACGCATAATCGAGTTAACCTCGTCAGAAGGAATACGATAATCTGTTTTTCCCGATTTATAATTAATAAATGCGTCCGGTTCATCAAGTTTTAAGATACTCAGCCCACTACGTGTACCAACCCACAGGGTATGAGTATTAATATCTTCTGCTATATCATATACTATATTATCAGACAAACTGGAATCATCACCGTTCTCATGCAGAAAACGCTTATAAGACACACGTTGCATATCTTTAGGATTCTGCAATTTAAAAAGACCATATCCCCAACTCCCTACCCAAATGTCTTTATTACTATCTTCATAAATTACATGAGAAGAATATTGGTCATTAATTTTCGGATATATTTCCACTTTATCTGTGGATGGAGAATACCGAAATAAGCCTTGTGCCCAGGTTCCAATCCAAAGATCGCCATCCGAATCTTCCAATAAAGATTTTATGGTAACATACCGCAGTCTACTATCTCCAAAGTCATCTCCACAAACTACAAAAGTATCTTTCTCTGCAACATAACGACATAAACCGTTATCCGTCCCCACCCAAACAGTATTATCGCGAGTCACACACAGAGCAGACACCACATTGTTAGAAAGATATGGTGCCTTATACTTTTTTATTTCTCCGGTTCTTTTATCCATCACGTTCAGTCCTTCCGATGTACCAATCCAAAGATGATTATTATTATCATCAACCAAACAAGTGATGCTATTGGTAGTCAATAAGTCCGGAGAGTAAAGATTGGATTTATAAAGAGTGGTCTCATAGCCATTATACTGGCAAAGTCCATTACGAGTAGCGAACCAGATAAATCCATCTTTATCTTGATACACTTTTTGTACTTCATTTGTCGGCAAGGAATATGGTGCAGAAAGTTGCTTAAATTTCAGGTTGTAGATGACATCCTCTGTCGCCAATAACAAAGCAGACTTCAAAAGCAAAAACAGAACCAAAAAACTCAGCTTATAATAAAGGATAACGATTCGCGTGTTTTTCATATGGTCATATTTTGTTCGTTAAATGCAAATATAATATTTCATAGCTATATATACGACCAAAATTATGAATAAAAAATTTAATAAACAACGATTAGACAGTTCCAGCTATACAGATATACTGATAAGTAGAACTTTTTGAAGGGAAATTCACCATATAGGCCTTAAGGCTCACCATTATACATAAAAAAACACAGTGGGAAAATATTCCCACTGTACACTTCTCATATTTCTAAATTACTCAAATAGAATAGTTTTTATCTCTTTCGTATCCAAACGCACTGTCACTTGTTTCTTATCTTCCGAAATATCTACCGACCGAACCGGATTCAACTCTTTCTTTGTAAAGCCATTCTTACCTTCATTCTTCTTCCAAAGTTGAAGCGTCACATATATCTTGCTGCCAGCCAATTTATCAGAAGCCATAATCAAAGCACACTCATCGCTGACAGGGTGCAGCCCTTTCGGATACGATGTATATAGTTTATCCCATCCAGCCAATGGTATCATAGCCAGTTCATACTCTCCGTTATCAATAACCGGAATATCCTGCTTGCCGGTCTTCCGGGATATTTCTTTAAATGCACCATTCAAACGAGACAGGGCATAATGTCCCAAACAGATTTCCGTCGGTTCGGAGACCGAAACTTTATCCACTCTCAATATTCCATTCGGCAGCGGAATATCGGCCAGTTGATATCTTACTGTACTGTCTGTTTCAAGTACGGCATCACGGCGATAGATACCGTCTTTAAAACTTTGGAACGTATAAAGCCGTAATACTTCCCACTCACCTTTCTTATTCTTCGTTCCGTAATTCATGGATATTTCTCCGTTCTTACCATCCGCCATCCACGGAAATTCCGTGTTGTAAGCCAATTTGTTATAATTCTCCGTGCTACGAAACTTCTGCCAGTCCTTTGCAACAGTTTCATGGCACCATGAGCGCATCTCAGCGCCTCCGCTATTCGGATAATTCGTAATCAACAGGTTGGTTCCCGGTTGAAACTTATTATATACATTCCCTTTTTTCAGTTCTTTATCCCAAGGGCCATTATTTTCGGCAGCAGACCAGAAGTCTGAGTTTTCCGGCAACAACAAACTCAAAAAAGCTTTTCCGCACCAGTATACACTACCCCGACAACTATAAATCTGCACAGCGGGAGCAAACGGACCATAAAATCCCATCGTTGGAACTCCTTCTTCCAGGAATTTCGGATTTTCCAGAAATTGCAGCAAGGTAGAAGAAGCAATCCTCCGTATCCAGCCATAATTTACATCGCCACTTTTATCATATTCCCACAGAGACAACGGTGCAGTCGCTGCAAAACGATAGCAGATACTTCGTCCCCACATATTCATCTTACCGTCCCGGCTAAACATATAAGGATAGTTAGCTACCATATCATGCTGGTTTGCCAGGAACTGCTGTGCTAACTGAGGAAATTGCTTCTTTCCAAACATTTCTGCCCAAATGGGGCCGTATGTCTGATAAGCCCACACACTGTAATAGTCATAAGCCGGAGCATCATTGTACCAGCCTTCACCCCGATAACGTGCCAGCAGTTTCTTTAAATTCGACTCCAGATAACTCTCATTCACTACATAGCCCTGATCTTTCAGAAAACTTAAAATAAAGACATTAAAGAACATCCAGTTAGAACCGATAGTCGGTCCTTCTCCGTAGCTCAGCATGGTTGCAGCAAGCGAATCCTTTTGTGCTTTTGTCAGCGGGTCCCACAAAACGGCCTGAGCCGCTTTCATTGAAATAGCCAAAGAGCCTAACTCCAGTAACGTCTGACTAGGTCCTCCTTTACGATGAGGAATAAAACTCTGGCTTTTCGGATCAGAGATACCGACTAATTGGTGCCGATAGTAATCCGCTACTTTTATTCCATTCATTACCAGTTCCGGATTATCTTTCAACAGGGGTGCTGCAATAAATAATGTTCGTGCCAGTCCCTCCAGCTTGGCAACTCGTATTTGTCCCGAATCTCTCGGATACGTTTTCTCCAATTGTTTGGGAAAATACATCTGATCGTCCAACGTATGGATATAGCCGAATGCTCCTTTCAGCAGATACTCTCCCGCCTGTATCCAGTGCTGACGTGTCATTCCCGTATAAGGGCTTTTATGAAAATCAGGCTGCTGTACAGTAAACACACTCTCCTGAGCAATAGCGACTGACAGTCCTGCCAACGGGAGAACAAACAATAAAAGAACTCCTATCACACAATCTCTTAAAACTCTTCTTCTCATTGTATTTCTATTTTTTGATCCAGCAATCCGTTGATATACACACATAATATTCCCTTCTTATACTCCAGCTTTAACTTGAAGCTCCCGTACTTTTGTGGAGTGTACCACTTGCCGCCTGTATTGCGTGAAGTTGTTTTCCAACAATCAGATGTTCCAAGTATATTTGTGCTGGTATATACCTTTCCGTTATATCTAACTTCCGGTTTCATGGTTTGTCCGTTCAGATAATATTGAAGATCGCCCAATTGTAAAAGGCAACCTTGATAATCGTCCGCATCCAGAGTGACCGTTTGCTCCAATGTAAAAGCCTTCTTCGGATTGAACTTGAAATCCTTCTCCGTTGTTACAACATTCTTTTTCTTCTTCGCACCCGGGAAACCTTTAAAGTCACAGGCAATCCCTGTGCAATAACCTTGCGGATACCGTGAACTAACAATCCAATCGTAATAATTGCCATACATCCATGTGAGTCGCAAAGGTGTATTTTTTGAATTTGGTATTATATAAGGACGAACATTATTCTGTTTTGAGTCTTGCGTAACCGCTTCTGTAGAGACCACCTCCCCGGCCTCGTTCAAGATAAATTGCACGATCTCGTAAACCTTCCCTTGCTTCCCTTCCACAGGCAACGAGCAATAAACATGATTCGTATTCGATGGATCTATAGCCATACCGGCACTGTAACATTTCTCCGAGTTTGGTGTCTGGTGAAAATGACCGCCGGCGTTGGCAAGGAATGTCTTTTTCCATTCGTGGCCGTTCCACTTCGCATAATAGTAATCGTGGGAATTCTTATCACTATTGATTCGTACCATTGCAATGACCGGATTATCATTCTCATCCGAAGCAACCTGCCACACCCAATCGCGTGCGGATGGATTATCTATCAGAGTAGATGGATACTGACGCGCATAATCATCCGTCTTATTCACTTTAAAAGTACCGTCAGCAATAGTCGAAAGAGCATTCCCCTTAACATCCTTCAACTGCAAAGAGTGAATGTCTATATAATTAAAGTAGAGGAAATTAGGATTCTCATTATCCGGATGACCGGTTGTATAAGCAAAATAAATCTTATCTTTCCCATTCGACATATACTTGGCATAAGGACGGGCACCGGTAGACTGTACTATCTGATACGGTCCCCATTCCACCGCCACCTGATCATTCTGATCGGGCAACGACAGCTTGGCGATAGTAGGGTGCCAGCCAATCCCCCGCCAACAGAGATAGATATGTTCCGGATCATCCGATAAGATAAACGGAGACGGATAGGTGGTATTGTCCTTTGTTTTAATCACCTTTTCCTCTCCCAACGTCGTAATATCTCCGGGAAGGCGGGAAATACGATAGTAGAAACAAGCCTCATCCGTATGCCGGGAATAAAAAATCATAATCCGTTCGTCCGGCAATACCAGAAACGTCGGATTATTGTGATCATCCGGCTGAAAATAAGAACGGATCAGTACCTCGTCCTGTCTTTTCTTTTTAAAGTCATACTGCATCGCTTTAATATTGCCGTGTATATCAATATAGCCGATATATGTCTTGTTTATTGTACCTTTTTTATTCTCATAATGCAACGCGCGCGGATCAGCAAACCAACACCAGGCTCCTTCGGAAGTTACTTCATACACTTGAGAAGATGCTACATTTTTATCACTGCCGGCATTTACAATGTCAACTTCGTGTCCTTGCACCGACAGCAAATGACAGAACAAATATAAAATCAGAAAAGGTAAAATCAGCTTCGCTCTCATGGTAACCAACTATTTTTTAGATTCAGCGCAAAAATAATGCTTTAGATACAAAAGAATATCCGAATACCGTTCATTAAAGTCCAAATTTAGATCACATCCCCTATTATGAATGATAATTACCCTCCTTTGACAGATATGTAACCCTTCTTTTATGCAGATAAGACCTATCTTTGTAACATACGAACTAATAATTATATCTACCTATCATGAAACATTTATTCATCAGAATTATTCTATTTAGTTTGCTCCTTGTCGGAGCGATGCAAGGCACGGCGCAGAATAAGAAATCCGGCAATCCTATTCTGCCGGGATTCCATGCCGACCCCGAAGTACTGTATTCTCATCAGACAAAACGTTATTATATTTACCCCACCAGTGACGGATTTCCGGGATGGGGCGGAAGTTATTTTAAGGTCTTTTCATCGAAGAATTTAAAGACATGGAAAGAAGAGACAGTGATTCTGGAGATGGGCAAAGATGTGTCTTGGGCAAACGGAAACGCGTGGGCTCCCTGCATCGAAGAAAAGAAGATAGACGGGAAGTATAAATACTTCTTTTATTACAGTGCCAACCCGACGACCAACAAAGGCAAGCAGATAGGGGTTGCCGTAGCCGACTCCCCCACCGGACCTTTTACAGATTTGGGCAAACCTATCGTCACCTCTTCTCCCACAGGACGGGGACAACAGATTGATGTGGATGTATTCACCGACCCTGTATCCGGCAAAAGCTACCTCTATTGGGGTAACGGCTATATGGCGGGGGCCGAGCTCAACGACGATATGCTGTCTATCAAAGAAGAGACAACGGTAGTGTTAACCCCCAAAGGAGGAACCTTGCAGACTTACGCATACCGTGAAGCTCCTTACGTTATTTACAGAAAAGGAGTTTACTACTTCTTTTGGTCTGTAGACGACACCGGCTCCCCCAACTACCACGTAGTTTACGGTACCGCCCAGTCACCGCTCAGCCCGATTGAAGTAGCCAAGGACCCGATAGTACTCATTCAAAATCCAAAAGAAGAAATCTACGGACCGGCCCACAACTCCATCCTGCAAGTACCGGGAAAAGACAAATGGTACATCGTATACCACCGTATCAACAAGAACCATTTGAATGACGGACCGGGCTGGCACCGCGAAGTATGTATCGACCGGATGGAATTCAATCCGGACGGAACAATCAAACAGGTAATCCCGACACCATAACACCGCAACAGAGATTCATATTAAAATAATACCAAGATGAAAAACATTCTGACTGCAACATTCCTGACCTGCATCTGCATAACAGGCAGTGCACAAATAAATCACGGGTATCCTATAGACCCTGTCTCCTTTACTTCCGTCAAGGTAACGGACAACTTTTGGGGACAGCGCCTCCAGGCAAGCCGTGAAGTAACCATCCCCCTGGCATTCAGCAAATGCGAAGAGACGGGACGCTACGAAAACTTTGTAAAGGCAGCACATCCCAGCGATACGTACAAAGTAGAAGGCTACTCTTTCGACGATACCGACGTATACAAAACAATAGAAGGAGCCAGCTACTCTCTACAAACCTATCCGGACAAGAAACTGCAAAAGTACATCGACAGCGTACTCGTCATTGTTGCCGGAGCGCAGGAACCGGACGGATATCTCTATACAGCCCGCACCATGAACCCGAAACACCCGCACAACTGGGCAGGAAAAGAGCGTTGGGTAGCGGTAGAGAACCTGAGTCATGAGTTCTACAATCTGGGGCACATGATAGAAGGAGCCGTAGCGCATTATCAGGCTACCGGCAAACGTAACTTCCTCGATATCGCCATTAAATACGCCGACTGTGTCTGCCGCGAAATCGGCAACGGTCCCCAACAGAAGAAATACGTACCGGGACATCAGATAGCCGAAATGGCTTTAGTCAAACTATACATGGCGACGGGAGACAAAAAGTATCTTGATCAGGCAAAGTTCTTCCTGGATACCCGCGGACATACCAGCCGAAAAGACGCCTATAGCCAGGCACACAAACCTGTGGTAGAACAGGATGAAGCCGTAGGACACGCCGTACGTGCCGTTTATATGTATTCCGGCATGGCAGATGTGGCAGCCATCACCGGAGACAGCAGCTACATAAAAGCGATAGACAAGATTTGGGACAACATCGTTTCTAAAAAGATTTATATAACCGGAGGCATCGGTGCACGTCACGCAGGCGAAGCATTCGGCAACAACTACGAGCTGCCCAACCTGTCCGCTTATTGTGAAACCTGCGCCGCTATCGGCAATGTATATATGAACTACCGTCTTTTCCTGCTGCACGGAGACGCCAAATATTTCGATGTCCTGGAACGCACACTGTACAACGGTCTGATATCGGGCGTATCACTGGACGGAGGTTCTTTCTTCTACCCCAACCCGCTGTCTTCTAACGGAAAATACAGCCGCAAACCTTGGTTCGGCTGCGCCTGCTGCCCTTCAAACGTCAGCCGTTTCATTCCGTCATTACCGGGATATGTGTATGCCGTGAAGAACGATCAGGTATACGTAAACCTTTATCTTTCCAACAAAGCCGAGCTAAAGGTAGACAAGAAAAAGATTCTGCTGGAACAGGAAACCGACTATCCCTGGAATGGAGACATCCGTCTGAAAATAGCGCAAGGCAATCAGGACTTCACCATGAAGCTCCGTATCCCCGGCTGGGTACGCGGCAATGTACTTCCCGGTGATCTGTATTCTTACGCCGACAATCAGAAACCTGCCTACCAAGTATCCGTAAACGGACAGACAGTAGAAAATGATGTCAACGATGGCTACCTCAGCATCGCCCGCAAATGGAAAAAGGGAGATGTGGTAGAAGTACATTTCGACATGATCCCCCGAATAGTAAAGGCAAATCCCAAAATAGAAGCCGATCACGGACGTGTTGCCGTTGAACGCGGCCCCATCGTTTATTGCGCAGAATGGCCGGACAACAGATTCAACGTCCACAGCATACTTCTCAACCAGCATCCGCAATTCAAGGTAACAGACAAACCGGAGTTACTTTACGGCATCCGTCAGATAACGACCGATGCGCAGGCATTAAGTTATGACAAAGCAGGAAAACTGGTAACTAAAGACGTAGAACTCACATTGATACCCTATTATGCCTGGGCACATCGGGGCGAGGGCGACATGGAAGTATGGCTGCCTATCGATGTAAGCGCCACGTCGGCACAGCCACAGGAAGCGGGAAAATGGGAAGATAACGGATTCTTTAAAAATTAATGATAAGCTGAGTCGAAGATAAGAAAGTACGGAGAACTTTTTAGGCACGGATTTCACGGATGAACACGGCTTTTATTCATTAAGACCGTGTAATCCGTGAAATCCGTGCCTAAAATAATATTATTATATCAATCAGCCATTATCTTCACATCCGGCGAAGGAACCCGGAACCAATATTCCGTCACTTTTCTTCCCTGTCCCGGAACCGTAAAAGACAACTTGATCAGATTATCATGCAGTCGTTCCACACTGATTTCATTCTTTACTCCTTGTATGAAAACCGGATCAACCGATTTATCCACCATTTCCACGTAAATGGCATCCGACGGCAAACTGTACTCGCCCTGGCAATAGATGATGGCATTTGACCTGCCGTTCATACCGGCTGTCATTATATTCATGAATGTCTGATCAGGCGATACAATCTTTAAAACAGGCAATAACAGAATTTTATATCCATGTTCGCCCGGTTGGACGACACAACTCTGCCATACTCCTTGCAAAGACCTGTTTTCTACTTCCTGTCCGATAGGTACCACAAGTTCGGGAAAAGTAGGTCTCTGTGCATCCGGTTTAGACAGATTAAACATTATCGGAGCAGTAAAACGTACTTTCACTGCCTCGCCTCTATCCATTCCCGGTTTCCATTTAGGCATTAAGTTCACTACGCGCAAGGCTTCTTCGTCCAGCAAGGGATCGACTCCTCTTACAACTTTAGCCTGATCCACCGTTCCGTCTTCCATAATGACGAACTGTACAATCACACGACCGGAAACACCTCTCTTCTGCGCATCCACAGGGTACTTAATGTTTGTAGACAGGAACTTCATCATAGCCTGTATACCTCCCGGAAACTCCGGCATTTGATCGGGCGCCAGATAAATTCCATCACTTCCCACCTTCTCCACAGGCTTTTGCTGGGCAAACGAAGGCAGACATACCAACAATGCGATAAACAGACCGAATAATTTTGTGTTCATGGCTATCATATTTTAAGGTTAAACAATATCGCAAGATAGTGTATTTTTATTGAAACACAGCATGATTCGTCCGTTTCTTTTTCGCAGAATGAAAAAAATATCAACGTCCTGTCAGCACGACACCTCCTTGCGAACGAATTTCCAGCTGCACCTTACCATTCTCCTTCACTTTCAGCGATGTAAGCTCCGGTTCTCCCTTCTTGTCATCTTTATAAAGAGCCACCGTCTTTCCGGCAAACATTTCCAAGTCCAGTTTCAGTTTCAGCGGTTCTTTGCCGGCATTTACAGCCGCCAGATACCAGGTATCTCCCTGCCGACGTGCCAACACCACATACTTCCCCGGATAACCATCGACAAACCGTGTCTCATCCCACGTTGTGGGTACCTGCTTCATAAAGTCCATGCAAACAGCCGGAACATCTTTCAGATTGTTAGGAGCCAGTGCGAAGTTCTGAACCGGATTCTGAAACAGAACGGTAGTCGCCAACTGGAACACATCCGTAGTCCGGCGTGTCGTGCCTCCGTCGTTATTACGGTTCAGACGCTTATTCAGGAAGCAACCGCCAAACTCCATCGACCCCACCGTATTGCGGATAAACGGATGCAGGCAAGTATTGAACGCTTCCTCATCACAGAAATGCTGATTGAACACCATATTCTCCGAAGCCAGCACTGCTTCGCTGCCTACATAATTCGGATACATCCGCTCCCATCCGCGAGGCAGCGTACAACCGTGGAAAATCACCATCAACCCGTGATCGTCCGCATCACTCAGAATATCCTCATACAGCCGCATCGTCTCCTGCTTGTCACCACCGAAGAAGTCGACCTTGATTCCCTTCACACCGAGACTTTGCAGCCATTTCATTTCACGTTTACGGATGATTGCATTGTCCATCCGGTTCACCGGTCCCTGTTCGATGTCATTCCAATAGCCGGAAGAACTGTACCACAAGAACAACTCAACACCTTTACCGCGTGCATACTCAACCAGCGACTTCATACGCTGATGCCCGATTCTGGTATCCCACCAGTTATCTATCAACACATACTCATACCCCATAGCCGAAGCTAAATCAACATAACGCACCTGATCATCATAGTTGATACTGCCGTCCTGCCAGAGAATCCAGCTCCACGTGCCACGCCCAAAACGATAATCATGTTTCGTTTCATAAAGCGGGCTTACCACATCCCACGGAACAGTTGTTTCTACAATCGGCTTCAGATGATCTCCCACCGTGATCGTACGCCACGGAGTAGCGCCGGGCAGCGCAAAAGCAGGAGCGACCGTTCCGTTTCCATTATTTTCTTCCGCCATCGGAAAGGCGACCGTATATAAATTCCCTTCACTCACATCACTCAAACGTGAGCCGCAATAACGACTGTCCACACCCGTCTCGCTGACCAGCACCCAACCGTCATTTCCTATACGAAACAAACAAGGGAACGTATACCCATGTCCGTACTGCGAACGGTCGCTCATCGGTGCGTCCGCTTTATATTCTTCTTCATAACTGGGTTTCGTCCGTTTCCAGCCAATCATCGCATCGCTCTGCGGACACAAGAAAGTAGTAGTCTGCTCTGGAAAGCGGAAACCTGTTTGTTCTTCCTTCACCGTCACACTCGCTTTTCCTCCCTGATGCGGCAAAGTATAGCGGAAAGCCACATCATTATCACTCACCCGAAAAACGACTCCCAGCTTTTGTCCGTGCTCATTCTCGAAATGACAAGTCAGTTCATTGGCACGGTAATGTACGTTGGAAACTTTGATACGTGTCTGTTGATAAACAGTATCGATCTTGTCCACGGAATGTCCGGTCAGTTTGAGATTCTTCGTAAAATCACCGATATTGGTATTCATGCCTAAAGGAGACTTTTCCAACATCGTCTTTCCATCGTAACTCACAGTATAGCAAGGTTTCGCCTCGTTCTGCGCAAATACCGCCAACTGTAGCTTTCCGTCCGGTCCCTTTACCACCACATCCTGTGCGGCAAGAGTGCTCATGCCAAGAATCGCCACCAAAGTGCTCACAAGTTTCTTCATAATATTATTCTTCTTTTATGATTAAATGTCCTCATTGTACCGAAAGCAAAAATAAGGAATATAATTATACCGGCACACACACTTTGACCGTTTGCATGATTTCTCCCCCTTCTTTGATTGATATGCAGACATCCTCTCCCGAAACTCTCTACAAAAAGAACCGTTTGGCTAAGTATAACCCCGACTTTTTTTATCTTTGCATCATCGATCATCATAATCCGTATCCCAATGGCGGCAAATAACCGGAAAAACACCCGAATACTATTATTCCTCATCCTGTGCATCAGGATGGCGCTGACCGTGAGTGCCAACGATTTCCTGTTTACATCGATCAACACCGCGCAAGGTTTGAGCGACAACCAGATACGCTACATACTCCAGCTCCCCGACGGAAGAATGGTATTCACCACCAACGGAAATGTCAACCTGTATGACGGCGTACATTTCAGCTACCTTCACCGCACGGCAGAAAACGTTTACCCGCTGAAACAGTATGACGGATATTACCGCATCTATCAATGCGGAGATTCTCTCTTATGGATTAAAGATCATCATAAACTGATGTGCATTAATCTCCATCAGGAAGAATACGTACCCGACCTCGACTCCTGTTTCCGGAAAAGAAACATACACGAACCGATAGAAGACCTTTTCGTCGACAATTCGGGACGTATCTGGCTGCTTACTTCCCAAGAGTTGCGGGAACTGGAAACGGGCATCCGCCTCGCCCTGCCGGAGAACGACCGCCGAAAGCTACAGGACATACATTCGGATGAACTTGCGGTTTACCTATTCTATCATACGGGCGAGGTCGTTTGTTACGATCCGAAAACCGGGAAACAGTTGTATGACAGAGCCGCTTATCCCGCCTCCGAACAGGAGAACTTCAACCGTACTTCTCTCGTTGTCAAAAGCAAAAAAGGATTCTACCAGTTACGCAACGGGCGCAAAGGAGGATTCTTCTACTTTAACCCCCAAAACCGGACATGGGAAAAGCTGTTCGAACAGAACTACACGCTCAACACCTTGATCGTCACCCCGCAAAGCGATAAAGCATACATCAGTTGTTTCCACGGTTTCTGGATCATCAATCTCCAAAGTAGGGAACAGCAATACATCCCCGTACTGGAAACAAAGAAGGGGCAACTCGTTTCGACCGAAGTCAGCACCATCTTTCAGGATGCACAGGGCGGGTTATGGGTCGGCACGTTCAATCGGGGATTACTCTATCATCATCCCGCCATGCACAAACTGATTCGCGTCAGCCGTACTTCTTTCCCCGTATCACCGGAAGAGGATGTCGCTGTCGAAGCCTTTGCAGAAGATGATAGCGGCAACATCTATCTGAGAAGCCATTCTAAAATCTATCAGTTGGCTATCGATCAGGACGGTTCACGGACTCTGCAGCCTGTACCGGCCTCATCAGTCTCCGCAGAATTGGCAAGGCGATTAAACCAACGAGGTGGAAACAAGCATTTCAGAAACCAATCCTACACCGCCCTATGCACCGACACACAGGGCTGGACATGGGCAGGGACAGCCGACGGACTGAAACTCTTCACCGATCAAGGGCAAACACCGGACAACAAACCGGGTACACAAACAGCAGATGATCAACCCGCCTCATCCAATACCCAAGCCCACCGCATTTTCTATCGTGAAAACGGGCTGAGCAATAACTTCGTACAATCAATCATCGAAGACAGAAACAACTATATCTGGGTAACTACCAGCAATGGTATCTCACGCATCCATATCAATCCGGAGAATCAGGAAATCGGCTTTACCAACTTCAATCAACTGGACGGGGCTTTAGAAGAGGAGTATATACAGGGAGCTATCTTTGAGTCTTCGGACGGTACACTCTATTTCGGAGGCATCGACGGCTTTACCATTTTCCGTCCCGACCATGAATCCGCCACTCCGGGACTACCTTACAAACCAGTTTTTACCAACTTACATCTCTACGGTGAAAAAGTAAACACGGGAGAAAAGTACGAAGGCCGCATCATCCTGCCGCAAGCCGCCCCTTACACAAAGGAGCTAGAACTGGACTACAACCAGAACTTTCTGACCTTCGAATGTTCGGCACTGAACTACGTGAACAGCGAACGCACCTACTACCGCTACCAGCTGGAAGGCATCGACAAACAATGGATGAACACTTTCGCCAGCAGACAAGGGAATGCAACAGTCGGCAACGGCATCCTGCAGGCATCCTATACCAATTTACCGCCGGGAGAATATACATTCAAAGTCGCTGCATCCGACAACCTGTTACAATGGAACGAAAACATCACAAAGATACACGTCACCATCCACGCTCCCTGGTGGAAAACGACTACCGCCTACGTTCTGTATACGGTCATCGTGTTACTGATTGTCTTAGCAAGCATCCGCCTCTATATCTATCAGACCAAGAAAAAGATGAAACAGCAACATAAAGAAGAAATCCTGCTGCTCCGCATCCGCAACCTGATAGAGCAATGCAACAGCTATGAAGCCGAACAGAAAGCCCGTTCGGAGAAGAAAAGCGATTATCCCGTCTGCGACAGGAACGAAACGGCAGATGATAATGAAAAGCCAAACAGCATAGAACCGGACTATGCAGAGCCAAACCGTACTGTACAAAATATCCCCGAACCGAACAGTGCAGAATCCGCCTTCCTGGTACAAGCGATAGAACTGGTAGAAAAGAACCTCGACGTCAACGGCTACTCTGTAGAGCAACTAAGCCGTGACCTCTGCATGGAACGTACCGGACTCTACCGCAAGTTGGTGACCTTGCTCGACCAGTCCCCCAGCCTCTTTATCCGCAACATCCGCCTCCAACGGGCAGCGCAACTACTTGCCGAAGGCAAACTGAGCGTAACCGAAATAGCGGAACGTACCGGCTTCAGCAGTTCCAGTTACTTAAGCAAATGTTTTCAAGAGATGTATGGATGCCGTCCCTCGGAATATACAGAGAAAGCGAAGAGAATGGGACAAGCAGAGAACAAAGCAAGCAGAGAACGAGAAGCCACATGAGAAAGCAAAGGAAGAAAAGGAAATGAAGAAATCAACCTGATTGTTGTTTGTTTCAACGTAGCTATTGTCCGCGAAATATCCTTCCATCCTACCTTTGCCGTATCATAAAGCACTTAAAGAAACCATGAAAATGAATCTAAGAAAAACAGGCATCCTGTTGGCATGGGCCATGACCATCGCCGCCAACGGTACGGCACAAAACGTACAACGTACTTCCCAAGGCATCAAGTATGCAGCACAAGGAATGAACGTCAGTGTAGAATTTTATTCACCTTCCATCGTCCGGGTATATAAAACGCCCGGCGAAACGGCTTCCGACAAAGAAAGCCTCGTTGTCATCAAAGCACCGGAACAAACTCCGGTTTCCTTCGGTGAAAACGGGAAAAATGTGACATTGAGCAGTCAGATGATACAAGTGGAAGTGAACCCCGAAACGGGCGGCATCCACTTCTTCGACAAGCTAGGGCAACGGCTGCTGACCGACAAAGACTACGGTACACAGTTTACCCCTTTCAATGATGCGGGCGTCCCTTCCTACAATGTCCGTCAGGCTTTCCTGCTGGATAAGGACGAAGTGATCTACGGCCTGGGCCAACAGCAGACCGGCAAAGTGAACCAACGCAATCAGAAACTCTTTCTCCGCAACCAGAACATGAGTATCTGCATCCCCTTCATCCACTCCATCAAAGGCTATGCCCTCTACTGGGACAATTACTCCCCTACCACCTTCCTCGACAATCCGCAGGAAACCTCCTTCGACTCGGAAGTAGGCGACTGTGCCGATTACTACTTCATCTACGGCGGCAACGCCGACGGAGTCATAGCCGGAGTACGCGACCTGACCGGACAAGCCCCGCTGTATCCTCTCTGGACACTGGGTTTCTGGCAATGCCGCGAACGTTACAAAAGTCCGGATGAACTGTGCGAAGTCGTTGACAAATACCGGGAGCTGAAAGTCCCTCTGGACGGAATTATCCAAGACTGGCAATACTGGGGCTGCAACGAGAACTGGAACTCCATGAAGTTTCAGAATCCCCGCTACATCAACAAGATGGGTGATCCGGAATACATGAAATTCCTCCCGAACGGGGAAGACAAAAACGCCGACTACGGTACTCCCCGCATCAAAAGCCCTAAAGAAATGATCGACTACGTGCACAAGCAGAACGCCCACATCATGATCTCCGTATGGGCCTCTTTCGGTCCGTGGACAGAAATGTATCAGAAGATGGACAGTCTGAAAGCACTGCTCCACTTCGAAACATGGCCACCCAAAGCCGGAGTCAAACCTTACGACCCGTATAATCCGACAACACGGGACATCTACTGGGCAGCAATGAAAAAGAACATCTTCGACCTCGGCATGGACGCCTGGTGGCTCGACTCCACCGAACCGGACCATATGGACATCAAAGACCAGGACTTCAACACGCAGACTTATCTGGGTTCTTTCCGCAGAGTTCACAACGCCTTCCCCTTAATGTCCAACAAAGGCGTATACGAGCACCAACGCGCCACCACCTCCGACAAGCGCGTATTCCTGCTCACCCGTTCCTCCTTCCTCGGACAGCAACGCTATGCTTCCCATTCATGGAGCGGCGATGTCGTCTCGACCTGGGAAGTAATGCGCAAGCAACTGGCCGCAGGACTGAACTACTCATTATGCGGCATCCCCTACTGGAACACAGACCTAGGCGGCTTCTTCGCATGGAGATATAACAATAACGTAAACAACATCGCTTATCATGAACTGCACGTCCGCTGGTATCAGTGGGGAGTATTCCAGCCTGTCATGCGTTCGCACAATTCCAGTCCGGTAGCCGTAGAAATCTACCAGTTCGGCAAGAAAGGCGACTGGTCATACGACGCATTGGAGAAATACACTCACTTGCGTTACCGCCTGTTGCCATACATCTACAGCACTTCCTGGGAAGTGACCAGCAAAGCAGGCAGCATCATGCGCCCGCTCATGATGGACTTCCCGAAAGACAAGAAAGTGCTCGATATGGACACCGAATATATGTTCGGACGCAACTTCCTGGTTCGCCCGGTGACGGATTCACTGTACACATGGCAAGACAAGAAGCAAAACGGTCATCAGAAAGACATGAGCAAAATCGGAAAGACCGATGTTTACCTTCCCCAAGGTGCCCGCTGGATTGACTTCTGGACCGGACAAACACTGGAAGGCGGACAGCCCCTGCAACGTGAAGTTCCGATTGACATTATGCCGATCTACGTTCGTGCCGGCTCTATTCTCCCCTGGGGCCCTGCCGTGCAATACTCTACGGAAAAGAAATGGGACAATCTGACCATCCGCATCTATCCGGGAGCGAACGCGGAATTTACCCTTTACGAAGATGAGTTCGACAATTACAACTACGAAAAGGGAGCTTACTCCACCATCACCCTAAAATGGAACGACCAGGACCGTACACTGACCGTCGACGACCGGCAGGGCAGCTATAAAGGAATGTTGAAGAACCGCAAATTCAACCTCATAGTTGTAGAACCGGGAAAAGGTTGTGGCGACGGAGACTCAACCACCTTTGACAAATCCATCTCCTATAGAGGTAAGAAAGTGATTGCCAAGCTATAAACTGAAATAAAGACGAGAGTCCGCCAAAACTCTCTTATGACTTTCATAGAGAGTGTGTCTTTGCTTTGGACACACTCTCTTCATTCTACCATTAATAATGGTGAGTTTAACTTTGGGCATTTCGTCTTTTTGCACCTATAAATGATAGACTTTATCGAATTTTTGGGCAAATAAATCCTGTTCCCGCTTGACAATACCAAGTTTGGCAGCCAATGCTCTCCACTTTTTCACAGCCTCACAAACTTCATTAATAATTCTCGTTGCTGTTTCTTTGCCAATCATATAATCTTCACAGGCATCAAGTAGAATATCCAAATCCGACTCGCACGAAGATGCTGAAATAAGCAAGCTTTGTTGCTCGTTCAGCGTGGGATTCGTATCATAGGCAGGAGAAAGTGTCCAGCCTTTAGGAGTCAGCAAAAATCCATGATTGCGGAAGTGGTCATCAGTGTTACCGATACAAATATTAAATGCTACCCGACGATAAAGCTCCTGAAGATTAACTTCTACGCTTGTGCAACTCTGAATAATAAAGTCTACAATATCCAAATAACCGTGTCCTGTACCCGCATTATCTCCGTCAGTCAAGCCCAACAATGTCATGGCCGAAGCAAAGTGAATACGTTTTCCCTCTTCATTACGGTCAAAACGACGGGATAAAAGGGTGTGAAATTTGTCGTCAGTGACTATCGTTTGGGTAATGGCGGCATTTATTCCAGCCCGGGCAGCAAGAAGATGACAGAAATGTTCCCACAAACCAACATCACAATCATCTTTGCGAGAAGGGAATTTTGCGACATACAAATGCTTCTTTTCATCCATTACGCTTGCTTTGGGACGGGCACCACCCAAGGAAGTACCGGGTTGCACTAATTGTGCCAGCCATTTCTTATCGGGCAACAGATTCTGTTCTTCACTCTTTTCAATCTCCTGACTGGCAAAAAGCAATTCGCGGATACTTGTCAAAGGAGGAATACGCAAATGATTACCCGCATTGATAAAGTCACCTTCAGCTGTTTCTTTAAACCGAAAGCCGCCCATTCGAGAGAAGTCGTCAATTCCCCTCAGATAGTCGAACGACGTTAACCGATGTACCGGACGTTTTTCTTCTGCAGCTTGTACCTGTTCACGCCTGTTTAATAAGGTACGCCCCCATCGGTCGGGCAGAGCATCCGAGAAGCAACCGAATATATCTTTGTTTATTCCTGTATACTGCTGACCCGGATAGTTATTTAAATCATTACTCAACACTAGGTTTCCATACCTTTTCAGCCATTCATCGGCAAACTTAAAACCATAAGTTTCCGATCCTCGAAGCGACTCAAAGCTCAGTTCTCCAATCAACTCAACATCTTTAAGCCAATTAAAATCAGCATATACAAAGAATTTCTTCATACTCATTCTTTTTTAGAGGCTCTTTCACGCTTAGTCATATTCAGGTCTTGCAAAGTCTTCCCCAAAGTGTCTTCTTTAGCCAGCCAAAGAATATCGTCATCGAGTTGCAAGGCATAGAGCACACGCAAATAAATGCCGATAGCAACTGTCGCAACACCCTTTTCTATACGAGATACTGTCAACGGAGAACAGGTAGCACGTTCGGCCACTTGTGCTACGCTTAAGTTCCTTCTAAGGCGAGCCAACTTAATTTGCTCACCTACAATCTGCATTTTTTGCTCTAATTTGCGGGGAAGTTTAGTTCCCATCGTACTCTTCACCATAATCAACTTATCATATAATATACAAATATAGCACTTTTTCTTTATTATATGATATATTAAGAAGAAGTTCTGCCTTTCGAATCTACTATAGAAAAATGCTTCGGTTTATTGTCACTTATCACCTTTGGAAGATAACCAACTGATTATTAGTAAATATCTGGTGATAATAAGGGGTGATAATAGGGTGACAATAGCCATATATCACACATTTTATTGTCACCTTTCCCCATCCTATCACATATTACCTATTACTTATGATTCAATGCCTATTACTTATTACTTGTTACTTATTACTTATTACGTTCCCCTATATCCGGCTCCTGCCCCTATACAACAAATAGCATATGCTACCGGTATCTTTCACTTATAGTGCCTTTATTCTTCCATTAAGATACCGATATTGTTAGTTGTTCACGGCCGTGGCAAGAGCTATTCACGACCGTGATCAATGCTCTTCACGGATGTGATCAGATCTGTTCACGGCCGTGAGCAGCTAAAGATATCGGCGTCTTTCTCCTACTTTCCCTATGGGAAAAAGCAAGGATGTAAGAGGCTAAAGAGAACTTTAGTACTATCTTACGGCTGATTACACTATAGACAGCAAACGGATTGCCCGTTCGGTGAAAGATGAAAGATAGGGTGAAAGATTCGGAAAGCATCTTTCATCATCCAAAGTCCCGATGAATAAAGAGTTTGATAGTAGTTGGTGAAAGATGAAAGATAAAAGAGAATTTTTCCACTATGAAGAAGAAAGGCTGGCCCGATTCTTATTGAAGGAGAATCAGACCAGCCACAGAAAATAAACTAACCCCTATTGAAAACCAGTTTATAGTTTATTGTTTCTTATTTCACCTGTTGTGTCTTCAAGCGGATCACTGTGAACGAATAAGCAGGCAGTTCCTGCTTGAAGCTGGTTCCTGCTTCTATCGTATCCGTCACCGGAAGCGGAGTCGTCTCGGGGGCACCTGCCAGTACAATCCGCGTAGCGGAAGACTGGATACCATCCATTCCCGGCAACCGGACATCCGTCTCTATGCTGACGGGCAACAGATTCACCAGTTTCACAATCACATCCCCCGTCTTACTGTCACGAACGATGGAAGCACCAACACGGAGTTTCACGCGACTGTCCTGATTATCAAGGTTTACCTGTGAAGGGATGTAATGGTCGCCTGCGTGCTGACCGTAGAGTTTCTGCACATAGTAACCCGTTGTCGGTTTCACTTCCCGATTGTTGAAGTAGATCAAGTCCGGATTCCACTGCGTATGTCTGTCTTTTGCCAGCAGAGGAGCATAAGAAGTCATGTGCACTACATCTCCATTCCGTTCCAAAGCAGCCAGATAAAGCGCTTCGGTCAAAGCAGTTTCCATATTCGCTTTGCGCCCGGGGATATGAGTGGCGTATTCGCCCAGATATACTTTCGTCTTTTTAGAGCGGTCGTACTTATCATAGAAGTCCTGATTGTGCAGGAACCATCCCGGAGACTGATAATAATGTTCGTCTACCATCGGAACACCGAGTTTGTCCGCCAGTTTCCAGCCTTCCACATAGTCCGTTCCCTCATTGAAAGGGCCTACCGTACCGACAACGATCATCTCCGGATACTTCTCTTTGATAGCATTAAAGATCATCGTGAAGCGTTCTTCGAAGACATCGGTGATCAAGTCTTCATTACCGATGCCGATATATTTCAGATTGAAAGGCTTCGGATGACCGGATTCGGCACGTATCTTACCCCATTTGGTCTTCCTTGCATCACCGTTCGCCCATTCTATCAGGTCGAGAATATCCTGAATGTAAGCACCCATTTCACTCATCGGGATACCGCCTTGCTGACCGCCCCTCAAATCGCCATGACAGGCGGAGTTCTGACAGGGAACACCTGCCGCCAGTACCGGAAGCGGTTCCGCACCTATATCTTCGCAAAACTGGAAGTATTCATAATAACCCAGTCCCATACTCTGATGATATCCCCAAAGGTTACGGGCAGATTTACGGGCTTCCAGCGGTCCGATGGTGTTTTTCCATTGATAGATGTTCTTCAAACCGTCTCCATGAGCCACGCAGCCTCCGGGGAAACGAACAAAGCGCGGGTGCATATCGGCAAGCGTCTGGGCAAGGTCGGCACGCAAACCGTTCTTTCTGCCTTTGAATGTATTCTGCGGGAAGAGAGAAATCATATCCAGTTCGATTTCACCTGCCGATTGCGGGCGAAGTTCCAGACGGGTATCGGCGGACGCTTTCGCTGTCAGCACTGCTTTATACGTTTTCCACGAACGGGAAGAGACGGTAACTGTCGTTTCACCCTGTACGGTGCCGTCGGCATCTACGAGGCGTACGAGTAGTTTACCGGACTTGCTGCCTTCCGGAATACGGGCAAACAAGGAGAAATCATATTTCTCGCCTGCTTTAAGGGCGATTCCGTCAAAACCGGTGTTGGTCAGGGCAGCTCCCGGCTGGTTCGTCTTCAAGACGGCATAATGCGGGTTGTTCGGGTGGATAGGGTCCGAAGTCGATACGGTAAAGGTGGCGTTTTCTCCTTCCAGCTTCCACGAATGGGTGCTGTTCCAGTTCTTGTCCCCTTCACGGTCGGACGGGTCGTATTCGAAGTCCCGGTTCTGGATTAGTTCGGCATACAGGCCGCCGTCGGCGGAGTAGTTGATGTCTTCAAAGAAGATACCCATCAATAAGTCGCTGATTTCTTTTGTTTCTTCCGGTTGTGCTGTGACGGTGGCTTTGATCGGTTTCAGTCCGGCAAAGCGTTCTTTATCCTGTACAGGGCGTTCGCCATACAGGGAGTTACGGTATTGGTTCCGTTCGTACGTTTGGGTCAGTCCGTCCACTACCGACCAGGGTACTTGACTGACGGTTCCCATTTCTTCGTGTCCGGCAATCTTTGCTTTGACTCTTGTTCCTTCAAAATCGGAAGTAGTACGGGGATATTGCTGGGCTTCCCAGTAGATCAGGTCTTTTGATCTGGCCTGACCGTATCCGTCGTGGTCGTTCAACTTCCAGATACAGAGCCATTCTCCGCCAGGAAGTTGTTTCAGATTCGGGTCGAGCATCTTCTTCTGCGATCCCCAACGGCTGTAATCGCAACGAAGATAGCCGTAGCCTTGTCCGATTTCAAACCAATGTTTCCCATCCATGCTCCATGCAAAGCGGAGTCCGCTACGGCCGTCGTCACCTCGGGTGGCGTAAGCAAAAAGGGATACTGAATCGGGAGTAGCAGTCGTTTCATGCGTTGCGGCAAATGCGGCCGGCTGCAACGATAGTAATAATACACTAAATAGTAGAAGTAAATGTTTCATGGTATAAATTATAATATAAGATCTCTGCAAAAAAGAGTACGTATTCACTAAAAAGGTCCGATACTCAGTTATTTCCCGCTTTCCCAATGACTTCTCAGTCTGGCGGCTTCTTCTTTTGTCAAATGGATCACCGCGCCGTGTTTGGGCGACGAGAAATTGGTCGTCTTCATCACTCCTTCGTTGAAACGTCCGATATCGGTGAAATGTATGAAGTCCGTTGTTTCACTGAATCCAAAGTTATGAGGATGTATGCCATATATATCATACATTACCACCCATTTATCCTCACCAATACGTTTCCATACGTTCGGCGCTTCACAGGCTTTGGGCTCAGGGTCCACCCATTCGGGGAGATATTCATATCCTTTGTGCAAAGACTTAGAAACGGCCTGTTTTATTCCCGACCCGCCATCTTGCGCGACATAGAACATATGATAGTTGTCCCCGACCTTCGTTATATCCGCGTCGATATATGATTTTGTTTCATCCGGATACGTGAAAAGCAACTCCGGTTTGGTTTCCAGTTGGGTGAACTCCTTATTCATAAAAGCATAATAGAGTTTGTTGATCCCATTGCCAAAACGCATGGTGAAGTAAATCATCCATCTGTCAGTTTTGTCATCATAGATCAATTCGGGAGCCCATGCGCAGCCAATCTCTTCCAGTCCCGGAAAAGACTTATCAACACGCAGCACCGTATGCGACCAATGTATCAAATCACTGGATTTCATCAAAACCAGCCCCTGATTATTTCCCCAACCATACTTCATGCCGTCCCGGTCCCATTCCGTGTCACGGAGCCCTTTTTGTTTAGCGAAAATATGCAGATCGGTCATTACCATATAAAACATACCGTCTTTGCCACGACAGATATACGGATCGCGAATCCCTTTCTGTTCGGCAATCGTATCGCCGGCGATGATCGGCTGCCCATTGTTCACATCTGTGAATGTATATCCGTCGTCACTGACGGCAAAGTAAAGGCTATGCGTGTCGTCTTTGAAATAAGCAAGCAGATAGGCAGCCATCTGTTGGTCCGCATTGCCACTTTGCGCTACAAGTCCTTCCAAGCAAAAGCTTGCCAGTAAAATACAGATTAACTTTTTCATGGTCGCTATTTTTCAAGATTAGTCGGTTTGCCGTATGCTTTGTACAGACGTTTCAGTTCCTTGGCAGTAATCGGCATTACGGTGCCGTGGCGCGGATGGAAGTCCATGCTAATGGCATTGTCTATGACTTTGAAATTATCCAAATCGGTGCTTTCCGTAAACTGATACTTGCCTTTCATATATACATCGTACATCAGGATGTACTTGTCCGTACCTATCAGCGGGAAGATGCCGGCACCTTCTACAGCTTCTTTCGTCTGTTGCTTATAATCTTCCGATTCTTTCCATTGTCCGGAGGTCAGAGAGGCGGTGGTTGCTTTTTTGATGCCATTGCCGGCACCTTCCGTTTTATAGAACAGGTGGTAAAGCCCGTCTTTGTAAATGATGTCTCCATCAATACAGGATTTTCCGTTTTTCGGGAGGAATAAAGTTTTCGGTTCTCCTTCTATATCGGTGAAATCTTTGTTGGCGTATGCGTAATAAATAATGTCCGGGCCATTGCCGTGCTGCATCGACCAGTAGACCATGTATTTCTTTGCTTCCTTGTCATAAACGGTTTGCGGCGCCCATACCCGTTTCAGGTTTTCCTGATTCGGATATTTCTTCTGGATATTCACGATATTGGAAGTCCAGTTGATGAGGTCTTTCGATTTCAGCAGTACCATGGCACGGTTGGAATCCCATCCGTTGCCGGAGACCATGTCGGTTACGACCATGTAGAATGTCTTGCCGTCTTCACTACGAAGGATGTGCGGGTCGCGCACTCCGCCCGTAGAACTGATTTCACGGGAATCGATGACCGGTTGGTTTCCGTTCAATGCGTAGTAGTTGTATCCATCGAGGCTGACAGCCATCCGGATGGCTTCCTCACTCATTCTGTTTCCGGTAAAATAGACAAACAGGTAGGCAGATTGCTGGCTGTATCCTGTCAGCACCCCTACTAAAAGGAGTGCCAGGAGTAAAGTATATTTTTTCATATTCATTTGAGAGTGAATGCTTATTTATTAATACTTGAAATCAGACGGTTTCACATAGACGCGGTATTCACGAATCATGCCCGGATAGTTCTTTTCGGCACGGGGCAGATAACGGAAGCCGGTCACTGTTTCCACTTTGCTCAGGTCGATTACCAATTGATGGGGATAAGCGACATTGTCAACGGTCATCCAGAAAGTGGATTCCTGCAAGTCGAATATCTTATCTGCCGTACGGTTTCCGCTGCGTGTCTCTTCGCTATCGGCATAACGGATTTTCCAATGTTCACGGGATACGGATTTGCCGTCGGCACCCAGTACATCGAACTCTGCAATAGCGGCAATATTGTTATTGGCTTGCGGAGAGAGTGCTTCCAGACAGAAGAAACGTCCTTTCACCGGAGCGGCGAAACGTACTTCCTGCCAACCGTTGCCCGGAGTGAAGGCTCCTTCGTGCGCAACCTTTTCTCCCGTCAGTTTCAACTTTTCGCCATCCTTGCGATGTGTTTCCGGTGCTTTCTCGCGGAGTACGTCGAGGATCGGTTTCTTCAGACCTTTGATCGATACTTTCGCCGGGCCTTTCAGGTCGAGGACGAGGATTTCATTCTCGCCTTCTTTCAGCCAGCAGCCCGGTATGAAGAGTGTCTGCTGGGGACCGATTTCCCAGAAACGTCCCATCGCATGACCGTTCACCCATACCATACCTTTGCCCCATGTGCTCATGTCGAGGAAGGTGTCGCCTACTTTATCGAGTTTGAAAGATGATTGATAGTAAGCGGGCTTATTCGGTAATATCTTCGTGTCCTTGTAGTTCTTGTTCTTGATAAAAGAATAGTCTACGGGGAAGTTATATACTGTCCAGTTTTTCAGTTCTTTCGTCTGATTGTCCGAAAGGAGTTCTACCTTTTCGGTGATTCCCTTCCGGTCGTGAATGGACTTATCAAAGTTGACACGTCCCATCGCCTCTACCAGAATATCCAGTTGCGTACCTTTCTTCAAGGCCGGCAAGGTAGTGGTAAATTCTCCTTTGCGGCGGTCGAGGCGGCCCAACAGCTTGCCATCGGCGTAGATTTGTGCCCAGTCGTGCACTTCGGTGATTTTCAATGTAGTGCCTGAGTTTACTGCTTCGGGCAATGTGGTACGATACAGGATCGTTCCCCACCCTTGGTCGAATTGTTCCATCGGCTGGATATCTACCGACTGCTTGGCATCCGGCAGGTTGGAGAAAAGCGGAGCTACTTTGGTGAAATGAAATTCGGGTACTTCAATGACAGGCAGTGCGGCAGGAACTTCCGGCAGCGCTTCACCGGCAGGAAGATACGTTTTCAGCAGGTCGCGGAGAAGGAAGTATTTCTCTGTCGTCCATCCGGCTTCGCTGATCGGGGCATCATAGTCGTAAGAACTGCACATAGCGGAGTAGGCAGGATTGTTGGCACCACCCCAATGTCCGAAAGTCGTTCCTCCGTGAGTCATATAAAGGCTGAAGGAGATGTTGCGGTCGAGCATTTCTTTGATGCCCTGTACCATATCTTTGGCAGGACGTGTTTCATGTTTCCGTCCCCAATGGTCGAACCATCCGCTCCAGAACTCGCTGCACATCAACGGAGTTTCCGGACGAAGTTCTTTCAGTTTCTTGAATTGCTGGTCTATATTGGCGCCTGTTCCGAAGTTGATGGTCCAGATCAGGTCGTCGAGTGCATTCCGTGTAAAGTTACTGCTCCAATCGCATTGGAAGAGAGGTACATCGGTAAAACCGGATTCGCGCACCAAGTCGCGTACGGCAGAAACATAAGGCTTGTCAGTGCCGTAAGAGCCGTATTCGTTCTCCACCTGCACCATGATAATATTTCCGCCTTTATTGACCTGTAGCGGTGCCAGTTGCTTGCCGACTTCTTTCATGAAGATGCCTACCCGTTCCATATAATAAGGATCGAGCGTGCGGAGTGCCACGTCTTTCTTTTTCAGCAACCACCAGGGCAGTCCGCCCATTTCCCATTCCGCACACACATACGGACCGGGGCGGACGATGACATACATTCCGTGTTTCTGTGCGGTACGACAGAAAGCAGCGATATCATTCTGACCTGTAAAGTCGAACCTGCCTTCTTCCTGTTCGTGTATATTCCAGAAGATATAAATGCAAATGGTATTCATCCCCAACGCCTTGCACATCTCGATACGATGATCCCAATAGGCTTGCGGAATGCGGGTATAGTGCAACTCGGCGGCTTTCACTACGAACGGTTTCCCGTCCAGCAGGAAGGTATTTTTGCCTGCTTCAAATTGGCGGGCAGTAGTCTGCGCCTCTGCGCTACTGAAAAAAACGATTGTAAAAAGTACTAGTAAAGCAATTAATCTGTGTCTCATGGCTTTTATCTCAATATAGAATTATAATAGTATACGGCAAAGATAGGTGATTCACCTAAACCGCAGGTACCAATTATCATTCAAAAAAGGTTAGAAATAAAGCAAAATACCCTTACACAGATTGTTTTTAAAGGAAATACGGCTTTTTGTTGACAGGTTGCTTGCATCAGCACCCGCCAATCCGGCCGATTTCCTTTATATTATTTTCTCTTGTTTATTCTTCTATTCAGAGAGTTTTCTTATCTTCCATTTAGTCCGGGCACCGATGAATCAATTCTCTTCTTCGTCTTTAAACATTTGCTTGATAAGGTCAATATTATCATCGTAATCGTTGCCCGATAAGGTGATGACATCCGCCAAACCTACAATATTCGAATCTGAATCATAAGTGGTCAGCAAGCAGTACATCTCACGTCCTGTGGCATCTTCTTCAATATGAAGTTGCACCGGTTCGCTTCTTCCTCCGGGAAGGTCTGCCAGATATTCGAAGTTCTTGGATAAGAAAGCTTCCACTATCTTTGCGGGGTTTGTCTCGTCGCGCTTAAACTTCTTGACTCCCATATTCTTGACTTTTCCACCACTTTGAAAGTTGTATATATCAAAATTGTTCAGATAGGCTGCTACCAGACAAACCAAAGCCATGATGATTCCGGCTGTACGCACCAACCAGCCTGCCAATGGAAGAAAACCGGGGAAGATTGCCAAAACGACTCCTATCACAGCCAGCCCCAAGTATAGTTTAGGCTTCACATTGTTCTTCCTTTTTTCAAATTTAGTCGGATTGGCGGCATAGTAGTCGCCGATGTAACTGTAGTACTTGTTGTTCTTTTGTTCCATAATTATGTGTTTTTGTGATTAAACTATCCTGATCAATTTACCATTGAATTTGCACCCAAGGGCTTTTAGGCTTGGACAACAGATCGTCTGCCATTCCCTTCATACCCAGGTTTTGAGCATTGGTCCCTCCCCAGATAGCCCTGCCAATAACATAACTCATCGCCATATCGTGCCAGGATGTGAAAGAAGAATGAGCCAGTTCATACGCCTTTTCGATATAATTCCACGCTTCCATCTCTGAGATATATTTCATATCGCAGCAGGCACGGGCAACAAAATTAATTCTGCCGGCATCCCAGCCAATCACTCCATAGCGAGCTATATCTTCTTTAGAAGTAATCACTTCATAAGCTATCAACTCCTCATAGACTTCTTTCAAATTTTGCAGTTGCCCGACAGCTTTCTCATAATCTTCCTGACTCTCCATATTCCGCTGGAAAATATCGTCTTGCGCATTTTCATCGTCAAGCAAAAAAGCCTCATAAACAAACGGAAAGTAGTAATCGTAACCTTTCCGGCACAATTCATCCAATGTTTCGCGGGCATCATGAGCATTATTTATTCCCCACCATTCGCCGAGAATAGTAGGCAGCTTATCTTTGATGTCCAACGAAAGAGTGTTCAGGTATCCGCCTTGCTGCAAGGCATACAACGAACCTATAGACAGTTTTTTATACTGTTCTACAGATAGTTTTGATTTTGATTTAAAACGAGGCCCCCGAAAAGCTCTTATAATAGTACGGACAAATGGCCATACTTTCATATAAAGAAAAGAAAGGACCATTACTCCGCCTACGGCCCAAGGCATCCAACCCATGTCTGTCATAAATAGTGTTTTTGTTTTATTGTTAATACTAATTCAATCTTAATTCTTCTGCCACTTTGCAGGACAGACTGATGTCATTATATATGTCCTCAAGCAGCTTCCCGTCATTCAACGCACTTGGACGCACACATAAAAAGCCGGAAGGCATCACGGCGGCATAGTAGAAAGTACCTCTGCTGAACGAAAGCATGATATCACATCCGAAAGTCTGACGCAGCGCCGTCATATGACGCATCATCGCAGGAGTGAGCAACATACGTGCTTCCACCTCATCATCGGCATAAACAGCAAAATAGTTCTCAAACTCCTGATCTTCCAGTTGCACCAGTCGGGCACTGTAACGCTTCTTCAACCCCTGGATATTCTTCGCCAGATATCCGATCTTTTGTTCCAGGTGATCGGGCAGTATGATAATATTTCCTTTGAATCGCTTGTCTATCTTACACCAGCCAAACATACCCCGAAAATTGTGCGGACTGCTATCCAGCCGCGAAGCAAACAGCGGACGAAGCACAAAACGGTAGATCATGACAAAATATCCCAATACAGGATTGTACTGCAACTTGTTCAACAGCCCGTAAGACACGCCGATATCCGCCACGTGCAAAGACTGCTCGCCGTGCGGAAACTGGATATATCCATACGTATTGGCTGCCAGTGCCGGATCAGAAAAAGAGGCGGAAAAGAGTTTGCTATCTCTCAATATCCGGCTGTCTACCTGAGAGGAAGCCGAAAAATAAACGGTAGGAAACAGGGTAGACATAATGTGCTGCATAGCCTCCGACTCCCGCTCCTGAAAGTTCGCCATACAGCGGGTGAAAACGAAGTTGACCACTATAAATCCGATGAATACAGGTATTATATACTGTGTGAACTGCATATAATGCTCCATACCTATATAAGATACAAGCGCACCGCCAAACAGCACAAACATAAACCAGCAGAATACAAAAAGATAAACTGCAATACTTCCTGTTCGTACCACCTTTCTCCAGCCATTTACCCGTAAAAGCTCCGAATGAAGCTGTTCTGATAATTTCTTAAAATCAATTGTGTCCATATTCATATTATCTGAGAAGTTCGGCGACATTTACATTCTGTTGTTCCGGTTCGGGAATATCAATCAGCTCTTCCTGATGGTGCCCTTGCTGACGGGCAACAACGGAAGAAGGAAACATCTCGATGGAATTATTGTAGTCTGTTACTGCCGCATTATAGGTGCGCCGGATGGCTTGCAGTTGCAGTTCCATGCCCTCAATGCTGTTTTGCAGGCGATGGAATTGTTCATTTGCTTTCAGTTCAGGATAATTCTCGACCGACAACTGTAATTTTGATAACAGGCCGGACAGTTCATTGCCATTTTTTATTTGTTCGGCTTCCTGTGAAGGCGGGAAAGAATGTGAACGAAGTTCCGTGATGCGGGTAAGAATTTCATTTTCATGGCCCATATATGACTTAACGGCAGCCACCAAATTAGGTATCATGTCATTCCGCTGCTTTAATGCCACGCAAATACCGCTACGACATTGCTTCACCCTGTTTCGCTTAGCTATCAAATTGTTGACTGCCCAAATATACCAAAGTGCGATTAACAGTATAAGTCCTGATCCAAAATATATAATTCCCATGCTTTTACTTTTGTGTGTATATCAGTTTTCAATAGTTATATCGTAGCTATTAAGACACAGGCAAAAGTAAACAGCATCCCACAAATTAGCAAACAAAGAGGGGGTATAAATACAGGTAAACAAAAATCAGATAATACGTTTATTAATAAAGCATTAGCCAGACAGAAGACGGGGTATGGCAGGGTATATTTATAAAATTCAGAGGGTAATATTACAGTAATGGTCAGAAGATGATGTCCATTTTATGACCAACATCTCCTGACCATTACTTAAGTCTATTCAAAGTCAGTGCCTACAATCCGCTGAAATCGACTCCCTCAAATACGAGTGAAGGGATTCGCCAGGAGGAGTTCAGACGCGGGTCGTTTCCGGTTGCAACCAACGAGTTCCACAAGGTAATCAGGTTACCGGTAACATTCATTTCGGATACCGGCTGCGTCAGTTTTCCGTTCTCGATCAGGAAGCCTTCGATACCATAAGAGAAATCTCCGGTCGAACTGTTGTTGTTACCACCATTAAAGCCCGTAACAAGGATGCCTTTTTCCACTCCGGCAATCAGTCCATCCAGATTCTTATCTCCCGTTTCCATGACCAGAATAGATGAACCGCTGATAGTCGGGGCCACTCCCATCTTCTTTGCATTGTAGGTATCAATGAAATAAGTATTCAGTACTCCCTTGTCAAAGATGGAGCGACGTTCCGTAGCAATACCTTCATTGTCGAAATAGCGGGCGCCGGAGGCTTTCACCAAATGAGGTTCGTCCGTCAAAGTCAGCCGGTCACTGGCAATCTTTTCATTCAGTTTATTCAGCAAGAAAGAGTTTTTCTGTTGCAAAGCCGAGCCGTTCAGCGCACTCAGCATCGGACTCAGCAAACGACTGGAGTTCATCGGATCGACTACCATCGTATATTTGCCGGACTGTACTTTCTTTTGTCCCAGTTTGCGCAATACGCGTTCCAGCGCTTTCTGACCGATTCCTTTCTTGATCAGATCGTTCATATAAAGCGACGATTCATACCAGTAAGCAGAAGGACGCGCCTCGCCTTCCCCTCTGATCGTGATGTCGGCAGAAAGTGAATACCACGTACTTTTTGTTTCTCCTTCGAAACCGTTGCTGATCAGGCGATAAGCAAAGTCCTCGCCATCGCCATAGGAAGAGCCGACGGAGATGATCCGTTCGTCCTTGCCCAGTGCTTCTTCCGCTACGGCTTTCGCCATCTCTATCTTATCGTCCGGATTTAAGGATGCGAACTTGGCATCATATAGTTTCAAGTCCGGTTTTCCACCTTTATAGTAACGGGAAGGGTCTGCCAATACACGCGCCTCATCTTTAGCCAGATAGCGTGTAGAGTCTATTCCGTTTTTGATAAATGTTTCGAGTTCTTTCCGGTTCAGGCGGTTGGTAGAGATACTACCGTAACGTCCGTCCACATACAGGGAAAGGCTTAATCCGCCTTCCGATGCCTGTTGCAATCTGTCCATCTTCGCGTCGCGCAGTTCGAAAGAAGTGTTCGAAGAAGAGTATAAAAGGACTTTTGCTGCCTGGCAGCCATTCTTCAAGGCGTAGTCCATCGCCCACTGTGCCAGTTTCTTATTTTCGTCTGTAATCATAGGTTCGTCTTTTTAAAGTAAGCATTTACTTCTAATTCTCTCCACCGACAGTCAGTTTGCTAACCAAGGCTGAAGGCATACCGCAAGTCACCGGACAGGATTGTCCGTCTTTTCCGCAAGTCCATGTACCGTTGTCGATCTTCGCGTTGGTAGCTACCATCGTGATATCTGCCAAAGCTTTCGGACCGTTACCGATAATATTAATGTCCTTGATCGGTTGCGTCAGTTTACCGTCTTCGATCATGTAGCCCGACTTCACAAAGAATGTAAAGTCTCCGGCGCCGATCTGTACCTGACCGTTCGTAAAGTTATCTACAAAGATTCCCTTCTTTACAGAAGATATGATATCCGATTCGTTCACATTTCCGGCTTCCATATATGTGGCACGCATACGGGGTATCGGCATATTGCGGAACGATTCGCGACGTCCGTTGCCGGTCGGTTCCACTCCGTAATGCTTTGCACTGATACGGTCGTGCAGATAGCTGGTCAGTACTCCGTCTTTAATCAGATAAGTTTTCTGTCCTTCGGCACCTTCATCGTCGAAGTTCACCGAGCCCCGATTGAACGGAATCGTACCGTCATCCACCACGTTGATATGTTCGTTGCAGACTTTCTTATTCAGCTGATCGGCAAATATGGAAACATTTTTCCGGTTGAAGTCCGCCTCAAAAGTATGTCCGATAGCCTCGTGAAGCAAGATACCCGATCCTCCGGCACCCATGACAACAGGCATTTCACCGCCTTTGGGTTTGATAGCCTTGAACAGAAGAGAAGTCTGGTCTACCGCTTCGCGGGCGATTACGTCCACTACCTCGTCCGACAGGAAATCGAATCCTCTGCGGTAAGCACGGGCAGCGTAGCCGTTCTCCGTCTTTCCGTCTTCTTCCATGATGCACACTGCCCCCAGCGTCACCATCGGACGATAATCGTAGAACATCACTCCCTCCGAGTTGCAGAAGAAGATATGCGAAGTGGTATCGCTCTGACTTGCCTGTACTTTATGTACCCGTTTGTCCAAAGCGAAAATCCGGTCGTTCAGTTTTTGCAGATAAGGCATCTTATCTTTCAGGCTGACTTCCTCCCACGGGGAAGCAACGGTATAGTAGTTCTTTTTCAGTTCCTTTTCGGTGAGATTCAGCGGTTTGTTGCCTTTGTTGGCGGAAGCGATGCGGGCGGCAGTACGGGCAGCTTTCAGCATATCCTCCACAGTAATATTCTCTACGTAGGCATAGCCACTCTGGTCTCCAATCAGTACACGGACTCCGACTCCATAGTCAATATTCGAATAGCTGTTGTTCACTGCACCATCCATCAGGCGGATGCTGTTGGATATCGTGTGTTCAAAGAAAAGGTCGGCATAATCGCCTCCTTTCTCCAATGCTGCGGCAAGCACCTTCTTCAAGTCTGCCTCGCTTACTCCGAAATGATTCATAGCCAAAGCAACTGCCGCTTTCTTGTCAGCTCCTTCGCCACCCAATGCACCCGGGGTAGTCAGAGCCATAGCAGGACCTGTCGCCAATGATCCGAGTAAAGCTATACCTCCGGTTTTTAGAAAATTTCGTCTGTCCATGTTCACTTATATTTAGTTTCAGTTTTCTTTTGTCAGCAGACTTTCCAGTTCTTCGGCATTCAGACGGAGGTAGAATTGTCCGCGATAAGCTACAGAAATAGCTCCTGTCTCTTCGGAGACGATGATGGCGTGCGCATCCGATTTCTGCGAGATGCCCATAGCCGCACGGTGACGCAAGCCCAGTTCTTTCGGGATGTTCAGGTCGTGAGAGACGGGCAGGATACATCCTGCGGCTTTGATCCGCTTTTTGCTGATAACCATTGCCCCGTCGTGCAGAGGACTGTTCTTGAAAAATATATTCTCAATCAGACGCTGGCTGATAGCCGCATCTATAATTTCTCCCGTACGGACCACTTCGTCCAGCGGAGTGGTATGCTCGATCACGATCAATGCGCCTACTTTCTGCTTTCCCATGCTCAGGCAAGCCATTACCACCGGCATGATATCATCATGTTTCAAGGCTTCTTTCCTCGCCCCGCTGAAAAAATGTGCCAGCGCACTGACGTGACGATGGGAGCCCAGCGTCAACAGGAAGCGACGAATCTCATCCTGAAAAAGGACGATCAAAGCAATCACACCCACATTCATCAAAGTATCGAATATGGAGCCCAGCAACTTCATCTCCAGAATCTGAGTGACCACCAACCAGATCAGGATAAAAACCAGAATGCCGGTAAAAACCTTGATAGAACCGGATGCCTTCATCAGTTTGTAGGTGTAGTACAACAGAAGGGCGACCAGCAGTACATCGATAAAATCTTTTATGCCAACGTCAAAAAACACGGTACTTATTACTTATTACAAGTTATTAATTCACAAACGACAAGAGAGTATCACCAACGGATAATGCCATTCTATCATTTGCCATATTCACTCTCAGTTCTCAGTTTATCCACAATCCGGACGGCTTCCACCGCTTCGCGCACGTCATGCACCCGAAGAATGTTCGCTCCTTTCATTAACGCAACGGTATCCAGTACGGTTGTTCCATTCAATGAATCCTGCGGAGTTCCTCCCAATAGTTTATAAATCATTGATTTTCGGGAAACGCCGACTAACAGCGGAAGTTCGAAGATGCTGAACTCTTCCAGATGAGCCATCAGCTCATAGTTATGCTCCAGGGTCTTTCCGAAACCAAATCCCGGATCGAGTATAATGTCTTTCAAACCTAAATCACGAAGTTGCTGCACCTTGCGTGCAAAGTACGTGAACACTTCCTTCATCAGATTGTCATAATGGGGTTCTTTCTGCATATTTTGGGGAGTTCCCTGCATATGCATCATGATATAAGGCACTCCCAGGCGGGCTACAGTCTCAAACATCCGGTGGTCCATCTCACCGGCAGCGATATCATTTACGATAGCCACGCCATACTCCGTCACACACTGTTCGGCTACATCCGCCCGGAAAGTATCGACCGAAACGATAGCGTCCGGATGGTTCCGGTTTACGATCTCCAGTCCGGTACGTAAGCGGTTCATTTCTTCTTCGGCAGTGATGTGTTCGGCGTTCGGGCGCGAGGAGTAAGCTCCGATATCAATGATAGAGGCACCTTCATCGATGATCTGCCGTGCCCTCGCCGCAATTTCCTCCTGCGTCTGCATCCGGCTGCCGGAATAAAAAGAATCGGGTGTCACATTGAGAATACCCATCACTTGCGGAGTGGCAAGATCGAGCAGACGTCCTTTCACATTTATATAAGTTGGAGAGATCAATTTCATTCTTGATTATATTCCAGTTAGACTGTTGCAAATGTAGATAAAAAAAGCAAGTATTCGTATTAAAATAAGGAAATAAACGTATATTTGCAATCAATAGCAATCAATAGAACTACCGAAAACGAATACCATGAGCCGATTGTCCCGAATTATCTTAGGATGCCTTTTCTCTTTTTTGTTCATCGTTATTCCCGCAAAAGCCCAGAAAGAAGCTGAAGTTTATAACGTTGATTCCTCTTTGTATGCCTACTATCAACGTTGCCAGGAACATTTGCTGGAACCGGTCGTGCTCAGTATGTCCGATACGCTGTTCCACATGGCTACCGGGCAAAACGACCAGCGGATGCAGGCGGTAGCTCTTTCCACCCGGCTGGACTATTATTATTACCAGGCCAATAATGAAGACAGCATCGTTTTTTATACCAATAAGGTAAAACAATTCGCCAAAGAAATACAGCAGCCCAAGTACTACTATTTCGCCTGGGCCAACCGGCTGATCCTGTATTACCTGAAAACAGGAAGAAGCAACATCGCCCTCTACGAAGCCGAAAAAGTACTGAAGGAAGCACAGGAGGAAGACAACAAGACCGGACTCTTGTACTGCTACAACATCATGTCGCAGATTTACACGATCAAGAACTTTGATGTCATGGCGTCCGAATGGCGCGTGAAAGAAATCGAACTGACCGAAAAATACAAATTAGAAAACTATAACATCAGTAATACTTATGCACAACTCGCCAATTACTATATTACACATCATCAGCCGAAACCGGCACTGGAAGCACTGGAAAAAGCGGTAAAAACAGCCAACTCCGCCAGCCATAAAATACTGGCAAAGCTGACATACGTAGAGTATTACAGTGAATTCGGAGATTTTCCGGCAGCGGAGAAGATGCTGAAAGAATGCAGGGAACTGTTCGACCAGGACAAAAGGCTGGACTCACTCAAAAAAAGATTTTACCGCACGGAGTCTTTCTACTACCAGCGCAGCAAACAGTTCGCCAAAGCACTGGAAGCTGTCGAAAAGCAGAAAGCCGAAGAGCAACGACTGAATGAGTACGCCATGAGCAGCGGACAATACCGCCTCAAAGGAGAAATCTACAGACAGATGGGCAGACCGGATGAAGCAGTGAAGTTTCTGAAAAAGTATATTGAAGTTGACGACTCACTGAAAATTGCCAGTGAACAACTGGCGAGCAGTGAATTTGCCACCCTGCTGAATGTAGAAAAGCTCAATGCGGAGAAAAAGGAATTAATGCTCCGGACAAAAGAAAAGGAGTTGAGCAATAAAACGACGCTGATTTTTTCATTGATCATCCTGTTGGCCATCCTCTTCCTGTTCTTATATCGGGAAAGCCGTCTGAACCGGAAGCTGAAGGCATCGGAAAGTGAATTAAGAAATAAGAACGAAGAACTGACTTATTCGAGAGAAGAACTGCGCAAAGCCAGAGATCAGGCAGAAGCGACCAGCCAGATGAAAACGACTTTTATTCAGAGTATGTCTCACGAAATACGGACACCGCTCAATTCGATCATAGGCTTCTCACAAGTATTAAGTGACCACTACGGCAACGAGGAAACGAAAGAATTCGTCAACATCATCAAAGCCAATACGGACGATCTGCTACGGCTCGTGACCGATGTGCTCGCATTGTCGGAGCTCGACCAATACGACAAACTCCCTACGAACATCGAAACAGATATCAATATGATCTGCCAACTATCTATCGAAGTAGCTAAGATGCAGAAACAAGATACAGTCGAATTTCTTTTCAAACCGGGAAGGGAAAACCTGATGATACTCAGCAATCCGGAACGCATTTCGCAGTTACTGACTAATCTGGCACATAATGCGATCAAATTTACCGCTCATGGCAGCATCGAACTGACTTATTCGGTATGGGAAGCAGAAAAGAAACTTGAAATCAGCATAACCGACACGGGGATAGGAATCCCGAAGGAGAAACAGGAAGAAGTATTCGAACGCTTCTACAAGATGAACTCCTTCTCACAAGGCACGGGCCTCGGACTGTCGATCAGCCGGACAATTGCCGAGAAGTTAGGAGGCAGCCTCCGCGTAGATTCCTCCTATACGGACGGATGCCGGATGGTGCTGACTCTTCCCCTGGTATATGCTAAGTAAAAAACGCTTCCGACCGATACCAAATCCGAAAGAATAGCCTATCTTTGCAACATTTAAAAATAAAAGCTCAGGCTATGAAACTTTCTGCTCTTTACCAGATATTTCTGGACTGCCAATTAGTGACGACCGATAGCCGGAACTGTCCGGAAGGGTCTCTGTTTATCGCTTTGAAAGGCGAATCATTCAATGGAAACGCTTTTGCCGGAAAAGCACTGGAAACCGGCTGCGCCTACGCTGTCATCGACGAATCCGAATACGCGATTGAAGGCGATCAACGATATATACTCGTGGACGACTGCCTGCAAACATTGCAACAGCTTGCCAACTACCACCGCCGCCAGCTGGGTACACGAGTTATCGGTATCACCGGAACCAACGGCAAGACGACTACGAAGGAATTAATTTCCGCCGTACTCTCTCAGAGCCACAACATTCTTTATACGCTAGGTAATCTGAACAACCACATCGGCGTGCCCTCTACCCTGCTCCGCCTGAAAGCGGAACACGACCTCGCCGTCATCGAGATGGGCGCCAATCATCCGGGAGAAATCAAATTCCTCAGTGAAATTGTAGAGCCGGACTGCGGTATCATCACCAATGTAGGCAAAGCCCATCTGGAAGGCTTCGGTTCTTTCGAAGGTGTGATAAAAACCAAAGGAGAACTTTATGACTTCCTCCGTAAAAAAGAAGGTTCTACCGTCTTTATCCATCACGACAATGCCTATCTGATGAATATCGCCGGAGGGCTGAACCTGATCCCTTACGGCACCGAAGACGACCTTTACGTGAACGGACGAATCACCGGCAACTCCCCTTATCTCACATTCGAATGGAAAGCGGGCAAAGACGGTGAAACCTATCAGGTTCAGACGCAACTGATCGGAGAATACAACTTCCCCAATGCACTGGCTGCCATCACCATCGGCCGCTTCTTCGGAGTGGAAGATGCAAAAATCAACGAAGCCTTAGCCGGATATACACCGCAGAACAATCGTTCGCAACTAAAGAAAACGGATGATAACACACTGATCATCGACGCATACAACGCCAACCCGACCAGCATGATGGCTGCCTTACAGAACTTCCGCAACATGGAAGTTCCTCACAAAATGCTCATCCTTGGTGATATGCGCGAACTGGGCGCCGAAAGTGCTGCCGAACATCAGAAGATAGCAGACTACCTCAAAGAATGCGCGTTCGAAAAAGTATGGCTGGTAGGAGATCAGTTTGCAGCAGCAGAGCACTCCTTCCAAACCTATCCCAACGTACAGGAAGTAATAAAGGAACTGGAAGCCGACAAGCCGAAAGGATACACTATCCTGATCAAAGGGTCCAACGGAATCAAGCTCAGTTCGATTGTAGATTATCTATAATATCGCTGTTAATTTCTCAAAGTATTCTCATGCCTTTGAGAAAAAATTCTCACCACGATGAGAAAAAATACTCATGCCTATGAGAATATTTTCTCACTGCAATGAGTATTTTTTCTCATAGGCATGAGTATGATTATGCATTACTATAGTCTTCTATTCCCTTCTCATCATTCGCGGACGAACCACATAATAAGCCACTAAACTGGCAAGGATGGCACCTGTCGAGTTGGCGGCAAAGTCTAGCCAGTCTCCTCCCCGATAAGTCGTGCAATACTCTTGCAGCAATTCCACGCAGCCACTGAAAAGTATGGGACAGAGGAATGCCCCTACCCATGCGTGCCATAACGGTGCGTCATCGCGGCGATGCGCCCGCAGAAACTCCAGCCATAACATTCCTGACATACCGAAGTACATACAGATGTGAACTAATTTATCTAAGTTAGGGATTTCACTCAAGTCCGTTTTAGGAGGTTTGAAGAAAGACAGATAAATCACAGTTAAGATGATAAAAAGTGAAATAGGATATTTCTTAATATAAGATAGCATATCTAAATAAAATTACGATTCCGGTACAAATATAACTATCATTTTCTATATTTGCATTTTAATACGTACATTTTATAACGATTTGTAAGACAAAACAAGATTTATGACGAAAAATGATAGAGCGAACTTCGGGAGTAAATTAGGCGTAATACTTGCTTCCGCCGGCTCGGCAGTAGGTTTGGGAAACATCTGGAGATTTCCCTATGAAACGGGTAATCACGGTGGCGCAGCCTTTATACTTATCTATTTAGGATGCGTTTTTCTTTTGGGACTTCCCATTTTGATTGCCGAATTCCTGATCGGACGCCGTTCGAGGGCAAATACGGCGGGAGCCTATCAGAAATTAGCTCCCGGCACTCATTGGCGTTGGGTAGGACGTATGGGAGTTCTCGCTGCTTTTCTGATTCTCAGTTATTATTCCGTAGTGGCAGGATGGACGCTGGAGTATGTATATGAAGCCCTTACGAACGGCTTTACGGGCAAGACTCCTACTGAATTCATCTCTTCCTTCCAGCAGTTCTCCAGCAGTCCGTGGCGACCGGTCTTGTGGTTGGTTCTGTTTCTGTTGGTTACTCATTTTATTATTGTCAAAGGCGTGGAGAAAGGTATCGAGAAATCTTCCAAGATCATGATGCCGACTCTGTTCATTATTATATTGATACTTGTAATCTGTTCGGTTACCCTGCCGGGAGCTGGTGCGGGTATCGAGTTTCTGCTGAAACCGGATTTCAGCAAAGTGGACGGAAACGTATTTCTGAGTGCGATGGGACAGGCTTTCTTCTCCCTTAGCCTGGGGATGGGATGCCTCTGCACCTACGCTTCTTATTTCAGCAAAGAAACCAATCTGACCAAGACAGCGCTCAGCGTGGGAATTATAGATACGTTTGTGGCGGTATTGGCAGGCTTCATTATCTTTCCGGCCGCATTCTCCGTAGGGATACAACCGGACGCGGGTCCGAGTCTTATCTTTATCACACTGCCCAATGTATTCCAGCAGGCATTCAGCGGAGTACCGATATTGGCCTATATCTTCTCCGTCATGTTTTACGTATTACTTGCCATGGCAGCACTGACTTCCACCATTTCCCTGCACGAAGTGGTCACCGCTTATCTGCACGAAGAATTCAACTTCACACGCGGCAAGGCAGCCAGACTGGTGACCGGAGGATGTATCTTCTTAGGTATCCTTTGTTCTTTGTCGCTCGGAGTGATGAAAGGATTCACCATCTTCGGATTGGGAATCTTTGACTTATTCGACTTTGTCACGGCTAAGATCATGCTGACACTCGGCGGTCTGTGCATTTCTATCTTCACCGGATGGTATCTCGACAAGAAAATCGTCTGGTCGGAGATCACCAATGACGGTTCGCTGAAAGTTCCCGTATACAAACTGATCATCTTTATATTAAGATATATCGCACCGATTGCCATCTCTCTGATCTTTATCAATGAGCTGGGACTTATCAAACTATAATGTGGAAAGACTTTTTTTATTTTACTAAAACCGAACGACAAGGCATTATCGTCCTTGTCGTTCTTGTTATAGGGGTATACACAATCCCCGCACTCTTGCAGGCTTTCTCCGGACCGGAGAAAACCGCCCCGACCGAACAGGCGAAATCCGAAAAAGAATACAATGAATTTATCTCTTCCATGAAGGAAGTAAAGCGGAATAAGAAATATCCGGTTTACAGAGACAGGTATTCATCGCCCGCCTATCCGAAAAAAGAAATCAGGCCGGCAGCGTTCGATCCGAATACCGCCGACTCCACCACTTTCCTCAGTCTCGGCTTGCCTCCCTGGATGGCGGGCAATATTCTGCGATACCGCAGAAAGCAAGGCAGATTCCGGCGTCCGGAAGACTTCCGGAAGATATACGGGCTGACGGAAGAACAATACCGGACTCTTCAACCTTATATACGCATTGCCGAAACACCGGTTCTTCAAGATACCAACCGGATATTAGCAGTACAAGCGACTGCGCCGTATGATACTTTAATGAAATACCCGCCGGGCACTATCATCGACCTTAATCAGGCGGATACTACTGAACTTAAAAAGATTCCGGGGATCGGAAGCCGGATTGCCCAATCAATTGTAAACCGTCGCCGGTCATTGGGAGGATTCTATCAGATAGAGCAGTTAGGGGAGATTCGGCTAAAAGCGGAAAAGCTCCGTTCGTGGTTCTCTGTGGATGCCGGAAAGATTCACCGGATCAACATCAATAAGGCAAGTGTAGAGCGAATGATGCATCATCCGTACATCAGCTACTATCAAGCCAAGGTCATCGCAGAGTACCGGAAGAAGAAGGGGAAAGTAAGAGACTTGAAACAACTGATGCTTTACGAGGAATTCACATCCGCAGATTTTGAACGAATAGCGCCTTATGTTTGTTACGACTAAAATCGCATTTGTTGTGATATATAAAAAAAGATGCATTCCTATCACACCAGACAAGAATGCATCACACACAAACAAAACAAACACTCTACTGACATCTTCACAGACTTACGTAGAGAAGCGACTATAAATATATAGCTAAAAGATTAAACTCACACAATCTTCTAGTGTTTTGGTATCCATTTTTAGAAGTTTGGTTTCCTTATTAATCTTTTTTAATTGTACCATCCACCATATGTACCGTTCTATCGGTGATTTTGGCGAGTCCTTCATCATGGGTGACGATGACGAAAGTCTGTCCCAGTCGGTCCCTCAGGTCGAAGAACAATTGGTGTAAATCTTCTTTATTATGTGTATCCAGACTTCCCGAAGGTTCGTCCGCAAGGATGACTGCCGGATGATTAATCAAGGCACGTGCTACGGCTACCCGTTGCTTCTCTCCTCCCGACAGTTCGTTCGGCTTATGGGAAGCACGGTCGGTGAGTCCCATGAAAGCCAGTATCTCCATGGCACGGTCGTTTGCTTCCTTAGACGATACTCCGGCGATAAATGCGGGGATCATCACATTCTCCAACGCGGTAAACTCCGGCAGAAGCTGATGAAACTGAAACACAAAACCGATATTCTTATTGCGGAAAGCGGACAGTTCTTTCTCCTTCATCCGGCTGACTACCGTTCCGTCAATCGCCACCGTGCCCGCATCCGGTTCGTCAAGCGTTCCCATGATCTGCAAGAGAGTCGTTTTGCCGGCTCCGCTAGGGCCAACGATACTGACGATCTCACCTTTATTGATTTCCAGATCAATGCCTTTCAGCACCTGTAAAGAACCAAAACTCTTGGTTATTCCTTCTAATTTTATCATAATAGCTTCTTAGATTCGTTTAATGACATATTCCGCCAAGTAGCAGCCGAAGACTGCCGGCATATAGCTGACCGTTCCGCAGGTCGATTTCTTATTCCGTTCGTCATCCGTGAGCAATACCGCTTTCGGGTCCGCCTGTTCGGTACTGAATACGACGGGAAGTTTACGCTTTACTCCCATTTTCTGCAAACGCTTCCGCACCGCTTTGCTGAGTCCGCAGTGATAGGTATCCCAAAGGTCGGCAAAGCGAATCTGCGTAATATCGCTCTTCGCACCTGCGCCCATGCTGGAAACAATCTTTATATGACGCTTCATCGCTTCATAGATCAGAAAGCATTTGGGGCTGATCGTATCGATGGCATCCACTATGAAGTCAAACTTAGCGGAATCCAGCAGTTCGGGGATATTCTCGTCTTTCAGGTAGAGGGGTAAAACGGTCAGTTCAATATCCGGATTGATGTCTTTGTAGCGTGCCGCCAACACTTCCGCTTTCGGCATCCCCAGGGTGGAATGCATGGCAGGAAGCTGACGGTTCATATTGGTAGGCTGCACGGTATCCGCATCTACAATCGTCATCCTGCCTACCCCTGCCCGGCAAAGCATTTCGGCAGCATAAGCCCCCACGCCTCCCAGCCCGACGACCAATACATGCGAAGCACGGATGCGCTTCATTTTCTCTTCTCCCAACAGGAGTTCTGTCCGTTGTTGCCAGTTATTTTCTTCCATCAGCTTTTCTTAAACCATTTATAAAACCATTTGCCCACCTTTTCATAATGCTGCGATTCGTTGTAACCACGCGGGTCGGAGAAAGACACAATCTCCTGCGGATCGCCGAACTGGTCGGGGTACAGGATAATCAGACTGTTGTTGGAAAAATACTTGCTCAGCTGTGCCGGCAGACGTTCAAAGGACGGATCATACGAGATAGAACCCCGACGGGCAGAGATGACAACGAATAAGTGATCGTAATTCACCTGTCCGGTCAGCAGCAGAAGGTCGCCCCACTCTTCGAGCAGAGAAAATTCGGTCGGGGTACCGCTGAATTTCTTCTTCACCAATTGTTGCAGACGCATCAGTGTACGTTCGTTGGCAAAGAAATGCACGCGGCAGCCGAGAATGCTTCCCATCCGGCAGAAATGCTCTACCCATTTGGAAAAACCGGTTTCAAATTCGGCTTTGGGCGGAACGGCGATGATGATGCGGCGGAGCGTATTGACCGGCATCAGGAATTTGGCTATCATCACTTCGCGGTGAGTACCTTTCAGCAGGCTTTCGGCAAGGTTGCCGAAGAAAGAATCGACGATATTCGCCTTGCGGTGCAGACCGATCACTACATCCGTAGCCTCGTATTCTTTAATCGTATGTATAATTCCCGAAGCAATGTTCAGATCATAGCGGCTTACCATCGTCACCGGCACATCGGCGGCGGCGGCAATCATGGCGGCTTTTTCGAGATTCCGCTTGCCTTGCAGTTCCTTATTCTCCGAGCTGTTATTGTCATTAATCACATTCAGGGCAATCATGCCATTCTTCTGCTTGGCATCCTTGATCACCAGGGCGAGATTCACCAGGTTCTCAATCGTTTCCGGATTGGCTACCGGAATCAAAATCTGTTCCATCGCTTTCTTCGCTCCCTTATCTTCGGGCTGCGCATCTTCGTTCAGAGCAAACCGGCGGGCGGAACGTTCCGTTACCAGCGAACTGATAACGCAGGTGAAAAGGATCATCACGACCGTACCGTTCAGTACGTCATCATTGAGCAGACGCTCTCCGTTTTCCATGATAATTTCGTGCCCGATCAGCACCGCCGCCAGCGTAGCTGCCGCCTGTGCATTACTGAGTCCGAAGATCATGCTGCGTTCATTGGGCTGCATACGGTAAATCTTCTGCGTGATCCATGCGGCAAGCCATTTGCTGAAAGTAGCTACCACTGTCATGACTACCGCCACTTTCAATGCTTCGCCACCCGTAAACAGGCTTCTGACATCGATAATCATACCGACACCGATCAGGAAATAAGGAATGAACAAGGCATTTCCCACAAATTCCAAGCGGTTCATCAGCGGAGAGACATGAGGAATCAAGCGGTTCAGGACCAATCCGGCAAGGAAAGCTCCCAAAATTCCTTCCATTCCAACAAACTCCATCAGTCCGCCTCCGAGGAAGACCATCGCCAGCACGAACACGAACTGCATCACGCTGTCGTCATACTTCCGGAAGAACCAGCGTCCGATACGGGGGAAGAAGAAGATAATAAGGAAACCGAGGAAAGCTACTTTCGCTACAAGGAATACCCAGAACAGACCATCGACAGTGCCTTTAAACATTCCGCCAATGACGGCAAGAATGATAAGGGCAAGAGTGACCGTAATGGCCGTACCACCGATAGTAATATTGACACTGCGCAGACGGGACAATCCGTAACGGCTGATAATAGGATAAGCAATCAAAGTGTGAGAAGCGTACATACTGGCGAGCAGCACTGCGGTAAGGAAGCCGTATCCCAGCATGCTCATACTGCTCCATACACCCAACCCCATAGGAATCAGGAAGGTAAGCAATCCGAAGACAACGCTCTTCATCCGGTTTTTCTTGAAGTCCTCCATATCCATTTCGAGTCCGGCAAGGAACATGATATAGTAAAGTCCTACTTTACCAAACAGCTCGAAGCTGCTGTCACGGTCGAGCACATGGAATCCGTGTTCGCCGATCAGCACACCGGCCAGAATCATACCGATAATATGAGGTATATGAAGGCGCCCCAGAATCATCGGAGCAAAGAGAATGATAATTAGCACCAGAAAAAACACCCAAGTCGGATCGGTTATCGGTAACGCTAAATTGAATTCAAACAGGTTCATAGGTCCGTGGTTTTAGGATTTCAATGCAAAGGAACAAAAAAGTTCGCAGAATCACAATGCGGGTATTATAAATCTCATCCCCCTGTTCATTTAAGTAGAAATAACAGCAACAATTGCAGAAAGATAGTTGTTGGAGATAAAAAGAAAACTTAACTTTGCATCCATCCCAATAAAATGAACGCATTATGGCAAAAGGAATCCCTTATGGCATATCGGACTTCAGCAGGCTGATAGACCAAAATTATTATTATGTAGATAAAACGCATTTCATTCCCCAGATAGAAGAAATAGCAAACTACCTTTTCCTTATTCGTCCCCGACGGTTCGGCAAGAGTGTATTTCTCACCATGATGCGTGCCTATTACGATATTTCACAGAAAGACCGTTTTGAAGAACGGTTCGGCAATCTGTGGATCGGCAAGCACCCCACCCCGCTTCAGGGAATCTACCAGGTGCTCTATTTTGACTTTTCCAAAGCAAATCTGGGACGTGGAAGTCTGGAAGACAACTTCAACAATTATTGCTGCATACAGTTGAACGACTTCTTCAGTACTTACCGGGATTACTACCAAGGCGAGAAGGAACTGGAGCAAATCATCGCTTCTACCGAAGCCTCTACAAAGCTGCATTGGCTGGAAGCCACCGCCCGCCGCCTGGGCCATTTACTATACCTCATCATTGATGAATATGACAACTTTACGAATGTCATCCTGAGCGAACAGGGGAAAAACCTTTTCCGCGACCTGACCCACGCCAGCGGCTTCTACCGGGAATACTTCAAGCAGTTCAAGGGCATGTTCGAACGCATCTTCCTGATGGGGGTAAGTCCTGTCACGCTGGACGACTTATCCAGCGGATACAACATAGACTGGAATATCAGTGTGGACCCGCACTTCAATATGATGATGGGATTCAGCGAAACGGATGTACGGGAGATGTTCGGCTATTATCAGAAAGAAGGGATCCTGAAAGGAGATATAGATGCCATGATTAATGAAATGAAACCGTGGTATGACAATTACTGCTTTGCCAAAGCCAGCTTGAAGACCGATCCGAGAATGTTCAATTGCGACATGACGCTATATTATTTGCGTCACCGGGTTAATTTCGACGCATCTCCGGAAGAGTTGGTCGACAAGAATATCCGTACGGACTACAGCAAACTGAAAATGCTGGCACGCCTCGACCATGAGAATGTATCGGGGGGAGACCGCATGAGTACGATTGAAGAGATAGCTGCCAAAGGAGAGATACTGGTAAACCTCCACACATCTTTCCCGGCAGAGAAGATTGTTGAAACAGACAATTTCCGCAGCCTGCTTTATTATTATGGACTGCTTACAATGTGCGGCACACGTGGAGACCGTATTGTGATGTGCATTCCTAACAATTGCGTCCGTGAGCAGTATTTCGGATTCCTTCGGGAATACTACCAGCAGCGTAAGGAAGTATTCTTGCCTCACTTAAAAGATTTAATTGACGACATGGCCTTCGACGGACAATGGCGCCCTCTGTTTGAGTACATAGCCCTTGCCTATAAAGAAAACTCCGCCATCCGCGATGCCATCGAGGGAGAACACAATTTGCAAGGTTTCTTCAAAGCATACCTTGCTCTTGCTTCTTATTATCTGGTTCAGCCGGAATTGGAGATGAATTACGGATATTGTGACTTTTTCCTCCTGCCGGACAAATCCCGCTACCCGGACACGGCGCACAGTTATATTCTGGAATTAAAATACCTCCCGCGCACCGCCACCGATAAGGAACTGGAAAAACAAGCGGAAGAAGGCAGAGGGCAACTAAAACAATATAGCCAGGATAAAAAGGTAACAACTATCAGTGAAGGGACTGCATTGCATTGCATTTTGCTCCAATTTAAAGGATGGGAACTGATAAAATGTGAAGAAGTATCTCCAAAATGCTGATTATATGATAAAATGTTCTAATTTTGCAGCGATTAACCACATTATTCACATTTAACAAAAGAAAAAGATGAAAGTAGCTATTGTTGGCGTAAGCGGAGCCGTAGGACAAGAATTCCTGCGCGTGCTTGATGAGAGAAACTTCCCGATGGACGAGTTAGTTTTGTTCGGTTCTAAACGCAGTGCCGGAACAACCTATACTTTCCGCGGTAAACAGATCGAGGTCAAACTCTTACAACACAATGATGACTTTAAAGGAGTAGACATTGCTTTCACTTCTGCCGGTGCAGGAACATCCAAGGAGTTCGAGAAAACAATCACCAAGTACGGTGCTGTGATGATCGACAACTCCAGCGCTTTCCGTATGGACGCTGATGTGCCTTTGGTAGTGCCCGAAGTAAATGCCGCAGATGCGTTGGAGCGCCCGCGTGGCGTCATTGCCAATCCCAACTGTACAACTATCCAGATGGTAGTTGCACTGAAAGCCATCGAACAGCTTTCTCATATAAAAACCGTGCACGTATCTACTTATCAGGCTGCCAGCGGTGCCGGTGCTGCCGCTATGGACGAGTTGTACGAACAATACCGTCAGGTATTGGCCAACGAGCCTGTGACAGTAGAGAAGTTTGCTTATCAGCTGGCATTCAACCTGATTCCGCAGATCGATGTGTTCACAGAAAACGGTTATACCAAAGAAGAAATGAAGATGTACAACGAAACACGCAAGATTATGCACTCTGACGTGAAAGTCAGTGCAACCTGCGTACGTGTTCCCGCACTTCGTGCTCACTCTGAAAGCATCTGGGTGGAAACAGAACGTCCGATCTCGGTAGAAGAAGCCCGCGAAGCATTTGCCAAAGGCGAAGGTCTAGTTCTTCAGGACAATCCTGCCGAAAAGGAATATCCGATGCCGTTGTTCCTTGCAGGCAAAGACCCTGTGTACGTCGGACGTATCCGTAAGGACCTTACGAATGAAAACGGTCTGACATTCTGGATCGTTGGCGACCAGATCAAGAAAGGTGCTGCACTGAATGCTGTACAGATTGCTGAGTATCTGATCAAAGTAAAGAACGTATAAGATACATAGATAAAATGAAATAAAGGTCGGCTTGCTACACGACAATCGTCGCAGTGCAAGCCGATCTTCTTTATTTGCCTTGAAGTCACCAAGGCTTTCCTTTTCCCATCTCTCCTACAAGATTATTCTCCAAGAAGTAGTTCCAAATTCGGTTTCATGCCTTGAAACAAAAGGTTTCATGCCTTGGAACTAATAGTTTCAACCTTTGAAACTATCTGAAACAACTGTCGATTGAAATGACTTGACCGTAACAACTGATTCATTTAACCTGTCCTTTCAAGCTATTTCAAACCATTTATCGGTCCATAATGAATGAGTTGTCAGCTATTAACAACTGATTTCTCAGTTATTAATAGCTGAGATGCCAATTGTTAACAGTTGACACATCAGACATTAACGTCCTGCAAATCAAAGCATAAAGCTAAACAAACGAGATTAAGTCCATGGTGCAAAGTGAGAGCAACCGTTTGCCCTCATACCCGCCGCCACAGTTGCTACCACACCTAAAACCACGATGAATAAAGGGATACAGAACGTTTGTTAGAGCATGAGAGCAAAACTGTTATCAAATCACTATGGGGAGAAATACCTATTTATGGGTACCCGCACATCCCAAAATAGTCATTATTTGCGATTGTAGTATTAACGATATAAGACGAAATTTGCACAAAATTTGTTCTATGAGGTTTCTTGCACTTAAAATAATGCTCTGCTTGCTTCTTTCTTTGATCGTTTCCAGAATTGAAGCCAATCCTAACAATTATTCTATTTCCGGTCGTATATCCGACGAAAGGACGGGTTCGCCGTTGCCCGGCGCATCCATTTTAATCAAAGGTACCTATTTGTGGGCTGTATCCGATCAGAAGGGGGAATTCACGATACAAGGAGTACAGGAAGGCAAGTATCAATTGGAAATTTCTTTCCTCGGTTATGTTCCGGCAACGGTTCCGGTGGATATGAACAACAGCATCAAAGGATTAAAGATACAGCTGAAGGAAAATACACTTGCCCTGAACGACGTAATCGTTACCGCACAAGCTCCGAAGAGTGAGCTGAACACCACGCTCAACATCGGGAGTAACGCACTGGAACATCTGCAGATATCGAATGTAAGCGATATTTCCGCCCTTCTTCCGGGAGGAAAGACGAAAGTTCCGGACTTGACCAGCAACAATATCTTCTCTCTGCGCGACGGAGGTTCGTCCGCAGGCAACGCGGCTTTCGGAACGGCGATAGAAGTAGACGGAGTACGCATCGGCAACAATTCTTCTTTCGGCAATATGACCGGAATAGATACCCGCAGCATCTCCGTGGCCGATATCGAATCGGTAGAAGTCATCACCGGAGTACCTTCGGCAGAGTACGGAGACTTGAACAGCGGTATGGTCAAAATCCATACGAAGAAAGGGAAGACTCCGTGGAATGTACTGCTATCCATCAATCCCCGCACAGAACAGGTGTCCTTTTCCAAAGGGCTGGACCTCGGCAACGATAAAGGAATCGTCAACATAAGCGGTGAATGGACCAAGGCTACTCAAAAGCTGAACTCACCCTATACTTCTTATACCCGCAGAGGATTCTCCGCAGGTTACAGTAATACGTTCCGGAAAGTGCTCCGATTCGACATCGGGCTGACCGGTAACATCGGAGGTATGAATACGAAGGATGATCCCGACGCATATACAGGAGAATACACCAAAGTCAGAGACAACGTTTTCCGTGCAAACACGTCATTGGCATGGCTGCTCAACAAGTCATGGATCACCAACCTCAAACTGGATGCATCAGTGTATTACAATGATAATAAGTCGCATGCACATACACCTTATTCTTATGCGTCCGAACAGCCGGCAGTCCACGCCGAACAGGAAGGCTATTTCATTGCGGGCAAACTGCCTTACCATTTCTTCGCCGATCAGATTGTCGATTCCAAAGAACTGGATTATGCCGCTTCGTTGAAGTACGAATGGAACCGTCGTTTCAAGAACGTAACCAGCAATCTGAAAGCAGGCGTGCAATGGAAAGGAACAGGCAATGTGGGCGACGGAGAGTATTATCAGAATCCTTCGCTGGCTCCCAACGGGTATCGTCCCCGTTCTTACTCGGCTTATCCATATATGCACAATGTTTCGTTGTATGCGGAAGAAAGCCTGTCGGTACCTGTCGGCAGCACCATGCTGAGGCTGATGGCGGGATTGCGTTGGGAAAATCTGTTCATCAGCGGAACGCAATATGACAAGTTGAACACACTGTCGCCACGTTTCAACGCCAGATGGCAGCTGAACGAAAACATAGCGATTCGGGGCGGATGGGGAGTGACCGAGAAGCTGCCTTCGTACTATGTGCTCTATCCCCGACAGGAGTATCGGGATATTCAGACTTTCGGGGTTTCATACAATAACAATGAGTCGGCTTACGTCTATTACAGTCAGCCATATACCTTATTACACAATGAGAAACTACGCTGGCAGAAGAATCAGAATGCCGAAATAGGAGTTGACATCAACGTGGCCCGCACCCGTATTTCACTGGTAGGATACTTTAACCGTACGAAGATGCCTTATAAATATACAAGTACCTATACTCCGTTCGCATACAATGTTCTACAGTTGCCGGAAGGATTCGAGCTGTCCGCCAATCCGCAGATTACCGTAGACAATCAGACGGGCATGGGATATATACGGGACGATGAGAACAGTTACTGGACACCGCTGGACGTAAAGGTGAAAGACCAGACTTTCGTCAAGTCAACCTCTCCCGATAACGGACCGGACATCACCCGCAGAGGAGCGGAAATGATCATCGATTTTCCGGAGATCACTCCCCTCCGTACGCAATTCCGTGTGGATGCGGCCTATACATATACCAAATACATAGACAACTCCTTGTCTTATTACTACCAGAACGGATGGTCGCACACCAGTCTCGCCAACCGTTCCTACCAATATGTAGGTATATATGCCAACGGCGACAACTCATCCACGACCGCCAACGGCAAGCGCACTCACTCGCTGGATGCCAATATCACAGCAATCACCCGTATCCCGAAAGCAAGGCTGATCATATCCTGCAAACTGGAAGCCTCGCTCATCAAGCGGTCGCAGAATCTCTCCGAATATAACGGTACATCCTACGCGTTCAACGTCAGCGAGAACAGCAACGAGAAAACAGGAGGCAGCATCTACGACGGAAATTCTTATACGGCCATTTATCCGGTTGCCTACCTCGACCTGAACAACGAGGTACATCCTTTCACCGCCGCCGAAGCCGAAAACCCGGACTTCGCGCATCTGATACGTAAATCGGGCAATGCCTATACCTTCGCAGCCGACGGATATGATCCGTATTTCTCTGCCAATATCAGCATTACCAAGGAGATAGGCGATCATGTTTCGCTGTCGTTCAACGCGATTAATTTCACGAACTCACGGGCGTATGTGAAATCATACGCAACCGGAACCAGTGCAATCTTTACCCCGAACTTTTATTATGGATTAACCTGCCGCATTAAACTTTAGAAATATGAAACAACAGTCAATCTATATCATACTGCTTTGCGTCACATCCTTACTCGGAGGATGTACGGACCTCGACAAAGGCAATCCTTACGAAGACCAGCTGCACACCTTGCAGGTGACTGCCGTCTATCCGGACGATTATGCGGAATACCTTCGGGAAGGCATCACCGTCCAAATCGAAGACATTGACCGCGGCAATTCCTACAAGACGGTAACCGACCAGAACGGTACAGCGCAATTCGCCCTGACCAACGGCATATACCGCATACAAATCAGCGATAAAGCCGATCAGCATATATTCAACGGACTGGCAGACAAGGTAAAACTCGTAAACGGAGATATCACACTCAACGTTCCGCTTACACACTCCAAAGCCGGTGCCATCATTATCAAGGAAATCTATTGCGGAGGATGTACCAAACTGCCGCAGGAAGGTACTTACCAGGCTGATAAATACATTATCCTGCACAACAATGATTCCCAAACTCAGTATCTCGACCATTTATGTTTAGGTACGCTCGATCCTTATAACTCCCAGTCCACCAACGTATGGGTGACGCAGGACGAAGCAACCGGAGCAACCATTTTCCCCGATTTCGCTCCTATCGTCCAGTGCATCTGGCAATTCGGCGGTAACGGCACTTCCTTCCCGCTGGCACCCGGTGCCGATGCGGTCATCGCCGTCAACGGAGCCATAGATCATGCTGCGCAATACCCGCTGTCGGTCAATCTGAACAAACCGGGATATTTTGCCTGCTACAACAATGTTTATTACTGGAATACGATGTATCATCCTGCTCCGGGCGACCAGATCAGCCGTGACCATTATCTGGACGTGGTTATCAAACTGGGACAGGCGAATGCCTATACATTCTCTATATTTTCTCCCGCCACTGTCATCTTCAAGGCTCAGGACACTACGATACAGGAGTATGTACAGCAAACAGGCAGTGTGATACAAAAGCCCGGCAGCACGGTGGATCAGGTCATCAAGATTCCGCTCGACTGGGTGATTGACGGGGTAGAGGTGTACTATGGCGGTTCGTCGAGCAACAAAAAACGCATTTCACCTTCCATCGATGCCGGATATGTCAGCCAAAGCGCACTGTATGACGGACGCAGCCTGCATCGTCGGGTAGACGAGGAAGCATCGAAGGAGGCCGGTTATGAAATACTGGAAGATACGAACAACTCTTCCGCCGATTTTTATGAAAGAGAACAACAATCCCTGCATGAGTAATATGAAAGGAATATATATAGGATGTATGCTGTTGTGTATAGCAGCCGTAAGCTCGGCACAGACTTACGATGTTATCGAACGACGAAATTCATGGAATGCCGGAACAAACGTAACGGGAATCATGATGGACAGCGTCACCGTCTCCTACGCCGAACTGTACGGCAAGAACAATCACGGTGACTTCCGTAACTACTACGAAGCCGGCAAATTATGGAGTGCCGGTGCAGTAGCCAAGTCCATCACACACTTAAAGAAGTATTCTCTGATAGGCTCGTTCTCATTCGACCACACTTCCGGCAAGGATATGAGCGGCTCCATGTTCATCCATCCCGGATTTTATCCGGTAGACCTGCTAGAGTTTACCCCCGGCCGAAAGGATTTGCAAACTTATGCGTTCATGGGAGGTATAGCAGCAGATGCCGGCACCAACTGGCGCATCGGCGGAAAGATAGATTTCACTTCTGCCAATTACTCCAAACGTAAGGACTTGCGGCATACCAACTACAGACTGGACTTAAAAGTAGCTCCCAGCATCCTATATCATTCGGACCATTATGCGATCGGATTCTCTTATATTTTCAGCAAAAACAGCGAATCCGTTTCAGCAGAAGAGATCGGAACAGCCGCCACGCCTTATTACGCATTCCTGGATAAAGGACTGATGTACGGTGCCTACGAAGCATGGTCGGGAAGCGGAGTCCATCTGAGCGAATCGGGTATTAACGGATTCCCCATCAAGGAACTGTCTCACGGAGCAGCAGTTCAGTTTCAATGGGGATCGCTTTACGGAGATGTGGAGTATCTGCATTCTTCCGGTTCCGCCGGAGAGAAAGAGGTTATCTGGTTCCAATTTCCGGCACACCGGATCACATCGCATCTGAGATACCGTTTCGCCAAAGGCAGTACCGAACATTTCCTGCGGATCAACCTCTCATGGTCACGCCAGACAAATGATGAGAATGTATTGGGGCAGGAGATATCCAACGGAATCACGACTACCCATGTTTACGGTTCCAACCGGATTTTCGAAAGAAAGGCTTTATCCGTTCAGCCCGAATATGAGTTGATCGCTCCTAAAGGAGAGTTGCGTGTCGGAGCCGAGATTTCGTCATTCAAAAGCATGACTACCCAGATGTACCCTTATGTCGCGTCACAGACGATGACTTGTGGACGGGTCTACGCATCCGGCGTGCTTCATGCCGGAAGGTTCGATGTGAAAGCTGCTGCAAGTTTCTCCATAGGAGACTTCACGGAGAAAAGCAGGACTATTGAAACGACAGCCGAGCCGGGCGATCCTCCATACCGTCTGACAGATTACTACCATCTGCAGAATGAGTATGCAACTGCCCCACGGGCGACAGTGAACGTCGGATTACGCTATCACTTTCATCGGGGAATTTATGCCGAAATACAGGGCGGATATACGCACGGTTTCAACCTTGAATATATAGCAGGTTCGAGCCGTTGGAATGAGACGATCAAGTTAGGTTATACATTTTAAAATTATTCTTTTACATAATATAAAACTATCAAATGATGAAAAAGGGGATATTATTTGTGCTGGCAGCAGCATTTCTGGCATCTTGCCAGCAGGAAGAAAACGAGGGAGTAGCATCTGTGGACCGAGTGACCATCACTCCTATTATCACACGTGCCACAGAGGTTAATTTCGAAGATCAGGATCAGATCGGATTGAGTGTCACTAAAGAAGACGGCACCGTATATGCCACCAACGAGCTTATGACTTTCAATGACGGAGCTTTCGCCGGAAGTCTGAAATGGTATCCCGAAGGAGCAGACAAGTCTTCATTCGTGGCTTACTATCCTTACAGCGCAGCCGGTGTACCGACTTCATTCACCGTGCATGCCGACCAGACCACCAACTACGGAATCTCCGACTTTATGGCGGCAAGCAAATCCGACGTACTTCCTTCGGTGAACTCAATCAGCATGATCTTCAAGCACATGCTGACCAAGCTGGTTATTAACGTGACAAACGAAACGAATTTGGATATTTCATCTATAGTGCTCAAAGGTTCTGTTCCTACTGCCAATATCGATTTGGCAACAATGAAGACAACCGTAAGCGAGAGCGCCGCTGCAACAGACATCACAGCACAACAAGTGACGAAGAATAAGACTTTTCGTGCCATTGTAGTTCCGCAGACGGCTGCGTTCACGCTTGCAGTAACAACCTCAGATAATAATACATTGATGCAAAAGCTCGTATCCACAGATTTAGTTCAAGGCGGACAATACAGTGTCAATATACGTGTATTACCCGATAATATCATCGTTACACTCAGTGGTGAGATCGAGAACTGGACAGACGAGGGAGAGATCAAGGGAGATGATTCGGAAGTTCCTTTTGAAGAGCATGATGGATATTTCATCTACGACGGCATTACCTACAATACGGTAACTCTCTCCAACGGAACGACATGGATGGCGGAACCATTACGCTATGTACCGGATGGATATACTCCGTCAAGTGATCCGGCTGCGGATTCTCACATTTGGTATCCGTACGAATTGGTTACAATTGACGGTACACTTACTGCAAAAGCATTGCAGGACGAAACCTCTATCAAGCAGTATGGTTATCTCTACGACATCCATGCCGCACTTAGCGGCAAAGCAGTAACTCCGGAGAACTGCTACGACTTTGAAGGAGCACAGGGTATCTGTCCGAAAGGATGGCACATCCCGACTCGCGCCGAATATTTCAGTCTTGTAGGTAATTCGACCAAAGATGCGGACGGCAATAGTCTGGAAAACGGAAAAGACGCTCTTTTCTATGACACAGCATATGACGGTGGTAAAATCCCGACACTCAACGAGGCTAAATTTAATTATCAATTCTCGGGAGTACGTATGTCAACCGGTTATTCAGCCGTCCCCAAATATCAGGCAACGGCAATAACCAGCAGCAACAGTACGGTAACCGAATGGTTTGGAAAACCCAGTATGAGTTATTACATGACTTCAACTGCATATAAGCCTATTTATAGTACAAGCACCGGCGACCTGACCAATATTCAGTTCTTCGGACTAATGAGCACATTCTCAATGGCGAAGTATCCGGAAGGCAGATTGTCTCTGAGTTATATCAGTGTACTTAGCGGTCAAACAGTTCGTTGTGTAAAGAACCAGAACTAAAAGCCATTTGCAAGTTCATAAAAAAGAATATAAACTACATAAAAACAAAAAGTAACAATGAAAACAAAAAAGCTAAGCATCGCAATCGCCCTACTGGCGGTTGCCGTTATCGGAACCTCTTGTGGAAACAAACAGCAGAAAAGTTCCTCTGACACAACAACAGAACAGACCACTTCGTCTGCTTTAGAAATTGACTCTCTTCTTGCAAATGCAGAAAACCTTGCAGGAAAAGAAGTAACCATCGAAGGCGTTTGCACACATACCTGCAAGCATGGCGCCAAGAAAATCTTCCTGATGGGCAGTGACGACACACAAGTGATCCGCGTAGAAGCCGGCACACTGGGAGCATTCGACCCGAAATGTGTGAACTCCATCGTCCGCGTCACCGGAACACTGAAAGAACAACGCATTGACGAAGCCTACCTCCAAAACTGGGAAGCACAACTCAAAGCGCAAGCTGCCGAAAAACACGGAACCGGTGAAGCCGGCTGTGACACAGAGAAGAAAGCACGCGGCGAGACAGCCAACACGCCCGAAGCCCGTATCGCCGACTTCCGCGCGAAGATAGCCGACCGGAAAGCAAACAGCGGCAAAGAGTATCTGTCTTTCTATTTCATGGAAGCTAATTCGTATGAAGTGGAGTAGCAGCATCCGTAAATGGAGCAGGCTGATACACCGTGATTTATCCTTTTTCTTTGCCGGAATGGTCTTGATTTATGCCATTTCCGGCATTGTGATGAATCACCGTGACACCATCAACCCGAACTTCTCCATCGAACGGAAAGAATATAAAATTGCCGAAAAACTGCCGGGCAAAGAAGGAATGAAGAAGGAAAATGTACTGACTCTGCTGCAACCATTGGGAGAGGAAGGCAACTATACCAAGCACTATTTCCCGAAAGCGGACATCATGAAAGTATTCTTGAAAGGCGGGTCTAACTTGCAGGTAAACGTCCGTACGGGAGAGGCAGTCTACGAATCTGTCACCCGCCGCCCGCTCATCGGAGCAATGGCACGCCTGCACTACAACCCCGGACAATGGTGGACTTACTTTGCGGATATTTTCGCAGTCGGCCTCATCATTATCACCCTTTCCGGAGTCATCATGCTGAAAGGCAACAAAGGTATTATCGGCAGAGGAGGAATAGAAATGATTGTCGGAATCGTGATTCCCGTCCTTTTTCTTCTCTTCTTTTGAACAGAATAACTGATATAATAAAATGGAACAAATTATAGAATGTAACAACCTGACGCACTACTACGGCAAACGGTTGATTTACGAAAATCTTAGTTTCACAGTCCCCAAAGGCCGCATCCTCGGACTACTGGGCAAGAATGGTACGGGCAAGACCACAACCATCAACATCCTGAGCGGCTATCTGAAACCACGTTCCGGAGAATGCCGCATCTTCGGACAAGAGATACAGACGATGGCTCCGGCATTGCGCCGCAACATCGGGCTGCTGATAGAAGGCCACGTACAGTATCAATTCATGACCATCACCCAGATTGAGAAGTTCTACGCAGCCTTTTACCCCAATCAATGGAAAAAAGAGGCTTATTATGAACTGATGAATAAACTGAAAGTAGCTACCGGACAGCGCATCTCCCGTATGTCTTGCGGACAACGTTCACAAGTAGCACTCGGACTGATTCTGGCACAGAATCCCGAACTTCTTGTATTAGACGACTTCTCCCTCGGACTCGACCCCGGTTATCGCCGCCTGTTTGTAGACTATCTCCGCGATTATGCACGTTCCGAAGGCAAGACTGTCTTTCTGACTTCGCATATCATTCAGGATATGGAACGACTGGTAGACGACTGTATCATGATGGACTACGGAAAGATACTGATTCAGAAGCCGATTGACGAATTACTGAAAGAAGGACGCCGCTATACCTGTACTGTTCCCGAAGGTTACGAACTGCCCGCATCCGATGATTTCTATCATCCTTCCGTGATGCGGAATACACTGGAAACATTCTCCTTCCTCCCCCCCACAGAGGCGGAAGCGAAGCTGAAATCCATGTCAGTACCCTATACGGATCTGCATAGCGAACATGTGAATCTGGAAGATGCCTTCATCGGTCTGACCGGCAAATACTGATTCAATCAAATAATTAAAGATTAAAAAGTAAATTAGAAGTCTCATGTACGCTATATTTTATAAAGAATGGATCAAGACACGGTGGTATTTTCTGCTTGCCGTAGTCACCACACTCGGTTTTACAGGCTACTGTATGCTTCGCATCAACCGGGTGATAGAAATGAAAGGCGCCGCGCATGTATGGGAAGTCATGATGCAGCGGGATGCCATATTCATCGATATGTTACAATATATCCCCCTGATTGCCGGAGTGCTGATGGCCATCGTGCAGTTTGTTCCCGAGATGCAGCGCAAATGTCTGAAACTGACTTTGCACCTGCCTTATCCCGAACTGAAAATGACTGGCAATATGTTGTTCTCCGGTCTGGTACTGTTGCTTGTCTGCTTCGCTTCCAACTTCCTGCTGATGGAGGTCTATCTGAGCGGAGTACTGGCTCACGAACTGAAGAATCATATACTGCTGACCGCCCTCACGTGGTATCTTGCCGGTATTTCCGGCTACCTGCTCATCGCATGGATCTGCCTCGAACCGGCATGGAAACGCAGAATCATCAATCTCATTATCGCCGTATTGTTACTGCGAATCTTCTTCCTGTCGCCCACGCCGGAAGCTTATAACAAATTCCTCCCGTATCTGCTGGTCTATACGTTGCTGACCGCATCTTTCTCCTGGCTCTCCATCGTACGGTTCAAAGCGGGAAAGCAGGACTAGGATAATGAAGAATGAAGAACTAAAAATGAAGAATTAAATAAAGATGAAACGTTTCAGTACCCTACTATTATATGTCACCATCGCCTTCCTGCTTCTCTGGCAGTTGCCTTGGTGTTACAACTTCTTTGTCGTAAAGCCGGAGAAGACTCCTTTCACTCTATATAGTTTCGTGATCGGCGATTTCGCCTTGATGGGACAGGAAGAGGGAAAAGGAACCGTACGTCGCGACGCTGCCGGAAACATCTATTCCGAAGCGGCTTTCGACAGTATTCTGCCTATGTTTTATTTCCGCCAGTTGATGTCCGACGAACGTTTTCCGGATACGATTAACGGGATAGCGGTCACTCCGAAGATCGTGCAGACGGAGAATTTCAATTTCCGCAGCGTACCTACGGATATCAATACTCCTTCCATCGGTCTTTTTCCTCTGCTGGAATCGATGTCCGGACGTGTAGACCTGAAGATGCCGGATGACGTTTTCCGCATTACTTCGCAAGGCATCGAGTTTATCGACATGGCTTCCAATAGCGTGAATGCAGAAAAAAGCCTCTTGTTTACAGAAGCTATGACCAAGAAGGATTTCCGCTTTCCGGCCATTGAGATCGTAGGAAATCCGACGGTGAAGAAGGAGTACGACGAAGGATATCTTCTGTTGGATGCCGACCGTCGTCTGTTCCATCTGAAACAGGTGAAAGGGCGTCCCTACGTTCGTGCTATCGCTTTGCCGGAAGGATTGACATTAGAGCACCTTTATCTGACGGAGTTCAGAAATAAAAAGACGCTTGCTTTCCTGACAGATGTCAACAATGCTTTATATGTGCTGAAAAGCCGCACGTATGATGTGGTGAAAACAGGAGTTCCTGCATTCAATCCCGAAACGGATGCGCTGACCATCATTGGAAATATGTTCGACTGGACGGTACGGGTGACGAGCCCGTCTTCTGATAATTACTATGCTTTGAACGCGGATGATTATTCGCTGATAAAAAAGCTGGAAAATAATTCGAATACTCATTATATGCCCGGCATTAGTTTCACTTCTTATACGGATAAGTATGTGATGCCGCGCTTTGAGTAATAGCCGAAATATTACGGGATAGAGAAATGCAAAAATTCTCTTATAACTTTTAGGCACGGATTGCACAGATTAACACGGTTTTAGCGTTGTGAAAGCGTAAAGCTATCGTGTTAACCCGTATAATCCGTGCCTTTTATTTCTAACATTCGCAGAAAACAATAAAGAACCTTTCGCATTTATTCAACAAGAAGCTGTACCTTTGCAAGTACAAACATTATCCAATCCGCAATTGCCTCTGCGTTGAACACAAACAAATACGGTAGATAACAACACAAATTTAAAGCCGTATGAGAATTTGCAAGGTATGTACATTTCTAAGTTTCTTCATTATATTATTATACAGTTGTGCACTTCCGCCTGATGACGAAAAAGAGGGCCTTGAACCGGATAACTCAACTTCTGAACTTCCCTGGACAGGAGAAACCGACAAATTCACCATCAATGCCAAAGAAGGCGTACACTTGAATGATCCGCAGGAAGATGCGGGAACAGCATATGTCACTATCCCCTCTTCTTCTGTAAGAAGTACCCGATGGGAATTTGGGGTACGGCTCACCTTTAATCCTTCTGCCAATAATTACGCCCGTTTTTATCTAGCCTCTTCATCGGAAATACTTTCCGGAGATTTGAACGGCTATTACATTCAGATAGGAGGAACGAAAGACAATGTAGCACTTTACCGGCAAAATGAGAATCAATCCAAATTACTGGCTTCGGGAAGAGAACTCATGAAAGGAAATAATTCTCCGAAACTATTTATCAAAGTAGAGTGCGACGCCAACGGCTACTGGACTTTCTGGACACGCATGGAATCGGAAACCGAATATACGAAGGAGAAACAAATAAAAGACGCAAGTATCACAAAGTCAATCTGCTGCGGCATATACTGCGTTTATACGAAAAGCCGCTGTGACGGTTTCACTTTCCATCATATACAGTTGGCTGATGATGTGGAAACAAGTACTGAGCCGGACGACATACCGGACGTTCCGGATGAACCGGAGAAACCTGACACACCGGAATCACCGGAATATCCTGACAATGTGAGAAATATGTTACTATTCAACGAAGTGATGTATGACAATGCCAAAGACGGTGCAGAATACGTCGAATTCTATAATCCTGCTGATCAGGATATCACTGTAAAATCTCTGCGCCTGTTTAAAATGAGAGCAACGGGTGAAATATTCAGTACCACAATACTCAAACAGGAAGATGAAAATACAAACCTCGTTATTCCCGGCAAAGGATATATTTGTTTTACTCACTCCGCAAGTACACTGATCAGAAAACATAAGGTTGACGGCAAAAGTATAACCGAAATATCCAAATTTCCACAACTGAGCAACGACGGAGGTTACCTTGCCTTGGCAACTGATGAAGAACATCCCCGCACGATTGATACCTGCCGTTTCATAGACTGGATGCACGACAATTCAGTCACTACAGGCATTTCATTAGAGAAGATATCTCCGGAACTTCCTTCTCTCAACAAAAACTGGCACTCTTCGAGGGATGATACAGGTGGCACACCCGGAATAAAAAACTCATAAGAAGGATGCATTTATTTGATAAATTCCCTACATTTGTACAATCAGCTGGAAAAGCATATTTGAATATATTCACCCGCGAACGAATTTTAAGCAACAGATATGAGTCCAATCATCTTATCTATTACTATCATAGCATACTTTATGATCCTTTTCGCTATCTCCTATATAGCAGGGCATAAAGCGGATAACGAAGGCTTCTTCGTCGGTAACCGCAAATCGGCATGGTATATTGTCGCCTTCGCCATGATTGGTTCTACTATCTCCGGAGTTACGTTTGTATCCGTACCGGGTATGGTACAAGCCAGCGGCTTCTCCTACCTGCAAATGGTACTGGGATTTATCGTCGGGCAGTTCATTATCGCATTCGTACTCGTTCCGCTTTTCTACCGGATGAATTTGGTTTCTATTTATGAATATCTTGAAAATCGCTTCGGAGCTTCTTCCTATAAGACAGGAGCCTGGTTTTTCTTTATTTCCAAAATGCTCGGAGCTGCCGTGCGGCTCTTTTTAGTATGTCTGACCTTACAATTACTCATCTTCGAGCCTTTCCATATTCCCTTTATAATCAATGTCATACTGACAGTATTCATTGTCTGGCTCTATACTTTCCGGGGAGGAGTGAAATCATTGATATGGACGGATGTACTGAAAACATTCTGCCTGGTAGTCTCCGTTGTACTTTGTATCTACTATATAGCTTCCAGCCTGCATCTGAATTTCAGCGGGTTAGTCTCAACGATTTCAGACAGCGATCTCTCCAAAATGTTCTTTTTTGACGATGTCAACGACAAGCGGTATTTCTTCAAGCAATTCCTGGCAGGAGTCTTTACCGTTATCGCCATGAACGGGCTGGATCAGGACATGATGCAACGGAATCTCAGTTGCAAGAACTTCCGTGACTCACAGAAGAATATGATTACAAGCGGAATTTCACAGTTCTTTGTGATCCTGCTCTTCCTGATGCTGGGTGTATTGCTCTATACTTTCACCGCCCGACAGGGAATCGAGAATCCCGGCAAGAGCGATGAACTATTCCCAATGATCGCCACAGGCAATTACTTTCCGGGAATAGTCGGTATCCTGTTCATTATCGGATTGATAGCTTCGGCGTACTCCGCTGCCGGATCGGCCTTGACAGCCCTGACGACTTCTTTCACCGTAGATATTCTGAATGCGCACAAGAAAGACGAAGCGGCACTCAGCAAAATACGGAAACACGTGCACATCGGGATGGCATTCGTGATGGGAATCGTCATCTTCGTATTCAATTTACTGAATAATACGAGTGTGATTGATGCGATTTATACGCTGGCCAGCTATACGTATGGTCCAATTCTCGGACTATTCGCTTTCGGCATTTTTACTAAGAAACAAGTTCATGACCCATATATTCCGTTAGTAGCCATTCTTTCGCCTGCACTTTGCTACGTATTGCAAAGTAATTCGGAAGCCTGGTTCGATGGATATCAAATTAGCTATGAGTTACTGATATTGAATGCCGCGTTTACTTTTCTGGGGCTTTGCCTGCTTATCAAAAGAAAAAACAAGGAAACTCTATCTGAAACTCGCCCGGTTTAATAAAAATAAATAATGAAAACAACAATCAACTGTTTCCTGCCTTTTAGCAGGTTGGAAGAAACGATACAGACAGTAAAGGAACTGCGTGCATCGAAGTTAACAGGTAAAATTTATCTGCTGGCACCGGAAATTACCAATGTCTGCATACCCGGATGTGAACTGATCTCTGTTAAAAACTTCCGGTCCACACAAGCCATGAAAGCAATCGCAGCGCGTGCCGACGGAACATACACCCTGCTTTATACCAAACGTACGGCACTCAGATTAGGCTTATTCGCCCTCGAACGGATGGTACAAATAATGGAAATGACCAATGCAGGGATGACTTACGCCGACCATTATCAGCAAGCAGATGGCGTTAAGAAAGCGGCTCCCGTTATTGATTATCAGTTCGGCAGTCTGCGGGACGATTTTGATTTCGGTTCTGTCATGCTGTTTAGAAGCGATCTGTTCAAGACAGCGGCAAAGGCGGCAAAAGAAGACTATCAATATGCAGGATTATATAATCTGCGGCTCAAAATATCACAGAAGCATGAGCTGGTACATATCAACGAATATTTATACACTGAAGTAGAAAATGATACCCGTAAAAGTGGTGAAAAGCAATTCGACTATGTAGACCCCAAGAACCGTCAGGTACAAATAGAGATGGAGCAGGTATGCAACAGCCATTTGGAAGCGATCGGCGGATATCTGCAACCCTATTTTCAGCCGGTCGATTTTTCTGCTTCCACTTTTGAATATGAGGCTTCTGTCATTATCCCTGTACGCAACCGTATCCGTACCATTAAAGATGCGGTTCAATCGGCATTAAGCCAACAAACATCATTCCCATTCAACGTTATCGTCATAGACAATCACTCTACGGACGGAACGACCGAAGTCCTTCGGGAACTCAGTGCGGACAAACGACTGATTCACGTAATCCCCGACAGGGATGATCTTGGCATCGGAGGTTGCTGGAATACAGGTATCCATCATAAGGAATGCGGCAAGTTTGCCGTTCAGCTGGACAGTGACGATGTATACAAAGACGAACATACTTTGCAGATCATGATAGACGCCTTCTATCAGCAGAACTGCGCGATGGTTGTCGGTACGTATATGATGACGGACTTCAACATGAATGAAATAGCACCCGGCATCATCGACCACAAAGAATGGACGCCCGACAACGGACGAAATAATGCTTTACGCATCAATGGGCTTGGCGCTCCCCGTGCGTTCTACACTCCCCTTCTCCGGGAAATCAACGTTCCGAATACAAGCTATGGAGAAGATTACGCACTTGGATTACGCATTTCAAGCAATTATCAGATAGGCAGGGTATATGAAGTCGTTTACCTCTGCCGCCGTTGGGAAGGTAACTCGGATGCCGCATTAGCCATCGAAAAGGTAAACCTGAACAATCTATACAAGGACCGTATCCGTACATGGGAATTACAACTGAGGATTCAGCAAAATAAAACAAAACAGAAACCTCAAAAAGCAATCGAACAGTTGATAGAAAACCAAACCCGTTCATGGGAACTTGCCAAAGAGAACTATCGATTATTGGAGGGATACCGGAAGCAAACGAAAGAAATGAAGCTAGCCGGTGAGAACTTCTATATGTTTGTACAAATCTTCCCTAACCCCAAACGCATCCTTTCGGCTACTGCACAGACAGATGCCTCGTCCATTCAGGCACGTCCCTGTTTTCTCTGTCAAGAGAACCGGCCGCAGGAACAGGACTTCGTCAGCTATAAGAATTATCAGATATTGGTGAATCCTTATCCCATATTCAAACAACACCTGACAATTGTCGACAAAAAGCACACACCGCAATCCATCGCCGAACGTTTCGACGATATGATAGAGTTTTCCGATATATTGCGGGAGAGCTTCATTTTATACAACGGACCCGAATGTGGGGCATCCGCTCCGGACCATGCCCATTTTCAGGTTTGCGGAAAAGAGGAAGAGATGGAAGGTGGAATTAGTGCTGACTGGAATGAAGAAACATTAATCGAGAAAGCCAGTTTAGAAATAGAATCCATTGACGATCCTGTCACCGCAATTTTGATCCGGACCAAAGACAAGAAAATAATGTCGCGCACATTCAAGCTGATTTACAATATTCTTGCTGCCGACAAAAATGGCAAAGAACCGATGATGAATATCCTTGCCTGGTACGGTTTGGAAAGACCTAAAGAATTTTTCCGGAACTTCGAAGCTGAATTGCAAGATGTGCCATTGCGCTATCACTGTATGATCTTCCTGCGCAGCAAACACCGTCCGGACTGTTACTATGCAGAAGGAAATGAGCAAATTCTCATCAGCCCCGCCATTGCCGAAATGAACGGGATATTCCCTGTTGCCCGGGAAGAAGATTTGCCCAAACTAACTCCTGAAAAGATATATGAAATCCGCCGGGAAGTATCCATGTCCAAAGAAGAATTTGAGAAGGTAATCAAATGTATTAAAGCCGCCTTATGAGAGAACCTCAAATAACAGTTGGTATTCTTTCGGGAAAAGAAATTGAATTTTCTTTTCCCGAAAGCTTCACTACTCCTGACGGCACAAAGGTTTCAGGGGCACAAAAGGCTGTTTATCGAGAAGAAAAGATATACTGGTCAGGGAAAGAATACGATGAATTGATATTCTACCCTCAGCCAAATGCCGGGATCTTCTTTGAGCTAAAGGATGTCACCATCGGCATCAATTTTCATTGGGAACGCAAAGAAGTACAACGCTTCCAGGGAGCTTTGAAAATCATTGCCGAAGGAGAGACACTGACCGCCATCAATGTAATCTCTATAGAAGATTACCTGACAAGTGTCATCTCATCAGAAATGAGTGCCACCGCCTCTTTGGAACTACTGAAAGCGCATGCAGTCATTTCCAGAAGCTGGCTGATTAATAAATTGAGAGTTGAGAATGAAGAATGGAAAGCTACTATACAGCCGGACAACGCAGCCAACTCTCCACTTTCCACTCTCCACTCTCAACTTATCAAATGGTATGATCATGAAGCGCATACGCATTTTGATGTTTGTGCGGATGATCATTGCCAGCGCTATCAGGGAATTACCCGTGCTTCTACTTCACAAGCTATCGAAGCTGTTTCAGCTACCCGTGGAGAGGTGCTGATGTATGAAGGAAAGATTTGCGATGCGCGATTCTCCAAATGTTGTGGCGGTGCAATGGAAGAGTTTCAGAATTGTTGGGAGAATGTGAGGTATCCTTATCTGATCGGGCAACGGGATTACATACCGGAATCCCATGCTTCTGATTCGGAGAAACCAATAACAGGTCCGGCAATACAGCTTCCCGATCTGACGCAGGAAGAAGAAGCGGACCGATGGATACGAACCTCTCCGGATGCTTTCTGTAATACGCAGGATAAAAAGATTCTGAGTCAGGTTCTTAATAACTACGATCAGGAAACAACTGATTTCTACCGTTGGAAAGTCAGCTATAGCCAACAGGAACTAGCTGAGCTAATCCATCAACGTTCGGGAATCGATTTCGGGGAAATCATAGACCTAATCCCTATAGAGCGAGGTACTTCCGGACGCCTGGTACGATTAAAGATAGTAGGTACTTTACGGACACTGACCATCGGAAAGGAATTAGAGATCCGACGTACACTGTCGCCTTCTCATCTTTATAGTTCAGCATTCCTTGTGGATAAGGAAGAAGGAGAAGAGGGAAATGTTCCAACCCGTTTTACACTGACCGGAGCCGGTTGGGGACACGGAGTAGGACTTTGTCAGATCGGTGCGGCAGTAATGGGAGAGCGAGGTTATTATTACAAAGATATATTAGCCCACTATTATCCCGGAAGCAGACTTGAAAAACAATATGAATAACATCTGAGACTAATACCATGATATCAACAAGAAATGCCAATAACATAATACCCAGAAACAATCGAAATCCGTGGAGCTGGATTCCGACTCTTTATTTTGCGGAAGGACTGCCTTATGTGGCTGTGATGACGATTGCCGTTATCATGTACAAGCGCCTGGGATTGTCGAATACAGAAATAGCGCTCTACACTTCCTGGTTATATCTGCCTTGGACGATCAAACCATTATGGAGTCCTTTCGTTGATCTGGTCAAGACAAAGCGTTCCTGGATTATTGCCATGCAGGGTTTGATTGCTGCCGGGTTCGCCGGTATTGCCTTTTTTATCCCGACGCCACACTATGTGCAACTCACTCTGGCATTCTTTTGGCTGATGGCATTCAGTTCTGCCACGCATGACATTGCGGCCGACGGCTTTTATATGCTTGGCCTCAATAACAAAGAACAATCCTTCTTTGTAGGCATCAGAAACACTTGTTATCGTTTCGCCAATATCTTCGGTCAGGGAATTCTGGTTATGTTGGCAGGCTGGTTGGAAACATCACAAGGCAATGTTCCAATGGCCTGGAGTATCACTTTCTATCTGATGGCAGGATTATTCCTCGGACTGACACTATACCATCGCTTTATTCTCCCCCACCCTGCTTCGGATGTCAAAAGACCGGGGTTAACACCGGGTAAGTTACTGGAAGATTTCTTTAAGACATTCGTCACTTTCTTTGAGAAGAAAAACCTGGGACTTATGTTTTTCTTTCTGCTCACCTATCGGTTGGGAGAATCCCAACTTGCCAAAATAGCCTCTCCATTCTTATTGGATGGTGCCGAACAAGGCGGATTGGGATTATCAACCGCATCCGTCGGAATCATTTATGGCACCATCGGCGTAGCCGCCCTACTGATAGGCGGCATCATCAGCGGTTTCCTCGTTTCCCGTGACGGTTTTAAGAAATGGATCATTCCCATGGCGCTGGCTATCAACCTCCCCGACCTTTTATATGTCTGGATGGCAGCAGCTACTCCGGACAACCTCCTGTTAATCTCCATTTGTGTAGCCATCGAACAGCTGGGATACGGCTTCGGCTTCACTGCTTATATGCTTTATCTGATTTATATTGCAGATGGTGAACACAAAACAGCTCATTATGCCATTGGAACGGGTTTTATGGCACTTGGCATGATGCTTCCGGGAATGCCGGCAGGATGGATACAGGAACATCTCGGATACACCAACTTCTTTATCTGGGTATGCGTCTGCACCATTCCCGGTATCCTTGCTTCATGGATGATCCGCAATCGACTGGACAGTTCCTTCGGAAAAAAGAGATAAAATTGAATTACTTATAACTTAACACATTAAAAAGTAACAGTCATGAATGTAACAACAAGTAACAAACGCCTATTGGCACTCGATGTGATGCGGGGCATCACCATCGCAGGTATGATCTTAGTAAATACGCCCGGTTCCTGGCAACATGCGTATGCTCCCCTCAAACATGCCGAGTGGATTGGATTAACTCCTACCGATCTGGTATTCCCATTCTTTATGTTCATTATGGGAATCTCCACGTACATCTCTTTGAGAAAGTACAATTTCACCTTCAGTGTTCCCGCGGGTTTAAAAATTCTCAAACGGACCGTGATCATTTTCCTGATTGGAATTGGCATCAGTTGGCTTTCCATTCTCTGCTTCCAGCACGATCCGTTCCCTATCGACCAGATTCGCATTCTCGGAGTCATGCAACGACTTGCTTTGGGATATGGAGTTACTGCCATAGTCGCTTTGCTCATGAAGCATAAATATATACCTTATTTAATTGCTGTACTTCTCATCAGCTATTTTGCAATCCTTGCCCTCGGCAATGGATATGTCTACGATGAAACAAATATTCTTTCCATCGTCGACCGTGCAGTATTAGGACAAGCTCATATCTATGGCGGTCAGATACTTGATCCGGAAGGACTGCTTAGTACTATTTCAGCCATCGCTCACGTCTTAATCGGCTTCTGTGCCGGAAAGCTATTGATGGAAGTGAAAGATATTCACGAGAAGCTGGAACGTTTGTTCCTGATAGGTACCATCCTTACTTTCGCAGGTTTCTTACTGAGTTACGGTTCTCCTATCTGCAAGAAAGTATGGTCTCCTTCCTTCGTACTCGTAACCTGCGGTCTGGGTTCCAGTTTTCTGGCATTACTCGTATGGATCATTGACATTAAAGGTTATAAAAACTGGAGCCGTTTCTTCGAATCGTTTGGAGTAAATCCGCTATTTATTTATGTATTGGCAGATATTCTGGCGATTATGCTGGCAGTCATTCCTATGACCTACCAAGGTGAATCGACTTCTTTACATGGCTATATTTACAGTGCACTCCTACAACCTGTCTTCGGAGATAAAGGAGGCTCGCTTGTATTTGCCCTGCTTTTTGTCCTTCTCAACTGGGCAATAGGCTACATTCTATATAAAAAGAAAATATACATTAAGATATGATACTCATTGCAGACAGTGGTTCTACCAAAACAGACTGGTGTGTCGTACTGAACGGCACAATTATCAAACGAATTGGAACGAAAGGGATCAACCCTTTCTTCCAGTCGGAAGAAGAAATTCAACAGAAGCTGACAGCTTCCCTTCTGCCTCAACTGCCGGAAGGGAAATTCAATGCGGTTTACTTTTACGGAGCAGGTTGTACACCCGAAAAAGCTCCTGTCCTCCGGCGGGCTATTGCAGACAGTCTGCCCGTTATCGGGAATATTAAAGCAAATTCGGATATGCTGGCTGCCGCCCACGGGCTATGTGGTCAGGAGGCTGGTATCGCCTGTATTTTGGGGACGGGTTCTAATTCTTGTTTTTATAATGGAAAAGAGATCGTCAGTAACATCTCTCCTCTCGGATTTATTTTAGGAGATGAAGGTAGCGGTGCCGTACTTGGGAAACTACTGGTAGGAGATATTCTGAAAAATCAACTTCCTGCCACCCTGAAAGAAGAGTTTCTGCAACAATTCGATCTGACGCCTCCCGAAATCATCGACCGGGTTTATCGCCAGCCTTTCCCCAATCGTTTTTTGGCCAGTCTCTCTCCCTTTATCGCCCAACATTTGGAAGAACCGGCTATCCGCCAATTAGTTCTGAACAGCTTTATAGCTTTCTTTCGCAGGAATGTGATGCAGTACGATTACAGGCAATATCCGGTACACTTTATCGGATCGATAGCCTACTGTTACAAAGAGATTCTACAGGATGCTGCCCAACAAACAGGTATTCAGATAGGTAAGATTCTCCAAAGTCCGATGGAAGGATTGATTCAATATCATAGCCAATTATCATTCCATCCTTAATTATAGAAGAAGAACATCCTAAAGACTTAAAGTATAATTAAAACTCTCCGGCATATCCGCAAGAGTTTTAATTATACTTTAAACTTTTAACGCTAACCGTTATGTAAAGAATGGATAGAATTAACGATTGCCTCTGTAAAACAAATGATCTACATCTCTACCAAGATACGGAATACCTTTCCCGGATCAGCTACCCATTCTTTCATTGCCTCCAAAGCATCTTCCGGTTTTGCAATCTTTGAGATCAGTTCCTCTACCGGACACTTCCCTTCTTTCATATAATTGATTACCGCACGGAAATCAGCAGGCAAAGCATTTCTGGAACCACGAATATCCAGTTCTTTCTGGACAAAATACTTGGTCTGAAAAGCGACTTCTCTTTTGGCGTAGCCAATACAAACCACACGACCGGTAAAGCCAACTTCATCCACAGCCATTACATAAGTCACAGGACTGCCGACAGCTTCAATCACGACATCAGCTCCAAACCCTTCAGTGATTTCCTGTATCCGCTCATGTACATTCTCTGTTTTAGAGTTTACTGCGTAAGACGCTCCCACTCTTTTAGCCAGTACCAGTTTTTCATCATCCAGGTCGACCGCAATCACCGTCGCTCCTCTCAAGGCAGCACGTACAATGGCACCAATCCCAATCATACCACAGCCGATCACCATCACATACTCATTATCGATGACCTGAGCACGGGAAACAGCATGAAACCCTACACTCATCGGCTCAATCAGAGCACAGTCACGGGATGAGATATTACCTGCCGGAATAATCTTCGTCCAAGGAAGCACGGCATATTCGCACATCACTCCATTCCGTTGTACGCCTAATGTCTCATTATGCTCGCAGGCATTGACACGACCATTACGGCACGAAGCACATTTACCACAATTGGTATATGGGTTCAATGTTACATTCATTCCTTTCTCAAAACCCGCCGGAACATCCGGACCGATCTCTTCGATCACTGCCCCTACTTCATGTCCCGGTATTACAGGGAGTTTCACCATCGGGTTACGTCCTAGAAAAGTGTTTAAATCGGAGCCACAGAAGCCGACATACTTGATTCTTACCAATACTTCACCGGCACCGACGGTCGGTTTTTCCAATTCAACCACCTTTATTTCGGAGGGGTTGACAATTTGAACTGCTTTCATTTTATTTGTTTGAGATAAATTTATTAATCAATTACTTTATAGCCCTTCCAACCGTAATAGGCACAAAACGCAAAACAAAGCATCGGTATGCCATAAGCGACATAATAAATATGTTCATTAACGTGCATGAAGTACGCTGTCAGCTGAGGAAGACAGGCATTACCGACAATCGCCATTACCAGAAAGGCAGAACCGCTCTTTGTCTGATTTCCGAGTCCTTTCAGCGCCAAAGAGAACTGTGTAGGATACATGATAGACATAAAGAAAGAGATGGCGAGCATGGCATACAGTCCGATCATTCCTCCCCATAGCATCACGACACCACACAAAAGGATATTCATCAAAGCATACACCAGCAGCATATCCTGCGGACGGAACTTGACCATCAATCCCGTACCAATCCAACGCCCCAGCAGGAAAGCCAGCATATACAATCCGAAGAAAGTGGTAGCCGTATCTTCCGGCAAATCCGCATAGGTGCAGCAGTAAACGAGAAACAGACTGTTGATAGCTGTTTGCCCACCATTATAAAAGAACTGCGCGATGACTCCCCAACGTAAATGCGAACGTTTCAGTACATCGAAATCAATCAGTTTTTCTTTTTTGCCGGATGCAGGTTCCGTTCCTTCATCTCCAATCTTCGGCAATTTTGAGAAGACAAATACGACCGCTATCGCAAGAAGCAACAGAGCCAATATCAAATAAGGAAGTTTCATCGCATCCGTTTCCAGTTGTATATAAGCCTGCCAGCCTCCCGGATAATCAACAGGAAGCGTCTCGCGTGTATAATGAGTGCCGCTTAGAATCAGCTTGCTCAGAAACATCGCTGCGATAAAAGCACCCAGACCATTAAAGGATTGTGCCAGATTCAACCGGCGCGGAGCCGTTTCGGGAGCTCCCAACACGGTGACATAAGGATTGGCGGCTGTCTCCAGAAAACACATTCCGGTAGCGATAATGAAGAAGATGCAGAGATAAGCCCAATATTCTTTCAGTATGGCAGCAGGAAAGAACAGTAATCCGCCGACAGCTGCCAGCAACAGCCCGAAGATGATTCCCGCCTTATAGCTATAACGCTTCATGAACATAGCTATCGGGATAGGGAAAATAAAGTAAGCCAGCCAATAGGCAGTCTCCGTAAAAGAAGCCTCGAAGGTGTTCAATTCACAGGTTTTCATCAATTGCCGGATCATTGTGGGAAGCAGATTACTGCTGATCGCCCACAAGAAGAAAAGGCTGAAAACCAGTGCGAGAGGAATGGTATATGTATTCTTTTTCATGTGTACAGTGATTGTTTAGCGGTATAGTGATCGTTTCCTTTCTATTCCGACATATTTTTAATGTATGGGAGTTCCGGAAGTTCTGCAAACCCGTAGAATTTCCGCGCATTCCCGCCCAGGAATAACGTTTTCTCAGCTTCCGACAATTCCGGAGATTTCACCACAAAGTCATAAGACATCTTATAAGTAATGGCTGTTATCGTGCGCGGATAGTCCGAGCCCCACATCAGTTTCTCCATGCCAACCAGTTCTGCGGCTTCACGAATAGCCTTTATGGCACCTTTAAACGGATAAAACTCATCATTGAATAGCCATGTGATACCACCGGACTCAATCATCACATTCGGATGACGTGCCAACTTAATCTGCTCCTTCCAATCCGGAAGAGTAACCATCCCGAAATGGCCGACAGCAATCTTCAATCGAGGATATTCCTGAATAATCTCTTCCATCTCCGGAACCTGTATCGCCCCCTCTGCCAAGTCGACAGACAAGATCACTCCCCGCTCTTCCATCCACCGGAACATCTGCATCATTTCAGGACAGTTCAACATTACCCGTCCCTCTTTCAGAAGTAAGCGCTGGGCAGGAATCTTAATCGCTTTGAACCCCTTCCCGATCAGCTCTTTCGCCTGTTCCAGATAGCCCGGCTTGCGAAACTCACACATTCCGCAAACAAAGAAACGGTCCGGATAACGGGAAACGACCTCCATCAGATAATCGTTCTGAATGCCGTCTATAAATTCTTGTGTAATAACCGCAGCCGAGACTTGGGCATAATCCATATTGGACAGAAAAACTTCCGCACTATTCACCCCGTCAATCATAAAAGGAGGAACCATCTGCCGAATCTCCCCCATAAACAGGGAGCGTCCGTTCTCTAAAGTACGGATAGGAAAACCATCGACCACCGTATCTTGGCGAAGCCACAGATGGGCATGGGCATCAATAATCGTATAATCCATAGAATCGACCGTTTTTTAAGAGTTTGCCCAACTTACACGCTGCTGTTCTCCGATAATCTCCCGCACTTCACGCACGAGTTCCCAATCAATAGGTTCTTCAATAAAGCCGATATTTTTCTTCACATTCTCCGGATTAGTGGTACTGAACAGGGTAGTCGCAACCTTTGGATTACTCACCGAGAATTGCATAGCGAGCTTTTCTATCGGATAATTCTTTGCTTTACAATGTTCCATCGCTTTGCGACAGGCATCTACCAATGGCTTGGGAGCCGGATGCCAAGCCGGAACACCACGTTCGCTCAGCAAGCCCATCGACAGAGGGGAAGCATTGATGACACCGATTTCTTTCGATTCGAAATAGTCAAGGAAGTCAGCCAATTTATCATCGCACAGGCAATAGTGACAGAAGCTAAGAACAGATTCAATGGTACCGCTTGGCGAACGATCTATCACCCATTTCAGATTTTCAAGTTGCAAGTCAGTGATTCCGACATGGCCTACCACTCCTTTCTCACGCAGCTCGACTAAAGCAGGTAATGTTTCATTCACGACCTGATTCAAATCTGCAAATTCAACATCATGCACATTGATCAAGTCGATGAAGTCAATATTCAGACGCTCCATACTTTCATATACACTCTCCACCGCACGCTTTGCCGAGTAGTCCCATGTATTGATCCCGTCTTTGCCGTAGCGCCCGACTTTCGTAGAAAGATAATAACGGTCGCGAGGAATATCCTTCAGTGCTTTGCCAAGAACAGTCTCTGCCTTATAATGCCCGTAATAAGGGGAAACATCGATAAAGTTCATCCCGGCTTCGATGGCTGTAAACACAGCCTGAATGCCTTCTTTTTCTTTTAAATCATGGAATACTCCTCCCAACGAGGAAGCTCCGAAACTGAGAGACGATACTTTCATCCCTGTCTTTCCGATTTCATGGTATTGCATACGTATAGGGTTTAAAATTATTTTGTATGCGACAAAAGTAAGGGGTGAACCCTTCTCAACGGACAAGAGAGGGGTGAAAAAGCAACGTAACGGTTTACGTAAAAAATCTTTCTTTAAATGCGGAGATTTATCAGGGAATATGCTTTCTTTGCAGATAAATCTAAGTTGGAGACCTTCAGATGGAAAACCGGAAACATACTTCACTCAAAGACCTCGCCCAAGCATTAGGCGTATCCATCCCTACTGTATCCCGAGCGCTGAAAGACAGTCCGGAGATCAGCCGTGAACTTTGCGCCAAAGCCAAGAAGCTGGCCAAAGAGATGAATTATCGTCCCAATCCTTTCGCTATGAGTCTGCGAAAGAATGCGCCGCGCATCATCGGAGTGATCGTTCCGGATATTGTCACTCATTTCTTTGCCTCCATTCTGAACGGGATAGAGAACATGGCGATCGATAACGGATATTTCGTCATTATCACAACGTCGCATGAGTCTTTCGAACATGAAAAAAGGAATATAGAGAATCTGGTCAATATGCGGGTAGAGGGGATTATCGCCTGCCTGTCTCAGGAAACAACTGACTTTTCTCATTTTGCCGCATTGAAAGAGATCAATATGCCGCTGATTCTGTTCGACCGTGTTTGCCTGACCGATCAATTCTCGTCGGTAATAGCAGACGGAGCACAATCCGCGCAAATGGCTACCCAGCATCTGCTGGATCATGGAAGTAAACGGGTGGCTTTTATCGGCGGTGCCAATCATCTGGATATTGTAAAAAGAAGGAAGCACGGTTATCTGGAAGCCTTGCGCGATAATCGGATTCCGATTGAAAAGGAATTAGTTGTCTGCCGGAAGATTGATTATGAGGAAGGTAAGATTGCTACGAAAACGTTGTTATCTCTCCCCCAGCCTCCCGATGCCATCCTTGCCATGAATGATACATTGGCTTTTGCCGCTATGGAAGTAATCAAAAACCACGGACTTTGTATTCCCGACGATATCGCCATCATCGGATACACGGATGAACAGCACGCCAACTATGTGGAACCCAAGCTATCTGCCGTATCGCATCAGACCTATAAGATGGGGGAAACAGCCTGTCAACTGCTGATTGATCAGATTAAGGGAGACAGAACGGTCAAGCAAGTGGTGATTCCGACACATTTGCAGATAAGGGAGAGTAGCATTAAGGAGAAATAACAAAAAAATGCTGTATCTACGCAATATAGATACAGCACCTTATTATATAGAGAGTTTTATCTTATTATTTCAACTCTGCTTCAGTATTAGCGAAATCAAGTAATGTGATATCAAATACAAGAGTTGAATAACCCAAAATGCCTGTAGTACCGCTACTTCCATAAGCATAATCCCAAGGAATATAAACCTTCCAGCGATCACCGACCTCCATTTTCTGAAGTACTTCCCCCCAGCCGGTAATTACCCCGCTGACCTGGAAAATAGTTGTAGGAGAATCTCCTTCACTTGGATCTTTCCCGTCTACAACCGGATTATCTCCCTTAAAGTTACCATCAAAATATTCTCCTAAAATATTTGTTCCTTTATAATATACCTTCACATAGTCAGTATATTTAGGATTTCCCGCCTTTACTACATGATCAGTCATTGGCTCCATTTCCTTATAATAAATATAATTACCAGGAGCAGTCAACATCTCTATGCGTTCCAAGCCTCCTCTACCAGAAGCCGTAGCATAAACATTCGCAAGAGAGTCAATAAATGCCTCATTGCGCGCACGCCAATTATCGTATTTACCAACTTCTTCGGTTTCGCTACAAGAAACAAAAGCTAAAGCCAGTAATACTAAGGAGAATAAATAGATTTTTTTACTCATTCGTTAATGGTTTATTGTAAAGTTTTCAATAATGAAGTGATGCTCACTCTGTCTGCGATGATATTATTCAGTTCAGAGATAGCTACACGTTCTTGCTGCATCGTATCACGATTACGCAGTGTTACACAGTTATCTTCCAGTGTCTGATGGTCTACAGTTACGCAGAACGGAGTACCGATGGCATCCTGACGACGATAACGCTTACCGATACTGTCTTTTTCGTCATACTGGCAGTGGAAGTGGAACTTCAGAGCGTCGATGATCTCACGGGCTTTTTCAGGCAGACCGTCTTTCTTGATCAACGGCATAACAGCCAGTTTCACCGGTGCAAGGGCAGCAGGCAATTTCAGCACAACACGACTTTCTCCGTTTTCCAGTTGCTCTTCGCAATAAGCAGCGCTCATGATGCTCAGGAACATACGGTCTACACCGATAGAAGTTTCAATCACATACGGAGTGTATGATTCATTCAATTCCGGATCGAAGTATTTGATGCTCTTGCCGGAGAATTTCTCATGCTGAGACAAGTCGAAATTTGTACGGGAGTGGATACCTTCCACTTCTTTGAAACCGAATGGCATCAGGAACTCGATATCTGTCGCAGCATTGGCATAGTGAGCCAATTTATCGTGGTCGTGATAGCGGTAGCTGGCATCACCGAAGCCCAGCGCTTTATGCCATTTCAGACGAATTTCCTTCCATTTCTTGAACCAATCCAGTTCCGTTCCCGGTTTTACGAAGAACTGCATCTCCATCTGTTCGAACTCACGCATACGGAAGATGAACTGACGGGCAACAATCTCATTACGGAAAGCCTTACCAATCTGGGCAATACCGAAAGGTACTTTCATACGACCGGTTTTCTGCACATTCAGATAGTTTACAAAGATACCCTGTGCCGTTTCCGGACGAAGATAAATCTTCATGGCACCGTCTGAAGTCGATCCCATTTCCGTAGAGAACATCAGGTTGAACTGACGGACTTCCGTCCAGTTCTTAGTACCGGAAATAGGACATACGATCTCTTCATCAACGATGATCTGACGAAGTTCATCCAGATTATTATCATTCAGCGCTTTTGCGAAACGAGTATGAAGCGCATCACGCTTAGCCTGATGTTCCAACACACGTCCGTTGGTAGAACGGAATTGAGCCTCATCGAATGATTCACCAAACTTCTTGGCGGCTTTTGCTACTTCTTTATTGATTTTATCGTCATATTTTGCCAACTGATCTTCGATCAATACGTCAGCACGATAACGTTTTTTAGAATCCTTATTGTCAATCAAAGGGTCATTGAATGCGTCCACGTGTCCGGAAGCCTTCCAGATGGTAGGGTGCATAAAGATGGCAGAGTCGATACCGACAATGTTTTCGTGCAACAGCACCATGCTGTCCCACCAATATTTTTTAATGTTGTTTTTCAGTTCAACGCCCATCTGACCGTAGTCATATACTGCGCCTAGTCCGTCGTAGATATCGCTTGAAGGAAATACGAAACCGTACTCTTTACAGTGCGATACAAGTTTCTTAAAAACGTCTTCTTGTGCCATTTTCTTTTCTATATCTATTAATTTGAATTACCTTTTTTCGTAAAAAGTGCCACAAAGATAGGCATTTATCTCATAAATAAGACAGGGAGGGTATTAATTTATCTTATTCTTCTGTTTGTTCCTGCTCCTGATCTGCTTTCTTCATCTCTTTAGTCAACATACTTTCGGGCATATAATATTTAAAGGGAATGCGCATACACTTTGTTTTCTTCATGCGGTCACGAAGTGCGCTGTTTGCCACAAAATAAACGCGGGATACCGATACTTGTCCCGGTGTCACTTGTTCGGGACGTTCAAAGCCAGGACTGGTCAAAGCAGTCTGGAATGTGCCCAGCCCATCAATCGTCACAGACTGCCCCATAGAAAGCAAATAGCGGATGGCATCCGCCACTTCCACCAATATGCCTTCAACCTGACCACGGTGGAAGCCTCCCCGCATCTCCACCACTTGGGCAAGTTCTTTGTTCTGTACTCCGCCTCTATCCTGTATTTTACTTGGTACACCATACCATAACTCTTTTCTTTCTCCGGACGTCAAGTCCGCTTTCTTTCTTACTACATAAGGGATTGCCATGTCTTATACTCCTTTCTTGTTTCGTTTATACTTTCATTTTATACCACACCCGGGTGTCAGCACGTATGACACCCGGATGTCAGACATCACAACACCCGGGTGTCGTACAGCACGAGACCCGGGTGTCATACATATTCTCTTCGCAACAAAGTTAGACTATTATAGAAAGAAAACAAACTAATATTTATATATTTGTTTCCAAAACTTTAATATACCCGCACACACTATGATAAAAATACTACTGCTGATCGACTACTCCAGCGAATTTGACAGAAAACTGCTTCGCGGACTTGTACAATATTCCAAAGAAAACGGACCCTGGCTTTTTTATCGGCTTCCATCCTACTACAGCGGTATGTATGGAGAAAAAGGTATTCTCAAATGGGCAAAAGAATGGAAAGCTGACGCCATCATCGGACAATGGAACAATGACACTGTCAATCTACTGAAAGAACTGAATATTCCGATCGTATTGCAGAATTACCACCATAGAAGCACTACTTACTCCAATCTGACAGGCGACTACAAAGGAACGGGCAGAATGGCCGCCCAGTTCTTCGCCAAGCGGATGTTCCACAACTTTGCTTATTTCGGCATAAACGGGGTTGTCTGGTCTGACGAACGTTGTGAAGGCTTCCGTCAGGAAGTTAAACGAATCGGCGGCAACTTTTACTGTTTCGAATCCGATAAGCATGAAGACGAAATCAGAATAGAAGTAAGCCAATGGCTGCAAGAGCTTCCTAAACCCATAGCGTTGTTCTGCTGCGACGACTCACACGCACTGTTCATTTCGGAAACCTGCAAGATAAGTAACATACACATACCGGAAGAAATCTCCCTGTTAGGAGTCGATAACGATGACTTGATCTGTAATATTTCCGATCCTCCCATTTCCTCCATAGAACTGGAAGTAGAAAGAGGAGGATATTCCATAGGCAGGCTCATTCATCAACAAATCAAAAAGGAACATGAAGGGACCTTCAATATCGTCATCAACCCTATTCGCATAGAATTGCGGCAATCCACAGAAAAGCATAATATAAAAGACCCTTACATTCTGGAAGTTGTGAAATACATAGAGAGTCATTACAATTCCGACCTGACCATAGAGTCTTTGTTGGCACAGATTCCGCTTTCACGCAGAAATTTTGAAGTGAAATTCAAGAATGCAATGCATACTTCCATCTATCAGTATATCTTAAACTGCCGGGTCAATCATCTGGCTGATTTACTTCTTACCACAGATCGTTCATTGGCAGACATTGCAACGGAAGCCGGATTCAAAGACTATAATAATATCTCCCGGATTTTCAAAAAGTTCAAAGGATGTTCCCCTTTGGAATATCGGGAGAAAAAAATCACCAACAGATAAAAAATAAATTATTCGTTTTTCGAATATAGCTTTTCGTTTTTAGTACCGGAGGCATTACTAAAGTGGCATATCTTTGTTCGGTAAATGTTAACTCTTAAAGTCAATCAACAACTTATGGAGCAAAAGAGAATCGTGCTACTCACCCTGATCGTCCATCTGATAGTATTTCTGGCAGGATGCAGCGGAAACAAAAATAGCGGAAACAATGACTCCTCTGATTTATGGAATAAGTTATCGAGCTATTTCCACCCACCCGCAGAATACGAAAATGTATATGGGAATTTTCGTTCTCCTTTATTATTTTATAATGGGGACACAGTCAGAACCGTTGATGACTGGCAAAGACGACGAACTGAAATCAAGGACAGATGGATGAACCTGTTAGGACAATGGCCGCCTATCATTAACGGACAAACACTGGAAATTCTGGATACTCTTCACCGCGAAAACTTCATGCAGTACCGTGTCCGCTTCTACTGGACTCCCAACGAACAGACTGAAGGTTATTTGCTGGTTCCGGACAGAAAAGGTAAAAAGCCTGCCGTTATCACTACCTTTTACGAACCCGAAACAGCTATCGGATTAGGTGGAAAACCTTATAGAGACTTTGCATATCAATTGACGAAAAGAGGATTTGTCACATTATCAATAGGAACAACGAGGACCACAGAGAACCAGACATATTCCATTTATTACCCCACTATTGAAAATGCAACTCTCCAGCCACTTTCAGCATTAGCTTATGCAGCCGCAAATGCATGGGAAGCATTAGCCAAAGTACAGGACGTCGATTCTACAAGAATAGGCATTACAGGACATTCTTATGGTGGAAAGTGGGCGATGTTTGCCTCATGCCTATACGAAAAGTTTGCTTGCGCGGCATGGGGAGACCCCGGAATTGTATTCGACGAGACAAAAGAAGGATATATCAATTATTGGGAACCCTGGTATTTGGGATATTATCCGCCACCATGGGAGAAGACATGGAGTAAAGATAGCCATGATTATACTAAAGGCATTTATCCGAAACTCCGTAAAGAAGGATATGATTTGCATGAATTGCATACGCTGATGGCACCTCGCCCATTTCTTGTCTCCGGAGGATACTCTGACGGAACAGACCGGTGGATAGCGCTTAATCATACAATAGCAGTCAACCGGCTCTTGGGATACCGCAATAAAGTCGCGATGAGCAACAGAGTCAATCATGATCCAAGCCTTGAATCAAACCAAATTATATATGAGTTTTTTGAATGGTGTTTGCATTCCGCAAATAAATCCCCAAAAGAGTAGAAAGATGCGTTTTTTGAATATACTTTTTCGTTTTTTTGCGCAAAAAATCGACTCTGGATGCCTAACTTTGTTCTATCGATTCATCCAAGTAACTTCAATTACTTGATTAAAATGATTAGCCTATGAAAAATATACACTAGCAAACATAAAATGCCCCATCAGCAAATGGGGCAATATTAAGACCATATTAATAAAATTAATCATAATATATCACCCAATTAATAAATAACACAATAATAAATTCGTAATTAATAAATTAAGAATGCTAACCCCGAATAATTAATAAAGCTAGCAAATGATTCTGAGTTAGTAATAAATATTAAACTACTAGTAATTCAATAGGTTAAATATATACTAAAAAGAGTAGAAACTAAAAAAAGTAAACTATGGAAGCGAATAATCGCAGAGATTTCTTAAAGAAAGCCGCACTAGCGGGAGCCTCCGCCCTAATGGCTCCCACACTGTTGGCCGCTGAAGGCAAAGATGAGAGTGAACTCATTCTCTCTTCGAGCAAAAGGACGGACAGCAAATTAATTGTACCGAAAAATAATGGTCTGAAAATCACAGGTACTTTTCTGGATGAAATATCTCACGATATTCCACACCAGAACTGGGGAGAAAAAGAATGGGATCTCGACTTTCAGCATATGAAAAGGATCGGTATCGATACCGTTATTATGATCCGTTCCGGATATCGCAAGTTTATCACTTATCCTTCCAAATATCTATTAGGGAAAGGGTGCTATATGCCTTCCGTGGATTTAGTAGATATGTACTTACGACTGGCTGAAAAATATAACATGAAGTTTTATTTTGGACTGTATGACACCGGCCATTATTGGGATACACGTGATATGTCGTGGGAAGTGGAATATAATAAATATGTGATTGACGAAGTATGGAATACTTACGGCGAGAAGTATAAGAGCTTCGGAGGCTGGTATATTAGCACGGAAATCAGCCGCAATACCAAAGGAGCTATCGGCGCATTTCATACAATGGGGAAACAATGTAAAGATGTATCTAATGGGCTTCCTACTTTTATATCCCCTTGGATTGATGGCAAAAAGGCCGTTATGGGAACCGGAAAAATGACAAGAGAGGATGCTGTATCCGTAGAACAACATGAGAGAGAATGGAATGAAATTTTTGATGGCATACACGATGTAGTAGACGCTTGTGCGTTTCAAGACGGACACATCGACTACGACGAACTGGATGCTTTTTTCACTGTAAACAAGAAACTGGCAGACAAATACGGAATGCAATGTTGGACAAATGCGGAAACATTCGACCGCGATATGCCTATCCGGTTCCTGCCGATCAAATTCGACAAACTCCGCATGAAACTGGAAGCGGCAAAACGTGCCGGATATGATAAAGCAATCACTTTTGAGTTTTCTCACTTTTTAAGTCCGCAATCAGCTTATCTGCAGGCTGGACATTTATATGACAGATACAGAGAATACTTTGAAATCAAATAAGCTATATGAAAACAACAATTAATCTGGGTTATATCATATTCCTTTCAGTCGTTGCTGCTTTAGGAGGCTTTCTGTTCGGCTATGACACTGCTGTCATATCCGGTACAATAGCTCAGGTGACACATCTGTTTCAGTTGGACACCTTGCAACAAGGATGGTATGTAGGATGCGCATTGATCGGATCGATTGTCGGTGTTCTCTTTTCCGGAATATTGAGCGACCGCATCGGACGTAAAAGAACAATGATACTTTCTGCCATTCTGTTTTCTACATCAGCAATCGGCTGTGCTTTTTGCATTGACTTTAACCAGTTAGTTGTTTATAGAATCATAGGTGGCATCGGGATTGGTGTCGTTTCTATTGTATCTCCTCTTTACATTTCCGAAGTTTCCGTCGCACAATTCAGAGGCAGAATGGTCTCCCTGCATCAACTGGCCGTAACTGTCGGTTTTCTAGGAGCTTACCTTATCAACTATCAGCTATTGGCATATTCTGAGAGTGGAAACCACTTACCTATAGCCTGGTTAGAAAAAATAGTAGTTACAGAAGTGTGGAGAGGTATGTTAGGCATGGAGACGTTACCAGCCATACTATTCTTTATTATTATCTTTTTCATACCCGAAAGCCCCAGATGGCTGATAGTAAAAGGACAAGAAAGCAAAGCTATTTATATTCTGGAAAAGATTTACAATTCATTTAAAGAAGCAGATTTCCAGCTAAACGAGACAAAATCCGTCCTTGTTTCCGAAACCCGTTCTGAATGGTCTATCCTCTTGAAACCAGGCATTCTGAAAGCAGTTATTATCGGTGTATGTATTGCTATTCTGGGACAGTTTATGGGGGTTAATGCAGTTCTCTACTACGGCCCTTCTATTTTTGAGAATGCCGGTCTTTCAGGAGGTGATTCTCTGTTCTATCAGGTTCTTGTAGGACTTGTGAATACACTGACCACTATCCTGGCACTTCTCATCATTGACAAAGTAGGGCGCAAGAAACTGGTATATTATGGGGTATCCGGAATGGTCGTTTCATTGATACTCATTGGAAGTTACTTCCTCTTCGGATCTGCCTGGAATATTTCCAGCCTGTTTCTGCTAGCCTTCTTTCTGTGTTATGTTTTTTGTTGCGCCATTTCCATTTGCGCTGTGATATTTGTACTTCTCTCTGAGATGTACCCTACCAAAGTACGCGGATTAGCGATGTCCATTGCCGGATTCGCTCTTTGGATCGGTACCTATCTGATCGGACAGCTAACCCCCTGGATGCTCCAGAATCTTACTCCAGCCGGAACATTCTTCCTGTTCGCCATCATGTGTGTACCGTATATGCTCATTGTCTGGAAACTCGTACCGGAAACTACCGGAAAGTCTCTGGAAGAGATTGAAAGATACTGGACCCGTTCGGAACAGTAAAATAGACCTTATTAAATAAAAAAACTAACAATTATGGATTTAAAAAAATTAGCAAACCAATACAAAGACGAACTACTGAATAATGTTCTTCCATTCTGGTTAGAGCATTCTCAGGATCACGAATTCGGTGGCTATTTCACTTGTCTGGATCGTGAAGGCAACGTATTCGATACAGATAAATTTATTTGGCTGCAAGGACGCGAAGTTTGGTTATTCTCAATGCTTTACAATAAAGTTGAGAAAAAACAGGAATGGCTGGATTGCGCTATTCAAGGCGGTGAGTTTCTAAAGAAATACGGACATGATGGAAACTATCATTGGTATTTTTCTTTGGATCGGGCAGGTAATCCTCTGGTAGAGCCATACAACATCTTTTCTTATACATTTGCTACAATGGCTTTCGGGCAACTCAGCTTGGCTACAGGTAATCAGGAATATGCTGATATTGCAAAGAAAACGTTTGACATCATTCTCTCAAAAGTAGACAACCCGAAAGGGAAATGGAACAAAATTCATCCAGGCACACGTAATCTAAAAAATTTCGCCCTCCCGATGATCCTTTGTAATCTGGCACTTGAGATAGAACACTTGCTGGACAAAGAGTATCTGGAAAAAACAATAGAGACTTGTATTCACGAAGTGATGGAAGTATTCTATCGCCCGGAACTCGGAGGAATTATTGTTGAAAATATAGGAGTGGACGGCAATCTCGTAGACTGTTTTGAAGGACGGCAAGTGACTCCCGGACACGACATCGAAGCGATGTGGTTTATCATGGATTTAGGAAAACGCCTGAATCGCCCTGATCTAATCGAAAAGGCAAAAAATGTAACCTTGACGATGATTAACTACGGATGGGACAAAGAATATGGTGGCATCTACTATTTTATGGACCGCAAAGGTTGCCCTCCCCAACAGCTGGAATGGGACCAAAAACTTTGGTGGGTACACATTGAAACACTTATTTCCCTACTAAAAGGTTACCAGTTGACAGGTGACAAACAATGTATGGAGTGGTTCGAAAAAATACATGAGTATGTATGGACGCACTTCAAAGATGCTCAATATCCTGAATGGTTCGGTTACTTAAACCGCCAGGGAGAAGTACTTCTGCCACTTAAGGGAGGCAAATGGAAAGGCTGTTTCCATGTCCCCAGGGGCTTATATCAGTGCTGGAAAGTACTAGAAGAATTACAATAAATCTAATACCCAAAAACTTTTTTATTAACCAATTAAATTTTATCTTATGATGGAACAATGCTTTAAGCAAAAAAGTAGTTTCCGAACAATCAGAATCATACTATTCTCATTGTCGATGCTTTTTGCGTATGCCACAAATGGCTATGCCCAGAACATGGTTAGGGGAGTCGTCACAGACGTGACCGGTGATCCGTTGCCTGGAGTCAGCGTCGTTGTCAAAGGTACTACCACAGGTACCACTACCGATATTGACGGTAAATACTCTATCAATGCATCCAACACTGCCACTCTTGAATTCTCATACATCGGTATGAACAAACAAGAGGTAAAAGTGAACGGACGCAGTACGATCAACATCATCTTAAAAGAAGATGTCGCTAATCTGGACGAAGTGGTGGTAGTAGGTTATGGAACACAAAAGAAAGCTCACTTAACCGGATCTGTAGCCACGGTATCTCAAAAAGATATGTTGAAAACAACTGCCAGTAATATGTCACAAACATTAGTCGGTAAGTTGCCCGGTCTTATTACCCAACAATCACTCGGCCAACCGGGATCGGATGATGTTTCCATATTAATCCGTGGTTATTCTTCATTCAGCGGTTCAGGCACGGTACTTGTTTTAGTTGACGGAGTAGAACGATCTATGGGACAAGTAGACCCGAATGACGTGGAATCTGTTACCATCCTAAAAGATGCTGCGTCTTGTGCCGTTTATGGAATGAAAGCAGCCAACGGAGTTGTGCTGGTAACAACGAAACATGGGCAAGAAGGTAAAACAGATATCACCTACAGAGGTAGTATGACTCTATCGCACGCTACCACTTTGCCTAAAATGATGAACGGAACCCAATATATGCAATGGTATAATCTGGCTCGCAAACTGGACAACAATGGCGTAGATAATCCATATTTTACCGACGAAGAAATTGCGGCAACTTATAACGGAGACCCAACAGATGGATTTGAAAATACAGACTGGACCTCCGACTTATATAAGACTACCCTTATGCACCAACACAATCTGTCTATAAACGGAGGCAGCAATAAGGTCAGATATTTCATCAGCGGCGGCTATTTACATCAAGATGGTATTATTAAAGGCAATAAAAACGAGCGCAGCAATTTCCGCTCAAATATCGATGTACAAGCGACCAAAGACCTTAAAGTGTCATTGAATACCGCAGCATTGATCAAAGACTATTATCAGCCGGGAGGATATTCTTATGGTAATCAGCAAGCCTATAGTATTTTCCATCAGTTGCTTTATTCTATACCTTTTGTTCCAAAAGAGTATGAAGGTTATCCTACTTCAGCATACCGAGGTGCAACCAGCGCAGCCAATCCGATCTACGGATCTGCAAATTCAGGATTCCAGGAATCTCGCACAGTCAGAATAGAAAGTTCTGCAAATGTCGAATATACAGCCCCATTCCTAAAAGGTTTGAAAGCAAATATGTTCATCAGTTGGGACTGGCAGGATCTGGCAAGTAAAACATTCGCTTATGCATATTCTGTCAATGCCTATGATTCTTCCACCAAAAGCTACAGCTATGTACAAAGTGCAAATCTGCTGGCAGATGGTAATCTGTACCAGGGTGACCAAAAATCACAGCAAGTAATATTGCGTCCGACTATTTCATACAACAACAAATTCGGACTTCACGATGTAGGAGCTCTTTTCCTTTACGAACAAACCCAAGTAAAAAGTTCTGCACTGAGTGCCAACCGTACGGATTACGACTTATTCGATTTACCCGAAATATCTTTGGGAGATGCCCAAACTGCAACCAATAGCGGCTCTTCCGGAAAAAGTGCTTATGCCGCTTATGTAGGTCGTTTAAATTATGCCTATGCCAATAAATATCTGGCTGAAGCATCCTTCCGTTACGACGGTTCTTATAAGTTTGCCAAAGGACACCGTTGGGGATTCTTCCCTTCAGTTTCTTTAGGATGGGTGATGTCGGAAGAAGACTTTTTCAAAGACGCACTTCCTAAAATAGACTATTTCAAATTCAGAGGGTCTTTTGGTATTCTGGGTAGCGACAACGTTAGTGCTTTCTTATACAGAAAATCCTACTCTTATACTAATAATGGAGTAGTATTTGGCAGTACACCCAACACTCAGGGAACGCTTAGCAACACAGTAGCTTATCCAAATGAACGACTGACTTGGGAAAAAACAAAATCATATAACTTAGGTTTCGATCTTAGTGCCTGGAACGGTTTGCTGGGAGTTGAATTTGATGTATTCTACAAATATACATACGACATTCTTCAGAGTGTTAGTAACGTCTATCCTCCTTCTTTAGGCGGACACTATCCAAGTTCTGAAAATACCGGAACATTTGATAACCGCGGATTTGAAATTGCACTGAAACATCGCAATCGTATAGGAGAATTCAGTTATAGTCTGAATGGTAACTTGTCTTATGCTCATAACCGTATCTTAAGCAGAACACAGGCGGATAATACATTACCTTGGCAAAGTGTTCTCGGATCATCAGTCGGTGAATTATGGGGATTAAAAGCATTAGGACTGTATCAGAGTGAAGAAGAGATTGCTAACTCACCCCAAGTATCATGGAATACACCACGAGTAGGAGACATAAAATATGCCGATATTAACGGCGATGGAAAGATCGATTCCAACGACCGAATCAAAATATCACGTGGTATCCGCCCGGAAATGATGTTTGCACTGATGGCTGACGCTAATTACAAAGGCTTCGATTTATCTGTTCAGTTTCAAGGAGCGGCACTTTGTGATAAAATGCTTCAATATTCATGGCAAGACTTAAATGGCGCAACAGATATGACTCCTATGACAAGACCCTGGTATGCCAATTGGGACAACGCCCCTCTTTATCTGGTAGAAAACAGTTGGCGACCCGATCATACAAATGCGGAATATCCTCGTCTGACTGTCAGCAGTGTATCTCATTCAAATAATGCCCAACAATCGGATTTCTGGAAAAGGAATGGTGCTTATTTACGTTTGAAGAACGTGACTTTAGGATATACGCTTCCTAAAGCCTGGACCAACAAGATGGGATTGTCAAACATCAGAGTTTATGCTAACGGAACTAACCTACTGACATTTACCGATTTCAAATATATCGACCCGGAAAGTACCAATGTAGCAACAGGATATTATCCACAGCAACGTACATTCAGCTTTGGTATAGATGTTAGATTTTAAAATAAATAGTTAATATGAAAAATATAAAAAAATACATTATAGGCATAGCAGCTAGCATTTGCTTGACACAATGTGATGTACTGGACGTAGATCCTACTGGCTGGTACAGCGAGAATGTAGCATATTCCTCACTGGAAAATGTAGACCTTTACGTCAAAGGGCTATATAGCGTGCTATATGATAATGCTACTATCAATATAGATTCTTACTGCTTAATGGATGATGGAGCTACAGATCTGTTAAAATACTCTTGGTATGGAGTGAACGGAGGTGCCATGAATAAATTCTTTTATCAGACGAATTATGTCACTGAAACGAGTAACTTCCGCTCCAATTGGAGTGGTATGTACACCCGTATTCGACAACTCAACGAATATTTCTATGACCGAAGCAAAGGATATGGAGATAACTTAGATCAGGATGAAATGAAAAAGCGTACAGCGGAAGTTCGTTTCTTACGTGCATTTGCTTATCAGGAACTGGTGCTCCGTCATGGCGGAGTTATCCTGCGTACTGATGAAGATTATGTAGACGGACCTGACGAAAGGGCCAAAGCGCGTTCATCTGAATCAGATTGCTGGGATTTCATTATCAACGAATACACCCAGGCAGTACAAGACCTTCCGGAAAACTGGACAGGAACCAATGTAGGACGTATCACCAAAGGAGCTGCTTATGGAATGAAAGCACGCGCAGCCCTTTATGCCAAACGCTGGGGGGATGCGGTAGATGCCTGCAATGAAGTATTAAAATTGAATTACAGTTTATTGCAAGGAACGACTGCCAATGATTATTATAAAATATTCACTTCAGTCAATAACAGTGAGTTAATCCTTCCGGTCTACTTCCAACAGGGAAAGAACGCCAAGCAACATTCTTTCGACATCTACGTGTGTCCACCATATGACTGGAAGGCAGCCGGTGTTACAGAAGGAAGTGTAGGTGCGGCAGTCACTCCATCAGATGAATACGCTTCCACTTTCGATATCAAAGTAAACGGTAGCTACCAATCTTTTGACTGGAATAATCTCAGCTCTTACAACAATGCTCCATTTACCAATCGCGAACCACGTTTTTACGCCTCCATTCTTTATAATGGGGCAACATGGAAAGGACGTAGCCTCCAGCTGTATGTAGATGGAAATGACGGATACATGGACTTTGCTACAACCGGACAAGATAATGTGCACAAATCAACAACAGGTTATCTGATCCGTAAGTTCGCTTCTGATGATACCAATATCAACTTTAGCAGCATTTTGAGCGGACAATACTGGATAGAAATGCGTTTAGCTGAAATTTACTTGATTCGCTCGGAAGCGTATGCGCGACAAAACGAATTTGGGAAGGCCTATGCAGATCTGAAAACGATCCGTGACCGCGTCGGATTACCGGAACTCACCCAACAAAATAATTGGAGTGATTATCTGGAAGATCTGTCTAAAGAACGCATTTGTGAACTTGGAATGGAAGGACACCGATATTTCGACCTGATCCGTTGGGGAATCGCCGTAAGAACACTTGATCATAAACGTCTGCATGGCGTTAAGATAACACAAGCCGGCGGCAGCTTCAGTTACGCACGAGTAGAATGTGATACTCAAGATCGTTTATTCCCTGAGAAATATACAATTTTCCCAATTCCATACACAGAGCTTCAGGACAATACACTCTGTGAACAAAATGAACTGTGGAAATAATAATTATTTAATAAGAGAAAAATTATGAAAATAAAATATCTATTTACCGGGGTACTAATATCAATGCTAGCCTTCATGAGCTGCGAGGACCCGGACGATCTGGCAAGGACAGGCAGCGATAACGTTACAGGACTAACCATTACCGGATGCTTAGCTTCTGATGAAAGTACCACATATAGTGCTATCATAGACGAGGCAAGCAGTACGATTACAGTACAAGTTCCTTATTATATTTCAGATACGGAAAAGATACAAGGCGACCTGACACAAATGAAAGTTTCAGCCAGCCTACCCGTAGGAGCTAAATTCTCCCCCAGCATTTCCGGTATTCGTGATCTGGTCAGTGGCTTCCAATCAACATTAGTCAAAGAAGATGGGAGCAAAATTACTTATACATTTAAGGCTGTTTATGTGAAATCAAAATTAGCCAGTATTAGTAAAGTAGAACTGACAGACTATTCACGTGCAACAATACGTATAGTTGAACCTGAGACTGCGGGTGGTACAGGAAAAATCATCATTTATAAAACCTCTTCGGCTATTGATGCAGCCTTGAAATCTGCGGCATTAACAGTCTCTCCATGGGCTACCATCGAATCATCATCAATGGATCCGGCAACTGGCATTATAGATTTAAGCAATCAACCTACTATAACTGTTATTGCACAAAATGGAACAGACAAGACAGTCTATCAGACGAGTCTGGAGCTCCCGGATCTATTACCTCAGGGAGTAGGCTATACAGCTTCATTATTTGGTTTCCAAATCTATACAGATGACACACATGGATTTGAGGCCGGAGCTAACCGTACAATGGCTGTTATTGATGACTATCTAATTATCAGTAATAGCACTGATTACAATAAAATGATTGTAATGGATCGTTATAACGGCAAAGTACTTGATGTAAAAGTCAACACTACAGGTATTGATGCAGGCCGCTCAATTCATGCTATTGCCAGCGATGACGCAGGACATTTAGTAGCGATGGCTTACACTAGCACCTTAGATGGCAATGTCACCGATCCGAACGTCCGTGCCTGGGTTTGGGCTAATGGCATTGAAAATGCACCTAAGAGCATCGTTTATGCAAATATTAATGGCAGTACATTTGCCAATGCTCCCGTAGGCATTAACGGAGTCACGAAACAGGAACTTGGACGTACAATCTGTGTCAAAGGTGATCTGACTTCAGGGGATGCAATTATCGCCACATCAACCAAAAATGTACCACGTGCGGTCTTCCTTATGTTCAAAGATGGTGCAATGCAAGGCAATGCTTATGTAGAATGGGGCGGAGGAGCAGCAGTCTCCATGTGGAACGCAACCAAAGTCATTCCATTGACAAATACTTCTCCGCTAGGATATATTTGGGCTAGTGCCAACTTCCGGCAAGCAATTAATTACACTCCCGTAGGGACAGGCTCACGTGCCATAGATTTCTCACTTCCGACATCACATTGGTGGTCAGGTAGTGCTACATATGATAAGAATGTCCGGGGAATAGGATATGTTGAGTTTAACGGTACATGTTTGTTAGGCGTTCAAAATGGTCTGTCAAGCAATGGTGTTTGGTCCCACCGCCTATATGTATCCAACATCACGAATAATCCCGGAACTTCAGCAATGGCTAATGGCTTTATCTTCGATTCACGCGAAGGAAGTACAACTGGAACAGGCAGTATCCCCGGAACGGGTTATGCGGTAACTGGTATGACATCTTCAGCCTCGTTCGTTTCTGGCAAACAGGTACTTGGTACCAACGTTGATGAAACAGGAGATGTTGTATTCGGTCGAAGTGCCGATGGCAATGCCGTTCAAGTCTATATGTTGACTACGGATCAGGGACTATTTGCTTATGAAATTACCAGATTCAATTTATAAATGAAAATTTAAATATCATTTAAGATCATCTATAAACTACTCAGTAACAGTTGGCAATTACATATGAATAATTGCACAACTGTTGCTAAGTAGTTATTAAAGTCACTAGATTATAATTAAAAAAAATCCGATGGTACAATTTTTCCAAGAAATACAAGAGCAACCGCAAGCACTTCTGCAGACGGCAGACTTCTACAAAAGCGTAGAAGGGAAATCCGTTTTGTCACAAATTTCAGAATTATGGTGTTCCGGCAAATATAGAAATATTCTGTTAACCGGTATGGGCAGTTCTTACTTCATCGCTAACGCAACTGCTTCTCTACTTAATTCATATAAAATCCCGGCATATGCTCTGAACGCAGGAGAATTATTGCATTATCAAATTTCATTAATTAGTCCTGAATCGTTGATTATATGTATTTCGCAGTCAGGAGAAAGCTATGAAATAATCAAACTAATAGAAAAGTTACCTTCAAGCATCACTGTTCTTTCCATTTGTAATGAAAAAGATAGCAGTTTAGTCAGATACTCTCGCTATAGCCTATTGTGCAAAGCGGGAAAAGAAGAAAAGACGTCGACAAAAACATTCATAACCTGTTATCAAGTAGCATATTTACTGGCAATGAAGTTATGCAATAAAGAAATTGCCAGTAACCCATGGCGTGAACTAAGTACAATTATTGAGAATATGGTAAATGGAGATACTCCATGGATGTCGAAAGCTATTGAGCTGATAAATGGCTCCACTTTTGTGCAATTAATAGGAAGAGGCCCTGTCTTTGCTGCTGCCAGTCAGGGTGCATTGATGTTCATGGAAGCGACTCATACCCCTGCGTCAGCATTACTAGGAGGTGAATTCAGACATGGACCGCTAGAAATGGTAGGAAAAGGATTCATCGCCATTTTATTTGCACATTCGCAATCAGAAACCTATCAACAATCATTATCTCTGGTAAAAGATATCCTTAAATATGAAGGAAAAGTTATCTTTATCACCGATTCAAGCCAAGTGCTTGAAAATGATAATTTATGCACCATTACTATCCCAAGCAATAATGCGGAATTATTTGCAATTCCCAGTATAGTTCCCGTGCAACTTCTGATCAATGCATGGGCCACCAAATGCGAAATAATACCGGGAGAGTTTACACATGGTGCCAAAGTAACATCAATCGAATAAACTATGAGAAGCGTGTATCCAGAGAAAATTGCAATTGGAGTCGATATCGGCGGAACTAAAATAAAAGCCGGACTTGTCGATATTAACGGACGGATAATCGGTATACCCGAATCTATCCGGACATTAGCTCACGAGCCTGGTGAAAAAATTATTGAGCACTTGACTCTATTAATCCGAAAAATGATAGAACAAGCCGATGGAGCAGAATTAATCGGCATCGGTATCGGTTCTACCGGTCCATTAGACATCAACAAAGGTGTCATCCTTGAATGCAATAATCTTCCGACGTTACACAATTACCCTTTACGTAGAAAAATAGAATCAACTTTCGGACTTCCGGTCAAACTGGATAATGATGCAAATGCAATGATGTTAGGAGAAGCCCTATGGGGAGCCGGAAGAAACATAAATTCAATACTAGGAATCACTCTTGGCACAGGCTTAGGAGCAGCTATAGTAGTAAACAGAAAAATTATTCGTGGAGCTACCGGTTGTGCCGGAGAAATCTGGCTATCTCCCTATAAAGAAGGAATGATAGAAGATTATGTATCCGGAACTGGCATATCAAATTTATATCAGAGAATAACAAAAAAAGAGATTTCAGGAGAAGAAATCAGTAAATTAGCCCGGGAAGGAAATATCAACGCATTGAAGGTATGGGAGGAGTTTACCCAGGCATTAGCTTATGCCCTTTCCTGGACTGTCAATATCGTTGATCCGGAAGTAGTAATTATCGGAGGTTCAGTTATGCATTCATCAGATATATTTTGGGATTCAATGGTATCTTTATTTAAAAAGTACATTTGTCCGCAAACCGCTGCAAACATCCGGTTAAAGCCAGCTGGTTTAAAAGATAATGCCGGATTTATGGGTGCAGCAGCTTTAATGTTTGTAGAATAAATTGTTATGAAAAAATTACTTATACTCTATCCGTTTCTATTGTTTTGCTTGATAAGCAAAGCAGATAACCAGTTGAAATTAACCAATTGGGCAATAAAAAGTACATCCGAAGTAGATAAAAATGCAGAAAAAGTATCTCTGCCCTCATTTCATCCTGACGATTGGTACGAAACAACTGTACCAACTACTGTATTGAGTGCATTAGTAAAGCAAAACATTTATCCCGACCCCAGAATCGGTATGAACAACTTTTTGATCCCGGATGTCTCTGATGAATTTAATGAAAAAATGGATCTGGCAAAATACAGTTATCTTAAAAACAGGAAAAACCCATGGCAAGAACCTTATTGGTACCGTACAACCTTCAAATTACCTGAGCAATATAAAAACAAGAAGATATGGCTCAACCTAAATGGGATAAACTATCGTGCAGATGTCTGGATTAATGGACATCAAATCGGAAAAAAGGAAAATGTAGCAGGAATGTTCCGCCGTTTCAGATTTGATGTAACTGATTACGTCCAACCAACACAAAATTGTATTGCCATAAAAATATATCAAGTAGACCATCCCGGAATACCTAATCCGGGAACACAATTTATAGTCTTCGGTCCTAACCGTGGAACAGCATCCGATTTATTTAAAGACGAAACTTTAAAATTCACCGGTGGCTGGGACTGTGCCCCTGTAGTACGTGACAGGAACATGGGAATTTACCAGTCTGTAACCTTAGAAGCAACAGATCAGGTCACTGTAGAAGATCCTTATATCATTACTACCTTACCAAAGAGAGATACCACAGTGGCCGATGTAACAATCAAAGCGACTTTACACAATTACTCTGACAAGAAAATAAGTGGTAAGCTCAAAGCTACCATTCGCCTTATCAACGAGTTAGTATTTCCTAGTTATACACGCAAATTAACTGGAAGTATGAAACCGATCCATGTGACTCTCCCAGTCACCATCGGTCCTAATGAAACCAAAGAGATAACACTGTCACCACAGGATTTTTCGACCTTATCCATAAAGAACCCATATTTATGGTATCCAAACGGTTACGGAGAACAATTCATGCATTGTCTTGACTTGTCATTCAACTTAAACAACGGGAAAATATCAGATAAAGAAACGGTCAACTTCGGAATCCGTGAAGTTACTACCCAATTAATGAAAAACGGAGATGAACACGGTCGCGTATTCTTTATTAATGGTAAACGTATTTTCTGTAAAGGAGGATGGATACAACCGGACGTTCTTCTGGATGATTCTCCGAAACGCATTTATGATCAGGCACGATTAATGGCAAATGCCAATATTACTTTAATCGGCAGTGAGGATATGCCTTCACCCTCCGAAGACTGGCTAGATAGTTGGGATAAATACGGCCTGATGAACTGGCATGTATTTTATCAATGCTACCGAATGTTTCCGGGGCGTGACAATCAACATAATCCTCTTGACAATGACCTGGCTATTGCTTGCGTAAAGGATATGGTCAAAAGATATCGCAATCATCCTTGTATCATTGCATGGTTCGGAGTTAATGAAGTACTGGTAGATGAAGAATTGTATCATCCGACCAAAGAAGCAGTATTGAGCCTCGACACTACCCGCCCCTATATACCGACCACCAGTATCAGTTGGGACGTTGACAAACTAACTCCTTATTTAAAACCGGATTTACCAACCGGTACTACCGATGATGGTGCTCCTGACTATAATTGGGCTCCTTCCGATTACTACTTCGATAAAGTGGAAGAAGTCCATCTGCAAATGTTCAGAAATGAGTTAGGTATGCCTTCCGTACCTGTATACGAGAGTCTGAAGAAATTTATACCCACAATTGACAAACCGTTCAACCGAAGAGACCCAATCTACCCATTAGACAGTATTTGGGCAGAACACGGAGCATGGGATACTAATAACTTCTGCTATCGAGCATACGACAATGCTATCCGGACCTTTTATAGTGATCCTGTCAGTGGTGAAGACTATGCACACAAAGGGCAGTTAGTAAGTGCCGAAGGTTATCGCGCCATGTTTGAGGCGGCCAACCACCGGATGTGGGATATCACAACAGGAGTAATGATTTGGAAGTTAAATTCTTGTTGGCCTGATGTCTGCTGGCAAATTTATGACTGGTATCTGGCCCCCAACGCCTCTTACTATTTTTCAAAGAAAGCAATGGAACCGATTCATATTCAAATGAATGCAAATACCAATCGGATTTCTGTAATCAACGCAACTCATCAAGAACTTAAATCCGTGGTTGCCAAAGCCAGAATTATTGACTATTCAATGAAAGAATGCTGGGCATACACAGATACCCTATCCATTGGTCCCGACCAATATAAGGAGTTGGAAACCGTGCCTCAACGAGGTAATCTTTCTGCTGTATATTATATAAAACTAACATTGGAAGATGCAAATGGTAGTCTTATTTCCGAGAACCTATACTGGCGTTACTCACAACATCAAAACTTTTATTGGCTGGTAAATATGCCTAAAGTTACATTAAAGCAAGATCTAAAACTTCAGAAACAAGAAAAAGAGTATCAGATCACGCTTACTTTAACGAATGGCTCGGATAGATTATCCTTTTTCAACCACCTGATGATACAAAGAGAAAAAACAAAAGAAGTCGTAAATCCGGTATTCTGGAGTGATAACTTCATTTCATTGTTCCCTAATGAGACTCGTACCGTCACTGCGACAGTAGCCATAGAAGATTTACATGGAGAAAAGCCCATAATCATTATTAAATAACTAATAAAACCAAGAAACATGAAACTATTACTTACAACCTTGGCAATAGTCTATCTAAGTTTGTTCATGAGCCTGCAAGCACAAGAACAGGTACGGGTTATCCCTTATCCTGCTGAAGTCACCATGCAAGCAGAAACATGTAAACTCAAATCGGGTCAGAAAATCCACTATCTGGACGCCAGTTTATATAAAGAAGCAGCATTCCTTCAAAGGAAACTCGCTGATTTAAACTATGAAATGAAGGAAATTCCCAGCAAAAAAGCAGCAAAAGGAATCAACTTATCATTAGACAATACACTGCAAAACAAAGAAGGCTATCAGCTGATTATCACCCCCAGACAGATCCAAATCAAAGGGGGAAGTCCGGCTGGAGTCTTCTATGGCATTCAAACGCTATTGCAGCAGTTAACCAACGGAGATCTAAGATGTGGAACGATAGTGGACGCTCCGCGTTATGAATGGAGAGGTTATATGCTTGATGAAGCACGTCACTTTTCCGGCGAAAAAAGGGTAAAACAAATCCTTGACCTGATGGCATATTATAAGATGAACCGCTTCCATTGGCATCTGACAGACGCACAAGGATGGAGAATCGAAATTAAACAATACCCTAAACTGGCGACTGTAGGAGGAGAAGGTTGCCATAGTGATCCGGATACACCGACACAATATTATACACAAGAGCAGATTCGCGACATCATAGCGTATGCCCAAGAACGCCACATTGAAATTATACCCGAAATAGATATGCCAGGCCATGCCACAGCAGCCAATAAAGCCTACCCGGAATATTCAGGTGGAGGAACGGAAGAACATCCGGAATTCACTTTTAATGTCGGCAAAGAAGAAACTTATACTTATCTGACGAATATATTAAAAGAAATAGCTGCCTTATTCCCTTCTCCATACTTGCATATCGGAGGCGATGAAGTAGCCTATGGAATTAAGGCATGGGAAACAGACCCCTATATACAAGCACTATTGAAACGCGAAGGATTGCAGACAGTGAAGGAAGCAGAACGCTACTTTATGCATAGAATGACAGATGTAGTAAATTCACTAGGCAAAACGTTAGTCGGCTGGGATGAACTTCTCGACTTGAATGTAAAGCAAGATAATACCATCATCATGTGGTGGAGGCATGATAAGCCCGATTATCTGTGCAGATCACTGACCAAAGGATATTCGACTATCATGTGCCCGCGCAAACCGCTTTATTTTGACTTCGTACAATATAAAGGCCACAAATGGGGACGAATCTGGGACGGATTCTGTCCTATAGAGGATGTATATGCTTTCCCCGACAAATGGTTTGCCGAATGGGGAGTATCAGCCTCCGACCTATCACACGTCAAAGGCATACAGGCCAATACATGGACGGAACTGATGCATACCAAAGACCGGGTAGATTTTATGATCTTTCCCCGCCTCTGCGCACTGGCAGAATCGGCTTGGTCCGCGCCGACAGTCAAAGACTACGATAAGTTCCTGTCACGCATGGAAGACGCATTCACCTTATTTGATAAGCTGAATATTTATTACTTTGATTATCGTAATCCTCAGCATCATCCGGAGCCGGCAGGACCTGTCATCAAAAAGAAAGAAAAAATACAAATGAATTTCCGTGACTAACATTTAAATGCTTATGAGAAACTTCTGCATTTTTTTAACAATATGCTATAAAACAATATACATCTTGCTTTTGATAGCATTCATCCCTCAGTTTTGTATAGCTATGACTAATGAACAGAAAGAAAACAATGATGTGGTCATAGAGAATGCAGAAATGCGTTTAATTATTAGCAATGACGGAAAAGCACGCAGCCTGATACACAAAGCTACCGGAGAGGAATGTCTGATGACAAACGCAGATGTACCCTTATGTGCCATTACCCAATACCGTCCTTACGACAATGAGAATTTCCTGATGTTTCCTGCAAAGCCACGCATTTTCCCGTCCAATAAGATTGAACGCAACGGAAATGAATTGCGCATAGAATTTCAGGATACCTATGACATTGCTATCGTAGAATTGAATATCACAGATTATTATATTGGTTTCACTCTGAAGCAAATCGATTATCGCATCGAAGATTTCGGGGTAAAACGCAAAACTGAAATAGACGAAATCTCATTATTACAATTACCTGTACGTAAACGTGAGAACTTTGGCGAATGGCTGAATGTATCATGGGATGAACAGACGGCTATATGCCTGCTGGGTACCCACCCGACCACTCGTATCGATGCTTTTACAAACAAAGAATATACTACCATGTATGCAGGGCTTGATTTTCAAGTGAAACTTTTTAATTCCGGCGCAGCACTGATTACTACTTCAAAAGAAAAACTGCTAACCTGTATTGATAAAGTAGAACGCGACTATGATATGCCTTTAGGGGCGGAAAGTCGCCAACGTAAAGAATATCAGTATTCCTATTATGAGTTACGTGATGTCACGACTAAAAATATAGATGAGCACATTGCATATGCTAAAAAAGGTGGTTTCAAATCCATTGTCGTCTACTATGTTGATTTCGCCAAAGCTTGCGGGCATTATGAATGGAGAAAAGAATATCCGAATGGAATGAAAGATTTACAGGAAATCACTAATAAAATCAAAGCAGCAGGCATGATACCGGGCATTCATATTCATTATTCCAAAGTAGCAGTGAATGACCCATATATCAACAACGGCATACCAGACTCCCGCACCAACCATGTACGCGAATTTATTCTCTCGGAACCATTAGATGATTCAAGTACTATCATCACTATAGAAGGTAATCCGGAAGGCGTACGTATGGAAAAAGGACGACGCCTCCTGCAAATTGACAACGAACTTGTCACTTATGAAAACTATACCACCGAGCCTCCATATCAATTCACGGGGTGTGTACGAGGAGTATTTAACTCAAAAGCAGCCTCCCATGACAAAGGACAACATTTCAGGCTATTGGATGTAGATGACTGGCCCCTGTTTATCCGTGTCAACCAAAATACAGGAATCCAAAAAGAGATTGCCGAACGTTTAGGAAAAATCTACCACGAAGCAGGCTTTCGTTTTGTCTATTTTGATGGTGCGGAAGATGTACCGATGCCCTATTGGTATAATGTCTCCCGCTCTCAGATGATAGTATACAATGAAATGAAACCAACTCCATTATTTGCAGAAGGAGCGCTGAAATCACATTATGGATGGCATATTCTAAGTCGTGGGAATGCTTTCGATATATTCCCTCCGGAACGTATCCGTCCGGCAATGAAAAAGTATACACTTCGATGTGCAGAGCAGATAGCCAAAGATTTTACTTCTGTCAATTTCGGATGGGTGAACTATTTGGCTCCCAACGACAAGACAATAGGTATGCAACCTGATATGTATGAATACATTTGCAGCAAAGCTGTCGCATGGAATTCTCCCATATCATTAGTCGGTAATTTAAAAGAGTTACAGAATCATCCTCGTACGGAAGATAACCTAAGAGTCGTCAAAATGTGGGAAGAAGCGAAACTTCAAGGTGTTCTGACAGAAAAGCAAAAAGAATCACTCAAAAATCCCGAACAAGAATATCTTCTGATGAAAGATAAAAAAGGAAATTATCAGTTATACCCCTATCGTCAAATAACCAATGATGACGAAAAGCCAATCCGGGCATTCACTTTCCAGAAAGCAGGAAAGACTTGTATCATTTATTGGCATATGAACGGTACAGGGCAACTCACTCTTGACATAGAAAAGAACAAGCTGTCTTTGATGAATGAGAGTGGTAAAAGAATACCTATCCAGTCAGCAGGAAGCAAAAGTATCCTCCCCGCAGCAGGGCGTCTCATCTTGGAAACAACTCTTCCACAGGAGGAAGCAATTAAATTATTCAGAAAAAGCATCGAATTTATTAAATAGAAATTATTCATCCTAATCTTTTGTATATGAGAAATATGATAACCGGTATTATTAGCATATTATGCTACTTACAATGTTTCGGAACTTTATCAGCCTCAGTGACTGCTAAAAATGAAAATGGAAACTTTGTATTAAAAAACAGGAATGTCGAATTAGTGTTTGCCAACGGAAAAGAATTCTTATTCAAGGAATTTCGTATGGATGGCATGAACATATTGCCTATAAATGGAAGCACAACGCATCCGTGGCAACTAATCTACCGAGGGCCCAACGGTGAGAATCCGACCTTAATGCCCCGATGGGGTGAATATAAAGGAGGCGAGATACAAAAAACTCAAGATGCTTCAACATTAATATTCACCTGGCAAATGGTTATAGATGCAGGACCGACGTGTCCGGTACGCATATTAGTCACATTAGGTAAAGATGCCGAACTACCGGAATGGCGCATTGAAGCAGAAATGCCGGAAGGATGGGTGATTACAGAATCCGAATTTCCCCGTATTGCCGTAAACAGGCCGGAAGGAGCAAAAGGTATTCTCCCTGTCGGATTCGGGACCGAATACACCATTGGCAGTGAAGGGCAACTGCAATCACGTTATCCTTCGTGTACAGGCACAATGCAGTTAGTACTGATGCATCATAAAGGAGGTACAGTCTACTTTGCCGCACAAGACAAAGGGGGCTCGGGTAAGGTATTCAGAATGAAAAGTGAAGGAAAAAGTCTTGTATTTATTCAGAATGTGACAACATCCTACGCCTGGACTCAAAACAAGAAATTCAGCATTCCTTGGGAAACAGTAATGGGATTTACCAAAAAGGGATGGCAAGATGCTGCAGTACAATGGTATCGCCCATTTACTTTCGAAACTTTGTGGGGAGAAAAAACTATTGCAGAACGCCCTATTGCAGAATGGATCAAAAATGCCGATATGTGGCTACGTCCGGGAGAAGCAAATGCTGAAACGATGGAAGCCGTGCGTAAAGCGATGAAATACTATGGAAAAGGAGTCGGATTGCATTGGTATTATTGGCACAATCATCGTTTCGATACTAAATATCCGGAATACTTTCCCGAAAAAGCAGGATTCAAAGAGATGATTAAAGAAACACAGGAGCTTGGAGGATTTATTACTCCATATATTAACGGGCGTCTATGGGATCCAGCAACAGACAGCTATAAAACGCTTAATGGGAAAGATGCCTCTTGTCGCAAAGCTGATGGTACATTATATACAGAAGTATATAGCTCAAAGGTATTAAATACTGTAACCTGCCCAGCTTCTTATATTTGGAGAGATGTGCTGAAAGGAGTCAACAAACAGATATTAACTGAACTAAAAACGAATGGTGTATATATGGATCAGATAGGTTGCGCCAACAGCGAACCCTGCTATGCGACAAACCACGGACATGCACCTGGCGGTGGTGACTGGTGGCCTTTTGCCTACCGCAGTTTACTAACCGAAATGCGCACAAATCTATACAAAGAAAACCAAGCCATGACAACAGAAGAAAATGCAGAGTGCTACATTGATCTGTTTGACATGATGTTAGTCGTCAATTCTCCACACAACAGCTATACAAAAATGGTTCCGTTGTTTCCGCTCATTTATTCTGACCGTTGCATTTATAGCGGATACACCTACATCCCTTGGCGTATCACAGACGGTTCTTTAAATTTCATGAGTATGCGTAGCCTGTTATGGGGATCTCAGCTAGGATGGGTAGAACCCAGTCTGTTGATGCGTCCGGATGCGAAAAGGGAAGCTAAATTCCTGAAAAATCTGACAGATTTCCGTCGTCAACAACATGATTTATTCTTGGGGGGCCGCTTTATACAGGAAATAATTCCAACTGGTGATAACCCAACGCAAGAGATACCCAACTATGAAATAACTCCGGTAGTATTAGCAGCAGAATGGGCTAGTGTATCAGGCGAACACGTATACCTTATAGTAAACATGAGTGAACAAGAACACAAGGTTACACTACCTAATAAAAAACAAATAACCGTCAAAGCACTTGATGCGATCAGAATCAGCAAATAAGCCGTCTTTGCAGTCAAACAATAAATAGTATAGTAAAATGAAACAGATTATATTTATAGCAATATTATTAACATGTGCCTTCGGAGCCTGCTCAAGTGACAATGACGGCGACGAACAGTCTGCAAGCGTACAAGCACCTTCAGACATAACCATAGAAAGAATGGGAAAAACCAAAGTATCACTCCGTTGGAAAGACAATAGTAATAATGAAACCGGATTCAGCATCTTATTAAGAAAAGCCGATACCAGCGAAAATATAGAAATAGCCAAGGTAGCCGCAAATGTCACAGAATATACAATCGAAAGTGGTCTGGAAGAAGGAAACATATACTATTTCGGAGTAAGAGCATTCTCGGCTACGAATACTTCACGCGCAATTTACGAACTCTATCGGTTGGTAGCCCTCGGTGACGAGCCAAACATAGCAATCATAGGAAGTATCAAAGCAAACTCAATTTGTATCAGTACCTCTTATCAAGTGACAAACATAGCTGGACAAACCAACGTAAAATATGGTTTATGCTGGAGCACCGAAAACACACCCACCATCAATGATCAAAAGCAAAACGGACCGGAAGTTGCTGAAGACGGAAAAGTATTTCAAGTGATTCCGAATACCTTACTCGACTATGGCAAATCCTATAAAGTACGTGCCTTCCTGACAACCTCTACCGGTACTTATTACAGTGCAGAGTCGACTGTTTCTTTGGAAACTGAGCCACAAGCAATCCAATTGACATGGAATAAACTGACCAAGTCTACATTGCCGGCAGAAATCGAACTGTACGAAACCACCAGTAACTTAAATGGTAGTAATTTCCATGCATGGTACGCCATTGGTGATCTCTCTACCGGTAAGGTAGAAGTACGTGTCCATATACCATCTTCCCCCGCAACCATCGACACACAATCTGCATCATTCAATGGAGATTGTTATTTATTGGTCAATGGAGGATATTTTTATAATGGAAACCATACAGGAATAGCTGTTATCAACTCAATAAAGTCAGGCTCTGTTTCAGCCGTTCGGGGGTCACTAAAAACTGGAGATACAGAATACAACAGTATGTACAATGTGACAAGAGGAACATTCGGCGTAGATGCTTCAAGCAAGCCGAATGTTGTTTGGACAGGAACGGATGCCTCCAGTAATGTTTTCTATTTCGACCGTCCTTTGCCATCTGTCAAAGGAGAAAATAAATATGGAATTGTCACTAATGAAAATCCGACTACCTCAATTAGCTGGAGTCCTAAATATGCTTTAAGTGCAGGTCCTGTATTACTGAAAGACAAAAAGATTCCATTCGATTTTACAGAGACATCAAAGGGTACAGATTACTATCTCAGTAACTATGAAATCATTCCGTATGATATTTTCGGAGCGGATGTAACCCCGGACCGTACAGCAATCGGTTATCGTGAAGATGGAAAAGTCGTCATATTCATTTGTGACGGACGTATTACCGCCAGTGGTGGGGCTACTTTAACAGAACTGGCACAAATTATGAAAGGATTAGGCTGTGTAGGAGCTATTAATCTTGACGGCGGAGGTTCTACCGGAATGGTTGTAGGAGATGAACACTTGAATGACATGACCGGAGGAAACCGGGCAGTCGTTTCTACAATTGGATTCTTCAAGAAAAATTAGTCTAAACCGGATATTCATAAAAGCTATAGCAATATACATAGCAAATTTCTTTTTATGTATATTGCAATGCTTTTATAAACAGCCATTTATTATGAAAAGACATATCATTATTTTGCTCATTACATTTTTGTGTTTACCGGAATATCTGGAAGCTCAACTAAAATATTATGATGCTGCCGAGTTTCCATTGTACGGTAAAGCCATAGAGAATACAGAAAATCGTTACGAACGATTACCGGATTCATTAAAAAAAATCTCTCGTGAACCGGTATGGAATTTAAGCAGAAACTCCGCAGGATTAGCAATCAGATTTTGTTCTAATTCAACAACAATAGCCGCTAAATGGGAGAATTTGAATAATAACCTGATGAATCACATGACACCTACCGGTACTAAAGGACTCGATCTATACGCATGGGTAGATGGAGCATGGAGATTTGTGAATAGTGGGCGTCCCACCGGAAAAGTGAATCAAGCCACAATTATTGCAAATATGGAACCGATCGAGCGAGAATATATGCTATATTTACCTCTTTATGATGGAGTAATTTCGTTGTCCATCGGAATAGACGCACAAGCATCCATATCAGTACCTCGAATGGCCATTCCGGTACGAACTAAACCAATCGTTTTTTATGGAACAAGCATTCTTCAAGGTGGATGTGCCAATCGTCCCGGAATGGCACATACCAATATCATTTCCCGCCGTCTCAATCGCGAGATCATCAATTTGGGATTCAGTGGAAATGCGCTTTTGGACTACGAAATAGCCGAAGTAATGTCTTCAGTAGATGCAGGAGTGTATGTACTTGACTTCGTCCCTAATGCTTCCTCCGATCAAATATATGAGAAAATGGAAACCTTCTATCGCATACTTCGGGACAAGCATCCACACACTCCGATTATATTTATTGAGGACCCCGTATTCACTCATGCTCTGTTCGACAAGAAAATAGCTATCGAAATAAACAAAAAGAATAAAGCTGTCAACAGCGTCTTCAAATCTCTGAAAACAAAAGGTGAAGAGAATATATACATGATTTCTTCCGAAAAGATGCTTGGAGAAGACGGAGAAGCAACAATAGACGGTATTCATTTCACAGACTTAGGAATGATGAGATATGCGGATCTTGTTTGCCCGGTTATAAAGAAAGTATTAAAATAACACCTATAAAATAAAAGCAAATATGAAACGTAGTCTATTTATTCTCTTTCTCTGTTGTATAGGTAGTGGTCTTGCCGCTTGCCAAGACGAGGACCACACGGTCCCTACCTTCCCATCCGGGAATGATCCGGAGATAAACGATCCAGTCGTAGAATTTTATGATTGGGAAAAGAACCGCACCGAGTTACTGACATCTACAGATATGGTGTTACTCTATGGTGGAGGACACCATCGCGCTCCCTATACATGGGACAAAGAACGTGTAAGTTCTTATATCAGATATGTAGATACAGACAATCAATCCCACTGGCTATTCGACAGCTTCCTCTTTTTGGAAATTATGGACACCGGCACAGGAGGTGCAAATAAAATGTTTGCAAAAGGTTATAATCTGGAATCAGCCAATCAAGCAGACTGGACGAAACTTATAGACTATTACTTCCAGTCTGAAACAGGAATCGGAGCATTAGATGCATCAGTCAAAGAAGCCTCCACCATTTTGGGAGTCCCACAGCAGAAACGCCAGATTGTGATCAGTATACCAGAGCCCATTGTCTACCAACACCCGGAACAAGCATCCTCATCAACCAAGTATTGGGGAAAAATAGATAACCAGACGCTTGACTTTTCCAACTCTGCCGACCGAATTAAAGCCTGCAAATGGTATATCGATCAGGTACGTGCCAAATTCAATGAAAAGAACTATCAACATATAGAATTAACGGGATTTTATTGGCTTGCCGAAAAAGCGACCGACACCCGTGACATTTTAAATGCGGTTGCCATCTACTTGAATAAACTAAAATATAGTTTCAATTGGATCCCCTATTATGGAGCTGATGGGTATAATCAGTGGAAATCACTAGGATTTAATTATGCTTATTTCCAGCCTAATTATTTCTTTAACGAATCCGTTCCCGATTCTCGCCTGGAAGATGCCTGCCAAAAAGCACTCACCTATGATATGCACATGGAACTGGAATTTGATGACAATGCCTTGAATAGCAGAGGAAAGGCTTATCGCTTGAAAAACTATATGAATGCATTCAAGAAACATGGTATATGGGAGAAAAAGCGCCTTGCCTATTATCAAGGAAGCGCCTCCCTGCTTGCACTAAAAAATTCAGGGAACGCAGCCGATACCCAACTCTATCATGAGTTCTGTAAGTTTGTCATCAGCCGCCCCATCCGGAGTTCACATTAGTATAAACAGTTTAATCATCACCATTCTATGAATCATAAATACCTATACTTACTCCTGCTATTTTTGATAGTCAGTTGCCAACGCAATGTAGAAACAGGCCCTCCTGTATTAAAAGAAATGTGCCAAAGATTATTTCCCCGGCATGCCCAGTCGTTTCTATTCGAATTACTGACAGATTCTATTGATACAGACCGCTTTATACTGGAATCGAGCCAAGGGAAAATACGGATAAAAGGAAATAATCGGAACTCATTGGCTGCCGGTTTGAATCATTATCTGAAAAACTACTGTCATACCCATGTTTCCTGGTATGCCTCAGAGACAGTGGAGATGCCTGATGTACTACCGGAGGTACCTCAGCCAGTATATATCCGTTCCAAATGTGACAATCGTTTTTTTCTCAACTATTGTACATTCGGCTATACCATGCCCTATTGGAAATGGCAGGACTGGGAACGGTTGATAGACTGGATGGCATTAAACGGAGTTACCATGCCTCTTGCCATTACCGGTCAAGAATCCATTTGGTATAAAGTATGGACAGATATGGGTTTGAGCGACGAACAGGTTCGCTCATACTTTACGGGCCCAGCCCATCTTCCCTGGCATCGGATGTCCAATGTTGATTACTGGCAAAGTCCACTACCTCAATCCTGGCTAAAGGATCAGGAGGAATTACAAAAACGTATTCTCGAAAGAGAGCGTGAGTTTGATATGACTCCTGTATTACCAGCATTTGCCGGTCATGTACCAGCCGAATTAAAAACAATTTATCCGAATGCAAAAATCTATCAGATGAGTCAGTGGGGCGGCTTCGATGAAAAATATCGCAGTCATTTTATCGATCCGATGGACTCATTATACCAAGTCATTCAGCGCCGTTTTCTGGAGGAACAAACCAAAGTATATGGTACTGACCATATTTACGGAATCGATCCTTTCAATGAAGTCGACTCTCCGGACTGGAGCGAGGATTTTTTAGCCAATGTCTCAAGCAAGATTTACGAGTCGATTCATCAGGTAGACTCGGCAGCCCAATGGTTACAAATGACCTGGATGTTCTTCTACGACAAAAAGAAATGGACTCAACCTCGTATCCGTTCCTTTCTAAAAGCAGTACCGGATGACAAACTGATATTACTTGATTACTATTGTGATCATACGGAAATCTGGCGAAATACTGAAAAATATTATGGTAATCCCTATATCTGGTGTTATCTGGGTAATTTCGGCGGCAATACGATGATAGCAGGCAATCTGAATGATATTGATTTCAAGATTAAACGACTCTTCAAGGAGGGAGGAGACAATGTCTACGGTTTGGGAGCAACTCTTGAAGGCTTTGATGTAAACCCTCTTATGTACGAATTTGTTTTTGACCAGGCATGGGATTATCCTGTCACTACCGACCAATGGATAACCAACTGGTCTATGTGCAGAGGAGGAGATCAGGATACCAATATCATCAAAGCGTGGAGAGCCTTGCATCAGAATATTTATACCGAATATGCCATATGCGGCCAATCGGTATTAATGAACGCGCGTCCCAGACTAACGGGAACTAAAAGTTGGAATACAAACCCCGGCATACATTACGCAAATAACGACTTATGGCAAATATGGAAAGAGCTACTAAAGGCCCGGAACATCAACAATAGTGATTTTCGCTTTGACGTAATCAATATCGGAAGACAAGTACTAGGTAACTTGTTCTCCGAATATAGAGATCAGTTTACCGCTTGTTATAACCGGAAAGATACAACAGGTATGAGAGAATGGAGTACCCGTATGGACAATCTTTTGCTTGACGTAGACCGCCTTCTTTCCTGTGATGCGACTTTATCCATCGGAAAATGGTTACAAGACGCCAGAGACTGTGGTACAACCGTTTCGGAAAAAGATTACTATGAAGAAAATGCACGCTGTATCCTGACCGTATGGGGGCAACAGGACACCCAACTGAATGACTATGCCAATCGAGGTTGGGGAGGACTTACCCGAAGCTTCTACCGGGAACGTTGGAAACGCTTCACAGACGGAGTCATCGCTGCTGTTTCGAAGAATAAGCCTTTTGACGAAGACAAATTCCATCAAGACATTACGCAATTTGAATACAACTGGACATTACAGAAAGACTCTTTCCCTATTGTTTCAGAAGAAGACCCGATTCAAATAGCAGACAGTCTTATCTTAAAATACGACACTGACTTCACAAAAGCACAATAATGGAGGTGGACATTCGACAAACAGGCACTTCAAAAGATACGTTTTTTGAATGTAGCTTTTCGTTTTTCACAGAGAAGAAAGAAACCGAATGTCCTACCTTTGTTTAATCAATTACATAAGTACATACTATAAAAGACTAATTTATGGGAAACAATCAACCTTCGGCAAGAAAAAAAACTTATTATATATCCCTGGCTATTCTAGCCGGTATGTTTTTTATATTCGGATTCGTATCATGGGTCAATTCCATACTGATTCCATACTTCCGTATTTCTTGCGAGCTTACCCATTTTGAATCCTATTTTGTAGCCTTTGCTTTCTATATAGCATACTTTGTCATGGCCATTCCTTCGGGCATTCTATTGAAGAAAGTAGGATTTAAAAAAGGAATCATGTATGGCTTTATGCTGACTGCTTTGGGAGCTTTTATCTTTGTCCCGGCGGCTTTGGCACGTCAATTCGAGATATTTCTCATCGGCTTGTTTTCTATTGGCACCGGCCTGGCTATTTTGCAGACAGCCGCCAATCCCTATGTCACTATTATCGGTCCGATAGATAGTGCAGCACGACGTATCAGCATCATGGGAATCTGCAATAAAGTGGCAGGAATTATCTCCCCGCTCATATTCGCTGCTCTTATTCTGAAAGCAAACGACAGTGAGCTCTTTGCATTGATTGAATCCGGTGCACTGGACGAAGCAACAAAGAACGCCATGCTCAATGAATTGATACAACGTGTCATTATCCCATACAGCATTCTAGGCATTATCTTACTGTTGACAGGTATCGGCATCCGCTACTCCGTATTACCGGAAATAAATACTGACGAGCAGAATGCCACTGATGAACAGGACAATAAACATACTGGCAAAAAAAGCATTCTCGACTTTCCATACCTTATATTAGGTGCATTGGCCATTTTCTTTCATGTAGGCACACAGGTTATAGCCATTGACACTATAATCAATTACGCCAACTCTATGGGAATGGATTTGCTGGAAGCAAAAGTATTCCCTTCTTACACACTGGGATGCACAATGATAGGATATATACTTGGTATCATCCTTATCCCCAAATACATTTCTCAGAAAAATGCACTAATAGGGTGTACATTACTAGGTTTGGCTCTCTCATTCGGAGTGGTATGGGCAGACTTTGATATGACATTGTTCGGTCATCAAGCCAATGCCTCGATCTTCTTCCTGAATGCTTTAGGTTTTCCCAACGCTCTTATCTATGCAGGAATATGGCCTCTTTCCATTCATGGATTAGGCAAATTCACCAAAACCGGTTCCTCTCTGCTGATTATGGGATTATGCGGCAATGCCATCTTACCTTTGGTATATGGTCACTTTGCCGATCAGTACAGTTTGCGTATCGGTTACTGGGTACTTATTCCTTGTTTTATCTATCTAGTGTTCTTTGCCATCAAAGGGCATAAAATCAATTCCTGGAGATAGGATTAAACGTAAGACATTAAAAATAAAAAAAAATGGAAAGACTGATTATTATCAATGGGAAGCTAATACTCCCTACCGGCATTGAAACCAATAAAACAATGGTTTGCCGGAATGGTAAGATAGAACATATTGTATCATCCGAAGCATATATTCCTCAAGCTGACGACCGGATCATAGATGCCAACCAACAATATGTCTCCCCAGGATTTATCGATATACATATTCACGGTGGCGGAGGTCACGACTTTATGGATGGAACCGTAGAAGCTTTTCTGGGAGTAGCAGAAACTCATGCCAAATATGGAACAACAGCCATGGTACCTACAACACTGACCAGCACAAACGAAGAGCTAATGACTACCTTTGCCGTTTATCAAAAAGCCAAAAGCCTTAATAAAAAAGGGGCCCAATTTATCGGGCTGCATCTGGAAGGTCCTTATTTCTCACCTAAGCAGTGCGGAGCACAAGACCCCAACCATTTGAAAACGCCCCGGCCGGATGAATATAACGCAATACTGGAAGCCTCACAAGATATTGTACGATGGAGCATTGCGCCGGAACTGGCAGGAGCAGTCGAACTGGGGGAAAAGCTCAAAAGTTGTCACATCCTCCCATCTATCGCACATACCGATGCCATTTATGAAGAAGTGGTAAAAGCATACGAAGCAGGATATACCCATATCACTCATTTATATTCAGCTATGTCAACCATCACCCGTAGAAATGCCTATCGCTATGCAGGTGTAGTAGAGGCAGCCTATCTGATTGATGATATGACAGTAGAAATCATTGCGGACGGCATTCATCTGCCCAAACCTTTACTACAATTTGTATATAAGTTCAAGGGGGCAGATAAAACAGCACTTTGCACAGATGCCATGCGAGGTGCGGGAATGCCGGACGGTGAATCCATATTGGGCAGCCTGACCAACGGTCAGAAAGTTATTATTGAAGATGGAGTAGCCAAGCTTCCCGATCGTTCGGCATTCGCCGGAAGCGTAGCTACCGCCGATCGTTTGGTAAGAACCATGATAAATATAGCCGGCATACCCCTAATCGATGCTATCCGAATGATAACCCTTACCCCCGCCCGCATTCTGCATGTGGATGCTCAGAAGGGTTCTCTGGAGGAAGGTAAAGATGCCGACATCGTCATTTTCGACAATCAAATTAACATAACAACAACTATATCAGAAGGCCATGTTATCTACAATCAATGAAACATACCTGTTTCAACAAGATCTATTAACAGTCAAAATGTTCCCTTCTATCCAACAGATGGGAAAATGTGCTGCAACAGAAGTTACTAGCAAAATATGCGAACTTCTAAAAGAAAAGGCTGAAATCAATATGATTTTTGCAGCAGCCCCTTCACAAAATGAATTTTTAAGTCATCTGATTCACAGTAAACAGATTGACTGGACCAGAATCAACGCTTTCCACATGGATGAATATATCGGTATTCATGCGGAAGCTCCACAGAGTTTCGGAAATTTTCTCCGGCAGCGTATCTTCGACAAAGTCCCGTTCAAGACTGTAAACTACTTGAACGGACAAGCAGAAAACCTTGAAGAAGAATGCAAACGTTATTCCGAATTGCTGCTTCGTCATCCAGTCGATATTGTCTGTCTGGGAATTGGAGAAAACGGTCATATTGCATTCAATGATCCGGATGTAGCCAATTTCAATGACTCCCAATTAGTTAAAGTAGTAGAACTCGACCCGATATGTCGCCAGCAACAAGTGAATGAAAAATGCTTTGAGACATTCGACCTTGTCCCTGCCAAAGCACTGACTCTTACCATTCCAGCCTTATTAAAAGCAGACTGGATGTTCTGCATTGTACCTTTTAAAAATAAAGCCAATGCAGTATATAATACCCTTTATGGAGAAATTTCCGAAAAATGTCCGGCCAGTATATTACGCAAAAAAGAAAATTCTTGTTTATATTTGGATCCTGAAAGTGCAGAACGAATAAACTTATAAATACATATGAAAAATATCTTATTTATCCTCCTTGCTTTCTTGTCTGTCAGCTTCAGACTGTATGCACAGGATGTAATTAAAATAGGAATTATCGGACTCGATACTTCCCATTCTACAGCTTTCACCGAGCTACTGAACGGAGACTCTGACGATAAGTTTGTCAAGGAGTTCGAAGTCGTAGCAGCTTACCCTTATGGTTCAAAGACTATCCAGTCCAGTTACGAACGAATTCCCGGATATATAGAAGAGGTCAAGAAACATGGTGTGGAGATTACATCTTCCATAGCAGAATTGCTTGACAAGGTAGATTGTGTCATGCTTGAAACAAACGATGGTAGAATCCACCTTGAACAAGCTATGGAAGTATTCAAATCCGGGAAAATATGCTATATCGACAAGCCTATTGGAGCGACATTGGGACAAGCTATTGCCATTTACGAAATGGCGGAGAAATACAAGGTTCCTATCTTTTCTTCTTCTGCACTCAGATATTCTCCACAAAACCAAAAACTGAGAAACGAAGAGTTTGGTAAAATTCTGGGAGCGGACTGTTACTCTCCGCACAAGGTAGAACCGACTCATCCCGACTTCGGTTTTTATGGCATTCACGGAGTAGAAACACTATATACTCTTATGGGAACGGGTTGCGAGTCAGTCAACCGTATGTCTTCCAAAGATGCTGATGTAGTGGTAGGTCGTTGGAAAGACGGACGGATAGGCACTTTCAGAGGAATCAAAGAAGGTCCGGCCATTTATGGCGGCACAGCTTACACTCCAAAAGGTGCAATCGCAGCGGGAGGATATGAAGGTTACAAAGTATTACTCGATCAAATACTCACTTTTTTCAAGACCGGAGTTGCTCCGATCTCCAAAGAAGAAACAATTGAGATATTCACTTTTATGAAAGCTTCCAATATGAGCAAAGAACAGAATGGAAGAATAGTCAGCATGGAAGAAGCATACCGAGAAGGGCTGAAAGATGCACAGAAGCTAATTAAAACCTACAAATAAAGATAGCACATGAGGTACACATACAGACACATCGGGATTCTGACCATCTCATTAATAGTTGCTTCCTGTTCTTTTTCCAAAAAGCAGGCAAACAACAACCATGACAAAGATATGAACCCAAACGTAAAATTAGTGGTCCTCGACCCAGGACATTTTCATGCCAGTCTGTTGCAAAAGAATCCGCTGGCCTCAGTGAACGACACAATTCGGGTATATGCTCCCGAAGGAGCGGAAGTCAAACAATATCTGAACGACATAAATAGTTATAATCAACGGGCGGAGAATCCCACATCCTGGAAAGAAGAAATATATATTGGGGGCGATTATCTTTCCAGGATGCTTTCCGACCGTCAAGGAGATGTAGTCGTGCTTGCCGGAAACAACCAGAAAAAAACAAACTATATTCTGGAAGCTATCAAAGCAGGATACAATGTGCTTTCCGACAAGCCTCTGGCCATTAACAAGAAGGATTTCGGCTTATTGATTCAAGCATATCAATTGGCACAGGAAAGGAATTTGCTCCTTTACGACTTGATGACTGAACGATATGACATCCTGAATATCATCGAAAAAGCATTGCTGAACAATCCGGATCTTTTTGGTGAATTGCAAAAAGGGTCTTTGAATGATCCGTCTGTTTCTATGGAAAGTGTTCATCATTTCTTTAAGAATGTATCAGGCAAGCCACTGATTCGTCCGGTATGGTATTATGACACAGAACAACAAGGAGAAGGCATTGCGGATGTAACCACTCACCTTATCGATTTGGTCAACTGGCAATGTTTCCCCAACGAAACCATCCGTTATCAGTCAGATGTAGAAGTATTGGAAGCCAGACACTGGCCTACCCGCATTACATTACCTGAATTTTCGCAATCGACGCAGGCCGACACCTTCCCCGGCTTCTTAAACAAATATATCAAGAATAATGTGCTGGAGGTTTTAGCGAATGGTAGCCTAAATTACACCGTAAAGGGGATTCATATAGGCATGAAGGTTATCTGGAATTACACACCTTCAAGTGATGGCGGCGACACTTTTACCTCCCTTAAGAAAGGAAGTAAGGCTACATTGAAAACAATTCAGGACAAAGAAAGTGGTTTTGTGAAACAACTCTACATCCAAAGAGCCGCAGACTCTGATCATTCCGAATTTGAGAGCCAGTTGCAAAAAGCAATCAAACAACTGCAAACGACATTTCCATTCCTATCCGTCAAAAACATAAATGAAGGACTTTATCTGATTGATATTCCACAGGCGGACAGGCTGGGACATGAAGCTCACTTCAGTAAAGTAGCAGAATCATTCCTTGGCTATTTGCATGATAAAAATATGCCGGAATGGGAAAATGAGAATACAATATCTAAATATTATATCACCACTACAGCTGTAGAGCTGGCAAAGAAAGAGAAATAAGAAAGACCGCAGACACGTGTTAAGAAGTGAAATAAAATATTATGCAGATGAATCCATGTTTCATGGATTCATTCCTCATGTTATGGGGACACGTCTTGATATTCTGATGATTCACTCCAACCTTCCGCTGCTGAATCTGTTATGGGCAGATATTACCGACGAATTAGAAAGATTGGATAAGATGTTGAATCGATTTGATGCCACAAGTGAAGTATCAAAGCTAAACAGTCATACACAACAGAGTTCAGTTTCTGTCAGTGCGGAATTGGAAGATATCCTACGGTCATGCCAATATTACTACGAAAAGACTTTTCATCTTTTCGATATCACATTAAAGGATTTCTCACAAATACAAATTCACAGCAATCACAATATCTCTTTTAGCAGCTCTTCCATAACACTTGATTTTGGAGGTTTCGCAAAGGGATATGCCTTAAAAAAGATTCAAGAAATCCTCTTGCGGGGAAAGATAGAGAATGCTTTCGTCGATTTTGGCAACAGTTCGATTATGGGAATAGGGCACCATCCTTATGGAGACTGCTGGAAAGTCAGTTTGCAGAATCCCTACACTCAACAAACTCTCGACGATTTCTGCCTTACAGACAATACTTTGTCCACTTCCGGGAATACGGAACAGTACACCGGACATATTATAAATCCGCTTACAGGAATCTACAACGAACAAAGAAAAGTTACGAGTATCTTATCAGACAATCCGCTGGATGCAGAAATACTCAGTACAGTCTGGATGATTGCCGACGACAAGCAACGGGAACAGATCAACGCGAATTTCAAACATATAAAAGGAACTATATATACTCTATAAAATATGAGAAACAAAATAGAAAAAGGAGTCGATTTGAATCTCAGACAATTCATTAAAAGTCTGGGATATATCGCAGGAGGAACTGCACTGCTGGCAAGCACGCCCTGGCTGTCTTCCTGCACACCCGAAAAGCTTAAAGAAATCCGTAACGAGCAAGCCCGGATCGCTTTAATTGGTACAGGTTCCAGGGGACAGTATCATATCCACAATCTAAAGGAGATTCCCCATGCACGGATTATTGCCGTTTGTGACAATTATGCTCCTAACCTCCAACAAGCAGTAGAGTTATGTCCGGGAGCAAAAGCGTACACAGACTACCGGAAGCTTTTGGAATCGGCAGATATTGACGGCGTAATCATCTCTACTCCGTTGAACTGGCATGCTCCCATTGTACTGGATGCCCTGGCAGCCGGCAAACACGTATTCTGTGAAAAAGCTATGGCACGGACTTTAGACGAATGCAAAGCAATTTATGATACCTATCAAACTACCAACCAGGTTCTCTACTTCTGTATGCAGCGTATGTATGACGAGAAGTATATCAAAGGTATGCAAATGATTCATTCCGGACTCATCGGAGATGTGGTAGGAATGCGCTGCCATTGGTTCAGAAATGCAGACTGGCGCCGTCCCGTCCCCTCACCGGAACTGGAACATAAAATCAACTGGCGATTGTACAAAGAAAGCTCAGGCGGACTAATGACCGAACTGGCTTGTCACCAACTGGAAGTATGCAACTGGGCAGCTAAAAGAATGCCGGTAAGCATCATCGGTATGGGTGACATTGTCTACTGGAAAGACGGTCGCGAAGTATACGATAGCGTAAATGTGACTTACCGATACTCCGACGGAACCAAGATTGCCTACGAATCGTTGATTTCCAATAAATTCAATGGCATGGAAGACCAGATTCTGGGACACAAAGGTACTATGGAAATGGCAAAAGGTATCTATTATCTGGAAGAAGACCATTCAACATCGGGCATCCGGCAACTTATCGGACAGGTTAAGGATAAAGTATTCGCTGCTATCCCGACAGCCGGACCCAGCTGGAGACCGGAAACAAAAATGGAATACACGCCACATTTTGTTATTGAAGGAGATATTAACGTCAACAATGGGCTGAGCATGATCGGAGCCGACAAAGATGGTTCCGATATCATTCTCTCTTCTTTCTGCCAATCATGTATCACAGGAGAAAAAGCACAAAATGTGGTAGAAGAAGCCTATTGCTCCACCGTACTTTGTCTGCTTGGCAATCAAGCAATGGAGGAAGAGCGCCATATCCTTTTCCCCGACGAATATAAAATACCATATATGAAATTTTAAATTATGAAAGATATCATCATCACCTCCCAAAAAATTAAAAGGGAAAGAAACATTTATCTGATATGCTTTCTCCTCTCTTTTGTAATCAATATTATAGCGATCCTTGTCTATACACGTCCGTGGACTGAAATGTTCACTCAACTGGGGTATGTGCTCGTTATCAGCTTTTTCATCTATTTCATACTATGGATTCCGCGCATACTCATTATCGGGTCACGCCATCTCCTTCGAAAAAAGAAGTAACAGCTTTACGCTTTTTGAAGATTGATTGACGGAAAAAAAGTCTGATATCAGTTAATAACAGCTTAAATTTGAGGAAAAATAAACACTATGACAACAAGAAGAGATTTTATCAAAAAAACAGTTGCAGGCACAGCCGCCCTTTCCTTGGGAAGCATTATTCCCGGCTTCGGTTCAAATAGTTATCAGGAAATCCTGGGTGCAAACGAAAAAATACGAATCGGAGTCATTGGTGTAAACTCCAGAGGTAATGCCTTGGCACAAGGATTTGCCAAGATGAAAGGTTGCGAAGTTACTTACCTTTGTGATGTTGATTCAAGAGCACTTGAAAGATGTCAGGCAGATATTCATAAAATAAGCGGACGCACTCCCAAAGGAGAAAAAGATATCCGCAAAATGCTGGAATCGAACGACTTTGAAGCGGTAGTTATTGCCACGCCTGACCACTGGCATGCCAAAGCAGCCATTATGGCTATGCAAGCAGGAAAGCATGTTTATCTGGAAAAACCTACCAGCCACAATCCGGCAGAGAATGAAATGTTAGTCAGGGCGACGCTTAAATATAACCGGATTGTTCAAGTCGGCAACCAGCGCCGTTCGTGGCCGAACGTTATCAAAGCAATAGAAGAAATTAAGTCTGGGGCAATCGGGAAAGTAAGATATGCCAAGTCCTGGTATGTCAACAACCGTCCTTCCATCGGCACAGGCAAAGTGGTCCCTGTACCCGACTATCTGGACTGGGATTTATGGCAAGGCCCTGCACCACGGGTTCCCAATTTTAAAGATAATTATATCCATTATAACTGGCACTGGTTCTGGAACTGGGGTACTGGTGAAGCTCTGAATAACGGAACTCATTTTGTTGATATACTCCGTTGGGGGCTGGGCGTAGATTATCCTACAAAAGTTGATTCCATCGGAGGACGTTATCGCTTTCAAGACGACTGGCAAACTCCGGATACACAACTCATTACTTTCCAGTTCGGCGACGAAGCATCCTGCTCTTGGGAAGGACGTAGTTGTAACAGCACGCCAGTAGACGGATACGGAGTAGGTACCGCTTTCTACGGAGAGACAGGCACCCTTTTCATCAGTGGAGGCAATGAGTACAAAATAACAGACTTACAAGGGAAAGTAATCAAAGATGTAAAAAGTAACTTGAAGTTTGAAACTGGTAATTTGCTAAATCCATCGGAAAAGCTGGATGCTTATCACTTCGAAAACTGGTTTGACGCCATCCGCAAAGGCGGTAAGCTAAATTCCGGAATTGTAGATGCCTGCATCAGTACTCAGTTAGTACAGTTAGGCAATATCGCACAGCGTGTAGGTCATTCTTTAGATATTGATCCGGGAAGCGGACGTATTCTGAACGATCTGGAAGCTAACAAGCTCTGGGGCAGAGAATACGAAAAAGGTTGGGAAATACGGGTATAACCCTGTCCCCCCTCTTCCCTGTTTTTTCATTAGGTTATAGTTTTGTTGAGGTATGCCATTTTTGCGGCATACCTCTTCTTTGCATCATAAAACGAACAGAGATTATGTTGTCATATTTCACCATACAAGCACATCCATGACAGAGATACTGCAACATCCCGGCCAAGAGTCCATGAAAAGTTCAACCTTTTATTCATAAACCAAACAAACGTTTCTAATAAATTCCTGCATCGTTTATTATAAACGTCCCCCTAGTTTATTATAAACTCAAATTCCCCTTTTCAAAGATTAATCTTTAATTTTATGCAACAAAAAAGGCTGCAAACCCGCTAAGAGTTCGCAGCCCATCAATGATAAATGAGTCTCACAGAGTCTGTTTTCTCAGATTTCCGTTCTTTATATTGTCAGTATATCATACCAATTAAAAGGCATATACTTCTTATCAGATGCAACAAAAAACAATTCTTTTTTCATTTGTTCAGGTTTTAATTAAAGCTGGATAGCCGACTACAAATATACAACATAAAAAGGGCTTTGTCAAGTCTTCGGGAAGTTTACACGACTATTCAGAGAAACCAGCTGACAAAAAGCGTAAAGAATCCCCCCAATTGCTCTTTAAAAGTGCGAAGCGCCAACTCAATATGCTTCTCAACGGTACGAATGGAGATCCCCAGTTTATCTGCAATTTCCTGATTCGTCAGTGATTTGAAACGGCTGAGACAAAACACACTCCTGCGTTTAGGCGGCATCGTATTAATGACACTTTGTACCGCCTCGCGCAATTCACGGTAATCCGTATGCGACTCATCATTACCCGAAGATTGTTCTACCGTCACCATATCCTCCGTCAATACCATATGCGTATTATATTTTGCCCGGAAGTAGTTGAAGATCTCACGTTTGGAAAGTACATAAATATAGTTCTTAATTGACATTGTCTCGTCCAATGCTTCACGATGTATCCAGATTTTCATAAAAACATTCTGAATAATATCTTCTGCCGCACCCGCATCTTTCAACATCCCTTTGGCAAAAGAGAAGAAAGCAGGGTAATAACGATGAAACAGGGTCTCATAGCTTCCCATGTCCCCTTCTCTCAACCGTCGCAACAATAATTGTTCTTCAGTAGCAGAAGATAATTCAGTTCTATTCATCGTAAAATTAGAAAAAGATTCCAGTCAACAAAGCTATAAATAATATAGAAGATACACCTGCTCCGATTTAAAATCACATCAAATTGTAATATTACGAGGGGGAATAAACAGGGGAAAGCATACTTCTGGTGACAAAACTATGAAATTAATATGAAAAATTCAAGTCTTACAGCAAATACTAATGATTTAAAAAAAAAGTTCAAATCCGATTACGTACCCCCGCCGAATGATGTGTTCTTCATATAGAAACGAATCACACATAGCGCGCTATTAACCATTGAATCAAATTTATTTAAAGAACATGAGAAATTTTCTACTTTTATTCCTGCTACTCATGCCCGTGATTGGCAGTTGCACCGATGACTACGATGACTCGGCTGCCTGGAAGGACATTGACGGAATCTACAAAGATCTCGATCAGCTAAAAGAGAAGCTAAACAGTTTGCAACTGCAAGCGGACGCTTTGAGCCAAATTATTAAAGGAGGAGCCATCACCTCTGTTACGGAAGCTGCAAATGGCGGTTATGTCATCTCTTATAAAGGAAGTGACAACATCGAACATAGCTTCACCATTGCCACTACCGACCAAATGATTTCCAGTCCGATTATCGGGATACAGGAAGAAGCCGGAATATATTACTGGACCACTACCACCAAAGGACAAACCACATTCCTGCTGGATGCCAACAAGCAGAAAATTCCGGTATCGGGCAGCGCCCCTCAAATACGGGTGGACGAAAACGGATATTGGGTAATCAATGGTCAGCACATCCTGGACAGTAACCAGAAACCGATCAAAGCCGAAGGCAAGACAACCTCACTGATTACTAAAGTGGAAATGAATGACAACGGGACTGCTTCAATTACTTTAGGTAACGGAGAAACACTGTCGGTCAGTACATTTACATTATTCAACGTAGAATTTAAGAATGCAGGACAGTCGGCAGTTTCTCCTATTATTATAGAAGAAGGGATCAAGGACCTTACCCTGGACTATCAAATTGTCGGGAAAAAGGCGGCACAGGCACTGATGCTTATCACACGTACTGACGACGGTCTGGAAGCAAAGCTTAACAGTAACAGCAAAACACTGGCAATCACTTTCTCCGATGAGTTTGAAGAAGGTGCAACCATGATCATGCTTTATGACACCGAAGATAATATCCTAATCAAACCGGTACGTTTCACACTGCCTGTCATAGAAAACGGAGGTATTGCCACCGGAGCAGATTTCAAGGCATTCATAGACGCTGTCACCAGCGGAAGCGGGCTGCGCAAATTCAAAGATGCAGAAGGCAATGTGATTCTGCTGAACGATATTGATATGAAAGGTATTACACTGACGAGCGGTGCAGGCAGCGAAGTGACAAGCAACACAACCAAAGCCAATACCAAAGTAGTATATACAGTCGGGCAGCACACCTTCAATGGTACATTTGACGGGAAGGGACATTCGATTTCCAACCTAACCTGCACGTACGATCTTGAAGACGGAAACATCGCTCACGGATTATTCAATGCCCTCGGCAGTTCCGGTATGATCAGAAATCTGGTTATTTCCGGCAATGCCACGATCACAGGAGCAGCCCCACAAGGAGCGGCAATCGGTGGACTGGTAGGTTACTGTGAAGGGAGTATACTGGCCTGTACCAACCAAATGAATCTATCCTTTGAAGGAACTGACGGCACTAACTTCGGAGTCCGGATGGGTGGCCTGGTCGGCGTATTATATGGAAACAACATAGGTGATGCAACACAAGCGAACGGATGTATCAATGAAGGTACACTGACTTGTGGAAATATAGTGAACATTGGTTCCGGTGCTTACTCCGCCTTCAATCAGGGAGGTATCGCAGGATACGTGGAAAATGATGAAGCCTATATCGGTTATGCCATCAACAAGGGAGCTGTCAGCGCACCTACCGGACGTGGCGGAGGAATCGCAGGCACTCTTCAGGAAGGAACCATCGAAAACTGTGTCAACGAAGGACTTATCCAGGACGACGTGAACGATGTGCTCTCCGGAACGGACAAGCGATATAACGTGAAGCGCATAGGCGGACTTGCCGGAGGCATAAACACAGACAAATACATGAAAAACTGTATCAACAACGGTAATGTATACTCCCAAAACGGAAGTCGTGCAGGAGGATTTGTCGGACACAATGCGGGATATATCCAGGAATGCACTAATAACGGGATCATACTTTCCGACGCAACGGCCGACGGCAGCAACAAGCACGGCGCCGGATGGGCTTGCGGCTACAGCGGTACAAAAACAGGCACCGACTACATCACCGACTGTCACATCGGAGGAAAGGTAGGCGACTACAGCATCTATAAAAACAATCCAGAAGACGCCCCTGCAGCAACTTACAGTAATGCTGTCCGCCACGGAGCATTCTCCAAGGAAGCCAATAACTTCTCCAACCAGGATGAAGCCTATTACGACTGGACCATCGTAGAAGACCGCGAACTGGCATCGGGAATCGTATACAAACACTACTCTTTCAGTAACTTCAACCAGAATATCTATGCTATCGAAATCGATATGAACAACCCCAAAGTTACATTCGAGACAGCGATGGCAGATGAGATTTGTCCGAATCCTAACGGGAATAATAACTCCAACAACGGTAAAATACTTCGTGAAACCCTTTCCGAAGCCTGTACAAGACGAAGAGCCGAGGGAAGAAATATAGTTGTAGGTATCAACACCGGTTTCTTCAATTCGCACGACGGATTCCCCAGAGGCATACACATTGAAGAAGGGGAACCGGTATTCATCAACAACCCGTATGTACGCGCCACCCTTACCAATCATGTATGGGGATTCACCTACTTTGAAGACCGCACAGTCAGCTTCGAGAAAAGAGACTTCACAGGTAAACTGAAAGTTGGTATGCAGGAATATGAATATTACTCGGTCAATGACACGATTGTCCGTCTGAGTGGTCAACCGTCTTATGACGCCAACTTATACACTCACCGGTTTGTCAAAGAGCCTCATCCGGGGATAAGCAACCCGATAGGGGCACAAGCCCTGTTTATCGTGGGCAGAAATGACCGGGCACTGCAAGTAAATTCCGGTGACCAGGATGCCACTATCACCCAAATCATCGACGGACGAAGCACTACTGTGGAAGCACCTTATGTGACAGGCAAAGAGGAATGGGTACTGCAAGTGACAGGTGACAAAGCCAACGAACTGGCACAAAGTCTGAAAACCGGGGATAAGGTAAAAATCAGTGCCGAAATAAAGATAGGCAGTTCTACCGCCCCCATCAAAGTGCATAATTCGAGTATGTATCGCTTCCTGTACAACGGTGTATACGCCGCACCTCCCAAGAAAGAAGACGCAGAAACAATCAATCCGACCACCAACCTTGGTATGACGCAGGATAAGTCAAAAATGATTCTCTTTTGCGTAGACGGAAGAACGGACAACGACAGAGGGCTCGACTTCTATGAAGCCTATCGTGTATCCAAAAAGCTGGGTCTGTATGATGTCATCCGCTTCGACGGAGGAGGTTCTACAGTCATGTGGACCTACGAGAACGGTATCGGAAAGGTCATCAATCATGTATCGGACACCAAGGGAGAAAGAAGCTGCATGAATTATCTGCACGTCAGAGTACTTGAATAATGAATCAAACGAATGTTAATCACTGAATATATGAAAAAGTTTATAGGTATCTCCTTATTTATATCTGTCTGCCTTCTGAGTAGTTGTAGTTCCTATGACGACGAACGAATCTGGCAGGACCTCAACGAAATAGAAAAGACACTTGGAGATTACGAAGCTCTGACCCGGACACTGACCGAGCAGATGACTTCACTGTCCGAAGTATTGGGAAGTTCGTTTATCACATTAATCAGCCGGGATGCTGACGGCAACTATGTCATATCTTACAGTAACGGAGGTGCAGAAACTCACACCGTCACCATCGCCACTCAGGAAGATGTGACCAAACTGCCTGTCATCACCGCCAAACAGGACACCGATGGTAAGTTCTACTGGGCGCAAACTACCGACAAAGGCAAGACTTACTCTTTCATCCTCGATGCCGACGGCAAGAAGTTCCCGACAGGAGGAACCATGCCTGAAGTTAAAATAGACGAAGACGGATACTGGAGCGTAAACGGTACCAGTACCGGCGTATTGGCGAATGATTTAAGCAACCTGTTATTCCAATCAGCTTATATCGACAATAAAACAGGGGAGGCAGTATTTATCCTCGCCGACGGGCAGGAACTACGGATGAACCTGCAGGAAGCGCTCGGCATCCGGTTCAACAGTCCGGTGTACAACTCCGTAGCGGACTATGCCACTCCGATAAGCATCCCATACGAAATATATGGAACTCAGGCTGAAAATGCATACGTAGACCTGTTTACCGCCTACAATATGGAGGTAAAGATAGACAAATCTTCTTCTACCCTTATTGCCACCATGAAAGCGGGGGCAACCGAAGGAAATATCCTGTTACTGGCAAGCGCCGGCAACAACACCGTACTGAAACCTGTGTACTTTACTTACGGGACTGCCATTCTGGACGAACCGCAATACCAGGGTCATGTAGGTCCCATCCAACTCAAAGGCACTCAGATGGATATAGAGATGCAGATATCTGCCAACATATCTTATCAGGTCGGCACCGAAAACGAATGGATCACTTACAAAGGAACCCGTGCATTGGTGACAACGACTCACGCCTTCACCATCCTCGCCAACGAAACAGGAGACGAACGTACCGGAAAGATAACATTCTCCAATTCGCTCTACAATATCTCTTCAAGCATCAGCGTGATACAGGAAGCGAAAGAAGTGGAAGCAAAAGGAGGAATCAGCACTGCTGCCGATTTGGTCAACTTCGCCAAAGCGGTGAACAACGGAACAAGTACTTCGCGCTGGCAGAACGAGGCCGGAGAAATCGTATTGTTGAACGATATTGATATGTCATCCGTATCCGGCTGGACACCGATAGGTGATATAGATGCTTCCAACTATACCACCGCCGAACCGTATATTACCGTCCATCCGTTTAGCGGAACCTTTAACGGGCAAGGATATGCCATCAAAAATCTGGATGCCAGTGCGAATCTGACAAACGGAAGACTGTCATACGGCTTATTCGGTTCGATAGAGAATGCTACGGTGAAAAACCTGGTTCTGGGAGACGCCGGCACAACCGTTACCTGGACGATGAGCGGGACCGCTCCTAAATATACAGTCATTGCTCCGCTTGTCTGCTTCGCAAAGAAATCGGTTATCGAGGCTTGCACCAACTATTACAACGTAGACTTCACCGCGGATAATAAAGCCGGAGAATTTGTCGCACTTTCCGGTTTGACGGGTGTCATTCTGAGTGCCACTATCGGAGGAGAATCCAAAGCACAGGGATGCGCTAACAGAGGATTCGTGCGGACAGGAGCCATCAGCAATACGGCCAATGGCGGTACGGGAATGCAAACAGCCGGCATCTGTGCCTTTATGTCAAAAGCCGAAGGCGGCAAGCTGAATTATTGCACCAACTACGGTGACATCAGCTGTCCAACCGGAAGAACAGGCGGTATTGTAGCGACATTGATGTACGGCAACCTATACAATTGTGAAAACAGAGGAACTATCGAAGACGACAAAGTGGGACAATATGCAGGCAAGGAGGCAAGCACCACATACAATTACAAACGTATGGGAGGAATTGTAGGAGGTACGGACGACCTGAAAACCAAACCGGAATATACGGTAGAATCCTGCACAAATCATGGAAACGTCATGACGCATCTGAGTGTCCGCACAGGAGGCATCATCGGTCATTCCAATATACAGATCATTGGCTGTGTCAATAAGGGGGCTGTCCTGGGTGATGTATTCACCGAAGGAAACGGAACCAACAGGCACGGTCCCGGATGGCTGTGCGGCTACTCGGGCGCTTCCACCGCAACATGGACTAATTGCAAGGCTTGTGTATGCGGAGGTTACGTAGGCGATTACAGCCAATATAAGGATGACCCGACTTCGGCACCGGATGCGACCAACGGGAATGCATTCTGTCATGCCAACCAGAATTTCGACCCAAGTATTAACTTTTAAAGACCAAAGACACAATGAAAAGAATATACTTTTTCTGTTCGGTGCTCCTCACCTTCCTGCTTGCCAGTTGCGGTGACTATGATGACTCCGCTATTCAGAATAAACTGGATGATTTCAAGGAACGGATCACCGCCCTTCAAGCCAAAGCGGACAAACTCAACGAAGACCTTGCAAAGCTGGCATATCTGACAGAAGGCAACGTGATAACCTCCGTTGCACAAAACTCGGACGGACAATACGTCATCACCTACAAAGACAGCAATAATGAAGAAAAAGCCGTTATTGTCGCTACCCAGGAAGATGTGATAGAAGCTCCGATACTAGGTGTGCGCCTCAACGAGGACGACCAGCTATACTACTGGACAACGACCATCGGTCATGAAACGACCTGGCTCACGGATGATACAGGCAAAAAAGTTCCGGTCTGCGGATATACCCCCGAAATGGGGGTAAACGCAGACGGTTACTGGACAGTGAACGGTGAAATACTAAAAGACAGCAAAGGAAATCCGATTACAGCCACCACTGACGAAACTGCCATCTTCAGGAAAATTACCCAAACAGAGAATGGATATCTTGAGATTACATTGGGCAACGGAGAAACATTCACACTGGAAGTTTTCAATTCTCTGAATCTGAAACTGAAAGCAGAAGCAGTCACAGTCGTGTCCGACCTGTCCCAACCTCTCAAGATTGAATATGAAGTGGCGGGAGTACTGGCAGAACAAGCCATTGTAACCATTGCCCAGGCAGTAAATGTAAAAGCTACACTCGACAAAGACACCCGCACCCTCACTGTGACATTTGAGAACGGTTTTGATGAAGGTCATGTCATTATCACAGCTTATGACCTGCACCATCTGGTACTCAGACCCCTTTTATTCAAGAAGAATTAATCCTTAAAACGATATGAAGATGAAAAAAAGAATCTTATTCTCCGGCCTTCTGCTCTTGCTCACTCTCGGCTCTTTTGCGACAAGCCCCGTCACCCCGGGCAAGACACATACGCAAAAGATAGTAGAAGCCATTCACAATCCTAAAACAGACTATGTGGTGGTGGTATCCCACCGCGGAGACTGGCGGGACTATCCGGAAAACTCGATCCCGGCTATTGAGTCCATCATCCGAATGGGAGTTGACGTAATGGAACTGGACCTGAAACTGACAGCAGACAGCGTACTTGTCCTCTGCCATGACGGTACTATCGACCGGACTACCACAGGAAAAGGCAGAGTCAGTGACGTTACCTACGACTATATCCAAAGTTGTTTCCTGAAAACGGGACACAACTGCCCGACCAGATACAAGATGCCGACTTTAAAAGAAGCATTGGCCGTCTGTAAAGACCGGATTGTAGTCAATATCGACCAGGGATACCAATATTATGATCTCGTAATGGCCATTACAGAGGAACTGGGAGTCACGGAACAAATACTGATCAAAGGAAAGAAACCGGTTGACTTCGTAGATGCCCAGGCCAGGAAATACAAACATACAATGATGTATATGCCCATTATCGATATCAACAAGCCAAGCGGACAAGAACTGTTTCAGCAATACATGGACAAAAAGATCGTGCCATTGGCTTATGAGGTATGCTGGCAACAAGAAACGCCCGAAGTCAAGAAGTGTATGAAAGACATTCTCGCACAGGGCTCCAAAATCTGGGTAAATACACTTTGGCCGTCTCTCTGTGGAGGCGAGGAGGCCGGAATGTACGACGACTATGCTTTCGAACACGGAGCAAAAGTTTATCAGAAAATTCTCGATCTCGGTACGTCAATTATACAAACCGACCGACCGGAATTATTAATCAGTTATCTGAAGAAAATCGGACGCCACAAATAATCCGATAAGCGAATACCCTATTAGCAGAAAAGAAACATGAGAAAATTCAGATTACTCCTTCTAGCTTCGTGCCTGGCCACAACTTTCCTTTGGGGACAGAATCAAAAAGACATCCGCTACGTGGATGCTTCCCAGCTGACTCTGATAGGAAAGGCATTGCCTACCCCACATCCATATCATCGGATAGATACGGTGGCATTCAAAGGATTCTCGAAATCAGAAAACCAGCAAGCCAGATGTTCTGCAGGATTAGCGGTTGTTTTCAGGACCAACTCTCCCCAGATCGACTTGCTCCCCTTATACAAATGGGAATACCGGAATGATAATGTCACAGGGATAGCAGCCGCAGGCTTCGATCTCTATATCAGACAGAAGAATGAATGGGTATACGCCAACTCACTGGCACCTTCCAGACGGAATGAAGCATTCACTCTGACGTATGGTATGGAGCCAGGCGAAAAGGAATGCCTGCTTTACCTGCCGATGTACAGCGAGCTCGAATCACTGAAGATAGGGATTCAGCCGGGTGCTTCGATTGAAGCAATCCCGAATCCTTTCGGACAGAAAGCCGTGTTCTTTGGTTCCAGTTTCACACAAGGTATCGGGGCAAGCCGTCCGGGGATGAGTTATCCGCTACAAATAGAGCGCAATACTAATTTACATATTTGTAATCTGGGATTCAGTGGTAACGCCAAACTCCAGCCTTATTTTGCCAGAGTGATAGCTGCCGTCGAAGCGGATGTCTTTGTGTTTGACGTATTTTCCAACCCTGATGCAAAGCAAATCAAAGAACGTTTGCAAACGTTTGTTGACATCCTCACAGAAAAGCATCCGGACACACCTCTAATTTTCGTACAAACCATCAAACGGGGAAATGAAGCCTTCAACACATTGATCCGGGAACGGGAAAAGGACAAGCAGGAAGTGGTAGAGGAACTGATGAAAAGCATTGTCAGAAAGCATCCAAACATTTATCTGCTGGATAACCCGCTCCCTGCTCCCGACAGTCATGACACCTGTACAGACGGAACGCATCCGTCAGACTTGGGTTATTACTTCTGGGCAAGAAACATAGAGAAAAAAATAATCGAAATACTAAATAAAAACCAAGTGCTAATGAATACGAGATCAGACTAAAAATACGAATCTATTCCCAATAGAATATCTTATTCGGAAATAATCAACATAATATATTCACAGATAAAGAAAAAAAATGCATTTTTGTACTTTAAACAAATACGCTATGAAGATAACAAACGACATATTAAAAGATTATTTCTATGATAAGTGTTCTCACGAGGAAGAAATAGAAATCCAAAAGTGGTTGACAGAAAACGACAACAATCAGGTGGACCAAAGTTTCCGTGAGATCATCTCTGAAATTCAGACAGAAGATCGTGAGTTATCTCAGAGGGCCTTTCTGAAATTTCAGAAGGCAACTCAGCCCAGACAAGTCCGCACACTGCATCCGAAGCTCCGGCACTCAGTCCGCTGGATGCAGCGCGTGGCAGCCGTCCTCTTCATACCACTCTTGCTTTTAGCCGGATATTTGCTTCTTGACAAGAAAGCAAATACACACTGGAATGATATCACCGTACCGCACGGTATGCGTCAGACGCTCACACTTTCGGATGGAACAAAGCTCCATGTCAATTCAGGCACAAGAGTTATTTATCCGTCCGACTTCACAGAAGATAAAAGAGAAATATTCGTCAGTGGAGAACTTTTTGCCGATGTGGCAAAGAATCCCGACAAGCCTTTTATCATCTCTGCCGGTGACGTCCATGTACAAGTACTGGGTACAAAGTTCAATCTCCGCGCCTACGAGAATATTGAGACTGTCGAAGTCGCACTCGTAGAAGGTTCGGTACTGTTTAAGACTTCTGCTCATCCCAACGAGATTCTGAGAAAAGGAGAAATGATTCAGTACAACCGGACTTCACAGAAGATTGTCCGCGATACATTCCTTGCCAACCTATACAAGTGCCCGGCAAAAAGCGAAGGATTCTATTTCAGTAATCTTCCCCTTAGTGATATTGTGAAGGAACTGGAATATTATTTTGATACCAGAATCATCATATTAGACCAAAAACTAGGCGACAGCAATTACATTGCCTACTTCACTAACGGGGAAACTCTCGATGAGATTTTATCCAATCTCAATACAGACGGACAAATGTCCATAACCCGGAGTCAAGGAGTAATCATGATTACTTCTGCGACTCAATAAAATTAGCAGCAGTGTAACCTGATATGAAGCAAACTAATATTTATAAAAAATATATATCAACGATCTGGTTTGCTTGTGTGATGATATTTATCTCTCAACCCATTCTAGCACAAGACATAACCTTAGAATTAAAGAATGTTACAGTAAAAGAAGCCATAGAGGCTTTACATAAGACCAAAAATTATTCAGTTGTAATCAAATCTTCAGAGATCAACATGAGTAAGAGAGTATCTGTCAATGCCAAGAATGCACCTATCAAGGTCGTTTTGGATCAGATATTCGTAGGTCAGAATGTCAGCTACGCCATCAACGGCCATAGTATCATTATCAGCAAAAAGGCGGATACCGCCCAGCCAAAGTCGGGCGATAAGAAGAAGCAGACTATCACAGGCGTTGTCTACGACGAAGAAGGGAACCCTGTGATCGGTGCTTCGGTAATGATTAAAGAAACCGCACAGGGCGCAATCACCGATCTGGATGGGAAGTTTTCTCTGGAAGCATTCGTACCTGCGACGATAGAAGTATCATACGTAGGCTATGAGACAGCAACTGTCAATGTAAAAGATGGGCAGACCAGAACAATCCGGCTCATTCCTTCCAGTCTGATGATTGACGAAGTAGTGGTCGTAGGTTATGGCAGCCAGCGTAAAAGCAATCTGACAGGTGCCGTATCTACCATTTCCAGCAAGGACCTGAACAATCGTCCGGTAGTATCTGCCGCCAACGCCTTGCAAGGAGCTGATCCATCAGTCAATCTGACTTTCGGTACCGGTTCTCCCGAATCCGGATATTCATTGAATATTCGTGGAGGCATATCCGTTAATGGCGGCTCACCACTGGTGCTCTGTGATGGTGTGGAGATTCCTCTAAACCAAGTCAATGCAAACGATATCGAATCGATATCCGTACTGAAGGATGCTTCTTCTTGCGCTATCTATGGAGCGAAGGCATCGGCAGGTGTGGTACTTATCACAACCAAATCGGGTAGTGCAGCCACAAAAGGGAAAGCCAAAATCAGTTATAACGGACGTATGGGATGGACACAGAATACAACATCGACCGATTTCATCCGTACCGGATATGACTATGTAACCTTTGCCAATAAATTCTATCATGCATACAATGGAGTAAATATGTATCTGTACGAAGATGAAGAACTTCAAAAGCTATATGACCGCCGGAACGATATGACCGAGAATCAGGAACGTCCCTGGGTGGAAATCGGAGATGATGGAAAGTACTATTATTATGGAAATACAGACTGGTACGGCTACTTCTACAACCGTACCCGTCCGCAGATGGAGCATAATGTATCTATCACCGGAGGTGGCGAGAAAGTGAATTACTACATCAGCGGCCGTTACTATCAGCAATATGGTATGTTCAATATTGACAAAGACCTTTACAAGGATTATTCTTTCCGGGCCAAAATGGATGCCCAGCTGAATAAATGGATCAAATGGTCAACCAATATCGGGCTAGACAATAACAATTACAACTATAACGGAACTTCGAACTACGCTATGACTATTGCCCGGCTGGAGTCTAATATCAGCCCGTCGTTCGTGCCCTTCAATCCGGATGGAAGCATCGTGCAATATACCAACCAGCTCTATGCCAACTCCCCGCTCGGAGCCGGAGACGGAGGATATCTGACCTCTCAAAGAGGGCACAACTCAAAGTCCAGAACGCTGTTGTCCGTTGTCAATCAGATCGACGTAAACCTGCTGGAAGGACTGACTCTAACCGCCAATTACAGTTATCAACAGAGGAAACAACTATACCGCTACCGGAACAACTCATTTGAGTATTCACGCAGCCAAGGAGTGATGCAGACTTTCACATCCGGAAGCATCTTCAACAATTACGAAGAAGACGAAGCCTTCCCTGTCACTCATATGCTGAATTATTATCTGACCTACGAACATACGTGGGCAAAGAAACATAATCTGAAAGTGGTAGCGGGCAGCCAGTACGAAACTTACCGGAATGTAAGCAAAGATACTTCGATGACCAACCTGTCGAACGACGACCTCGACTCATTCTCGGCTGTAACCCCCGAAAGTGTACTCACCGTATCGCAGGACATTAGTGCTTACAAAACTCTCGGTTTCTTTGGTCGTATCAACTATGACTATATGGGCAAATATCTACTCGAAGTATCCTGCCGTGCCGATGGTTCTTCCCGGTTTGCGGAAGGAGACAGATGGGGCGTTTTTCCATCGGTATCAGCCGGATGGAGAATCTCGGAAGAAAACTTCTTCAAGCCGGTAAGCGACTGGTGGAGCAGCCTGAAACTACGTGCATCTGTCGGTAGCCTGGGAAATCAACAAGTAGATTATTATGCTTACTTGCAAACGATTACTTCCGACAATCAGTTCAGCTATACCTTCGACGGAGAAAGCAAGGCATATTATGCCAAAATTTCCAATCCGATATCTTCCGGACTGACCTGGGAAACCGTTACTACCTATAATGTCGGACTGGATATGTCATTCTTAAGAAACCGTCTAAGCGTAAGTGCCGATTATTATGTCCGCAAAACAACTGATATGCTGACCACTTCATTGACTCTGCCGGATGTCTATGGTGCCTCCACTCCAAAAGCCAACTGCGCCGACTTACGGACAAATGGCTGGGAACTATCCGTTTCATGGAATGACTCGTTCAAAGTGGGTAATAAGCCTTTCAGATATGGTATACAAGCCACTTTAGGAGATTATGAACGAACAATCACCAAATACAACAACCCGGACAAACTGATTTCCGACCACTATGTAGGCAAGAAGATGGGTGAAATCTGGGGATACCGTGTGGACGGTTTGTTCAAGACCGACAAAGAGGCAGCAGAGTATCAGACTAAAATCAATGACAAAGCTGTGAACGGACGAGTATACAGCAGTAAAGTAGACGGCTATCTGCGTGCCGGTGACGTCCGCTTCGCCGACCTGAACGGGGACAATGTAATTGGAGCCGGAGCCGGAACCGTAGACGATCCCGGTGACAAACGTATTATCGGGAATACAACGCCGAGATACAACTATTCTTTCCGTTTGAATGCCAGTTGGAACGGATTCGATGTTTCCGCCTTCTTTCAGGGAATAGGGAAAAGGGACTGGTATCCTGCTTATAACTCCACCTCACAAGGTGCCAACTCTTTCTGGGGGCCATACTCCTTCCCCTCCACCTCATTTGTCGAGAAGTCATTCCCGGAAGATTGCTGGACAGAAGACAACAGAAATGCCTTCTTCCCACGCATCAGAGGCTATCAGTCCTATTCCGGAGGCTCACTTGGAACAGTCAATGACCGCTATATACAGAACATCGCTTATCTGCGTTTCAAGAATCTCTCTCTCGGATATACCTTGCCCATTGGCAAGCGCATCCTCGAAAAAGTCCGTATTTATGTATCGGGAGAGAATCTATACTATTGGTCGCCTCTGAAGAAGCATAACAAAACCATTGATCCGGAATTGGCTATTTCCAGCAGCACTTACGCATCCAATACTGGTTCGGGATATGCTTATCCACGCGTTTACACAGTTGGAGTAGATATTACTTTTTAATTAATGACTAATCAGATATAGTATGAAAGCTATCAATAAAATATTAATTCTGGGAATGGTCACGGCTCTGTTCGGTAGTTGCGACCTGACACTCTTGCCGGAAAATGCAGTGACACCGGAAAATTACTTTAAGAATAAATCCGATCTGGAATTATGGACCAATCAATTCTATACATTACTGGACGAACCGGATGCCTCAGCAGGAACGAATGCGGACGACATGATCGACAAAGGTATGGGACAGGTGATCGAAGGTACCCGTTCAGCTGCCAGCGAAACCGGATGGTCCTGGTCAAAGCTCCGTCATATCAATTACTTTCTACAGCACTCTTCCAATTGTGATGACGAAACGGCCCGCAATCAGTATAATGGCGTGGCACAGTTTTTCAGAGGCTATTTCTACTTTGTGAAAGTACGCCGCTATGGAGATGTCCCCTGGTACGATCAGGTACTCGGCTCGGAAGATCAGGAGTTACTCGTCAAAGCCAGAGACTCCCGGGAGTTTGTGATGGATCAGGTACTCAAAGACTTTGAAGATGCCGCCGCCAATTTACCTTCCAAAAGTACGGAGACCCGAAATACAAGAGTTACTAAATGGGCCGCATTGGCATTCGCCAGCCAAGCCGCCCTCTACGAAGGAACATTCCGTAAATATCACGGCTTGGGCAACTACGAAAAATATCTGGAAATTGCGGCAAGTACTGCCAGGCAATTTATAGACGAAAGCGGATTCAGCCTGTACAAAGAAGGACCCGAGCCCTACAGAGACTTATTCTGTGCAGATAACGCCAAAGCAACGGAAGTCGTACTGGCAAGGGCTTACAATTTCGAAGGGCTGCAATTATCACATTCTGTACAATTCAGCATTGCCAACCTGCAAATGGGATTTACCCGCCGGTTCATGAACCACTATCTGATGGCAGACGGAACCCGTTTCACTGAAAAGCAAGGTTATGAAACGATGTTCTATACAGACGAAGTAAAAGATCGTGATCCACGCCTGCAACAGACCGTACTTTGCCCGAACTATATCCAAAAGGGAGAAACAACTGTTACGGCAAATGATTTAACCGCATATTGCGGCTACAGACCGATCAAGTTTGTAGGAACCAAAGATCATGACGGAGCAGCAAAAAGCACCTCTGACTGGCCTTTAATGCGAGCAGCAGAAGTTTACCTTAATTACGCCGAAGCAAAAGCGGAATTAGGCACTCTTAAGCAGGAAGACCTGGATATCTCCGTCAACAAAATCCGTGAACGGGCAAAGATGCCGGACCTTATCCTTGCAGACGCCAACAGTACACCCGACCCTTATCTGGCAGCTTGCTATCCAAACGTAGAACAAGGAGCCAACAAGGGCGTTATCCTGGAAATTCGCCGGGAACGCACTATTGAATTAGTCATGGAAGGGCTGAGACAATGGGACTTGTTCCGCTGGAAAGAAGCCAAACAGATGTTCAACAATAACGTTCCTTATTACGGAATCTATATTCCCGGAACAGGAACGTATGATATGGACGGCGACGGTAAGCCTGATTTGGAAATCTACGAAACCACAGCTACCTCGCAGTGCGATAACAAAAAGAAGTTAGAAAAAGACATCTTCCTCTCCAACGGAATGTCCGGCTATATTATCGGCTTCCCGAAAGTAACATACGGCAAAGACTGGAAAGAAGAAAGAGACTACTTATGGCCTATCCCAGCTGACCAGCGTGTGCTGACACAAGGTGTTCTCACTCAGAACCCTGGCTGGGAAGACGGTTTGAGCTACTAGCCAACTCCAAACAAGATTTTTAATAAGAAGGTGTATCGGAACCAACCGATACACCTTCCCTATCACTATTGCCTTTACCCGGGCAACAAACATCTATTATCATGTTAAAACAACTTATTAAATTCTATCATATCAGCACGCCTTCTCCGGAACCCAAAGAAGACAAGAAGAAACTTAAAAAGCTACAATGGGCAACTTTCCTTTCCGCCACAGCCGGATATGGTATCTACTACGTGTGCCGCCTCAGCCTGAATGTAGTAAAGAAACCTATAGTGGATGAAGGCATCTTCTCCGAAACAGAACTCGGAATCATTGGCGCAGTACTGTTTTTCACTTACGCTATCGGTAAGTTTACCAACGGATTTCTGGCAGACCGCAGTAATATCAGACGTTTCATGTCTACGGGGCTCTTAGTCACCGCACTGGCTAATCTTTGCCTGGGATTCGTCCATTCTTTTCTCCTGTTCGCTATCCTATGGGGAATTAGCGGCTGGTTTCAATCTATGGGAGCGGCCTCTTGCGTAGTCGGATTATCCCGTTGGTTTGACAATAAAAAACGAGGTTCATTTTACGGTTTCTGGTCAGCAAGCCATAATATCGGCGAAGCCATGACATTTATCATTGTAGCTTCCATTGTCAGCGCGTTAGGATGGAGATACGGTTTTATAGGAGCCGGCAGTATCGGAATAATCGGCGCATTAATCGTATGGAAATTCTTTCATGATTCTCCGGAAAGTGAAGGACTGCCACCTGTCAATCATCCCGAAACGAAAAACAGTGCAAACAACGCTGCCGACTTTAACAAAGCGCAACGACAAGCCTTAATGATGCCCGCCATCTGGATACTTGCCATTTCCAGTGCATTGATGTACGTCAGCCGCTATGCAGTAAACAGTTGGGGAGTCTTTTATCTGGAAGCTCAGAAAGGGTATTCCACGCTGGATGCCAGCTTTATCATCTCTATCAGTTCGGTTTGCGGAATCATAGGAACAATGTTCTCTGGAGTAATCTCCGACAAGTTCTTTCATGGGCGCAGAAATGCTCCTGCACTCATTTTCGGTCTGATGAATGTTACGGCTCTTTGTTTGTTTCTGCTCGTTCCGGGAGTTCACTTCTGGGTAGACGCCTTGTCTATGGTACTGTTCGGAACCGCCATCGGGGTACTGCTGTGCTTTTTAGGAGGACTGATGGCGGTTGATATCGCTCCCCGAAATGCTTCGGGTGCAGCATTGGGAATTGTAGGGATTGCCAGTTACATCGGAGCAGGCATACAAGATATCATGAGCGGTATCCTTATCGAAGGCAATAAAAGCATCGTCGGTGGCAAAGAAATCTACGACTTTTCCTACATCAACATTTTTTGGATTGGCGCTGCACTGCTTTCCGTCTTTTTCGCTTTGTTAGTGTGGAATGTAAAAACAAAGGATTAACGAAGCTGTCAGTATCATAAAAAACGTGAGTTCTTTTCGTCCTCATATGAATTTATTTCGTATTTTTGCGTGCACATCCTCCTTTTTTTGATGTAAAGAAGAAAATTTGTTGTTAAAGCAAAGCGAAGATTGATATATGAGTGACGAAATCAACGAGATAACGGAAGGACATTCAGACTACAAACCGGCGGACGCGCGGGACGAAAACGTAAAGCATCAGTTAACAGGCATGTACCAGAATTGGTTTCTGGACTATGCTTCTTATGTGATTCTGGAACGTGCCGTTCCCCATATTAATGACGGTTTGAAGCCTGTACAACGACGTATTCTACATTCCATGAAACGTCTGGACGACGGGCGGTATAACAAAGTGGCAAATATCGTGGGACACACCATGCAGTTCCATCCGCACGGTGATGCTTCTATCGGCGATGCACTGGTACAGTTGGGGCAGAAAGACCTGCTGATAGACTGTCAGGGTAACTGGGGTAATATACTCACCGGTGACGGTGCGGCAGCTCCCCGTTACATCGAGGCACGCCTTTCCAAGTTTGCGCTGGACATCGTATTCAATCCAAAGACGACCGAATGGAAGCTGTCTTACGACGGCAGAAACAAGGAACCGGTCACCCTCCCCGTGAAGTTCCCGCTATTGCTGGCACAGGGAGTGGAAGGTATCGCCGTCGGACTTTCATCCAAGATATTACCTCACAACTTCAACGAACTTTGCGACGCCTCCATCAGCTATCTGCGTGGAGAATCGTTCCAGCTATATCCCGACTTTCAGACAGGCGGTTCCATCGACGTAGCCAAATACAATGACGGAGAACGCGGCGGAGCGGTAAAAGTACGCGCCAAAATCAACAAGCTGGACAACAAGACACTCGCTATCACAGAGATTCCGTATGGCAAGACCACCTCTACCGTTATCGACTCCATACTGAAAGCTGTTGACAAAGGAAAAATCAAGATACGCAAAGTAGACGATAACACAGCCGCCAACGTAGAGATACTGGTACACCTGGCACCCGGAACCTCATCGGACAAAACGATCGACGCACTATACGCCTTTACCGACTGCGAGGTAAGCATCTCACCCAACTGCTGTGTGATTGATGACAGCAAGCCTCACTTCCTCACCGTCAGCAAAGTGCTGAAAAAGTCGGCAGACAACACACTGGACCTGCTGAAACAGGAACTGGAAATCAAGAAAGGGGAAATACTGGAATCACTCCATTTCGCTTCCCTCGAAAAGATATTTATCGAAGAACGCATCTATAAGGACAAAGAGTTCGAGCAATCCAAAGATATGGACGCCGCCTGCGCACATATCGACGACCGCCTGACTCCTTTCTACCCGAGCTTTATCCGTGAAGTGACCAAAGAGGATATTCTCAAACTGATGGAAATCAAGATGGGACGCATCCTGAAGTTCAACACCGACAAAGCCGATGAACTGATCGCCCGTATGAAAGAAGAGATTGCCGAAATCGACGATCACCTCGCTCACATCATAGACTATACCGTAAACTGGTATCAGATGCTGAAAAACAAATACGGAAAAAACTTCCCGCGCCGCACCGAACTGCGCAACTTCGACACCATCGAAGCTGCCAAAGTGGTAGAAGCCAACGAGAAACTCTACATCAACCGCGATGAAGGATTTATCGGAACAGCACTGAAGAAGGACGAATTCGTCGCCAACTGTTCGGATATCGATGACGTGATCGTCTTCTTCCGGGATGGTAAATATATCGTCACTCCGGTAGCCGACAAGAAGTTTGTGGGCAAAAACATACTTTACGTCAATGTCTTCAAGAAGAATGACAAACGTACCATCTACAATATCACTTACCGGGACGGCAAAGAAGGAACGACGTATATCAAACGTTTTGCCGTGACAGGTGTTGTCCGCGACCGTGAATACGATGTCACGCAAGGAACGCCGGACTCACGCATCACTTATTTCAGCGCCAACCCGAACGGAGAGGCCGAAATCATCAAAGTGACATTAAAGCCGAACCCGCGTGTAAGACGCATCATCTTCGAGCGTGATTTCAGTGAAATCAGCATCAAGGGACGTCAGGCACAGGGAGTGATCCTCACCCGTCTGCCGGTGCATAAGATTGCCCTGAAACAGAAAGGAGGCTCTACCCTCGGAGGACGAAAAGTATGGTTCGACCGCGATATCCTGCGACTCAACTATGACGGACGGGGTGAATATCTGGGAGAATTCCAAAGCGACGACACCATCCTGGTAGTGCTCAACAATGGCGAGTTCTACACCAGTAACTTCGATCTGAGCAACCATTACGAAGATAATGTCAGCATCGTCGAGAAGTTCGACCCGAACAAGATATGGACTGCCGCACTTTATGATGCCGACCAGCAGAACTATCCGTATCTGAAGCGTTTCTGTTTTGAAGGTTCCAACCGCAAGCAGAACTATTTGGGAGATAACAAGAATACCCGTCTGATCCTGCTGACTGATGAGTACTATCCTCGTCTGGAAGTCATATTCGGCGGGCACGACAGTTTCCGTGAAGCGATGGTGATTGACGCGGAAGAATTTATCGCAGTCAAAGGTTTCAAGGCAAAAGGAAAGCGTATCACTACTTATACGGTGGATACCATCAACGAGCTTGAACCGACCCGTTTCCCGGAACCGCCCAACGAGCAGCCGGAAGAATCGGAAGAAGAGCCGGAGAATCTGGACCCGGACAGCGATAAGAGCGAAGGAGACATCATTGATGAGATTACGGGACAGATGAAGCTGTTTTAGCTAATGTATACATGCGGTAAAAAAATACCCAATGTGCCAATGAAGAAAAACTTATTATACTTAGGGCTGACAGGATACCTCCTGTTCGCCCTCTGCACAAGATTACAGGCGCAGACCGACAGTCTGCAAGCACATCGCTACGTAACACGTGCCACCATGTACGGAGTCGGATTTACCAATGTGTTCGACACCTATCTTTCGCCTCAGGAATATAAAGGAATAGATTTCCGTATTTCCCGCGAGACGATCCGGATGACAAAGTTGTTCGACGGGAATGTTTCTGTGCAGAACTTCTTTCAGGCAGACGTCGGCTATACACACAACCGCGCAGACAATAACAATGCCTTCTCCGGACTCGTCAACTGGAACTATGGCCTCCATTACCAGTTCCGCCTGACCGAGAATTTCAAGTTGCTGGCAGGAGGACTGTTTGACGTCAACGGAGGATTTGTCTACAATCTCCGCAATTCGAACAATCCGGCTTCGGCCCGGGCATACGTCAATCTGGACGCTTCGGGAATGGCTATCTGGCATTTGAAAATCAAACGCTATCCGATGGTGCTCCGCTATCAGGTCAACGTGCCGATGATCGGACTTATGTTCTCACCGCACTACGGACAGTCTTATTACGAAATCTTCTCACTGGGCAACTCCAGTGGAGTTATCCAATTTACCTCTCTCCACAATCAGCCGTCCCTTCGTCAGATGCTTTCTGTCGATCTGCCGATAGGATATACCAAGATGCGTTTCAGTTATCTGGCAGACTTGCAGCAATCCAATGTTAACGGAATCAAGACACATACCTACTCTCATGTATTTATGGTAGGATTTGTGAAAGACCTGTATCGGGTTTCCAACAAAAAAGGAACGAACCTGCCTCCGTCGGTGAGGGCGTACTAGGAGAAGTGGAGAGTTGAAAGTTGAGAATTGAGAGTTGAAAGTGAAGAGTTGAGAATTGAAAGTTTATGGACAAGAACTGAAAGATTAAGAATGAGAAATAGAATTATACAAATACTTTTACTGCTCTGCTGCCTCCCGATACAGACGGGGTGCATCGGAGAAGATGATTACGCTGATGATCCCGTAGGAAACTTCGAGCAACTATGGAAGATCATTGACGAACGGTATTGCTTTCTGGACTCGAAAGGCATTGACTGGGATGCCGTTCATGAGAAATACAGCAAACTGATTGTACCGGGCATGTCCAATGACGACCTTTTCGATAAACTCAGTGAAATGCTCTATATCCTGAAAGACGGTCATGTCAATCTTTCATCTGCCAAGCGTGTCTCTTATTACGACGCATGGTATCAGGGGTATCCGTGGAATTATCGGGAAGATATTCTTTACCAGGATTATCTGGGCAGTGCCAGCAAGGACTATTATACATCGGCTGGGATGAAGTACAAAATATTCGACAATAATATCGGATATATCCGCTACGAAAGTTTCAGTTCCGGGGTCGGCGATGGCAATCTGGATGAAATCCTTGTCTATCTGGCAACCTGCAACGGGCTGATTATCGATGTACGCGACAACGGAGGAGGTAATCTGACTAATTCTTCCCGCATTGCCGCCCGATTTACCAATAGTAAAATTCTGACCGGATTCATACAGCATAAGACGGGAACAGGACATAGTGACTTCTCCCAACCGGAACCGATTTACCTGGAGCCTTCCAACAGCATCCGCTGGCAGAAGAAAGTCGTTATACTGACCAACCGCCGTTGCTACAGTGCAACCAATGATTTCGTCAATCTGATGCGCAGCATAGACAACGGCAAGATCATCCAGGTCGGTGACCAGACAGGTGGCGGTTCGGGACTTCCTTTCACATCGGAACTGCCGAACGGATGGAGCATCCGCTTCTCAGCCAGTCCTCATTTCGACAAAAATATGCAGCCGCTGGAAGAAGGTATTTTGCCTGATATAGCTATCGATATGACTGAGGATGACCAATCTAAACATAGGGACACTCTGATTGAAAAGGCTTTTGAAATCTTAAGTGAATAACTTTATTGCCCAATTATTTGTCAAATCAGAAAATCTTCCTATCTTTGCACCGCTAAACAAAAAGCGACGCATGCGGATGTGGCGTAATTGGTAGCCGCGCCAGACTTAGGATCTGGTGCCGTGAGGCGTGTAGGTTCGAGTCCTATCATCCGCACACATTTATATAAACTAGAAAGCCTTCAAGAAATATCTTGAGGGCTTTTTAATTGATTACATATATGAAGAAACATCAACTTTGCTGCATCGGCCATATCACTTTGGATAAGGTAGTCACTCCTCAAAGCACAGTCTATATGCCTGGAGGCACTGCTTTCTATTGTTCACACGCTATCCGCCATTTCAATGACATAGATTATGCATTAGTGACAGCAGTCGGCGCTACGGAAATGAAAGTAGTAGACCAGTTGCGCGGGATAGGCATCAATGTAACCGCATTACCCAGCCAGCACTCCGTATACTTCGAGAATATCTATGGAGAGAATCCGGATGACCGTACACAACGTGTGTTGGCCAAAGCCGATCCTTTCACCGCTTCTCAGCTTCAGGAGACAGAGGCGGAAATTTATCATCTTGGCTCGCTGTTAGCAGATGATTTTTCTCTAGAAGTGATTAAAGAGTTATCCCGGAAAGGATTGATAGCTGTCGATTCGCAAGGATACCTGCGTGAAGTACGTGATACGCACGTATATCCGGTAGACTGGACTGACAAGCGGGAAGCTCTGCAATATATTCATTTTCTTAAAGTAAATGAGCACGAAATGGAAGTGCTCACAGGACTTTCCGATCCGCATGAGGCTGCCCGCAAACTGCACGAATGGGGAGTGAAAGAAGTGTTAGTCACTTTAGGGAGTATGGGATCTCTCATTTACGACGGTACGGATTTTTATCGCATTCCGGCTTATAAGCCCGGACAAGTAGTAGATGCAACCGGCTGCGGAGATACTTATACTATCGGATATTTGTATCAACGGGTATCGGGTGCGAGCATCGAAGAAGCAGGACGATTTGCTGCCGCCATGTCTACGTTGAAGATCGAGAAATCCGGTCCTTTCTGTGGAAGTAAGGAAGATGTTATTCGGTGTATGGAGACTGCGGAGCAGATGTTCTGACAGTCTCCATACTGCTACATCATCTATTTTCTTATTCTAAACACCGGAGCTATTTTATTCACCTGTTTATCAGGCATATTTATCACAAGTCCCTGATCGGTACGAGTAAACGGAACCTTTCCGTAACCCAGCAAGTCTATTCTATTAATCTTCTCAGGATACCATTCACTTCCTGTTGCCAACGATTTAATCATGACTTGTTTTTCTTCCGGCCATGCCAGTACGATGGCATATAAGTTCTTGTCCGTTTGCGTAAACCGAATTTCCTTTGAAGTCGCTTTATTATATGTACCTTCATTGAAGCCTTGCGCATTGATAGGAACGGAAGATTCTGCTATCGGACCTTCACCAAAGACTTTCCATGGACGGGTATCGATAATCCCCTCCTTATTGACAGCCATCCAGTCGCCCAAATCATTCAGAATCACTTCTTCTTTTTCATCAAACGTTCCATCTGCCCGCAGAGGAATACTGAGAAGCAGATTACCATTTTTGCTGACTATATCGACCAGGAGTTTTACGACTGACGCAGCCGACTTATAGCCATTGTGTTCATAGATAGATGTATTATAATGCCAGCCACCAATGCAAGAGCACGATTGCCAGGGCTCTTCTATAATCTTATCCGGAGCACCACGCTCTACATCCCAGACCAAAGCCTTACGCTGCTGTTCATCCAGAATTTTAGCGAGCATCACTGCTTCCAGCTTACCTTTATGAGTCGCCATACTTTGATTATAGAAATGAGCGGCAATCTTCAGTCCCGCATCGCTGACAGGATAAAAAGGAAGCACAGTCACATCAAAATAAATCAAATCGGGATGATAACGGTTGATAGCGTCCAAGGTACGGTCATAGAAATTCGTGCAGTATTCCTGAGTAGGCAGACAAACACCATTTCCCCATGCCCATTGTTTATGAATCATGCCATTACTCCAACTGCCCTCACTCAGCGGATGGTTTTGCGCATATAAGTCCTGAGGATCGTATCCATCCCACCATTTTCCTTTACCATCCTCCTTGGTCAGTTTTCCATCATAAGGAATACCGGCTTTCGGACCTTCCCTGTCATAACGCTGTGAAGGTTCATACCAGGTCCACGCATGATCGGCATGGAAGCTAATTCCAAAAGGGAGTTCATATTTGCGTGCCGCCTTCTCCCATTCTGCCAGGATATCCCGTTTGGGACCCATATTCACCGAGTTCCACGGTTGATACTGACTATCCCAAAGATCCATATTATCATGATGATTGCCCAAAGCAAAGAAATATTGCGCCCCTATCTTCTTATACAATGCGACCAGCTTATCCGGATCCCATTTTTCGGCTTTGAACAGAGGAATGATATCTTTAAAGCCAACTTCTGACGGATGTCCATAATGCTTTACGTGATGATTATAGGCCCTTGAACCCTCAAAGTACATTTCACGAGCCATCCAGTCACCGGAACCTTCCACACATTGCGGTCCCCAATGCGCCCAAATACCGAACTTTGCATTTCTGAACCATTCAGGTACTTTATAATTTTGCAGGGATTCCCAGGTAGGTTTAAACTTCCCTTCCATCATCTTTTCGTTCTTTTCCGAAACAGGGACAGGATAGTCTTGAGCCATCATCACCTCTGCCGATAATAAAAGAGCGGAAGCTAATAGTAAATGTTTTGTTTTCATGGTATAGTTATTTAATGGATTTCTCTATATTTGTGACGATACAAAGATAAAGAGCAATTTGGCATTTCTATTATCCAAATACGTCATCACATAGGACATTATCGATTTTTATAAAGGAAAGTAATCTTTAGAACTATGACACCATCAATCGACCAGTTACATTTACTTATATTAAATGTAGGACTAGCTTTCCACAACGCAGACTGGAACTGGAAAAACGTGAACAGCCCGTTCACCAGGCTTTATTATGTAACCGAAGGAACTGCCCGTATCCTATTGCCCACCGGAGTACAAGAGCTGAGACCGAATCACCTCTACCTGATCCCTTCCTTTACAACTCACAGTTATTTGTGTGACGCTCATTTTGTCCATTACTACCTTCATATATATGAAGATCATCAATCAGAATCAAGTATTCTGGAGGATTGCAATTTTCCGGTAGAGATACCAGCAGGTGATTTAGAACTACCTCTCATTCAAAGATTATGCCGAATCAATCCAACCATGCAGTTACCTCAGTCCGATCCCACAAGCTATGATAACAACCCGACACTCATTAAAAACATCATAAAGAACAAGCAACGTACTTTCTGTGATAAGGTCGAATCACGAGGAATCGTTTATCAGCTCATGGCACGTTTTCTAAAGGATGCGCAGCCTAAAGTAGCAATCAATGATGACCGGATTCAAAAAGTTCTTTCGTACATCCGAAAGAACATTTATAAAACAATAGATATAGATTCACTGGCGGAAATCTCCTGTCTGTCCAAAGACCATTTTATCCGCCTTTTCAAAAAGGAAGTAAACAATACACCATTGCAATATATCAATCAAAAGAAAATAGAGAAAGCACAGCTCATATTGATTACAGACAATATGCCGGTAAAGAACATAGCCTATCTGCTGGCATACGAAGACCACTCCTATTTCAACCGTTTATTCAAGAAACTCACAGGAGTTACTCCGCAGCAATACAGAGACAGGAACAAAATATAATAATACTGTAAATTGCACTCTCATATCCAGTTATTTACTTACAGCATTTGTCCGCAAATAATACTAGACAACAAGATTACAACAGCAGAAAACGTTTCTAGCTGATTATTAAGGCATTAGTAATCTCCGTTTTTTGGTTTAAAACCAACGACCCGTTCCTTTAAAACCAACGGGGTGTTCCTCGGTGAGGAACGACCTGTTTCATACTTTGGAACGAGGCAATACGATTCTTCCTACAGACATTTGTTATTTTTTTTGCCCATCCTTTTAGTTCTTATCTCTCTTATACTTTTCTCCTGTGAAATATGAAGAGATATACCATAGAGCCAAAAACCAAAATAAGATTGGCAAGTACAATATATATCAGTTTAGATTGCTCATTAGCTAAAAGAAAATAGATACTTAATGAAATTATTATAGCCAATAAAAACAACCCGGAAAGTCCCCATAATACGCCAGCACTATAATGAACTTTTCTCCTGTTCTTAATAAGTTGCCCCACAAAAACGCCACTCATTGTGAAAATCATTGCAATGGAAGCCGAGAACCAACGACTACTTTCCGTACATAAAAGAATAGTAAACAGTCCCAATAGTAGAACAAAGAATAATGCCAATTTAATATTATCTTTCATGCATCTTCGAATTTTTAAGTTTAACAATCAAGAAATAAACACTTTGAAAGAAGACACCAATAAATATCATTTTCAGACCGTCAACATCAAACGTACGATCACGCAGAACTCCGACAATCTTTAAAGCACAAAGTACTGCAATGATAAATGTGAAAGCATATTGTAAGGCAGCATTTCTTATCCTTAAATATTCAGCACTTGTTTCTTTACAGCACCAAGGAAAAAGATACACCAAATTAAAGCCAATAAAAATAGATACCAAAGTATCATATTCAAAGGGTACTACGAATATCTCATATATTCCCCAAAGAATAAGCAGTATAATAATCATCACATCTGCCTTATTTTTTTTCATGAATTTCATTGTTCTATTTTTATTTGTTATTCAGACTGTTCGTATACCTTTCAGCTAAACCAAGCTTTACCTCAAAAGTAATAAATATCTTTTGATATTCAATTCTATCCAGCTAATCTTTTGACCTAAGATGTTCAATAGCAGAAAACTAGTCCTAACTGAAAATCAAGACGTCTCATATAGAGTCTATCCAATTTGTTTGGACGTAGTGTTTCCTTTTTCTCATCAGCTGTCATTTCAATTTTCTTAAAGTCTCCGCTTAAAACAGAAAAGCCTCCGTTTACCGCAAGGTGGTCTGTCAATTTATATTCTACCAGAAAGTCCATATTCCCAGCCAATGCACCGGAAGTACATTTAAATTCACTATTACTTCGACCTTCATCCCGATAATGTAGATATCCAGCTCCCAATACGCAACTAATTAAAGTTCTTTCGGTTATTGGAATTTTGAATCCAAGTTGCGGTCCTAAATACCAAAGTTCTACATTGTCAGCTACATTCGTTTTATCATCAAGTGTATAATTGGCAGAAGTACCGGAGAGATTAAACTTTAATCCGGCAACCCAAAATTTATCAATTCGATAGAGTGCCTTCACATTACACGTCAGCCCGCCACTATATTCTCCACGATAATTAACACCAAAAGGCGACAAGTTTGACTTGCCGAACAATACACCTTTTCCACCATCTACTGAAATAAACAGTTTATCTCCGGAAAAACTCTGTGCAAATCCTACTATGGAAGAAAGCACAAACAAAAAAGACAGAATAAGTTTTCTCATCGCACTATTTTTTATGGGTATAGCCACATGAATAATGACTAAAGATATCATCAATTCATGTGACTATTACAATTTATATTTATTATTATCACGGTTTCAAAGTGATAGCCTCATCTGACTCTACCCATAATAATGCACTATTTTCTGCAACTATTACAGAAGAAGATAAAGCCTTTTGTTCCTCAACAGGTAATTGAGTTTCAGATATGATCCTCGTACACCCCTCTGTATATTCTTTCAAGTCGTCTTTACTCATAATCTGGCTTGCTGTTGAAACATACGTTTTAATAACATCCAATTGCTGAGCGCGCTCAGGCATTTTCATTTTATAATATTCAACCAACAGTTCATCATTCTGTACAAGTTCAGATGAAAGTGGCATCTCATTCATTTTACTTATTATGGTGCTTTTATCACTTTCTGACACAGAACAGCCATATTTTTCTGCTTTAGGAATGATAAGATTCATCCACTCTTCAGTAGTCAAATTGTCTTCAAAAACACCTTCATTTTCTTCTGCAATTTCACTAATTATCGAATTATGTAAAAAACCTACACTGTCATCCTCTAAGCTCAAACATGGAGCTTCAGTAATTATAGCCATTTCCATTTGGTCAGATAATGGCGGACGAGGAACAACATAAGCACACGATCCAGCACATGCAGAAAACAGGATACCTCCAATTAGTGCACCTCCACCTCCTCCTACAATACCACCTAAAGCTGCACCACTAGCATCACATAATAAAACAGCTTTGAACCAATTCCAAAATCGTCCCCTTGTTGCTACAGATGTAGGATGGGAAGCAACAAAGTTTTGACTATAGAGATCTAATGTCTCATTCAATTTCACATAGTTTGCTTCAACAACAGTATTCTCTTTTGCATCTATTTTTACGTCATTAGAACATGAAACGCAATAAAAGCTACATAATAATAGCGTGAATAACAGTTTTGTCTTCATAATTTTTTAGATTTAGAACATTTTTAATTATAATTCGCCAGTTTTAAAAATACAACATTCACGAAACTTGAAAAAACATGAATGCTAATAGTGGAATAAGAGGCTCCTTTCTTTAATTTTTAGGTTTAACAATCAGGTAATACACTTTTTATTATATAAGAACGCTATAAAAGTCTCTTTAATGTAATTACAACAGATCTATATTCAAATGGAGATTAATGATTTACACTTCTTTTATTGCACAGTAAATGTACCTTCCAACAGCCTATCAGGCAAAATAACATAAATAGAGTATTCTCCTTTATCACAAGCTGACATATTAACCATGATATCCTTTGTATTTGGATATGTTTTTGAATGCACTATTTCACCTGTTTTTTTATTCATAACTGTGATAGTAGCGTAGTCTTCTATTCTATCAAAACTAATATTTAGGACATTAGTAAGAATAACACATTTCTCAGCAGGAGGGAAAACAGGTATTCCCATAGGGTTAGGTTCAGCATCTAACCTTTTTAAACGAATTTCATTTGAACCTGCCCATCCTTCAATCGCAAATAAGCAACAAAGTAATAATAATAGTTTTGCTTTCATAACACTTATTTTTATTGGTTATGGTACAAATGTAAGGGATAAGATTAAAATAAATTCAGATGCCTGGTCACAATAAAGTTACAAGATAACTATGGATCTCGACTGCAAGTTACAGAAAAGTTACAGGAATGTCACAATCCAACATAAACACCTATGAAACAAGGCATTGGTGTGTAGTCATCCATTCAAAGGATTCTTCTCCTAACTTTATTTTCATGCGACTTTTCCGACTTTTAAATGCCCCTTCAGAAGCACGTGTACATAATAAGATTGTTTCTTTGGAGCAACCCAATAAGAAAAATACGCAATGGAGTAAGTCTTCTTTAGTTAAATCAGCATATTGAATTTTCAATTTAAGCATAATGTCGCCAAAAGTTTCATAAATGCTTTCACAAATCATCTGTCCTTCATGAATACTCAAAGAGGTAGCAACGCCCATCTTTTTCTCCAAAGAAAGAAGCTTCTCATAGGTTTCTGTCCTTCGAAACAACTGAAGACAAAGTTCTAAACTCGGCTCCAACATCCCCATAAAATCAGATTCAGCATTATCCTGATCCTCGAGGTCTCCGGATAGAATATCTGTGCGACTCTTCATTAATTGATTTTGCAACTCAAGATACTTCTTTTTTCGATATTTATCAATCCAAAGGGAAATCGCTCCTCCAATAATAAATAAAAGCAAAAGTGATAAAACTTCAATTTTATATCTTCCTGCAAGTTTCTGCTGATAAAGTTCGATTTCATATTGATCAGCCAAACGAGTTGTCTCAGCCGCCTTTGTTGTATCATAAATTGAATCTAGATAATAAATAAAAGAATCAGCCGCCGCTACAGCTGCAGGATAATTATTCTCCTCCTTCTCCAATTTATATAATTCTCCATAACTTCCTCCACGATTAAATATATAAGGAGAAGATTTACTCAAGTTCAAATAGTATCGTGCAGAGTCCATTTGCTGTAAGTTTCGCAAAACATTCCCTTTCCAAAGATATTCTGTGAACAAACTAGTACCTGCCGGTGCAGTAGATATAGATGCAGAAATATATTGATTCGCCTTATGATATTCCCCCATTTCATTAAACAATATCCCCATTTCACCCAATATTAAAGACTTATGATAATTTTTCCTTGTAGCTTCAGCTATATCAAGCGCCTTCTTGTAATATATCAAAGAACTATCTAATTGATGTTGTAAAACAAATATATGCCCAATTCCTCTTAAAGCATAAAATAATTGACCATTATTCTTTTGCTCAAGATAAGTTTCGTATGCCTTATGATGGGCACACATAGCATCTTCATAAAGATTCTGATCTTCATAACATCCAGCCAAATGCTCATAAATAGCCCCCAAATAAAGATACTCGCTCTCTTTAGGAACTACCTTTAGTGCTTGCAAATAATCTTTCACCGCTAAATCCATACACCGCATATCTCGATACACACAACCTCGATAATAATAAGCCTGCATCTTGCGCTCATTATTCCAGCTTCTATCATAATAATCTACAGCTATTCGAATCAACGAATCACTCGATTGATAAATATTCAATTTAGTTCTTGCACGCGTCAAAAACAGAGCATAATCCGCCTTGTTAGAACCATATAACTTTTCAGGATCAGGAATGGATTCGAGGAGAGACAGGGCACTATCGGGGAACTCTTGCATCAGTGAGTCTGCCTGATGTAAAAGAGTTGTTTCATTGCCTCCACCATGACAGGCAGAGAGAGAAAAAATCAGAAACAATCCTACAATATAAGAAATATGTAGCTTCATAGTTTGTTTTACACAGCAAATGTATATAAAATAAAACTAACAAGCAACAAAAAGACAAATAAAAACTTTCCACATTTCCCCCACAATGTTAAAATTGACCTTTCTCTCTCTTTCCCTAATCTTTTTTGCCTTTCATTTGTTCACTTTGTTACTTTCGCCGGAAGACGGCAGAATAAACTTCAACCTAAATAATAACGAATGGAAAAATTTAATGCAATGAGGACTAGACTTTTACAAGATCTTCAGAAGAAAACCATCTGGTTTAAGAGCATAGTGGCGCTCACTTGCTTGTTGCTGACCTCCGTATCCGCCTTTGCACAGACAAAGACAGTGACTGGTACGGTAACAGATGCCGCCAATGAACCGCTGATCGGTGCATCGGTGCTCGTACAAGGAACTTCCACCGGAACCATCACCGATATGGACGGTAAGTATTCAATCTCTGTCACACCAGAAGACGTACTGGTATTCTCCTATGTAGGAATGACTACACAGAGTGTCAAAGTAGGAGCACAGAATGTGATCAACGTCACCCTGAAAGAAGATTCGCAGGTACTAGCCGAGACTGTCGTTATCGGATACGGTAGCGCGAAGAAAAGAGACTTGACAGGTTCTATCACCAACGTCAAAGGAGAAGAAATTGCCAACAAACCTGCAACGAACCCATTATCTTCCCTACAAGGAAAAGTGGCAGGTGTACAAATCGTAAACTCCGGACGTGCCGGTGCCGATCCCGAAATCCGTATCCGTGGTACAAACTCCATCAATGGCTACAAACCGTTGTACGTGGTAGACGGACTATTCAATGACAACATCAACTTCCTTAATCCGGAGGACATCGAATCTATGGAGATCCTGAAAGACCCGTCATCACTGGCTATCTTCGGTGTTCGCGGTGCGAATGGCGTCATCATCATCACCACCAAGAAAGCCAAAGAAGGACAGACACTGGTTAACATTAATACCTCCTTCGGCTTCAAGAAGGTGGTAGATAAGGTAGACATGGTAAACGGTCCGCAATTTCAGGAGTTATACAGCGAACAGCTTGCCAATCAGAAAGACAATCCGTTCGACTTCAGCGGCTGGAACGCGAATACCAACTGGCAGGATGAGATTTTCCAGACTGCATTCATCACCAACAATAATATCAGTATTACCGGAGCTTCGCCGAAACATAGTTTCTACCTGGGCGTAGGTTACTCTCACGAACAGGGAAACATCAAACATGAGAAGTTCAGCAAAGTGACCATCAATGCAAGTAATGACTACAAGATCACGGACTTTCTGAAAGTCGGCTTCCAGTTCAACGGAGCACGCACGCTTCCGGCAGACTCCAAGCAGGTGCTCGGCGCTCTTCGTGCTGCCCCTATCGCACCGGTATACAATAAGGAATATGGCTTATATAGTGTTCTGCCCGAATTTCAGAAAGCACAGATCAACAATCCGATGGTGGACGTCGAGCTGAAAGCTAATACGACCAAAGCCGAAAACTACCGGGCATCGGGTAATATCTATGGCGAAGTGGACTTCCTGAAACACTTCACTTTCAAAGCGATGTTCTCCATGGACTATGCTTCCAACAACGGACGGACGTATCTGCCTATCATGAAGGTGTATGACGATACTGCCGCAGGGGACGTAGTAACATTGGGAACCGGCAAGACAGAAGTCAGCCAGTTCAAGGAAAATGAAACGAAAGTGCAGAGTGACTATCTATTGACTTACACCAATAGTTTTGATCACGGCAATCATAACCTGACTGCTACAGCGGGTTTCACAACGTATTACAATTCACTGAGCCGACTGGACGGAGCACGCAAACAAGGTGTCGGCCTGGTGATTCCTGACGATTCGGACAAATGGTTTGTCAGCATCGGTGATGCCGCAACAGCTACCAACGGAAGTACCCAATGGGAACGGACTACGGTATCCATGCTGGCACGTGTGATCTACAACTACAAAGGAAAATACCTGTTCAACGGCTCGTTCCGTCGCGATGGTTCTTCCGCCTTCTCGTACACCGGCAATGAGTGGCAGAACTTCTTCTCATTAGGCGGCGGTTGGTTGATGACCGAAGAAGAGTTCATGAAGGATATCAAATGGCTCGATATGTTGAAGATCAAGGCATCTTACGGTACATTAGGTAACCAAAATCTGGACAGGGCCTACCCCGCCGAACCTCTGTTATCAAATGCTTACTCGGCTGTATTCGGCAAGCCGTCCATTATCTATCCCGGTTACCAGCTCTCCTATCTGCCCAACCCCAATCTGCGTTGGGAAAAAGTAGAAGCTTGGGAAGCAGGTTTCGAAACGAACGTGCTGCGCAACCGTCTGCACTTCGAAGGAGTATATTATAAGAAAAAGACCAAAGACCTGCTTGCCGAAGTGCCCGGTATCTCCGGAACAGTACCCGGCATCGGCAACTTGGGAGAAATCGAAAACATGGGTGTTGAAATGGCAGCCAGCTGGCGTGACCAGATCGGCGATTGGGGATACTCTGTCAGCGCCAACCTGACCACCATCAAGAATAAGGTGAAGAGCCTCGTTCAGGACGGATACTCCATCATCGCCGGAGACAAACAGCAGAGTTACACGATGGCGGGCTATCCTATCGGCTTCTTCTACGGTTACAAGGTGGCAGGCGTATACCAGTCGCAGGAAGATATCGACGCCTCTCCCAAAAACACATTGGCTACCGTCACTCCGGGTGACCTGAAGTTTGCCGATGTCAACAGGGATGGAGAAATCACTCCGGAAGACCGTACAATGATAGGTAACCCGACACCGGATTTCACCTATGGTCTTTCTCTCGGAGTAAACTACAAGAACTGGTCATTGGGCATCGATATGATGGGACAACACGGTAACGAGATTTTCCGTACCTGGGACAATTATAACTTTGCACAGTTCAACTATCTGTCACAGCGCATGGACCGCTGGCACGGAGAAGGTACCTCCAACAGCCAGCCGTTGCTGAACTCCAAACATTCTATCAACAACCTGAATTCGGAGTATTACATCGAAGACGGCAGCTTCTTCCGCATCCGTAACGTGCAACTTGCTTACTCGTTCGACAAGGCCCTCCTCGCCAAAATACGCTTGCAGGCGCTGAAAGTCTATGTCAACATACAGAACCTGAAGACATGGAAGCACAACACCGGCTACACACCGGAACTGGGAGGTAGCGCCACCACCTTCGGAGTAGACGACGGCAGCTACCCCGTACCTGCTGTCTACACCTTCGGCATCAACCTGACCTTCTAGTGGCGTGGCAAGGTGCCACACCCAAGTTTCCATGCGGGTGGCAAGGTGCCACACCCAGGTTTCCATGCGGAATATAACTTTAATGAATCAAATCTATAATTGTATGAAACTAAATAAATATCTTTTTTCCACCTTTATTGCCGCTTCCGCTCTGCTGATAAGCAGTTGCAGCGACTTTCTAGACCGGAGTCCGCAGGGACAATTCACCGAAGACGATAATCCCAACGCGCTGGTCAACGGTAAAATCTACAATGTCTATACCATGATGCGTAGTTTCGACATCACAGCCGGCACTCCCGCCATTGCTATCCATTATCTACGCTCCGAAGACTCCGAGAAAGGAAGTATTCCGAGTGACGGATCGGATGCTGCCGAAATGTACGATGACTTTTTATATACTCCAACCAATGGTTTGCTGGGTTCATACTGGGGAAAGAATTACGCCATCATCTACCAGTGTAATGATATCCTCGACGCCATCGCCGAGAAAGAGACTACCGGACAAACAGAAACCGAAGATATCATCAACAAAGGGGAAGCTTCTTTCTTCCGTGCCTACTGTTATTTTAATCTGGTGAGAGCCTTTGGCGAAGTACCTTTGGTAACTTACAAGATCAACGACGCTTCGGAAGCCAACATCCCGAAGACTACCGCCGATAAAATCTACGAGCAGATCGATACCGACCTGAAAACTGCGGAAGAGTCATTGCCCGAAACATGGAGTACCGAATATACCGGACGCCTGACTTGGGGAGCCGCCCGTTCACTTCATGCACGCACCTATATGATGCGCAGTGACTGGGACAATATGTACAAAGCCTCTACTGACGTTATCAACAAAGGTTTATATAATCTGAAAACTCCGTATAACGAGATATTCACCGACGACGGAGAGAACAGCGGCGGTTCTATATTCGAACTGCAATGTACCGCCACTGCCGCCCTTCCACAAAGTGACGTTATCGGCAGCCAGTTCTGCGAAGTGCAAGGCGTTCGCGGAGCCGGTCAGTGGGACTTAGGCTGGGGATGGCACATGGCAACCCAGTTATTGGCCGACGCCTATGAGACAGGTGACCCGCGTAAAAACGCCACCCTGCTCTACTTCCGCAAAACGGACGATGAGCCGATCACCCCGGAAAATACCAACGAACCTTATGGTGAATCCCCCGTCTCTCCGGCTATGGGAGCTTACTTCAACAAAAAAGCTTATACCGATCCCGCACTGCGTAAGGAATACACCAACAAAGGCTTTTGGGTGAATATCCGTCTGATCCGGTATTCGGATGTAGTGTTGATGGCTGCCGAAGCTGCCAACGAAAAGAATATCCCCGGAGAAGCGGTGGATTATCTGGAAATGGTACGTGCACGTGCCAGAGGCACCAATACGAATATACTGCCCAAAATAACGACCAACGATCAGGGAGAATTGCGGGAAGCCATCCGCCACGAACGCCGCGTGGAACTCGGGCTGGAGCCCGACCGCTTCTATGATCTTGTACGTTGGGGAATCGCCTCGGAAGTATTGCATGCTGCCGGGAAAGTAAACTACCAGGATAAGAACGCATTATTGCCTTTACCTCAGACAGAGATTGACAAGTCCAAAGGAGTATTGGTACAGAACCCTGATTATTAATTAATATTCAAATCAAACTGATAGAACGATATGATAAATAAGAAGATATTTTTTTCACTTCTGCTGCTCGCTGCCGGCTTCCTGAGTGCGGCAGCGCAGAAGTCGCCACAAGACATGGACCGCTTCATCGACGCATTGATGAAGAAGATGACGGTGGAAGAAAAGATAGGTCAGTTGAACCTACCCGTCACCGGAGAAATCACTACGGGACAAGCCAAAAGCAGCGACATCGCCGCCAAAATCAAACGGGGCGAGGTAGGAGGCTTGTTCAATCTGAAAGGAGTAGAAAAAGTACGTGATGTACAGAAACAGGCGGTAGAACAATCCCGTCTGGGCATCCCCTTACTGTTCGGTATGGATGTCATTCACGGATACGAAACCATGTTCCCTATCCCGCTGGGATTATCCTGCACCTGGGATATGACCGCTATAGAAGAATCGGCACGTATCGCAGCCATAGAAGCCAGTGCCGACGGTATCTCATGGACATTCAGCCCGATGGTGGACATCTCACGCGACCCTCGCTGGGGACGTGTTTCCGAAGGCAGCGGTGAAGATCCCTTCCTTGGAGCTATGATTGCCGAAGCGATGGTACTCGGTTATCAGGGAAAGAATATGCAGCGGAATGACGAAATCATGGCGTGCGTAAAACACTTTGCACTGTATGGCGCAGGGGAAGGCGGACGTGACTACAACACGGTAGACATGAGCCGCCAGCGGATGTTCAATGAATATATGCTGCCTTACGAAGCTGCTGTTGAAGCCGGCGTAGGTAGTGTTATGGCTTCGTTCAACGAAGTAGACGGTGTGCCCGCTACCGCCAACAAATGGCTGATGACGGACGTACTGCGTGGTCAGTGGGGCTTCAACGGATTTGTGGTAACCGACTATACCGGAATCTCCGAAATGATCGACCACGGAATCGGCGACCTGCAAACGGTTTCCGCACGTGCCATCAATGCCGGAGTAGACATGGATATGGTGAGCGAAGGCTTTGTCAGCACACTCAAGAAGTCTGTTCAGGAAGGCAAAGTTTCGATGGAAACGCTGAATACTGCCTGCCGCCGTATCCTGGAAGCAAAGTATAAACTAGGATTATTTGACAACCCCTACAAGTACTGCGACTTAAAACGTCCGGCACGCGATATCTTTACGAAAGCGCACCGAGACGCTGCCCGCAGAATTGCCGCAGAAAGCTTTGTTCTTTTAAAGAACGACAATGTGACATTGGTTCCGGGAACTCCTGCCGAGCCTCTTCTTCCTTTTAACCCGAAAGGTAACATCGCCGTAATAGGCCCGTTGGCCGACAGCCGGACCAATATGCCGGGTACATGGAGCGTAGCTGCCGTACTCGACCGCTGTCCGTCACTGGTAGAAGGGCTGAAAGAGATGACTGCCGGAAAAGCAAATATCCTTTATGCCAAAGGGAGCAATCTGATCAGCGACGCCTCTTACGAAGAACGCGCCACGATGTTCGGACGTTCGCTGAACCGTGACAACCGGACAGACGAGCAATTGCTGAACGAAGCATTGACGGTAGCCAATCAGTCGGATATCATCATTGCGGCTCTCGGAGAATCTTCCGAGATGAGCGGAGAAAGCAGCAGCCGTACAGACCTGAATATTCCGGATGTACAGCAAAACCTGCTGAAGGAGTTGCTGAAAACCGGAAAACCTGTCGTACTGGTATTATTCACAGGTCGCCCGCTGACGCTGACTTGGGAGCAGGAACACGTACCCGCCATTCTGAACGTATGGTTCGGAGGCAGCGAAGCTGCTTATGCCATCGGCGACGCACTCTTCGGATATGTCAATCCGGGTGGAAAACTGACGATGAGTTTCCCAAAGAATGTCGGTCAGATTCCGCTATATTATGCACATAAGAATACGGGACGTCCGCTGGCACAGGGCAAGTGGTTCGAGAAGTTCCGCAGCAATTATCTGGATGTGGACAATGAGCCGCTTTACCCGTTCGGATACGGACTGTCCTATACGACCTTCTCTTACGGTGATATCGACCTGAGTCGTTCGACCATCGACATGACGGGAGAACTGACGGCAGCAGTAATGGTCACCAATACCGGCACATGGCCGGGATCGGAAGTAGTACAACTTTATATCCGTGACCTCGTCGGCAGCACTACCCGTCCGGTGAAAGAGCTGAAAGGCTTCCAGAAGATATTCCTTGAACCGGGACAGTCGGAAATTGTCAAGTTTAAGATTGCGCCGGAAATGCTGAGATATTACAACTACGACCTGCAACTGGTGGCAGAACCGGGAGAGTTCGAAGTAATGATCGGAACGAACAGCCGGGATGTGAAATCCGCACGATTCACGCTAAAATAAAAATCGTACAATAGGCACGGATTACACGGATTCACACGGTCTTTAACTGCGAAATCTCTTAAAACCGTGAAATCCGTGTAATCCGTGCCTAAATTTTATTCTCTCATTTAAATCCACAATCAATGAAAAAATTATCTCTCTATATTTCGCTCCTCTGCCTGATACTGACAGCAGGAGCCTGCAAAAACAAGACCGGCGGAGCAGCCACCGCCAGTTCCGAGCTCACGGACGACGCCCTGATGGACACCGTTCAGCACCGCACCTTTCTCTACTTTTGGGAAGGTGCCGAGCCCAACAGCGGACTTGCCCCCGAACGATATCATGTAGACGGGGTATATCCGCAGAATGATGCCAATGTAGTCACTTCCGGCGGCAGCGGCTTCGGCATCATGGCTATTCTTGCCGGAATAGACCGGGGTTACGTCACCCGCGAAGAAGGTCTGGCACGAATGGAGCGCATCGTCTCCTTCCTCGAAAAAGCGGACCGTTTTCACGGAGCATATCCCCACTGGTGGTATGGCGATACGGGAAAGGTGAAACCTTTCGGCCAAAAAGACAACGGAGGTGACCTGGTAGAAACCGCCTTCCTGATACAAGGACTGCTCGCCGTACACCAGTATTACATCAACGGTAATGAGAAAGAAAAAGCACTGGCAGCACGCATTGACCAAATTTGGAAAGACGTTGACTGGAACTGGTATCGCAACGGTGACCAAAATGTGCTATACTGGCATTGGAGTCCCACCTACGGCTGGGAAATGGACTTCCCCATACATGGGTACAACGAATGTATGATTATGTATATCCTTGCCGCAGCCTCTCCTACCCACGGAGTACCGGCATCCGTCTATCACGATGGCTGGGCGCAGAACGGAGCTATCGTCTCCCCGCATAAAGTGGAAGGCATCGAGCTACATCTCCGCTATCAGGGCACGGAAGCCGGACCACTTTTCTGGGCGCAATACTCCTTCCTCGGACTCGACCCCGTCGGTCTGAAAGACGAATACTGTCCCAGCTACTTCCACGAAATGCGTAATCTGACATTAGTGAACCGCGCTTACTGCATCCGCAACCCCAAACACTACAAAGGTTTCGGACCGGACTGCTGGGGACTGACCGCCAGCTATTCCGTCGACGGATACGCTGCCCATTCACCGAATGAACAGGACGACAAAGGAGTCATCTCTCCCACCGCCGCCCTTTCTTCCATCGTCTATACACCGGAATATTCGATGCAAGTGATGCGCCACCTATATAATATGGGGGACAAAGTCTTCGGTCCTTTCGGATTCTACGATGCTTTCAGCGAAACAGACAACTGGTATCCGCAACGTTACCTTGCCATCGACCAGGGTCCAATTGCAGTCATGATCGAGAATTACCGGACAGGACTGTTATGGAAACTCTTCATGAGTCATCCCGATGTACAAGCAGGACTTACCAAGTTAGGTTTCAATACCAATAAGCAGGATGTAAGGCAGAAATAAAAAAATCAACCGTCCTACAATTTCCAGGAGTTGATTCAAAACATCTCAACTCCCCGCTTTCAAGGAGGATGTATCAAAATTTGATACGTCCTCTTTGTTTATAAACACGCTTCTTTCTAATAATTTAGAAAGCGCTGCCCTCCAAATTATTAGCATATTTTTTGCTTATGTTCTATTTTTTAGCGAATATTGCAGAAAAGTTCAAGACTTTAATACTGCTGACAAATAATTATGAGGTTATCACTTTTCTTGTGTCTATTAGTATATTTCTCTTTTTCTGTACGCGTCTGTGCAGCAAAAGATGAACTGCCTCCCTGGGTATTCGAAAATCAGGAAGGTCTTTATTTGGGAGTATCCGAAGTCATGGATGATGCCGGCCTGGCCTTACTACAAGCCCAGACGCGTGCCGTACTGAACTTTTGTCTGACCCAAGGTTTACCCTTCAAAACCATAACGACCTCAGATATAAGCCAAGAAGGGAAGAAATACACAAATCAACGTCTGGAGGAGACCCGGTTAGAGTTGTCGGGGTTTGAATGTACATTAGAAAAGTTATATGCCCATTCATCCGGAGAATACTTTGTGCTATGCCGGGTGAAACAAGGTAAATCCAATAATAAAATTACTTTTAGCAGAAACGTCAACAAGAGAAATCATTCCGGAATCGATTCCTGTCTGGTAAAAAGCCACATTGCTGCTACATTGGAAGAGCATTCCTACAGTGAATCCGTTATATACGATAAAAATAACGGTAAAGAAGAGATTGCAGTAAAAGTGGGAACAGATGTATTGTCAAGAAAAGCCAATTATCGGTATGCAGAATATACCCCCCGATCAAATAAGGAGAAAACTGCTCTGAAGTTTTCCTATGATTTGCAGCATTCTTTTGGACGGGTGTGGATAGGAGCCCTCACACAAATTCCGCTCTGCAATAAGGAAGTATCTGTAAATAGCCTAATGTCAAGTTACACAAAGTCGAATGAAAAAGAAGAAATTGAATCAATATTCAATAGCGTCTCAAAGCTTCTTGGAAAAACGGAAGGACTTCCATTCCCTTTGTATTGTGCAGGTATTACAAAGGGACAGTTAATCATGGAAGCCGGAATTTATGGGACAGTCGAAGAAAATATTACTGAACAAATTTGTTCCACTAGTTTGGGAGAATATAAAGATGGCATCGCGGCTTGTTCCGACGCATTAGCCGCCGTTTTGGTAGAAACCGCTTCGATGATAGGAACAGAGGTAAGTTCAAAAATCGAAGCTCATGCAAAAAATGACAATTTGCCTAATGAGAATAAGTTAATAGATGCCTATATCGACACTTCCACTTCCAAAACTGACCACTCACTGAAGAATTTCCGGATCGGATGGCAACAATTACCTGCAGGGATTGTCTGTATCTGCACCTGTCCGACACCTAAAATCGAAAAAAAGAAGGAGGTACTGCCATGAAATACGACTTCTGGAGCTTTCGCTTCTGGCTACACCGAAGCCACCTCTACATTACATTGGGGATTTTCCTTTTCTCATTTTTGGTGATCTATATTCCGCTGAACACCTCTTTCTTCGATCCGGTAACCCGTGCATTCGAAGATTTCCGTCTGTCTGACCTCTTTCTCCGCTTATCCGACCGCAAGTCGGTGCCGGAAAGTAATGAGATTTTTGTGGTAGACATCACCACCATCCATAACCGAAGAGCGATAGCAGAGGTAATCGCAAAGGTAGCAGATACCTCGCCCAAAGTGATTGCAGTGGATATCATGTTTCCAGACGATGACCGTTCCGAAGACAATTTAACCCTGATGGCAACACTCGATACCATTCCGGTTGCCATCGTTGCCGCCTCTGAAGTATCAGACGACAACAGCGTGCTGTCTTCTTTCTTCACACCCGCCCTGCCGCAACTTCGTGAAGGATACACCAATACAACGATGAACAACACATACAGCAAATGTCTGCGAACCTATACTACTACCATCACCAACGGAGATAATACACTCCGTTCGTTCCCCCTGCAAATCGCACTTGCTTATCAACCGGAACTCCGCTATGAAACGGATGCCGAAAAACTGATCAATTATTCGGACGTACAGATATGCAAAGTACTTCCTGCCAATATACCCTTTTTTGCCGACCGCTTTAAGGGTAAAATAGTAGTGATAGGCATTGCTTCGGGCAAGGAAGATTTGCATCTGACCCCGGTGGGCGATCTTAGCGGGCCGGAAATAGTGGCACTCTCCACCCATACTCTTATCCACCATCGGGAAATTATCGAGATGCCGGCCTGGATGGGAGTGGTGTTGGGAATTCTGCTGACTTATTGTTTTGTGGTAATATGCAGTTACCTCCATATTAAACATGAAAAGACAGATAATATCCGTATCACTCTTGCCGCTATTCTGGTAACCACGCTATTGGTATTTATCAACTTGATAATCAACTACTTTTTCCATTACAGCATCAGCCTTATATATGCATTCACCGGCATCGTACTGACAGGCAACGCCCTTTCATTCTATGTGGGATGGCTGCTATGGCTACAAGAGAAAAAGAAGTTGAAACACCCGGAAAAAACACTCTACTTATGAAAAAAACAGTATGCATATTATGGTTACTTTGCACGGTTCTCGGTTCAACGATAGCGCAACAAACTCCAAGCACCGCACAAATAATGAGCAAAGCCGCCGACTACTGGGCGAAGCAGGATTATGCGCAGGCAGCCACTTGGTATCGGAAGGCAGCCGAGAAAGGAGATGCCACAGCACAGAACTGTTTAGGCAACTGTTATTTTTCGGGAAAAGGGGTAGATCAGAGCGATATGTACGCCTTGGCATGGTATCAGAAAGCTGCCGCACAGGACCATCCGGATGGAATGGTGAATTTAGGATATTGTTATTATATAGGCAAAGGCATTGCCCAAGACTACGATACAGCCATATCATGGCTACAAAAGGCCAAAGTCCTCTATACACGCGCTCAGAAAAGAGGCGCGGATGTACAGAAAGAACTGGACAGAATCAATGCCATGTCGAAAAAGCCCGCCTTTGCTCAAAATGAAAGTCCGATACCGGATTCTTTCGCTGTCGGCGGGGCTTCTGTCACTCCGGCCTCGCCAGTCGTAAAAATTATTCCTCCGGAAGGTTTTCCTTATTTCAGTGAAACCCAGTTGGAAATCCGTTATAGCGTAGATACTCCGTCGGACAATCCGGTAAAGGAAGTGAAGGTTACCGTCAACGGTGAGATACAGCCAACGGCACGTGTCGTACAGAAAGGGCGAAGCGTGACGGTGACTCTGCCCAAACATGACAGCAGCATATCAATTTCCGCCTGCAATGATACGGGATGGAGCGAAACGGAATTTCTCCAGCTCAAATGGGACAATTCGAAAGAAAACCTGATACGCCCCAACCTCTATGTACTGGCTGTCGGAATCAACAATTACGATCAGATTCATCCTCCGTTGAAAATGGCGGTGAAAGACATGAATGATTTCGTTCGGGTTGTGGAGAAGAAAAAGCATGCGCCTTATGAGAATATCTATGTGACAAGGCTTTCTGACAAAGAAGCCACCCGGCAAAAGATTGAAGACGAATTATGCCAGCTGGCAGCAAAAGCAGAAAGCACCGACTTCACTTTCATTTTCTTCGCCGGTCATGGGATAAAAGACAATAAAGACCGGTTCTATCTGGCACCGGTCGATGCTAATGTAGAAAGAATCCGAAGTACCTGTATCGATGCCGACAGATTCTCGGCCTATCTGGACGACATACGCGGCAAGGTAGTCGTATTTGCCGATGCCTGCTATTCCGGAGCACTTTTGCAGGGTCGCCGGAGCGTATCTTCGCTGGATATGCAGAAGGTCGTTTCGGAGATGAACCGCGCCAAACCGGGAAGATATATTTATGCATCGAGTGAAGATGACACCGTCTCCAATGAATTGCCTGAGTGGGATAACGGAGCTTTCACCAAAGCACTGATCGAAGCATTCGAAGGGAAAGCTAAGGCAGAAGGCCAGAAGGCGTTGACCACCGTCGAGCTCATGAATTTCCTGCGCAAACGGATGAAGGAAATCATTAAGGGCGACAACAACCGGAAACAAATCCCCGGATTTGACGGTTGGAACGAGGAATTTCCATTATTTACTTATTAACAAGCACAAGATGAGAACGTTCCTGACAACAGTTATTCTTCTGATCACCATCCTCACTGCAGCAACAGCACAGCAGGGAGGAGATTCGTATATTGTCTATTCCGTTGCCGGTAATGTAAAAACGGCAGGGCATCCCATACAACCCAAACAGAAATTATTTCCGTTGCAGACAGTGACAATGGGCAAAGAAAGCCAGCTTACTCTTCTGAATGAAGACGCCAAACTGCTGTATAGCCTGAGCCGTACCGGAACATGGACGGTAAAGGAATATATTCGTGATATGCAACCCTCTGTACTTCGCCTGTCTGCCAACTATCTCCGGTATATCAAGGATCAGCTTTTCAGCAATACCGGTGACACCGGGCAGAACCGGAAACTGGGTAAAGTGACCACCACCGGATACAGAGGAGAGGAAGAAAACCAACAGTTTATCCAGGCTATGTGCGCTTGCCTGCAAGTGTCGGACCATGAAACCTTGCAGGAGGCCTTTATACATAAAGATCCCTCGCTGGGAAGTAATTATCTGCTGACTTTCGAGCTGGTTTCACACCGGGACGGTTCGGTTCTGAAACCGGATGGCTCCAACTTAAAGAATCCTTATTATGTACGTGTGACCAATCACTCCCTGATTACTCTGTTTGTCAATATACTGAATATAGACAACTCTCTGAATACTTATCTGGTGCTCCAACCGGACGACCAAGGTCACTTCGCCAATTACCTGCTTCCTGCCGGAAGCACAGTCGCCTTCCCGCAACAAACCATTGAGTTCGGCGGATCGTCGACCGAGAATTTTGTATTGATGGCAGCTCCTTTCCCTGTCGATTTCTCGTTATTAGAGTCTCCTATACGCAAGTCGGGAGAAAACAAATCAAAGCTAAAGATCGGACTCAGCCGGCTGACGTTCAAGCTACAGTAAGACGTTATACCTCTTCGGATTCTATTACCTATTACTTATTACCTATTACTTATTATGGTTCCTCAACTATCATCCACTCTCCGATGGTCCTTGTCGCACTGTCAAAGTTGACACCGATCTTTATCACTTTTCGATGATCCACCTGATAAGGGATTGCATACCCCTTACTGTTTATTTGCGCCAACGCCTCTTCTGCAGAACCATCTACCTTGAACTCAAAAACATAAATGGCATCCTGCAGTTTTACCACCACATCTGCCCTGCCGACAGCACTTTTTACTTCTGCATCCACATACTGCCCCATCAAACGGAACAACAGATAGAAAATAGTCTGATAATGCTTCTCCTGCTTGTTTTCCAAGTCATTGGGAATGGAAGCAAAGAAAGACCTTATCCGTTCCAAACATTCAGTCACCTTTCCGGCACGAAGATCTTTAATAAAAGACACCACATAGAATGTATTTTCACGTGCAGGCAAATGCACATAAGCAGGCATCAAAGATTCGATAAAACCTTTCCGCACCTCTCTGTTCGGATAAGCAAGGGTATATAGTTGAAAATCCGGATCGTAATTCTTAATAGTAAGATAACCGCTCTGGTAAAGAACGGGAAGAGGATCGGTAATTGTATTGGTCGGTGTGTCAAACTGTTCGGCAGTAGCTGTAACCCCATCCAATTCACGGATATCAAAATTACTCTGCTGCAATATATTTATTAAGAAGGTAGGCGTCCCGGTAGAGAACCAAAAATTCTCGTAACTTTTAGCGGCAAATGCATTGAACAAACTGAACGGATTATAAATATCCTCACTATTTTTACTAAAATGATATCCATCATACTGTTGCTTCAAATGAGTACAAGCTTCTTCATACGTCTCATTATTAGCCTGTGCCATTCGTTCAACATCTATTCTCAGTTGTGTATGCAGTTCCCGTTCAGTTATTCCACAAATTGCACTATAATCATCTCTCATGCTGATATTCTGCAAATTGTTCAATTCACTGAATATGCTCATTTGACTGAACTTGCTGATACCCGTCAAAAACAGAAAACGAAGATATACTCCCTGTGCCTTCAATGGACTAAAGAATTTGCGGAGTGCTTCACGAAGCTCATTTTGCAGTTCCGGTAAATGGTTACTGTCTAATAAAGGAGCATCGTATTCATCGATGAGCACCACTACCTGCATACCGGTTTGCTGATACGCTCTTTTGATTATTCCGGAAAAACGAGCCGCATAACCCTCCTCCTCCGAATCACTACCATAGATTCGCTCCCATTCACGAAGTTGGAGATTCAGTCGTTCCTCCATATCAGCCATAGCGGTGTATTTGGTCATACTAAAATCCATATGCAACACCGGATAGGTATTCCACTCTTTCTCCAAACGCTCTATCGCCAATCCTTGAAACAATTCCTTTTTTCCTCGAAAATAAGCATCAAGAGTAGATACTAGCAAACTCTTTCCAAAACGACGGGGACGACTCAGAAAATAAATCGAATTAGTATTCGCTAACTTATAAATTAATGCTGTTTTATCAACATAGACATTGTTATTATTGCGCAACTGCTCAAAATTCTGTATCCCTATCGGGTAAATTCTACTAAAAGTATTATCCATAACGCCTATCTTTCTTTTAAATGAAATAGACACAAATATAGGTATTTAAAAACAGACATCAAATAATAAAGCCGGATTTTCCCCGGCTTATATTATGAATCAAATGTGGAAGTGGTCTACTGACCACCTCCTCCACCTGTATTTCCGCCTTCGCCGCCACCACCTTTCACATCGTCATTGTTAATGCTTCGGGCAGCTTTCTTCACACTGGCTTTCAGTTCGCCAATCCGGTAGCTGATGCTGACTCCAAAGCTACGGCTCGGCCACTTGCTGCTGCTCTTCGACAGGAAGTTTACGCCTTCTGTATGATTGTTATAGCTTCTGTATTTCTCAAATATATTACTGCAATACACATTCAGGCTCAAACGCTCATCTTTCAGGAAAGAACGGCTCGCACCTAAACTATAATAATAATAGCCGGAACCTTTTCCCTGTAGATTAATATAAGGAGTACTACCGCCACCATTCAGACTTAACCGTATTTTCAACGGAAGAGTATGCTGGACGCCGCCATAGAAAGAACCGTTCCATCCATAATTGTGCAATCCCTGCGCTTCACTTTTCAAATCGCTGTAGTTTCCACGGCCATTGACGTACAGGCGCGTTTTAGGAGATGCGTTCCAGTTCAGATAAAGGCTCATTCCTGTGTTCCGGCTCTTTCCTATATTGGCATAAGTGCTGTACAAGGCCCCTTCCGGTGCTATGTGTGTGGGATCATTGTCAAACATCTCCCCTTCCGGTGCCGTAATCAACCGGCTTATATTCTCAATACTGTTATTGTTGAAAGAATGGCGCAGCGACACATTGATATTGAACTTCGCACCAAAATTGCTATAAGACAAGTCGAACGCATGACTTTTTTCACTTTTCAGATTCGAATTTCCCTGAGTGATAAACATCGGATTCAGATTATTAAAATAAGGATTCAGATTCCAGATGCCCGGACGCCAGATACGCATATTATAACCTGCACGCATATTCTGAGTCTTGCCGAGCTTCATACCAAGAGAGACGGAAGGCACCAGGTCGCTGAAGTTCGTGTGAAAATTCTCACCCGGTCCAACGATATATTTCACCCGCTGTACGGTCTGTTCATAGCGTACTCCCGGCTTGAAGGTGAAATCCTTATATTTCAACGTATATCCGAGATAAGCTGCCAGGATATGATTCAAATGACGATAGTCGCTACTGCGGTCTTCGTTATATAAATAATCATCACTTCCTCCGGCTGCTTCATAAAGTTTGTTGTCACTGGTATTGCGACGGAAGATATATTTCGCACCTGCCTCCACGGTATGCAACTCGCCTATCGGAGTCGTATAGTCCACCTGAAAGGTCTGTTCCATCGTATTGGTTTTGCCATCCGACTGACTGTTTTTTAACAGCAATCGTTTCACGAGGTCGTCCACCTCCTCTTTGGCGTAAATATCTTCATAGCCAGTATTAGAATTACTTGTCTGAGGCTGCGTATTGATCTTATAGGAGAAAGTGATCATCCGCAGCTTGTTCTTTCTGGACGTGCGCTGATAGTCGATGTTTCCATTGATGGAATACCAGGAGCCATCTCCATGATTGCCGGTCCGGTAGCTGTAAGCTATGTCCTCATGGTTGGCGCCATACATGGTGGTAAATCCATCGCCATAATTTTTACTATTGCTGCCATACATTCCAAAAGCCACCGTCAGCAGCCTTAAGGTGTCGATCTCATAACTGCCTTCCAGGTTTCCATACTGGAAGTTGCCTTTCGACTTGGAACTGCTGTTTGATTCAAGATACTTTTCCGTATCCGACTCATAGTTCTCACGGTAGCTGTCCGAATATCCACTGGGGCGGTCATTGTAGTTATAGTTATAATTAGCAGAGAGGGTCATTTTTCCCTGCTTCACCATTGCGTAGCCTCCGGCGCCGGCACCGTAGTTGCTGGCATTTGCCCGAAACGTTGCCGTGTATCCTTCGAATCCACCGCCTACTGTTACGATATTCAAGATACCTCCCACTCCTTCAGCGTCATATTTAGCTCCGGGCGACGTTATCACCTCGATGTATTTAATGGAATTGGCGGGCATACTTTTCAATACCTCTTTCGGGTTGTTGCTCATCATGTTATTGGGCTTCCCGTTGACGTGTATTTTAAAGCTGCTGCTACCATTCACCTGTATGTTGTCTTCTCCGTCCACCGTCACCAAAGGCACTTTCCGGAGCATTTCCAATATACTGTTCGATTTCGAGTCGGGGTCGTCCTCGATATTATACTCTATCTTATCTACATCCACCTTGACCAAAGGCTTTTGTGCCACGACTTCCACTCCTTTCAATTCATTGTTAGCCTCAGCGGAGAGCATTGTCCCCAAATCAATGACTCTAACAGATGGTTTCAAAGTGAACTCTTTGGTGACGGGCGCCTTGCCTATCGAAGAAATAGTAATGACGTAATCTCCCGCACCTACATTCAGTTTCTCCTGAAACTTACCATTGGCACCCGTCACCGCCATCTTGACAGCCTTGTCCGGTGCACCTTTTTTAGTAATCTTAATGGTAGCGTATGGTTCTCCATCCTGAGTCAGTGAATCCAAAAGTACTCCTTTGATAGTATAGGATGGTGTAGCGGAGTTTTGTGCCCAACCTGTCATCACAAGGAATACGAATAGTAATAGTAGCAATAATCTGTGTTTCATGTCCGGAATTGTTTTAGTTTTTAGTTTATTAGACGAAGTTTCTTTCAATTTCTTACAAAGACGGGGTAAAAGTAGATGGTTTCTTTATGGTTACGAAATCTTCGGAGTTAAGAATCGTAAAAGAAGAGATAAAAAAGATTATACGAAAAGAAAAAAGAGATGCCCCCCGCCTTGCGGCAGAATCCATTATCTATATGCTCCACAGTCCGTTTCGCCGCTTCCACCTTCTTTCCCTATCCCTTTGGCAGAAGGGGAAAGCGGGTGAAAGCGAGCCGACAATCCTCCTTTACCGAGCTTTCAACGCTTTCATCCTGCATACCGGGGACGCTTGCTTTACAAACAGACCGGAAAACGAGAGCATCTACTGCCGCACGATATCATGAGATACTCCGTAGTAACCTGCCACGGCCACATAAACCGGTTGCATACGTTTGCCTATGTTGCGCAGCTTCCCTTCCTGTTGCAGACGGCGGAGATGGCGGTTGGCAGTGGTCCGTGTCATGGAACACACTTCCTGAAAATCGTAGCGAAGCATCACATCATGATCGGCAAAATATTCTTTCAAACGCATGTCGATCTCCACTTCCGAGAGAGACTCCGAATGTCGTGCATACTTGCATCGGCTGGCTTTGATACCGACAAGTTCACCCCGCAAACGGGCATCCGGGCGGAAACCAATGGTCTTCAACTCCGCCTTCATCGATTTATTGGGAGTGCTGCGGGTCACTTTCTGCGTACTTTTCAAGATGGGGGCAAAATAGCCCAAGCCTTCAATATGTACCTCACGCCCTTCACGCAGTTCTTCACTGCAAATCTGAGCCAGCATTTCAAATGCGTTTTTCACATCGCCCACAGAGAGCGAACTGCGTCCATGAATCATCCGGCAAAGTTTCTCCGTGCTCACTTTCCCATTCAGAAAAATGCGGGGATGCAAACCCTTTTCTTCCGAGTCGTCGGATTCCTGGGGATTCTCGTACCAGTCATAAGTGATAGCCATACGTTGTTATCTGTTTAATAATGAATACTTTTCATGCAAAACTCACTGATATAATAATAACTCACTATAGTGGTTCATCTGAATCACAGTAGTTATTTAATTAAATCACTATTGTTATTTAATTGAACCACAAGAGTGAGCTATTATTAAAACTGCATCAAAGATACGATAAAAAGCAGAGAAACGAACGATAACAAGCAGTGTTCTTCATTAGGGACTAAATAAATTATTTTTCACGTGAAATGCTTGCAAAGCGGTATTCCCATATTGTACATTCGCAGTATCAGCAGCTGAAAAAACGAACTTATTTTAATCATTTAAAAAACAAAAGAAGAATGAATACAATCACATGGATATGGAAACGGATACTGGAAGAATGGAAGGTTGGGAAGTTTACGCAAGTCCCCCATCCGGTGAAAGAGTTTCCTCAAACTTCATTTTCGGACAAGGAGCCGTTAAAGGTTCCCAGTCAAACAGAAGAACTGCCACTGGTGTTCTGTCCGATTGAGAAAACGGTCTCTTTTCCTCCATCGTCCACCGGAGAAGAAAAAGAGAATGGACTGAAACAACCTGTCCGTCTGACACAGGAAGTACGTGCATTTTTGCAGAAACAGTATGATTTTCGCTATAACTTGCTGACGGAAGAAACGGAATACCGTCCGGCAGGCAAACGTGGCGTACCCTTCAAGCCTGTCGGCAAGCGGGAACTGAATACTTTCTGTATGGAAGCGCACGACCAAGGCATTCCCTGTTGGGACAAAGATCTGAGCCGCTACGTCTACTCCACCTGCATTCCCGAATACCACCCCTTCCGGCTTTACATGGAAGAGTTGCCCGAATGGGATGGCACAGACAGGCTGGAAGCCCTTGCACGTCGCGTTTCCGATCATCCGCTTTGGATAAAGAGTTTCCACACATGGATGCTGGGACTCACCGCCCAATGGACGGGCATGACGGGCATACATGCCAACAGTGTCGCTCCGATCCTTGTCAGCAGCGAGCAAGGACGACAGAAATCGACATTTTGCAAAGCGTTGATACCTTCGGTATTGTCGCGCTATTATATGGACAACCTGAAACTGTCCGCGCAAGGAAAACCGGAAAGGCTGCTGGCGGAGATGGGACTTCTCAACATGGATGAGTTTGACAAATACGGAACGCAGCAAATGCCGTTACTGAAAAATCTGATGCAAATGGCAAATTTGAATATCTGCAAGGCATATCAGAAGAACTTTCGCAACTTGCCGCGCATCGCTTCTTTCATCGGTACAAGCAACCGTTTCGACTTACTCGCCGATCCTACCGGAAGCCGACGATTCGCCTGCGTAGAAGTGGAGCACATCATCGACTGCGAAGGGATAGAGCACGAACAAGTCTATGCCCAGCTGAAAGCGGAATTACTCTCCGGAATCCGTTATTGGTTCTCCAAAGAAGAGGAACGGGAATTGCAACATCACAACACCGCTTTCTATCATCCCTGTCCGGCCGAAGAAGTCTTTCACGCCTGTTTTCGCGCTGCCGGACCCGATGACGAAGGACACGAACGGCTTTCGGCATCGGATATTTTCAGAAGATTAAAGATGTATAATCCGGCTGCCATGCGCGGGAGCAATCCGGCTACATTCGCACAAGTGCTACTAGCAGCAGGAATCACCCGCAAACATACTAAATATGGGAATGTATATCTGGTGAAACCGTTGAAACCTGAATCCTTACATTCAGATAGTAAGGGTTCACCCATAACGGATTGAAGGAAAACAGATTGAGCGAAAGGTGGAAGAGATGGACGGGAATTATCTTAAATACCAGAGTTCTCTTATTTATTTCCTTTTTTCCACCATATTTCAAAAATAACATATATCTTTGTCACACACTTTCTGCGCATCAGCGAGATGTAATAAGCGGGTAGTGTTTTTATTACTTTAAATAAGAGTATTAATAACGTATTGTCTCTCAGCCCTGAAACTTAGCAATTTCTGCCCATTGAGAGATGATACAACAGATACTCCACGTGGATAGCTGTATATCAACATTTCAGTTAAGGATATGTTATATATAAACGATTGGCGTGGATGTCTGTTGTTATCATTATCTTTTGGGCGGGTATGCTAAGACCTCAAGGCTAGATAATGGTACAACAGCATCCATGCCTCTTTTGTATCCGGTCGGTTCCCCTACATAATCCCCATACCCCATAACCCTCCGACTAGAAAGCAAAATGCAGGGATGCTTGTTGCACCATACTTGGCAAGAGTTATTCGCTCTTTTTGTTAAACGCATAAACAAAGAAACACTATGCCGAAATGGATTAGCATAGACGAAGCGGTGCACAAGTACGGAGTCAAGGAAGAAGACATCTGTTTGTGGGCAGAAATGGAAGCAATCACTGCATCTTTCACAGAAACTACTCTTATCATCGACGAAAAGAGCTTCCGGAGATTTATGTGCCTGCGCAAGAATCTTCCTACAACGGGATATATCCGCACCCTGGAACAACTCTGTATCAATCAGTCCGAAGTATGCAAACTGTATATGGAAGTCATTGAGCTACAAGAGCAAGACCTTCAATGCAAAAAGCGTAGAATTTCAGTGCTGGAAAAGCAGTATGCGATGGCAACCGAACAGAACAAGTTGAGAGAAAAGGTAATCACGATAACTTCTGATACGCTAAGTAAAGCTGAGAAAGGTTGGTTGGAGGAATTATGGATGAAGATCAGAACAACAAAGTCATCACAAAACATTCAGCAATCAAAGCACAAAAGAAGAAATAAATAGTTTATACAATAAGATTCTACCATCAACATGAAAGTAAAAAGACGCATTCATTCCCAATACGGTATTTCAGCATCCAAATATTAAAATAAATTTATACCATTAAGATTCTATCTATCAAATAATAAATGATGTCCATTCAAAAGAATTTCTATTTAATACTCCGTAAACACTGCAATTGTCAACAAGGCCAAGTCCAATAAAGGCATAATGCAAATCTTTCAAAAAAGTAATAAACATCTCTAAATTCTTTCACAATGTTATATATTAAAGATAAAAAGGAACAATCTATTCGCTAATGTAAGAAATCACCTTATAACAGGTTCCTTAGTCACTAAAATTTAACACAGTTGTAATATGAAAAAGACGTTAGAAACTTTGCACGTTTCATAGAAAAAAATAACTTTGCTAAACTATTATTATCGAGAGAGACCAAAATGATAAATGATTCACAAAAATTTTATTAATTAATTAACAAAGCAACAAAATGAGAAATTTGAACTTTCTGAAGTTATTCTACGGGCTTATGCTTGTAATGGTTAGCACAGCTTTCGTAAGTTGCGTTGACGACAATGATGATACCGAGGCTCCATACCTCGAAGTTTCGCCTACAACCTTGATTTTCGGCTTAGACGGTCAACCAGCCAACGGAAGCCAAGCTTCTTTTGACATTTCAACCAACCGTAGTTGGAAAGCTACAGTAAAGGATGACAAATCATGGGTTACTCTATCAAAATATGAAGGTGAAGGTTCTGCTACTATTCAGGTTAGCATTCCGGAAAACGTTAATGACAAAGCAAGTATTGTTATTGAGATTTCTAACAAGGTAGGTGTGCTGATGTCAGAAACAGTAACAATTACTAGTGGAAGCGTTAGTCCTACAGAAGTGATTTACACTGAATCTGTAGGTACAGCCAGTCTTCCTAGTCCTGTGCCTTACGTTGACCAATATGAAGGTTGGCAGAAATCTGGAACAGGTGCTGCAGAAGTAACATATACCGGTCAAAAAGCAACAGTTCGTGCAACCGGACTAGCTAACACAGGCGCTTATGAGGGAGCCTCCGGTCCTAATGTAGTATTCTTTGGTACTCTTCCCGCTGATTTTGAGATCAACAAAATAACATTAACTCCGGAACAGACCAATCTTAGATTGACATTTGGTGGAAGTTATTCGTACAAAGCAGAAGGTGCTACCGAATATGATAATACATTTGATATATCTAAATTCACAGTTTCTTTGAGTGCAGACGGAACAACCTGGACTCCTCTTACATACTCTAAGAATAATGGAGATGAAAAAACTCCATACTGGGTTTTTGCAACAGCAGACTTTACTCTGAAAAAAGCGACTACTCAATTATACATTAAGTTTACAGCATTAGCACCTTCAGCATTCCGTCTTGATGATATCACTCTGTCTACAGGTAACGGAGGAACTATTATTGACTTAGAAGGAGGTGAAGAACCTGAACCAGGAGAAGCTAAAGTTATCACTATCACTGAACTAAATGCAATGATGACTGCCACTCAAACTCCGGTTGATGCTACTGCAGACCGATATTTTGAAGCCGTAGTGCAGAATGATGTTGAAGGTGGAAATTACTCATTCAACAATCTAATTCTTGCAACAGAAAATGCAACAACTGCAAGTAATGGTATCACGCTATATGGAAGTCAAGTAGAGCCTACCGTTATTGATGTTAAAAAGGGAGATAAAGTGAAGGTTACTCTCTATAAAGGACTTGCCAAAACTGTCAACTACAATGGTATGTTTGAAGTAACAGGAGGCAAAGATGATATTTGGGCTAAAGTAGAGAAATTAGGTAGTACTGCCACTATAACTCCTATTGTCATTACTGCTGATAAATTAGCAGATTACCAAGGTATGACAGTTACAATCCAGGATGCAACAACTGCAACTGCTGGCGTATGGGCTAATACGAGCTCTATATCTTCTCATACCTTTACTGCTGGAGGAACCGATTTTGTTGTATTCTGCAAGAAAGAAGCTACAGCATTTGTAGATCAACCATATTCAGTAGCCACAGGTGCTATATCTGGTTTGGCAGCAGTTAATTCAAATAAAGGTCAGTTAGTTCCTCGTAATCTTGAAGACGTTAAGAACTTCCAATCTTCTACACCGACTATTTTATCAGCTGATCCGGCATCATGGAGTTTCCCATCAGCAGGAGGTAGTAAAGATATCGAAATCAGTGTTGCGAATATGGGAAGTAATACATTATCTCATTCTGGACTAAGCGGTATTCTATCTGCTTCAATAAATGGTACTAAAGTTACAGTTAATGCTGAAGCTAACTCAACAACAAGTGATATCAAGCAAACTCTAAAGGTAACTTTAACGAATGGAAACAGTATAGATATTCCAATTATAGTTGAAGCTCCATCATCAGGTAATGAGACTGTTATATCTGTTGATTTCACTATAGCAGATAACTATCCAAGCACATTCCCTAAATTGTCAGCCAACAAACAAGTGGATGCACAAACATTCTCATTTGGAGGTCATGATTTCATATTTGCAGGTGCAGGTTCAGGTAATGGTTACTATCAAGCAATGGATAAATCAGTTCCTTATATCATTAATGGAAAACAAGGAGCATATATTGAATTACCAGCTATTGCTGACAAGAAATTAACCCAAGTAACAGGAACAACTCGTAAAGGTGCTTCCACAGCCGTTATGATCGGAATTACGAATCAAAGTAACGAAGAAATAACTGGTGGTACAGCAATTAAGTGGGCACAGACAGATGACCAAATGGAGTATACATATAAGTTATCCGGAACAGCTGTCAATACCAAATATAGGATCTACATTTCAAGTAGTCATAATGCGCAATTTACGAAATTAGAACTTACTTACGAATAATAAAGATTCTAGTCAACAACACCCTTGGAGGATATGCTAGAGTATACCTCCAAGGGTTTCTTTCCTCTAATAATTGATACAAGGAACAAGTTTAAATGACAGAAAAATATAAATATTACAAGTTTCTTTTGCTAACTGCTTTTATATTATGTATAACAGCATGTAGCAATGATGACTCTAACGGTGGAGGCTCGTCACAGTCAGGTGATGCCTACTGGAAAATTTCCTCCACTGTAAAATCTGCATCCGGATCGTCTGCCATAATCATCACAGGTACTCCTGGGACAATATGGAATGCAGAAATCACTGAGGGCACAACATGGTGTTCTTTCAGCAGCAATGATCTGACCTTATCCTCTAAATCCGGAGAAGTTAAAGACGGACTCAATGTTCTATATGTGTATTATAATAGCAATACAGGTAAAGAACAACGTGTAGCTAAAATTTCACTCCAGTTTGCAGACCAAGAAGCAAAAGTCTTTGATTTAGTACAATTGTCTGAATCACAACAGAACCTACCTGCTTTTAACTTGTGGGCTGAAGTTCCTGATTTCAAGGAAAATACTAATTATCAGTATGTAACTCATTATGCTCTTTTGAATAATAAGACCATACGTAATTATTCTATTTGTTTTGATAAAACAAAGAAAGCAGCTTTATGGGTAGCTTATCCGATACATACAGCATACCTCAAAGGTTCAGGAGAACGTACAGATCGTTGGGCCTTCGATCCTATCATTCCTCAAAGTTATCAGGCTGATTGTACATTAAGATCTTATGGAGGATCTTATGACCGTGGTCACCAGCTTCCATCAGCCGATCGCTTAGGAACAGACGAAATGAATGCTCAAACCTTCTATATGTCCAATATGACCCCACAACTTAATCGTTTGAATCAGGATATGTGGGCTAAACTTGAAACAAAAGTTCGGGCAAATAACTGTTCTGATACCTTGTATGTAGTGACCGGCGCATATTTTAAGCCAGATGCAACGTCCACTACTACAGACGGTGCAGGCAAGACAGTTCCTATTCCTACAAACTACTTTAAAGTACTTCTGCGTACAAAAAGTGGCAAAACAGGAAAGAACATCAAAGATTGTTCGGACAGTGAACTGATATCAATCGGATTTTGGGTAGATCACAAATCGTATGGAAACATTGAACCTCCTAAGTCTATCTGTACTTCTGTAGCAGACATCGAAAAGATGACAGGATTTACGTTCTTCCCACAAGTATCCAACAGTGTAAAACAACAAAATAATCCCACTCAATGGGGGATTAACTAATAAGCTAGCTTATGAAAAAACTGTTATTAGTAACCGCGCTCTTTGCGCTGCTGATATCGTTCAGCTTTGCACAGAAACCGTATAAGGTTGTATTTTACAATCTTGAGAACTTCTTCGATACAATCAATGATCCGGAAGTTCACGATGATGAATTTACTCCCGAAGGTCCTAAGAAGTGGAACTCAGCCAAGTACAATAAGAAGTTGGCTAACACGGAACGTGTATTCTTCGATATTGCAGCTATCAACAAAGATTATCCGGTAATTATCGGTGTATCGGAAGTAGAAAACCGCAATGTACTGGAGGATATTATCGCAACCCGCAAACTGGCTCCGGCAAACTATCGGATTTCACACTTCGACTCTCCTGAAGCCCGTGGGGTAGACGTTGCTTTTCTGTATCGTCCCGATGTGTTCAAAATAGAAGGAGAAAAAGCTGTAAGAACAGTCATCCCTTCACTTCCGGACTTCAAAACCCGTGATATCCTGACGCTTTGGGGAACGATTGAAAACGAGCCCTTCTTCTTTATGGTAGCGCACTGGCCTTCACGCCTGGGAGGAAAAGAAGCTTCAGAATTTAAACGTATTGCTGTAGGCGAACAGATGCGCAGCATTGCAGATTCTGTAATGAAGGCCAATCCTAACACGAAAGTGGTTATGATGGGAGACTTCAATGATGATCCGACCGACAAAAGTATAGCACAAGGATTAGGAGCCAAATTCAAACTGAAAGATTTGAAGGAAGGCGACTTCTTCGCTCCTTATGCCGATATGCTCAAAGCAGGATACGGAACACTAGCCTACGGAGATGCCTGGAATATCTTTGATAATATTGTAGTATCCGAGAATTTAGCAAAAGGATCGACAGGAAAGCTGAAATTGCAGCAAGCTCCCGGATCTAAATTCTATGGAAATATCTTCAAGCAACTTTACATGGTGCAGAAAGAAGGACAATACAAAGGATATCCATTGCGCACATACGTAGGTAATAACTTCCAGGGAGGTTACAGTGACCACTTCCCCGTATATATCTATATAGGTAAATAAAAAAATAAGTTTATATGAAAATCAAAACAATCCTATTCATGGTATTATCTTTGATGTCATTCACTGTTTTTGCACAAAACAATGGTGGAGTCAAAGGTAAAGTCGTTTCCCGTACGACACGTGCGGCCATAGACGGCGTAAAAGTGACATTAACTCCGGGAGATGTAACAACCAAGACTGACGCGTCGGGTAATTTCGTTATCGAAAACCTGACAAAAGGAGAATACACTCTGTCTTTCGAAGCTGCAGAGTTCGAACCTCTAACTCTGGCTGTCCGTGTGGATAAGTTGATCAGAGATATCAATAACGTCATTATGATCCCTGAAAACGTTGCTCCTACGATGGACGATGCTATCTTTGCCGAATTTGACACAGAAACGCTGGAGGATGCACAATCACTCCCCTCGTCTCTGTCCGCATCAAAAGACGTATTCAATAACATCGCTTCCTACAAATTCAGTGAAATGCGTTTCAATGTACGTGGTTATGATTCTCAATACTCCGACGTTTATATGAACGGCATTCAACTGAACGACGCAATGACAGGATATACTCCCTGGTCTTTGTGGAGCGGTTTGAATGATGCGACTCGTAATCAGGAAGTCACATCTGCACTGAATATGGGGGATATGGGTATCGGCGGTATCGCAGGTACAACAAATATCAATACCCGTCCTTCACAGATGCGCAAAGGTCTTCGCGCCAGCGTAGTTAACGGTAACTCCATGTACCGCTTCCGTGGTATGCTGACCTATGCGTCCGGATTACAGGATAACGGATGGTCTTATGCCTTCTCCGTATCAACCCGTCAGGGAGGAAACTCTTATGTAAACGGTGTGTACTACAATGCCTTCGGATATTTTGCCGCTGTAGAAAAGCAATTCAATTCACAACACCGTTTGGCATTAAGCATCCTGGGTGCTCCCACAGAACGTGGTGCACAACAAGCTTCTACTCAGGAAGTCTACGACTTAGTAGGCAACAACTACTACAATCCAAACTGGGGTTGGCTGAATGGAAAACGCGTCAACGCACGTGTACGCAGCTATCATGAACCGATTACGATGTTGAATTATACATTCGACATCAATGACCGTTCGCAATTAAACGTTGCAACCTCTGTACGTTTCGGACAGAACGGTTACTCTGCGCTGACTTGGTACGGTGGTCCCGACCCACGTCCCGACTATTACCGTTATTTACCCAGTTTCTATAACAATACTTACGTCGGAGCACAACTGTATGAAGCATGGATGGGAAATACTAATAACATCCGCCACATCAACTGGGACAACTTGTATCATATCAACCAAAGCCAGGAAGAGAACCCGACCTATGGAGCCGGTCATCGTGCCATCAACATGATTGAAGAACGCCATGCCGATCAGATAGACTGGAATCTCTACACACAATTCTCTCATATCTTCCGTGACAATTCTAAAATTAACGGTGGATTGAACTTGCGTCGTAATCGCACAGAATATTATAGCGAAGTGAAAGATTTGCTGGGTGGTGATTACTGGGTAGACGTAGACAAGTTTGCCGAACGTGACATGGGTGGTATGAACCCGATCCTTTACCAGAACAACATGGAGTACTATGATAAGTACGGTCATGCACAAGCTGTCAAGAAAGGTGATAAATACAGCTACGACTACTACGGAAATATTATCAACGCACGTGCTTGGGCACAATATAGCAAAAGTTTCGGCAACTTGGGAGTCAATCTGGGTGGAGAACTCGGACACACTACTCTGTGGCGTCATGGTATCTGGAAAAAGGGTTTGTTCCTTGACAATTCTCAAGGAGACTCTAAAAAGCAGAATTACCTGACTTATAAACTGAAAGCCAACTTCAGCTATAAGTTCTCTGCTGCTCATTCTATTGATGCCAACATCATCTATATGCAGGATGCTCCTGCTTTCCAGGCCTCATTTGTTTCTCCCCGTACTCGTAACTCTGCGACTCCGGGCATTTCAAGTGAGAAAGTATTTGGTGTAGATGCCTCTTACAACTTGCGTTGGGGTGATGTTAAAGCACGTATCTCCGGATATTACACGAAGTTTATGGATCAGTCCAAAGTACTTTCTTACTATGATGACGTAGAAGCTACCTTCTCCAACTTTGCAATGAGCGGTATCAACAAACGTCACTTCGGACTTGAAGCAGCAGCTTCTGTACCTATCTATGCAGGACTTTCTCTGAATGCAGCCATCAGCTGGGGACAATTCACTTATGACAATAACCCGGATTATGTACAGATTCAGGATAATAGTGGAGAAATCAAGAACCAAGGTAAAGTATACTGGAAAAACTTCCGTGTAGAAAGCACTCCGCAAACAGCACTGAACGTAGGCTTGTCTTACCGTGGTCCTAAAAACATATTCGCGTCATTAGATATGAACTATTATAATAATATGTACTTATCTATGAGTCCGCTCTATCGTACAGATGCCGTACTGACACCGGGAATGACTGAAGAAGATATCGCAACGTTACGTAATCAGGAGAAATTCAACTCTGCTTGCGTTTTAAATGCAAGCGTTGGTAAGAACTGGTACATCAACCGTGCCTATACTCTTGGTTTCAGTTTGGAAGTAAAGAACCTGCTCAACAACCAGAATATCAAGACCGGCGGTTATGAACAAGTTCGTCTGCTGAAGAACAAGGATGAAAGCTATCAAACTTACCAACCGTTTGATGCGAAATATTTCTATATGTTCGGTACAACCTATTACATGAACATCTATTTCCGTTTCTAAGGACATCATAAGTAAAAAGAACAGTTATGAACAAAATATTTAAATTATTTATGCTTGCGGTAGTAGTGCTCGGTTTCAGTAGCTGCTACAACGAATTTGAAGAGCCTGCCCCAGCCAAAGTCTGGACAAAAGAAGACTTCTCAAATAGCAAACTAATCTCCATCAAGGACTTTAAGCAACTTTTCTATAAAGAATACGGAAACGGTGCAGCCAGTCTGGGTAAAACTCTGGAAATCACAGAAGACTATGTCATCAGCGGAAAAGTCATCTCAAGCGACCAGGCCGGTAATGTATACAAATCAGTATACATCTATGATGAATCATCCGAATCAGCTATCGAACTGAAATTGATGGTTAGCAACTATGTTTATTTTCACGTAGGGCAGACTCTCTTTGTTAAAACCAAAGGCTTGGCTATCGGTAGCTATCGTTATATGCTAAGTGTAGGCGGAATGCCGACAGCAGAAGACATCTCCAAAGGCTATGCAAACCGTAATCTCGAGAATACCTTATTTGTAGATCAACATGTATTCAAAGGTGAACTCGGCAGTCTGACAGAAGACGACATATTGGTTATCAATGAAAGTAATTACAAAACAGCATTGAATGATGATGCTTTAGGACGTTTGGTACGCTTCGAAGGGCTGACTTACAAAGAAGGTACATACGACGGCGACAAGTATCCTCAATATCTGGAAACAACTTACCCGAACGGTTCAACCACCGCTGTATATGAAAACAAATATTATGCAGAAGAAGGATTGACTCCAACCTATGCTTACAGCTATGGAGGTAATCGCTATTATGGTTCTTCCTGGTTTGCTTATGACAATGCGACATCTACAGGTGGCAACTATATCTTGCGTGTCAGCGGATATTCAAACTTTGCACTTCAGCCTCTGCCTGCAGATGCTGCCAAAGGTAATATCACCGCTATTTATACCAAATATTCTTCTAAAAGTGGAGGATATATTAAATATCAGTTATTGGTTAATAGCATGAACGATATTGATTTCTAAATAACTTCATTAAAAAAGGCATCTGTTTCTCAGATGCCTTTTTTAATGAATCTTTTTTAAATAAAATAGAAGAACAGAAGCAACACAAGATTTACCCCGATCACCGTCCCGAATCCTCCCAAAATCCAAGGGCGTAACTTACTACCTTTCCCTGCAAAAAACAAAGCATAAAACATATTCACCAAAATATTACTGATAATAGCCTGCATACTGCAAGCCACAACAACCAGCACAGCTACACTTCCTGTATTCTGCAAAAGGTTCAAGATAAAAGGAGTAATGTCACTAAGTCCGGATACAAAAGAAAGCAGATTCAATCCGCCTGTACCCGCATAAACCAAAGTATAGTGCGTCAGCACTGTAAACACAACGAAGAGAGTGGCAAAAATCAGAGCAACTTTAAATTCGAGCGGGTTACTGCTGTCCTCATCTTCCGACTCATCGGTCATATCCTTGGAGCGTCGATGACGGGAATGTATAAACCACGCAACAACGGCAGCTACCACAGACATAATCAAAAGATAAGGATAGATAGACGTAAATATCTCCCTGCTAAAGATCAGAATCAATATCATAAAACGCAGAAACATCATGCTGACCGCAAGCAACATGGCAGCTACATATTCGTTCGCCTCCTGCTCGGAAGCCTTTCTGCTTTTACGGGCCAGTACCGAGATTGTGGCAGTACTACTATATAATCCACCGATAATGCCGGAGACCAATACTCCCGATTCATGAAACACATATCGCTTTAACAAGTAAGACAAATACGAGATACCGGAGACGACAACCGTCGCCAGCCAAATAGAATAAGGAGTGAGATTAATATCCGGAATCAGGTTCTTGTGCGGTAACATAGGCAATATGATACCACTGATAGCCAAGAACTTTGCCAGCGTAATCATCTCATCGTTCTTCATCCGCTGGGCAAACTCCGTAAAAGTGTGTTTAAGCTCCGTCAATAAAAGCACCGTCACAATCACCATCACATAAAACCAGGAAGGCTGGGTAGACACAATAGGAGCCAGACAATAAGTAATCAGCGCAATAATAATGGTCGTTACGCCAAAGACATGGAATTGAGACTGCTTGACGTAATAGTTCAAGCCCAGCAATAAACCGAGTACAGCGCCACCACCCATAAACAGACGCATATCCGTAGGATCGAGTATATAAAGCAAATAGCCTAGAATACCAATGAAAGTAAATGTACGGTCAGTCCCGAAGAGAGTTGTTTCCCCTTCACGCTTCAGACTGATCCGTCGTTGTGACAGTCCGATAAGTAAAGAAAATAAAGTAACCAGAACGAAAGTTATCAGTTCCCTCGGTAGATAATTGTACAACTGTTCCATATACTGCTCTTTTAGTACTAAGAACAAATATACAGCTTATTTGTTAACATTCACCACGTTTTATACGGTTTTTTCATCAGGTGAGAGTTATAGTAACGTATATCCCCGGTCACTTCTTCGCCAATAAACCCGGGCTTGACAAACGCCTCATCTTCCGTGCCCAGCTCTACTTCAGCCACAACAAGTCCTTCATTCTCACCGTAGAATTCGTCAATCTCGAAGATATGATTGCCACTACGTACCAGATAACGGGTCTTATCAATCATGCCCGGTTCACAAAGCTTCATCAGTTCTTCCGCTTCGGACAAGGGAAGTTCCTTTTCCCACTCATAGCGACTGGTACCCGATTCGTTGGAAGCACCTTTGATAGTGAGATAACCTTTATCATCACGAATACGAACCCGCACCGTCCGACCACGGGCGCTGCAAATATATCCCTGCATAATCCGGCTCTGCGCAAAAGCAAAGGATTTAAAATCACCGGAGACTAAAAATTTTCGTTCTATTTCTTGTGCCATAGCACAAAGATAATTTAAAAATCAGAATCTCGTCATAAACTCAATAACGATTTTATCACGCTCCGACTCCTTGGGGACTCCGGACTTCTGATAGAAATACTTCTCAAAGTTAAGACGGAGATCGGCAATAAAAGCTTTGGAAAGGCTCAGCGTGATGCCGCCTGTCACACGATGACGGGCATAGTCGTTTATCTTCAAAACACCTGTCTCACTGTCCGCCAGCCCATTGCTGTGGTCGGTCATCATATCATAACGGGCCAGAAAAGAAATCTTATTGAATACCTTCTTCAACGGCAAATCATAATTCACAAAACTATTGACCGCATGAACGTCCTTAAACGCTTCGTGCCCATACATTTTATATAAATATTCCGCTTCGATATGAAAACGATTATTCTGATAGTAGATGCCGGCATCATACATATTAATACGGGTATGTTCCGGCTTTATCATTTGAGTGCTGAGAGTCAGATTCCAGTTTTTACCAGGCAGCAACTGTGCTTTTATCGAATAATTCAAGGTCTTATGCCATTCCTTCTGATTAGTCAGCCCGGAGCCGTTAAACAATCCACCTTCAAGGATGAAAGGGAAACCTTCTTTTTGTGTATAACAACCGGTGAAACCGACATCACGCACATTGCCCACCTGCTTGGCTATAAAAGAACGATTGGCAAAATACTGCTGATGGGGAGAACGATGGGCGTCAATCGTGAAAGGTACACGCATCTGACCAATCGTAAAATTCAGGTCCTTGACAGGAAATACACGGGCATACGCATCAAGCATCTTGATGGACCCCTCGTCGGACAAATCGATCTCCGCTTTATAGGCAACAATCGGATGTACATTTCCCGAAACACTGAAGCGGGCATTCCGCACTTCAAAACGGCTTTCGTTAGTTTCTGTCTGGAACTCATATTTTCCCCGGATCGTTCCATGAATTTCGGGCAAATAATCTTTCAGTTCCATGGTCTGCTTATCCAGCTGTTTGCCATCTCCGGCATCTTCTTTAGCCTGTCCGCAGGCTGCTGTCGCCATCAAAAACAGGGCGACGGTTGTTGTAATTCTACTCATTCGGTTAATTGCTACTTAATTCGCGGCAAAGGTACAATGAGCAGGATACGGAGAGATTACAAAAGAAATACGGTGGAATTACAGAAAGATTACAATGTTGTTACACGGATGACAAAGGGGTTACAAAAAAGAATTCACCACGGACTACCCTCGTCAGCATGGATATTCACCGTCGAAAATCAACGTGTCCCCGTCCATGCAAAACTGTGTAACCTGTGGTGAATCAATCAGCCGAAAAAGGAATATGCGATCAGCATAATCAGTGCCAAAATAATGAGTGAAACAAATACTATCTTGACTACCCGCTGGGCCTGCTCCTCCTCTTTCTTACTATGTGCTACTTTTCTCTTACTTTTACCCATAATGTTAGCTTTAAAGTTCAACGCTAACAAAGTAAAAACAAATCTTTTAACTTTCCAAAAATAACACTCGCTAATTTTTGTTTTTATGATTCCTGCGATGAAAATTCCATCAGATAGGCTTTGATGAATTCCTCGATTTTACCATCCATCACTCCGTTTACATCCGAAGTCTGATAGTTGGTACGATGGTCTTTCACGCGGCGGTCATCGAATACATAGCTGCGAATCTGCGATCCCCATTCGATTTTCTTCTTACCGGCTTCCACTTTCGCCTGTTCTGCCATGCGGTGCTGCAATTCTTTATCGTATAAGATAGAGCGCAACTGGCGCATTGCATTCTCACGGTTCTTCGGCTGGTCACGAGTCTCGGTATTTTCGATAAGGATTTCCTCTTCTTCTCCCGTATAAGGGTCTTTGTACTGATAACGCAGACGAACACCGGATTCCACCTTATTTACGTTCTGACCACCGGCACCACCGCTTCGGAATGTATCCCATGAAATGCAGGCAGGCAGAATATTCACTTCGATACTGTCGTCCACCAACGGAGTGACAAACACGGAAGCAAAAGATGTCATGCGCTTGCCTTGCGCATTGTACGGAGAAACACGCACCAGACGGTGAACGCCGTTCTCTCCTTTCAGATAACCATAAGCGAAATCTCCTTCAATATTGATGGTACAGGTTTTGATTCCTGCCTCATCCCCTTCCTGAAGGTTGGCGATAGTAGCCTTGTAACCGTTCGTTTCAGCATAGCGCAGATACATACGCATCAGCATAGATGCCCAGTCCTGACTTTCCGTACCACCCGCACCGGAGTTGATCTTCAACACACAGGCCATCTGGTCGGCTTCATCACGCAGCATATTCTTGAGTTCGAGTGCTTCTACCGCTTCACTGGCTTTCGCATAAGCCGCATCCACATCTCCCTCAGTCACTAACTCCTCTTTATAAAAATCGAACGACAGTTCCAGTTCGTCTGCCAGTGTCTTGACTTCATTATAGCCGTCAATCCACTTTTGCAGGTCTTTCACCAGTTTCATCTGGGCTTCCGCTTTCTTCTGGTCATCCCAGAACCCCGGCGCCTGCGTTCTTAGTTGCTCTTCTTCGACTTGAATTTTCTTCCCGTCGATGTCAAAGATACCTCCTCAGCGCATCAGTGCGCTCTTTCACGTCTTTAAGTTGTTCAATAGTAATCATGTGATTTACAAATTTATCATTTACAATTTACAAATTTCTCTTTTCGGTGCAAAGGTAAGAAAAATTCCGCTACCTTTGTTTCTGTCACTAAAATGTTGTCACAATATGAACAAACTCCTGAAACTTTCATGCTTATCGCTCTTTCTAGCATTAGTGATGAGCAGTTGTAGCTCACAAAAGAAGTATAGCTACGAGACAGTGCCCAATGACCCGCTGAAAGCCCGCATCTACACACTGGACAACGGATTAAAAGTTTACCTCACCGTAAACAAGGAAACTCCTCGCATTCAGACATTCATCGCCGTGCGGGTGGGCGGAAAGAACGACCCGGCAGAAACGACCGGACTGGCACACTACTTTGAACACCTGATGTTTAAAGGTACCGACAAATACGGCACACAGGATTATGCTGCCGAAAAACCGCTATTGGACCAAATTGAACAGCAATTTGAGATATACCGCCAGACGACGGACGAAGCAGAGCGCAAAGCGATCTACCACACCATCGACAGCCTCTCTTACGAAGCATCCAAATACGCCATTCCCAACGAATATGACAAGCTGATGGCAGCTATCGGCTCTACCGGAAGCAATGCCTATACATGGTATGACCAGACTGTCTATCAGGAAGATATCCCTTCCAACCAGATAGAGAACTGGGCAAAGATTCAGGCAGACCGCTTTGAGAATAATGTCATCCGCGGTTTCCATACGGAACTGGAAGCTGTGTACGAAGAAAAAAATATGTCTCTGACCCGGGACAACAGCAAAGTGCAGGAGGCGATCTTCTCCTCTCTCTTCCCCAAGCATCCTTATGGAACACAAACCGTATTGGGTACACAGGAGAATCTGAAGAACCCTTCCATCACCAATATCAAGAATTACTATAAACAATGGTACGTTCCCAATAATATGGCCATCTGTATGTCCGGAGATTTAGACCCGGATGAAACCATTGCCCTGATAGATAAATACTTCGGCAGCTTGAAACCGAATCCGGAACTTCCCAAACTGAATCTGCCGAAAGAAGATCCGATCACCGCACCGGTAGTTAAAGAGGTATTAGGTCCGGATGCGGAAAGCGTTGCACTGGCATGGAGATTCCCCGGATTAGCCAGCAAAGATTTCGAGGTTCTGCAAGTTGTTTCGCAAGTATTATACAATGGAAAGGCAGGACTCATCGACCTTGATCTGAACCAGCAGCAGAAGGTGCTGAACAGCTACGGTTACCCGATGGGACTGGCAGATTACTCAGCCTTCATATTGGGCGGACTTCCCAAACAGGGACAAACGCTGGAAGAAGTCAAGGATCTCTTGCTGAACGAGATCAAAAAACTTCGTGCCGGAGAGTTCGATGAGAAGATGCTGCAAGCCAATATCAACAACTTCAAGCTCTACGAACTCCAGAGCATGGAAAGCAATGAAGGGCGTGCTGACATATTCGTCAACTCATTCATTAACGGAACAAACTGGGAGGACGAAGTGACTGCCATCGACCGCATGGCTAAACTGACCAAAGAGGATATCGTAGCCTTTGCCGACAAATATCTGAAAGAAGATAATTATGCCGTTATCTACAAGAAACAAGGCAAAGACCCGAACGAGAAGAAGATGACGAAGCCGGAGATTACTCCCATCGTATCCAACCGGGATGTGACAAGTCCTTTCCTTACCTCCATACAGGAGAGTGCAGTGAAGCCCGTCGAACCCGTATTCCTCGACTTCAAGAAAGATATGAGCCAGCTGACAGCGAAATCCGACATTCCGGTACTTTATAAGCAGAATGTCACCAACGATCTCTTCCAGCTGATCTACGTATTCGATATGGGTAACAACAACGACAAGGCATTGGGAACGGCTTTCGACTACCTTGAATATCTGGGCACTTCCGACATGACACCGGAAGAACTGAAAAGCGAGTTCTATCGTCTGGCCTGTACTTTCTACGTTTCTCCGGGCAACGAACGCACCTATGTTGTTCTTTCCGGTCTGAATGAGAATATGCCGGCTGCCATGCAACTATTCGAGAAGTTACTGGCAGACGCACAAGTAAACAAGGAAGCTTACGACAATCTGGTCGGAGATATACTGAAAGCCCGTGCAGATGCCAAACTGAATCAAGGACAGAACTTCTCCCGCCTGATGAATTATGCGATGTACGGTCCGAAGTCTCCTGCCACCAATTTACTGACGGAAGCAGAGCTCGCCAGCATGAATCCACAGGAACTGGTTGACCGGATTCACAATCAGAACAACTACAAACATCGTATCCTGTATTATGGCCCTAGCAGCAGTAAAGACCTGCTGGCTACCATCAATCAATACCACCAGGTACCGGCTACTCTGAAAGATATTCCTGCAGGAAACGAGTTCTCTTATCTTGAAACACCGGCGACCAAAGTGCTGGTAGCTCCTTATGAAGCCAAACAAATATATATGGCGCAAATTTCCAATCTTGATAAGAAATATGATCCGGCTATCGAACCTACCCGCGAATTATATAACGAATATTTCGGCGGAGGCATGAACTCCATCGTCTTCCAGGAAATGCGTGAAACCCGCGGACTGGCTTATTCCGCATGGGCGGGGATAATGCCGCCAAGCTATCTGAAGTATCCATATACCATACGTACCCAGATCGCAACTCAAAATGACAAGATGATTGATGCCGTTAATACGTTTAACGATATTATCAATAATATGCCGGAATCCGAAGCAGCCTTCAAATTGGCAAAAGAAGGACTAATCAACCGTATGCGTACCGACCGCATCATCAAAAGCGATATTATCTGGACTTATATCAATGCACAGGATTTGGGACAAAGCGTAGATCCACGCATCAAACTCTATAATGATGTGCAGACTATGACATTGAAAGATATCGTTGATTTTCAAAAGGAATGGGTGAAAGGACGCACGTATGTGTATTGCATCTTGGGAGACAAGAAAGACCTTGATATGAATAAGCTGAAAGCAGTAGGCCCTATCGAGGAACTCACTCAGGAACAAATCTTCGGTTACTAAAGTATAGTGTTCTCTATAAAATAGCAGATACATAGCCAATTGATACACAAAGAACAAACGGTGAACAACTTGCCAAATATGCAGCTTGTTCACCGTTTATCGTTTATCATCAGACCAGACCGAGAAAAGCCTTATTCTTCGTACATCTTCTCAATCAGTTCTTTGTAGTTTTCGGAAACCACTGAGCGTTTCAACTTCAATGTATTAGTCAATTCTCCACGTTCCATGCTGAAAGGTTCAGGAAGTAATGTGAAGCGTTTGATCTGTTCATAATGCGCAAATTGCTGCTGTAAAGTCTCTATCCGCGCACGGAACAGACCGACAATCTTTGGATGCTGCAACAGTTCGGTCATATCTTTGTATTCGATTCCTTTCTCCTTCGCATAGTCCTTGACAAACCCGTACACCGGAACAATCAAGGCAGAAACGAACTTCCGCTGATCTGCGATAATAGCGATCTGATCAATATAACGGTCTATCACCAACTTGGTTTCCAATGCTTGCGGAGCAACATATTTACCGTTCGACGTCTTAAACAAATCTTTGATTCGCTCAGTCAGGAATAGCTGGCCATTCTTGAAATAACCGGCATCACCTGTATGGAACCAGCCGTCGGCATCAATAGCAGCGGCAGTAGCCTCTGTCTTTTTATAATATCCTTTGGTGATACTCTTCCCACGAAGCAGCACTTCATTGTCTTCTCCGATCTTCACTTCCAGCCCCGGCATGATTGCTCCTACCGAACCAATATCATACCCTACCGGTAAAGTACATGATACCGTAGCCGTAGACTCTGTCAGTCCATATCCGACCATCATATTAATACCTACCGAATGAACAAATTCATTGATTTCATCGGGCACGGCAGCACCGGCTGTCGGGAAAAAGTTTCCATTCTCGATACCGATCGTCTTCTTCAACAAAGAATAGATCGTCTTCTCGTAGAATTTATATTTGAGCTGATTCATCACCGGAGGAGTCTTTCCCAAACGGAGATAATCCAGATTGTGGATTCTACCGACTTTGATAGCATCCTGCATCAATGCCTTTTTCAATCCGGTTGTTTCATTGATCTTCTCCTGTACGGCGGCATATACCTTTTCCCAAAAACGGGGAACACTGCACATCACTGTCGGACGGATTTCTTTAATGGTAGTCTGAATGTCCGCCGGACGAAGATTGATACAAATCTGCACGCCTTTATGAATGCACAGATAACACCATGCTTTCTCAAACACATGCGTCAATGGAAGAAAGTTCATAGAAACATCTTTGTCACTCATTGTGGTCAGACGCTCGTCGTGCGTATGGAACTGCTCCAGATAGCACGAATGATGCAACATTACTCCCTTCGGTTCTCCCGTCGTACCGGAAGTATAAAGGATGTTAGCCAGATCATCGTAAGAAGCACGTGCCGTACGTTCTTCCACCACCTCATTGTGCGGCAATCCTTCGCCCATTGCCATAAACTCATCAAAATAGATGGAAGAGACATCACGCGGGTCTTTTACTACCGAACGGTCGAAAATAATCAGTTGTTGTAACGAGGAACAAAAGCCGAAGATGCTGAATGCAGAATCATACTGATACTGTTCGCCTACAAAAAGATAACGGATTTGCGCATCGTTGATAATGTATTGTGCCTGTGCGGGTGAACTCGTTGCATAGAACGGAATAGTAACCCCACGATTCGCAAATGCGCCGAAATCGACATAGAACCATTCAGGTTTATTCTGTGAAAAAATACCGATATTCTCTTGTTCCTCCACTCCTAGCGCAACGAAAGCATTAGCTGCCTGCCGTACAGTTCCGGAGAATTGATTCCAGGTAATCGGAATCCATTGTGCTGTCTCATAGTCGCGGTATCTCAATGCTACCCTGTCGCCATACTTTTCAGCCTGACGGTGGACCAAGACAGATAAATGATGATAAGTCATACTCTTTGTATTGATAAATATGGTACAAAGGTATTAGTTTTATTTGAAACTATTGCGCAAAACGAGTATCTTTGTGCAAATATTAAGCTCTAAATTAACAAGTTTGTATATGAAATACGATATTCCAACCATGACAGCCGAAGCTGTAAGCCTGTTGAAATCACTAATCAGCATTCCGTCCATCAGTCGGGAAGAGACGCAAGCAGCTGATTTTCTGCAAAATTATATCGAAGCCGAAGGGATGCAGACCGGACGCAAGGGAAACAATGTTTGGTGCCTCAGTCCTATGTTCGACCTTAAAAAGCCGACAATCCTGCTCAATTCTCATATCGACACGGTAAAACCCGTAAATGGCTGGCGCAAAGACCCTTTCACGCCCCGCGAGGAAAACGGGAAATTATACGGATTGGGCAGCAACGACGCCGGAGCCAGTGTTGTCTCGCTCTTACAGGTGTTCCTGCAACTATGTCGCACTTCTCAAAATTACAATCTCATCTACCTGGCTTCCTGCGAAGAAGAAGTTTCGGGTAAGGATGGAATTGAAAGTGTATTGCCGGGGTTACCCCCTGTTTCATTCGCTATCGTAGGCGAACCTACGGAAATGCAACCTGCCATTGCCGAAAAGGGATTGATGGTATTGGATGTAACTGCTACGGGAAAAGCCGGACATGCCGCACGCGATGAAGGAGATAATGCCATTTATAAGGTATTGAACGATATCGCCTGGTTCCGTGATTATCGTTTCGAGAAAGAATCGCCTTTACTCGGGCCGGTAAAAATGAGCGTTACGGTAATCAATGCGGGCACTCAGCACAATGTAGTTCCCGATAAATGTACGTTTGTTGTTGATATCCGAAGCAACGAACTTTACTCTAACGAAGAGTTATTTGCAGAGATCAAGAAACATATAGCCTGCGATGCGAAAGCCCGCTCGTTCCGCCTCAACTCTTCACGAATTGATGAGAAACATCCGTTCGTACAGAAAGCGGTGAAGATGGGACGCGTACCTTTCGGTTCCCCGACTTTGTCAGATCAGGCATTGATGTCCTTTGCGTCGGTAAAGATCGGTCCGGGACGCTCTTCACGCTCACATACAGCCGAAGAGTATATTATGCTGAAAGAGATAGAAGAGGCTATCGGGATTTATTTAGATTTGTTAGACGGACTAAAGCTTTAGTCCGTCTAACAAATCTAAATAAATCATTGACATACAACCTGTTATTGTTTGTTCTGAATATATTACTTCTATATCAGAACATAAATAATTTTCAGACCAGTTATTACTATTACTTTCTTAATTTGAATGCTTTGTCAAATACAGCTACAGACGCATTAACACTTAATCCCGCTGTATCCAAAATACCAAAGATAGTTGAATATGCTTTTGCATAGTCATTAAATTCTTTTGTCTTCTCAATATCTTCACCCTTATTTAATAATTTCTTCTTTTCGAGATATTTCTGACATAAATCAGTAAATACTATAAACTCATCCAAATTTGTAATAGAATCAACCAACACACGTTCTTTTTTACTAATTTTCAGATGATCCCGCACATCCTCATAAGAATTTATAGTCTTACTATGGTTCTTAGAAATTTTGTTAGAACTACATCCAGAGGTCACAATAACAACACTTATTAAGACCATTCCTAGCCAAATAACAGGGTTCTTTCTTATTTTTACCATAACATTAAAATCTGATTTTGTTAAATATAAAATATTATTTTTTTATGCCGGAAACAACCAATATAGAAGAGCAAGAAAAATAATGTATATCAATATTCTTATCTCTTTGTATATTTTATTATGACGGAGAGGATAATCTAATATCACTAGAACAATGAACCAAATAGCCATCATTTTCGTCGGAAACTGCTTATTCAAAGGATCAACAAAAAGTAAAAAGAAGCCTGCCAACACCAATATAATATTGATTATCAAAACAACTGCATATCTCATATTATTATACATTTAAGGAAATACAAAATAGAATACACAGAGAAGCACTGTGGCTATAATGTTCCTTATCACCCCATAAATTTTATTATGACGGAAAAGGAAGTCAAGCAGCAACATTACAAGATACCAAGCCATTACGACCTGCATCAAAACAAATTGCCGTTCCAAAGGGTCCTTGAATACTATATATACATCAACAGACATCAACACAATGGTTATAATCCAAACCATTGTGTTTTTCATAGTCATATTCATTTTCAATGATAGATAAATCCGTTCAATCAATAATATATTTTCTTATTTTCTTTGGAAAGCATCAAGTAATCGTCTATTGTTACATCAAAGTAGGACTTAGCTTTACCGTCGTCATTGGAAGGTAATTCCTCTTTATCAGCCAGCGCCTCTATTATATCGATTTCCTTCACGTTCTTTTTCAATTTGGGGAACAACAGGCTGACATATATGTATTTACGATTGCAACCTTTAATAATCATCAACTTATCCATAGGTGCTCCACCATCGTATCCTCTCACCATATATTCATCACCAGTTTTCTTATCTACTATTTTAAATCCCGGGCTATAGTACAGCCATTGCCAATCGAAATAGATGGGTTGCAGGAACGTTACTTTAGTATCATCTTTCCTTCTTTCAATAGAATACAATAAAGGCTTTGTACCCATGCCATGCTCATAGGTTCTATCGGCAACGATCTCTATGCTATCTTTAGGAGCTGTATAAGCCGCATCAAATAACTTTTGATCGCGTGCTTTAGCCTGTTCGGCAGCATCATCCCTTACCAGTTCTCTTGATTTCTGAAGCTTCGGCATTATTTCCTGCACCATTTCCATTGACAGTTGTTGTATCATCGGCATTGATTCAGTTGCAACGGCAGTTGCAGTCTCCCCAAGTTTTCTACCCGCAGGAGATTCGTAAAAAGCAACCACTTTTTTCAGTTCATCTAATGTCATGTGTTGCTGGTAAATAGGAGCATATACTTCCATTACTTTATCTTCAATCTTCCGTGTCCATTTTGAAGCAAAATCTTTCCAATAAGCCTCATCTTGTTGGAAAGGCCCATTTTTCATACTCGACATCAATTGAGACATTATAGCTTCAGAGGATGCCGAACTGCCGGAAAGCGTCATGATCTTTTTTAGTAAAGTTTTGTACTCGTCAGTCTGGTCTGAATTCTGAGCCGAAGCCGGTAAAATAGAAGTAAGCGATGTGGCTACGCAGATCACCATTAAGAAAAGGATTTTTTTCATCATATAATAGTTTTGTTGATGAAGTCAAGTTAACTTCATTGTGTTATACATTCTTACAAATATACATTAAATAGATTTAGTATACAAGCAAATAATGAGAAAAGCCTCTTTACAAGGCATTTCTCATTATTTATATATCTAATAAACAATCTCTTATCTCAAATGCAGTGAGACTGCAAGAGATAAAATGAAAATCCATTTTTCAGGTAACAAACTGATTAGTCCTTATCTACAGAAAATTTAAAGATACACTGACTCATGTATTTTTCTCCCGGGCGAAGCACAGCCGAAGGCCATTCCGGTTTGTTCGGAGTATCCGGATATTTCTGAGTTTCAAGACATACGGAAGCACGCTGATTATATGTGATACCTTTCTTTCCTGTCAGAGAACCATCCAGAAAGTTGCCGGCATATACCTGAACACCCGGTTCGTTGGTATATACATCCAGTACGATACCCGTTTTGGGAGATTCGAGTGAAGCACATTTACGGGAAATATCCCCTTTGGCATTCAATACCCAGTTATGGTCATAACCATTTCCATTCTTCAATTGTACAAAATCGTAATCGTTAATGCGTGCCCCTACCGGAGTCGGAGTGCGGAAATCCATCGGAGTGCCTTCTACCGGAGCAATCTCGCCGGTTGTCATGAATGTGCTGTCTACCGGAGTATAATAATCGGCATCCACCATCAGCAGATGATCTGCATTATTTGCCGCATCACCGTCAAGGTTGAAATAAGAATGGTTGGTCATATTTACGATAGTCGGTTTATCCGTTTCTGCTTCATAGCGGATATCGATTGCATTATCGTCTGTCAGTTTCATCAGGATTTTACAGGTAATGTTACCCGGGAAACCTTCTTCGCCATCCGCAGCGACATAAGTCAGTTCCACTTCTTGCGGATTCGGTTGCACAGCGTCAAACACACGATACTGGAATCCATTGGGACCGCCATGCAGGCAATGACCGTAATTATTCTGAGGCAACTGATATTCAATGCTGTCCAATGTGAATCGACCTTGATTGATACGGTTTGCGTAACGACCGATGCTGGCACCAAAATCAGAAGGTTTGCTGATATAATCCTGAATAGAATCGAAACCTAAAACTACATCCTGCATCTTACCGTCTTTATCGGGGACCATCACAGAAACAATGCGTCCACCGAAATTCGTCACACAAACTTCCATGTTGTTCTTGTTACGAAGGGTGTACAGATCGGTTTTCTTACCACCTACTTCAGTCTGGAAGTTAGTTCTTAACAGGCCGGAGTCAGTTGGTTGCTCGGCTTTCGGGGTACAAGCAGCTACAAAAAGGGCAGAAACAGCCCATAATGCTAAATTCTTCATGGTTGATATAAGTATTATTATAAATTAGTTCAACAAACATCTTTTATTTAGATTGCAAAATTGGCGAAATTCTGATAGTTTGGAGGCAACATTCTTTCCAAATAATAGCACAAATCAGTCATTTCGCCAATGATGCAATCATAAACACTTATATCTTTCTAAATCAAAATGATTTATCTTATAGCAAATGCAAGTAAACTGATTCCATCACCAGTTACTCCTTTGTATTCGGGAAAGCCGATATTCTCAACCGGGCCGCTCCCATCGGAATCAATGTAATCTCTTCTTTAGCGCCTTTCACCGCATCTTCTTCGGGCAATACACCGCAAAGTCCGGTTTCGTCAATCTGCCATTCAGGGATCATCCGGCCGGTAGCTTTCACTTCCAAAGGCACATTGGCCACCGTGAACGGGAAGTTATCAGCAGGCCAGGACTTACGAACGACTTTGAAGTTCTTCAAAGGCTCTTTCTTATCCAATACCAACGAATAGTTCCAGGGACTGTTAGCATAGATTTCAGTAGTAGGCCACTTCTTCGGGTCAGCACCTTTCTGCCATTTGGAGTCACCGATAGCCGTTTCACGACTGTCTTTTTCTATATATTTCTCGTCAATCTTCAGAGATAAAGTCAACGGACCATAATCCACACTTACACTGTTCTTATTGACTTGCCACGTACGCATGGACAAAGACATCGGAAGAGTCATTTCTACTTTATCACCATCCGCCCATTCGCGTTCGATACAAAGGTATTTACCGGATACAGGTTTCACACTGATCTTCTTTCCGTTGACACGCACTTCGGCTCCTTCAGTCCATGAAGGAATGCGGAGGTAGAACGGAAAATCGACCTTTTCATCGGTAGAAACGGTGAATTTGATGCCTTCTTCAAAAGGATAGTTAGTCTCTTCGTGAAGGACGATTTCTTTTCCATTACCCACTTTGATCTTTGCTTTGCAAGCAGCATAGATGGCAGCAGCAATACCGTTGTCGGGAGTTGCCAATATCAGATGTTCCGAAAAATAAGGCCAGCCTTGTGCATGGTTATGCTGACAGCAACGGCTGCTGAATGGATTCATGGAAAGGAACGGACCACGGTTGTCAATACCCGGATGATGGTTCTTTGAGTCACTGACAGTATGATTCGGACAAGTGATGTAGCGCAAAGCCTTGAAGTCCGGCATCACAGCGGCAGGATAAGAGTTGAAAGCTACTTCTTCGCAATGCTCAGCCCACATCGGATCACCTGTCATACAGAGCATGATCTCATCGGAAGCCATCTGTTCCACCAGTCCGCAGGTTTCCACTCCCTGACGAGGATCGATATATCCCAGACGGGCATTCTCGTCGGCACTGAACATACCGCCCGGAACCTGGCCAAAAGTGCGACGGATCAAATGATGTACATTATAAGAGGCTTTGAGCATGGCGGAATCTCCGGTCTGCATATAATAAGTGGCAGGTTCGCGGAAACACTGGGCGATGTTCACATTGTGCCAGTTGGGCAGGGAGGTTGATTTTGTCCAGTCGGCTGTGTTGCGGTGAATCTTCTTGGCAAGGTCCAGCAGGAAGGCATCTCCGGTATGGTTATAAAGCCAATAGATACTGATGATGTTGTCACCGCCACGGCTGTTTTCCCAATAGTCTTCCAGAAGTTTATCGTCGGGGACAGTCATCTGCCATTTGAAGTAGTTCGTCATCAGGTCAATAACCCGTTGGTCCTGAGAATATTCATAATAAGATTGCAGACACCAGAGCATAATCATCTGTGCCCACAATTCACGCTTGCCGTTCCGTTCGTTGACAGGACCGAAGTATCCATCGGGCTGGCAACTGGCAAATACACCTTCAATCCATGTTTTTGTTTCTGCAATCATCTTCGGGTCATTCAGGATATAGGCAAGATTGCCATAACCTTTCAGCCAGTAAGGTACTTCTTCCCAGCCATGATCACCACCGGTTGTCAGCCAGGCGTTATTATCTTTCTCCAGCCAGGCACTGATTTCTCCCAGATGTCCGGTCAGCCCGTCACGTTGCAGTTCGAGGTACTTCTTTACCCAGCCTTCCGGCTGGATGCTGCCGACAGGCAGCTTAATAAAGTTCAACGGACGGAGCGGGGCCCGATAGCTCACATAATTCACATTCGTCGATTCTGTGTCGGGGCGGTCCATCACCCTTACAGACTCACTGGCAGTGCGTGTAGTAAAAGCTGCTGTCAGTAACCCGACAGTCAGCAGCGTACCCGCAACACCTATTTTAAAAGATCGTTTCTGTTTCATTTTGAATATTTTTTTGGAGATACTACCGACTTTTTAGTCAGCCTTGTTTAAATTCGGTTTATTTATAATTATAAATCAATTCTCCGCCTTTTATCAGTTCATTGTGAGATATACGGTAGTCAGCAATCTTTTTCCCGTTGAAATGGATACTTTTGATCGGTGCGTCTTTCTTTTTCCGTCCTTCTGTCTGAATAGTAAGTACGTTTCCATTCGTCAACCGCAACAGTACCCTGTCGAAAAGCGGAGAGGTCAGATCATAGTATTCATCTCCCACAAGCAGAGGATAGAAACCCATTGCCCCGAACACGTACCAGGCACTCATCGTACCGTCGTCTTCGTCCATTTCGGGACTATACCCTTCGGGGGCATTCTTGAATGCTTTGCCCAGATAAGGAGTCTTAAATTCCGAGTTGCCTCCATATTTATGGATCATCGGTTCGGTCATCAGACTGCGTACTATCTGCTGGGTTTTCTCCGGTGCCCCAAGTCGGTTGAACAGGTAAGGAACATGGATATCCGGTTCGTTTCCCTGATTATAAAGGTGATGGTCGAAGAAATAGGTAAGTTGCGAACGAAGAGAGTCCTGCCCTACCCATTCTATCATTTTATCAATGTATTGTGGAGCCGCCCATCGGTATTGCCAACGGGTTCCCTGATAGAGTCCGTTGTTCTTCATCACTTCAAAAGCGGGAGTCACATTCATAAATTCCTTCTTCCATGTTTCTTCAAAAAGAGAGACCGAACGTTGCCGGTATTGTTCGGAATCCGCCTTTTCACCGATGATTTCCGCAATCTTTGCCATTGCCCACAAGTCATATGCCGATTCCATCTTCTGGTCGGGCGAACGCATGGGCAGCCGCTCCATTTCCTGCTTCATACCAGCGTATCCTTTACGGAAATCAAGGTTGGTAATTCCTTTCCGGTAAGCGTCCAGCAAGAGAATTACGGCATGTTCCGTACGTACTGTCGGGGTAGACTCGAATCCGGTGGACCAGTCTTTCTTTCCCGTTGCATACAGATGAATCAGGGAAGTCGCCATATCCCGCATCTTCGCAGGTTCGGTCAGTACCAACAAAGGAAATTTAGTGCGGAAGGTATCCCATAACGACCAGTTACTGTAATATCGGAAGTCTTCTGAGATATACACTTTTCCATCCGTACCCAGATAAGCTCCGTCCGGAGAACTGACATCCGCCGGACTCAGGTAAGTACGATACAGGGAAGTATAGAAAATGACCCTGTCATCTTTCTTGCCTCCTTTGACGTCGATAGCCGACAGTTGTTTTTCCCACTGATCAGCGGTCCGGGATTTCACATTTTCGAAGTCCATCTTTTCCCAACGGGCACATTCCCAGCTCGCCAGTTCGGAACTTAACGCAGACAGTCCGATACGGACTTCCACCGAACGTACCTTTTTGCCAAAGGTAAGGCAGGCAGTCGTCTCTTTCTGTTCTTCCAACTGGAAAGGATGGCTGGTATTTAAGGAGAAATAGAGTTTGTAGCGTCCATGTCCGCAGACGTTCTTTGCCTGTACATAGCCTTCGATGCAAGTTTCCGATATACGTTTATAATGGCAGGTAGCTACGTCTTCAAACGTAGAGGCGAAGTCTATCCAAAGGGCAGCGGAAAGGCTTCGGGGAAATTTATAGCGTTCCACCGCCATAGCGTTGGTCGCTGTCAATTCAGTTTTGATACCATTGGTAAAAGCTGTCGAGTAATATCCGGGAGTTGCTTTCTCGCGGGACTTTTTAATATGCAATTCCTGTGAAGGAGCTACCGGACGAATGCGCAGGTTTCCTCCTCCGCCACTACATCCCACTCCGGAGAGGCGGTTGACAGAGATACCGGAGACTTTCGTCACTGCATAATCATAACCGGCATGGCTACGCGGATCATTATCCGGACACACACAAACCATTCCGAAAGGAGCGGCAGCGCCCGGAGCTACCTGTCCGTTATCACCGGAAGTACCGATAAACAAGTTGACATACTTTGTATTTTGTGCAACTGACGGTGTCATGATAGATAACACGACTAAAAGAAGGGCATACCATCTGCTTCGGTTGTTTTTCATGCTTCTAAAATAGTATCATCCTGTCACTCTTCGCTACGCTCTGAATGACAGGATAGGATAAACTAATGATATAATATACTTATCTTTAATTCTTGTTTACAGAGAACTTAAAGATACACTGACTCATATATTTCTCGCCCGGACGAAGTACTGCCGAAGGCCATTCCGGTTTGTTCGGAGTATCCGGATACTTCTGAGTTTCGAGACATACGGAAGCACGCTGGTTGTAAGTGATACCTTTCTTTCCGGTCAACGAACCATCCAGGAAGTTTCCTGCATATACCTGAATACCCGGTTCGTTAGTATATACATCGAGTACGATACCAGTCAGCGGTGATTCGAGAGTAGCACACTTACGGGTAATGTCGCCCTTAGTATTCAATACCCAGTTATGATCGTAACCGTTACCATTCTTCAACTGTACGAAATCGTAGTCATTGATACGTGCGCCTACCGGAGTCGGAGTGCGGAAGTCCATCGGAGTTCCTTCAACCGGAGCGATCTCGCCTGTAGTCATGAAGGTACTGTCTACCGGAGTATAATAGTCAGCATCAATTGTCAGCAGATGCGCCTCATTACGGGCTGCGTCTCCGTCAAGATTGAAGTAAGAGTGGTTGGTCATATTCACAATGGTCGGCTTGTCAGTTTCCGCTTCGTAACGGATATCGATCGCATTATCGTCTGTCAGCTTCATCAATACTTTACAAGTGATATTTCCCGGGAAACCTTCTTCGCCATCTTCTGCCGTGTAAGTCAATTCCAGTTCTTGCGGATTCGGCTGAACGGCATCAAACACACGGTACTGGAATCCTTGCGGACCGCCATGCAGGCAGTGACCGTAATTATTCTGAGGCAACTGATACTCAGTACCGTCCAAAGTAAATCGACCTTGGTTGATACGGTTAGCATAACGGCCGATGCTTGCTCCGAAGTCCGAAGGCTTGCTGACATAATCCTGAATCGAATCGAAGCCGAGCACTACATCACGCATCTGTCCGTCCTTGTCGGGTACCATCACTGAAACGATACGACCACCGAAGTTCGTTACACAAACTTCCATGTTGTTCTTGTTGCGCAAGGTATACAAATCTGTTTTCTTTCCATCCACTTCCATCTGGAAGTTACTTTGCAATAAACCGGAATCCGTTGTTTTCTCGGCTTTCGGTGTACAAGCTGCCATTAAGAGGGCGGCAACTGCCCATACACATAACTTTTTCATGGTATTCTATTAATTGATACTATTCAATAAATCTACTTTGCCTTCGTTGACCAACTTAAGAATCAGTTCTCCGAAAAGCGTATTCTGCCAGGCAAACCAGGCACGGGTGAAGTTCTTCGGATCGTCTTTGTGGAAAGATTCGTGCATAAAGCCTGTTCCGGCATCGGTATCCATCAGCATTTTGATACAGGTTTTGATTTCCGCATCATCCTTGCTGGTGAAGGCTTTCATCATGATACTCATCGGCCACACCATATCATAACCGATATGCGGTCCGCCGATACCTTCGCCTGCCTTGCCTTTGAAGAAGTAAGGATTGTCTTCGCTCCACACGAATTTACGGGTATTCTGATAGATAGGATCGTTTACATCTACATCACCTAGATAAGGCATGGCAAGCAGGCTCGGTACATTGGCATCATCCATCAGGAAGTGATTTCCGAAGCCGTCTACCTCAAAAGCATAGATTTTACCATATTTCGGGTGGTTGTATACCGCATATTTCTTCAATGCTGTCTCTACTTCCTTTGCCAGGTCTTTGCATTCCTTAGCCAAAGCAGTCTTCTTATTTACCTTATCAAGTATTTCGGCTGCTTTGCGCAGTGAAGATACGGCAAAGAAATTGGAAGGTACCAGATATTGAAGAGTCGTCGCATCATCCGAAGGACGGAAGCAGGAGACGATCAAACCTACCGGTTTCACAGGTGCTCCGAGTCCGTCATTATTCAATGTATCCAATGCACGTTCTGTCTTACGCTGGAATTTATACGGGCCAACTCCGTCTTTGCGTTGTTGTTCCTTGAATGTTTTCAGCACATTGGTGATAGCCTGAATCCATTCTTCTGAGAAGATGCTGGCATCTCCGGTTGTTTTCCAGTAGTGATAAGCCAGACGCAGCGGGTAGCAAAGTGAATCGATTTCCCATTTACGCTCGTGCAGTTCCGGCTTCATATCGGTCAGGTCACTCATCCAGTGATTGTCTTCAACGGCACCGTCATTAAATGCGTTTGCATACGGATCGATATTGATACATTTGAACTGGCGGAGGATAACACCTGCCAGCATCTCTTTCAGTTCGGGATCGGAGTTTGCCAACTGCACATACGGCCATACCTGCGCACCCGAGTCACGAAGCCACATTGCGTGAATGTCGCCCGTATAAACGAATGTATCCGGTTTGCCATCCGCGCCTTTGCGGAAGTGTACGGTAGTATCGATGGTATTGGGGAAACAGTTTGCGAACATCCATGCCAGTTTCTCGTTTTTCAGAAGTTTCTGCACACGGATGATTTCCTTTTCTACCGCATTCGAACGGAAAAGACGTTTGGAAACTTCCGGACGATTGTCTTTCTGAATAGCGTCCGTCACACATACATGCATTCCGGACATCGTATTTGCAGCCTGCATCTGACCGCCACAAAGGAGCATGCCTGCCAGCATACCCGCACTGATATATTTTACTTGCTTCTTCATAAATTACTTTTTCTTTTTAAATTCGTTGGAGAAAGAATAAGGGAAATCGGTTTCTTTGGTACCACGCTGCTCATTGGGTTTGGAATCCATCTTGAAAGTGATGGAAGCACCGTTCATAAGGTCCTCGTGAGTCACGTAGTTCTTTGTATGGTCTTTGCCGTTCAAGGTCATGGAAGAGATATAACGTTTGTCGTCTCCGTTATTTGGAGCGGAGATGGTTACTGTCTTTCCATTTTCAAGATGCAGCTTCATCTGTTTGAAGTAAGGAGTACCGAGAATATACTCATCCGTACCCGGACATACCGGATAGAAGCCCATAGCAGAGAACACATACCACGCAGAAGTCTGGCCGTTGTCCTCATCACCACAATAACCGTCGGGAGCAGGAGTATAAAGCTTATCCATCACTTCACGAATCCAGTGCTGCGCTTTCCACGGCTGACCGGAGTAGTTGTACATATACAGCATATGCTGGATAGGCTGGTTACCGTGTGCATAGTTACCCATATTCATAATCTGCATCTCACGGATTTCGTGGATGACACCGCCATAATAGCTGTCGTCAAAGACAGGAGGCAGGATAAATACAGAGTCCATCATCTGGTTGAAGCCGTCTTTTCCGCCCATCAGGTCGATCAATCCCTGAGGATCATGGAATACGGACCAGGTATAATGCCAGCTGTTTCCTTCGGTGAAAGCGTCTCCCCACTTCAACGGGTTGAACGGAGACTGGAATTTGCCATCCTCATTCTTGCCGCGCATCAGTTTATGTTCGGGATCATACAGATTCTTATAGTTCATGGCTCTCTTTGCAAAGATCTCAATTTCCTTTTTAGGCTTGTTCAAGGCCTTACCCAGCTGATAGATACACCAGTCATTGTATGCATACTCCAGTGTGCGGGCTGTATTTTCATTGATGCCTACGTTGTAAGGAACATAACCGAGCTTATTGTAGTAGTCATAGCCCAGACGTCCGGTAGAAGAAACCTGCGGATGTACCGCATTAGCTCCATGCTTTACAGCTTCCCAAAGGGTTTCGATATCATATCCTTTCAGACCTTTCAGGTAAGCATCGGCAACTACCGAAGCCGAATTGTTGCCAACCATACAGCCTCTGTGTCCCGGGCTTGCCCATTCCGGCAGGAAGCCGCTTTCTTTGTAGGTATTTACCAATCCTTCCTGCATCTTCATGTTCATAGACGGATACATCAGGTTCAGGAAAGGGAAAAGACAACGGAAAGTATCCCAAAAACCGGTATCGGTAAACATATAGCCGGGAAGTACTTCACCATTATAAGGACTGTAGTGAACGATATCTCCTTTCGCGTCTATTTCGTAGAAACTTCTGGGGAAAAGTACCGAACGATACAGGCAGGAGTAGAAAGTACGCAAATGGTCGATATCATCATCTTCCACTTCGATACGTCCCAAAACGTCGTTCCATACCTTACGGCCTTTTGCCGCAATCTGGTCTATGTTATCTTTGCCCAACTCTTTCAAGTTCAGTTCCGCCTGTTCGGGGCTGATGAAAGAAGAAGCTACACGTACATTTACCTGTTCGCCTTTACGGGTTTTGAAGCCGATCAATGCACCGGCATGCTTATCGTTGGCTTCCAGTTTATTGGTATCGATGTTACCATTGGCAACAGCTGCCGTATAAGTAAAAGGCTTGTCAAACTCCAGTACGAAGTAATTCTTGAAGTTTGCAGGAACACCGCCGCTATTCTTGGTCGTATAACCGATAATCTTGTTTTCCGAAGGGATGACTTTCACAAACGAACCGTTGTCGAAAGCATCTACAACCACATAAGAGTGATCGTTCTCAGGGAAAGTGAAGCGGAATGCTGCCGCTCTTTCTGTCGGAGCAATCTCGGTTACTACATCATGGTCGGCAAGGTATACTTTGTAATAGTAAGGAGTAGCCGTTTCTGCTTTATGCGAGAACCAGCTGGCACGCTGATCCTGATCGAAAACGGCTTTACCGGTAATCGGCATGATGGAAAACTGACCGTAATCATTGATCCAGGGGCTGGGCTGGTGGGTTTGTTTAAAACCTCTGATTTTATCGGCATCATAGGTATATGCCCAGCCATCCCCCATTTTTCCGGTCTGGGGAACCCAAAAGTTCATTCCCCAGGGAAGGGCGATAGCGGGATAAGTGTTTCCGGTAGATAAGGCGTGCTTGGACTGAGTACCTACCAGCGGACTGACATAGTCCACTGGTCCGGTAATCGTTTTAGCATCCATATTCCACGCACTAAATAAAGTAAAAGCTAATAGAGCGAGTTTTTTCATGGTGTTCTTGTTTTATTTAGTTAGTTTTTCTTCAAGCATCTTTATAAAATAGCCGCCAACTACGGAACGCGCCTGGAAGCCTCTCTGAATCGGATTGTCCGTAAATACCCAGTCGGACATCGGAACGCGGGTAGTCGTTTCATCCATAAAAAGATATACCGGTTCAATAAACTTCTCGAAAGTAGCTTTGTCCTGTGCCATGGTAGCTGTCCACATGATCCAGTCAGTCTTGGTATAAGTTTCACGGTTATCCAGCGGAAGGCCGTATTTATTTTGCTTCGTAAGATAATAAGCAATTTCTGTCTCAGCAACTTTTTCCGGGAAAATCTGCAGTTTCAGCAATTTGTCCCATACCAGATTATACTTCTGGCTCCAGGTTCCCGGCTTGTCGAATGTCAGACGGTAGTGGTCGCCGTCATCCGCCATCTTCACCCATTCGGCAGCCATTTCTTTCGCCTTCTTCGTGTACTTTTCAGCAATGTCTTTTTTGCCCAGCATATCTGCCATGTAGCCGTAAGAAGCAATACCCATGATAGCCTTGATAGAAAGATTGGCATTGTGCGCAAAGTGTCCGGCAAAGTCATCCGTACAAAGTTGGTTCTCCGGATCAAGACCGTACTCTACCAGATAATCCGTCCAGGTTGTCAGAGTTTCCCAATGCTTTTGTGCGTAGTCGGCATTTCCTTCTACAGCAGCAATCGCTGCAGCAAGGACTACCATATTGCCAGATTCTTCGATTGGCATATCACCTCCGTAAGTCTGGCCGTTAGCCAGCGGATATGTACCTACGTCGTGAGCAGCAAACGGTTTGGTCCATTTTCCGCTTTCACTATAATAGAAGATATGGTTCATGGTAGCTTTGACCAGTTCCGGATTGTAAAGTAGAAGCAACGGAGCTCCCGGATAAGTCAGATCGACTGTTCCGATGGAACCATTACTGAAATTCTCTTTGGAAAGGAATACCAGGTCACCATTCGGAGCTTGTACCAGTTTATGGGCAGCTAATGCCTGACGATAAGCCAGAGCGCAAAGTTCGGCATACTTGCGTCCGCCGGCCGCTTCAGCCTCCGCCATCAGTTTCTTATCGAAAGCTGCACAATTCTGCATTTGAGTCTTATATTCCTGTTCTGCTTTCTGGAATTGTGATACGATTGTTTCACTGCCTGTACGATTCCAGTAAGGACGGAGGTTTTCACCAAAGTACTGGATAGAGTAAATATCATCGTAACCGATCAGCAGGTGTCCGTTCGCTTTCTTTGTTTCACCCAGTGAGCGTACTAAAGCTAGTTTGTCATAACCATTGGTGGTAGGAGCTTCCAGTTTGTTCTCTGTAAAGCTTTGGCGAAGTTTCTTTCCGTCACCGATAGCATAAGTGCTGTTCTCTTTTTCAGCAGCCAGGTAGAAGTGTCCCCAGTCAATACGTACATCGTCACCTTTCTTTTTCAGGATGTCCTGATTACGGCTTCCGGTGCGCAGGAACAACAGATCACCGTCAGTAAAGCTGTCGGCTACGGATTCCTGATGAGGCAGATCGAGTGCCCATTGAGGAGCAGCTTCAAAATAGAGTTCAACTTGGTGCGCCTGTCCGTCGTTAGAAATGACTTCATAAGAAATATAGTTGACAGGGCGTGCCATCAAGTCCAGATTGTCCATAAACAGGGGCGCGGTAAATGTCAAATTCAAGTCTACCGGACCACAAGTGAAGTTATAATAAGTCTGCATAGGTTGAACATCGGCAGAAGTCTGCTGTGCAGTCTGATTGAAGTAACGGTTATTATCCAATTCTACCAGCAAACCAAAATCCAGCAAGCCATTCGCTCCACGATTGTGACAATAAGCGGCAATCAGGTTTTCTCCCTTTTTCAGGGACGCTACCACTTCTTCCGATAACTTCACCTGTACGTGCTTCTTACAAGCGTTTCCAGTGTCTACAACCTTTATTCCGTTGATATAGATAATCACATCATCATCATGAGAATATTCCAGATATACATTCTTACCTGTCAGGTCTTCCTGAATATCAGCGACACGGCGTACCCAGATAAATTCTTCACCCCACTGGGTCTTGGCTACATGTTCGTTCTCCATGGTTCCGAAGGCACCTTCACCTTCTTTCCAGGCAGCATCATTGAAGCCGACATTCTGCCATCCGTCGGCAGGTTGCTGAATTGTATATTTTCCTGTCCAGTTACCTTGTTCCGAAGTTTTCACCAGAGGTCTCAATTCCAGTTCCTCCGTTCCCATAAAGCGGTAAGTCTGTCCGTCGACTTTAGCTACACCGATTAAAGGGAAATCTTTACCGCTCCAATGTTTGACCGAACCGTCGTATAAGTTGTCCGTGAAAGACCATGCACTGGTATACGGGTCTATGCTCACCAGCGGATAAGCCGGAGCACGCAACTCGCTCTTCACATGCTGTTCCATCTGGGTCTCACAGCTACAAAATACAGAGGCTGCTCCCAGCAACAGCGTCATCAGTTGTTGTTTCATAATTTAATTACCTGTTTTATTTAATCTATTTACCATTCTATTGACACATTCACACCGGCAGGATCGTTCTCGAAACTCAACAGAAGAGTTTTTGATGATTCATCCCATTCCGGTTGTTCCTCTTTTCCATTCACACGTATTTTCTCTGGTTTACGAGGCAAGAGGACTCTTGATACATTGGTTGTATTTATCGGGCTTTTGGCTACAAAAGAGTAACTTTGTTTGCTGACTTTCTCATCATAGATACGAGAAGCTCCGCAGAGCACTTTGGCTTTTATTTTACCGGATACTTTATTCAGATCATAAAGATACCCCTGTTCACCCGGTTGGATTTGTTTGGAAGTCAGTACCGGCAGGTCTTTGTCAAACAGGTCGATATATAATCCGGATAACGTCAGTGGCTCTTTGGAAACGCTTTCGTCCATGACAGCAGCAATGGTATATGGACCACGTTCTACAATGAAGCTGTTCTTGGTTTCTATCTCTTTGCCAATCTTTTTCTGATAAGCGGATGCGATCGTTTCAAAATATTTCTGATCGTTTCCGGCTTTCAAAACAAAATGTTTGGGGTCTTCACGCATCACAATCACCGTTCCTTTACCATAGCGGTAAGTTCCTTCACCCGGATTACGAGATAGATTCATCTTCTCGAACAGGTGTTCCGAAGGCGCTTTATATTCATTTCCATCTGTATTCCACCATTCCAGTACCGTTTGATAAGGGTCGATATCTTCTCCACAATAGATAAGTATTCCGCCCTTCTTCACCCAATCAGCCAAATAGTTGTGATATTCCGGTTTCATCGGTTTCATGTTTGAATAAGACATGACAAGTATGTGGAGTCCTTTGAAAGTTTCTTTGAAAGGGGTATTTTCCATGTGTACCAGCTCTACCGGAATACCACGCTTCAACAGAGGCAAAGTTTGTCCGTAGAAACTGGAAAATTGCGGATCATCGTAACCGTTATGATTCGGAAAACGTTGAAACATCAGTGAGTTTGCCATCAGTACACCGATGCCCTGTGTACCTGTAATCTTTTTATCGGAAGTACGGATATCATTCAGTGTATTAACCATTGTCTGCATCTGGGTGGAATAAGAGCGGGGAATGCGTTCTTTCTGATCCGTTCCCGCTATCCGGTACAGTCCCTGATAGATACGGTCCGGCCAGGGCATTACTTCGTAGGTATCTACCATAGGATACATCAACTGTGCTGCAAAAGTGGCCTGATAATTGATTTTATAGTCCAGCCAGTCTTTCGCACGGTCTTCGATCGGGTCTGTCAGGAAATACATTTTCCGGTTCAGCGGTGCAGTCATCGACTTCATACACCCGTATTCCAGAAACGCATTCTCGAATACACGTTCTTTCTGCACGCCGTTATAGAAATTCGGTTCGCGGGCAGTCCCTGTCCATACCTGGGCAATGTAGCCGTCTACACAATCCAATGAAGCCAGGCTGGCTTCCGGACTTACAATCTGCCAGGAAGTATAATTAATCAAAGAATGCGTCGGCACATAACATTTGATATCCAGTCCTTTCGATTTTCCGTATTCTTTGGCATAAGTGAATATCTTATCCAGCGCATTATAGTACAGATGATATTTCAGTTTGTTGGAAAGGTATGTGTTTTCGGGAGATTCGTGCTGAGCTCTCCAGGGGAAATTATAATATTTCTGCCATTCGGATTTAAAGGCTTCGCTATATCCGCCACGCATCCAAAACTCCGGTTCTTCCAGATATATGGATGTTATCCCGGCGTCAATCACCCGTTTGATCTGTGTTTCCTGCATATAGCGGATAAAACTTTCGGTAGGTACGATATAAGGGATCAGATGACCATGAGCTATTTCATTTCCATTACGGTCGCGCTGTCCTTCTTTCAGATGCCCGTCTACTCCATCCCATTTCCCCAGAAAGTAGTCCTTGTAGTCTCCCCAGGCAACTCCGGTCATAAATTCCGTCAGATAACCTTTGTCTCTCCATGACTGAATGCGTTGTTCAAAAGTTACTCCGGGCTTATCCAGTGTACCATATACCATCGTGGCATCAGCACGTACGTCTGTTTCGGGTTTCCAGGGTTCAGAAGTCTGAAACGTGGTCTTTGCTTCTTTGCTTTTTCCTTTTTGCGCATAAGTAGCATGATTGCAGGCAAGAAGCAAGCCGAGAGCAATCAGTAAATGTTTATTGTTCATGATATTCAGGTGTATTTTCATTTTTATATCTGGTCGTTGCCCCGTTTCTCTTCGGATTATTTTTCTGCCGGAAACAGAAGCATCAATGCCGGTATACCGGAAGCCGAGTAGCTGTCTATCTCAGCACCGGCCGGTAATGCTTTCTCATATTCTCCGCCACATACATTACGTGTCTTATCCCTGTTTGCCCAACCGGACTCGATATTACGTTTCAGGAACGGGATATATTGTGTTTGTCCGCAATCGTATACCAGCATAGCTATGTATTCTGCAAAAATAGCCGTATAGATACCTTGCTCGATTCCTCTTTCAAAGGGCAGCAGGTTATGCTTCGCAGACATTTCATTGACTGTATAGTCTGCTGCAAGGATTGCATTATCCAGGTAGCGTTTTTCTTTAGTCGCCTTGTAAAGCAATACGGAAGCACCGATAAAGGTAGCTTGATTATATACATGCGCTTTCCAGGCTGGATTACCATTGCCATGACGACTATCAGCTATCCGTCCCGTCTTCTTGTCCAACAGGTTTTCTACTCCCCATTCATAAATTTCTTTACCTTTAGCCAAATACTGTTCTCTTGTCTGATACTTGGGTGATTCTTCGGTTGATTCTTTTCTCTTCTTCGGAACATTATTGTACAGTGTAAGTGCTGCTACCACGGTAGGGAAATTGATACAAGCCATCTTTCCGTCCCCCGGTCTGTTCGGCTTGGGATTATGGATCGGCTGCCATTGCCAGAACATCCCTCCGTTCTCTTTGTCATATGATCCTGTATCGCCTACTTTTTTAGAACCGTACCATACACGGCTGAAGCTCTCTTCAGACAGTTTCAGATATTCATCCACACCAAACAGTTCGTATGCACGTGCCAAAGAGATCGTCCACCACATGATATCATCATAGATAAACCATCCGGTATTTTCATTATTATTATCGAAATCAAAGTGACAATATTGGGCTTTATTTCCAGCGAATATCTTTTCGCAGAGCTCTTTGTAATAGGCTCTTTTCTTTTTATCTTTCTGAGCCTTCGCCAGTTTATAGGCGTTCATTGACATATCCCAGTAAATAGGCTGACACCAGATAGCAGCTGCGCCATGACCACGGTCTACCGCCTGTTCATAGGCCGAAGTCGTTTTATAGATATATTTATCCGGGTCGAGCAGCGTATTATTAAATCCTTCGTATGCCGCCCACACGTCTTCATTGGTGTAAGACCCTGTCTTCTGGTTCGTTTTTTCTGAGCTATCAGCCGCCCATACACTAGTAGTTGATATCGCCAGCAGTAAAGCTACCGCCAAAAGAATTTTGCTTTTCATGATAGTTGATAAGTTTTAATATTTTTCCTGTTACAAAGATTGCAGAAATAGACGAAAAAGAACGATAATCTCTATTCAATAAAGAACAAATACAGACCAAAACACCCTTTTGCTATTTGCAAACGCAGATAATGACTTAAAAAAATCCCCTTGCCCTGCATTATGCAAAGCAAAGGGAAGCACTGATATAATTTAATACACTATTGAAAAATCTGCATTAATCACTGTGCGATAGTCGTACTTTCCACCCATTGATATGTTCCTTCCGGACCTTTTAGAGTAGCGACATGACGTCCTGTAATATCAGTGATTGTTGTTCCGGAAGGTTGTGCTCCCAAGACTTCAAAATCCCAGGCTGCAACCAGATTCGGATCATTCGGATCTACGTCAACCTGCCCCATCGCAGATAAACGTAGATCATCGCGACTTCTGATACCTTTCCATATACGCATATATTTGATATAACCGGAGAAGTATTCTTCACGAGTCGTTTTATCTGTATTCAAACGGCAGAAGGCAGTCATAGGCATTTTCTCTTCAATACAACCATTGTTAATATAAGTTCTCCAAGCCTCACCTACACGAATCACCTCGCCGGATTGCGAACCATTCACAAATACACAGGATTTAGTATGTTCCTGAGGTGGATCAAATCCCGGAACACCATTATCCGCTACAGCAAAAGCAAAGTGTGTCCATTTATCTTTGGGATTGTTTACGATGGCTCTCGGCTCCCACCATTCCGGATCTTTTGGACCTTCATTCTGCCAATGTGCCATAGAACCTCTCAGCCAGTGTTCATTGCCACCATTCACTTTACGATACTGAACACGCCAGCCGCTTCGGGGAGAATTAACAAATGCAGCAAGGAAGGTACTATTGTCTTCCCCTGACTTAGAACAGAATTCTTTGATATTTATCCAAAGCTCAATCGTAAAATTCTGATTATTATCATCACCAAATTTCACAAAATCCTCGCTATATCCAAAGTCGATGTAACCACCCTTATTACCATCCACAAATAAATTCCAGACAAGATTATCTTCCGGCCATGCAGAATTTTCCACTTCTTGCAGTTTCTTATCAGCAGCCGCAATGGCATCATCATATATCTCCTGCGTCATATCTGTGATGGCACTGGTTTTGATTCTGTCTGCCAAACTCTCCAAATCTTCCGCTGCACTTTCCAGTGTAGCCTTACCTTCTACCGGATATTGTCCCTGATGATTTCCCCACAATGCTTCATTAGCTATCATTTCTCTTAACTCATCTGCTTTTGCCATCAGATCACTAATGAACTTCTGGGCTTCCGGAGAAAGGTTATAGTATTTAGAGTTTTTGAACTCATCTATTGCCTGATTTACCTTAGCTATTGTAGCCTCAAAGGTCGCCTCATCAAACATCTCACCGCCCTTTACCTTGGTAATCAACTGGTCCAGTTCCGCTATTGCATTATTCAGTATCTCCTTGCTGGCTTCCGGAAAAGTTCCCGGCGCTGTTCCAAAGGTAGAGTTTTTCAACAAATATGACAAAGAAGTCCGATTGTCCTCTAATATGCTAAGTTGCGTATCAGATATATATTCATTATCTTTATCATCCGAACAAGCTGTAAAAGTCCATGTGAGGCAAAGCGCCATCAGAAGAGAAAGGAGCATACTCTCTCCCCATTTATTAATTAATTGTTTCATGTCTTTCATTATTTCTCTCTTTATTATTCCAGAATACGTTCCCACTTATAGGTACCTATAATTTTCGCTGTATGACGACCAGTCAAGTCAATAATCTCGTTATCTGTTCCCGATGGTTTAGATGTAAAGTCCCATCCGGCTGCCAAATCCGTTTCTTTTCCGGTTACTTCTGCTGTTCCTTCATAAGACTGCTTTACATAATCTGCCCCTTTTGCCGTTTTCCAGATACGGATTTTCTTCATATATCCGGAGAATCCTTCTTCATACAAATCATCGCTCACTCTCATGTAACGACCAAATGCAGTCATCGGTTTTGAGTAATCTGAATAATGTCCTGACTGATAAACTCTCGTTGTAGGAGAAACTGTTTCTTCTTTCTTCAACTCACCATTTAAGTATAATTTTGCACGTAATGTAGAATTGCCGTCCAAACCTTCATCGCTATATACTGCTACAAAATGCTGCCATTTATTCAAATCATCAGAAATCTGGAATTTCGGTTCCCAAAGATCCCTGTCACCATTGGTCGTATTCAATCCACCCCAAGTAGTACGGTAAACACCATTATCATCTTTACGCCAGTACATCATCCAGCCATTACGCCAGCTGCTGTCTGACATGTATGAGCACAGGAACAGGCAATTATCCCATCTGCCGCGCTCCGTAACCTTTACCCACAACTCTACGGTAAATGATTGATGACCTTGTTCTCCAAACTTAACATATTCTTCACTACGTCCGAAATCAATATATGAATTGCCGCCTTTACCATCAACAAACAGTTCTGCAGGTGTTGTTTCAGCATCTTCCGTACGAATAGTACCCTTAAACTTATCAATTGCAGATTTTGCACTGGCAACGTAACGCTGCTTTTCCTGCTCCGACGGAACAGGATTCTGATATTTGATCAACAGAACTGAACGATTGGCATCATCGATAGCATCTGTCAGGATGGCACGACTCTCTGTAGGATATTGCCCTTTCTTTTCTCCATATTCCGAGTTCTTCTGCAAATCCTTCATCTTATTAATCAGTTCTTCCAGCTGGTCAATATAGATATCTTCGACCTCCGGTGCTGCAGTATATGACTCGTGAGTCTCTTCCGTACAAGCTATTAGCTGAAGAGTCATTATCATACAAAGCAGATAGTACCATACTTTCTTAATAGAATATTTTGTATTCATTATTCTTTTCATTTATAGGTTATACTTATTTATCGGTTGGAAACAATAACATCAGAGCAGGGATACCCGAGGCCGAATAACTTTCAACAGCATCACCTTCTACCTGTAGCTTGGTATAGTCGCCTCCGCATATATCACGCGTTTTGTCTCTGTTAGCCCAGCCGTAATTAATGTTGCGTTTCACAAAAGGTATATATTGCGTCTGATCACAATCATATACCAGCATTGCGATATATTGCGCAAAGACCGCAGTATAAATACCTTGCTCAGCACCTGTCTCAAAAGGCAAGAGGTCGAATGTTCCCGAAATCGTATTCATCGTATAATCCGCAGCCATTACTGCATTATCCAGATACTGTTTTTCACCAGTCGCTTTATAAAGCAGCACCGAAGCGCCAATATATGAAGCCTGATTGTATACATGATCTTTCCATGCAGGATTACCATTACCATGTCTGCTGTCCGCTACCTGTCCGGTAGTAACATCAACGAGGTTCTCCACTGCCCAGGCATAAATTTCTTTACCTTTAGCCAGATACTGTTCCTTCGTTTGATAGCTCGGATGGGAGTCTGTCGATTCTGTCCTTCCGGTCGGTACGTTGTTGTATAATGTCAGAGCTGCCACCACAGTCGGAAAGTTGATACAGGCCATCTTACCGTGGTCAGCTTCGTTAGGATTCGGATTCTTGATAGGTTGCCATTGCCAGAACATACCACCTCCCAGTCCTTTTTCAGGGTCTGCATAAGAGCCGGTATCACCTACCTTCTCTGAGCCATACCATACACGGCCAAAGCTTTCTTCAGAAAGGCTCAGATATTCCTCAACTCCGAATAGCTCATAGGCACGTGCCAATGTAACTGTCCACCACATAATGTCATCATAAATAAACCAGCCGGTATTCTCGTTATTATCATCAAAATCAAAATTCGCATAATGAGCTTTATTGCCGGCAAACAGATCATCACAAAGCTGTTTAAATTTTTGTTCTTTCTGAGTATCACCCTCAGCCTTTGCACGCTTATAAGCATTCATTGCCATATCCCAGTAAGTCGGCTGACACCAAATTGCGGCAGCACCATTCCAACGGTCTACAGCTGCCTTGTCAGCAGTGCTACTTTTATATATAAACTTATTCTGATCTAACAGATGTTCATTAAATGCCTCATAAGCTTTCCATGTATCTGCGTTTGTATATTCAGGCACAATCTCGTAATCCGGAGTATAAGGTCTAGCTTCTTTATCATCATTACAAGACGACAAACAAAACGCACCTGAGACTAAGCATAATGCAGAAAATATATATTGTTTCATCATATATTGCGATTTATTAATCAATTAATTAAAAGCCTTCATTTTGAACCAGATTTTTATCAATATCAATTTCACTCTGCGGAATCGGAAAGAAGTATTGACGATCAAAATTACGGGAAGTGATTTCTGTACGTTTGTAGAACTCATTTCCATCATAGTTCACGTTCATACCATGCACTGGTTTGTTAAAGAACTCATTCGTCAGTCCCCAACGACGCACATCAAAATAGCGACAGTTCTCAAAGCTTAACTCAATGCGCTTCTCTTTCTGGATCAGTTTCATGATTTCACTGGTAGTGGTTGCTTTCGGCAAACTGGCAGTACCATATCCCGGAATACCTGCACGTTCACGGATCAGATTCATGTATTTCCAAATATCTGCATGACTTGGATCTACATATGCTAATGCTTCGATATAATCAAAGTAAATATTCGTCAAGCGGAGCAACACACAAACCAAGTTTTGATTACGGTCACCCGAATCCATATTCTTACGTACCAGATAGCCTGTACTGGTAAAGTCATTGTTACCCTGAGCCTTACCACAGTTTCCACTATAAGTGAAGTCAACTGTATAATCGCCTTCTGTACCTGAGAACCATTTAGAATTACTGAAAGTGATATCAGCATAGAAACGCGGTTCGCGGTTAACATACATATTGCGTGTTCCAGCCGGTGCATAAAGAGTACCATCTGCCGATTTATAGTCTGATGAAGAAGTGCCGTCCTCTTTATAGCCCGAAGCCTCATTGATAATCGGAGTGACACCATCAGCTGCATAGCCTGTAACAGGTGACATACCATTGGCCATAAAATAGGCATCAACCATCTCTTGTGTAGCTCCCAACAAGCTGCCACCTCTGTAATCATTTGTATTACCTGACTTATTGGGCATACGATCATACTGCATAGTACCTGCCGCATTATCCATACGATAAAAAATCATTTCTTTGTTATTACCCATTTCTGAGAATAACGTTCTGATAGCACGGCGATAAGACTCATAAGGATTGAATCCCTCAGCATCAGGGCCTGCTACCGATTTTCCTGATTTATCTGTATACATCAATTGGAAACGATTGCCATAATCAGCGAAGAATTTTTGACATTCAGTAACTACCTTCTGCCAGTCAGCCTTGATAGTGGCTGCATCCGGTTGACTGGGGAATAATCTCGTCCCATCCGGATTTGCCATATCGGCATAATAAGTGCACTCTCCATTAAACAACCAGCTGGCACGATAAGTCAATGCTTCAATTATAAATGCCTGGGCTATAGCCTTGTCTATACGTCCCACACCTGTTGTTTTATCTGACGAAGCATCTTCCAGCAGACCAGCATTCTGTGCTTCTTTCAATTCGGACACAATAAAATCAAAACATCTGTCTACAGTGCTACGAGACAATTGCAATTCATTACTGGGAGTATCCAAAGCATAATCGTCTTCCAAAACAGGCACAGGACCATATGTACGAACCAGATAGAAGTAATAAATAGCACGCAGAGCTTTAGCTTCAGCTTTCCATTGTGCTCTTTCCGATGCCGTAAGCGGAGCCTGATCTACATATTTGGTAAATACAGCAGATTCATGAATACCCGAATACCAGCTTTTCCAACGATACAATACCATTGTGTTTTCGGTTGCATCAATAGAGTTATTATTGATCAGTTTGGCTTTATTGCCTGATGAAGTCCATTCGGTTTCATCACTCGCTCCGGTCCATGGTCCCGGTGTACGATACAAGCTGGTTTCATGTACCTGGCGCTGATTAAACTCATCCGGCAAGAAGGTATAAACATTCGAAAGATATTTCAATGCTCCATCTCTGGTCTTAAAAATTTCTTCCAAAGATAATCGGTCATCGGGCACTTGATCAAAATAATCTGAACAGGAAGTAAGTGTTGTCACAAAAAAGAGTGATAACATACCCAATAGTATATAGTTATATTTTTTCATTGTTATTGGTTTTTAGAATGTGAAATTAACGCCTACAGAATAAGAGGTTGTATTCGGATAAGAAGCACCGTTATCTGTATTCAACTCCGGATCCCATAATTTGAATTTGCTAAGAGTAAACAAGTTTGTTCCCATCACATAGACTGCCGCATTTTTCAAACGTACTTTATTCACCCAGTCTTTCGGTAAGTTATAGGAGATCTGCATTGTTTTTAAGCGCAGGAAACTAAAATCACGAACCCACCATGTACTCGGCTGGAAATTGTTAATATTACTGGAAGTTTCAGCTCCATAGGACAAACGCGGGTAAAAAGCATTCTGATTCGGGTTATCTTCAGTCCAGCGGTCATCAATATTGCTATACAGATTACCGGAACCGCCACCGCCGTTAAACGGTTGAATACTGCTACCGCTCATTATACGTTCTGCATCATGAGTACCCTGAAACATCATACCTAATGAAAGGTTCTTCCAACCCAGCGTGAAGCCAAAACCGTATACCATAGTAGGTACATCACCACGGCAGATATAAGTTTTATCATAAGCGTCAATCTGACCATCATTATTAAGGTCTTTATACTTGATATCACCCGCTTTTACCGTACCAAACTGAGAAGCAAACGGCTTCGGAGTAGTAGCTTTATTTGCCTGGGACAAAGACTCCCAACGTGCCATATCATCAATTTCAGCCTGTGTAAACAAACCTTCTGCGATATATCCTTTTTTTCCTAGAATATTCTGTCCATATTGATTCATCCAATCATAGCGTTGTTCCGGTAATTCACCTTCAATCCATTTATCCTTATTATAGGTAATATTACCGCGAATAGCAAGCGTCCAGTCTTTATTAAATCTTTTATTGTATTCTACTGTAGCATCGAAACCTTTATTTTCAACAATACCAATATTTCCATAAGGAGCAGATGTATTATATCCTAAGAATGACGGAATAGAGTTTTCACGTTTTAACAAGATATTTTCACGGCGCTCTTTGAAGATATCGAAGATTATTGAAAGATCATCATTAAACAGTTTCAAGTCAATACCTAAGTCTTGTTTGCGTGCTTCTTCCCAAATCAAGTCCACAGCCATATTCAATGTTTCATATCCTGAATATTTCGTCCCGTTAGGTCCCAGTTTATAACCATAGTCTCCATTTTCTTTCATCTGATTCAAATACATGAAACGACGGTCGGAAACATCACTATTACCGACTTTACCGTCCGTATAGCGGATCTTCAGGAATGATACTACCTTTGACAGCGGTTCCCAGAACTTTTCATTTGAAATCACCCAACCAACACCATACGCAGGGAAAGTACCATAACGATTTTTAGGAGAGAAGTTCTCCGCACCATTATAACCAATATTGAACTCTGCAAAATAGCGGTCTTTCCATGAATAAGTAGCACGTCCGGCAATACCCATCATACGATAAGGGATGGCATCTTCCAGTGTTCCTTTGGGATAAAGAAGTTTCTGTTGCTGATTAAAGAGGAATAATCCGCTTACACGATGATCGCCAAATGCGCGGTCGTAATTTAAAGAAGCTTCCAGATATGTTTTCTTATTACCACTCGTTTCCTGCTTATAACTCAAGACATTGGTGCCCGTATAGATTCTTTGCAGAATCGGCTGTCCGTCCAAGTCATAAGGAACATTCGTATCCAAGAAATAATAAGTAGACTCTGCACGATCCTGATGAACATGTATTTCATTATATACATCGAATGCGTACATAGCTGTCAATTTCAATCCCTTAGTAAGCATATCCAGGTCTTGCGTAATGCGTAAATTAGAATAAATCTGATTCTTGGTCAGATTATCATATCCACGACGTGTAGCTTGTGAATAAGGGTTGTTGAAGTTGTTATTGGTGGAACGCCCCGGAATATATGCCTCACCGTTAATAAAGAACATTTTCGGATATTCTACCGGAGAAATGGACATAGCAGCATTATACAAATCTTTGGAAGATATGGCCGGATAATTACCTTCACCCAGATAACCCTGAGCACCAATTTCCACTTTAGTTGTCGGAGTCACATCGATACTCAGATTGGTAGTAAAGTTATAGCGGCTATACTTCATCTTTGAATCAAAGGTATTGATGCTCTTATCTGTCACTGTCATACCAGTCTCATTGAAGTAGCTGACCGAAGCGTAGTATGAAACTTTCTCACTACCACCACGTACATTCACGTTAACACGACGATTGTGTCCCCAATCATTAAATATCTCATTCAGCCAGTCCACATTCGGATACAGATACTGGTCTTTACCTAAGATTGTATTCTGGATTTGTGAATCTGTAAATTTAGTTGCCAGTCCATCATTTCTTAACGCTTCATTAGCCGCCTTCATATAAGAGACACCATCTGTCAAATCCACCATTTTAGTGAAACGGGTAAATGATTCATAATAATCAGCACTAATTGTCGGTTTACCTATTTTACCCGGCTTTGTTTTGATTATGATTACACCATTCGCACCACGTACACCATAAACAGCAGTTGCTGATGCATCTTTCAAAGTAGTCAATGATTCGATATCTTCAGGATCAATATCGTTGAATGCACGTTCTACTCCGTCCACCAAAATCAAGGGAGTAGCCGTATTGGGAGTAGCAATACCACGAATCCAGATATCTGCTGCATCTTTTCCAGGCTCACCTGTACGTTGTACAGCAACTACACCAGCCAGACGACCGGCCAAGGTGGTAGTCAAACTAGCCGAAGGAGTTTTTATATCTTCCAGCTTCATACTGGATTGTGCACCGATATTACTGATTTTACGTTGTGTACCGTAACCGACAATCACAGTTTCTTCCAGTTCGTTTACCTGTTCTTCCAGTACAACATCATAGATATTTGTAGATGAGTTTATTCTTACCTCCGAAGGTTTAAATCCGATATAAGTAAACTTAAGAACAGCATTCTTCTTGCTGACACGCAATTCAAATAACCCATCCATATTGGTTATTGAACCATTGGTATCTCCATCCACAGTAACATTCACACCAATAAGTGGCTCTCCTTTGGTGTCCGTTACACGACCTGTGATTTTTCGAGCATTCTGTTGTTGCGCGGCAGAAACGGCAGCTGACTTTCCTGAGATAAAAACTTGTCTGTCAGAGATTCTATAAGTACAGGACGTACCTTCAAAGAGTTCAGTAAGGATTTCGTCTATCTTCTTGTCTTTGCTATCAATGGATACCTTACGATCCAGATTTATTGCATCATCCAAATAGAAAAAGACAAACTGGCTGGTTTTCTCTATTGTTTGAAAGACTTCTCTCAACGTCTTATTGTTCACGTTCACCGAGAGAGTTTTGAGCTGGGAATAATTATTGTTATTAGCGAAAGAATAACTTACTCCCAAAAGTAAGAAGCAAAGAAATAGCTTGAGTATTTTGCTCTTTCTTCCCTTAATTGAATTTTTCATATTAACAATGTCCAAATTTCTCATAATATTATTATTTTATAACTTAACACTTACAGGCATATGAGCCCCATCTGGATAATACAGCAGTATTATCCACTCTTTATAAAAATCGCCATAAATTCTTGAGATTTATTTTATTAATTACTATATTTTTCTGTGTCTATTTTTTCACGACCCGATAAGTTTTATACTGTCCATCATAGGCATAAGATATTGGTGCTACAAAGGTTAATCCATTAATTACTGTCTCAAAGTTGTCTTTCAAATCAATTTTTCCGGAACATTTTATCTTACTTAGCGCTGAGTCAAATTCGACATTTATTCCATAGTAAGTGGACAGACGTTTCAATACAATTCCCAAATCGGCACTATTGAAACAATAGAGACCATTTACCCATGAAATCATTTGTTCCACATCTACCTGTGAAATATTTTCCTTCCCTTCTACAGAACTGAACATCTGGTTAGGAGCTAAAATAGCTTTTGGGGTTTGCGTCGTCTCAACCTGCACACACCCTTGAGCCAGCACCACACTGCGAATTGGCTCAGATTCATAAGCTGTCACATTGAATTTAGTACCCAGCACCCTAACGTTCATATCTTTAGTACGTACATAAAAAGGACGTTCTTCATCTCTAGCTACTTCAATATAGATTTCTCCGTCAACATAGATTTCGCGTTTATCCTTTTCAAATTCTGTAGGATAAATGACTCTGGTACCTGCATTCACCCATACTTTAGAGCCATCAGAAAATGTCAGTACAGAACGCTTTCCACGTGGGATAACCAACTGATTATAAACCGCCAGTTCTTTTTTGGATATATTTTCTTCGTTAGCTTTAATTGCTACAGAATCATAGGTAATTGTAGTCTCTTTTTCTTTCAGACTTACGACTTTATCTTCTGCCAGAATCAACAATGTTTCCTCTGTAGCCGGTAATTCGGTCTTAGTCTGAACTGCAAATGTCGCAATATCAGGAGCCAAAACCGCCTGATAATTCTTTAATAAAAAGAAACTACCAACCAAAATAGCTACACTGGCTGCGGCAGTCAACCCTATCAGAAAAAAGTTTTTATGTTTAATCTTATCATTTTTAATATTTGTTGTCTGGATATCAGCCCACAACTCTCCCAGTTCCTGATCCGAAAGCAAATCACCTTCTGAAGTAGAAATCGTTTCTATATATTCTCTTGCCGCAAAATAATCATCTATATTAGAAGGAGTAGATTTCTCAAAACGATCCCAAAACTCTTGTATCTCTTCTGTTGGATATTTAACAGAAGAAATAAAAAAATCATTTTGAAGGAATTCTTCAAAAGTATATCTAGAAAAATCAGTATGTTTCAGTTCTGAATTAATCATTTTTATTGTCTTTACATTAGGATAACAGTTCTACTTTGATTTTATACTCACTTTTCTCAAACTATTTTCGATATTTTTTTGATGGGCAGGAAAAAGCTGAATATTCTTCTCTCCTATTCTCGCTTGAATAGATTCCGTACACGCCCCAAAGCCCGCTGGATAGAGTTAGATACAGACTGATAATTCATGTCCGTGATTTTACTAATTTCATCAATACTCATATCCTTAATATACCGATAATAAACAATTTCACGTTGCCTGGTGGTTAAGGAGGACATCATAGCATGCACCTTCATATGAGTATTCTTCTCTTGTTCCTTATTTATATAAATAGTTTCCGGAGTAGAAAAATGCTCTTCGGACTGGTCTTCTTTCTCATCAGCTTCGTCCAATGAAAAAGAATCAGATGTTTTCTTTAACGCATTAAAGAGTGTATTTTTCAGTGCCACCATCAAATAAGCTATAATGTTATCAGTAGGGGTTAATTTGGCACGGTTGGTGTAAATCTTCACAAACACATCATGAATACAATCTTTGACCAACTCCCTGTCCGAAGTATACAGTAAACCATATCGGAACAGCTCTTGTACAGTCTGATTATATATTTGAGAATACGCACTCGAATCTCCTTCGAGAAACCTCTTCCATAAAAGAGAATCAGAGAGAGTGTGTATATCTGAGGCCATCTATAACAAGTTTATGAGTTTACAAGGACAAAAATAAAACAATAAATCAAAAAAAAGCCCACCTTTATAGAAAAAGTTAATTGCAAAGAGAAAAGCCATCATTTCCTATAGATAAATAGTTTTCTCTTTGCAATTTCCCCAATACTTTTTCTATTCTGGATAAAGTGTCTGGATAAAATTTATTTGTTTAAACTTCAACTACATTTTATATGCTCATTTTTCATTGTAAAGAAATGAATAGCCATATGAAAAAACTTATCTGAAGTCCGGAGCAGCAGTCTCCAAGGAAGGTACAGCGCCTTTCACAAACGGCCAGCCACCTTTCCACTGCACACGATCCATCATCAATACACGGCCCTCCGGATTAGCAACACTGACCGCATGATAGAACATCCAATCGTTTCCTTTCTTATCTGTCACCAGTTCAGAATTATGCCCCGGACCGACAAATGCTTTATTCTTCTGAATCAATATCTCATGATGATTATCTGACATTGAACGCCCTTTCTTGTCAACATAAGGGCCGAACAGATTCTTCGAACGCCCCACAACTGTAGTATATGTGCTCTTCAAACCTTCACAGCAGCGGCCGATGGAAGCAAACAAATAATAATAACCATCCCGTTTATGAATATACGTACCTTCATAAGCAGTACCGGCTATTTGCTCTATTGGAGCACCTTTCTTCAAAGAGAGACCATCATCTGTCAGTTCCGTACCATATATTCCGTGGAAGCTCCCCCAAAAAAGGTATTTCTTTCCATTATCTTCAATATAAAAAGGATCAATGCAATTCTGTATATTGATTTCATTGCTCCGGAATAACTTACCCAAATCAGTAAATGGCCCTTCCGGTTTATCAGCAGTAGCAATACCAATACCACACGTCCACTCACCTCCCCAGGTGGACATAGAATAATACATTACGTATTTATCACCGATTTTATTAATATCCGGTGCCCATATTCTCCCTTTAGGTTCGAAGTTTGGACGGGTAGCATCTGTAAAAGCAGTACCTACATAATGCCAGTTCACCAAGTCTCTTGACCGATGAATAGGCACATTTTTAATACTTTCAGTTGCGTATAGATAGTAATATTCATCGTCTCCTTTTATAATAGTAGGATCGGGCAAACTAAAGTTTATTACAGGATTAGCATATGTTTTAGCATGAACAGGTGTTGCCAAAGGGTTAGCTCCTACTCCTTCAAAAGTCATACGGACAGGCTCTATTTTTCCGTCTTTATTAAAGTACATACGATCTATACAAGTTGCACGGCTGTTCGCTGCAGTTTCTCCCAACGGACGACGGTGATAAATGATATACCATTCATCTGCTCCGGGACCTTTAACTACCGAATGGTGACCAGCACCGGTTGCTATATTAGTATCTTGCTGCAGAATTTTTCCGACTCTTTCAAACGGACCGAACGGTGAATCCGCAATGGCATAGGCTACACTATAATCCGGACCTCCCCAGCCACCTTCCGACCACATAAAATAATATTTTCCATTATGTTTCAGCATAAACGGCCCTTCCACATAATTTTGGGGAGTCACTTCCTTATAGATAGTACCATCCTCAAAAGGTACAATACTCAATAAATCCGGTGCCATCTTCACCATATTACAATGTCCCCAACCACCATAATACATATAATATTGTCCATCATCATCCTTAAATACAAACTGATCAATCGGCTGAGCACCATTTACTATCTTATCAATCAACGGTTTTCCCAACGCATCTTTAAAAGGTCCAGCAGGATTGTCTGCTACAGCAACGCCAATTCCGCCTAACTCATTATTATTTTGGATATCATTGGCTCCGAAAAAAATGTAGTACTTATCGTTCGCATGTATGACAGCCGGTGCCCACAAAGCACGACGAAGCCAACTGATATTTTCTTTTTCCAGTATTCTCGGATGCTTGGTCCAGTTCACCAGATCTTTTGATGAGAAAGCATCCATGAATATCTGATCATCATAAGCGGCAGAATAGGTAGGATAAATCCAGTATTCATCTCCAAACACAATCCCCTCCGGATCGGCATACCAACCAGGGAAAATAGGATTACCACTCGTTTTCGGAAGCTTACTTTTGTTTTGGGCAAATATAGATACAGAACAGCAAATTACACAGAAAAGAAAAAGATGTCTAAGTTTCATATATTATTTATTTAAAAGTTCACTTCGCAAAGATGAGAAAAAACAAAGAAAAGTTTCAGAAATTACAGTTCATTTAACAACAAAAACTGACCATTCTACTTCCATTTGCATGATTTATCAATATTTTATGCTTACTTTGCATTGTCATTATCAAATGAGAAGTACCATGAGAAGCAGATTGTTTTTATTATCCATTATCTTATTAATCGGTGTCTCTTGCCAGCATAAGAAGGCTACAACAGAAAAAGAAACTGTAGCCTCTGGAGATACCTATACAAACCCGTTACTTGAACGTGGAGCAGAGCCATGGGCTATTTTTCATGAAGGCAAATATTATTATACACAAGGCTCAGAAAACAGAGTCATACTTTGGGAAACCGATGATATAGCAGACCTCTCACATGCTACTCAAAAAGATGTATGGATACCCACCGATCCCAGCAACTCCTATCATCTGTGGGCACCCGAAATTCATCGTATAAACAACAAATGGTATATTTACTTTGCCGCAGACGACGGCAATATGGATAATCACCAGATTTATGTTGTCGAGAATGAAGCCGCCAACCCCATGGAAGGAACATTTGTGATGAAAGGGCGCATACAGACAGATAAAGACAACAACTGGGCAATCCATGCCAGCACCTTTGAACATGATGGCCAACGCTATATGATATGGTGCGGCTGGCAAAAACGAAGGATAGACAGTGAAACCCAATGTATCTACATCGCTACTATGGAAAATCCATGGACACTATCTTCTGACAGGATTCTCATCTCCAAACCTGAATACGAATGGGAATGCCAATGGGTAAATCCGGATGGCAGCAAAACAGCCTATCCGATACATGTAAACGAAGCACCCCAATATTTTGAATCAAAGAATAAAGACAAAGCATGCATCTTCTATTCAGCCAGTGGTAGCTGGACTCCTTATTATTGTGTCGGATTACTGACTGCAGACGCAAAAGCCAACTTACTCGATCCGGCTTCCTGGAAGAAGTCTCCGGTTCCGGTACTACAGCAAGACCCAGAAAACAATGTATACGGTCCCGGCGGAATATCTTTCACTCCGTCTCCGGATGGGAAAGAATGGTATATGCTATATCATGCCCGCCAGATACCGAATGACGCTCCTGGCGCATCCGATTCCCGTTCTCCCCGTTTACAGAAGATAGACTGGGACAAAGACGGAATGCCCGTGCTGGGAACCCCTCAAAAAGAAGAGGAACCAATGGCAAGGCCATCCGGTTCCCCTATTCATAAAAAACAGAACTAATTACAGATTGTACTCTGAGGGCCGAGATAAGAACGCTTCATTCCTCCCAAGTCAATGACAATCTTTTGAATAACGACGCCCGGATCACCACAGCGTATCTGCAAAGTGTGCTTACCGGGCTTCTTTACATACAAAGTAGACTTATTCACTCTGCAATTCTTCAATACGCTATCATACCAGATTTGAGAATATTCGATAGCTGAAGTAGAAGGAGTAGAAATGGAACCATCATCTATACGGACACTATACTTTGTATCCGAGTTAGTATGTTCCGGCAATTTGTAGTCCCGCTCAGCATGCAAGGGAAATGTCGGCAAAACATACGTATATACATCATAAATCCCGGCATTAAATGTATAGAAATCATATTCCACCCTGGGGACATCACCTGCACGATACATTTGCAAGGGAGCTGTCGGATTCCCCAACTGCAAAGAGCGACCCTCAAAACCAAGTCCCGGAAGGATACTCATCCGAATATCATTACTCTCAAACTTCCGGTGGAAGTCGGCTGCCGGAATAGAAATGTAACCATTCTCCTCTACATACAATCCTTGTACTTCTGTACGTGCAGGAGACTCCGGATTGAATACTGAAACCAGTACACTCTCCTTCTGACTACCGGAAGTTATATCAATTTGTCCTTTCACCTTTTCTCCTACCGGCACTTTATCCCAGTCAACAGATATATGGATACGGTTTTCCGCAGACGTCTTACCACTTTTCTGAGAAATCAGGATCCAGTCTTCCGAAGGCGTGATACTCCAGCTTAGCTCTCCGGTCCCCTGATTATATATATCTATCCAATGACTTTTACGTGAATAAGTGCTGTAGGCGGGCAATGTATGAAAACTCATTCCTCCTTTATCCAAATTTTCGCTTTCTGCCTGAAGCCCCAGCTTAGGAAAGCCAACAGGTGTGTATTCCTCTTCCATCAATGGGATCATGAAATAGGAACTCGTACCATCATAGTTCTGTTTTAAAGACATCATGTGCTTCCATTTTCCATCCAGCAGAGAGTTGTATCCATCGGTTATGATTTCGAGACTATCATGATAGCACTTCACCTGAGCCTTAAGCCGATTGGCGGCAGCACGTTGCTGACGGACATACTGACGGTAAAACTGTCCTTTGATGGTCATATGATTCATCAGTTCGGCCCCTTTCACCGGATAGTATAATAATTGATAGAAAGCCGGTTTACTCTTTTCGTCCAATGAAGCTAACAAATCCTCCGTTTTTTTCCCAATACGGCTATACTCAGTCAAGCGTCTTTCCGCTTCATTATAGTTAGCAAAAGAGAACTCCGTATCCGTACGTTTCTCTCCGCCTCCCCAATAGTTATTCCAATATCCCCAGCCCATGTACTCCGGCTTTCTGGAAAAAGCCAAATTTATATGAGAACAAGTTATATCTTCCAATGTATCGTAGTACTCCTCACCAAACATCTTTGCCAGCCAACGTGCCGGATAAGTGGCGACATTATCCGCATTGAAGCTGTCTATATCATAAGCCATATCAAGGAAAAGGGAGATTTGTGTTTCAGCCCCTTTCAAGTCTCCGCAATTCGCCAGCCAGACACGATCGGCAGTGGTATCATACGCCTTGCGAAGTTCTTCATACATCAATGCCGGAGGGGTAGTACTATACCACAAATAGCTATGAGGAACACCCAAATAAGATATATGATAGTAAACGCCTGCACGTCCGGAGCGCTTTTGCTCCTGCGGACCACTCAGACGTTTCATATAACCGAAATTATCATCCGCCCAGATAATTGTAACATCATCCGGCAATTCCAGTCCGTTCGAATAGATTTCCAGCACTTCCTTATAAGGCGTAAATGCCTGTGGGATTGTTTCAACAGGTTTGTCGATATGCCGGGCAATGATCTCTCTCTGAGCATTCAGTGCACTTTCCAGCATCTTAACCTTTTCCCGCATCGGCACATCTCCGCCACCCATAGCTGCATCATGCAAGCCTCTTAAAGCCAGCGTATATACATTTTCATACGCACAGTTTTCCTTCACACGATTACTCAATACCTCGTTGATCTTATCTTTGTTCTTGTTATAATCCCATGGTCCCATCGTCTTGCTGTCCCATTCGCTGGCAGTGTTCAGCAATAACGGTTCGCAGTGACTGGACCCCATAACAATGGCAAAGGTATCAGCTACCAGTTTATTTTCCGGTATCTTATAAAATGCGGTAGAAACGGGGTGCATGGCCGGTGCCAGATGATTAGCTTTCAGTCGCAGCAACAGCTCGCATATTTTGGCATAGGTACGAGGACCGATATTTCCTCTTTCTTTCTCGAATGTCTTGGCAGCCCAAGGTTTCAGTCCCCAGTCTTCGTCATTTAAGAAAATTCCTCTGTACTTCACCGAAGGAGTCTTGGACAAAGTGGCGGGGGCATCGACATAAAGCGTCTTATGTTTCTTCACCGGAACATCAGCCCACCAGTACCAAGGAGACACTCCCATCATTTCCGAAAGCGAAAAAAGTCCGTACGCAGCTCCCCGCCTGTCGCTCCCCGCTACTACCAGCGCTTTGCTGACTCCGGGGAATGGACGGGAAACCGTCTGAATCAGAAATCGTTCCCATGCCCCTTCCAAAGAAGAGATATCTAGCTTGCCCTTCTCAGCTAACTGGCGGATCAGCCGATTTTTCTCAACTGTACCCACAATAATAATCTCTTTGTCGCCTTTCAGTTTGTCCGTCAACCGTAATTGTTGTCCGGTCACTGATTCGACGTCCGAAACAAAAAGCTCCGCAGTCTTACGTACCACCAAATAGTCATCAGTATCATAAACTACTACAGCTTTCGCTTTCGAAGTAACCAAGGGAAAAGCATACTTACTCTGAATAGCATTCTCTTTAATGACTACCTGCGACTGTAGGGCAGAAGTAACCGACAATACTACTAATAAAAAAAGGATTCTCATTGATAAAGTTTATTATAGTTGTTTTTCAGTTTATTTACGACTATCCGCGGAAACATACGATTGTTCTCCCTCCAAAAGTCATAATTATCTCCGGTAATATAAGCTACTTATTATTCAATTAAGGACAAAAAATAACCATTATCGCATAAAAAACTGTCATTCACTATAAAATGACGAGCATTTATCATTTATTGAACAGCAAATTTCCTTTATTCTTCTCTGATTGGCTTTTCTTTGCAATATTCCTTTTATGAATATTAATTCTTCTATTTAATACATATAAAGATAATTACCATGAAAAAGAATTTTCTAGCAGTGCTATTCGCATTGGCTCTTTGTAGCCCGACATTCGCTCAATGGAAGCCCGCCGGTGATAAGATAAAGACTCCGTGGGGTGAGCAGTTGAATCCTAAAAACGTATTACCGGAATACCCACGCCCCATTATGGAACGCCAGGATTGGAAGAATCTGAATGGTAGCTGGAATTATGCGATTACTAAAAAAGGAGAACCGGCACCAAACAATTACCAAGGAGAGATTTTAGTACCTTTTGCAGTCGAATCTTCCCTGTCAGGAGTAGGTAAAACCATTAACGAGCATCAGGAATTATGGTATCAGCGTACTTTTGATGTACCGTCAGCCTGGAAAGGCAAACAAATATTACTGCACTTCGGAGCTGTGGACTGGAAAGCCGATGTATGGGTAAATGACGTAAAAGTAGGACAACATACAGGAGGCTTCACTCCATTCTACTTTGATATTACTTCCGCATTGAATAAAGGCAATAACCAGCTGGTTGTGAAAGTGTGGGACCCCTCTGACCGTGGCGAACAGCCGAGAGGAAAACAAGTAGAAAGACCGGAAGGTATCTGGTATACACCAGTCACAGGTATCTGGCAGACTGTATGGCTGGAACCGGTAGCTGCCCAGCATATCGCCCAACTGAAAACAACTCCGGATATCGACAAGAAGACTGTCAAAGTGGAAGTAGCCACCAACGTATGCTCTCCAGACAAAGTGGAAGTGAAAGTATTCGACGGCAAAAACCTCGTAGCCAAAGGAGCAGCGCTCAATGGCGTACCGGTAGAATTAACAATGCCGGAAGACGTTAAATTATGGACACCCGAGTCTCCTTCACTTTATAATATGGAAGTCACTCTTTATAAAGACGGCAAAGCTGTAGACCAAGTGAAGAGTTACACCGCTCTCCGCAAATTCTCAACTCATAAAGACAAGAATGGTATTACACGCCTGCAACTCAACAACAAAGACTATTTCCAGTTTGGTCCGCTCGACCAGGGTTGGTGGCCGGACGGCTTATACACAGCGCCAACAGACGAAGCATTGGTATATGACTTGAAGAAGATCAAAGATTTCGGCTACAACATGGTGCGCAAGCACGTAAAAGTAGAACCGGCACGCTGGTATACTTATTGCGACCAACTCGGACTGATCGTATGGCAAGATATGCCGAACGGAGGTCGCGGTCCTGCCGAATGGCAGATGCACAAGTACTATGACGGCGCAGACGCCATCCGCTCCGCAGCATCAGAAGCTAACTATCGCAAAGAATGGAAAGAAATTATCGACTACCTGTATTCTTATCCGAGCATCGGCGTATGGGTACCTTTCAACGAAGCATGGGGACAATTCAAGACTCCTGAAATCACTAAATGGACGAAAGAATACGACCCCAGCCGTCTGGTAAACCCTGCCAGTGGAGGTAACCACTACACGTGCGGAGATATTCTCGACCTTCATAACTATCCCGGACCGAACCTCTATCTCTACGATCCGATACGCGCTACCGTACTGGGCGAATATGGCGGTATAGGTATGGCACTGAAAGGACATCTGTGGCTGGCAGACAAGAACTGGGGCTACGTGAAGTTCAACACGCCGGAAGAAGTGACTAATGAATACATAAAATATGCAGACCATTTATTGGAACTGATCGAGAAAGGCTTCTCGGCTGCCGTATACACACAAATCACAGATGTGGAAGAAGAAGTGAACGGTCTGGTTACTTACGACCGGAAAGTTATTAAAGTAGACGAGCCTAAAATCAAAGCCATCAACCAGAAAATTTGTAACTCGCTAAATAAATAAAAGTTTCATATTAATGAATAAACTATTCTCTACAATCATGTCAGTTTGCCTCGCATGCAATGTGCAGGCAACTGACCTGTTTAAAACGAGTCAGGATATCGCTTTGCGTGCACCGTCCGTACCTCTGATCACTTCCGACACTTATCTTGCTATCTGGTCTCCCTACAACGAACTGAACGAAGGGAACACCGAACACTGGACAGCCGCCACCCATCCTTTACTGGGCGCACTCCGGGTAGACGGGAAAGTATATCGTTTCATGGGCAAGGACAAGCTAAACCTCGAAACAATCCTTCCGATGACTAACACCGAACGCTGGGAAGCAAAGTTCACCATGAGCCAACCGGCAGCCAGCTGGATACAGCCCCAGTTCGATGATTCCGGATGGACCAAGGGCAAAGCCGCTTTCGGTACCAAAGACATGAAACGCATCGGCACAGAGTGGAACACCGAAGACATCTGGGTACGCCGTAGTTTCAACCTCGATCAAGACCTGACAAACGACATTATCTACCTTCGTTATTCACATGACGATGTATTCGAACTCTATCTGAACGGAGAAAAACTGGTGGCAACCGACTATTCCTGGAATGACGATGTTACCATCGAACTATCCGCATCAGCTAAAGCCAAGCTCCGTAAAGGAACAAACATTATTGCAGCACACTGTCACAACACAACCGGCGGAGCATACGTTGATTTCGGACTGTTCCGTGAAAACAAACAGCTCAGCAACTTCAAGGAAGCTGCTATCCAGAAGTCTGTCGATGTATTACCGACACAGACCTACTATACATTCACCTGCGGTCCGGTAGAACTGGACCTCGTATTCACAGCACCTCTGCTGATGGAAGATCTTGATCTTATCTCGATTCCTATCAACTACATCTCCTATCGGGTACGTTCACTCGACAAGAAACAACATGATGTGCAAGTGTATATCGAAACAACCCCGCAACTTGCCGTACACGAACCGTCACAGCCGACCATCTCAGAAAAGGTCAGCAAAAACGGAATGGATTACCTCAAGGCAGGTACCATCGACCAGCCTTACGTAAAACGTAAAGGAGACGGTGTACGCATCGACTGGGGATATGCTTATCTGGGAAGCAACAGCGCACCCAACAAGGACTTAAGCATAGGTAACTACTATGACATGAAGCAAGCCTTCATCACCAACGGCAAACTATTGCCCAACTCTCAGGATTTCATTACCCGCAGCGAAAGCGACATGCCCGCCATGGCTTACACCGAAAACTTAGGCAAGGTAGACAATCAAGGGAAAAGCGGATATGTGATGTTAGGCTACGACGATATCTACTCTATCGAATATTTCTACGAACGCCGCATGGCATACTGGAAACACAACGGTCAAGTCAGCATCTTTGATGCTTTCGAACGTGCGCAGGCTTCTTACCCCTCATTGATGGAACGTTGCCGTGCTTTCGACCAGCAACTGATGGCTGATGCGGAAAAAGCCGGAGGCAGGAAATATGCCGAATTACTCGCATTGACTTACCGCCACTCCATTACCGCCCATAAACTCCTTACCGACAAGGAAGGCAACCTGCTTTTCTTATCCAAAGAGAATCACAGTAACGGCTGTATCAACACAGTAGACTTGACTTACCCATCCGCTCCGCTATACCTTATTTATAATACGGAACTGATGAAGGGAATGCTCAACTCTATCTTCTATTACAGCGAAAGCGGACGCTGGAACAAGCCTTACCCCGCTCATGACTTAGGTACTTATCCGATAGCCAACGGACAGCTTTATGGCGAAGATATGCCTATCGAAGAAGCCGGAAACATGATTCTGGTAACTACAGCCATCTCTATGATGGAAGGCAATGCCAACTATGCTTCCAAATACTGGGAAACATTATCAACCTGGGCAAACTATCTGATTGAGAACGGTCTGGACCCTGAAAACCAGCTTTGTACGGACGACTTTGCCGGACATTTGGCACACAACGCCAATCTTTCCGCCAAAGCGATCATGGCAATCGCCGGATACGGAGAAATGGCACGTATGCTGGGCAAAGAAACGACCGCGAACAAATACATCGAAACCGCCAAAAGACTGGCGATAGAATGGGAGAAGATGGCATTTGACGGCGATCACTACAAACTGGCATTTGACAAACCGGGAACGTGGAGTCAGAAATACAATCTGATATGGGACAAAGTATTTAACATGAACATTTTCCCGCAGAAAGTATTCGATACGGAAATTCCTTTCTACCTGACCAAGCAAAATAAATATGGTTTGCTACTGGATTCCCGTGCACAATATACCAAATCCGACTGGATCATTTGGACTGCCTGTATGTCTCCGGATGATGCTACGTTCCAGAAGTTCATCGACCCGCTCTATACTTATGCGAACGAAACAACTTCCCGTGTGCCTATCAGCGACTGGCATGATACGAACACAGCGAAGATGATGAATTTCAAGGCACGTTCCGTAGTGGGTGGTTACTACATGAAACTACTGATGGAGAAAGTCAAAGAACAGAAATAAAACGAATACTCTTTTCCTCGTTGAATATAGACAAACAGCCCTTTTGCCTAGCGTAAAAGATGCTGTTTGTCTTTTTTCATACCACTTAATGATGCGATCAGTTTTCCGGAGTTATATCATCAATCTGATATTGTCCGTCAACGTTAACCACTCTGACCGGGATACTTACGGCACGTTCATACTGGCTGCCTTTAGCCGAAGTATAGTTAACCTCATACCAATTATCATTCAGATGTTTCACCGACAATGTTTTCATTTCATTTTCACCTAAATCTTGCGCACGAATGATCGGATCGGCATCTGTCGCCTCTATCAGCCTATCAACTTTCTCTATCAGCTCCTTGGTCAGAAACTTTTGCTTAATTGAATCCCCAAGTGCGAGAGCTTCTTTACCGGTGGACATGAAACTGGCAGCATAAGCCTCATAAAAGTCTTCAATCATGCCGATGGCTTCTTGTTCGATTCTACTGCTGTCCGACACATTCGCCTGTACGTCAGCTGGTTCTGTCGATGCATCCATATTCTTCCGGCTCTGATTGGAACAGGATAGAAGAAGCATTACGGACTGCAATAATAACAAATGTACAATTCTCAATTTCATAACATTAATGGTTCTTTTTTTAAAAACTTATAATCAGATTTCCAAACTAATCAGCCTCCCCTTTCAGAATCTCTTCAGTTTTATCCTGACCGGTATAAAAATCTATATTTGCAAAATAACACAAATATTTCCAGAAATAAAGCGTCAGGAACATTCGCACATCACGATCTGTTTTAAAATCACTGCAAAAATGATCCGTGTTCCTGGCAATTTCCCAAAATATCATAACCGAAGAAACCCCTCCTATCGCATCTTCAATTTTGAGATACGCTTTCAAGGCCGGATGAATAGCCGGTTCCAATTCTCTTTGCCAATATGTAAAGCCATCCAACCGTTTCTTAAACGGCAAAATTATAGACTCAACCTGAGCTTTCATATACGCATATTGTAGTGAATCGGCAACAAGGCTAAGAGAACCACCATGCTCCTGCTGATTCTTGGATGCTTGTTGATAAACATCAGACTGACAATATTCTGACGGAGAAACACCATCCGGAACAAACAGCGTGCAAGAATCATTCAGAATAGCTCCATCAACAAAGTAGGAATAAAGTAAACCGCCCACATATAGTTTTTCATTAATCTGTTTCAGCCGAGCTTTGTCTACATCCAACAGATAGTTGAAGTGATATCGTTCCAAGCCCTTTACCAATAAGTCAAGAGCATCTTTTCGACCATAATTCCTTTCCAACGTTGCTTGAAAGAAATTCATCATTTCCGATTCCAGTGAATCTATCTCAGCTTCCTTATTCTCCTGTCCATAGGAAGAAAGCACAATAAGCTGAAACAAAAAAATAAAATAATACTTCATATGAATATTAGTTTTAAAATTAAATTATAGCAACACATTAATCTTTTCCACATCGGCGTGTCAGGCATTAACAACTGAGTTGACAAGTATTAATATCCAACGCGACAGCCGTTAATACCTGATAAATCAACTATTAACAGCTGAGAAATCAAATAACAATGCTTGTTATGATAGCTATCAATGCTTGGGACGCAATATAACAAGCATTGTTACAACACTTACCTTTCAAGCCTTGAAAGTACCTATCCCCGCCTTTTACATTATACACTTTGACTCAAAACACAGAGCAAAACTTGCATGCATCCTGCACTACACAAAAGTTTGCAAAAGTAAAAAACATCTGCCATCTGCAACAAAATCGAAATAGTGCATTGATTATCACCTACTTGCAGTGTTGCAGATACCTGTTGCAGATGTGTTGCAGATAAAGTATCTGCAACACACAAATAGTCCGATAATTTCTGTTTCTACAAGAGACAGTAAGTATTCATAGGTGAAACCACGGTTCCCAGGCGGGGAACCGGAGTTCCCAAGGCGGGAAACTACAGTGTCCCCACATGGATACTCCAGTGTCCGACGGAGGAAACGGCAGTTTCCCGTATAGGAAACGACCAGAAACAACAGTCATCCCTATCTTTTCATTTACCACCCAGCATTTCATGAATTACATCTTCTCTTTTATTACTAAGTTTATCCATCACCCCTTTCGTAAGTTGCCTTACAGATGGAGTGAGGATTTTGGGATACTCCTTTTCGATTTCATCCAAAGAATAATTCTTGTTATCTCTCAAAAGGAGTACGATTACATAATTCATCAGGTCCGCTTCAGTTGGTTTCTCCTTCAAGCGTTTTTCGAAAAGAGAGGCAGCTTGTTTGTAAGCATCCATAGCCAGGCTCTTTTTAGCATTCTCTTCCAGCATCATTCCTTTACCTAAAATATAGTAAGGATCATCCGGGGAGAATTTCTCCATTTGTAACATGGTTTGCAGTGCTTTCTCCTTCTGTCCCAACGCCATTAAGTATTTAACCTTATTTGCATACGCCAGTTTGTATGAAGGCTCCAAAGCTATCGCCTCATCCGAAAGATGAATTGCTTTATTTAAAGAATCGGAATCATTAAAGAAACCCGCAGTTTTCACAGATTGGTTATTCTTCTCAACTGCTTTGGGAGAAATCTGAGCTATCGCAAAACTCGTGCTCGTGCATAAAAGCAAAATAATAAGTGTTCTCATAATTCTATTTATTATCATTGATTAGATTTTGTTTGATGTGATACACAAAGAACGACAAAAAACAATGGAAACACGAACATTTTCTATTCAAAAAATGATAAAATCTATTCAACAATAAAAATAAGGCGGCTTTTCTCATTCAGTACAAACGAACTTCGATAAAAAGAATTATCAACATGAAACGGCAATCCGATTACCACTTATGAAGTAATGAACAGTTTCTTTCTTAGATTGAACGTTTTTTTTCCTTCTTTATTCATCGAAACCGCTATCTTTGTAGTAGTTCACATGATACTAAAATAGCACGGAAAAAGTGCTGAACATAAAAATTATACAATAAAATAGACAACTAAAAATAGACAGCACTCATATGAAAAACAAACCGTTATTATTTTTACTCTCAGTATGCGGACTTTTAGCAATGACTGCACGTGGAGAAAATCCACCCGCTAAAGTGATATTCGAACAGTACATGAATCAAGCTCAAACTTTTGCCGATAACTATCCACGTGAAAAAGCATATCTGCATTTTGACAATACAAGTTATTATGTGGGCGACACGATATGGTTCAAAGCATATGTCACTCTTGCCGAAAAACAAGTTTTCAGTTCAATCAGCCGTCCTTTGTATGTGGAGCTAGTGGATCAGGCAGGACACGTCACTGATAAACAGATCATTAAATTGTCACAAGGGGAAGGAAGCGGGCAGTTTGTACTCCCCCAGTCAATGCTATCCGGTTATTACGAAGTACGTGCTTACACCCGCTGGATGCTTGCATTCAGTGATCCGCAGTACTTTTCACGTACTCTCCCTATCTATCAGCTTTCTCATAGCGACCAGTTGGAGCGTAGCATCAGCACATACGAATTGAGTCCTTCGATGGAGAAAAGGCCGGAAGAAACAAGAGAGAAGCTGAGCCTGCGTTTCTTTCCGGAAGGAGGACAGTTAGTCGAAGGGGTAACCTCACAGGTTGCTTTCAAAGCAGAAAGCAAAAATGAAGGAAACCTTCAATTATCAGGAACACTTTATACCAAAGAAGGGCAAGAAATCACCTCTTTTGAAACTTTACACGATGGAATGGGAGCTTTTGAGTATACGCCTTCTGCTCTGCCGGCAATCGCTAAAGTAAACTTTCAAGGAAAGAAGTACGAATTTGCCCTCCCTAAAGCATTGCCAAGCGGGTATGTTCTGAAAGTAGACAACAATGCAGGGGCTATTTCTGTGACGGTATCATGTAATGCCGCTACTCCGCAGGATACATTAGCTGTTTTTATAAGCCATCAGGGACGTCCCCATGCCTATCAGCTCATCCAGTGTCAGGCAAATGAGCCTCAGCAATTTACTGTATTGTCGCGCAAATTACCGGCAGGAGTCTTACAAATCAGTCTGCTCAATCGTGCCGGAAATACTTTATGCGACCGCTTTGTCTTTGCTTCTCCACGGGCTCCTTTGCAAATCTCGCCCAAAGGTTTAAAAGAGATTTACGCTCCTTATGCTCCCATCCGCTGCGAACTGCAGTTGAACAACGCCATAGGAGAACCGATGCCCGGCAAATTATCAGTCAGTATCCGTGATGCCGTCCGCTCTGATTATATGGAATATGATAACAATATCTTCACCGACCTTCTGCTTACATCGGACTTGAAAGGCTACATTCATCAACCCGGCTACTACTTCACAGAGAGTTCTCTCCGGAAACAGAAGGAACTGGATATACTGTTAATGGTACACGGATGGCGTAAATATGATATGACACAACAGATCGGTATCAGCCCATTCACCCCACTCCAGTTGCCAGAAAGCCAACTGGTACTTTATGGACAAGTCAAATCTACGATTCTCAAAAACAAGCTGAAGGATATAGCTCTCAGCGTAATGGTGAAGAGAGATGCAGAGATTATTACCGGTCAGACCGTTACAGATGAGAACGGACATTTCAGCATTCCGCTGGAAGATTTCGAGGGATCAATGGAAGCTGTCATCCAGACTCGCAAAGTGGGAAAAGAACGAAATAAGGACGCTTCTATTCTCATCGACCGGCATTTCTCGCCTGCTACGCGTGCATACGGTTACAAAGAGTTGCACCCGGAATGGGGCAACATTGCCCACTGGCAACAGGAAGCTGAAAAATTCGACTCTTTATATATGGATTCCATCCGCCGGGTGGACGGACTTTATCTTTTGGACGAAGTTGAAATCAAAAGTAAGCGGCGCCGTCAAAGTACGAATATGGCGACTAAAATTAATGAGCAAAGTATTGATGCCTACTATGATATACGCCAGGCTGTCGATCAGCTTCGCGATAATGGCAAGGTTCTCACCACTATCCCGGAAGTGATGGAAAAATTAAATCCACTCTTTTACTGGGACCGCTCCAATGATAACTGTACTTACCGTCAGAAACCGATCTGTTATATTATGGATAACAAAATTCTATCTTCAACAGAGGTAAACATGATGCTGACCGAAATAGACGGTTTGGCTTCTATTATCATCAGTAAAGGTACCGGAGGAATAGATGATGAGATTATCCAAAACTCCAAAATGTCCGATTCCAACGATATAGATGTAACGGAACTGGACAAATATAGCATTTTCTACCTCATTCCATTGCACAGACACGACGTTTTGAATAAACATGAGACTGCGGCTCTTGGTACCCGACAGACTGTTATGCAGGGATATACACCGGCATTGGAGTATTATTCTCCTGCTTATATAGATAAAGAATTATACATGGATAAAGCAGACAAAAGACGAACTCTTTACTGGAATCCGACTGTGCAGACTGATGAGAATGGTAAGGCAGTGATCGAGTGTTACAATAACCAGTATTCTACTCCATTGATCATTCAGGCAGAGACCATGAGTAACGATGGAAAAATAGGAAGCGTGACGTATTCGACTGTTACACCAACGAAATAGTATTCGCAGGATTGCTGATTTATTATTCCTTTTAAAATCAATGAGGATGTGTCGAAACCCTCAGAAATTAAGAATCATCCTCGCTACAACTATCTGTGGCGAGGATGATTTCGTTAAAAGGAGAGTTTTGACATCCCCTTATGATATGGACGATCATGGATGTTTCGGCAAAACAAAGTTTGTATGCGCCCAACGTTCCCATTCGGTAACTAACTTCGTCAGTACTTCCGGATGCTGTTCTGCTACATTAAATCGCTCTGTCCGGTCTTTTACGACATCATACAGTTCCCATTTCTTGCCCTTTTCATCACGGATAGCTTTCCAATTTCCCCAACGGATCGCTCGGTTATTCTGATGCTCCCAATACATATACTCATGCAAAGAATCCGTTTTCATATGGACAGCAGGAAAAAGGCTGCTGCCGACCAACGGATAAATTTTATTTCCTCCATGATAAGTCTCCGGATATTTAGCTCCGGTTGCTTCTAAAATAGTCGGCATAATGTCCGGCAAATATCCGGGAACACGACACCACTTACCTTTCTTATTCCCTAATGCCCCTTTCCACGACAGAATAAGAGGAGTAGAAATGCCACCTTCATAAGCACGGCATTTATATTTTCGGAAAGGAGTATTAGAAACCTGCGCCCACGCCCTGCCATAAGTCGGCGCAAAACTCGAAGCCGGATTATTCACTTCCTCCACCTTTCCTCCTCCCAGCTCTTCATAAGGTTCGGCACAAGCACCATTGTCGGACATGAACAAAATAAGAGTATTGTCCATTTTATGATTCTTCTTTAAGCAATCAATCAGTTTGCCGATATTGCAATCTACACAATGCACCTGAGCCGCATATACAGCCATCCGATAAGCGACTTGGTCCTTTTCCTGTTCTGTCAGTTCGTCCCATTTCCGGTTTTCCCATTCGGCAAAGTCTGTATTTGAATCAATAATCCCCATCTTTGCCATCCGTTTACGCCGTGCTTCCCGAATTTCATCCCAACCTTTCTCACGATATATCTTTGTAAATTTCTGTATATCTTTCTCTTTCGCATGTAGCGGCCAATGAGGAGCATTGAAAGCCAAATAGAGAAAGAAAGGGCGGTCATCCTTTTGTTCATCCACAAACCGGATAGCATAATCAGCAAAAGCATCCGTCGTATAATAAGGCGCATCCGGAGCCGGAAGTTTGGTATTATCCAGTGTCAGCCCACGTCCTCCCGACGGACGAAGATAGCTGCACGCTCCCGAAAGAATACCATAGAAACGTTCAAAGCCCCGCTGTAAAGGCCATTTTTCTTCTCCATGCATTCCCAGATGCCATTTACCTGCCATATAAGTATGGTAGCCGTCTTCTTTCAGCACTTCGGCTATTGTGACACAGTTCCTGTTCAGATAGCCTTTATATCCTTGTACTCCCCAGTCATTAGGACTCTTCTGGCCAGGATTCGCAAAAGGGTCTTCAGACATCTGCCCAATACCTGCCTGATGCTGGTACAAGCCTGTCATCAGACTTGCACGTGCCGGACAAGAACGGGAAGTATTATAAAACTGAGTAAAACGTACACCTTTAGACGCCAACGCATCAATATTGGGAGTAAGTATTTCGCCACCATAACAACCGATATCGGAATAACCCATATCATCTACCAGAATCAGTACGACATTCGGTTTCTCCTGTGCGGAACAAAATGATGCCATCAATAAAGGGGCAGTCATTAAAAAGTTGGTTCTTACCATAATGCTCTTATTTCTTTTTTTGTCCCGGATAGGGTTCTACCATACAGCGTTTCGCCCATTCCTCGTACGCTTTCACCATTTCGTTCTTCTTCTCCGGATATTTATCAGCCAGATTATGTTGTTCGCTCCGGTCTTCATTCAAGTTGTAAAGTTCCCATTTGGCATTCTCGCCCGGACGCACGAGTTTCCAACCGTCTTTGGCAAGGAATGCACGCTCATTGAAATGCTCGAAGCCCAGATAATCATGTCCTTCACGATGACCGGTTTTGAAAACAGGAAGCAAACTCTTGCCTGCCATAGGAATGATATCGTTTCCTTTGTATTTAGTAGGATAAGTTGCTCCAGCCATGTCTATACAAGTAGCCATGATGTCCATCACATGACCTATCTCCGGTGTCATACCGCCTACATTCTTTTTAATTCCTTTCGGCCAGTGCGCAATCATCGGTGTGCAGATACCTCCTTCATAGGATTTGGCTTTCCAAAAGCGGAAAGGTGTGTTTGCCACGTTCGCCCAACGGGCCCCCAATGAAGCATAGGTCGTTTGCGGTCCGGGTAATACCTCTTTATTATGGGGATATACCATCTTTTCTCCCTTACGGGTCATGTCCGGACGGTCATTCTCTCCCGGAGAGTAATTCTGACAGTTCTCATTACTGCAACCATTGTCTGAGAGGAAAAGAATCAGTGTATTATCCAACTGGCCGGTCTTCTCCAATGCGTCAATAACCTGTCCGATTCCCTGATCCATACGATCGATCATTGCAGCGTGCACAGCCATCGCACGGGCATCCCATTCCGCATGAGCATTGTCCTCCCATCTGTCATTAAACTGACGTTCGGACAGAAAATCGTCCATTCCCGGAAATATTCCCAGTTGCTTCTGACGCTCGTAACGGGCATTGCGTATAGCTTCCCAACCGACTTTGTACGTATCCTTATACTTTTCAATATCCTCCGGCAAGGCGTGGAGCGGCCAGTGTGGAGCGGTATAAGCCAAATACATGAAGAACGGCTTATCATCCTTAGCATATTCCGTTACTTCTTCTGCGGCACGATCCGAAAGTGCTTGAGTGATATAGTATCCTTCCGGTACTTCTTTTACAGGTACTTCTCCTTCAACCAGGCTGAACGGGTCAAAGTAGTCTACTACCCCATAAATAGTTCCGTAATGAGAATCGAAGCCACGGTTTACCGGATAGTGACATAAATCTGAATAGGTGTCATGGTAAACATGATGTGCCAGCCATTCACGCTGATCTTTACGCAATGGAGTTTCAGCAACATGCCATTTTCCGATCATACTGGTAGTGTAACCAGATTCTTTCAGCACTTCGGCTATCGTAACCGCATTACGTGAAAGTGTGCCACGATACCCGGGCAGGTTATCATCAAAAGTCATTCGTCCGATTCCTGCCTGATGCTGATACAATCCGGTCAGCAAAGAAGCACGGGTGGGACAACTACGACTCGCATTATAAAAATGGTTGAAGCGTACTCCTTGTTGTGCCAGTTTGTCAAGGTTAGGTGTATGGATTTCACTGCCATAACATCCTAAATCAGAATAACCAAGGTCATCTGCAAGAATCACCAGTATATTGGGCCTTTTATCAGTTTTTTTCCCTTTTGCGTTTGCAACGGAATTGCCGGCTATCATCAGTGCTGCCGGTAAAAGAAAAGCTTTTGAATTCATGTTTTTTTAAATTAGAGGTCTGTTTGCAATCCTTTATCTTTGTTTTGGGCGTACCATTCGCATACTTTCTTGCTTAGTTTTGCAACTAATTCCGGATGTTCGCCAGCTATGTTATTCTTCTCGAATTTATCCTGCTCCATGTCATACAGTTGTGCATCGCTTCCGTCTCCGTTCACCAACAGTTTCCACTTGCCACTACGGATTGCCAGATGTGGACTTCTATCGTAAGGATTGCCGGGAAAACCAAAATGCTTATTTCGACCAAAATCCCACATTAAATCAGTTTTTCGTTTTACTTCCGACTTCCCGAGCAAAACTTTTGCATAATTCTGTCCATCACCTTTATAGTTCTTCTCAGTTTTAATCCCAGCCACGGAACATAAAGTAGGATATAAATCCACCGCACATAGCACTGAAGAATTATTCACCCGACCGGGTTTAATCTTCTTAGGATATTTGACAATAAACGGCATACGGATACCTCCTTCATAAAGGCTATTCTTGGTTCCTCTCAAATAAGCGGAGCGAACAGCCTTGAAACTGGGTGCAGGTCCGTTATCACTGGTAAAGATGATAATCGTATTTTCGGATAATCCCATATCATCCAGAGCCTTAATAAAACGACCGATTTGTTTGTCCATCTCTCCAAGCACAGGCGAAAACGCCTCTTTTGTCTCCCAGCTTTTTCTTTCTTTTTGCTTAAACTCCGGCACCCATGGTGTATGCATATCATCCGGCCAAAGATTGAGAAAGAATGGGCTATTTTTATGACGTTTAATAAAATCAACACTCTTATCTACAAAATATTCTGTGCGTTTCCAACGTTTCACACTGTCATTATCACACCATATCCACTTAGAAGCTGTTATTGCAGGGTCCGGATCGGGGCTTTCATAAGTGGAAAGATATTCATCAAACCCATAGTTCTTGATAGAAGGGGCATTGTGCACATCACGTCCACCTCCCATGTGCCATTTACCAATGTGCCCGGTAGCATATCCTGCATTCTGAAAAGCACGTGCCATAGAAGGAAGTTTGTCGTCCAGATAGTTACGCTGCTCGCATCTCTTATTACTTGCCTTGTCGTTAAGGAAAGTATTAATTCCTACTTGAATAGGGAAAAGTCCTGTAGTCAACCCGCAGCGGGAGGGCGAACTGACCGGTGCGGAAGAATAATATTGATTAAACAATAATCCGTCCTGTGCCAGTTTATCAATATTGGGCGTCGCTACAAATTTTCCTCCATAACAGCCAATATCACCTATACCCATGTCATCGATATAAATGATAACTACATTGGGCTTCGTATCCGCTTGTGCATTAGTAATAGGGAGCAAAGCCCCCAACCAAGGCAAATGTTTTTTTATATTCATAATTATTCCGATTTAATTAACACCATTTTCATTGCTTCCAAACAAAAATAAGGAAGATATCATAGAAAAAAGGCAAAATTTTGACCAATAAAAAGCAATATCTAATAAATAATCGATTTTCTTGCACAAAAGAATAAGAATAGAGAAGAGCTCCGGTCATATGTTCTTCTCTATCTCTTATATTTGATAATTTATCCAATATTAATCAATGGGCAAAACTATTTAAGTCCCAGCCTCCCAGTCAATAGCTTGATCTTCATCAGGTATTTGAGTGTTGATCTGGCGCTCTAAAGCCAAAGAACCTATTACATGATATTCAGTTTCTACCCCCGGAATTGTTGTATAGTCAACATAAGAGTAATTAATATTTCTAATTATAATAGTCTTACGTTTCAAATATGGACGAATCGGATCCATAGTTTCTGTCACACTATAAGTTGGAATTACTTCTTTTCCATAATCATCTTTACCTATCTGAAACTTCATTTTATTATCTGAATCTACAGGAGATAATTCCACATTGCCTATTTTCCCATCACCGCTATCGATAAATTTTGCAAGAATTCTATATCCTTTTCGGTCAACACGGGTCTCATCGATAATACCGGCATAGAAAAAAAGACTGTGATCATCTACCACATAAGTCATCACATAATTCTTAACGAATGGAGCTTCACTTTCCGCTCCTTTTATATAGCATTTATAATTCACTGCACTATAATTGCCCGAGTAATCATTAAATGGCATTACGCGAAGTAATGCTTTGCGATAATGTTTACGATAGTTAGGGATATAACTACCGTCGGGGGCCTCTTCTATTGTCAAAGGGAGAACCCATTTTTCAGATAAGTCAATATTATTCAATTTAAAATCAACAGGTAGAAGTGCCGTATTCTCACCAGCTTTTATATCAACAGTTTCCGGAAATGTATAAAAAGTAGCTGGTAATGTCTGATAATATAGATCAGTGCGTGTACTATAACGTTCCTTATTAAGGATAGTTAATGTATCAGGATCCAAACCAATGCGGACTGAATAGTTCCGGTCATTAAAAGTTGTTCCACTGACTATCAGAGGCACTTGATAGGTTGTCGCCTTATCAGACCTATAACGAACATTGATTCGTGATACTCCATCACTGTTTATCGGAGCTTTAAAAGAGACATAATGTTCATACTGCTCACCACTCCATTCTTCATTACATGAACTGCAAAGATTTGTCAGAACCAATGCATACAATAAACTATATTTTAGTTTCATATCTTTTCTTTTTAATATTAATCATTGTAAGTCCATCCTGGATTTTGAGTCAAACGTTTATTACGTTTCAATTCATCATGCTTAATCGGCCAGAAATACATCTTCGCAGAGAAAGTAGCCGAAAGATTAGATATGGGTACCGGTGTATGGAAAAGATCCTTCTGTTTCTCTGTCATAAAAGTGTAACAACCGTAAACAGGTACTGACTCTTCTAATTCTGCATCTTTCCAACGACGGAGGTCATAGTATCGTTTCCCTTCGGCAAAAAGTTCAATCTGCCGTTCACGTTTCAGTTTAATGCGTAATTTTTCAGAGCTATCATAAACCGGAGTATCATAATCTGGCACACCAGCACGCATACGTACAGGTTTTATACCTTTTCTCATTTCCTCTGTATTTCGGCTAATGGTATAAGTTTTAGTTCCGTCCCACGAAGAAATCTCGTAAGAGATAGTCAATTCGTTCAATGCCTCTGCATACATCAGTAATATATCAGCATAGCGAATAGCAGGTTCATCCTTATCAATGATTTTTGCTCCGTCGCTATTTTCGTAAGTATCACTTGGATTTACATACTTCATTACTCCAATTCCTGTACGTAACCAAAACATATTATTGGAATAACCATTACCTCCTCCCCGATAGTAAAATACTTGCTTATTTTGATTTTCGTCTTTAGACTCATTTCCTAAATACCATCTGGCACCATTATAAGCAACAGAAGCATAAAAACGTGGTTCACGGTCAGCATATTGTAAAGCTACATTAGCAGAAAGAGGCTTATAATCTTCAGCATTTGATGTATAACCAATAGTACGGGGGCGATTGTCTATACGATCTTTATAGGCTGGGTATCCTGCATACTGAGAATTCATTCCCGGGCAATCATCCCCTGTATTCATATAATAGGCATCCACTTGTTTCTGAGTTATTCCATGGGTATTCCAACCTTTGGCAACCGAAGGAAGTTGATGAATCACCATATCTTTAATACGTTCACCTCCAATATTTTGCCCACGAGTAAAAATTAACTCCGGATTATTAACAGATGATACCGTTCCGTTGAATAATGCACGATAGGATTCGTATGGATCAATGTTGGCCCACCCATCCGGAAAATCATTGTTAGAATATTCCTCATGATATGGAGGAGCTATTGTAGCAGGAAAAGCACCGGTATTCACAGTATTTATTCCTGTAGTATAAAGATGATAAACGCCCAATTCCATGACATCTTTACAAGCAGCAGCCGCTTTCGCCCATTTACTCTCATCATACTCAGGAGAAAGTAAACGATTACCTTTATCATCTATTAACTGCTGTGCATATTCATCATTATTACCATTAGCCAACGGACTGGCAGAATAAAGTAGAGCTAACGCGCGAGTTGCCAAAGCAGCCCCCCGAGTCGGACGATTCACACTAAGTTGCTCTCTCGTTAAGGGCAGATCTTTAGCCACTGCAATCATTTCACTTGCGATATAATTGGCACAAACGTCATAAGAACTGCGTGGTGTGGCCACGTCATCATATGAATCATTATAGTTAAAGCCGTCTTCCGGAACTAAAGGTATCGGTCCGTATTTACGAAGTAGAATCCAATAAAAATAAGCTCTGACAAAACGTGCTTGTGCTTTAAGATCAATTATTTCCTCCGGCTTATACTTATCGTTCATATCCACATTCTGCATGAAAATAGTAGCTTGGCGAATACCATTATAACAACGATTCCAAGTATCCTGAAAAGCACCTTCATCATAACGTCCTTCATGGAATTTATTATATGACACGCTTCCGCCCTTAGAAGCATCTATATCAACATCATCATCACCATAATACATGCAGTCATCAAACACAAATGGAGTATTACGTTTACTACCGACATCACAACATTGCCCAAGAAGAAAAGAGTATGCACGTGCCAACCACTGTTCTGTCTTGTCATAATCTGTAAATATCTTCTCCAATGATTCACGATCTTTAAAAATGTATTCTGAGTCCAGATAATCGGAACAAGATGTTGTTCCGAGACCGAATATGATTAATAGTAATATATATTTTTTCATTTTAATGTTTCATTTTTTACAAGTTAACACTTAAACCTAGCGTGACAGACTTAGCTAATGGATATTGTTCGCCACGTGAAGCCCCCATTTCAGGATCCCAAAGTTTAAAGCTAGACCATGTCAGCAAATTAGTTCCTGTCATGAAAATACGTACATTATTAAAGTGTATCTTGTTTACCACTTTTTTAGGAAGAGTATAACCAACATCAATTGTCTTCAGGCGAACATAAGAACCATTGCGCAACCAATAGGTAGAATTCCTATAGTTATTTTTGTACTCATAAATTGTTGTATTGCCGTTGCCATTATCCGTATAGCTCAAACGGGGATATGACGCATTCGGATTTTCATTAGCTGGAATACCAAGTTTTTGTGCCGTCTCAGCGTCTACCCAACGATTATCTAACGTACCTTTAATTATATTCCCCCATTGTCCTTCGGTGAAAGCCCATATACATTTACCATAAGTGAAGAACTGAGATTTGCCGGCACCTTGGAAGTGTAAACTGACATCTAATCCTTTCCAGGTAGCTGAAAGTCCTAATCCATAAATCAAATTCGGCTTACTGGTTGAACCGATAGCCACAATATCCCCATCATTAACAACACCGTCACCATTGACATCTTTATATTTAATATCACCGGGCATTACAGGACCATATTTTTGAGTCGGACTATTGCGAATATCATCATAATCTTTGAATAATCCTAAAGCTATCAATCCCCTGTTTTGATTGACCCGATACCCTTTTTTCATTTGGTAAGCATAAACATTATTTTCTTCATCACGTTCGATGATTTCGTTCTTGCTATAAGTAATGTTACCACGTACAGTCAATCTGACATTATTGATTTTTTGTTTGTAACTAAAGTTTCCGTCAAACCCTTTAGAATTGACTTCACCTACATTAGCATAAGGTTTATTTCCGTCTAGTCCGACCATTCCCGGTAAAAATTCGCGTTCCATATAAATACCACTGCGACTTTCATCAAAGTAGTCAATTGTAGCGGTAAATTTATCGTCAAACAAAACCATATCAATACCAAGATCGCTTTTCGTCGCAATTTCCCATGTTATATCGTTCGAAGCCAGTTTTGTATAGCGCAGTCCATTATAAGATTTATTGCTGCCATAGGTTGCCCAGTTATAACCAGCATAATATTTTGTCTGATCATCTTCCTTATAGTTATCAGCGATAGAATAAAGATATGGGAAACGTGTTCCCACATTGTCGTTACCGACTTTACCATAAGAATAACGAATTTTAAACATGTTCATCCATTTCAGATGCTTTTTTATTATTTTCTCTTCGGCAATATTCCACGCCAGTGAATATGCGGGGAAAAAGCCAAAACGATGTCCTTTCGCAAAATTCTCCGAACCGTTATAGCCAAAATTGAAATCAACGAAATAACGGTAGTTATAATTATAAGCAAAACGCCCTGCCAAAGCTTGATTTCGCTTACTCACTCCTTCCTTCAAATCGCCTCCCAGAGCAACAGTCTTGACAAAAGCGTCTTGAGTATATTTTAATGTTGCACTAGGATGGTGTGATTTGAACGTTCTATTCCAATTCAATGTCAGATCCAGAAATTCGCGGCGATTGCCACTGGAGCTACTTTCCTGCGACATATTGCCGGAACCTGATATCTTTTTAAAAAGGAGATTCCCCTCTTCATCCCGAGCTCGTTCTGCTAACCATTGTTCCGGCCACTTACGTCGGTTAATTGTGTTATCATTGTATGTATCATAACCAAAGCGTCCTATAAATTTCAAGTTTTTAGTAATGAAATCTAGTTTCTGTTCCAATGTAACGTTGGTTTGAATTGTGTTCTTCCAATTTTCATTAAAACCAGTTTGAGTAGATGCCACCCACGGATTAGTCTTATTTCCGGTACCGACAGCGGGCACATAACCATTCGAATATAGCACCGGAGTTCTGATCGGAGTATAACCAAAAAGCTCACCCCATACATCAGCATCCCCCAATCCCGGGCTATTTCTCTTTGATAAATAACCGGAAACACCCAACTTCAAAAGAGTACTTTTTGTAATATCGATATCCGTATTCATACGATAATTATAACGGCGATAGTCCGCATTTGTGTTATAGTCCCCTTTCAATGAGCTATCCGTATTATACATACCTTGTTCATCTAAATAGCTAAAAGAAACAAAATAGCGTGCAGTATTTCCACCTCCGTTCATATTCAAGTTTACCCGATGTTGCCATGCACCGCCTTTTAATAATAAATCCATCCAATCTACATTCGGATAAAGGTCGGGATCCAATCCAAGACTGATAATTTTCAATTCTTCGGGTTGATAAACCGGTTCGTAGTTACGAGTAATACGTGCCTCATTAAGAAAATTCGCATACCTGACACCGTCTTCAAATTCAGGGGTGATGGTACGCATATTGTAGGTTGTTTCTGCTTTTGCAGTAATATTAATCTTGCCGGCTTTACCATGTTTAGTCGTAATTAAAACAACTCCATTAGCACCTTTGGATCCATAAATAGCAGTAGCAGACGCGTCTTTCAATACAGAGAAAGATTCTATATCTTCTATATTAATTTCATCCATACTGCGTTCGAAGCCATCCACCAAGACATAAGCACTGGTACTAGCCCCAAAAGTGGAAATTCCGCGAATCCAAAACTCTGATGTATTCTTGCCAGGTTGTCCGGAAGTCTGCATAGCTAAAACACCTGCCACATTACCAGCCAATGTATTAACAATACTGGAAGATGGATTAGCTTTCAAGTGATCAACATTTACAGTAGTGATAGCACCTGTTTGAGTTAATTTTGTCTGGGCCCCGGTACCAATAATAACAACTTCGTCAATAGCATTGGTTACATCTTCCTTTAAAACTATATTCACAGTTGTTTGGTCCTTTATCAGAATCTCTTGCGACCGATAACCAATATAGGAAAACACCAAGCGGTTATAAGGTTCCACTTTAATTATATACCGTCCGTTAATATCTGTAATTGTCCCCAGACCCGGAACGTCTTTCACACTGACATTAGCACCAATGATTGGTTCTTTATTCTCATCGGTGACAATACCAGAAATACTGATCTTTTGTTGTGCCAATGCGCTTACAGCCGCCCATAACAATATGGTAAATAAGATAAATATTTTTTTCATATTTTAGTGTGTTTATTCATTAAATTCCTCTAAGGCTATTTGACGGATACGGTGGTTATATGCGTCACCAACATAAAAAATCCCAGTGTTCTCATCATAAGCAATAGCCTTAGGGCGTTCAAAGCGAGCTTCTTTTCTCAAATCCCCATTTACATATCCCCAAGGATTAGAATTTAAACTGGCGCTACCACGACCTGCAAATGTAGATACTTGTCCCAAAGGAGTCAAAATACGGATGGCATGGTTATGTCTGTCTGCAATATAAAAATCGTATTCATCAGTTTCGCCTGCATAATCAACATTTTTCACAAAAACCCCTTGATAAGCCGCATTAAATCTGGCTAAATTGCCCACAGCATCCGTATATGCAGCTTGTCCAGCGCTTCCTGCTACGACATAAGGGGTAGTGAAAGATTCTCCATTATAATCAGAACGAAGAATATAGCTTTTGTTAATCACCATGAGATAAGCATATGTTCCACTTGGGTGAATGATAATATTAAACTCCCATTCTTTGTCTTGAACGGTAAACATATATTCCGCCCCTGTTCCAGGTGAAACAGCTGTAGTACGAGTACCGTCAGCAAATTCCTGAAGAATATCCTTTTTTACTTTATACAGATGACCTTTCTGAAAATGAGTGAAATACAGATCCCCTGTTTTAGGATGAATTGCCGCACATGCACAACCATTATAGTTCACAATTGTTTTTCTATTCGACCATTTAAAGCCGCATGGTTTAGTTGAATCCGGAACACGATCAAACATATATACTGCAGGATTATTTGCGCTAGCTTGTGATGTAGCAACAATCATATGGTATATTCCATCTCTATCTTTAAAAAAATCAATAGAACGTCCACGTTCATAACCGCCATATTCACTTCTAGGAAGAATCGTATACAATTGTCGCTGCTCGAAATCAATACAACGTATACCAGAACCTGTAACCCCCTCAGGGTCGGCAGATGTATCTTCTGCAAAGTATAAAAGCTCAGAATGTTCGGGATCCCATTGCATAAAACAAGGATTAGCCACTCCTCCGCAATTATCAAAAGGACCATCCTTTATTTCAAAATTCTTTTTCTTATCTGAAATTTGTGGATTCACCTCTCCAAGCAAAGTACTTACAACTTTTAATCTTCGGTATTCAAATCTGACATCAGATTCTTGTGAAGTATAAGTGTTGTCTCCATCTTTTATAATCACTTGAATATCTCCTTTATAAGCTTTTGATGGCATAAGACAATACATGTGCGTAGATTGCACATTTACAATTGAACTTTTCTGTCCACCGATATAAACTTCCATTTGAGAAGGGTCATTTCCAAAGTTCTCCCCATAAATAAGCACTCGTTGTCCTGCAGATCCTGTTTTAGGATAAATGCTATCAACTCGAATAGGCATGGCTGAATTAAAAGGATCTCCTCCACTCCCTGTAATAGGAGCTATCTCCTTACCGTCATCACAACTTCCTAAGAAAAGAGCTAGCAATGCAAGCATGGCGCATGATATACACCGAAACTTTTCTTTCTTGTTACTTTTTAAGTTCATAATAAATTAGATTTAAATTATTGATTATTCAACATTTTGTTCATTAGTACCTGCATCCAGTAACCACCGATTACCGAACGGGCTCTAAAACTAACCCACTTACCACTGTCTGTGTGATGCCAGTCGCTGATAGGTACCCGTGAAGTAGTTTCATCAATGTATTTATAGAGGGGGGCTATGAATTTCTCGAAAGTAGCCTGATCCGGTGACATAGCAGCTATCCACATAATCCAGTCAGATTTAGTATACTCTTTGCGGGAATCTAACGGTAATCCGTAACAATTCTGTTTTGTTAAATAATAATTGACTTCTTTGCCGATTACATTATTAGGGAATAAATTCAGACTCCACATCTTGTCCCAGATCATATTATACTTTTGGCTCCAGGTATTCTCACGGTCGAAAGCAAGGCGATAATGGTCGCCTTCATTTGCCATTTCTTCCCATTTCACCGCCATTTTCTTAGCTATAGCAGCGTATCTCTCTGTGACACTGTCTAAACCGAGCATACGTGCCATTTCACTATATCCGGCTACACCCATGATCGCTTTTATCGAAAGATTGGCATTATGGGCCCAATGACCGGCGAAGTCATCCGTGCATAATTGGTTCTCCGGGTCCTGTCCAAACCGTA
>DXOL01000016.1:0-77017 GCA_019412825.1 Bacteroides thetaiotaomicron | reverse complement strand
ACTACACTCATAAGGCGGAATATACATTGATCAATGAACTGTCTTTTGAGAAGAAACTGCCTAATCTTTGTACCGTCATTAACGGTGTAGACCTGAAGAAGCGAAAATACGGTTATTACTACGGCTACGGCAAGTATGGCAAGCATTATGGCTATGGCAAACGTTATGGTTACGGCTATGGATATGGTCAGACCAAAAGTGAAAGAAAAGACTAGTAAATTTGAAATAAAATATGAAAAAAACGTAGGAAATGGGTGAATTATTTTGTATCTTTATAGCTTATAAACCAAGTATAAAGAGACAATGAATCAACCGGATTTTGTAGTGAAATGCTACAATAAACAAGACTTAGCCCAAATGTATTTTCCTGATATAACTGTTCGCGCTTCAGTAAATAAACTTCGTCGTTGGATGCGTAGGTGTCAACCATTAATGGATGAAATACTTTCTACGGATTTTCATCCGAAAACGAAGGCTTTTTCTGTGCGGGAAGTAAGGTTAATCACCTATTATTTGGGCAAGCCGGGAGATTTATAACCCAAAATCCTTTTTATTCATTCAACAAAAACTACGGGAGGCAGCACTTTCGCCATCTCCCGTAGTTTTTTTTATAATTCTGAATATTCCTTTCTCGGATCGTAGCAAGGACATGCCTTGTGGATCGTAGCACTCAGCTGATAATGTCCCGCTATCTGCGCCTCCGGATACTGATGCTTGAGAATCGTCAACAGATCGAGCAGAGCAAAGCGTTGTGCCGTGGTTCTTGTATCCGTCGGTCTGCCATTTTCATCCAGCCCGCCTTCATAACAAATCCCGATACTGTGCCTGTTGAATCCACGCGCATGAGCACCGATTTCAGAGACAGGACGACAATGATGAAGAACTCCGTCCCGGGTGATATAAAAATGATAACCAATATCACGAAAACCCCGTTGCAAATGACATTCTCGAAGTCGTTCTACAGGAAAGGAAACATTGCAGCGCGTAGCGCTGCAATGAATCACCAACAACTTAATCTCTCTCGGGAGATACTCATCTTTAGAACTTTCCATGCGGATGTATTACAGATGAGCCACACAGGACGTTACCCCGATAGCAGAAATGATAGACGTTGCAATTGTCACAATGAACTGAAGAATATTCTTCCAAACTTGCTTTTTCATACAATTTTAATTTTTAATAGTAAATAATGATTGATTAAACAGTCGGGTCCGGAGCTTCATCGTCATCGTTGCCTGAACCACCACCGGGCTGATCGCCCTTACCATCGTCCGGCAACGGTTCGTCTCCCGAATCGGGCTTACCGTCACTTTTATACAGTGCAAAGTCCAGCGTTTTACACAACTTTCGGAGATCATTTCCCGGATAGAAAAGCACTTTACCTTTCTCGATACACGATGCCTTAAATTCCTTCTCCGTTGCGGTAGCCGTTGCCGTCTTAAGACTCATGCGGAAATTCCCCAGATCGCCCATCTGAACGATATTCCCTTCATCCAGTACATTGACGATTTCGAGCAGAAACTCTCCGATACAACCTTCCAATTCGCCTTTTGAATAAGACGAACGTTCGGTAATACGTTTGCAGACCTCCTTGACGGTAACCTTCCGTCCGCTACGTGCCACTGCATAATACTTGGGAGCTTCACTAGGTTTCAACAGGTTCTTGCGAGCCATAACAACATAATTCTGTGCCATAATTTTTAATACTTAATACTTATTACTTAATACTTATTACCTGTAATCGATTACTTAGCAAAGATACTACATGGGCAAGTGCTCGTGATGTGCAGTGGCGCACACAGACGCACTGATAAAAGGAAAAAACATTGAGAAGATTGTATTGAATCTTCCCAATGTTTGCATCCGATCATTGAGAAGGTTTTTTCAAACTTCCCAATGTTTTCAGAGAGTCTTCAAAAGGACAAAAGGACAAAAATGACAGATAGGACTATTTTATGAGATCTTCTGATACTTTCCGTGAGATATCTTATTGATTTTGACGCCAATGAACGATTTTATCAGCCTGCTGATCTTGCGGCGGCTGAAATCGTATTTTACGCCGATCTGCATTGCATCTTCGGTAGTGAATGTTTCCGGCAACTCGCCGATGAACTCCCGTGTACTGTTCGGATCTTTCAATGGATGGAGCTGAGGAGACGGCATGGAAGACAATAATAGCCTGCTATGCTCATAACAGCAGAGAACGATCTGGAGAGAACGCTCGAAATCTACATCTTCACAATAGATATCCGGTGCGCCATCATTCGCCTCGAACTGGCGGATGCGTGCCTGAATCATGCTAATGCGCATGACAAGACAGGCATACCGCTTGACAACGGCCTGAAGGTCATCGTTACCTTCCAGAACCACTTCGGCAAGCAGCTTAGAAAACGTATGATTCAGATAATCCCATTGAGAACGGCTGAAGTGAAACAATACAGGATGATTCTTGCAGAAATGATAAAGCTCGAAGACACGATGGGCCAGCGGCTTGAAAGACTCTTCGAGCGAGATACTGTCATCTCCCATGGGCTTCCACTTCGGAATGCTGCGGAAAGTGTAGAGCATGATACGGCTCGGAAGTCCTTTTTCCGAAGTCTCTATCAGTGCAGCCATCTGACTCGGGGTGCCGGTGAGGAACATGGCAAGCATGGGAAAACGGATATAAATGGGGGTTAAACCATTGATCTTGAAAGCGGAATCAATATTCTCATGTTCGAATGCCTTGCGGAGCATATCATCAAAGTTACCGCAATCCAGATGATTGGCTGTAGCCAGCGTCTGCGCCTCGGTATCGAATATGATGCTTCCTTGCGAGCCATTGTCCCGCATCTGGATTTGCATACGGCTGTAGCTGGTAGTGGCAGGGAGAAAAAGCATTTTGTAAGCCGGTTTTTCCGGCTCTTCGGGACACTCTTCATGTGCCTTTTTCTTATAAGTACAGTCCAGTTTCCATTGGGTATACTTATGGTTGTAAATTTTCTGCTGAAGTTCGCTATTGGAAAGTATCCAATCGTGGACCTCTTCCAGCAGATAACGTCCTGTTTGCGCAATACTCTTGTTGCTTCCGGCGGGGGCAATGCCGAAACTGTAGAAATGGGGCGAATACTTTTTGTGATTATAGATGCCGAATGTGGCGGGTAGTACGGAACTCAATGCGGTGAGGTTGGAGAGAAAGGAAAGATCCTGTTCACGATCACCTTCCTCTTCGAGGATACATTCGTTCAGCAGATCGGGCAGATATTTGTACACGCTTTTGGGAAAACAGGGTGTCTTTTTCCTTAATTCTTCGCCTTGCCAATATTCTTCGTCTGCTTCATAGACATTTTCGGATGGGCTATATGTCGCTTTTGTCATTTTGTCCTTATGAGGAGAAGAGCAAAGCGGAGAGGCGGAGACGGATGGAGTTGAGGTAACTTTTTGGTAACCAGATTGTAGGATGCTCCTGATTTCCTGAGCGGGAAAGTCGGAGTTCTCAAAATAAACCGTAATCCCGCGTAATATGCTTTCTTGCGAATACCTTCTCCGGCAAGCTTCGCAAGCGAGTTTAAACAGATTGGTGTGTCGTTGCCCGGCAGTCAATGGATTTAAGAAAATGTAGGACGAAAGGAACAAGCTGACTTCCTCTTCCGAGAAGTTCTCAGAGGCTTCGCTTACTTTTGCAGGTAGCGGAGGAGAGGGGAGGTTTTCTGCTGTCGGCTGGAGTGGTTGTGTTTCCACAGCCGCTTCCAGAACGAATGACTGATAGAGACTGGCTACGTATCCGTCCGGTGAATAGGTGAAATAACACAGGCGGCTTTCGTCTTTACAGGCAGGATCGCTGGTGAGGCCGGTCAGCTGGTCGTAGTATCGGCTAACCAGTAGCTGCCCTTCCCGGTGACGGCCTTCGATGCCTTCCACATAGGCGAAGATTTTCACGCCGTCCGTAGGGCTTTCCAGAGCAGCTACGGTATGAGGATCGGCAGCGCAAAGACGGATGATCTCCAGCCGATTGGAAACATGATCGTAATCAAGCCCGATAATATTGCTGGGCAACTGGAAATTTCGGATGGCATGTGCCCCGTCGAAAGTGCCGGCAGGCGTGAAGCAGGGGAGCTGGCTTTTTAGTTTTTGGGCAGCTTCATGGTCGCCTTCCTGATGATACCGCCGGATGGATTGGATGATGGAGGCATAAACCGGATGAATACACATAAAGATGACTTCGAGAAAAGACATGATTTTAGGCTTTTTGGAATACACATTTTCGTAAACGGAAACTTTAATTTCTTCGAGTACTTTCATTTGATTTTGAAGTTTTATGATTGTCTGTCCCACTATCGGGGTAGCGGGTGCAAAGGTAAGGGATGCCGATTTAGAGATTGTTTCATAGGCTGAAACAGGTTGAATAACCAAATATATATCTATTTTTTATTAATTTTTAAACAAAGAACAAACATGACAAAGGAAAATCATGGACCTTATGAGTTTTTGGGAAGTATGGTAGTGAATTTAATGAATGCAGACAGAACGATCTCTTATTCTTTTCTGGAAGAAGAGTTGCATATCTCCGGAAGAGATGTGAGTGCCATGAGGCAGGGTAAGGATTTACACGTCTATCAGTACGTGCGTGTTGTCAGCTGTATCATGGACGAGATGCATCTGGAGATTCTGTTGAATGTACTGCTGAAGGAGTTGAAGAATGTATTTACAGCCAATTGTGATTTGGTGATTGGTACGATTCCACATCGGCTTTACGGAAACGGTCAGCCGACAGAATGGGTGGTAGTGATGAAATGGGATGGGGTAAGAGTCTGATTCCCTTGTCTTACCCTGATAGTTATCTTAGATTTCTGAAGTACGCCCGCACTTTTTTCATAATCTTGATACCCATCACTACTCCGTCAAAGATAGCCATACCGGTATTGAACGAACGCATGAGCGAATCCGCTTTATTGGTGGCGGGTGCCAGCGGCGCGAATATTTCGCGGGTGGTGGCCGTCATGGCTCGTTTTTGGGCATGAATCTCATTCAAGAGCTTCTTTTTGCGTTGGGTAATCTCTTCTAATGTAATTTTGGCAGGTGTTTGCGCACTCATAACTTCATTTATTTTGAATCGGTTAAAAACAAGTTAGCGAGGAAGTTTACCATCGGGGAGATGATAAGCTGCTTGCGGAAAATAATGACTAAAGCCATAATCAGTATATTGATGCCGGCAATGATAGCGAAGCTTACCATGAGTCCGCCTACCAGGGGTTCCAATACATAAGCCAGGGCAAATAACAGATAAAACAGGGCCACCATGCCAAGGATGATAAGTACTACAATCATGATTAACGTTGAAAGAAGTATGGTTAACTTCTCCGTTAACTCTAATTTGGTGTATTCTTTTTGAAGTTCCAGATACTTTTTGAACTCAAAAAACAACTGTTGAAAGTTCTCAATACTCTTATCGTCTGCAAACATGGTCGCTCTGTTTTAGTCCTTTACTTACTTATTCTCCTATTTCTCCTTTAATTTCAGCTGCGATTTCGTCAACGAGATTTTCCATTTCGTTGCGGTTCAGCTTGATTCCTTTTTTACGAAGAATTTCTGCGATCTTATGACGGGTATCTTCCCCCTTTTCAGGAGCAAACAAAATACCAAGGGCTGCGCCTACGGCTGCACCACCCAGAAAAGCTGCTAATACATTTAATCCTTTCATAATTTATACTGTTTAAAATGATTATGATACAACAAATATAACATTTTTCTTAAAAGGTTGTTCGCAAAAACAGAAAAAAAGTACTTCCTTTTTATCATTCTTGATTTCTTTTATGGTTTAATCTTATTTAACTAGACTTTTGGACTAACAAATGAGACTTAAGGCGTACTTTTGTCATTCAATATTGTAATTCAAAACATAATGAAAGCGAAGATTGTTTTTATAACCGGAGCAAGCAGCGGAATCGGCGAAGGATGCGCCCGTAAATTTGCAAAGGAAGGATGGAACCTGATTCTGAATGCCCGTACGGTGTCGAAGCTGGAAGAACTGAAGGCTGAACTGGAAAAAGAGTATGGAATACAGGTCTGCGTGTTGCCTTTTGACGTTCGCGACCGGAAGCAGGCTGCTGCCGCACTGGAAGCGTTGCCGGAAGAATGGAAATCGATTGATGTATTGATTAACAATGCAGGATTGGTGATCGGAGTGGACAAGGAGTTCGAGGGAAATCCGGACGAATGGGATATCATGATCGATACGAATATAAAAGGTTTGCTCGCCATGACACGTCTGGTAGTTCCGGGTATGGTGGAACGGGGATGCGGACACATTATTAATATAGGTTCTATCGCCGGAGATGCCGCCTATCCCGGAGGCAGTGTTTACTGCGCCACCAAAGCTGCCGTGAAGGCACTTTCGGACGGACTTCGGATAGACCTGGTGGATACGCCGCTGCGGGTGACGAATATCAAACCGGGTATGGTGGAAACAAACTTTACAGTAGTCCGTTACCGCGGCAACAAGCAGGCGGCTGACAATTTTTACAAGGGAATCCGCCCGCTGACCGGAGATGATATTGCCGAAACGGTATATTATGCTGCCTCGGCTCCTGCGCATATTCAGATTGCAGAGGTGCTTTTGATGCCGACTTATCAGGCAACGGGCACTATTTCTTATAAGAAGAAGGCAGAATAGACGTTTTTTCGCTCATTTTCTTTGCCGGATGATAAAATTTCTATTATTTTGTTGCCCGAAAACTAAATGTGAACGAACAAGATTATTGAATTATTAATTAAATACAGAATATTGGATATGAAAAAATTGGTCGTATTAGGAATGGGAGTATGCATGGTGCTTGCGTTTGCATCTTGTAAATCCAGTGAAAGCGCCTATAAAAAAGCTTACGAGAAAGCAAAACAGCAAGAATTGGCAGAACCGCAGGTGGAAGCTCCAGTAGAAGTGACTCCGGTAGTTGCAGCTCCTGTGACAACACCTAAGGCTACAGATACAACCGGTGTTCGCCAGGAAAAGGTGACAGTCGTTTCCGGTACCGACGGATTGAAGGATTACAGCGTAGTAGTAGGCAGCTTCGGCGTGAAAGCGAATGCTGAAGGCCTGAAAGACTGGTTGGACGGACAAGGTTACAACGCAACAATCGCATTCAATGCGGAAAAAGCAATGTACCGTGTGATTGTAAGCTCATTCGCTGACAAAGCGGCTGCTGTCGATGCACGTAACGCATTCAAGGCTAAATACCCGAGTCGTACAGACTTCCAGGGAGCTTGGTTGCTGTATCGCATTTATTGATTTCTTTTTGGTAATATATATCGGGATGTATAACCTATTTTCCCGAAATAAGAAGGCGGTAACTGGGAAGTTACTGCTTTTTTGTTGCACAATGTAAATTTGTTTTTTAGAAATTTTTATCATTCTACTAAAAGAAGTTATAAATAGCAGGTGGGAAACTTTTATAGCAAAGAAAGTTTTTACTTTTGTCAACTCTTATCTTGGAGGATTTATTGCCTTAGTGTAAATGAGGTTTTAATAATGAAATTGAATGGAACAGAAATACGTAATGGCTGCTATCGATGCAGCGTTGAAAGCAGGTGAAAGAATTCTTTCTATCTATGAAGATCCGAAGTCGGATTTTGAAATAGAGAGGAAGGCGGATAACTCTCCCTTAACGATAGCAGACAGGAAAGCCCATGAGGCGATTGTAACCATTTTGAATGAAACTCCTTTTCCGGTTCTTAGCGAAGAAGGCAAGCATATGGACTATGCGGTCCGGAGCGGTTGGGAAACATTGTGGATTGTGGACCCGCTGGACGGAACGAAAGAGTTCATCAAGCGTAACGGAGAATTTACGGTGAATATTGCTTTGGTGCAGAACGCTGTACCCGTATTGGGCGTTATTTACGTACCTGTAAAAAGAGAGCTTTATTTTGCAGTAGAAGGTGTGGGTGCCTATAAGTGTTCCGGTATTATCGGCCTGGAAGACGATGGAGTGACCTTGCAACAGATGATAAAGGAATCGGAACGGATGCCATTGGAGGATGCGCGCGACCATTTTATTATTGTCGCTTCCCGTTCACACCTGTCGCCTGAAACCGAAACATATATTGCAGATTTAAAGAAGAAACACGGCAATGTGGAACTGATATCAAGCGGAAGTTCTATTAAAATCTGTCTGGTTGCCGAAGGGAAGGCGGATGTCTATCCGCGTTTTGCTCCGACGATGGAGTGGGATACGGCTGCCGGACACGCGATAGCCCGTGCCGCAGGGATGGAAGTATATCAGGCAGGGAAAGAGGAACCTTTGCGATATAACAAAGAGGATCTGCTGAATCCGTGGTTTATCGTTGAAGCAAAAAGAGAACACTAATTAATGTTTATATGACATTTGAAATTGTATTTGTACTATTATCCTTATTAGGAATGATGGCTGCCCTGATCGCGGATAAGATGCGACCGGGCATGGTGCTCTTTTCGGTAGTGGTTTTATTTCTGTGTGCCGGCATTCTGACTCCGAAGGAAATGCTCGAAGGCTTCAGTAATAAAGGAATGATTACCGTCGCCTTGTTATTCCTGGTAAGTGAAGGTATCCGTCAGTCGGGTACATTGGGGCAGGTGATCAAGAAACTGCTTCCGCAGGGAAAGACGACGGTGTTTAAAGCGCAGCTGCGTATCCTGCCCTCCGTTGCATTCATTTCCGCTTTTCTGAATAATACTCCGGTTGTAGTAATCTTTGCCCCGATCATCAAGCATTGGGCGAAATCGGTAAAGCTTCCGGCTACCAAGTTCCTGATTCCCCTTTCTTATGTGACTATCCTTGGCGGTATCTGTACACTGATCGGTACTTCTACCAATCTGGTGGTGCATGGTATGATTCTGGAAGCCGGCTATGAAGGCTTCACCATGTTCGAACTGGGAAAAGTCGGCATTTTCATTGCTATTGCCGGAATTCTTTATATTTTTCTTTTCTCCAAACGTCTCTTGCCGGATGCACGTCCGGATACGGCTGTGCCCGATGAAGAAGTGGAGGAAGGAGAGAAGCTGCACCGTGTGGAAGCTGTGTTGGGAGCCCGTTTCCCCGGTATCAACAAGAAGCTGAGTGATTTCAATTTCCAGCGTCACTATGGTGCGGAAGTGAAAGAGATTAAAACACGCAGCGGACAGCGCTTTGTCGATCACTTGGAGGATGTAGTGCTCCGTGAAGGTGATACGCTTGTGGTGATGGCGGATGATACGTTTATCCCGACTTGGGGAGAATCTTCGGTATTCGTGCTGCTTACTAACGGCAATGAACCGGATACTTCGGGAAAGAAGAAGCGCTGGCTGGCTCTGCTCTTGCTGGTACTGATGATTGTCGGTGCTACGGTGGGCGAACTGCCGGCAACCAAAGAGATGTTTCCCGATATCAAGCTGGATATGTTTTTCTTTGTCTGCATTACTACTATTATTATGGCGTGGACCAATATCTTCCCCGCCCGTAAGTATACCAAATATATTTCGTGGGATATTTTGATTACGATTGCCTGCGCGTTTGCCATCAGTAAGGCTATGGTGAACTCCGGTGTGGCCGACTGTGTGGCGAAATTCATTATCGGATTGAGCGACGATTACGGTCCGCACGTTTTGCTTGCCATGGTATTTATCATCACGAATCTGTTTACGGAACTGATCACGAACAATGCGGCAGCGGCTCTGGCATTCCCATTGGCACTGTCCATCTCGGCACAGTTGGGCGTAAGTCCGACGCCTTTCTTCGTCGTGATCTGTATGGCTGCGTCTGCCAGCTTCTCCACACCGATCGGTTATCAGACGAATTTGATTGTGCAGGGTATCGGCAACTATAAGTTTACGGATTTTGTCCGTATCGGTCTGCCGCTCAATATTATCACTTTCTTAATCTCTGTTATCCTGATCCCGTTGATCTGGAACTTTTAAATAAACATAATTTATAAATGGAAGAAAAGAATCATATATATCCGATCTTTGACCGCATGATGACGCGGGAGGACAAAGAAGAACTTCTGGGACAGCACAGCGTGATGATCTGGTTTACAGGTCTGAGCGGATCGGGAAAAAGCACGATTGCGATTGCATTGGAGCGTGAGCTCCATAAGCGCGGATTGCTTTGCCGTATTCTGGACGGCGACAATATCCGCAGCGGTATCAATAACAATCTGGGCTTCTCCGAAACCGACCGTGTGGAGAACATCCGTCGTATCGCCGAAGTCTCCAAACTGTTTCTGGACAGCGGTATCATTACGATTGCGGCATTTATCAGCCCCAATAATGATATCCGTGAAATGGCGGCAAATATTATCGGAAAGGATGATTTCCTGGAAGTTTTCGTAAGCACCCCGCTGGAAGAGTGCGAAAAACGGGATGTGAAAGGACTGTACGCGAAAGCGCGCAGGGGAGAAATTCAGAATTTCACCGGAATTTCCGCACCGTTTGAAGTGCCCGAACATCCGGCCTTGTCATTGGATACTTCGAAGCTGAGTCTGGAAGAATCGGTCAACCGCCTGTTGGAGATGGTGTTGCCGAAAATAGAAAAGAAATAAATGAAGAAATTTCAAAAAAGATGGAAGAATATAAACTAAGCCATTTGAAAGAACTCGAAGCCGAGTCAATTCATATCATCCGCGAGGTGGCGGCGGAATTTGAGAATCCGGTGATGCTGTACAGCATCGGAAAAGATTCTTCGGTGATGGTACGCTTGGCTGAAAAAGCGTTTTATCCGGGAAAAGTACCTTTCCCATTGATGCATATCGATTCGAAGTGGAAGTTTAAGGAAATGATCCAGTTCCGCGACGAATATGCCAAGAAATATGGTTGGAATCTGATCGTAGAAAGTAATATGGAAGCGTTTCATGCAGGGGTAGGACCTTTCACGCATGGAAGTAAGGTGCATACGGACCTGATGAAGACTCAGGCATTGCTGCATGCGCTGGATAAATATAAATTTGACGCTGCATTCGGCGGCGCGCGCCGGGATGAAGAAAAATCACGTGCCAAGGAGCGTATCTTCTCTTTCCGTGATAAATTCCACCAGTGGGACCCGAAGAACCAGCGTCCTGAATTGTGGGATATCTACAACGCCCGTGTGCACAAAGGTGAGAGTATCCGTGTATTCCCGATCAGCAACTGGACGGAGCTGGATATCTGGCAGTATATCCGTCTGGAGAATATTCCGATCGTTCCGCTGTATTATGCCAAGGAACGTCCTGTGATCAATCTGGATGGTAACATCATCATGGCGGATGACGAACGTCTGCCGGAAAAATACCGTGATCAGATCGAAATGAAGATGGTACGCTTCCGTACTTTGGGCTGCTGGCCGTTGACAGGTGCAGTAGAGAGCGGTGCGGCTACCATCGAAGAGATCGTGGAAGAGATGATGACGACTACCAAGAGCGAACGTACTACCCGTGTGATCGACTTTGACCAGGAAGGCAGCATGGAACAGAAGAAACGTGAAGGGTATTTTTAAGCAATTAAAAATGAATGATTAAAAAACTAAAAGTTGGAAATGGATAATAAGCTGGATATAAAGGCCTTTCTGGATAAAGATGAACAGAAAGACTTGCTGAGACTGTTGACTGCCGGTTCGGTGGATGACGGAAAATCGACTTTGATCGGACGTCTGTTGTTTGACAGTAAGAAACTGTACGAAGATCAGCTGGATGCATTGGAACGTGACAGTAAGCGTCTGGGTAATGCAGGCGAACATATAGACTATGCTTTATTGCTCGACGGCTTGAAAGCGGAGCGTGAGCAGGGGATTACGATTGACGTGGCTTACCGCTACTTCTCTACCAACGGCCGTAAGTTTATCATTGCGGATACTCCGGGACACGAACAGTATACACGTAATATGATTACCGGTGGCTCTACGGCCAATCTGGCAATTATCTTGGTAGACGCCCGCACGGGTGTGATTACTCAGACCCGTCGTCATACTTTTCTGGTATCTCTGCTAGGTATCAAGCACGTAGTGCTGGCTGTCAATAAAATGGACTTGGTGGACTTCTCCGAGGAACGGTTCAACGAAATTGTAGCGGAATACAAGAAATTCGTAGAACCGCTGGGCATTCCGGATGTGAACTGTATTCCTCTTTCTGCTTTGGACGGTGACAACGTTGTGGATAAGTCTGAACGCACTCCGTGGTATAAAGGAATCTCTTTACTTGACTTCCTCGAAACGGTTCATATCGACAATGACCATAACTTCACGGATTTCCGTTTCCCTGTGCAGTATGTGCTGCGTCCGAATCTGGACTTCCGTGGTTTTTGCGGTAAAGTGGCATCGGGTATTGTCCGCAAGGGGGATACAGTGATGGCATTGCCTTCCGGAAAGACTTCCAAAGTGAAGAGCATCGTGACATACGACGGCGAACTGGATTACGCTTTCCCGCCGCAGTCGGTTACACTGACGCTGGAAGACGAAATCGACGTATCCCGTGGTGAAATGCTGGTGCATCCGGACAACTTGCCGATCGTTGACCGCAACTTCGAAGCAATGATGGTATGGATGGATGAAGAACCGATGGACATCAATAAATCGTTCTTTATCAAGCAGACTACCAACTTGAGCCGTACCCGCATCGACGCGATCAAATATAAAGTGGATGTCAACACGATGGAACATCTTTCAATTGACAATGGACAATTGACAATTGACAATTTGCCGTTGCAGCTCAATCAGATCGCCCGCGTTGTGCTGACTACTGCCAAAGAACTTTTCTTTGACCCTTATAAGAAAAACAAATCTTGCGGTTCCTTTATCCTGATCGACCCGATTACGAACAATACCTCTGCCGTAGGTATGATTATCGACCGGGTGGAAATGAAAGATATGGCTGCCACAGACGATATCCCCGTACTGGATTTGTCGAAACTGGACATCGCTCCGGAACATCACGCTGCCATAGAAAAAGCTGTGAAGGAACTGGAACGCCAGGGGATTGCAGTGAAATTAATAAAATAGATTGTTAAACAATGAATTGAAAACCAGAAATGACGGTCATCTACCGTTTTAATTCTCCATTTTCAATTTTCAATTTTCAATTAAAGTGGGATTACTTGAATTTAATAAACTTCCGATTAATACGTTGGTAGGTGCCGACTGGAAAACGTTTAAGGCAATCACTGCCGGCCGTGATATTGATGCTGCCTATAAAGGCAAGTACCGGTTGACGAAAGCGGTGTGCCGTCTGCTTTCTCCGTTGGCTGCATTGCAGGATAAGCGTTACGAAAAGTTGTTGGCCAATCAGCCGCTGGAACATGACCCGGTATTCATTCTGGGACACTGGCGGAGTGGAACTACTTTTGTACATAACGTGTTCTCCTGCGACAAGCATTTTGGGTATAACACAACTTATCAGACCGTATTTCCGCATCTGATGATGTGGGGACAGCCTTTCTTCAAGAAGAATATGAGCTGGCTGATGCCGGACAAGCGTCCGACGGATAATATGGAACTGGCGGTGGATCTTCCGCAGGAGGAAGAGTTTGCATTGTCGAACATGATGCCTTATACCTATTATAATTTTTGGTTCCTGCCGAAATATCAACAGGAATATGCGGATAAATATCTGCTGTTTGATGATATCACGGATAAAGAACTCAAAGTGTTTGAAGAGGTATTCACGAAATTGATCAAGATTTCTTTGTGGAACACCAAGGGGACGCAATTCCTCAGCAAGAACCCTCCTCATACGGGCAGGGTGAAAGAACTGGTGAAAATGTTCCCGAACGCCAAGTTTGTCTACCTGATGCGTAATCCGTATACGGTATTTGAATCTACACGCAGTTTCTTTACAAATACAATCCAGCCTCTGAAACTGGAAGATGTCAGCAATGAACAATTAGAGGAAAATATCCTTTCTATCTATGCAAAGCTGTATCATAAGTATGAATCGGATAAGCAATTCATTCCGGAAGGCAATCTGATCGAAGTGAAGTTTGAAGACTTTGAAGCGGATGCGATGGGAATGACGGAGAATATTTATAAGTCACTTTCTATCCCCGGCTTCGCCGAAGCACAAGGAGATATCGAAAAATATGTCGGCGGCAAGAAGGGATACAAGAAGAATAAATATAAATATGATGACCGGACGATTCGATTGGTAGAGGAAAACTGGGATTTTGCTTTGAAACAATGGGATTATAATTTATAAAAGAAAGGATAAGTATTGATGATTAAGAAAATGGTTCATCGCCTGTTCCTGACAGGCTTCGTTGCATTTTTTTCTTCCTTGTCTTTGATGGCGCAACAGAAAGTGGAGATGGTCCCCTTCGGGGATATGGACCAGTGGGTGGATCGCCAGATAAAAGAGTCGGGGATTATCGGGGGGAACACGAAGAATGTGTATGCGATTGGTCCGACGACCGTGATTAAGGGAGATCAGGTGTATAAGAATATGGGTGGCTCACCGTGGGCGACTTCGAACGTGATGGCGAAAGTGGCAGGTATTACCAAGACAAATACGTCGGTTTTTCCGGAGAAACGGGGAGACGGTTACTGCGCACGCCTGGATACGCGTATGGAGAGTGTGAAGGTACTGGGACTTGTCAATATTACCGTATTGGCTGCCGGCTCTATCTTTACGGGATCTGTGCACGAACCGATCAAAGGTACCAAGAACCCGCAGAAGATGCTGCAGACGGGGATTCCGTTTACCAAGAAGCCGGTCGCTCTTCAGTTTGACTATAAAGTGAAGATGTCCGACAGGGAAAAACGTATTCGTGCTACCGGTTTCAGTAAAATTACAGATGTAGCGGGCAAGGATTATCCGGCTGCTATTTTATTTTTGCAGAAACGCTGGGAAGATGCCGACGGAAATGTTTATGCCAAGCGTATCGGAACGTTGGTGACTTATTACTATCACTCCACCGACTGGAAGAATAATGCCACGTATGAAATTATGTATGGAGACATCACCAGCCGTCCCGAATATAAGCCTCACATGATGCGTCTGCAGGTAACGGAGAACTATACAGTCAACAGTAAAGGTGAAAGCGTGCCTATCCATGAAGTGGGATGGGGGGATGAAAATGATGAGCCGACTCATCTGTATCTCCAGTTCACATCCAGCCACGGCGGAGCTTACATCGGTTCACCCGGAAATTCATTGTGGGTTGACAATGTAAAACTGGTATATTAATTAATGTAGCGGAAAAAATAAGGAATAACCAATGATGATCGATATCATTGGTTATTTTTTTGCTTTTATTTCTCTTTCAAAAATGTTGGCTATGACCGTTGTAGGCTATCTAACACTTTTATCATCTCATATAAATATCACGAAGAAATGTTTTTTTACGAGTTTTTTTGTGTGTATTACAATAAATATCTATATTTGCACTAAATTTATAGAAAAAGGGTAGAGATTTATATCTCTTTGTTTAAGATTTAGAGCCTGTAGAGTTGTGGTTATAGCGTAACACAAACTGCATTATATTATTTACTAAAATAAATTGAGATGAAAAAGGGTTTATTGTTTATTTTATTAGTAGGGGCTTCAGTGTGCCTGTCTGCTCAGGAAAAAGGAAAAACAGAAGGTAAAGCCTATACTGTAGAGACTAATCGTTTTGGGGCCAATTGGTTCATTAGTGGTGGCGTTGGTGGTCAAATGTATTTTGGCGACAACGACGGTAAAGCGGATTTCGGAAAACGCATTGCTCCGGCACTTGATATTGCCGTAGGTAAATGGTTTACTCCGGGTATCGGATTGCGTGTTGCATACAACGGTCTTCAAGCTAAGGGTGCGTCACCCAGTGCAAATGAAGTGTTTGTAAAAGGCGGCAAGTATTCTAACGGTTACTACAAGCAGAAATGGAACATGGCTAACTTCCATGGTGATGTTCTCTTCAACCTTTCTAACATGTTCTGCGGTTACAACGAAGATCGTCTTTATTCATTCATTCCTTACGTAGGTGCAGGTGTGGCTCTTTCTTGGTCAGAACCTCATCAACAAAACTTAGGTATCAACGCCGGTTTGATCAACCGTTTCCGTGTATCGGATGCTTGGGATATCAACCTTGAACTGCGTGGCCTTTTGATGAAGGATGCATTCGGCGGAACTTCTAAAGAAGGTATGGCCGGTGTAACTGTAGGTGTAACTTACAAATTCAAGAAACGCGGATTCAACGCTGTTCCTACTGTACCGATGGTACCGGAAAGCCAGTTGGACGACATGAGAAACAGACTGAACTCTCTGAAGGGTGAAAACGAATCTCTGAAACGTGACTTGGTTGAAGCACGTAACAAGAAGCCGGAAGTAATCGTTAAGAAAGAAGGCGGATTCGTTCCACGTCTGGTTGTTGTATTCAACATTGGTAAGAGCAACATCAGCAAGAGAGAATACATGAACATCGAAGCAATGGCTAAGGGTATCAAAGCTAATCCGGAAAAGACATTTACTGTTACAGGATATGCTGACAAGGGTACTGGTTCTGCTGAGTACAACATGAAGTTAAGTAAGAAGAGAGCTGAAGCTGTACGTGACCTGATGGTGAACGAATTCGGTGTACCTGCTTCTCAACTGAAGGTTGATTACAAGGGTGGTGTAGGCAATATGTTCTACGACGACGCTAAGTTGAGCCGTGTTGCTATCGTGGAAGAATAATCCATAGTTGAAATAATAGAATAAAAGAGACGTTTCCTTTCGCGGGAAGCGTCTTTTTTGTATTTTTGCACCCTATGAGCAGAATAGTAGCTATAGACTATGGAAGGAAGCGTACAGGGATAGCTGTAAGCGATACGTTGCAACTGATTGCAAACGGGCTGACAACTGTGCCCACACATGAACTTCTGAACTTTATCGGTGAGTATGTGGCAAAAGAACCGGTAGAGCGGATTATTATAGGATTGCCCAAGCAGATGAATAATGAAGCTTCGGAAAATATGAAGAACATCGAACCCTTTGTTCGTTCATTGAAGAAACGTTTTCCGGAACTTCCCGTAGAATATGTGGACGAACGTTTCACGTCTGTTCTCGCACACCGCACGATGCTGGAAGCCGGACTGAAAAAAAAAGACCGGCAAAACAAAGCATTGGTGGATGAGATAAGTGCCACTATTATTCTGCAAACATATTTGGAGAGTAAACGTTTTTAATAGTAAGACAAAGAATAATTTAATTTTTTAGTAGAGTATAAAGTATGATTTTACCAATTTATGTATATGGCCAGCCTGTTTTGAGAAAGGTGGCAGAGGACATAACACCGGAGTATCCGAACCTGAAAGAGCTGATCGCAAATATGTTTGAAACAATGGTGCACGCCGATGGCGTGGGACTGGCTGCTCCGCAGATCGGTCTGCCTATCCGTGTCGTTACGATTACATTGGATCCGCTTTCGGAAGACTATCCGGAATTTAAGGATTTTAATAAAGCTTATATCAATCCTCATATCATCGAAGTGGGTGGAGAGGAAGTCAGTATGGAAGAAGGCTGTCTGAGTCTGCCCGGCATTCATGAGTCTGTGAAAAGAGGAAATAAGATCCGTGTGAAGTATATGGACGAGAACTTTGCAGAGCATGATGAAGTGGTGGAAGGTTATCTGGCAAGGGTGATGCAGCATGAGTTCGACCATCTGGACGGAAAGATGTTCATCGACCACCTTTCGCCGTTGCGCAAACAAATGATAAGAGGAAAATTAAATACGATGCTGAAAGGAAAAGCGCGTAGTTCATATAAGATGAAACAGGTGAAATAAAGATAAAAAACGTTTATATCCCTGTTAAGTAAGCGAAAAGCATTATTTTTGTTTCGTTTACAAGCATAAAATATCAATGATTAAAAGAATACTAACAGTTTTATTGCTGTTCCCCACACTGGTTTGTGCTCAGATTAATACGGAGCGGGTGATGACTATTGCCCGCAATGCGCTGTATTTCGAGGACTACGTGCTTTCTATTCAGTATTTCAACCAGGTAATTAATGCGAAGCCATATCTGTATGAGCCTTATTTTTTCAGGGCGCTGGCAAAGGTGAACCTGGAGGATTACCAAGGAGCGGAAGCGGATTGTAACGAGGCTATCAAACGGAATCCGTTTGTAGTAGGTGCATATCAGGTTCGTGGACTGGCACGGATTCGTCAGAGTAAATTCGACGGGGCGATTGAGGATTATCAGAAAGCATTGCATTATGATCCTGAAAACATCACCTTGTGGCACAATCTGACCTTGTCGCATATTCAGAAAAAGGATTATGACGCAGCCAAGGAGGATTTGGAGAGCTTGCTGAAAGTTTCTCCGCGCTATACACGTGCCTATCTGATGAGGGGAGAGGTTTCTTTGCAGCAGAAGGATACGATTGCGGCATTGAAGGACTTTAATACAGCTCTCGAACTGGACAAGTATGATCCGGACGCATGGTCGGCAAGGGCTATTGTCCGCTTGCAGCAATCCAACTATGCAGAAGCTGAATCGGATCTGGACCGTGCGATTCATCTGAGTGCGAAGAATGCGGGTAATTATATAAACCGTGCTTTGGCCAGATTCCATCAGAATAATCTGAGGGGTGCCATGAGCGATTATGACCTGGCTTTGGATATTGATCCGAATAACTTTATCGGGCATTATAACCGTGGTTTGCTTCGTGCCCGTGTCGGGGATGACAACCGCGCTATCGAGGACTTCGATTTTGTGATTCAGATGGAACCGGATAATATGATGGCTATCTTCAACCGTGCGCTGCTTCGTGCACAGACGGGAGATTACCGTGGCGCTATCAAAGACTATACGACAGTTATCGACCAGTATCCTAACTTCCTCGCAGGATATTATCATCGTGCGGAAGCCCGCAAGAAGATCGGCGACAAGAAGGGGGCCGAACAGGATGACTTCAAACTGTTGAAGGCTCAGCTTGACAAGCAGAATGGCGGGACGAACAAAGACGTTGCCCAGAATCAGAATAAGGACAAAGAAAACCAGAGCGGTGAGAACGGTGACGAAAGCGAGGAAGGAAAAACCCGTAAGAAGTCTGACAAGAACATGAACAACTATCGCAAGATTGTGATTGCTGATGATTCTGAAGCGGATCAACGTTATACAAGTGATTATCGCGGACGCGTACAGGATAAGAATGTGAACATTAAACTGGAACCGATGTTTGCCTTGACTTATTATGAAAAGTCGAGCGAAGTGAAGCGTTCGGTGAATTTCCATAAGTTTATCGAGGACCTGAATCTGTCGAATGTACTTCCGAAGCGTATCCGTATTACGAATATGGAGGCTCCGCTGACGGAAGAGCAGGTGAAATCTCATTTTGCCTTGATTGACGCGCATACCTCGGCTATTGTGGGGGATGACAAGAGTGCTCCGAAGCGCTTTGCCCGTGCCATTGACTTTTATCTGGTGCAGGACTTCTCCAGTGCGGTTGCCGACCTGACTCAGGCGATATTGCTGGACGGCGATTTCTTCCCGGCCTATTTCATGCGGTCGCTGATCCGTTGCAAACAACTGGAATATCAGAAGGCTGAACAGGCTGCCGAAGCGGATATGCCGAGTGGCGCTGCTACCAAGGAAGTGAGCGCGGTGGATTATGAAGTTGTCAGAAAAGACCTGGATAAGGTGATAACTCTGGCTCCGGACTTCGTTTACGCTTATTATAACCGTGCCAATGTGGCGGCTATGCTGAAAGACTACAGGGCTGCGATTGTCGATTACGATAAGGCGATTCAGCTGGCTCCGGACTTTGCAGACGCTTATTTCAACCGGGGGCTTACGCATATTTTCTTGGGTAATAATAAGGCGGGAATCTCAGATTTGAGCAAGGCCGGTGAACTGGGAGTTGTTTCTGCTTACAACGTGATCAAGCGTTTCACGGATCAGACAGAATAACATTTTTTTGATAAAAAATAGAAAACTCAAAAGATTTCGTTACTTTTGCGTTCTCATTATGAAAATATAACATCATCATATTATGATAAAGATAACATTTCCCGATGGCTCCGTTCGTGAGTATAACGAAGGAGTGAACGGTTTACAGATTGCAGAAAGTATCAGTTCGCGCTTGGCACAGGATGTGCTTGCTTGTGGCGTGAACGGTGAGACTTATGATTTAGGACGTCCTATTAATGAAGATGCTGATTTCGTACTTTACAAATGGGACGATGAAGAAGGTAAACATGCATTTTGGCACACAAGCGCTCACTTGCTGGCTGAAGCTTTGCAGGAACTTTATCCGGGTATCCAGTTTGGTATCGGACCGGCTATCGAAAACGGTTTCTACTATGATGTAGATCCGGGAGAAGCTGTGATTAAAGAAAGCGACCTGCCTGCCATCGAAGCAAAGATGCTTGAATTGTCGGCAAAGAAAGAAGCGGTAGTCAGAGAAAGTATTTCGAAAACGGACGCTCTGAAAATGTTCGGCGGCCGTGGTGAAACGTATAAATGTGAATTGATCTCCGAACTGGAAGACGGACATATTACTACCTACACTCAGGGTGCGTTTACTGATCTTTGCCGTGGTCCTCACTTGATGACGACTGCGCCGATCAAGGCTATTAAGCTGACAACTGTTGCCGGTGCTTACTGGCGCGGTCACGAAGACCGTAAGATGCTGACCCGTATCTATGGTATCACATTCCCGAAAAAGAAAATGCTGGATGAATATCTGGTGTTGCTGGAAGAAGCCAAGAAACGTGACCACCGTAAGATCGGTAAGGAAATGCAGTTGTTCATGTTCTCTGAAACAGTAGGTAAGGGACTTCCAATGTGGTTGCCGAAAGGTACTGCGCTGCGTCTGCGCCTGCAAGAGTTCTTGCGTCGTATCCAGACCCGCTATGACTATCAGGAAGTGATTACTCCGCCTATCGGTAACAAGTTGCTGTATGTGACTTCCGGTCACTATGCAAAATACGGTAAGGATGCGTTCCAGCCGATCCATACTCCGGAAGAAGGAGAGGAGTATTTCCTGAAACCGATGAACTGTCCGCATCACTGTGAGATATATAAGAACTTCCCGCGTTCATACAAGGACCTTCCGTTGCGTATCGCAGAATTCGGTACGGTTTGCCGTTATGAACAAAGTGGTGAGCTTCACGGTTTAACTCGTGTACGCAGCTTTACTCAGGATGACGCGCATATTTTCTGTCGTCCGGATCAGGTGAAAGATGAGTTCCTCCGTGTGATGGATATCATTTCTATCGTGTTCCGTTCAATGAATTTCCAGAATTTCGAGGCTCAGATATCACTCCGTGATAAAGTGAACCGTGAAAAATACATCGGCAGCGATGACAACTGGGAGAAAGCTGAACAGGCGATTATCGAGGCTTGTGAGGAAAAAGGCCTGCCGGCTAAGATTGAGTACGGTGAAGCTGCTTTCTATGGTCCCAAGCTCGACTTTATGGTGAAAGATGCCATCGGCCGCCGTTGGCAGTTGGGAACCATTCAGGTAGACTATAACTTGCCGGAACGTTTCGAACTGGAATATATGGGCTCTGATAACCAGAAGCACCGTCCGGTGATGATTCACCGTGCACCATTCGGATCAATGGAACGTTTTGTGGCTGTATTGATCGAACACACTGCCGGTAAGTTCCCGGTGTGGCTGACTCCGGATCAGGTAGCTATCCTGCCGATCAGTGAAAAGTTCAATGAGTATGCAGAGCAAGTGAAGATGTATCTGAAAATGCATGAAATCCGTGCTATTGTGGATGATCGTAACGAAAAGATCGGCCGCAAGATCCGTGATAATGAAATGAAACGCATTCCTTATATGCTGATTGTGGGTGAAAAAGAAGCTGAAAATGGTGAAGTTTCTGTTCGCAGACAAGGGGAAGGCGACAAAGGAACCATGAAATATGAAGAATTTGCTAAAATTTTGAACGAAGAAGTTCAGAATATGATAAATAAATGGTAACTTTGCAGCCGTTTCATGATAAATATTTAGTAGAACAATAAAAAAATCAAACTAGGAAGTAAACGTTTTTAATGAAGAATGACACTTTAAAAGGGCAATATAGAATCAATGAACAGATTCGTGCCAAAGAAGTCCGCATCGTGGGCGACGAGATTGAACCGAAAGTATATCCTATCTTTCAGGCCTTGAAAATGGCTGAAGAGAAAGAATTGGATTTAGTTGAAATTTCCCCCAATGCTCAACCTCCTGTTTGTCGTATTATTGATTACTCTAAATTTCTTTATCAATTAAAGAAACGCCAGAAGGAGCAGAAAGCGAAGCAGGTAAAAGTGAACGTAAAGGAAATCCGTTTCGGACCGCAGACTGACGATCATGATTACAACTTTAAGCTGAAACATGCCAGAGGATTCCTGGAAGACGGAGATAAAGTGAAGGCATATGTATTCTTTAAGGGTCGTTCCATCCTTTTCAAGGAACAAGGTGAAGTGTTATTGCTTCGTTTTGCCAACGATCTCGAAGATTTCGCAAAGGTGGATCAGATGCCGGTGCTTGAAGGTAAGCGTATGACAATACAGCTCTCTCCGAAGAAAAAGGAAATTCCTAAAAAGCCGTCGGCTCCCAAACCGGTAACTCCGGGACAGAAGGCTGAAAAGCCGGAAGCGGGCGAGGAAGAATAAAAAAGAATGAATGCGTGGCGCGCAGGTATAGTGCGTCACCATTATATATTTAATAATTTTAAAAACAAGTAAGATGCCAAAGATGAAGACTAACTCCGGTTCTAAAAAAAGGTTTACCCTTACCGGAACAGGTAAAATCAAAAGAAAGCACGCTTTTCACAGTCACATTCTGACTAAGAAATCGAAAAAGAGAAAAAGAAATCTGTGCTACTCAACAACTGTTGATACAACAAATGTAAGCCAGGTTAAGGAACTCTTAGCAATGAAGTAATCAAAAGCGTACAAAGTATTATTAAAGTATTAACCGAATGCTTTAGCCTGAAGTTCGTTGCGTGAAGTAACGGCGCTAACATTCAAAAAAAGTAAAACTATGCCAAGATCAGTAAATCATGTTGCTTCAAAAGCAAGAAGAAAGAAAATTTTGAAATTAACCAGAGGTTACTTTGGTGCAAGAAAAAATGTATGGACCGTAGCTAAAAACACTTGGGAAAAGGGTTTGACTTACGCGTTCCGTGACCGTAGAAATAAGAAAAGAAACTTCCGCGCTCTTTGGATACAACGTATCAACGCTGCTGCACGTCTTGAAGGAATGTCTTATTCTAAATTGATGGGCGGTTTGCACAAAGCCGGTATTGAAATAAATCGTAAGGTTTTGGCTGATTTAGCTATGAATCATCCGGAAGCTTTCAAAGCTGTAGTTGCTAAAGCTAAAGCTGCTTAAGTTTCAATAGTTTAGGATTTACAAAGTGTCAGTTATCGATTCGATAACTGACACTTTTCTTTTGTTAGGCGGAGAGAAAGGATGAAAAAAAATGTTAGTAGACGAACAAATTCTTTCTTTTTCTTGCTATTCTCAGAGAATCTTATTACATTTGTGATAGAAAAATATTAGCCGTATCGACTGGATCGGGAAACTCTTCAAATTAATCTGATGCACCGAGAAAGCTTCGTTCTTCAATGGCGGGCCACATCCTTCGGGACAGCTTATAAGCCGGTGGATTACAAAGAGGGCGAGCGCTCAAATCTTGTTCTATCAGAGTTTCATCACATCGTCGATGCGGCTTTTTTATATACTCTTCTATGATATTCTATTTCTCAGGTACAGGTAACTCTAAATGGATTGCTAATCAGCTTTCTAAAGAACAACAGGAAGATTTGTTTTTTATCCCCGACGCATGGAAGAATGACACATGGGAATTCTCTCTGCGGGAGGATGAGAAGATCGGTTTTGTCTTTCCGGTCTATTCGTGGGCGCCTCCCGTGATTGTACAGGAGTTTATTCGGAAGCTGGTTTTGAAAGGGTATCGGCAACAATATCTGTTCTTTGTGTGTTCGTGTGGAGACGATACGGGGCTGACCTGGCAGGTGATGGAAAAAGCATTGGCTGCGAGAGGATGGAGATGTAACGCAGGCTTTTCTGTAATTATGCCTAATAATTATGTGTTGTTTCCCGGATTTGATGTGGATAGCAAGGAACTGGAAAAGAAAAAACTGGCAGAGGTGGTTCCGGCTCTTGAAAAGGTCAGCGGACTGATAACCGGAAGAGAAAGTGTCTTTGTATGCAATGAGGGGAGCTTTCCTTTTATCAAGACGAAGATTATCAATCCGTTATTTGTTCGTTATCAGATGTCTCCCAAGCCTTTCTATGCAACGAGTGACTGCATCGGGTGCAAGCGCTGTGAGAAAAGTTGTCCGGTAGGGAATATAACGATGAGGGAAAGAAAGCCGGTTTGGGGAAAGAATTGCACCGCCTGCCTGGCGTGTTATCATGTGTGCCCTCAGCAAGCGGTGCAATATGGTAAAAAGACAAAAGGCAAGGGGCATTATTTTAACCCCGATTCAGCTTATTGATCTTTTATTTTGATACAGCAGTTGGATAAATCTTCGATAATGGCAAGGCTTTCTACTCTGACGCCTTTCTCTTCCAGCATTTTACGTCCGTTTTGAAAGGCTTTTTCGATAATGAAGCCCATACCCACTAAATTTGCTCCGGATTGCGCTATAAGGTCGAGAATACCTAATGCGGCATTTCCGTAGGCAAGGAAATCATCAACAAAAAGAACATTGTCATTCGGAGTCAGAAAATCGGCACTGATCACTACCTCATAATCACGGTCTTTGGTGAATGAGTGTACGGTAGTGCTTAGTGCGTTCTGAATGGTTTTGGGTGATTTCTTTTTGGCGAATACAACCGGTAAGTCCATGAGATAGCCCGTCATGATGGCAGGAGCGATACCGCTTGCTTCGATAGTCATGATCTTGTTTACGTTTGTGGCTGCAAAGCGGCGGACAAATTCTACTCCGATTGATTTCATCAGGACAGGATCCATCTGGTGATTAATAAAACCATCTACTTTAAGGATGCCTCCTTCGTAGCATTTTCCGTCCTGCAGAATTCTTTTTTTTAGTAATTGCATTATAATCTAATAATTAAATAATGTGCTAATATGCCATTGGTTGCTGATATCATGCAGCATTGGGTTGGCATATTAGCACATCGGCTATTTGAATATTTATTTGTTGTCTCTTAAGTCCTTCACTCTGACGGCTTTTCCCTCGCTTTGCGGGAGAGACCCTTTCTTTACCAGTTTTACTTTCGGGGTAACCAGTATTTCATCTTTTAATTGACGGATAATATCTCTGCGGATCTTTTCCAGTTCGATATAGTTGTCTGTAGAAAGGTCGCTTAATTCCACTTCGACAATCATCTCATCCTGATTGTTGACTGTCTCCAGTGTAATCAGATAGTTGCTGCCTAATTCGGGGAACTGAACCAGAATCTTTTCGACTTGCATCGGGAAGATGTTGACTCCCTTGATGATAAACATATCGTCGCTGCGTCCCTTGATCCGGTCGATGCGGAGATGGGTGCGGCCGCACGGACATTTTCCGGGTAGTATACGGGTGAGGTCGCGGGTGCGGTAGCGGATAAGCGGCATCATTTCACGGTCGAGTGTGGTGAGTACCAGTTCACCGATTTCTCCTTCGGGAACAGGTTCTCCTGTTTCAGGATCGATGATTTCTACCAGATAGCAATCTTCCCAAAAGTGCATTCCGTTCTGCTCTTGACATTCGAAGGCAACACCGGGGCCGTTCATTTCTGTCATACCGAAACTGTTGTATGCTTTCACATTGAGCATCCGTTCTATTTTACGGCGTTGTTCGTCAGTATGCGGTTCGGCACCGATCACCAAGGTGTTCAGGGTTGTTTCTCTCGGGTCGATACCTTCTTCCTGAAATACTTCGGCAAGGCGGATGGCGTAGCTTGGGATGGCGTGTAAGGCGGTAGTCTTAAAGTCACTGATGAATTTAATTTGCCGTTTACTGTTTCCGGCTGCGGCAGGCACGGTGAGGCAGCCAAGGCGTTCTGCGCCGTATTGGAAACCTAATCCACCTGTGAACATTCCATATCCGGAGCTGTTCTGGAAGACATCTGTTTTGCGGATTCCTACCATGTAAAGGCAGCGGGCTACCAGATTTGCCCATGAGTCGAGGTCATGTTGTGAATGTACGATGACTGTCGGGTTTCCTGTAGTTCCACTGGAAGAGTGGATACGTACACCGTCGCTTTTCATGTTGCCCGCCACTAGTCCGAAGGGATAGTTGGCACGCATATCCGATTTAGTGGTGAAAGGAATTTTGCGGATGTCGTCCAGTGACTGGATACTGTCTCCGGTAATGCCGTTTTTGCTGAAAACCTCTTTGTAGTAAGGTGAGTTTGCGGCTATGTTAATCGTTTTTTTGAGTCGCCGAAGTTGCAGTTCCTGCAACTTCTCGCGACTCATGATTTCAATTTCTTCTTCCCAGTATTGTGTACTCATGATTGTGATAGTTATTGCATTAGCTTTTCCGCAATTTCCTTGCCGGCAGCCAGTGCTTTAAGATTCATTTCGACAATAGCTTCTCCTTTGCGCAGGAAGATTTCGCGGATACTGTCTTGTACTTTCTCGTAATCGATGCCGAGGAACGGAATGGTTGCGCCCAGCAAAACGATATTGGCAACTCGTGTAGAACCTACTTCTTTGGCTACTTTATCCACGTTCAGTACGATCTTATGCGGCAATTTATTGATTTCAGCCATTACTTTGTCTTCTTCCGGATAATTGGGGATGTTGACAAACGGAGTTTCGTTGGTTACCAGCCATCCTTCCGGACTGAGATAGGGGAGGTAGCGCAGACCTTCCATCGGTTCGAGCGAAATGATAAGGTCGCATTTGCCGGATGGTATCAGATCCGAAGCAATCGGCTTGTCGCTGATGCGGAGGTTGGACTGAACGTCTCCACCACGCTGGCTCATTCCGTGTACTTCTGCTTGCTTCATGTAAAGTCCTTCTTTCAAAGCAGCTTTACCAATTACTGTAGCGATGGACAAAATCCCCTGTCCACCTACTCCTGATAATATAATGTCTTTTTTCATGGCTTACTTACTTCTTTTTTTGCGTGCTAATGTTTGGATACACTCTCTGCGCGGGATGATGACGGATACGCCGTTGTATTCGATTTCCTCGCGTATGATCTGTCTCATTTCCTCGTGGTTCTTCTTCAATGGAATAACGACACGGATATGGGCAGGATCGACTCCTAAACCGATGCAGATGGATTCGATGCGTCCTGTGCCGGCAGAGTCCTGACCGCCGGTCATTGCTGTTGTCTCATTGTCTGAAATGACGATAACGACATTGGCATTTTCGTTGACGCAGTCCAGCAAACCGGTCATTCCGGAGTGAGTGAATGTAGAGTCGCCGATTACGGCTACGGACGGGTGAAGACCTCCGTCGGCCGCACCTTTCGCCATTGTGATGGAAGCACCCATGTCTACGCATGAATTGATCGCGTTGAACGGAGCGTTGGCTCCCAGCGTATAGCAACCGATGTCGCTGAATACTTTATGGGAAGGATATTCTTCTTTAAGTACTTCTGTCAATGTGATGTACATATCACGGTGTCCGCATCCTTCACACAGTGCGGGAGGACGCATTTCGACTACAGAAGGGATGCCGAATTCCGATTTGTTTTCCTTGCCGACCGCACGTGCCACAGAGTCCGGATTTAATTCTCCGTCTTGTGATAATGTGCCGTCCAGACGTCCTTTGACTTTGATACCGATGCCTAGATAACCTTTCAGGTGCTTTTCAACGAACGGCTGTCCGTCTTCCAATACCAGAATCTCGTCGCAGGATTCAACCAGTTGCAGCAATTGCTTTTTAGGCAGTGGATACTGACCGATCTTAAGTACCGGGTATTCGCAACCTTCCGGATAGTTTTCCATCAGATAGTTGTAGCCGATGCCGCAAGCGATGATTCCCAGTTTCTTGTTAGGGCCGTCTATGTATTTGTTGTAAGGAGACTCTTCAGAAGCCTTGATGAATTCATCCTGACGGGCAAGCAATACTTTATAGCGTTTGCGGGCATTTCCCGGCAACAGGATAAACTGGCGGGGATCTTCGCTGAATGAAATGCCGTTCTGTGGCTTCTGCTCTTTGCGCTCCACTCCGGAACGGGAGTGTGCGAGGCGGGTGACCATACGCATTAAGATTGGTTCGCCTGTTTTTTCAGAGAATTCGAATCCGTTGTATACCATGTCGTATGCTTCCTGCTGGTTGCTGGGTTCGTACATCGGTATCAGGGAGAAGTCTCCGTAGAAACGGCTGTCCTGTTCATTCTGTGAAGAGTGCATACTGGGGTCGTCTGCCGCTATCACAATCAGTCCTCCCTTCACGCCCGTGATGGCAGAATTGACGAAACAGTCTGCAGCCACATTCATGCCTACATGCTTCATACACACTAAGGCACGTTTGCCTACAAATGACATACCCAATGCGGCTTCCATGGCAGTTTTTTCGTTGGCACACCAACGATTATGTATATTCTGCTCAGTGGTTATAGGCGCCATTTGGATATATTCAGTAATCTCAGTTGAAGGAGTACCGGGGTAGGCATATACACCTGAAAGTCCGGCATCCAGTGCAGCTTGTGCAATGGCTTCATCGCCAAGTAAGAGTTGCTTGCTCATATATTTCCTTTATTAGTGTTGATCACAGTTTGTTATTATATCGGGCAAAGATAGCCTTTTTGGCTCGTTTTATCACAAAATTACTTGAAAATCTTTCTTTCATTAAGTGCTTTCCAATATTTTCTTGCATTTGCCATATGATCGGCATAATTGGACGCGAAATTGTGAGTACCCGAAAAATCTTCTTTCGCGCACATATAAATGTAATTGTGTTTCGTGTAGTTTAATACACTGTCCAAGCCTTTCTTAGAGGGGATGCGAATAGGTCCCGGAGGTAATCCGGTGTTGATATAAGTATTGTAGGGCGAGTTGACTTTCAGATGCTCATTGGTGATGCGTCGCAGACCGAAATCCTGTAAAGCGAACTTGATGGTGGGGTCTGCCTGCAGGGGCATACCTGTGTGCAGGCGGTTGATGTATAGTCCGGCTACCATCGGCTTTTCTTCGTTGTTGTTAGTTTCTTCTTCAACAATAGAGGCCAGGGTGCAGACTTCTTCCTGTGTCATGCCGATAGCGGTTGCCTGAGCAAGGCGCTCGTCATTCCAGAACCGTTTGTGCTCTGTTTGCATACGTTTGAAGAACTCGTCAACACTCATGTCCCAGTATACCTGATAGGTCTCGGGGATGAAAAGGCAAGGCATGGTGATCGGCGTATAGCCCATTTTGGCCTGAAAAGCGGAATCGAATAGTTGACGGGCTATTTCGGCGGAGTCGATCATCAGTTGTTTGCCGATGCTTCGTGCCAGCCGGTCTAGTGTCCGTACGCTTCCGATGGTGAGATTTATCGGTTCCTGGTAACCCCTGAAGAAGCGGCTGAATACGTGGTATACGTTTTCGTTGGGACGGATGGCATAACGTCCGGTGTGTATATTCTGGTCGAATTTTCTGTATTTAGCCATCCATTGAAATCCGGTGAATTTGTTGACATGACCGGTTTGTTTGATCTTATTATAGATGGAATCTGCCGTGTCATCCCGGTCTACATATACATAGACGGTTTTAGAAGGATGAAACTGTGGAGCAAACAGATAATAATAAACTGTTCCTCCGGCAATGGCGCAAAGAAGGAGAGCTCCGGTCAGAACGGATAATAAGATATTTCTTGTTTTCTTTTTCATCTTATGACGTAACTTTAAAAATTGCGTCAAAGATAGGAAGATTTTGGATAGGAGCGATTCCTTTCAACGATGAATAGTTGAAATCCGGCTGAATTTGTCAACTATTAGCGTGGCCACTGGTAATAATCGGCATTGGCTTCTACCGCATTTTCTATTTCATCGGGCAGGGGAGAGAAGAAGTCCATATGGGTAAGTTGCTCGATGCTGTCGATTGATACTGCATAGGTGGAAAGGGGCTCTACCGCCTGCCTGTTGTTGAAGAGGAACCCGATGCCGCGAACCGGTTTGACAAAAGGAGAGAGGATTACTTTGAAGAACCGTTCGGGCACTGCCACCTTATTTTTTCCGATGGTTTTGGACGGCTTGTCGATGATAGGACCACATATAATGATAATGGCGCTATCGGCTACCGCCCAGTCTCTTATTTTTTCTTCCAGATTTTTCCAACCTCTTCTGTTCAGCTGAGGATGCTGCGGGCACATATTGCTGAAATAGAAGGATTCTTTCATGACATCCGGACTCCATTTCATGTCGGCGGCTGGTGCCATATGTCCTTTGTCATATCCCGAGCGTGCATAATCCGCATTGGTCGCAATGGCGCCTTTTACTAAAGGATCGGCGATGAAATTGTCTCCTCTCTTTTCTTTTCCTTTGGTTTCCTGGCGGGTCAGTTCGTAAGAAACCCAATTCGGAATCTTCAGGTCTTTGTTGTAGGAAACCGTATAGCCTTTATGACGAATGATCTGCTCCTGACGGGGAATCAATGAAACGGGAATCTCTAAATCTTTGCCGGATGGAGTGTGGAGAGAGACGGAAGTCTCTATCTGCGGTTTGCTACTGTGCTGGACACTGTATTGCTGATAATACAGATAAAACCCGTAACAAATGGGAATAAGTACGATGATAGCGATGATACACCCTAATCTTTGATTGGAATGTGACTTCTTTTTCTTAAATAATCTCCTGCTCTTACCTCGTTTCATGCGATTTGCTTTGGGGGTTAATAAGAAAAGCGCTAACTATTCTGTAGTTAGCGCTTTATTGTCAAGAGCCGCTAGCCAGACTTGAACTGGCGACCTACGCGTTACGAAAAATTGTTATTTTTAGGAATATGTTTTCGTAACATGTTGGTTATTAGCGGATATTGTGCGCTGACTGTGTTAGCTACAATCTTTAAGACACTGTGATTTCCACTGTTGCAGTGTCGGGTTAATATTATTGTTATCTACTACTATTATTATTATATTTGCACCAATTTCATTTTACCATTAAAATTTGTTGCCATGTATACACTTTATCAACATAATATCGTCGTTAATTATAGGATTCATGAGGTACTAAAAACAATATTAATTGCTTATACCTCAAATACACAAGATCCGTATTCAGAAGATCTTGAATTTATCAAAAACAAGATTGCTGAGGCTAGTGGAGACTTAGATGTTGAAATTAAAGATATGTGTTTTATTAATTAGTAATTAATTTCTATGGGATATCTTGATTCTATAAATTTTTTGTAATACTCTAGTATTTCTTTCGTGGGACTTATAGCCGCCAGCTTAAATAATTCTTCACCTAAGGGAGTTAATGAAAACCCCGGTAGATTTAAATTGATCTTATCATTTCTATTTTTCAGCCTTATGGAAACTATTTTATTCCCGAAAGTTATGTGCCCATCTCTATCGATCACAAGTCCACTCATTGTAGGAGTAACACTTAAAAGTCCTAATGATTGTGTTAACCCATAATCTTTAAGTTCCAAAGGAGAATTTAATTCAAAGGTACGCACGTCTTTAATTAAGTGAAATCCACAAAAAATAAATTTTGTCAAAGATATAAATGACTCTATATCCTCCTTAGAAAAGAAAAATATGGTTTGTAAAGCTTTCAAGGAAAATGTACCAGGGGACTTTATTTCTCCCGCCAGTATTTTACCCCATATTTTCTGAGCATCTTCATCTGATATCTTCTCAACAAAGTCAAAATATAAGGCTGACCAATCAGGATTAACCTCCTCTTCTGAAATGTTTTCAGAGTTTTCATTTAACAAATAATCTCCTGCGATAGCCACGACGTTATTTACATTACGCATCTGTCGTATTTCCCTATTGCTCAAATTATCGTCTTTATATTCGGACTGAGCAATCAGTGTCGCCATATCTTTTTCTGCTAAAAGCTTCATCTTCGCAATATCCAACTCGGCTTTAGCGATCCTTTTCATTTGCCATGGGGCTGCTGCACCTTTTATCCCATCACTAACAACTTGAATTAGTTTAGCTAAAGGCTTAGATAATCCCAGAATATCTTTTTCTAAATTTGTATCTCCAGTTAGTATTCCCATAATAATCTGTTTATGTGTTTATAAATTAGTCGTTATTGTTTATATCTCATTTTGCTCCATATAATTCCTGTAGTAGGGTGTAATTTATTTCAATATCATATTCAAAGTATTGTTATAAATCCATTGCTTTCCATACTGCTACTTCGTTTTATATCTTATCAGATTCTTTTCATTTTCCGAGAGCATATAGATCTCGGAAAATGAAATTCTATGATCAAGAATACTTTTTCTAATATACAAGTTTTCCTTTGCTACTACTATTTCCATAACGGGCAGTACCTTTATAGGAATTATAAAACTTTCTGGGAGATGCTATATTAAAGATGTACTGTACAACACCTTCCTCTTTATCACAATCTTTAATAGTTTTATTTGCACCAGCTGACTTCTTAGAATAATTAATCAGCTCTGATATCCAAAATTCGTTTTCAATATACTTCAAGCCATCTCCGCCTTTATCAAAAGAATAAGCAATTCTGTTTTTAAATGAGAGTGGAGTATCTTCTTTTGTAAAAGCTATAGGAGATGATTTTCGCCTTGGATAGGCCTGTTTCTTATCGCAATTCTTAATTAATCTATCGGAAATTGTATATTCATATATTAATTTAGATGCATTTGCAGGAATGCATATGATTGGTTTTTCCTTTCTCACAACAGTAGTAGAAACACCTTTTGAAACACCACCAGCTACATTGCTTGATTTTGTTGTATTCCACATTCTCCATAGATTAACTTCACTAATTGCAGTTCCAAGCGATACATTTGAGGAAACCATACCGCTTTCTGTATTACGATACTCTCTAGCTTTATAATAATCAAGCGCTATCCCATTCTTTATAAAGAACGTCTGCGGTAATACGACAAATAGGTCTCTATCTGTTTTATTATGCATAATAAAACCTAGACTTCCATCTTCTGCCCACAAATTATACATCAACTTACAATCCTCGTTCTCATAAACTAGACTATTGTCCTTTTCTATCATGCCAGGAGCTTCAGTATTATATACTTGATAAAAAACCGTATTGCATGATGACAATGTTAATGTTGCTGCGAAAGCAACTAAATAAATTCTTTTCATTTTTCCTTTAATAAATGTTTTCATTTCGCTATAATGTTATTGTTTATGTCTCATCTTATTCTATTCAAATATTTCTCAAATTAAAAACAGACTATTCACATCCAAAGTCATAGACAACTTCTTTATATGGAGTTTTTTCTTTATAAATAAAACCATATTCCCCCGCAGGCAACTGCGAATCAAGAATAACTTTATAAGCAATATTAGATATTGGGATAATTGTAAATGGTATGGTGTCAATATCTAATGTTTTGAATTTATTCTCAACAGAAAATACTTTTTCCTTTTCCATCCTATATGCTCTTTTATTCTTCATTTTGAATAATCTAATAAGCAAGAAATCCTTAGGAGATTTCGCATATACGAAAGGATAGTTTTTTGTTAGTTTCACAACTTCATTAATACTTACTGAAGTTGTATCTGACTCATTAGGAAAAAAGAAAAAAAACTCTGGTTGTCTATTCGTAGTACGATTTTCTGAATACTCTTTATTTATATATAAAGAAATAACAGGCTTTTCCCATCCCGGAAATGATACATCCGCTTTCGAATCTATTACAGTAGATGGATTAATACTTTTCATTTCCTTATAGGTTCGCATATATAGCCCTACACAACCTTTCTCTTGCGCCTTAATATGAATCAAGAGTAGGAAAGAAAATATAATTATTAGGGGCTTCTTCATCAAGCATACAATTACATTTCCATTATACTAACCATCCCGACGACTAAACTCATTGATAGAATATCTTCTTTGGGAATAGAAAAATCTGCATATTCCGGATTATATGATACGCAACGAATCTTATTCCCGTCTTCATATACTCTCTTTATGACAAATCCCTGCGTTGTATCCAAGACATGTACCTTTCCCCATTGAATAAAGCGAGATTGGTCAATATGCCGACAGGCGATTTCATCTCCTGATTCGAAACGAGGAGACATGCTATCACCTTTAATAAACATCGTGAAGTCATAAGCAGGTATCTGATGTATTAATGGCATCTGTTCACATTGTTCCAATGTAACCCCAATAGATTCACCTGAAAGAGAACCTGCTGCTGCTGTAAGTGGAACTCTAGGACGAGTATTTGCATTTGGGGTCAAATCAGGGTTCAATTCCTCACCCTCTATGGCATCATCTAAATTTACTAGCATATTTCCTTTACCTGTAAGAAGCCATTCTGCATTAAGTATAGGATATGCAATGAGCGTTTTTTCAATAACATCAGATGATATAGACGCTCCTTTTGACGATACATAACCATTTGCTAATCCGAGTTGAGCCTCGAATTTATTTCTTCCTATTTTCAGTGTCGAGAGAAATTCTTTTAATCTATCCTTTGTTGCCATAGTGAATATATTCGGTAGTATTGTTTATTACAGTATTTATAAGTGTGTTAATAATAGTTTAATCAGCGAATAAAATCGGTATTTATTTTGATTTACCGAAAATAATCACTGATATTTGCATTCGTAATTCAGTTCACAATAAAACAAACGGATACAAAAAAGGGCTGTTAGAGAAGCGTCCCTAATCCTATCTCTGTTTATTTCGTCGTTTGCAAAGATAGGCAGTCCTTTTCAATTATCCAATGATATGTGAATGTTTTACGACACACAAAACGGTTTCGTGGCTGTTACCGGAAAAACGATATTTGAAAAAGCTCTATTCGAGTAGTTATCTAACAGCCACATTAAGATAATGAAAGAATAGGGCTTTCTTCTTTTAGGAGGAAGAAAAGGATATGGAAGAAGTTAACAAACAAGTAGAAAAAGACCCAATCAGACCTATCATCAGAAATCTGAAAGTAGATGAATCCCACACTTATCCTGCATCAAGGATGTGTGTTGTAAAGTCAGTATGTTCCCAGGTATCGGTAATGGAGAACAAAGTCTTTAAGACTAAGCTAGAGAAACCGATGTTTCATGTAACACGAGTAAAGTAGGGAGAAAAAGCTATGACAGAAGAAAAATTAAGGGAAGCGAACGCCCTGTCTCATGACATCAAAGAAATGGTGGAGGCCATTCATAAGCTAGAAGAAAATCGGGAACATATACTTGCTCCTGATAAAATGCGAATAACATTAGGTATAGATCGCAGGAACGGTGACGAACACGGTGTTACAAGAATCCGTTTACCATGGCGTGATGTAGAAAAAATAAATGAAATGATCCTAGAAATCTGTTCTAACGAACTTAAGAGACTAGAAGAAAAATTTGGCAATTTATAAACTAAGGAGAACTAATTATGGAAACAATTCAAGTAATCGCTATCATTGCTGCTTTAGTCATTGCTGCAATAATCATTAACTTTCTCTTCTACAAACCAATTCGGGAAGAAGAAAAAGAGCAAAATATTAAAGTAGAAACTAGGAATACGGACTTCCTCATTGGAAATCCAGTGTTAGCCCCGAGTGATACTCCTTACGAGGACTTATGGCGTAAGGCAAAATATCCAATGAGGGGTCAGTCTTATCTTAGACTTATAACAATGGATCTTGAAACAATAGCAGGTAGGGAGGATCACGCCCAAAGGGAGGCTATTTATAAAGATGAGATTTTGCACCTTATGAATAAAAGTGCCTTATACGATAAAAGTGAAGCTGATTCATCTGTCAGAGAATTCTGTTTAGGGCAAACTCCGCTTAATCAAAGCATAGAATACCGCATTAAAACAGCTGAGATCATGCGTAAATACATAACTACGGGAAAAACACCCAATAAGGAGGAATAATCGTGGAAATAGACAAATTAGAATATGCTACTCAATTAAAGGAAAAACGAGATTATTTGATTAAGACTCAAAGAGACTTAATAAATATGAAGTACCAATGTATAAATGCGAAAGAAAAGGCGACAGAAACTCATTTTGTTTGCTTAGATGTTGGTCTACCTTATAACGCAACTATATATCAAGTAGATCCCGATGAGGTTCTATTAATTGTTGAGACTTTATTAAGTGTCGCAAATAAGAAATTAGAAAAGATAAAGGATGAAATCAATAATTTATTAGGAGGAATAACTATGGACCGTCTGCAAGAAATTATGAAAGCCGCTGAAACAGTATCTTTCAGCAAGAACCAAGCCTCTGCCCTAGTCGGTGGAAGAAGAAGACTAGAAAGACTAGCCGCTGAAAAGAAAATATCCTTCATTAAGACCACCGACAAAAAGAACGGTCGCTGGGAATGTAAAGGATCAGATGTCTTACGATTCGCAATGCCTCAACCAAAGCCATGAGAGTCCTGCCGCTAACCTTTATATGGTGCATATCCTTCTTAACGATGGGATTCACCTGCCTAAAATTGGAAGTCTTATTTTGGATCTCCCTGTTTATCTTTTCTCTCTGCTCAATATATGTAGGCAAACACAGAGAGAGACTGGAACGGGAAATCGAAGAGATGTCTGAAGACAATACTAAATGATGAAAAGAAACTCCCTGGAGTCCGAACTGGAAGAAAGCGGAAAGCATGCAGAAGCAATTTTAGATCAATTGATCTCTCCTAAGCTCTCCGGATCAGAATACGATCAGCTACTCGCTGAATACAACAGCGAATTACAAGATAAAAAAGAATATTATGGAAATAATCAATCTAACATAGAGATGAACGAAAATATTGAATTACCTGAAGAACAAGAACCATTGCTGATAGGCAAGGATACGAATGGGAAAATTGTGATCCAAAAAGGAAAACAGAAAATCATTGTTCATGCCTGGGAAATAAAACTTTTAAAGAAGATAGTTTTTTGCATAACTGAAGAATAACCAATTAAGAAATGAATATAAAAAGGACTTACAAAATACCGGAACACAGCCGGTACATAACAGTTGAGGCAACCGAAGAAGGAATAACAACAATTTTTGAACCGGATGACACAGGAGCCTTTATATGCGAGATAACTGAAGAGTTGGAGTATATTCCATCTAAGAATGAACTATCAATCTTTTGGGGAAACAGTAATTCTGGAATTGCCGTTATAGGGAAACTGAAAGATATTCAGTTTGATGAAGATGGATGCGTATTTGAAGCTAATACAGGCTTATGGTACGACCACGCTATCCGCTTCAGAAACTCTGAGCAATACGATAAAATCCTTGAAAGCAATGCCTTGTAAATCTACGAAGTCAAAGCTCAAAGACACGCTGGATAAGGTCTTTAGCGAATACATCCGCTTAAGAGACGTGAGAGAGGACGGAACATTTATATGTATCTCCTGCAATAATGGATTCCCCTACGAAGTAAGCGATTGTGGGCATTATATAAGCCGGGAACACATGTCTACCAGGTTCAGTGAAGAGAATTGTAATGCTCAATGTATTACCTGTAATCGTCACAATAGCGGAAACATTGAAGGATACAGACGAGGACTTATAAGAAAATATGGAGAGTCAACAGTACTCTCTCTGGAATCTGCTAAATATCAGATCAACAAAATGTCCGAAGCTGACTATAGGGAAAAAATCTCCCATTATCGACAAGAGGTCAAACGATTGAAACTAGAGAAGGGATGGATCAATATAAAGGATTCCAAATAAACAACATATGGAACTATTAAAATTATGAATGTCATATATGTGTATTTAATCTTCCGAAAGAAAGGTTACGCATTCGGTTCATTGAGTGCTGTATTCGACTATCTGACTGAAGATGATGTGGGTATCAAAAAGACCACCCTGCTTCACCGATCAGGCAAACTACCATTAGTCACCCGGAGAGCTATCATTAACAAGTTACCAATATTAAGAAAGAGAAATGATAAAAAGGACTGATACGAAAATAAAATGCGATTGCCGGTACTGTAAGCATGCCGGTCCCGTAATGAATTTCATGGTTTCATGTTCAATTCATAATTGCAAGCGATCTGTAGGAATAAGGGTGTGCCCATACTTTGAAAAAGGATGTTCGACAAAATAACAATGAAGGCAACCATAGACATAGCCGACATTGATACGATTGTTCTCCGGAATTATCTGGAACAATGTACGGAGGGAGGTGAAATCTATTATAAGTCAACAGAATATGCAAACTTTGACGGATGTTTTATCGAAATTAGAGGAAATCGGCTAAAATGCACATGCTCTGTTTGTAAGCTCTACCATAAGGCTAAAACGGGCAAACTTGACAATAGTCGTCCCATAACCTTTGCTATGTCCGTTCGAACCATAAGAGAACTCCTTCTGCGATTATGTGTAAAACCTGAGAGCACGGTGGTAACTTACTATGAAATCGGGACAACGATGAAGATGATGCATTCGGCAGACTGCTATATTCGGCAGATGGAAGAAATATTTGATCGCATCCTTTGGAATGATGCCAATTTTAAGGAATATCGACAGGCTACGACAGAGAAAAGCAAATACATTCGAAAGGTAATGAAGGTGTATGACAAGACGTTTGAGGCATCCGAAAAAGGTCGCCGGGTGGATGAGAATATACTACGTATTGAGACTATTTACAGGCATCAGTCTGTGTCAATGCTTGAGTTTTTAGATAACTACTTTCTTTCGAAGATAGGCCGCATCTTTTACAAAGATTGGTCTGAGATACGATTTAAAAGAGAGCTATTGGCCAAGAAAGGTGTGAAGATGTCGCAGTTAGATAAAGCGCGTGAAATCCAGCGTATTGGCGTAACACGATATAAGGAGCGTTACAAGCAGATGTTCCTTGATGGAAAACTAACTAAAAAGCAATGGGAGACCATTCGTAATTTCGCTAAGTCATGGTCTTTTGAGTGTGAAAATTATGAGGAAGAAATTGGTGAACTTGAGATGGAATTCAAAGAACGACTCCTGGCTAATTATCAAATAGGGATTTTTACGCCTATTCGGAGAAATAGATAATTAATTGATAATCAGTTAATTATACAAAATAAAAGAAAGCACCATATGGTGCATTGATAATGCATTGATAATTAGATGATTACATAAATAAAATTTAAAAATTAACGATTTATGGCAACTTGTCCTATACTGCCCGCAGGGCTGTTTGGTAACAAACATAAGAGGGCAGTTGAATCATAACTTAAAAATTAGATATATGGCAAATAAAGCATCGGGCAGAATATTAATGGAATTGCCCATCAAGCGTGGAACAACTAAAAACGGGAAGGACTGGGAGAAGAGAGAATATGTTATGGAAACTAATGAGAGATATCAGACGAAAATGAAATTCTCCCTTTACAGTTGGGACGGTCCTGTCGACAATCCTCCCAAGGTAGGAGATAAAATCGAAATATCTTTCTCAGTTGAGGCCAAGGAAAACAAAGGAGCTTGGTATAACGAAGTAAAAGCATATGGCATTGATATACAAGAATGATGAAATTCTTAATCATTAAAGTAGAATACATTACTGATGGTGAAAAACAGTATGTAGGCAGGAAATACCTACCGAAGATATAGAGAAAACGAGAAAGGAACTTCATGGTCTCGTAAAATGCGATACCATCTACTTTACTTATCATACGGAAGAAAAATATAACTCTTAAAATGAAACAGTCAAAGCATTACAAGTACTTACCCCGGTCCGGACCGCCCAAGTGCGTAAGGACTACATTAATCACTTCCGACAGGAAAAACCTTTAGAAGGAATATACTTCACTGACTTCATCCGGGATGTGCTTGAAAAGAAAAGCAGACGTAAGTCTGAGCACTATGCAGCCGTTTACGATGCGATCATAAAACACATTGATAACTTCTCATTAGAGTTTGATTGTGATATATTTACTAACTCAGTGACGGCTGAATTTATAGACGACTTCATTATATATCTCGAAGACCAAGGTCTGAGGCATAACACGATAGTCGGATACGTTCTAAAGATTCAATCCCTTGTCCGTAGAGCATCGCAATACAATTATGCAGTAGACAATACTTATGACGAGATTGATTTAAAATGTGAGCCTACAAATGCGGTTTTTCTGAGCATGAATGAAATTACAAGAATATACTACTACAAGTTTGTTAAGCAGGACAAACGGAAAGCGAAAGAACGGATTAGAGATATGTTTGTATTAGGCTGTCTTACCGCTCTTCGATACTCTGATTATTCAAGACTGACTAGTCAAAACATGATTGGGAATTATATTGTCATCCGAACGAAGAAGACAAATGTAGATGTCAAGGTTCCGGCACATGATTATGTAAAGGAGATATTTGCCAAATACAATGGTCATATTCCAAGCGGTTTATGTATTCAGTATTTCAATAAATATCTAAAAGTGATAATGAAGGAAATAGGTTTGAATGATCCTATTACTTGTTCGTTTACGAAAGGTGGAAAATTAGTCACTGTTACCCGCGAAAAATGGGAGCTTATTAGCAGTCATACAGCGAGGAGATCTGCGGCTACTAATATGTATTTAACAGGTAGAATGAAAACGCTGGAAATAATGAAACTTACCGGGCATCGGACAGAGCAGAACTTCTTCCGGTACATTCGACTAACCGGCGATGATACTGCCCGGTCTATTTCGGGAGATATGTTTTTTAGAAAATAATAACCAGGCATCTTTCCCAAACCGGAAAGATGCTCATAACAAGAATAGATATGAAGAAGAAAACAGTAACAGTACTGGCGATTGAATATTCAAAAAGGGTGTGTGATCCTCAACCTGAATTTATTGATCGAATGGATGTAAGAGGATTGGTTATGAGTGCTTATAGAAGTGGATATAATAAGGCTCATTCAGAGCATGTAAAGCGCATCACCAATATCGTGGAGCTAAAGCTATCTGACATTGATTCCCCTGTGTTTACTCATACAAAAGAGTTTAGAGAACATTTTGATTACATAATGTCAAAAATAAAAGAACAATTTGCGTAAAACTAAGTCAGGAATGAACATTATGATACGAGATCCTTACTATTTGTCGAAAACGGTATTAGGTCTATATAACTTATATATCCTCAAAAATCCGACAGGATCTTGGCATTATTCGTGTGTTGGCGCATTCAATACCAAAGAAGATGCTATAAACCATTATCATAAGTTGAAAGAAGAAGAGAAAATGATTTCGAGAGTGCACATAAAATTAATAATAACAAAAAGTGGTTGTTCGGAATTTCCGAATAACCCACAAAAAAAATAGTAATGGATCAATTCGAGGAACATCTCGAATTGATATTTAAAAAGAAACTTGCAAATCTTAGAAGTATTTTCAAGGATTTGCGTAAAGCAAGTAAAATATGGATAAAATACATCAAGTATGCAGTGAATGTAAGCTATTCACTAATGAGGACTCATTCGGAGACGGATGGTGTGAATTTCATCAGAAGGAAACATTCTGTGAAAACGGAGCTTGCGAGGATGGAATAGAAATAACCAATGAAAACACTTTTAAGAATGGGAAAGAAAAAGAAGATTTTGACTAAAAAAGTATATTCCCGGATCACACCGGAGAATTATAAACGATTGGAAGCCATAGCCTCAAAATACGGATTCAAAAGCGTATATGAAATTGTACAAAGTTTGATACATTGTTTTCTTCGTGCATCGGACCCTGAGAATGATCCTCAAACAGAAGTCCTTCCTTACGATATAGAATGTATGTTTAATGAACTTTCTGAAGCTGAAAAGCATGTAGAATTTAACAAGCCAAAGCGTAGATGTTCTTGTAAATCAGTAAGCAATGAGTAGAAACAAAACATATATCAAATATATCAATTCCAAAGAATGGAAATCTTTGCGAATTAAAAAGCTCATTAATACCCCTATATGTGAATGCTGTGAAAAAGATGGAAGGATTACAGTAGCTACAGAAATACATCATATAACACCTGTAGAATCAGTTGCATCAGCAACTCAGATGAAGCAGCTAATGTTTAATTATTCCAATCTAATGAGCGTATGCCATGCTTGCCATTCCGATATTCATCGAAAAATGTTTAGCCACTCCAAAGCCGCAATTAAAGCCAATAACAAAAGGATAACCGAGTCGTTTGTAGACAAGTTTCTAAAATAAAAAGAAAGGGAATAGCTATTTGCTATTCCCTTAATTGCCTTTGCACGGTTCACAGGCAAAGGCGGTGTCAGATAACAGCTGTATTAACCAACTGAAAGTGAACCGATTTTATTCCCAATATCCTTTAAGGCACGATTAAAGATTTCAAGTTCTTTCTCATTCAGAGTATATACTTGACCTCGGACTTTATACCCGTTAATACGTTGATATAACCAAGCTCGACTCTTGCCAAAGTAATTCTTTGCAATATATGACACGGGTATTAAGTCTACAATATCATTCATCTGTTCCCGTATTGTGAGCTTTCGTTCTATTGCTTTGACATTATCAGTGATAGTATCAAGAGCCTTATCTAAGTGCTTTCTAATGGCTTCTTTCTCTTCCGGCTTGGTGTATAAAGCCTTCATCTCGTACAAGTGTGCATCAAGTTCATCTCCATGCAAACTATCCATCTTTAACAAGTCTTCTTCTAATGTTCTCATATCATTATTTGAGTTATGCTCCTCCGAAGAGGAGCGATTACTACTTCTTTAATTTCTCTTTTCTTTCAAGAAGTTCTGATATCCTTTCGAGTATCGCATCAGTACGTTCTTCATCATCTTCTTTTCCAATATCCAGTATAAGTACTTTGCGTTTCCATTCTCTAAGGTTTTGTTTCTCCTTCTCTATTTCGAACTCAATCTGTTCCAGTTCATTCAGTTCTCTCATGACTTTGTTTTAAAAGGTTAATACTTTGTTTATCTGACACTACAAAGATACATAATCATTTGTATATGTACAATAGAATGAGATATTATTAAATGGTTTGATCAAACAAATAGGGATTTCCCTATCATCACCCCAATTGTGAATATTAATTAATTTTAACTATAAGTTCATACAAGGGGGTATCATTTTTTTACAATCCCATGTACACCCATGAAACCCACGCCTTCCCTTCCGCGCACACGCGGCACAAATTATACCCGTGGGGGGTAATACGAAAGTGTCACCCATATACGTCAGAAAGCGCGTACATATAAAAAGACGCATGGAAATCTACGAAGATATAGAGAAAAAAATACGAAAAGCAATGAGAGAACAAGGGACTTATTCTAAGGCAATGGAAATTTCCATCTCTCTTGCTGCCGGCTCATATATGGCTTATCTGAAGGCCCGGGACGAAGTCTCCAAATTGGATAAGGTATGCATGACAAGAATCAGCCGCGAAAACAATGAGTATAAAGTGGTCAATCCCGAATTTTCCGTAATGCAGGATGCGGCCGAACAAACCCGCAAGGCATTGCGAGAGTTGCGTTTAACCCGTGCTACCATAGAAGCGGATGATGAAAACGATGAAGTAGACGAACTGATTAAAAAAGTCGAGAATGCTGGAAAAGAATGATCTCATACAGCTAAAGGCCCGGACACTTGAAAGATTACAGGAAGTCAATGTCGAGGATTATGCGCTTGACCAAACGGATATCAGATTGAAGGATTATGTGAAATCAGCGATAAGCCATCCTGACGATCATAATTTGTATGAGCTGTTATCTATCCTTCGCTTCTTTCGTTTGCTGGATGCGTATATTTTCAAACCAACAGAGGTCAAGAAGTTTATCGTATTCTACGAGAATCTAAAATTTTCGGGATTGAAAGGACGCGTAAAGTATCGTCTTACCCCAATTCAGGTATTTCAGTTTGCCAATATCCTTGGTTTTTACCGTACGCCCGAAAAAAGGCTTTGCAGGGACGCCCTATTATTTGTACCACGTAAGTATAGCAAAACGACATCGGTTGCTTCACTGGCAATATATGATTTACTGTTCGGTGATGCTAATGCGCAGGCATATGTGGCTGCAAATAGCTATGATCAGGCTCAGATATGTTTCGGAGAAATAAAGAATATTTTGAAGAGTCTTGATAAGCGGTTTAAAAACTTCAAAATAAACCGGGAACAGGTATTTAGCAAAAGGCGGGGAAGAACGTCTTTCGCCAGATGCCTTGCGTCGAATCCCGACAAGCTGGACGGACTCAATGCGTCCACCGTTATTCTTGATGAATTCAGCCAGGCGGATAGTGCCGAGCTGAAGAATGTCCTTACATCGTCTATGGGTGCCCGTGTCAATCCTATGACTATTGTTATCACAACAGCCAGCGATAAATTGGAAAGTCCGTTTGTGAATATGCTCAATTCATATAAGGCGGTACTCCGTGGAGAAGTAGAGAACGACTCCATCTTTGCGCATATCTTTGAACCGGATGTTAATGATGCCGAAGATGATCCGCACACTTGGGCAAAGGTACAGCCTCACCTGGGAATCACAGTACAGGCGGATTACTATGAGAATGAGTACAGGAAAGCCCAGATGACCGCAGAGGACATGCTTACTTTCAGAACCAAGCTGTTGAACCTGTTTGTGCAGGATGAGGCTAAAGTGTGGTTTACTTCCGGAGAAATAGAGGCTATGTGCAAAGACGACAATGATTTGAAAACACTGAAAAATCGTCCGGACGCGATGGTCGCAGTCGATTTGTCCGTTTGTGATGACTTTAGTTCTGTAAGCTATAACATTTACTTGCCTGAGATCAAGATGTTTCATATTCACAATGATTATTACTTCCCGCGTAAAATGCTGATATCTCATCCGAATCGTGAATTATACGAAAGATGGGCGGCAGACGGATATCTTCGATTATGTGACGGAAATGTGATAGATTACCGGATGATAGTAAATGACATCAATGCCCGCAACAGGGAAAGCGTACGGATACTTAATATAGGATATGACCCTTACAAAAGTATGGAATTCGTGAATATGATGGGTGCCAGTGGTGCAAAGAAAGTGCTCCAGCCAATAAAACAAACCTACGGGACATTTACCAGCCCGGTTGAAAGTTTCGAAATAGCAGCAAGGACCGGACGTGTTACCTTTAACTACAATCCGATCAACTGGTATTGCTTCGGTAATGCTGTCATTGACGAAGACAGGCTGGAGAATAGGAAGCCCATTAAAAAATCTCAGAATGCTAAAATAGACGGTGCTGTGACATCGGTAATGACCTTTTACTTATATAATAATTTCAGAAAATGAATAACAGCTTAAAGTTTTGGAAAAGAAAAACGGATACAGCACCCGTTGAAGAGCCTGTCAAGGAGAGAGGATACTTCGAATCTGTAGCTTCACCAGATGTAACAGTACGCAATATAGCTGCAAAAGCTCAGACAGTTGAAGGACCGGAAATGGCGATGAAGCTGGCGACCGTATATCGGTGCGTATCCATACTTAGCGGGAGTATTGCATCGCTGCCTTTACAGGTGAAAAGAAAGAAAAACGGTGTCTTCATGGTGGATGAGGCCAGTGAACTCAACTATCTGTTATCTGTTGCGCCAAACAGCAGGCAGACTGCATACGAGATGATAAGAAACGCCATCATACAGACAGTTAATCTAGGGAACGCCTATATCTATCCGGACTGGTCGGAAGGAGAGCCGAAAAGTCTGACATTACTGAGTCCTGGCAGCGTTACTTATGATAAGTTTTTGAACTTCTATATCGTAAACGACCCCATTAACGGTATATATAAATCTCTTGAATGCGATGAAATTATTCATCTTCGCAATATAAGCCTGGATGGCGGATATACAGGAGAGAGTACAATCCGATATGCCTCCCGGATTATGAGTGTGGCGTACAGCGCAGACGAGAAGAGTCTTGATATGTTTCAGCCCGGCAGCACATATTCGGGATTTATCAGTGGTAACGACGATGATCAGACAACCGGATACGAACAATACAACGAAACCCAGCTGAAGGATGTTTCCGACCGTTTCCGGAAAGAATTGAGATCCGGTGAAAGAATCACATATCTTCCCGGACAATTAAGATTCAACCAGCTTTCCATGTCCCCTGCTGATATCCAGCTGTTGGAGAAGCAAAAATTCTCTGTTTTAGACCTGTGTCGCTTTTATGGCGTCCACCCTGACAAAGCATTTGCCGGACAAAGTCAAAATTATAAAGCCAGCGAGATGAGTCAGGTGCAATATATGACTGATACCATCCAGCCTTATTTGCGGCAAATTGCAAATGAGTTCTTTGTGAAATTAATCCCCAGGAGTGTTGCCGCGAAATATCGCATTGAATTTGATCTGGAAGCATTCTATCAGACTGACTTGGAAACGATGGCATTAAACATGGAGAAGTGTATCCAGTATGGAATTTATACAGTGAATGAATACCGCCAAAAAAGGGGAATGCCGCCTGTGGATGGAGGAGATGTCGCAATGATAAGCTGCAACGTAGCTCCTATCAACAGTCCGAAAATAAACGGTGAAGTGTTAAATAATAGCAATAACGGAGATAAAAATGAGGAAAAACCGCAAGAAGTGCCACCCAAGAATAAGGAAACGTCAGCAGTATAAAAGGAACAAGCATGGAAAATTTGGAAATCAGAAGTTTTGGCGGTGAGGCATCTCCCAAATTGGTATCGGAAAGAACAATTGAGGGATATGCGGTAGTAGTTGGTCAAGAGAGCAAATATATGTATGATCCTGTATTGCGTAAATGCTTTATTGAAATCATAGAGGCAGGAGCCGTTGACGAGGAACTGATCAAACGCAGTGATATCAGAGCGCTTCTGGAACATAACAGAGAAAGACTCCTCGCTCGGAGTGGCATGGGAAGCGGATCGCTGAGACTCCACCTGGATAATTACGGTTTGGGATATGCTTTGGACGCTCCTGATACTCCTGATGGAAAATTTGCCGTTGAAATGGTGAAAAGAGGAGATTTGTTCGGATCATCTTTCGGATATCGGACCGATGAGCGGAAAAACGTCGAATGGATAAAACGGTCTGACGGAATTTTGCTTAGAAAAGTGCATAAAATTGATATGATCAGTGAAATAAGCATCGTGGCAAGCCCGGCTTACATCGGAACACAAGTGAATGTACGAAGCATAGAAGACACCTTCGAACATCCGGACGAGAGTTATAAAAAAGAAATAGAAGAATTACGTAAACTATCAAAATTTTAATCATGAAAAAAGAAATCAGAAGAAACAGAGCGAGAATCGCTGAGATCAATGCCCGGTTGGGCGAAATGGCTGACTTATTGGATACCAATAAAAGAAGCCTGACACCGGATGAAATTACAGAAAAAGAGGCTTTGGTACAAGAAAAAGAAATTCTCCAATTGCGTACGGCCCGTATGGTAAATGATGAAGAACGCGTATCCGAACAGGAGATGCGCTCTGAAGTTGCTTTTGCCGGAGCGGTTGCCTCATTTGTGCACAACCGTTCTCTTCCGGAAGGATGCGATGGGATCATGAATGGAAATTCCATCGATATTCCTTTGACCCGTGCCGCTACGATTCAAGACACCACCACCGTGGCGCCTCTCATTCCGATGACCATCGGGGAAATCATCCAGCCTTTGGAAAAAGGCTTAATCTTGGGTAAGGTGGGATGTAAAATGCAGTACGGTCTTGTCGGTGACTGGGTATTGCCTGTTGTTGCCGGCATTGAAGCTACTATCGAGGATGAAAATGCGGAGGTAGCAGACACCACAATTGACATCTCAAAAATTAAGCCGTCTCCCAAACGGGTATCATTGGCTATCCCCGTAAGTAATCGTGCGATAGATCAGAGCAATAGTGCATTGCTTGAAATCGTACGTACCCAAATGACAATGGGATTAGAGCGATTGCTGAACAAATGGATGTTCCAGACAACCAAGATTACCTCAAAGGCGTCTGATGGTTGCTTTGTGGCTGCTACAGCTGCCCCGGCAGTTACTACCGAAGCGGGTGCTGACTTTACATGGAAGAATGTGGTGGCTTTGAAGGGAGCTGTATTAAAAACAGGCGTCGTCTTTGACGGAACAGCAGCCTATGTCTGTTCGGCAACGACTTACGCAGAACTGGAAGCTACCCCGAAAGATGCCGGCAGTGGTTTGATGATTCTTGAAAACGGGAAAATCAACGGATATCCGGTATTCATGACAGAATACATTGGAGACGGTGTTCTCGGATTCGGTATATTCAACTACGAACTTGTGGGACAGTTTGGAAAAATGCACATGATAGTAGATCCGTATACAGGTGCAAAGAAAAACCTTATCTATTTCGTACTGAATACGGATTTCGATATGCTGACTGTACGTACGGAGGCTTTTGCCGTAGCAAAGAAAACTCCAGAAGCTTAAAAACATAGGGACGGCAGCCCCGTCCCTTTACTTCAACAAGGCATGAAACAGTATATTACCCTAGAGGAAGCTAAAATGCAAATTCCCGGATTTGTGGATTATGGAGAGCAGGATGAGTATATAACGGGATGCATCCTGGATGCGCAGGCCGCACTTGAAACCCGTCTGCAATCTCCTCTATCAGAATATGAGGATGAGCAGGGGTGTATTCCCAGAGATTTGAGACGGTCTATCCTGATAACTATCAGTGATTTCTATGATAACCGTTCCGATATTGTGTTTTCTAAGCCTTACAGCATAGGAAGAGCTGCCGCATTGTCGGCTCCATTTATAAAATTCAGAGGAGCAGAAGAGGATGGTACCACGTGAAAGAATAACGTTCGAAAAAGAAACGAAGGGGAAGAATCCCAACGGATCACCTCGGAAGTCTTACGATCCAATCCCGGGATTATCAAACGTACCAGCGGAAAGACGGAAAGCGCAGCCGAATATAGGGGATGGATTAAATGCGAAGGAGGAATTCATTGATATGAAAATTGTGCTATGGTGCAGATTTCATCAAAAGATGATGGAGGCTTTCCGCATCGCGTATAACAATCAATTTTATCGGATAATTGACATAAACAGGAAATATCAGGATAACAGTTGCCTGATAACTTGTATAAAAAGCGATACGTAATGGATATACTCACAGTCAAGCAACTTGATACGAACAAGGTTAAAGACCTTGTGTACGGTCTTGAAAACTTCGAAAAGGATAAGGCTGTACGTGCCGGTTTATACGCCGGAGGCTCTATTCTGAAACGAGGTGGAGTGATGAGGCTGAAATCACGCATGAAATCTCCTTATGGACATAAAGGAAATCTTATCAAAGCTTTTCGTGTACGAGTGAAGAGAAAAAAACTGGGGGTATTGTCTGGATTTGGTTATCCGATAGGAAATCATAGCTGGCTTCTGGACCAGGGAACAGGAATTCGCCGCACCAAGAATTACGCCCGTAGAGGACACGGACCGGCTTTGCGTTATTGGGAAGACACTCGGGCAGAAGATGGAAGTAAAGCCATGAATGCGGTGATGGACGGGATAGAACGGGCAGTTAAACGAATGAAAAATGGTAAATCATGAAAATTAGTCATTACGAGGCATCGAAGGAAATCAGAGGCGTATTATTGGATGATGCGTCTATTGTGGAAGCGGTCGGTGATAATGTTTTTCCGCTTGTAGCGGACGAAGGAACGGAAGGAGACTATATCACCCTGCAACGGGACGGATTCATACAGGATACGACCAAGATGGGAGTTGCCAGAAGAGATCCGTATGTATATGTCTGCGTAGTGAGTGCCGACAGCCAACGGTCGCAGGATATAGCCGGACTGGTGGTTAAGGCTCTTGAAGGAAGGTATACGAATCCGGAGATGGAGATACGCCTGGAAGATGACACAGAGGAATATGAGGCAGGAAAATATATACAAGTCATGAAGTTTTTAGTGAGACTGTAACGAGAGTGATTAATATAGAATTTTAAAATAATAAATTGAAAATTATGGCAAAAAAGTATGATTCAAGTAGTGATATGATCGTTGGTGACAGACTGATGGTCTATATAGAAAGTACTCCGGCGGAGGGTGAAAATCCGGCAGTTATGACACCAATCGCGTTCGGCACGTCATGCGGTATTGATATTTCGGCGGATACTATTGATACGTCAAACAAGATGTCGGGTAATTGGAAGGACTTTCTAGTAGGGCAATTAGGGTACACGGTATCTTGTGAAAGCATGTTGTCCTTAAAGACCGGACACGCCTCTTTTACCACACTTAAAAAGATGATGGTAGAGCGTAAGCCTATCCCGTTCGTTCTTGCAAAAACGGAAGAAGCTGACGGGGATTTCCCAAAAGGAGAAGAATACGTTAAAGGGAAAGCAATTATTACTTCCCTGTCTCTGAAAGCGGATAATGGTGCTATTTGTACAAGCTCCATATCCCTACAGGGTACAGGACCTTTGGAAGATGGAGTTGCATAAGGAAGAAATTGAAGAAATATCAGTAAGGCGGTCTCATGATGGCCGCCTTTTTTAATAGCGGTACAATGAAAATTGGATTAACAATAAAATCAATCGTTCGCTGGGAGCAACTTCGGAAGAAATCATTCTCCCTGATGGATTATTCAGACCGGGAAGACGTAGATGCTCTACTGTACACGACAACGATCTGTGACAGCGAAGGGGTGATGTATACTCTCGATGTCTTCCGGAAGACCCTTTCAAATGAAAAATTGGTGCGAGAGATGGTATCAAAGTTAGAACGGGAAATAGCAGTATTAAGCCAGTTTCAAAAGAAACAGGAAAGTACGGGAAAGGGTAGTAATGAGGGCACCCCGGAAATGATAGGCAGTATTGTTTCTACACTTGTTATGTCCGGATTAGATGCGTATTACGCATTCAACGAAATGGAATTATGCGATCTTCCGCTCTACATAGAAGCGTATGAAAAAAAACGTAAAGAAGACATGGAAAGTGCAAGGATGTGGACATACCTCACCATTCTCCCGCATATCGATGCCCGAAAGATGAAAAATGGGGCAAGAGATCTGATTATATTTCCATGGGAGGAAGAAGAAGTGAAGAAAGCCGCGGAGCGCGTAATGAGAGAGAATGAGGATAATTTAAAGAAATTCCTTGCTGGGGAATTATTTGATATAAATAAAGTAAACTGGTCAAAAAGAGAAGAATAATGGCAGGACGTTTAAGTTTCAGTATAGCGATAAATCTCTTAACAGAGAATTTCAAAAGAGGAACGAATCAGGTAAAAGCAGCCTTTCGTTCTATGCAGATGCAAATCCTTACCTTCGCAGCAGCACTTGGTGCAGGTGGTCTTGGATTAACCAATCTAGTCTCCCGATTCATCGATGTAGCGAGAGAAACAAACCGTGTTACCACCGCATTGAAGAATGTCTCCGGCACGATGTCCCAATATGCGGATAATCAGAAATATCTGCTCGATCTGGCTAAAAAATACGGATTAGAGATTAATGCTCTGACAGCTAACTACGCAAAATTCACGGCGGCTGCTTCCATATCCGGTATGTCCATGATCGATCAACGAAAAGTATTCGAATCCGTCTCCCGGGCATGTACAGCCTTCGGTATGAGTGCAGACGACAGTAATGGAGTTATGCTTGCATTATCCCAGATGATGAGTAAAGGCAAGATCAGTTCCGAGGAATTGCGTCTGCAGATGGGAGAACGTCTTCCTGTTGCTCTTCAAGCTATGGCAAAAGCTGCGGGTGTTTCTGTTGCCGGTCTGGACAAGTTACTCAAACAGGGTAAACTGATGAGTAAGGATGTGCTTCCTAAATTTGCTGAGGCGCTTAATGAGATGATTCCTAACGTTGATACTGATAACTTGGAGACATCTGTAAATCGACTGAAAAACGTCTTTACAGAGTTAGTGAACGGCACGGATATACAAAGTAAATATAAAGCTCTGATAGACTGGCTGACCGGAGCTATGCAATCTTTAGGGAATAATCTTAAAAACATATTAACTTTAGCCTTTGCCGCTATTGTTTTTGTTGCAACAAGTGCTGCGACAAAAGTATGGCGCAGTTGGTCAGCAGCTTACGACAATACAGCAGCTAGCGGCGAAAGGGCTTCCGCACAAGCTATTAGGGCTACAGAAAGACGAGTCGCAGTCGAGGGAACGTTAGCTGTTAAGAAAAAGGTAGAGTTGGCAGCTTTAGCTGAATATGAAGTAACATTAGCAAATGGTACAGCACAGGAGGTTATTGCAGCGGAAGTTGCTAAAGATAAAGCCGTCCGTGCTCGTATGGCAGCCGAAAGTTCTTTAGAGAAAGCTAGAGCAGCAGAACAAAAGGTACTTGAAAAAGAAAAACAGATATCCGCTACCACATCCGCCATGGCAGGAGCTAATGGATTCAAGAAGGCTAGTATCATCATAGGATCTCAGGCAAAAAGATTGATGATTTCACTAAAAAGCATGTGGAATACCTTTGCTCCTGCTATAATTATTTCTGTTATAGTTGGGCTGATTGGATACTTCAGAAGTTTAAGAGAAGAGGCTGAACGAGTTAAGAAAATATTTACCGATTATAAAAAAGAATCAGAGAGAGTAACTCATACTCCCGAAATAATTCAACTTAAAGTAATCCAAGATTTATATAATAAAGCAGTCGACGGTTCTAAACAAAAGGAAAAATATCAAAACCGCATTATAGAGCTCTTAGGAGGAGAGCTTAAAAAGAATCAAGACATAAATGATGCAGTCCGCGAAAGGATTAAATTATTAGAAGCTACTGCTAAAACTGATTATTTCACGAGAAAGAAAATAGAAGCCGAAGATAAATTAAAAGGATTGTATGATAATCGTGGCGGAGAAGAAGCTTTTAACTTTCAATACCAAAATGCAAAAGAAAACGAGGGCATCATAAACTTTGGCGGACAAGCTCCAATAATACAAGAAATGGAGGAAGCAGCAGCCCTCAGAAAGATTATAACGGATGCAGATGCGAATATTCGGGAATATACAGAATTTCTAGAAAAGAATAAGACCTCAATCCCTACAGTGCCTCCATATCCGGATGACGACAAAAAGAAAAAAACTCCTCTTCAGAAACAGCAAGAATCTTATGATAAACAATTTGAAGAGCTAGGCGCTGAATTAGAGATCGGAAAGATCACTCAGGCAGAGTATAATAAAGCCCTGGGAGAACTAAACATCAAGATGTACGCCCAAGCCAAAGGAACAGGCGATAAAGAAGTACTTGAAAGCCAATATTTTCAGAATCGTAAGACCGCCGCTGAAAAAGCGATAAGGAATCAAGATAAGAATGCCGCTCTTGTTGAGTTTGAGAAGGTGCAGAAGGATTACAATACAAAGGTCAGGGAAGCCCAAGCACAGCAAGCCCAAGGTCTTATCTCTCAGAAAGAATTGAATTCTAATATAGTTTCACTTTCCGTTGAAGCGGCTAAATCCGCTGCCGGCATTAAAGGCATTGGAGATGAGGCAGATGTATTTATTTCAGCTATGCAACTGAATGCAAAGATACTTGCTTCTCCAATTAAGATAAAGCCTCGCGACGCAACTTTTGACTACAAGAAAACCAAAGTTGATATTGCCTCTGAAAATCTGGACAAGGCAAAAGAATTGGCAGACAAATATAAAGAGGAAGCAAGAATTATCGGGAAGACATTATCAGATGAAATCGCCAATGCTATGGCCAACGTTCCATCAATGGAAGAAGCATTAAAGTTAGCACAAGTCCAGGAAGATATTAAGAACTTCGGCAAGGAGTTAGATGAGTCATTGTATTCAGGTGTGAAAGATATTGCAAGCGGTTCCGATCGGATAGTTAATGCTTTCAGTAATCTTCGGGATGTAATGAATGATGTTGATGCAACTGAATGGGAAAGGATTATGGCCATTTGGAATACGCTTACTAATGTTATTGATTCGTTTATGTCAATCTGTAAAATGATTGAAAACATCACAGAGCTGACTAATAAACTAACTAAAGCAAAAGAGATAGAAGGGGTTATCGAGAAACAAGCGTCAGACAAAAAAATTATAGGAGCCGTTAAGGAAATGGCTGTAGACACAGCGTCTGCGGAAACGAAAAAAGCAAATTCACGCGGAGTAGTTGCAGCTAATACAGCGGAAGCTGCAACAGCGGCTGGAAAAAGCGTAGCGGGTATACCGATCGTTGGTATAGCATTAGCAGCTGCTGCTGTTGCCGGTATCGTTGCTCTATTCGCCACCCTTCCTAAATTTGCAAGGGGTGGTATTATTGGTGGCGGCCCTACTTCGGGTGATAAAATGCTAGCCCGTGTCAATGCCGGTGAAATGATACTCAATCAGGGACAGCAATCCCATTTATTCGAAGCGATTAATTCCGGAAGATTGGGTGGAGGTGGAAATATATCCTCATCGGTAACAACCAGGGTCCGGGCAAAGGATCTGATTCTGACTATCAACAATGAACTTAAATCACAAGGGAAAAAGCCTATATCATGAGCTATAGATTAATATATACAGTACCATTCGCTTCGTTAGAAAATATACCTTGCGTAGTTGAAATAGAAAAAGAAAACTACTTCGGTGAGATCACTGAACTCCAAGGTGGTTCTTCTCCATTTACAGTTGATATAGCGGACGAAGATTTTCTATATATTCCTACTCGGTTCAGTACAGCTAAAATATCCATTGTAGGGAGTGATTATCTACAAAGCCTGTTCTCTACCGCCTATCAGCAATACCGGGTAACGTTTAAAAAGAATGGGGTGGTTACCTGGTGCGGATTTATCAAACCGGAACTCTATACGCAAGATTATAGCGCCGAAACATTTGAATTAGAATTGGAATGCATGAGCGCCATGTCTTCACTGGAATTTATAGACTATAAACAAGATGGAGAAAATAGAAAGTTTGTATCGTTATGGAGCATACTAAAGAAATGCATCTCTGCTGCATTGGGCCAATATACAGCCGTGTATATTCCTCATGTTTATGCGAAAAATAAAACTGATTATGATATGCAATTAAACATATTAGAACATCTAACGGTTAGCGAACAGGACTTCTTTGACGAAGATGATAAACCTATGAAGTTAAAAGAAGTGTTAGAAGAGGTCTGTAAGTTTCTCAACTGGACTTGCGTTGACTGGAAAGGTGAATTGTATTTCGTTGACATAGATCATAGTGGAGAATTTTATAAATATAGTTCTGACCTTTACAGTAAAACAGGAAATGTTTCACCTGCCTTCATTAACATTCAGAAAAAAGACTATACAGGAAAGGATAATACGTTAGACATTCTCCCTGGATGTAATAAAGTTACGATAAGATGTAGCAATTATCCAGTTGGCGAACTGGTATTGGATGAGGATTTTGAGAGTCTAAAGCAATTAAATACTATTGATAATTCAACGGGGGCACGATCTTCTCGAAGAATTTTCCTCTCTCCTAACCGGTGGAATATGTATTTATATGATGGAGATGAAGTCATTGGAAATGGCGAAATTGAAAACTATAAAGATAGAGCTAGATCATTAGAAGGTGCAATACTAATGAAATGCTGTGCATATAATCAACATCAGAACGCAGGCGGCGAATGGATTCCTGATATTACCGATTATTCATTTAGCAATGCTATTCAAATAAGATATCCTGAAAAAGCGCATAATCCAATAACGCGCGATTTAACCAAGGTGATGTCGTTTAAAGGTCCATCAGCTATTTATGCTGACTCTGCAATATCTATCTCGTACTTATTGAAATCTTCCGCAGATTCAGATTTAGGGATTTTAGATAACAGCCGCGCCACTCCTAATGGTTTAATTTATTTTCAGGTAAGAATAGGTGACAGCTATTTTGGTTCAATATATGGTACCGATCCAGAGTGGCAAAAAAAGCCTAATTACGTGTTTGCTGTAAATTTAGATAGTAAGAATAATGATAGATCGCAAGATTACATAAGCGTAAAGAATCAGAAAACTCTTTCTATGCCTTATTCTGGAATAAATGGTTTTATAATACCAATAGACCAGCCATTATACGGAGAGTTCGAATTTACAATGTTTTGTCCTAAAGTAGATTATGACAGTCACGTATACCCAGAACCGTTTAGAGGAATTATATTAAAAGACTTCAAAGTTAACAGTAAAAAGAAAGATGGAATAGAAGAAGACAATAGCAATTCTGACCGTATTTATGAAAATATAATCAACGAAAATTATATTAATGAACTTGATGAAATAGAATTTAAGATTTCATCATATAATAAAGATGGAGCTTGCTATAGTAAGGTAATGATTAGTGAGGACTACTTGACCGACAATCTTTATTCATCTATAGAAGCGACCACCGTTCGTCCGGAAGAACTATTAATCAGACGTATTATCAAACGTTATAATGCCCCCCGTATCAAATTAACGCAAGTAATAAAAGCATCTTCCGATATAACTCCTTTATCCCGCTTGTATGACAATTATATGGTTAATAAGAAATTCATCAACGCAGGAGGTACTATCGACTATAAGATGAATCAGTTTCAATGTATAATGATAGAAGTATGAGTAGTAACATCGTCATAAAATCAAGAGCAATTCCTGCCAGTTCCAGGTCGAAGAATTATCGTAATGGTACTGTTGTACGTACCGGTGGTGGCGGTAGTAGCTCATCTTCCTCCGGCATTGGTTCTGCGGACGCAGGATTGAGCAAGGATATTCACGTAAACGCACCAAAGACCGGTCATGTAAATCCGGGAGAAATCCTGCGTAAAGGTATGGGATACGAACAGATATTCCGGAAAATGCTTTATGCGCCTACTCCTGCGACACTAATAGGTAAATTATCAACTGCTAATGATGTTGAATTCGGATCAACCAAAGGCTTCATTACATATACCGCTACCCGCAACGACAATGGCGCAATGATCAAAGCATTCTATGACGACAAAGAGGAAAACGTATTGGAATTCACTGGTGATCCTGCCGGTGTTCAAACCGCAACAAGACAGTTGCAAGGGAACTACACACAGGGAGAAACCTATTTTGCTACAGTCATATATGCTGCGAGTGAAGATGGTTCGTTGCCCAAGAAAGAATTGACTAGCAAGATCAGCGTGAATGTCAAACGTAAATGGTTCGCAGGGGTATGCTCCTCTATTCCTCAGTCATCTGCTGATATAAGGGCATTGGGCACAAGTGGATTCTATACCGGTCCCGGTACCTTTAAGTTCCCTGCATCAAACTGGAAAATAGTGGCTGTATGTGTTCCTTCAGGCACACTGTCAGAACTGTCTCTGACTTCTTATCCCGCCAACTTTGCAGAAGATAAAGAATACTGTATAGGTCCTATCAAGATATCAGTAGAAGGCGCAAACAGTAGCGAAGCCATTGATTATAATCTATGGTACCTGCAAACCGGTGGACTCAACGACCCGGATACATTCACTTTTAAAATAGTATAAGGATATGGTAAAACTGAATATAAAAGGTTCAAGCTTCGCCGCTCAATATAGAAGAACAACGGGTCGTTTTATCGACTCTACGGATGGCTGGGAATCACTGGAGGAAGCAACCCGATATGCACAGAATATTGAAGAAGAGGAATATTTTCCGATTGATGGACAAATTATAACAGTCAAGGAAAATGGGAAAACAAATGCTTATATACTCGTTCTTGATGAATCAATTCCCGTTACTAATAAGCGTAAGCATTACAAGCTCGAACCCATCTCCTCTAAATCATTCGGTGATGATCGTTATGCACGTAAAGACATCAAAGATACTTTCAAGAAAGGCTTTACTTCCAAAGAGGGCTGCGACATCGAAGGTGGGCTAAATGTCGGTAAAATGACCCGGCTGTCCGGTGGTGTCGTTGTGATGGCCGACACCGATTATGGAGTTACAGAATCAGAAAAAGAAAATCCCGAAAATAGTAATGTTATGGCAATAGGATTAACAGAAGTTCCTAAAAACAGTGGATTCGGTTCTACCTCACTAGGTGAGATGGATAACACAGATGAATCATTTGATTTAGTACCTGACGGCAACTATATGATACAAAAACGAGCAGGTATATTCTATCCCATGAAAGCAGCTGCAGGTGGCGGAGGAACAAAGCTCACGCTTGCCTTTGTCACTCCGTCAAATGCAACGGCCGTTCATGGTAAGGAGACACTGATCAAGTACACATACTCATCTACCTTGTCCGGAGAAGAAACCGGCGAAGGCATTGCAACTTATACCTTAAATAATAAGCAGGTAGCCTCCGAAACAATCAACCAAGGCGAAGTCAGTTTCAACATCGGCAAATACCTGATACTCGGTGATAATGTCCTCGTAGTACAAGTTACCGACTCATACGGTGCTATCCGCAAGCTGACATTCAAGATCAATGCAGTAAGCATCTCAGTCACTTCTACATTTGACGATTCGAAGGCCTATGTCGGAGCGATCTCATTTGTCTATACCCCTGTCGGATCACTGACCAAGGTTATTCACTTCAAGATCGATGGCAAGGAGATCGGCACCGTTGAAACCGCCATCAGCAACCGTCAGCAGACATACAGCATTCCGGCGCAATCTCACGGAGCACATGAGCTGGAAGTATATGCAACCGCTACCGTTGATGAAACAGACATCGAAAGCGAACATCTGATCTACGATGTAATCTGTGTTTCATCTGGAAGCAATACTCCTGTCATTGCATCCTCCTTCAAGATGACAGAGATCGAACAATACGATACCCTGCTCATCCCATTTATCGTTTATTCTCCCGCTTCATCCAACAGCGAGATTACATTGTCTGCAAATGGTCAGGTAGTATCAACGCAAACCGTAGACCGCACCAAACAGTCATGGAGCTACCGTGCGAACGATGCCGGTGCGCTGACTCTGACGATCACCTGTGGAAGTATCTCAAAGACCTTCAATGTCAATGTGACCGAATCTCCCATTATCGTAGAGCCGGAAACGCAGGACCTGGAACTCTATCTAACTTCGCAGAACCGGAGTAACTCCGATACCAACAAAGAAGAATGGAAGTTCAATGATATCACCGCCGCATTCTCCGGCTTTAACTGGAAGAATAACGGCTGGGTGAAAGACGATAACGGTTATTCCTGCCTCCGTGTCAGCGGTGGAGCGACAGTGACTATTCCTCTTAAACTATTCGCCTCCGACTTCCGTGCAACGGGCAAAACGATTGAGTTCGAATTTACCGTGCGTGACGTATACAACTACGATACTCCTGTCATCTCCTGCTGGTCCGGGGATCGTGGCATTCAGATCACATCACAGACCGCCTTGCTTAAATCAGAGCAAAGCTCTATTGACACAAGATTCAAAGATGAAGAACGTATCAGATTAGCTTTTGTCGTAGAGAAGAGAGCAGACAACCGTTTGGTAGGTATCTACGTAAACGGCATCAAATCCGGTTCCATGCAGTATCCGGACGCTGACAACTTCATGCAATCGGTTCCTGTAGATATTGCCATCGGCTGTTCTGACGCCACAATAGACATCTACAATATCCGGTCATACAATAATAACCTTAACCGGTACCAGCTGCTTGACAACTACATCGCCGACATGGATGACGTAGAGAAGAAACGTGACCTGTACTTGCGTAATCAGATCTACGACGACTACGGCAGTGTATCCTTTCAGAAGGTGAACAAGATGATCGACTGCCTTGTATTCGAGGGTGACCTGCCACAATACAAGGGAGACAAGAAGACGAATAAGGTCTATCTGTTCTCTTCTGTCAATTCATCTCTTAACTGGGTGGCAGACGTTAAAAATAACGTTCAGGGTACATCATCCCAATACTATCCCCGCAAAAACTATAAATTTGAGCTATTGGACGGCATCACCTACACGGAGACAGGAATGAAAGAAGATACCTATCAGGCAACGGAAGACGTGCTTCCGGCTTCCATCTTCTGTATCAAAACCGATTTTGCAGAATCTTCCGGTACGCATAATACAGGAGTGGCTAACATGATCGACACCATGCTCAAAGAGATGGATATCCTGACCGAAGCGCAGAAAACAGACTCAAAGATCCGCACTACTGTTGCCGGCCGGCCATTCCTGCTGTTCCACAAGGAAACAGCGGACAGCGCACCTGTATTCATCGGTAAAATCAATCTGAATACGGATAAGGCGGCAGAGAACACATTCGGATTCAAGGAGGGAGATGAAAGCTGGGAGTTCTCCAATAACACATCTGATCTTACCCTGTTTAAGACCGGTGACATGACCGGATGGGAAGATAACATAGAAGCTCGGTATCCGGACGGTGGTACAGATATCACGAATGTCCAGAAAGTATTTGAATGGGTACACGCCTGTAAAGGGAACGTAGAAAAGTTCAAGTCAGAGTTTAGTCAATACTTCGATAAGAGACCCGTTATTTTCTACGCATTAACCACCTTGGCACTTGGTATGACCGACCAGCGTGCCAAGAACCAGTTCCTCACCCGGATAGGGAGCAAACTATGGCTGTTAATCTTCTATGATAACGATACCCTGATTCCTATCAACAATGAGGCATTAATCGCATTCCTGTATAATGTCGAGATTTCAGATGTGATCGGAAATAAGAATGTCTGGAATGGTGTCGACTCAGAATTATGGAAACTCGTAGAGGAAGCGTTCGCCGATGACATCCGTGAAATGTACTATACAATGCGTCAGCGCGGCATCCTATCGTATGACCGCATGATCGAATACCTCTACAAGCGGCAGGCGGAAAAATGGAGTGAAGCTATTTATAATGAAGACGGTTATTTCAAGTATGAGCAACCTTTGATTGAAGGTTACCTGGACTACTCCCAATCTCATGAGAATCCTCAAATCGTCAAGACCGGAGCTTATCTTTATGCTCTTCAGGGAAGCCGTGAATTATACGGCAAATGGATATGGAAAAACCGCTTCCTGTATCTCGACAGCAAGTTCCTTGCCGGATCGGTCCTGGGTGACACTGCTGTGTTCCGTACCTATACTCCTGCGGTATGGACAGGAATTGCACCATGTGCCGACATCACACTGACCTCATTCAACGCTATGTACTTCAACGTTAAATGGGGATCGGTCACTAGATCACAACGTGTCGGATTTAACGACAGCTTCAAAATGGTCGCTCCGGAAGGAATGACCTTCAACGACACGGAAACGATCATCTATGGCGCCTCATTGATTACTTCCCTGGGTGATCTGTCTGCTCTGTATCCCGGATCGGTTGACGTATCGAAGATGGCACGGCTTAAGGAACTGATTATCGGTTCAACCGTTGAAGGATATCAGAACCAAAACATGACGGTCCTATATGTCGGCAATAACCGTATGCTCAAACTGCTCAACATGGCCAACTGCCCGAACTATACACAACCGATCGACGTGTCCGGATGTGACAACCTTGAAGAACTTTATGCGCAAGGCACTTCAACGACCGCCGTCCTGCTTCCGGAAGCCGGCATTCTGCGTATGATGCACCTGCCTGAAACCGTTACTAGCTTAACGATGCTCAATCAGATTAGTATTACTGATACAGGATTAATCCTTGATGGTGTGCAGAATCTTTCAACAATCAGATGGGAGAATACTAACAAGGCTAATGTCTTGTCTATCATTGACAGATGCTTCGCGCTTGATTCTATGAAGTTAGAGCGTGTCCGGCTAATCGGTATTTCCGGGCATGCTGATAACCTGAATACCCTTATTGAATTATCCAAGTTGAAAGGCGTTGATGAAAACGGTAACAATACGGACAAGGCTATCATCACGGGAACATATCATGTCGCTGAAGCAACTGAAAGTAAATTGGCATTAATACGATCAGCATTCCCTGAATTAGCCGTTACCTATGATCTGTTAAAACCGGATGCGATAACAACATTTGTATTCTCTTCCAATACGGGGAAAGAAATTATTAATGCAGTCTTTACTTGTAGCCATGAATTTGAAAAAGTAAATGAATATACTTATAAAGTTACAACTGAAGACGGAGTGTTAATTGATTATACATTCAGCTGTGAAAATCATATAGAATCATCAGACAGCCATCTTGTCGCAGGTACCAGAACTGCGAAAGTAAATGTTATCTATATCCCACTGCGCACAATCCGAATAAAGAGATATAATACCAGCACGTATGTTCCGAATGCAGTTGTTACGATAAACGATGTCATATATACAAGTAATAGTGATGGGAACGTCACTTATCGAGGTGGAGAAGCCATTTCAGGAACTATTACTGCTACCGGATACGGTAAGAAAGATTTTTCCTTTACTAAAGTGACAAACGACTACACAGATACAGTCGAACTGTATCCGCTTGTAGATGTAAAATTTGTCGTGAAGAACGATACAGGTGCTACAGTTGCTGGCGCTTTAATATCATGTAACGATGAAACAGGAGAAACAAACCAATATGGTGAATGTATATTTCCTCTTAGCGCCGGGAGATATGATTATACTGTTACACATGAGACACATTTTAGTAAATCAAATACCGTAAATGTTTCATCAAGTTCTATAAACGTAAATGTTACTATGGAGATCAGAATAGAATCTCTAAAACCGGTAGAGAACGGCAACATTCAGGTGTTACTAACAGGCACAGCTGTCAGTATGCATATTGCCGTAAATGAAGCTTCCGAATTTACCATTGACTGGGGAGATGGTGAGACTGAAACTAAATCATTAAATTATCATGCAAGTCTAACTTGTAATCATGCTTATTCCATTTCAGGAATATATCAGGTAGAAGTGAGCAATTGTGCGGAAATAGACAGATGTACGATAGATAAATCAATGCTCGTTGCATATTGGAGCATTGGTGATAGTAAAGTTAAAGAACTTTCATTCGGAGGCTATACTAAATTAAAATATTGCGGAGACGTTTTTAAAAATGATTCTGAAAGGATTTATGGTTCTGCTATTTTTTCAGGTTGTTCACAGTTGCAAAATGTAGATTTGTCATCATTCCCTGTAATGGTCAAAGCGACATCACTATACCATTTACTGTACGATTGTAGGAACCTGACTTCTGTTGATCTAGCTCCATTGGCTTCAATGACATGGTTAACTGATATCGATGGGTTATTATATAACTGTAGTAATCTTACCTCTATTGATTTGTCTCCTTTGTCGTCGCTTGTTAATGTTAAAACGTTAGAAAGCTTGTTGGATGGATGCTCCGGATTGACTTCGGTTGACCTGTCTCCATTAGCTTCAATGATCAAAGCAGAAAATATATCAAGGTTATTATATAACTGTAGTAATCTTACCTTTATTGATTTAGCTCCTTTATCGTCATTAACAAAGGTTACGAAAGCTAATTCGATGTTAAGTAATTGTTCTAATATCATATCTGTTGACCTGTCCCCTTTATCTTCACTTGTTAATATTGTAGATATATCTTATTTATTGACAAACTGTAAAGCCAAAGCAATAGACTTATCTCCTTTATCCAAGCTTGTCAATGTTACGAATGTCACTGGATTACTATATGGCTGCAGTTCTCTTACATTCGTTGATCTGCATCCTCTATCAAAACTCATAAATGTTACAAGGATTGGGAGTATGCTCTGTAATTGTAGCGGACTTACATCTGTCGACCTGTCCCCTTTATCTTCGTTGGTTAATGTGTCTGAAGCAAATTCAATGCTATCAGGTTGCAGAGGACTTGTGTCTGTTGATTTAACTCCACTATCTGCATTTATAAATGTGACTAATCTATCTTATTTATTAGATAGTTGTATTGGATTAGAGACCGTTCATTTTCCTGATATATCACAGATGAGTGGCTTACGTGAGATCTCTAATATGTTCAAAGATTGTATTAAACTGGTTTCTATATCCGGTGTCATATCCATGAATCTGAATATAAAATATGCATCTGGTTTTATGAAAGGATGCAGCTCATATACTTCAGAGCTTCCTGAATTTTGGAAATGGTATTATGGATGTCAAATGAATAAAACAAATTGTTTTAATGGATGCTCAAAGGCCGCAAATTGGTCCGAAGTGCCAGTTTCTTGGGGAGGAACAGCAGAAGAATGGTACCCTGAGTACACTAAAACAGCATCAATAAAAATCTTCAAAGATAGTCAATGGTGGCTCAATCAGTCAGTTGTAATAGCGGGTATAGCATTCGCACAACAAGCAGATGGCAGTTATTCTGCTCATATATCAGGGGTTAGAGATACGGAAGTGGTTCCGGTATTCGTAAATGAGGTGCAGACCGGTACTATAACCATTGATATGAATAAGACAGAGTATATGCTTCTCACAGGTGATACGTCAGGTATGTATGATGGAATCAGTTTGGATTTTACTTCCGGGAATTTACATGAAGATAAAATAACTTCTAACGACGGGTGGGCATACGATGCTGAAGTAGGAGGACTGAAGAGCAACAAGATAGGTGCAAATGCATCAACTTCTATAGTTATATCAACTGAAATCATCGGGGAGGCAACGATAATATATGGTCAAAACTCTGAGAGTAATTATGATTATTGTACTGTATACAATTCTATTGGTACTAAATTGATAGATATGAAAGGTTCGGACTATACGGGGGATGATTTGCAGATTAAATTGACAATTACTGATGGAGTCTTAAAATTCACATATCACAAAGACAGCGGAGGTGATACAGGGAAAGATGCTGTATGGATAAAAACAATTTCAAATAAGGTATTGGTAATTCCTCCTCTTCCTTCTGACTTCATCCCTAACTCAATGCTAAGTGGTGCTGTAAGAGCAGACTATCGTGCTCTTGATACAAGATTGAGGATTGTTGAAACTAAATTAAACATGCAGTAATATGGCAGGACTAATTAACACAGGAATCTGGGGATTCATCTCCTCTGCGAAAGCGACCGGAAAGAAGATTCTCAACGCTGCTGGTGAAGAAGTCGATGAATGGGTAAGCACATTCGTTTCCGGTGTCTCCGGCTGGATTGTGGATAGGTTAGGCAATGCAGAATTTAAATCCGTTTTTGTCCGTGACAAGTTTATCACAAACGAATTTGTCTACAACCGTATCCGGGTGACGGAGGATGAAGAGATCATCTCTAGCAGTATGAAAATAGCCTCCAGCATAGATAATGGCGATGGAACATATACTGTTTTTCCTGATCTGCGTGAAGGTGATTATAATCCGCTGTCAGATGGTGATTTGTTAATGGGATACTATCATAATCCTGTCAATAGCGGTGTTATCTACTCAGTACAGAAATTCACCGCTATCACCGATCCAGAGAAGGGGGATCAGTCTATTTTACTTGAAGCTGAAGGGGATTCTGTCGCTTACCAGCACATGATAATCGTGCGTGTGGGTAATACCTTTGATCAAGAACGGCAATCATTCATTCGCATCTCATCGAAAACGAATTGTCAATACTTCTATGACGGCATCGACAGCTGGGCAGCTTATTCAGACCCCGAACACGTTAGGTGCGTTCTCGGTCATGCGGATATCGGTCTGATTCCTGCCTGGGCGAAAGAAGCTGTAGGCGAGATAAGAAGATGGTTCGGACTTATCGCCGACGGAGTGATTATCCGAGGAACGTTCATTCTTCACAATGACAAGACAATTGAAGATGAGCTGAACGACCGTGAGGTTCAGATACGTGGTGACTTTCAGATTCGGGAGGATGGGATCACCGGCAAATGGCAAGAAGTCATCAAGTACGCGAAGGAAGCTTCTGATTCTGCTAGCTCAGCTGCCGGATCAGCTACCACCGCAGGTGAATACGAAAAGTCAGTCAAAGAACTGTCCGGTGAATTTAATGTCAATTACGAGAAGCTATCCGGTGAGTTTACCGAAAAAGTAACGAAAGAAACCGGAGATGCACTAGGTGCTATCACTACAGCAACAGAAGAAGCAACCGGTACACTTCAACTCACAGCCAAGGATTTTGTACTTGCATTCACTAATCTCGTAGATACTAAAACAGAAGAGGCAACCGGAGCGATATCTGAGGCAAAGAAAACTGCTGAATCATCTCTAACCTTGACCGCTGAACAACTTGATCTACAATTCAAGAAAACGGTAGAAGAGAAGACGGAAGAAGCAACTGGTGCGATCACCGATAAAAAGGAATCTGCCGAATCAGATATTAAAGCTTCAGCCGAAGGATTGACAGTGACCTTCAACAAGAATGTTGAAGAAAAAATAAAGGAAGCTGACGGGACAATTACTACATCTAAAAATGATGCTAAATCAGAAATTGAGGCAACAGCAAAGAGGTTGAATATAGCTTTCGAGGAGAATGTTGAGCAGAAAACAATACACGCTAACGGGGAGATCAAGGCAACAACAGAAAACTATCAGTCAGAACTCAGTCGTACAGCGCAGGGACTAACTGATAAGTTTCAAGAAGCCGTTACCGATGCTGAAGGTGATATCATTAAAGAAATCGGTACCCAAGTCACCCAAAACGCAAAAGAGTGGAAAGTCGAGATCATGGGTACCGACAAGGACGGCAATCCGAATTCAATACTTGCAGCTATCAATGCAAGCGGAGGAGACATCAAAATTAAAGGTGACAAGATAGAGATAGACGGTAATCTTATAGTTGATGCTATACTGACTACCGGTATTAATATTGATGACAAGTTTGTCGTAACTGTAGATAAAAATAAGAAAGCAAAAGTTGCTGTGAACGGTGAAATTAATGCCACAAGCGGAATATTCTCTGGTTATTTAAAGGTACCGTTCAAAACGTTGGAGGAGGGCGCACGTTTTGATACGTCCACAAAGGAATATACCGTTACGGATTCGTTTAATCTTACTGCGGTTGGTGATACGAAGGAGTCATATCTGATCGTGATAAATCTCCCCACCGATCCGAGTTACGCCGGTTCCATATTGAACATCTTCGATTCTCCTATTAAGACAAGGTCTTCTCCTGCCGTTCTTATTAAAGGGGATATGTATCACCCCAAAAATAAAGGCACTTATGGATGGAACGTAACAACAGAAATAAATATGGGCAGAGGTGGTATTATTCAATTTATCGCTATCATGCCGTTTGTCAACAGCCCATCATGTATATGGCAGGTCCTGACGGACAATACAGATTTCGCGACTTCTTAGTGATCTGTATCATAATTAGAAAACTGGGTATAATATTAATCACTTAAAAATAGAACTTATGAAAAAGGTATTTTACGAAAGTTGGATCGCAAAGCATCTGCTGATCAACAATTGCACAACTATCACGCTGCTTGCGTGGGTATTCACAAAATGGTCCAAGACAGAGGCCAGGCAGTCTACAATCAATCACGAATGTGTGCATGCCCGGCAATGGATTGAACTGACTGTCGCATCCGGCTTACTTCTGTGGATCGGCATGCTGGTGTTCGGTTACTCGGCATGGTGGTTAACGTTGTCTGCAGCTACATTCTATGTATGGTATGTACTAGAGTGGTGTATCCGCAAGATGATTGCTAGCGTACTCGCTGATTGTCGGGAAGACTACGATGCCTACCGACTGATCTCATTTGAGCGTGAGGCACGACTGGCGGAGAAGGACAATAACTATCTGGAGAATAGTAGCTACTTCAGCGGTTGGTTGAGATATGTCTTTAAATAAAAAAAGAAAACCGCTTGCTCATCACGAGTTAGCGGCTTGATAACACAAACAAAACAAATAGCGAAAGGCACCACCCCTTCGCTTATAAATCGATACAAAGGTAGTATTAATAATTAGATAGAGAAAAGGAATATGGGATTAAATGAATGGCTGGCTCTGATCGGGGCTTTGGGAGGTTTTGAAGCAATCAAATGGATAGTTAACTTCTATGTGAATCGTCGAACGAATGCAAGGAAGGAAGATGCGACAGCGGATAGTATGGAGGATGAAAATGAACGCAAGCAAGTCGCATGGCTGGAAGAACGTATCGCTCAACGTGATGCCAAGATTGACGCTATTTATGTTGAACTCCGGCAGGAACAGTCCGTTCATTTGGAAGATATCCATAAGAAGCATGAACTGGAGCTTAGATTGAAAGAAGCTGAAATAAAGAAATGTGATGTACACGGATGCACTAACCGGCAGCCGCCAAGTGACTATTAATTATAAGAAGGAAAAGAAATGATCGGAGTATTAGAGTTTATTTTTCAGGACTTTTGGCATTGGCTTGGAACAATATGTCTATTAGCTGTAATAGCTGAGTGTGGGCCTCTGATTAAAATTAATATAGGAACTAAAAAAGAGGAGGAAAAGAAATGAAAGTTTTGATTGACAATGGTCATGGAGAAAACACGCTAGGCAAGCGCTCTCCTGACGGAAGATTAAGAGAATGGTCATACACTAGAGAGATTGCCGATCTAGTAGTAGCCGGATTACGCAAAAAGGGAATTGATGCCGAGCGGATTGTGAAGGAAGATTCAGACGTTCCTTTGTCTGAACGATGTCGCCGGGCTAATAACATCTATAGAGATACAGGTAAGAAAGCTATCCTTGTGTCTATTCACTGCAATGCTGCCGGATCAGGTGCAAGTTGGATGAATGCGCAAGGATGGAGTGCATTTGTATCGAATAATGCGTCATTAAATAGCAAAAGGTTAGCCAAATTCCTGGCACAAGTAGCAGAATGTATTCTTGTGCCGGTTCGTAAGCCAATGCCCGGACAACTGTATTGGGAGCAGAACCTAGCCATCTGCCGGGATACTAATTGCCCGGCAGTGCTGACGGAGAACTTTTTCCAGGACAATAAAGAAGATGTAGAATACCTTTTGTCTCGGGAGGGCAAAGATACGGTTGCCCGGATTCATATTGAAGGAATCTTGAAATACTTAGGCTTATGAAACGATTAATCTACGTATTTATCATTTTGCTGACGTCAGCAATATGGTTTTCATCCTGTCGTAGTATCCGACATATTCCGATTGAAACAGTAAAGCATGACAGTATCTACATTAGTAAGATACTACATGACAGCATCTATCAACGAGATAGCATCTACGTTGATCGTAAAGGTGACACAGTACTTATCTATAAAGATCGGTACTTATATAAGTATAAGAACTTGATTGATACGATGTATATAAACCGAATAGATAGCATCCAGGTCCCTTATCCAGTAGAGAAACAGTTGACCAGATGGCAGTCTATGAAATTGGAGTTAGGCGGATGGGCATTCGGTATCGTAATCGCATTTGCTTTAATCGTTGCCGGATGGCTTGTATATAGAATAAGAAGGAAATAACTACTTTTAAATTCATAATAAAAAAACTTTGGGTGCCTCTGCTTGTGAAAGTGGGGGTTTTCTTTTGTCCTTTATCTACTATTACTAATGAGGATCTAAAAAGTTCGATAGTTATGAAAATAAAATCCCCGCAACGGCTCAATTGCGGGGATCATGTGTCAAATAAGAATCTTAACTGAGTCTAAGCGATGTCTGATTAATCATGTCGCTAACGTCCTTCAACGCATTTAAAAATGTTTGTAGTTCGTTATCAGTAAAGCGAGCCTTTTTTCCATTCACGATATTACCGTTTATTCTTTGATATAGCCAATTCCGACTCTTGCCGAAATACTTCTTTGCTATATAGCTGAACGAAATAGCTTCCGGTAGTTCTCCGAGCTTATCGCGCAATATAGCTTCTTCCGCTCTCTCAATAAAGTCATGGCATGCGTCTACGGTTGCCTTTAGTCCACTCTCTGAGGTCTGCTTATATATTTCTTTCTGTTCCTCTGTCAGAGCACTGTATCTAGCCTGCATTTCTTTCTTGAAAGCCTCCCTTTCCTCTGGAGTCTTAAGATTTTTAAATCTCTCAAATTCCGCCTGCATTTCAGATGTTGGCAGACAAGCATTCCAATCTATCATACTTCTAATTTTTTTATCCATCCCCGAAGGGATGGAGGTTAATCACTACTTTTCTAACTTTTCCCGAATTTCATTCATTCGGTCGAGTATGTCATTAATCAATGCTTCTCGTTCTTTTTCATTCTCTGGAATCCCGTAGGCTTCGTGAAATGAAGCAAGAAGCTTAAGGTTTTCATACTCTTGTTCTAATTCCTTTCTTTCTTCGTCTTTCATCAGTTAAACATTAAAATTAAGAACTCTTATTTGACTCTACAAAGATAATAAGCAATTGCTTATTGTGCGAACTTTTAGCAAGTTATTTTCAAAAATTACATCATCATTTGCATTTGAGTACGAAATGAGATGAAATCTTTAAATGCATCCGGGTTTTGGATGTATTCAATGACTCTATTGACTGCCATTTCCGCCTGCCTTTGCTTTACTTTAGTATAAAAACGTATTATGCCTCTCTGTTTCGCAGAATGTCCAAGGCAATAATCAATAACATGATCAGGTATTCCTAGGTCGGATGCGAATTGTGCGAAGCTCTTGCGAGCAGAATAAAATGTTAGATCCTCTTTGATGTTTAGCTCTTTTGCTAGCAATTTGAGGCATTGGTTGATGTAACATTGTAAGTTCTTAGTGCTGTATTTATATCCGAACTCTAGCTTGCCATCTTCTCTTATATACTTATTAATAATCGATGAGGCTTCGGTGCGGATAACAATCCTTGTTTTGCTTGCGCCTTTTTGTGTGCCGGCCACCTTCTTTCGTGTATATGCTATTTCATTTCCATGAAAGTTGATTTGTATTATGTCTGCAAAGTTTGCTCCGCCCAGATAAAAACTAAGTAAAAACATATCTTTAGCGAATGTCAGCCTCTTGCTGTGCGAAACATCGCCATTTACTATTTTTCTTATTGATTCAACCGACAGGTCTAACTCCCTTGGTTCTGCCGTAGGGATTTGAGTATAAGCGAACGGATGAATTTCATAACGGACAAGACCATTTTTAATAGCCTCGTTAATTCGGGCTTTTATATGGCAGAGTCTTATTTGTCTTCCTCCGTCGGTGTGCCCGTCAATCTTCATCCATCTGTCGAAATGTTCTATTGTTAGATGGTTCATTATAATAAGAGGAACACTGCCTTCTGCTTTTTCAAATAACTTTAATGTGTCTTCCTGCATCTTGGCGTAGCTATCTCTACCTTCTTCTCGCATCTCTTTAATACGTGCTCTAAAAAACTCATTAAATGTACGAACATCAGGGACGATCTTGTCGAGTTGAGTGAGCGCAGCCTTTAATTGATTCGCTGTGTAGTATTCATAGTTGTCTATGTACTGTAATCGATCCTTATACTTTTTTAATTCGTATAAAAGACGCTTATTCATTATTGCAGCTTGATTATGCGCAACGACTTTGCCGTTATACCATTGAGCTACGTCATCTAGTTCGTATTCCGTTTTTATATACGATTTATCGTTCTTGACGGAAATACGGATGAAAATAGGGAATTTTCTAGCCGATGTCGGTTTAGAAGGGAGGATTGTTAATGCTAATGTTGCCATAACTATAGTTTTTGAGACACTGTTTGAGACACTGTTGATGTCCTTTGGGTGGGAAAATGTGTCTTTTTTTTATAGCTGACAGTCGCTTTGATTGAGATGTAAAAAGCTGATTATCAATCAAATATAATCAGCTTTTTCAAGAGCCGCTAGCCAGACTTGAACTGGCGACCTACGCGTTACGAATGCGTTGCTCTACCAACTGAGCTATAGCGGCGGTTTTGTCTCTCGTTTACGGCGTGCAAAATTACAGCTTTATTTGAGAAAACAAAAGGATTCTGAATATTTTTTGAGCATTAATTTAAAATCTTCCTTTGCCATAACTCTTTGCATAAAGTAACGGCAGTTTAACTTTCGAACATTCTGCTGCGTGCCAGCATACATGCGCCTACAATACCTGCTTTATCCTTCAATTTGGATGTAATGATGGCAGAATCTTTGTTGACCAGATTGAGCGAATACTTACGTACCGCTGTTTTGATGGGTTGGGTGATATAATCTCCCGTTAAAGATAAAGTTCCGCCTATAATGACCAGTTCCGGATTGAAGATATTGATTAATCCTGCAATCTGTTTTCCCAGCTTTTGCCCTATTTCTTCAACAATTTCAATGCAAAGCAGATCTTCCCTGTTGACGGCTGTGATAATTTCGTCAAGCGTGATGGGATCTTCTTCGCCGGATATTCGAGTGGAAAGAATGGAGCTTTCTCCGCTTTTGATACGTTCCAGAAGAATGCGATGAAGGGCAGAACCGGATGCTTCTGTTTCCAGACATCCTTTTTTCCCGCAATGGCAGATGATTTCATTGTCGTATGCATTGACGTGACCGAACTCTCCCGAGAAACCGGATTTTCCTGTATAGACTTTGCCGTCGATAATGATTCCGATGCCGACTCCCCAGCTGACGTTGACGAAAATAATATCTTTTTCTCCTTTTACACACCCTTGCATATATTCTCCGTAAGTCATGGCACGGGTGTCGTTATCGATGGTTACTTTATGACCCAGCTTTTCCGACAGGACATCTGCCAATGGGCGTTCCTCAAAATTGAACTGGCTGAAACTATATCCGGATTCCGGATTTACCCGTCCCGATACGTTTACATTGATATTTAAAATCTTCTCCTTATTAATAGGGAGCTTTTTGATGAAGTTGAGAATGAGTTTGCACAACTCGTTCATTCCTTCTATCGAATTCTCAAATTTATAGGGGATATTCATTTTCAACTCTACCATATCACCTTTAAAATTGATCAGTCCGATATTGACTGCAAATCTTTTGATGTCTACACCTATAAAATAACCGGATTCCGGATTCAGTCCATAGAGATTCGGGTGGCGTCCACCGCTAGTTTCCAGTTTTCCGTAATCATTGATATATCCGTCCTCACACATTTCACCGATAAACTTGGTGACTGTGGGCACGCTTAGATCTAGTTCTTTTGAAAGATCGGGAATAGTCGAACTACCATTATATATATAATGTGTAATGATTCTCTTTTTAACGAGGGCATTTTTAGAGCCCATTTCTATTTCTTTCAAGAATTGTTGGTTCATACGTCTCTCATATTTTGTAATATCTACAAAGATAATTAATTTTTTTATTAACTAATGAGGTTCTTGACGAAAAAATTAGAATTGAATTTGAGATTATGCTGTGCTGATTCCTTATGGGAAGTGAATTCTCTCATTGGAAGTTATTGGAAATCTTCTTATATAATAAGGTGATAAGGGCTATTGTCGTCTGAATGGCTTCATATTATAGCCTTATTAATGAATAAAGGCTCAAAAAACAACTTTATTAATAAAATATTTTATTATCTATTGTTTATTTAATAAATATCGCTATATTTGTACCGTGATATTAATTAAGATGTACCGTAACCAAATCGTATTATGATGAAAAACTTATTCCAAATACTCTGTGGGCTATTTCTGGTGGTATCATACTCTTCTTGTATGCACTCAGAGGAAGATAAGGTAGATGTACTAATTATAGGTGGAGGTGCCAGTGGTGTAACATCCGGCATCCAGTCTGCTCGTATGGGAGCCAATACGCTGATACTCGAAGAAAGCACCTGGTTGGGTGGTATGCTGACTTCTGCTGGTGTAAGTGCTGTGGATGGAAATTACAGATTGCCTGCCGGACTTTGGGGAGAACTTAAGAATAGATTGTCTGATTATTATGGCGGGCTGGATTCTTTGAAGACGGGTTGGGTGAGCAATGTATTGTTTGAACCGTCAGTTGGAAATAAGATTCTTCACGAAATGGTAGCGGCGGAAAATAATCTAAAAGTCTGGAAACAGGCTTGCTTTGAAGAAGTAAAAAGGACAGGAGACGAGTGGATTGCTAAAGTGAAGGTGGAAGGACAAGGCGTGAAGACGGTTCGGGCGAAGATCATGATTGATGCCACCGAATTGGGCGATGTGGCAAAAATGTGTGGAGTGAAGTATGATATTGGTATGGAAAGCAGGGACGACACGCACGAGGATATCGCTCCGGAAAAGAAGAACAATATTGTGCAGGATATTACATATGTTGCCATATTAAAAGATTATGGTAAGGATGTGACTATTCCGGAACCCGAAGGATACGATCCTAAAGAATTTGCCTGTGCCTGTGCCAGTCCGGTATGTATAACTCCTAAAGAGCCGGATCGCGTCTGGTCTAAAGATATGATGATTACCTACGGACGGTTGCCGAATCATAAATATATGATTAATTGGCCGATAGAAGGTAATGATTATTATATTAATCTGATTGAAATGACTCCGGAAGAACGCGTGAAAGCATTGGAATATGCGAAACATTATACGATGTGTTTTGTCTACTTCCTGCAACATGAACTGGGGTATAATACACTTGGATTGGCGGATGATGAATATCCGACAGAGGATAAGTTACCTTTTATCCCTTATCATAGAGAGTCCAGAAGAATTCACGGATTAGTCCGCTTTAACTTGAATCATGCACTCAATCCTTATACGCAGGATGAAAAGCTGTACCGTACTTGTATTGCTGTGGGCGATTATCCGGTAGATCATCATCATACCCGTTATCATGGTTATGAAGAGTTGCCTAATCTGTATTTTCATCCGATCCCTTCGTATGGGTTGCCGTTAGGTACATTGATTCCCCAGGCGGTAGACGGGCTGATTGTAGCAGAGAAATCTATTTCCGTATCGAATATTATGAATGGAACGACTCGTTTGCAGCCGGTTGTATTGCAGATCGGTCAGGCGGCGGGAGCTCTGGCTGCACTTGCTGTGAAGAATAATCAGAAGATAAGTGATGTTTCCGTTCGTGATGTTCAGAATGCTATTCTGGATGCTAAAGGATATTTGCTTCCTTATCTGGATGTTCCTGTCTCGGATGTGAAGTTTGCTTCTTATCAGCGGATTGGTTCTACGGGGATTCTAAAAGGAGTCGGTAAGAATGTGGACTGGTCCAATCAGACTTGGTTGAGAGCGGATACGGTATTGCTGGCGTCAGAACTGGATGGTTTGTTTGAAGTGTATCCGGCTGCCAAAGATGAATTCAAAAAAACAGGAGCGGATAAATTAAGTATTGAGGAGGCTGTTCAACTTGTTCAGAAGATAGCAGAAACGGAAAAACTCAATACTACTGTTGACCCGCAAGCACTTTGGAAAGCATACGGAATGCAAGAACCGGATTTGAAACGGAATATTTTGAGAGGAGAGATGGCTGTAATGATCGATCAGGTATTGGATCCTTTCAATAAAAAACAGATCGATATCACTGGTAAGTATATTCAATAGGTTAACATATATCCAAGTAAAAACAAAAAATTAAAACTATGGAAACTAATAATCGTAGAGATTTCTTAAAGAAGGCAGCTTTGGCCGGAGCTTCCGCTTTGGTTGCCCCTTCATTATTTGCAGCTGACGGAGGGGGGAGAGGGGAACTCTCCCCGAAAAACAAGGCTGGTGATTTGGAAAGTAAATTAATTGTTCCCAAAAATAATGGCTTAAAAATTACAGGAACTTTTTTGGATGAAATATCTCATGATATTCCTCATCAGAACTGGGGTGAGAAAGAATGGGATCTGGATTTTCAGCATATGAAAAGAATCGGTATCGATACAGTGATTATGATTCGTTCCGGTTACCGTAAGTTTATGACTTACCCTTCACCCTATTTGCTGAAAAAAGGATGTTATATGCCGTCGGTTGATTTGGTAGATATGTATTTGCGTTTGGCGGAGAAGTATAACATGAAATTTTATTTTGGTTTGTATGATTCAGGACGGTATTGGGATACAGGTGATTTAAGTTGGGAGATTGAGGATAACAAGTATGTGATTGATGAGGTTTGGAAGATGTACGGAGAGAAGTATAAAAGTTTTGGAGGCTGGTACATCAGCGGCGAGATTAGCCGTGCCACGAAAGGAGCTATTGATGCTTTCCGCGCTATGGGAAAGCAATGTAAAGATGTATCGAACGGACTCCCGACTTTTATCTCTCCGTGGATTGATGGTAAAAAGGCTATTATGGGAACAGAGAAACTGACAAGAGAAGATGCGGTCTCTGTACAACAACACGAAAAAGAATGGAATGAAATATTTGATGGTATTCATGAGGTAGTAGATGCTTGTGCTTTTCAGGATGGACATATCGATTATGATGAGTTGGATGCGTTCTTTACTGTAAATAAAAAATTAGCAGACAAGTATGGTATGCAATGCTGGACCAATGCCGAGTCTTTTGACCGTGATATGCCTATCCGTTTTCTACCCATTAAATTTGATAAGCTCCGGATGAAGCTGGAAGCTGCCAAACGTGCAGGGTATGATAAGGCTATTACTTTCGAGTTTTCTCATTTTATGAGCCCTCAATCTGCTTACTTGCAAGCTGGACATTTATACGATAGATACAGAGAATATTTTGAAATTAAATGAGTGATATGAAGTCTACAATTAACTTTGGCTATCTTATTTTCCTTTCTGTTGTAGCTGCTTTGGGAGGATTTTTGTTCGGATATGATACTGCTGTTATATCCGGGACAATCGCTCAGGTTACTCAACTTTTTCAACTGGATACGTTGCAACAGGGATGGTATGTGGGATGTGCTTTGATAGGTTCTATCGTCGGCGTTCTTTTTGCCGGTATCCTGAGTGATAAGCTGGGACGAAAAATGACGATGATTATTTCAGCGGTTCTGTTTTCTACATCGGCTTTAGGTTGTGCGATCTCCGCAGACTTCACCCAATTGGTGGTCTATCGTATTATTGGTGGAGTCGGTATTGGTGTTGTGTCGATTGTTTCTCCTTTGTATATATCTGAAGTGTCTGTAGCGCAATATAGAGGACGTTTGGTCTCTTTATATCAATTGGCTGTGACAGTCGGATTTTTAGGAGCTTATTTGATTAACTATCAATTGCTGGCTTATGCTGAAAGTGGTAATCAGTTCAGTCTGGACTGGTTGAATAAGATATTTGTTACTGAAGTCTGGCGAGGAATGTTGGGCATGGAAACATTGCCGGCTGTGTTATTCTTCATCATTATTTTCTTTATTCCGGAGAGTCCTCGTTGGCTGATCGTAAGAGGTAAAGAAGAAAAGGCAGTAAATATATTAGAAAAAATATATAACTCGGTTTCAGAGGCTGCAAGTCAATTAAAAGAAACAAAATCAGTGTTGACGTCTGAAACAAAATCTGAATGGGCTATGTTAATGAAATCCGGAATTTTTAAAGCGGTCATCATTGGTGTATGCATTGCTATTCTGGGACAGTTCATGGGTGTGAATGCTGTACTTTATTATGGCCCTTCTATTTTCGAAAATGCAGGACTTTCAGGAGGGGATTCTTTGTTTTACCAAGTTCTCGTAGGACTAGTCAACACTCTGACCACCGTTCTTGCTCTTG
>DXOL01000015.1:0-238245 GCA_019412825.1 Bacteroides thetaiotaomicron | reverse complement strand
GTCGGAAAACGAAAGTAGGAGGAAAACTTCTACTTCGTTTTCCTCCTACTCGATTATAAGTCTCTCTGACATCGTTTCCCTTTTCGGATTTTATGTTGTCCGATGATATATTTCTCTCGTAAATTTCGATTTTTCTGTTTATTCTTCCATCTTTTTGCCTACTTTTTTCTACTTTTGCAAATCATTTATTCAAAATCCAACCATTGATATGCAGGAGAAAATAATAATTCTTGATTTCGGTTCGCAGACAACACAGCTGATTGGTCGTCGCGTACGCGAACTGGACACGTATTGCGAAATTGTTCCTTATAACAAGTTTCCTAAAGAAGATCCAACAATTAAAGGAGTCATCCTTTCCGGAAGTCCTTTCTCGGTTTATGATAAAGATGCCTTCAAGGTAGACTTGAGTGAGATTCGTGGTAAATATCCTATTTTGGGTATCTGCTATGGTGCACAGTTTATGGCGTATACTAACAATGGAAAAGTAGAGCCGGCCGGTACACGCGAATATGGTCGTGCGCATCTGACTTCTTTCTGCAAGGATAATGTGCTGTTTAAGGGAGTTCGTGAGAATACGCAGGTATGGATGAGTCATGGTGATACAATCACTGCTATCCCTGATAACTTCAAGAAGATTGCTTCAACGGATAAAGTGGATATTGCTGCTTATCAGGTTGAAGGTGAAAATGTATGGGGCGTTCAGTTCCATCCGGAAGTGTTCCATAGCGAAGACGGGACACAGATATTGAAGAACTTCGTAGTCGATGTTTGCGGATGCAAGCAAGACTGGTCACCGGCTTCTTTCATCGAGAGTACGGTTGCTGAGTTGAAAGCTCAGTTAGGTGATGATAAAGTGGTACTGGGTTTGAGCGGTGGTGTCGATTCATCGGTTGCTGCTGTTTTGCTGAATAGAGCTATCGGTAAGAATCTGACTTGTATCTTCGTAGACCACGGTATGCTCCGTAAGAATGAGTTCAAGAATGTGATGAGTGATTACGAATGCCTCGGTCTGAATGTGATTGGTGTGGATGCCAGCGAAAAGTTCTTTGCAGAGCTTGCAGGTGTGACGGAACCGGAGGGTAAACGCAAGATTATCGGTAAGGGCTTTATTGATGTATTCGATGTGGAAGCTCACAAAATAAAAGATGTGAAATGGCTGGCTCAGGGTACTATCTATCCGGATTGCATCGAATCATTGTCTATAACGGGTACAGTGATCAAAAGTCATCATAATGTAGGCGGTCTGCCCGAAAAAATGCACTTGAAGTTGTGCGAGCCGCTTCGTCTGTTGTTTAAGGATGAAGTTCGTCGTGTAGGTCGTGAACTGGGTATGCCGGAACATTTGATTACTCGTCATCCATTCCCGGGACCGGGTTTGGCTGTACGTATTCTTGGAGACATCACCCGCGAGAAAGTGCGTATCCTGCAGGATGCTGATGATATCTACATTCAGGGATTGCGCGACTGGGGATTGTATGATCAGGTATGGCAGGCAGGCGTTATCTTGCTGCCGGTACAGTCTGTAGGTGTCATGGGAGATGAACGTACTTACGAAAGAGCGGTAGCATTGCGTGCCGTGACTTCTACTGATGCTATGACCGCTGACTGGGCGCATTTGCCTTATGAATTCCTGGGCAAGATTTCGAATGATATTATTAATAAGGTGAAAGGTGTAAACCGCGTAACCTATGATATCAGTTCCAAGCCACCTGCAACTATTGAGTGGGAATAATTGTTCCTGTTGATATATAAATCCCAAGGCTGCAAACCGCTTTGGGATTTTTTATTATAAAAAGTGAGAGAATCGGCTCAACCTAATAGATAAAATGCTATTTTTGTAGTAGTTATAAAAATCCTGCAGTTATGAAGAATATGACAGAAGTTATAAATATACTCCGCAATTATAAGGAGAGGATGTCTTCTCAGTATGGTATTTTGCGACTGGGAATATTTGGTTCTGTAGCGAGAGGAGAACAGACGGAGGATAGTGATTTGGATGTATTTGTAGAGTTGCAGACTCCTAATCCTTACATTTTAGGTGATATTAAAGAAGATTTGGAACACATGACCGGATACAAAATTGATTTGATTCGTCTGCGTGATAATTTGAATAAGCTACTTTTGCAAAATATAGAAAGAGATGGAATACTCGCATAAAGAAGAAATATTGCAAATACTGCAGAAAATAGAAGAGACTATTGAAAAAATAGAACGCAGAAACCGGTCTATTCATACTGTAGATGACTATTTGTTGAGTGAGGCGGGAATGGAGAAACTGGATGCTGCATGTATGCTGATACAGACTATAGGCGAGAATGTGAAAGTAGTAGATTATAAAACGAAAGGAGAACTTCTTTCTCACTATCCGCAAATTCCATGGAAAAGAGTGATGGGGATGCGTGACTACATTTCACATCATTATGATGGAGTGGATGCTGATGTTGTGTTTGAGGTAATCAGGCATAATCTACCTCCTTTATTAGATGTTATTAAAATTATAATTCATGATATAGGATGAACTGAGTTCTGGAATTATTTTTTATGCAACACCTCCTTCACCTTTCACAACGGTTTATCCATCGTGGTTTGCGGGTGAAGGAGACTTCTTCATTGCTCTTTCACTCCATTAACGTTTCTTTATCTTCTAACTATAGGTACTCTTCACATCATCTATTAATAGAAAAGTTATTCTTCCTACTATGCAAACTTCTTTTCGTCCAATAATAAAGTAGTGTTTGTTTAAATCCAATCTATAAACGCAACCTTCGTTTATAAAAACAAAAGCTTTGATTATATAAATGCAAGTTTCATTTATATAAACGCAACTTGCGTTTGTAGTTTAGATTGAATGGAAAACAAGTTTGATATTAGAGAAAAAGAAGTTTATCTCCAATGCGTCAGAACTTATCTATTGATGTTTTATATGAAAAGGTGAAGCGTATACAGCTCTAACTTAATATTAGCAGAAGGCGTCCAATGGAACTAAGCGTAGGCCTTCCCTTATCCACGCATCAACTACGATCATGTCATTTTCTGATGTGGATGGTGACGATCTGCGATTATTATAAATATGGTAGAAATTAAGGTGTGCGTTTTTGTTTTATAAACCTATTATTGATGTGTACGCATTACCTTATATTAAGACTTACTGCAATGTAAGTCCGTCATTTTGCATCATTATCAATGATAATATAGGAATATAGTCAGATTTTACAGATTCGGATAAGTCGTTCCAGAACTTGGTATTTTTATACCAATCAATGTATTTTCTATTGTTTTCATAGGCTTCTCAAAGGTTAGCAAGTTTGTGTGATATCAAATTACGGCGTAAAGATATTCATAAGAACTGAAAATACAATATTTTTTTCCATTTTAATTATAAAAAAAATAAGTTTTTTGAGTCTTTTCATTCTACCGTGCAGATCACTATTTGTATAATAAACATTAGTATACGTGTTATCTTGTTGATATTCAGTAGTGTGTTTAAAACTGTACCAAGCTCTGGAACAACTTATCCAAGTCGGTCAACCAAGACTATTTCCCTAAATTAACATTTATGCAAAAGCAAAATTACAGACCTCCACCTTGTTCGGGTCGGAGATTTTATTATCTTTTTTACCGTTATTTCAGCACAGGTCAGACTAGTGCTGATAGTGCTCAACATTCATTAAAACTTCAATACCCCCAATTAAAGAAGATGAATAATAACAGTCAAACACATTTCTATATATTCAAGCTTACTAAAGGCAACGCATACATACCAGAACAAACGTTTAAAAGTAAAAATGCATACTCCGGTTCTACCGTATATAGTAGATACATAATAGCAGGCTTTTCATTTACTAATTTTTAATTAACCTGATTTATTAACCTTTTATTTAAGAAAAACAATGCGAAAAAGAACTATTTTTTTGACGTTTTTTGCCGCCGTATTTGTCTATCTGACCTCATGTTCGGATAGCAATATAGGAGGTGCAGTATTCAATCCGGATCAACCTATTGAGGTGACCGGATTTTATCCGGATTCCGGTGGGATCGCTACCCCTATGATTGTCGAAGGCAGCAACTTCGGATCAGACACTACCAATCTGAAAGTTTACTTCGAAGATACGGATGGGATAAAGCACCAGGCGGGCTTGGTGAGCTCAAATGGGAACAAAATCTACTTGTATGTTCCTTCGGGACTGACGTACAAGAAAGAAATGAATCTTCTCGTTGCCCGGACGATGCCCGACGGAACAGAATATGAAGGACAAGCCGGAAGGCAATTTATCTACAAGACCCAGACGAGCGTGACTACCGTCGTAGGACAAGCTTCGCCGGACGCTAACCAGCCTACGGTAGGAGGGGATATCGCAACTTCTACATTGTCGGCACCTAACTACATAAGTCTGGACGACGAGGACAATATCTTTATCACGGAACGCCATGTATGGCACGGAGGAGCCAATTACCCATCCGTGACCTGTAAAAATGATAAAGGACAGGACTCAAACGGGAATGTTGTCATGGCTTCCATCAAAAGCAATTCTGTGCTGGTACTTCAGTATGGTACGTCAGCCATCCTGAATGCTCCCGCTTTTTCGGACCTGGATGGTACGATGTACGCTCCTGAAGATAACGGTATGGGATATTATTCTTTGGCCAAAAGTGTGAGCTATGCGCCGCGCCGCCTGACGGTGTTGCTGAATGATGAAACTAAAGACGTTGCAGATAATAACTATAAACACTGCTTCGTAGTGAACAAACTGGATCATTATATTTATACAGTGATGGTTAGGGGGCAGTTGGTGCGGATAAAACCGAACACCCGTACTTGTGAACTCCTACTCAAGAAAATCGGAACTTCTACCAGACCTGATGCATGTGACTCATATCTTGCTTTCAGTCCTGTCAAAGGACAGGAAAATATGCTTTATGTCGCAATGGCAGAAGGAAATCAGATATGGCGAGTAGATGTGGGTAATCTGGAGGGTAAAGACAAAAATACCTATCCCGGTGAGGGCTATGCCGGAAAGGCCATACTGGAAGGACAAGTAGCAGGAAAAGGATGGGAAGATGGTTTGCTGAGGAATGCCAAGTTTGATAATCCCCATCAAATCTGCTTTACCGAAGACGGTAAATTGTATATTGCTGATTGCGGTAACAATTGTATACGGGTAATCGACACTAAATTGTCCTTAGACAGAGCCATGGTAACTACTCCTATCGGACTTCCGGGAATGAAGGGTTATAAAGACGGCGGTCCGGATATCGCGTTGTTCAATCATCCGTTCGGGGTGGCTGTCAGCGCCGACGGACAAATCGTATATGTCGCAGATACCGGAAATAAAGTGATTCGTAAATTGTCTATACAATAACCTTTGATAATACATATATGAAAAAAAATCTTTTATTGATTGTACTGCTTATGACATTGATTCCATTGGCAGGCTACAGTCAGAGTGAAACGAAGACACAGTTTACTGTGGCGGGCGTGATTGTGGATGCGTCCGGCGAGCCGCTGGTAGGTACAGCCGTTTATGTAAAGAACGAACCGGGGGTCGGCGTGGTAGCAGATTTGGGCGGAAAATTCAAAATTAAGGTTACGAAAAATGCTACACTGATATTCCAGTCGATTGGTATGAAGAATGTAGAGAAGCTGATTACCAAAGATGAAGAGAACCTTAAGATCGTGCTGAAAGAAGACGAAACTAAAATTGACGAAGTAGTGGTAACGGGTATGAGTTCCCAGAAAAAGGTATCTGTGGTAGGTGCGATTACCACCATCGACGTCGCGCAACTAAAAACTCCAGCTACCTCTCTCAATAATATGATCGGAGGTCGAATGGCGGGTGTTATCACTATGCAGAGTTCGGGCGAACCGGGCAAAAACATCTCCAACTTCTGGATTCGTGGTATCAGTACGTTTGGTGCCAACAGCGGAGCCTTGGTACTGATCGATGGTCTTGAAGGAAGATTGGAAGATATTGATACCGACGACGTTGAATCGTTCAGTATCTTGAAAGACGCCGCGGCAACGGCTGTCTACGGAACACGCGGAGCCAATGGAGTGGTGTTGGTGACTACCAAACGTGGTGTCAGTGGAAAGTTGGAGGTGACCGGGCGTGCTACCATGAAAATTTCCCATATCAAACGCCTTCCCGAATACTTGGGAGCATACGATTACGCACTCCTTGCCAATGAAGCCAGAGCGATGTCCGGAGAAGATGATCTGTATACTCGTCTGGAACTGGACCTGATCAAAAACAGGCTGGACCCGGATCTCTATCCGGATGTAAACTGGATAGATGAAATCATGAAAAAGAATTCTATCCAGCAGAACTATTACGTCAGTGCTAAAGGAGGAGGTGACGTTGCCAGATACTTCTTATCACTGGGGTATCAGGATGAAGGAGCCGCCTATCGCCAAGAGGAAAACCTGTTTAAGAAGCCGTTGAGCGTCAACAAGCTGACCTATCGTGCCAATATCGACATGAATCTGACCAAGACGACTCAGTTATACTTCGGTGTAGACGGATATGTCAATTCTTATGTCAGTCCGGGCGGAGGGAACACTGATCAGGTATGGTCAGCCGTCCAGCAGTTGACCCCCCTTCTGTTTCCGGTTACTTACTCTGACGGCACGCTGCCCGTATATGGCGGATCACGTGAATTGGCTTCTCCATACGTCCAACTGAACAATACCGGATACATGCAAAGCGAGGACAACCGAAACATGCTGACGCTGAAGCTGACGCAAGAATTCGGAGGATTTCTGAAAGGACTGACGATGTCGGTACAAGCGATGACGGAACATATCGGCTACTTCAGCGAATACCGCAGGATTTGGCCCGATCTCTACCGTGCTTCCGGACGAACTGCACAGGGAGTCCTGATTAAAGCGCTACGTTCAGCACAATCAAGTATGGCATACGGAAGTGGCGAAAACTCTTACAGGCAATACTATATGGAAGCGAAAGCCAACTGGAACCGATCGTTCGGAGACCATACCTTTGGCGCGTTGCTCGAATACTATATGAAAGATGAGAAAAACTCTCTGTGGGGCAAATATGATGATTTGGGTATCGCCAGCATCCCCAAACGCCATCAGAACCTTTCCGGACGTATCTCTTATGACTATAAAAACCGTTATTTCATTGATGCGAATTTCGGTTATACAGGTTCTGCACAGTTCAAAAAAGGAGAACAGTTCGGTTTCTTTCCTTCCATTGCCGCAGGATGGGTTCCTTCCTCATACGACTGGTGGACAGAGAAACTGCCTTGGTTCACATTCTTGAAATTCCGCGGTTCTTACGGTATCGTAGGTAACGACCAGATTACGGCTACCAACGATTATACCGGTCAGGGACGTTTCCCTTATCTGACCCTGATAGACAACCATGCCGGATCTGCCTGGGGATATCGTTATGCGGGTATCACAGAAACCCATACCGGAGCCGACAACTTGAAATGGGAAGTAGCAAAGAAGGCCAATTTCGGTATCGATGCCAAGTTCTTCCATGACAAGCTGTCCTTTACAGTCGACATATTCCGGGATACCCGTGACCATATCTTCCAGGACCGTGTGACGTTACCTTCTTACGTAGGTATGGTGACCTATCCGAAGTCGAATGTAGGACGCATGCACAGTGTAGGATCGGACGGAAATATCGAGTTTTTCCATAATATTAATAAGGACATGAGTTTTACGGTTCGCGCCAATTATACATTCTCACAAAATATCATCGACTATTTTGAAGAGAATAAATTACCTTACGACTATCTCAGTGTGACCGGCAGACCCTATAACATCTTGCGCGGATACATCTCCGAGGGACTGTTTGCCAGCAAAGATGAGATCAATACCAGCCCCGATCAAAGCGGATTCGGGAAGATACGTCCGGGCGACATCAAATATCGCGATGTCAACGGCGACGGTATTATCAATGAAGACGATAAGGTGCCATTGTCTTATTCCAACCAATTGCCAAGGGTGATGTATGGATTCGGCGGCGACTTCCAGTGGAAAGATCTGACTGTTAGTGTCTTGTTCAAAGGTTCCGCCAAGGTGGACTACTATCGTGCAGGACTTGGCAACGACAACGGATGGATTCCGTTCTATAATGGAGACTTGGGAAATGTGATCAAACTAGCCAACAATCCCAAGAACAGATGGACGCCCGCATGGTATTCGGGAACTACTGCAACGGAAAATCCGAATGCTGAATTTCCACGTCTCTCTTACGGAGGTAATAAGAACAATTCTCAATTGTCCTCCTTCTGGAGGCGGAACGGTTCTTTCCTGCGCCTTCAGGAAGTTAGCTTGCGATACAGCCTGAAACATCTGCCATGGATTAAAGCGGTAGGATTGTCTTCCGTCGATCTGGAATTTGTGGCAAACAACCTGTGCACCTTCGACAATGTGAAATATTTCGATCCCGAACAGGCTTCGGCAAATGGTGCTGTCTATCCGATACCTGCTACCTATTCGTTCCAGGTATACTTAAGATTCTAATCACATAACATTGAAAAATTTATGAAAAATCGAATTAAAATACTTTTGGGAGCCGTGATCGGCAGTTCTTTGCTGCTCAGTTCCTGCAATTTTCTGGATGTAGACAATTATTTCCAGGCTACATTTAAGGAAGATTCCATTTTCCACAGCATGAAAAATGCCGAAGGATACCTTTGGAACACTCCGACCCGTTTTCCCGACGCGGGTGCCATTTGGGGAAACTCATGGAATCCGGGAGAAACGGCCTCGGACGAGATAACTGTCAGATGGCAGACTAACGAGTTCTGGGGTGCACAATTCAGTGTAGGTACTGTCAACGGAAGAAACCTTCGGCAGGATATATGGTATAGTATGTATGTAGTGGTGGCAAGATGCAACCGGATGCTGGAAAATGTCGATAAAGTGTCCGATATGACAGAAGCCGACAGAAGACGTTACATCGGATATGTACACTTCATGCGCGGTTATGCCTACTACCATTTGCTGATGAACTATGGTCCGCTGCTCATTGTCGGAGACGAAGTACTGGGTACCTCCGAATCTGCGGAATACTATGACAGGGAGCGGTCTACCTACGATGAATCTGTGGATTATATTTGTAATGAGTTCAAGCTTGCCACACAAGGTATTTATGGACCTACCGAACAGAGTATCAGCTATTCCGACCGTCCTACCAAAGGGGCGGCTTTAGCGCTGATTGCCCGTCTGCGCCTGTTTCAGGCTTCTCCGTTGTTCAATGGAGGTGATGCCGCCCGCCTGTGTTTCAGCAATTGGCAACGCAAAAGCGACGGAGCCGATTATGTAAACCAGACGTACGATCCCGACCGTTGGGCGGTAGCAGCCGCTGCCGCAAAGCAGGTGATCGATATGGGATACTATTCACTGTTCACAGTGGCGCCGGACAATCAATACCCTTATCCGTTGGCGGATAATGTTCCTACAGCTCCTTTCCCTGACGGTGCCGGCGGTATCGACCCTTATCATTCTTTTGCCGACATGTTCAACGGTGAAGGTATTATTCAAACCAATAAAGAGTTTATTTGGGCAATGTCATCCGAAAATGTCTATAACTACACACACCACTCGTTCCCGGTAAAATTTGGAGGCTGGGGCGGCATGTCCGTACCCCAGAGAGTGGTCGATTGTTTCCTGATGATGGACGGTAGAGAAATCCATAATGCGTCGGCGGACTATCCGTATGTAGCAGATCTTAGCCAGACAATAGGTACGAATAAAGTGCTGGGAAACTATCAGTTGAGAGGAGATGTTCCGAAGATGTATGACAACCGTTCGGCACGCTTTTATGCTTCCATCGGATTTCCCGGACGCCTGTGGACTATGAGTTCAGCTTCCTCCGATGCAAGCTATGTCAACCAGCAGTTCTGGTATTCGCACGATGACTCTAACGCCGGGCTGGCAGGTGCGGGAAATAACGTCAACGACTACAATATCAGCGGCTACACTCCCGTCAAGTATATCCATCCGGACGATTCATGGGCTAGCGGAAAAGGAAGTGTGAAAGGCTCATTCGTGACTAGGCCCAAACCGTTTGCCATCATCCGTTATGCCGAAGTACTCCTTGAATATGTGGAAGCGTTGAACCGGGTGACGGGTACGGTCACCGTTACCACTCCTGATATGACAGGTACGGATGTCGAAGTGACTGTCAGCCGTGATATTCAGGAAATGGCTAAATACTTCAATATGATCCGCTATCGTGTCGGATTACCCGGTCCGGCTTTGGGTGACTTCAACGAGGTGGAGAGATTTGAGCAGATCATCCGTAATGAACGACAAGTGGAACTTTTCAACGAAGGCTACCGCTATTTCGATACCCGCAGATGGGGTACTTACCTCACTGACGATGCCAATACGTCTAACTGGCAGGGATTGGATGTACAAAAAGACCGTACGGACGTCGCCGGCAATCCGGGATTCTGGAACATCGTGACCATCGACCAACAGAATATCCGCGATCGCGTCGCACTGCCCAAGATGGTATTTATGCCGATCAGTCACGCTGAATTACTGAAAGTACCTTCCATGGACCAGAATCCGGGATGGGACAGATAATGAAAAACAAGAATAACAGAAAGATAATATGAAGAAAATATTAACTATAATTCTTTGCTCTGCTTTGGTTATGATAAGTGGTTGCGATAAGTATGATTTCGATCAGGAACAATTCCGCAAAGAAGTAAATTTGCTCAGTAATTCCAACTTGGTATACGATCGCCAGGTGGCAGAGTTACAGCAGGGAGGAGATACCCTTTTCGTGGTAGCCTCGTTGAGTGGATCGCAGGCTACCGGAGAACCGGTTACGGTGGTACTTGAGAACTCCGATACATTGCTGAGGGCTTACAACAAATCTAATTTTGATATCAATAAAGCCCGTTTTGCGAAATATCTGCCGAAAGAATGCTATGAATTTCCGACGATGGAAATGAACATTTCTGCCGGCTCTTCCAAGGCTATGTTTCCGGTGTATCTGAAAAACCTGGATAAGATTTCACCCGACTCTGTCTATTTTCTCGAATATAAGATAGATTCATTGAGAACACCGGACTGTAATCCGAAAAAGAGGCACGTGCTGCTTCGTATCCACAAGGAGAATTACTATGCGTCCACGCAGACGGCAACTTACTACAATTACACCAGTAGTACGGTCATTATCCCGAATCCGGATGGGTATAGTGAAGTTCGCCGTCCAACCAATTCCAACCGTGTATTTCCTATCTCTGAGAACTCTGTACGTTTGATGGCCGGTGATGAAAGTTTCACTGACTATACCACTGCGCTGGATATCATCAACAAGGGGAGCATCATTCTGGAAATGGGAGCACAGTTGCCCGAGAATCCGTTGGCAAAGGAACTCACTATCCTGCCGTATCAAAGCATCGACGTAGTGCAGCTCACACCCATCGGCGAATATGACAATACGTATTTATTGAATGTCATCCGGACACCCGACGGACGCTCCACTTATTATAAGGAGTTCCGCCTCCATTACAAATACCGGTTGAAGTCTACCGACCTCTACAGGGAGGTAAATGCTAAACTGAGATATCAATTCAATCCAAGAGTAGAAAACTTGTAATGCATCTAATAATATGAAAAAAAATATACTAATCATCGGACTGACAGGAATCCTGGGAACTTTCGTAGCTCTCTCTTCCTGTGGTCCTGATTATGAAACGGAGTTCAATGTACTGACATTGACTATTCCCAGCGAGAGCCAGGCGGCTGTTGTTTTTCCGCTTTCCGGCGGCGAACGTGAGATAGAAGTGAAGACCAACGTGGCGCTCGATAACTGGACGGTAAGTTCGAATGCCGAATGGTGCAAACTACAAAAGCAGGAAGGTAAAGTCACGGTTTCTGCCGATCAGAATGAAGGCTACAAACAGCGTATAGCAGAAGTGACGATAGCATACGGTCACCAGAGCTATTCCATAAGTGTGAAACAGTTCGGCTTGGAACCGGTGATCGATATACCCGGATTGACGGATGATGGAATGAAGGCGGTAGATGCTAAAGCGACTTCACTTTCCATCGAGGTAAATACCAATCTGAATCTGGATGTCATCACTGTACCGGATACCTGTAACTGGGTACGCTTTAACGAACCGAAAGAGCTGAAAGCAAAGAAAGGACAAAAAGCTGTAAAAGCGGAAGATACTGTCAAGAAAAATCTGGTATTCAGTTTGGATCAGAATACCGATACCATTGTGAGGTATTGTACAATCACCCTTCAGTCGTCACAAAATTACAACTGTGTCGGCACGTTCATTATCAAGCAGCAGCCGAGAGGATATATTGTTGACATTGATGATGCGCATAAGGTTTATGAAGTGAAAGCAATGGGCGAAACCATCACAATACCTTTTAAAGTGAACGGTCCTGCGGGTGCGGAATATGAATATGTGATTGACGAAAATGCTCAAACATGGATTAAGCCTGCAACTGCACCGCTCACCAGAGGAGCATTGCGTGATGCTTCCGAAAGCTTCATCATTGAGCCTAACACTGCAGTTGTAGAACAACCCCGTGAAGGAACAATAACGTTTACAAGTAAAGATCCGGTTGATCCGAACAGCTTCACAGTTACTGTGAAACAAGCAGGATTCGTTCCCGTTCCTCCTGTAAATGTGGTGAATGCTACCGCTACACCGGGAGCAGGACAAATTACCCTTCAATGGGAAACACCGGAAGATGTGGATTATAGTAAAGTGAAAATCACGTATTATGATAAGGTCACAAAAGAAAATAAAGAGATAGAAATAGATGGATTCAAGACAACATCGGCTATCATAGATGATACCTATCAGTGTGCCGGTGAATATTCCTTTACTTTCAAGACCTACGGTCCTACGGGAATGGAGACTGAGAGTCCTGCAATCATTACAGGTACTTCCGGCGAAGCTTCCGAGCTGGAACGCGTCATTCTCACTGTTGATATGCTTTCTGCTAATGCGACACAGGAGGGTGATGGAGGCGGTTTACCGGCTTTGATTGATGGTAAGGGTGAAACTTTTTATCATTCTAAATGGGATACTCCTGCGGCAGCACCTCATTATGTACAAATTAAGCTGAACAAACCGTTGCAGGGGCTTCGTTTCGAATATGATGCGCGTCAGACTGGCATAAATAATGGAGGTGACGTAACGATCGCAACTATTTACGGTAGTACCAACGGTGAATACTTTGAAAGTATGGGTACGGAAGAGTTCAATTTGCCGACATCAAACGGTGGTCATGCAACCGCTAAAAACAATGTGAATGGTAAACAAGCTTACGACTATATCCGATTCACTCCTACGGGACGTCGTAACCAAGCCACATTGGACTATACTAACGCTAATAAAGCATGGTGGAACATGGCTGAGATGTATCTCTACAGAGTAAGGCATGATGAAGCCTGGGCCAAAGAACAGCTAGGCATCTGATAAACTAGGTGAAGGACTGGCGGAGAGTGAATAAGATTAGCATTTAGGCACATTTTCTTATAAAACTCCTCGGCAGTCCATTTTTTTTATTTATCTTATCCGACTATTTAGAATCATGCACATGAAAACAAAGAAACTGAGTATCATACTACTTGTTTTGTTGGTAATCTGCACAGCTATCGGTTGTCATTCACGGCAGAAACCGGACATTCGTCCCCATCCCGTAAATCTCAGTGCCGACAGTTTTTATCAACAGGCGGTAGCTATCCTGCAATCGTCTTATGATGTCGATTCCACCCGGAAGTGCATCAGCCTTTTAGACCGGGCACTGTCGATTGACAGCCTCAACCCCGATTATTATGGTACCAAAGCTAAACTATTGGCTGAGATGGGGGAACTGGATTCCGCATTGCGCGTTCAGACTTTGGCTATGGAGCGAAAAGCGATAACAGGAGAATACCTGTTTCAGTTAGGATTGTTTCAGGCGGCTAAAGATATGAATGCCGATGCGCATCAAAGTTTCGGGAAAAGTCTGAAAATTCTGCAGGCTGTGCTCGAACAATATCCCGACAGTTTGGGAGCATTCATTCTTGAAGAATCCGCCAATGCGCTTTATCAGGGAGCAGACAGCATTTATATGAAAGACATCGATGCCATTCGCAAACGTTTCCCGAACAGGCTTCTGGAGATAGAGATGATCCGCAGGCTGAAGCCGCATTCGCTGGTGAAGCAAATCAAAAAGATTCATATTGAGAACGAATATAACATTGACTTCGATTTGGATAGTCTGGTCAACGAAATGGAAAAACAACAAAAAATATAAATACTATGTTATTGGATAAAATGAAACACATACTATGTATTTCTCTTATTCTGCTGGTGGGAGTCACTGCTCTATATGCCTGCAAGAGTGATGATAAAGAGCTGCAGGGAGAACCGGTGCTGCAAGTCCAGAAATCCATTGGATTCAAGAAAGAGGGTGGGGAAGTAGCCGTACCTGTCAAATCGAACCGGGAGTGGAATGCATCGGTAACCGAAGGAAAAGAATGGCTGAAGGCAAGGAAGGCATCGGACACAGAACTGACTGTCTCGGCAACATCCAGTCCGGAAAAAGGAGTCAGAGAAGGAAATATTACTATCACCAATAATGCGCTGACTGCTAAACTCAGAGTTGTGCAGACAGGCGGTGACCTGATCATTGAAGTGGCTGAAGAGAGCCGTGCTATTCAGGTGGCGGGGACAGGAAACGATCATATGGAAGTCAACTTGCTTTCCAATACAGACTATGAAGTAGTTATTCCGGAGGAAGCCAAAGACTGGATTACCGAGAAAGAAGTACCTGATACAAGAGCTGATCTGGCATCCAGTACACGAATATTTTCCATCGCTTCCAATCCTCTGACTACAGAAAGGAATGCTACGATCAAGTTTGTATCCAAAGAAAATACAAGCATTTATGACCAGTCGGAAATCAAACAACAAAAGAAATCGAGTGACATTTCGGGGGTGAATCCGGAGAAGGATGTAAAACTGAAAGTTACCGGCGGATATGACACCGATCATCAGCCGGGGCAGGATATATCGAAGTCTTATGACGGTCAGTTCGGTGGAAACTGTTATCACTCCACATGGAGTCAAGCTGCTGATTTTCCGGTTACTCTTGAATATCAATTCGATCAGAATCAGCTAACGCTGGACTATATCCTGTATCACAGCCGAAATGGTAACGGTAATTTCGGAGCATTCGAACTTTACATCAAGCCTCAAGGAAGTGCGGATTTTGTTCATATACAAGATTATGATTTTAAAGGAGCAGGAGGCAGCCACAGGATATTGCTGAACGATCCGGTTGTACCTGCGGCTGTTCAATTCAAAGTTAAAAGCGGATTGAATGATTTCGTCAGTTGCGACGAGATGGAATTTTTCCATGCTGCGGAAAATCCGCTTGACGAACAACTGACAACTGTATTCACCGACCGTTCATGCAGTGAACTCCGCCCGGACGCTTCCGACGAAGTCATCAACCGACTTCCGGCATTCTTTAATGTGCTGGCAAAGTCTTTGCAGAGCAATACTTATCCCGAAGCGGAAAAGAGATTCAGGATACAGGCTTATCAGGCATACAGCGTGCCCGAATATTGGGGAGATAAATTGAGAACCAATTACTACTCGCCTCTCTGCAACCCTACCGGTATCATAACGAATGCGGGTGAAGAGATGGTTGTTTTAGTGGATGGCATACCGCAAGGTGAATCCATTTCATTAAGATGTTGTTCGGATCTGGGACCCGATGGTGAAGAACGATTCCTGAAAAACGGAATCAACAAGTTTTCTTTCTCACGTGCGGGAAATCTGTTTGTCATCTATCAGAAACTTGATCCCCGTGGCATGCCGGCAGTGAAAATACACTTTCCGCCCCAGTATGTGGAGACAACGGAACATGCGCGTGTAGGCTTCAATGTATGGGATCTGACTGTGGATAAAACCGATGATCTGTTCCGCGAATATATCCGGAAGGCAAAATCTGTCACTCTGGACGGATCTGATAAATGTGTATTTGTACTGAAAGGCAGGAAGATTCTGTTTACAGCACTGAAAGACTTGCTGCAAAATCAGGACAACTTCAAACAATATGGAGTAGTAAGGGGAATGGAACGATGGGATAACCTGATAGATTGGGAGCAGGAACTGGCTGCCATCGACACCTATTCGAATACGGGAGAATTCAATTCACTGATGCATGTCACTACTTTCACCGACGGACTTTATGCTACCAATTATTACATTAACATGGCAGCCGGTGATGTAAGCACAAAAGACGGATGGGGATTCAAAAACAACTTCGATCCGCGTGATATGGACAAAAATCAGGACAATGAATGGGGACCGGGACATGAACTCGGACATATGCATCAGGGAGCCATCAACTGGCCCAGCACTACGGAATCGAGCAACAATCTCTTTTCTAATTATGTGGTGTACAAGATAAACCAGTGGGGATCACGCGGAAGCTCCATCGGGACATTGGCTACTTACCGGTATGCGCCTCCGACCCCTTGGGGAAGATTCATGCATCCGCGCGACCCGAACACGCTGGCATTTACCCCGCAGGATATGACAGAAGAAGATGCCAACAAATACGGACTGTATCAAGGGGAAGCCTCCGAGATGCACATGCGCCTCAACCAGCAACTGTGGACCTATTTCGAACGTATCGGCAAGAAACCGAATACCATCCGTAAGATATTCGAGCAAGGACGTACCCCTGAATTTTGGTTACCTTTCAATGATCCGGGCGCAGCACAGCTGATGTATGCGCGCAACGTAGCAAAAGCCGCTAACATGGATATGACCGAATTCTTCGATGCCTGGGGATTCTTTATTCCGGTCAGTTTCAAGTTGTATGCTTACGGAAGCTTTTCATATACCGTGACACAGGATATGATTAATCAGACGCTGGCTTATATGAAAACATTCTCCACTAAATGTCCGCCTATTGAATACATTGAAGACCGAAGATACCAGGCAGGAGCCGGAGGCAACCAAAAAGGTATATCCGAAGATGGAGGAGATGTAGGGTACTTCGAAACATTCCAGAACAATGTAAAAATTACCAAGACTGTAAGTTACACCGTTTCTGGAAGAACATACACTGTGACTAATGGCGAACAGGCGGTTGCTTTCGAATTAATCAAAGATGGCAAAAAAGTATGGTTTGCCAATCGGTTCGTATTTACCGTACCTGCCGGAGCAGACATTGAAGGAGCGGAACTGTACGCTGTTCAGGCGGACGGGCAACGTATTAAAGCAAATAAATAGGGAAATTTACTGAATATCCCCAATCTTATACGGAATGAAGAGTAGCTTTTACTTTTGAGTGGAAGTTACTCTTTATTTCTTCTTACGGTATGTATTTATTTAAAAATGATTTCTCTAACTAAATTCAAACGAATGTGATTCTTTTTGTAAAATGCATCCATTTTACCTTTATAACTCACCCTGAAATAAGGATATTTCTTATTACACGCAAAGGCACGTTTATGCCTGTATTTGGATATGTCATGATTTGCCTTGAAATTGTCTATAGTAGTTTGAAGCTGTTCATCTACTGCATGGGTTATCCATCCTGCCATTTGATCTTTTAGTTCAACGAAAACAATGTTATCCTCATTGGTTAACATCGCGTCACAACGAAAATCAGATGTTCCATCTTCGTGAGGAATTTCAATGCAATGATCTACAGCAGTGAAATTGATTGATTTCTCAGATTGGTTCTTGACCACTGCAATCCATTTCTCCGGCTGGGTAGTACTAATGTAGGCTGATGTCTTTTCATTTTCGTCTTCGTCATCACAAATTCCAAATTCCTTGTCGCGTATGTTCTCTGTCTGGCATTTAGCTATAAAAAAGTCAATGGACATATTCGTTTATTTTTTGTTGTCAAATTCTTCTTCGATTTCAAGTAACTGATCGAATAATTCATTGGTTTGTCCCAATTGGATATTCAGGAAATTTTCGTCAGAAGGAAGTCCTTCGTAACTATTTAACTTCACAGCTTTTCCGTCTTTCAGTTCGTAAATAAGAAGTTTCACCGGATTAACGATGCTTGATAGAGGTATGATTTTATCTATTTCCTTTTTTAAATCGTCATTTCCAGATATTTTTTCGCTCAATAAATAGGCTTTAGCTGCTAAAGTCAGATAATTAATGACATAAGGACTGTGCGTAGTAAGCACAAGTCGATTCAGGTCTATTTTATTAGCATAGTTCAGTAAATCAAAAAGAACGGTCATCTGTGACTCCGGGTAGAGATTTTGTTCCATCTCTTCAACGATATTCACAAAACGGGAATATTTGAATCTGGAGGAAATGCTGCGTAGAGTCGCAAATTTCACTTCCTCGGTAAGCGATTTATCGTCCATCACCTTATTTACTTCTTTCTCAATTTGTTTTTTCTCCTTATTTGTCAGATCTTCTTTATTGGCATTTTCGAGTACGAGGTCCGATAAGAATTTGGTTACCATTGAAAGAGGTAAAACGGATTGGTAACCGCTGGAAGCTGCAGACAAGCGTATTTTGTAATCACTGCCTTTGATCCACGGTATTTTATTGAGTGCGTCATATTCAAAATCAGAATCATTGAATGGAAGCTTGTATCCACTTTTGAACGAGTTTTTAGCCTTGTCAAACTCTCCAAGCAGAGTATCTAATGATTCCGGTAGACTTTTCAGATTGTCTGTATCATCGACTGTACTTAAGAAATTTCGTTCAGCTGGGACGTACATTACTTTTGCGACCTTGTAAGAATCAGGAAGCCCTTTTTCTTCTACGCTAAATTTTTCATCTTCATAGATAAAATTATAATGCAAACCATAAAAGCGGATGATGGTTTCTTTTTTAAAATAAGAGTCGATACGATGGTAACTGCAGTATTGTTTTTGAAAACGTGAATATTGAGTCATGTATTTTACACTGGTAATACGGCGTGCCAATCCTTTTTCCATCCACGTGAACATGGAATATAATTTGGCGATGGTACTTTTCCCAGAACCTTGCTTACCGATTAAAACTGTATATTTGTCAAACACTACATCCGCATCGGATATAGGTCCAAACTTATGTATAGTCAGATTAACTGTTTCATCCATAAATAACTCACTATTGATATTTATATTCAAAGATACTACAAAAAAATATTATTTGGTCGTTTTCTCACAAAAGTTAATAAAATGATACTCTTTCAACACTTTAATTTGCTTAATGAAGATAATCCTCGAACTTCCATCCTGTATCTTTTTTATATACCGTCCCTGAAAAATAGAGCCGTTTATCGTCTGCAACCATCCAAAACTCCAACGAGGCAACTTACTAATCTGTTTTATTAATTGTTTAGTTAGAGCTTGTTCTTCTTTATTCATAATCTCGTCGGGGGATAATAAATATCCGGTAGCTTTACCTCTTTGCTCTTTATAATTAGAGCTTATCTTTTTGACTGGAATATAATGCTGTCCATAAATAGTATAAGGTACTTAAGAAAAGATAGATTTTCATAGCTTATTTTGGGGTTAATCTTTTGTATCAAGTTCGTAAAACAGCATCTGAATATTCGAATATCTTTATTAAAGGTCAATGTGTTATTGTTGATTTTTTCTTTATTTAGTGTGAAAAATATATTTCTAAATATTATTTATAATTTCTCTTATCGATTTCTACTTTATAAATATTGAAGACAAATCTTATAATTTTACAAAAATAGAAAATAAATTCGAATAATTATATGGAAAAAATATATGTTATATTTCCTTTTTACTTCCATTTTTTTATTGACTGCTTTAATCTATTTGTTTATCGGTGCTGCATCTATTGGAATAGCTGTGAGGGTAGGATGGATAGATTGTGCTTTCACTCTCTGTCGATATTCATGTTTAGTGTAATAAATAAGCATTTAAAACAGTTTTAAATGTTTGAAACGCTTATCAAATACTCAATAATTCAATGTTTATGAACTGATGGGGAGTTTTTTTGAAAGAATAACTAAAGATTCTTTGGTGTTGTTTGTAGTCGAAAAAATATGAAGAGCATTTGGTAATTACAAATATAGCAAAAATCTATAGATCGACCGATGAGGGAATATGCAATACTGTTATTGACAATTCGGAGGAATTTAATTATGTGTCTGATATTTATGAATTAAAGTTAAATATCTGGATTTGCAAAATCTGAATAAATATGTGATGATTTTATTTTAATTATTGAAAGTAATAAAAAAATATAGCTGTTTATTGTGCCTATGTTTTATTCAATAATGGAATATTCTATAATAACCTATTTATTATTGTTTTTTTTAACTTATATTTATTCGATTATTTTATCGAATTACTTTATATTTGCAAATTATATATTCTTATATCTAATATTTTATGAAAAATGGATTTTCAGTTATGATGCCGACTTACAATCAGGCATCTTTTATTAGGCGAGCAATCTTAAGCCTACAAAAGCAAACATTTACAAATTGGGAGCTTATTATTATAAATGATGGTTGCACAGACGAAACAGAATTTTTTATATCTGATTTTCTGACAGATTCTAGAGTGAAATATATTAAAAACAAAAACAATCAAGGTTTGGGATATTCTATTAACCGAGGAATTGATGCGGCTGAATATGAATACATCGCTTATCTGCCATCTGATGATTTTTATTATGAAAACCATTTAAAATCCTTGATGGATATATTTGAAAAGTATCCTGAGACTATTTTAACATTTAGTGGGGTCAGAACTCTAGCAGGAGATACAATGGTTGACTACTTAGATAAAGAATTCAAAGGCTTGAAAAATGGGCAGACACTACAGCTGGTACAAGTCGCTCATAAAAAAAATAAAGAGAGGTGGATTGAACGCCGAGAATGGGTTTCTGAGAATTTATTCGATATGTATTGGAAGAAGTTACTGGCAAATGGATGCTTTGCGGTGACACAAAGTGTGTCGTGCTTTTGGACTGATCATCCTAATCAAAGACATAAAATTGTTGGAGAAAGATTCGGTGGAGGACTTAACCCATATAGAGCTTTCTATAAAGTAACGGAGCCAATAAAAATGAAAACCTCCAAGTATAAACAGATTGACGAGAGAGAACTTTATAAAACTTTTAGAGAAAAAGTAGAAATTAAATCTAATTCATTAAAAATATTAATCGTAGGTGAACTTGCTTATAATTCAGAACGTATTTATGCATTAGAGCAAGCAGGACATCAATTGTATGGTTTATGGATACCAAAACCAAACTGCACATTTTACACTGTCGGTCATCTTCCTTTTGGTAGTATAACAGATATTCCGTATGATAACTGGAAAGAATATATAAATGAGATTAAGCCTGATGTTATATATGCGCTGCTAAATTATGTAGCTGTTGATCTTGCTTATGATGTTCTTAAGGCTAACCTTAATATTCCATTTGTTTGGCATTTCAAGGAAGGCCCATCTGTTTGCTTATCTATAGGACAATGGGATAAGTTGATATATCTGTATACATTTTCAGATGGAAAAATCTATTTAAATGAAACTGCTAAAGATTGGTACCATCAATTTATACCTCAAAAAGGATTGAATTTCATAATGGATGGAGACCTTCCTAAAAAAGATTATTTTACTGAGAATTTCACAGAGAAACTATCAGTGAGGGATAATCACATTCATACCGTTGTTGCTGGACGTATAATTGGAATCAGTCCTTCTGAGATGGAAATATTGGCTAAAAATAATATTCATGTTCACTTATATTCAGAGAATTACCATGATTGTAGAGAAGATTTTAATAACGAAATGAAAAGAAATGCTCCAAACCATTTTCATATTCATCCTCACTGCTCTGCACAAGACTGGACAAAAGAATTTTCCCAGTATGATGCCGGTTGGTTACATTCTTTGTCAAGTGAAAACAATGGAGAATTGCTGCTGGCTTCTTGGGATGATTTAAACATACCTGCACGTACTAATACTTATGCTTCGGCTGGCTTGCCGGTTATTATGAAGGACAATTCCCAGCATACTGTAGCTGTTCAAACAAAAATAAAAGATTTAGGTTATGGTATTTTTTTCAATGATATGGAAGATTTGTCTAAGCAATTGACTGATAAAAGTAAAATGAACATTCTAACAAAAAATGCAAAAAAAACAAGTACTCTCTTCTCTTTTGACTATCATGTGGAAGATTTAATTTCTTTTTTCAGAGAAGTAATTAATTATAAAAAAGAATCAAAATGAAAGAAATAATTATTAAAATTTCTAATATCCTAGTAATGATAGATAACCAGATATCAAATATAGGTTTAACAAAAGGGAAAATGGGAATTGCTTTATTTCTATATTATTCTTCAAAAGTGACTGGTTATAAGTTTTATCAAGACTTGGCAGATAGTTGTATTGATAAGGTATTAGAGAATATAAAATCGGAAACCAATCTGTCTATCACCAATGGCATGGCTGGAGTTGCTTTCACTATAAACCATCTTATTAAAGATAAATTTATAGATGCTGATGCCGATGATATGTTGATAAACGTGGATAAAAAAATCTATTTAGAATATCAGAAAAGAAGTCTGAACGATTTCGCTGAAGATTTTTCTCTTTTTACTTATGGATTATATCTACTTGAAAGGACAAGTTATGAAAAGCCGGAATCGAAAATGGGTATCTCTCTTGAGAGAGCAACCGACCTAGCATTAAATATTTGCGAAGAAGTATATAATTCTAACTTCAGTTTTAACGCTAGAACTATTACATATACGAATTCTGTATTGTATTTTCTAATTAAGTTGAATAACAGTAGGCAATATTCTAAAAGGGCAAATTCAATAATTGAATTGATAATTGCTAAAATAATAATAGAACTGAATAACAATTCTAAACTGTGGAATTATATGGATGTTATACAGAATTTGGGCCAGCTAATACATAAAGACAATTTTATTTCCCAAACTTTCTTATCTGCTATGAATCATTTTCCAGAAAAAAAGAAGGTAGTAAGTGATTTCGATGCAGACAAAGCTTGGCAAGGAATATTGTTCAATAAATCATATATGTATGATTTAAAGCTGGAAATGATCGACGATTTGATTAATGATGTAGATATGTATTATGGCAATCAAAAACAAATTAATGACAGTTGCAAATCTCTGATAGCTTGTGGACTATCCATATTGAAAAGATTTGATATGTAGCGAAGATTTGTCTAAACACAATTTGCAAAACAAACAATATCAGTCTATAATCTTTGACAACAAATGAGATAGACAACGATATTTTGAATACTGCTAAATAATTTGAGATATGTTATTAAAAGATTTTCCTCATGAATTTCAGATGGATGCCAAAGATTGTGGCCCTGCCTGTCTAAAAATTATAGCTAAATATTATGGGAAATACTATTCGCTGCAATATCTTCGAGATTTGTGTGGAATAACACGAAAGGGTGTTTCCATTTTGGATATAAGTTATGCTGCTGATAAGATTGGCTTAAGGACTGTATCTGTTAAAGTAACAATTGAAGATTTAATAACAAGAGTGGTTTTACCTGCTATTGTTCATTGGAATAATGATCATTTTATTGTTATATACAAAGCCACTAAGAATAAGATATATGCATCTGATCCTGCTAAAGGACTTATTTCATACACTCATGAACAATTTAAGGAAAAGTGGTACAAAACCGATGGGGCATATGGAATATTGATGATTTTAGAGCCGATGGCTAGCTTCAAGCAAATAGAAGCTCATGAAAAGATAGAAAGGTTAAAAAACTTTGAAAACCTCCTAGGCTATTTTACTCCATATAAAAAAGCATTTGGCATTCTATTTCTGATAATGTTTATTGCTACAATATTGCAAGCTTTTCTCCCCTTCATTTCAAAAGCTGTAATTGACACTGGAATACGAACACAAGATGTGAATTTTGTTTATATCGTATTAATAGCCAATATTGTTTTGCTCTTAAGTATTACTCTATCCAACATATTAAGAGATTGGGTATTACTGCATGTAACTACACGAGTCAATATCTCATTAATCTCCGATTATCTTATCAAGCTGATGAAATTACCGGTTTCTTTCTTCGAAAATAAGTTAGTAGGAGATATTTTGCAACGAGCATATGATCATGAACGTATTCGTCATTTTATAATGGATAACTCTTTAGGAATGATGTTTTCATGTATTACTTTTGTTATTTTCAGTGTTATTCTGTTAATCTTTAATATTACTATCTTTTTTATTTTCTTAGGCGGCAGCATATTGTATGTTCTTTGGGTTTTTCTATTTCTTAAAGTTAGGCGTAAACTGGACTGGGAATATTTTGATTTGCTATCAAAGGATCGTAGTTATTGGGTTGAAACCATTGAAAACATTCAAGAAATAAAGATCAATAACTACGAAGATACCAAACGTTGGAAATGGGAAGCCATACAAGCTAGGCTATATAAGTTGAATGTTAAGATTTTGAATATTAATAACGCTCAAATGTTAGGATCTCAATTTATAAATAATTTGCAAAACATGGCAATAACTTTTTATTGTGCTATAGCTGTTATTAACGGAGATATAACATTCGGGATTATGATATCCACACAATTTATTATTGGTATGCTTAACGGTCCTATAGCCCAGTTTGTTGGTTTCATTCAATCGGCACAATATGCTAAAATCAGCTTTATGCGTATTAACGAAATTCATCAATTGCAGGATGAAGATGATATGGTTTCTATATCTGCCAACAGTATGGAACTACCTAAAGATAAAAGTTTAAATGTTAAAAATTTGTCCTTTGGCTATTCACTTCATTCTCCAATCATTTTGAAGGGAATCTATTTAACTATACCAGAAGGAAAAGTGACAGCGATAGTTGGAGACAGCGGTTGTGGTAAATCCACGCTGTTGAAACTTTTATTACGTCTGTATTTACCATCATATGGAGAGATTTGTATTGGGGAAATGAATATCAACAATGTGAGTTTACGTCAATGGAGGGAAAGATGTGGCAGTGTGATGCAGGAAGGAAAAGTATTCAACGACACAATTCAAAATAACATTGCACTCAATGATGAAAAGGTAGATTATGAAGCTTTACAACGTGCAACAGATATAGCTAATATTTCTAAAGAAATAGAAGCCATGCCACAAGGATATCAAACAATGATAGGCGAAATGGGACGTGGATTAAGTGGTGGACAAAAACAACGTCTTCTGATAGCAAGAGCCTTGTATAAAAATCCAGACTATCTTTTTTTGGATGAAGCAACCAATGCTTTAGATACCATAAATGAACAAAAAATTGTAACCGCATTGAATAATGTATTCAAAAATAGAACTGTTATTGTTATTGCGCATCGATTGAGTACTATTAAAAAAGCCGATCAGATTGTAGTTATGCAAGATGGAATGATTGTGGAATTGGGTAGTCATGATACATTGATAGAACAAAAAGGATATTATTATAAATTAATACAAAGTCAATATGATTTGGAGCCTATTGAAGTTGAAGCCGAAATCTAACGATAATTCAAAGCGTAGCGAAGAAGTTAGTGATATTGTAGACTGTATGCCCACGGCTTTTGGTAAGTGGGTGGCAGCAGCTATTATTATGTTTACTATTTTGCTTTTTGTTTTTGGTTGGTTTATAAAGTATCCAGATGTTGTAACCGGATTGATAAAGATAAACTCCAACATTGCTCCAGTGAAATTATCGGCTCATATATCAGGTAAAATAAATATTTTGAACTTTAAGCCACAAGATGTTGTAAAGGAAGGAGATTACATTGCTGTTATCCAAAATTCAGCCCGTACCGAGGATGTACAGTTGATTGCGTCCTTGTTACAGAAATTTGATTCCAATAATATGAGTTCATTTGTGCAAGCAGCAGGTCAGTTTCCAGAAAAAGTATCATTGGGAGAATTGAATATGAAATATTATTCATTTTTATCTGCGCTAAAAAGCACAACAGATTATTGTAAAGATAATATTTATGAACAACAACGTATAAGTATACAAAATGGGCTAAAGTGGAAATCTGATCTGTTGAGGGAAACAGAGAATGCACTCAAAATTGCCAATGCGAATCTTGAAATAACAGAAAAGTGGCTAAATAAATACAGTTCTATGAATAAAGACATTGTTGTAACATACGAATACGAAATAGATAAAAGTAAAGTTGAATGTCTATCTGCAAAACAGAATAAACAAAACCTTATTAAGGAAATCGCCTCTATACAAATGCAGATAGCAGAGAACGAAAATAAGTTATCTCAATTAATAGTAGAGAAAAAAGAAAAAGAGAGACAGATGCATTTAAACCTACTATCGTCCTATCATGATTTAAATGACCAAATAAAACAATGGGAACAAACTTATGTCTTAAAATCCTCCTTTGACGGACGCGTTGAATTTCTGAAATTTGGGGTTGATGGGCAATTTGTACATGTAGGCGATGATATTTTTGGAATTGTACCTAAAGAGAATACCATTCTAGGACAAGTATTACTTCCTGCAACAGGAGCGGGAAAGGTCAAGGTAGGTTCTAATGTTTCAATAAAATTGGATGATTATCCTTATGCGGAATTCGGGTCTATAAAAGGTATAGTCAAGTCAATATCACTTATAACTAATGAGTATAAGACAAGCCAAAATAATATTAATACCTATTTAGTTATGGTGGATATGCCTGATGGATTAATCACGAATTACGGAGATAAGCTTGATTTTAAATATGAGATTGGAGGTCAAGCAGATATTATTGTAAAAGATCGTAGACTTATAGAAAGATTGTTTGATAATATAAAATTTAGTACGAAATAAGTTGTAATATTATGGTAAAATATAAGTATGATTATCTATTGGTTGGAGCTGGACTTTTCAATGCCGTATTTGCTCGTGAAGCGATTAAATCTGGGAAAAACTGTATTGTAATTGAAAAACGAGATCATGTTGGTGGAAATCTCTACTGTGAAAATATAGAAGGAATTAATGTACATAAATATGGTGCCCACATTTTTCATACCAATAACAAACAGGTATGGGATTATGTGAATGAATTATGTGAATTTAATCACTACATAAACTCTCCCTTGGCTAAATATAAAGATGAAATATATAATCTGCCATTTAATATGAATACTTTCTGTCGTTTATGGGGATTAAGTACACCACAAGAAGTAAAAAATAAAATTGAGACACAACAATTAAAAGTCAAGAATCCTGCAAATTTTGAGGAAAAGGCGTTGTGTTTGGTCGGAAAAGACGTTTATGAAAAATTGATAAAAGGATATACCGAAAAGCAATGGGGAGTGAATGCTAGGTCTTTACCTGCATTTATTATTGAACGTATTCCGATACGTTTTACTTATAACAATAACTATTTTAACGATATCTATCAAGGAATACCCATAGGTGGATTTAATCAAATTTTTGAAAAATGTTTTGCTAATTGTGACGTACATCTTAATACTGATTTTTTTGATAATAAAAATATTTCAAAATTGGCAAATAAAACTATTTTTAGCGGAATGATAGATCAATATTACGCTTATATTTATGGACAACTCGAATACCGTTCTTTATATTTTCAACATGAAGTAATGGATACTGACAATTTTCAGGGAAATGCAGTTGTTAATTATACGGAAAGAGAGGTCCCATATACTCGCATATTGGAACATAAACATTTTGAATTTGGAAATCAATCTAAAACAGTTGTGACTAAAGAATATCCTCAGAAATGGGAAATAGGCTTAGAACCCTACTATCCTGTTAATACGGAAGATAACCAAAAAAAATACAATCTGTATCAAATTCTGGCAAATCAAGAAAAAAATATTCATTTTGGAGGTAGGCTTGGATCTTATAAGTATTATGATATGGATAAAATAGTGGAGGCTTCCTTGAAATTATTTGAAAAAATAGACAATCCCAATTCAGTAGTTCATTCTATTATTTGATGTGATGAATTAAGAATTATTCCAAAGTTAAGATAATATAAACTAAAACGATATAATATGAAAAAAAGCATTTCTATTTTATTATTATGTACCTTTTCTGTACTTTCAATTTTTGCTCAACGTAATTATGCGCAAGAATTGATTGACTTATTGCAACAGGGTAAATGCTTTGAAGCTAGAGACCTGTGTGCGCAATATGCTGATAATTTGCCTTTGAGTGATAAAACTTTCGATTTAGTATACAAATCTCATATGGCATTATTTTTTGATAGGCATGATAGTGTTGCTATCTATTTGGAAGATTTGACTACTAATCATGAACTAGAATTAGGACCTGCGGTTGGACTTTATTATGGAAAACTATTACAGGTATATGACGATACACAACAGTTTGAGAAAGGTGTAAAGTTGTGTGATAAAATAATTACCTATTTTCAAAGAAATCCATTTGATTTAGCATCGGATTTAGTCAAAAATGAAATTCATCAAATGGAAAATGCAAAATCATCTTTCAAGAAAAGAAATGTTAATGAATTGCGAAGAAGAGTTGAAAGAATTAGAAACAAAAATGCTATAATAAAACTCAAAGATAGTGATTACATCCGGTTTGATGCTGTGTATAATAATATTCCTGTGCAAACATGGTTTGATACCGGAGTTTCAACTTACTTGATGACAACAAAGAAAGTAGCCGAAGAAATAGGCGTAAGAATAGTAGATAATACTCAAGATAATCTGAAAATTGTGAATGGTGTTCCAGTAAAAGCCTTAGTTGGGATAATTGATAGTATTGACCTAAAGAGTATAAAGCTTTATAATATTCCTGTAATGATTCATGATGAATATGCTCCATATTTGAGTGATACTTTGGACCGTGATATTAAATTGGGTATTGAGACAGCACTGAATAACAGACAGATAATAATAGGCCTACCTGCGATGAAGATGATTGGAAAGATTGAATTTGACTGGAAAAACCGTACAGTTTGTTTCCCTGAAAGTACTGGAGAAATAGTAACAAATAGCTCTTCTAATATATTTATGATTGAAAATAACTTATATCAACGACTAAAAGTTAACGGATTAAATTATGTTGGGTATGTTGATACGGGCGATGACGATTTTGTTAATATGACGTTCTCTTTTTATGAGAAGAATAAAAGTCATATAGAAATAGATTCCGTAGCAGAAAAGAAATCTATGAATCATTACCGGGCAACAGGTGCCTTTCTTAATGTACCATATGAAATCGTGAAAAACCCTAAAGTATACTTCAATGGTGAAAATGTAAATTCCAACACATGTAATGTCTTAATCTCAAATGGAACATTATCCCATTTAAATATTTTTGATGGCACAATTGGCGTTAATTTCTTTAAGAATTCAGGATTGAAAGTTGTATTCGACTTTGATAATATGGAGATAAAAAATAGAAACTAATAATACGAAAGGAGGTGAATTAAACAAAATTGGTATATCTATAATCTTGCTAGTAAAACATGAGAAAAATAAAAAATTGAAAATGAAAAAATTAAAAAGAATTTTATTAGATGATTTTGAACAGTTGTCAGAATCTGAAGCGGCTCAATTTGTAGGTGGTACTGGGGTAGACTCAAACCTAATGGGTAGCGTTCCCATTAGTACAGATCCTTTTGGATGTGATACTACAAATATTATGCTTCTAAGTGGAGGAGGACCTGGTAACAGTGGAACTGGAGGAAATGGACCCGGTAATAGTGGAACTTTTAGTGGAAATACCTCTAATAATGGTAATGGTACTTATAATGGAAACATATATTATAACTATGGTAATTATAGTGGAGGTATAGGCTATAATGGTAATAATGGGAGTTATACTTATTCTGGAGGCTATAAATATGGCAATGTGAGTGGAGGCGTAAGTTATAATAGCAATAATGGCTGGACTTATACTGGAGGCTATAAATATGGTAATGTTAGCGGTGGAGTAAGTTATAATAGCAATAATGGCTGGACTTATACTGGAGGCTATAAATATGGCAATGTGAGTGGAGGAATAAGCTATAATAGTAGTAGTGGTTGGACATATAGTATTGGTTATAAGTATAAATTCTAATTATTAGAAATTTCCTTATTTATTTCAGAAAGAAGATATAGATATATCTTCTTTCTGATAGTTTTATATAAATCATAAAACTATAATTTGTAATGAAAAAAAATCTTTCAGTTCTATCTTTATCTATTTTCTTCGTTATATCATCTTTTGCTCAACATAACTACGCACAAGAACTTGTTAATCTTATGCAACAAGGTAAATGTTTTGATGCTATGGATCTATGTATAACACATGCTGATCAATTACCTGCCAACGATAGAGCATTAGAGGTGTTATACAAGTCGCACATGTCACTATTTCTCAATAATCCAGATAGTGCAGCGATCTATTTGGAAGATTTGCTTACCAATCATGAATTGATAATGGGACCGAATATTGGAGCCTATTATGAACGACTATTTCAGGTCTATGATGATATGCAAAAATTCAAAGATGGGGTAAAATTGTGTGATAAATTTCTTGACTATTTTAAGAGAAATCCATTTGACTTAAATCAGGATTTCATTAGTAATAGAATTAATTGGATAGATAGTGTAAAGTCGGCTTTAAAGTATAGAGACTTAAATGAGCCTCGGATAAAAATTGTTAGAACTAATAATAAGAAAAATGCTATAAAACTTAATGAGGGGGAATATATTCGATTCAATGCCCAATATAATAATATTCCTCTTCAAACTTTTTTCGATACAGGAGTCTCCGAGTATTTTTTTGTAACGAAAAAAATAGCAGACAAGATTGGAGTGAGAATAATTGATACAAAGCAAAATGGTGTAATAAAATTCAATGGAGTTGCAACGAAAGCTCTAAAAGGTGTTATAGATAAAATAAATATAGGGAATTTGGAGTTGTTTAATATTCCAGTAATGGTTTTTGATGCTCCATTTTATTCTCACTTACCCGATACGTTAAATGATCTCGTGAGATCAAAAATTGAAGATACTTTAAGCGAAAACCAAGTTATAATGGGATTACCAACTATGATGTTGATTGGAAAGGTTGAATTTGATTGGAACAAACGTACAATTTCTTTCCCCGGGTATACTGGAGATGAAAGAACTAATAATTTGCCAAATATATATCTTATATGGAGAACCCCTTATACTCGATTAAAAATAAATGGATTATCATATACTGGATATTTAGATAGTGGGGATAATGAGTTTTTGAGTATCGAATTCCCTTTTTATGAGAGAAATAGAAGTAGTCTACAAATAGACTCAGTGATACAAAAGCCACCTTTAGCATATCATGGTATGACTGGAAGTGCTTTCAATTTACCTTATGAAGTTGTAAAAGATCCTTGGATTTATTCAAATGGTAAGCAGATTAACCCAGATAAAAGAGTGATTATAGTGAACAGAATGAGGCACTTTAATTCATTTGATGGTACGGTGGGGGTGCATTTTTTCTACAGACTGGGAACAAAGGTAATCCTTGACTTTAATAACATGAGAATAGAAGGAAAAGACTAATAATACTAAATAAATATCATATAAAAATATTCTATATGAAAAAAGGATTTTCGGTTATTATGCCGACCTATAATCAAGCTCACTTTATAAGGAGAGCGATTTTAAGTTTGCAGCAGCAAACATACACAAATTGGGAACTTATCATTATAAATGATGGATGCACAGACAATACAGAATTTTTTATTACTGATTTTCTGGTAGATTCTAATATTAAATATATCAAGAACAACAGTAATCAAGGATTGGGATATGCTATTAATCAGGGTTTGGATATGGCTGAATATGAATACATCGCTTATCTGCCATCTGATGATTTTTATGATAAGGACCATTTGGAAACTCTCAAGGAGAAATTAGATGAGTCTGAAGATATTATTCTTGCATTTAGCGGTATTAGATACGATGAATCTGAAGACCGAGGTTTTTTGTTGTATAGACAGAGTGAGGGTGTACGGATGAATTATAACCTACTTCTTGTACAGACAGCACATCGAAAAACAAAGGATAGATGGATCGAACGAGAAGAGTACGTGTCAGACGATTTGTTTTTTACTTTTTGGAGAAAGCTAACAAATAAGGGGGTATTTGTTCCAACTCGGAAAATAACTTGCGAATGGACCAATCATCCCGATCAGCGACACAGAATTACCAGTGAAAGATTTGGAGGCGGCTTAAATCGATATAGACATTATTATAAAGTACAAAAACCTATTAAGATAAGAGCTACTAATTACAAAACGATTGATGAGAATCTAATGTATAAGCCTTTTAGAGATAAAAAAGCCTTATCTAAAGATCATCTGAAAATACTCTTGGTAGGAGAACTTGCTTATAATTCAGAAAGGGTATATGCTTTTGAAGAAGCCGGGCATAAGCTATATGGTTTGTGGGCTAAGCCAGCTTTTTGCTTTTCAACAATAGGTCCGTTACCTTTTGGGAATGTTGAAGATATTCCATATGAAAATTGGAAAGAAAAACTTAAAGAAATAAATCCCGACATAATTTATGCCCAATTAAGTACTGGGGCTATTGATATTGCCCATGAAGTAATGATGGCTAATACAGGCATACCATTAGTTTGGCATTTTAAGGAAGGTCCTCACGAGGCAATGAAGTCTGGATTGTGGGGTAAATTAATTGATCTTTATGCCTATGCTAATGGCAGAATGTACCTAAATGACGAAATAAAGGATTGGTTTGAACTATTTGTTCCGGCGAAATTATTGCCTCGTCCTACTTATGTTCTAGATGGAGACTTGCCTAAAGGTAATTGCTTTAATGGTGAGTTTTCAGAGAAATTATCTAAAATAGACGGTGACTTGCATATTGTTAATGTAGGTAGAATTATAGGGATAAGTCCATCGGATGTAAATTTATTAGCTCAAAACAATATTCATTTTCATGTATATAATGAAAATCATATATCGGAAGAAGCAGTGCTAGCTCAATATAGAAGCGCTGGCTCTGATTATTTTCATGTAGAACCGCATTGCTCACAGCTTGGATGGGTTAAGGAATTTTCAAAATATGATGCTGGTTGGTTACATTCATTTGATAGCCTTAATTGTAATTCTCTGATGAGAGCTGGTTGGTCTGATTTAAATATTCCGGCACGAATAAATACATTAGCCGCAGCTGGAATTCCTATGATTCAGAAAAGTAACTCTAAGCATATTGTTGCTATGCGTAACTATGTCAAAAAAAATGATATGGGAGTATTCTATGATGATTTAAATGATTTGATCGTTCAATTAAAGGATAAAGAGTTATTGAAAAGAATAGAGCTCAATGTCCGTAAAAAAAGATTAGAATTTACATTTGACTATCATATTCCTTATATTATAGATTTTTTCAGAAAAGTGATTAATCAGCATAAATAATAATATTCATGAAAGAAGAGTTACAAAAAATAGCAAATACGCTTTTACTATATAGTTATCATATAGACCCCATAGGTTTATTTAATGGTAAAATGGGAATTGCCTTATATTTATATCGATATGCCCGTTATGCAGATTGCAAATACTATAGTGAATTTGCAGATGAACTATTAGACAAAGTGTTGGATTCGATAAATCATAGTTCCCCTGATTTTGAGTCAGGAATATCAGGTGTAGGATGGTGTATAAATTATTTAATGAAGAATGAATATGTGGAAGGAGATCCTAATGATGTGTTATTAAATGTGGATAAGAGAGTCTTTTCTCAATTAGGTTGTAATCCAATTACTTCAATGTTGGGCCAAGGAATATATTTACTGGAAAGATTGAAAGACAATAAGGAGTTGGAAATACACATAGACCAACTTTTGGATTTTTGTATCAAAGGGATTTCTGAATATAAAGGAGAAACTTCATTATATCATCTTAATTCTATTCTATATTTCTTAATGGAAATAGATACTATGAACATGTATCACGAAAAGGTAGATCATTTAAAGCTGTTACTTTTAGATGTTTTAAAAAAAATATATAAAGGTAATTCATATGATAAAGTAGATATTTATATTTTTAATTGTTTGCTAACAAAGCTTAGTCCGCAACAAAATAAACAATGGGTAGACTTTTTTTCATTCAAATCTGATGGGGGAATTGAAAATTGTAACATGGAATCATTAATAAAGTTGTCATATCTAGAAAATCTGTATTTTAGAAATAATAGTATGAAACAAATATCTTTAATAGATGTTTCTAATTTTGTGAAACAGAAACAAGAAAGTTTGGAGATAAACGATTTCCTTTTCTTTAAAGGTTTGGCTGGATTTGGGAATGCTTTATTGACTGTTTAGTCTAATAAATTGTTTTTATTTCTAAATGGTGTGCACCCCAAAAGTTGGATAAGAGACTTTTGGGGCATACTTCCCCAATAAGTAGGCTCTCAATAAAATTCCTGTATAAAAATATAATTGTTGTATCTATATTATAATGTACCTACAATAAATAGTTTGCTATCTCCTCAAGACTTCCATATGTAATTTGATAGCAGTTTTGCTCTCATGCTCTCACTATTCGCCTGTATCCCTTTATTCATCGATTTTTCGGGTGTGGTAGCAAGTGTGGTGGCAAGTATGAGAGCAAACGGTTGCTCTCACTCAGTCTCGTCGCATTATATATTATTTTAATGCGTTATTGTTTGATTTACAGAGTGTTAATATCTGAAGTGTCAACTATTAACGATTGGTATTTCAGCCATTAATAACTGAGAAATCAGGTGTTAATAGCTGATAACTCACGCATTATTGACCGATATATGATTGAATGCTTCCTGAAAGATCAGGTTAATTGAAACATTTCATGCGGTCAAGTCAATCCAATCATATAGGCAAAGTGGCAGTTTCCTGCTTGGGGAACTGTCGTATCCTTATAAGGGAACGACAGTTCCAAGGCGGGAAACGAGCGTTTCCAATATAGGGAACGGTAGTTTCCAAAACAAGAAATTAAAGGAAGCTGTAAGCTGTTCAGGTACAATGATATAGAGTGATGTTGGAAAGTAATGAAATATCTCCATGCGATTATATGTTATATTTTATTGTAAAGCTAATGCGAGTAAAAAGCCTGTTTTTATTAGAGGAAAAGTTTGTATGCCGTAATATAATATCGTACCTTTACAGGAATTAAGCGATAAACAATATTGGTAGATAAACAGACAAAAAAGAATGAAAATAACTTTAATCAGACAAGACAGCGAGAGTGGAAAAGAAGCTCTAAGCATATGCGAAGCAGGTACATTATTCGACAAAATGAAAACGGAAACAAAATCGGGACACATTACGGCTTTGCGAAAACTTATACCGATGCTGGAAGGTACGTACAGCCAGTACGAACACATAGACAAATTGCCATATATCTATTCTGCCGTAGAATGTACACGCACTAAAGAAGGCGAACGAAAAATGAAACAATATAACGGACTGGTGCAGTTGGAAGTGAACCGGCTGGCAGGTCCGTCCGAAATGGAATATGTGAAACGGCAGGCGGCACTCTTGCCTCAGACTTTTGCCGCATTCTGTGGTTCCAGTGGACGTAGCGTGAAAATATGGGTGCGTTTTGCCTTGCCGGATGACAGAGGACTGCCCGAAAAAGAAGCGGAAGCGGAATTATTTCATGCCCATGCCTATTGGTTGGCGGTGAAATGCTACCAACCGATGCTTCCTTATGATATTAATCTGAAAGCGCCGGTGCTGACACAGAAGTGTCGCATGACACTGGACGAATCTCCATATTACAATCCCGATGCTGTGCCGTTCTGTCTGGAACAGCCGCTCGCTATGCCCGGTGAAGAAACTTTCCGGCAGCGCAAACAGGGCGAAAAGAATCTGTTGTTGCGATTGAAACCGGGATATGAGTCTGCAAAAACTTTCACGAAGATTTATGAAGCGGCGTTGAACAGGGCATTTCAGGAAATGGAAGACTGGAAGCGTGGAGATGATTTGCAACCTTTGCTTGTACACCTTGCCGAGCATTGTTTCAAAGCGGGTATCCCCGAAGAAGAAGCGGTGCGGCAGACACTCATTCATTACTATCGGGAAGAGGATGAACGGGTTATACGTTCGACGATTCATAATCTTTATCAGGAATGTAAGGGTTTTGGCAAGAAAAACAGTATCGGAAGGGAGCAGGAGACGGCTTTTCTGCTGGAAGAATTTATGAACCGTCGCTATGAATTCCGCTACAACACCGTGTTGGATGATCTGGAATATCGTCAGCGTGATTCCATCCATTTTTACTTTAAGCCCGTAGACAAACGCGTGCGCAACAGTATCTCTATCTGTGCCTTGAAAGAAGGGATTAATGCTTGGGACCGGGATGTAGACCGTTTTCTGAATTCGGAATATGTTCCTTTGCACAATCCTGTAGAAGAATATCTTTATGATGTCGGTCGTTGGGACGGGAAAGACCGTATCCGTGCATTGGCAGGATTGGTTCCATGCACGAATCCGTACTGGCAGGAGTTGTTTTATCGTTGGTTTCTGAGCATGGTGGCGCATTGGAGAGGGGTGGATCGGCAGCATGGAAACAGTACGTCACCTTTGCTTGTCGGTCCGCAAGGGTATCGTAAGTCAACGTTTTGCCGGATTATCCTGCCGCCTGAGTTGCGTTTCGGCTATACGGACAGTATCGATTTCAAGAGTAAGCAGGAAGCGGAGCGTTATTTAGGACGTTTTTTTCTGATCAACATTGATGAGTTTGATCAGATCAATGTCAGCCAGCAGGGGTTTCTGAAGCATTTATTGCAAAAGCCTGTTGCTAACTTGCGCAAGCCTCATGGCAATACTATTCGTGAAATGCGTCGTTATGCTTCCTTTATCGGCACCAGCAATCAGAAAGATTTGCTTGCCGATCCCAGTGGTAGCCGTCGTTTTATCTGTATTGAGGTGATAGCTCCTATCAAAACGAATGCTACCATCAATTACAAACAGCTTTACGCTCAGGCAATGGAAGCCATTTATAAGGGTGAGCGTTACTGGCTGGATGATGAAGATGAAAAGATTTTGAAGCAGACGAATCGTGAATTTGAGCAGGCGAGCCCGTTGGAACAGTTGTTCCATTGTTATCTCCGTCCGGCGGAAGAGGAGGAGGGAGGCGAATGGATGACATCCATGCAGATTCTGAATTATTTGCAGACGAAGACACGGGACAGGTTGGCTATCAATAAGGTAGCTGTGTTCGGCCGTGCGCTTCAGAAGCTGAATATTCCCTGCCGGAAGTCCGGTAAGGGGACACTTTATCATTTGCTGAAAATAGAATAATTGGTAGCAACGTGAGGGCAAACGGTTGCTCTCACGCTGCTACCATTGGATCTCTAATCGCTGTAACTCCGATGAATAGGGAGATTGAGGCGGAAATGAGAGCGTGAGGGCAAAAGTGCTGTCATTTTTCATTTGGAAAAAAAGTTATTTCGCTATAGTCGCCTCAACGAGACTATCCATATCAAAATCAATATTATAATCTTTTTCTATTTGGATCCTTCTTATTTGATTGACCAGTGAATGCGGTTTTACCCTTCGCGTCATCTCTATTTCCAGCAACCTTTCGGGAAAGCGTTTACGGATTTCATCTATATTTCTCATAAACAGTGAGTCCTCTTTTTCGTAGAGAGAATTGGCGGCTTCTGCCAGAATAAAAGCTCCCAAACTGTCGGGATATTGTTTTAATACTGCTTGAAGGAAAACCTTGCTTTTTCCAAAACTTTCGTGTGCTTCAGTGTGCATATCTTTGGCAGCTTGAAGTAGTCCCAGTTGAAACAGATACTCGCCGGTAACTGCTTTTTTCTCCATAGCAAGTGTTTGCACATAAAGTGCGGAATCCAGTTCACCCAGTTCGGACAGAAGTTTGGCTTTCATGCCGTAATAGTCAGGATTTAAACTGTCAATAGCCAATGCATTGTCCAGAAAGCGGATGCACTTTCGGGTGGAGTCTACATCATAAGAAGTTTCCATTAAAGCTATTGCTTGTTGGTAGAGGCTGTCTGTTTGAGGATTGATGCAATGAGGGGTTATGTCTACTTTAGGCTCTTGCCGGAAGTGACAACTTGTGTTTGCAATAATCATTGACAAGATAATTAATAAGAGGCTCAATTTCTTGGGTTTCATATTCCTAATTCTTATAATTCAATCTGATAAAAAGTAAGACTGGCGAAAAGCTTGATAAGAAAATGTGTCTAATCTAATCTTATTTGCTCTTCGTCAGTCTTTTCTTGTTTTACTTAAATGCCTAGCTGTTCTTTAGCCCAGGCTTCATCATGTCTTATTCTATAAAGATATATATCGGCCATATTCCACCATGCGCTACCTGCGACAGTATAATCCAATGGGTCTTTGTCACGGCGTGCTGTAGGAGTAAATCGGATATAGTTGTAAGCATGCTTTCCACTCACATTATTTTTAGCGGTAGCATGACCGCCGTTTGTTGTCGGCAGATTAAATGCTTCACTGCCCATAGTCTCAAAATACTCACCGGTGGTGCTTCCATAAATAGTTGCGGTTTTTATATCACCTCCATTATTTATGCCACTCTTACGTGCATCATATTCGAAACAAAGATCTTTCAACGGTTTATTCAGTTTAATCTGCACATAATGGGCTTCTGTTGTGACAGGAGTATTCCACTTAGTATGGTAATAAGTATCAATATTGCCATCAATTAATGCTGGTAAACCGCCTCCGTCCCCGACATGATTAGCATTGTCGGAAAGCATATCGATAGTAAGAGTAACCCGTTCCATTTCGGAAGCTTCGCCGGAAGTTCCTGTCACTATTACCGGACTGTCTGTTTCCATGCCTGTAGGACCAAAAGTCTTGATAGTAAATGAGTATTCACCTGCGCATTGATAGGTGTCATCTATAATACAAGATGTTGTTTTATAGTCATTTATCACTATCTCTTTATTTTCTTTTGTTACCTTGTCATAATAGGTTATCACTATTTTGTTGAAGTCTACGTCTTCAGGTATCTCCCATTGTAAATGGATGTTTCCGGTTCCCGGAGTAGCAGTAGCATTGATTACATTTAAAGGAGGTGTCGCGATAAATCCGGCCTGCTTTACTGTGACAACAAACTGACTTGGCACTTTGTCGGTGCTATTGGTACTCTTGAAGGTAATCTTTCCTTCACGGGGTTGATGCTCAACTTCCGTATTGGCTTTGATAACAAAACTTTCGGATACATCACGCAGTGCCCGTGAAGCCGGTACCGATACTGGAGTGATCCAGGATTGGGCGGATTCTTCAATCTCATAGGTGTATGACACCTCCCCTGCGGGGGAATTTACTTTGAAAGGAACTGTGATTGTTTCTCCCATTGCTTTTACTTCATAAACCTTCTTGTCTTCATCGATTTCGACTATATATCCTCTGGGTTGCTGTTTTATCAGGAAAGAAGCCGTATAGCTATAATTCTGGGAAGACTGAAGAATGATCGTACAATAGCGTACGGCAGTCTCGGTGCTTTTATCCAGTACAAACTTCAATTCCTGTTGGTTCACATCTACTGCCGCGCGTGTCTTTGTGTCAAAAGCGGCAGGCTTTTCCGCCAGATGTATCCAGCTACAAGTATCCGGTATGATGATATTATCCAGATCGAGGTTGGTTGCCACTGGTATAGTTAATACTTCCCTTTCTGCATCTATTATTTCCACATACCCTTCCTGCTGGAGCTTGTCGCCTATCAAAATGGCGGGTTCTTTGCCAAATTGTGAAACTGTGATAGAATAACTTTGATGCCCGTAGGCAACAGTGATTTCTGCCTGGCGTCGTTTGTATATATTGTTAGCACTGGCAGATACAAGTACTTTGCCTTCTTGTTGCACTATCTTGCACCATTCTGCGTTGGATTGAGCACTCCATCTTTCAAGTGGTACGTTTGTTTGTACTCCAATTTCATGTTCTCCTCCTGCGAGCGGAAAAACGACAGGTGCCTGGCTTTTGTCTGGAACTACCAGTGTTTCGACATTAAACTCGGTTTCGTAATCGGGCGAGCAAGAGATAAGTCCGGAAGAAATTCCGAGTATTCCTGCGAGTCCGATGATTAATATATTTTTTTTCATACTCATTTGATTTGATTACAAGTTATCTACTCTTGGGTTAAATTCGTATCGTAGCTTGGCTTTCACTTCCCGGTAGGGAGCGGTGGATTCCAAGCGGTATTTATAGTGCAGACGGAACTCTTTATAATAAGTTGCACGTCCGTCGGGAGTACGGATAGCGTTAAGCAGGAACGTGTTGTCGTAATCGTCGATGGGAGTCAGTTGTACTACATCAATGGGTTCTACTTCTACGTCTTTCACTTTGTCATGCGCTCTGATAATTAGTTCTCTTGCCAGTGGATTCTCCGGCTGCTGCCCGCCTATCTCCAGAATGATGCTTTTAGATACAATTCTGCTTCTTGCTGTCTTGTATTCACCCATATCTTCATCTCCTGCCATCATGCGTACTGAACTGGCACCAATCGGAAATACCTGATTGGCACTTGTCGGTCGACGGACTTCGGGAGTACCGTTAGAGTTAGGAATTACGATAGTACTGCTTGTATAGTTATAATAGGTGGCTGTCTTTGTAGTTGCATAATAGTTCTCTTTATAGATGCGTAGCAATACGTGACTTTTATCCCGATTATAATTAGGCGTTTTATCCCTGTCTATTCTGTAATCCAGAAAGTAAATAGAGTCAGGTGAAATCTTATCCAGATTTTTCAGATATACTGGAAACATGGCTTTGGAAGCTCCTGCATGAATGTCCATTTCCATATTGGGGAATTCATAACATTCTTCCGGCAATAGTTTGGCAAATCTGTCTTCTTCGATGTCAAAGTTCGATTTGTTATATGCTTTTAGCAGAGAGTCGGACTCCAGCAGTGCGATGTGTTGCGCATCGGAGATAGGCTGTGAACCGCTTACTGTGGCTACCAGATAAATGGTGTCTTTCTCTTGTTCCACGCTGGCTACCTGACGATCGTATATCAGGTTCGAATTACTGAGCAGTCCTATTTCGTACCGATATTGTTCCTGGTCGAAATCATATTCATTGCAGGCACTCAATGTACCTATAAGAGTGCAGAGAATAATATTTATTTTCTTTTTCATATTCAGTTTTTTATTCATGATTTGATATTATCTGTCCCAGCCGAAATTCTGATCTGCATTGGGAACTTTCAACAATTCATCATGGCGAATTGGTAAAAATACCATTTTAGGTAGTGCGATGCGGTCACGTACATTTTGTATGTTGATCGTTACGATATTCCAGAAACCTTCGTTGCCGCTTGCATTCGTACGGTCTTTTGTTACGTCTAATCCTCGCCAGTTGGAACTGTTGGCATCATCGTCCAGATAAGTTCCCCATCTGCGGGTATCAAAATAACGGTATCCTTCGTTGAAGAGCTCTACTTGTCGTTCATTACGGATAATCTTTTCAAAATTGTCGACATCGGTCATATCATTGGCATCTACTCCCGGTAATCCGGAACGGTAGCGTATCATGTTAAAGTATTTTGCCATTTCTGCGAATTCCCGGCTTACAGTTTCTTCTATTAGTGTCCCTGTATTGTCGGCTATCTCTACAGTAACTGTACCTTCTACACGATTCAGTGCTTCTACATATTCAAGGAGTACTTCCGCATAGCGGATGATAGGGAATGGTTTGGGACTGGTGACAAATGCACCTTTTACGCTTCCTTTGCCATTTGCCCAGGAATCATCCGAATGAATATATTTGACGGGAACATAACCACTGACGCAATAGTCATTTATATTATTTCCGGCACCTGCTATTCCGGCGTTGGTGTCGTCATGCGAATACCAGAACTGTTGGTTGACGTAAGAAGCGTCCGTAGAAGCTGAACTCATCGTCCAGTAACGTCCGGGGAAGCCGATAGACGCATAGAAGCGTGCCGAACGATTGGCGTACATCATGGGTACGTTTTCTTTTAGCAGATAAGTACCCAGTTTCTTTGATTCGCCAGTGAGTTTGGTTAAGTCCGCTTCATAGGGATAGTCCGCAGATGGATTGTTGATCGTTCTGCCATCTGCCATCAGGTAGCAGTCGATTACTCTTTGTGGGACGGACATTGCACCCCAGCCACCGAATTTAACAGGGAAAGAGTGATGAGTATAGTTGGTTACACTACCGGATTCCATCGCCCAAATGAATTCTTTATTGGTCTGTATGATACCTTCTCCCGTGAACATATCTGAATAAGAGTGGAAAGGGTCGATGTTGCCTGCACCTTCCGGAAAGTTTGCAGTAGGAACATTGGAGGCAAGAGGGTAGGGGTTCTGTGCATCTGCTTCCACCGTATGCAGTTCGTATCCCAGCTTGGTGACTTGTTTGGCTGCTGCTGCCGCTACTGCCCAACGTCTCGGATCATACTCCTGATTGACATAATAAGCTCCGTCACTTTTCCGTTTCCATGTGCCAAAACATCTCCGGGCTGCAGTTCCGCCGTTAAAGAGTGGTGAAGCCTGGAAAAGACGCAGGCGGGCGATAAGTGCCATCGCTGCTCCTTTGGTGGGACGCTGATAATAGTTGCTGCTCTGTTCTTCCGGAGAAAGAATACCTTGAGTTGCCAGACGGAATTCTTCGCATATATAGTCTACGGACTCATCGTAAGTAGACCGCTCACGGTTATAGTATTCAGCAGGTTCGGAAGTGCTCAGTTCTTCGTCTCCTACGATGATCAACGGTCCCCAGTTCATCAAAAGATGGTAATAGGCGTAACCGCGCATAAAGTGGACATATCCGATGTATCGTCTTCTGTCCATTTCGTTCATATCGGGCACATTGTAGGCTTCTTTGAGCATTTTGTTACATCTTGCCACAACGACATACATATCATACCATTGGTCCTGAATGGGGAGGTTTCGGCTATTGATGGTTCCTACCGAGAACTGAAGTCCCCAAAATTCGTTTGTCTGATACTTGAGTGTTATTTCATCCGAAGCCGATTCTCCCGGGTTCCATGAATTACCCCAAATGGCTCCTGCATCAGGAAATCCTTTCGGAGTATTCCAAAGATAGCCTTCAGCGTTTTTCTTGCTATGGAAGATAGAGTCTTCTTTGAAGGTTGCTTCGAAGTATGGGTCTACATCCAGAAAATTGCAGGAACTGAATAGGATCGAACATCCTATGGTTGTTCCCATTATTGTTTTGAATATATTTTTCATTAGTGTTCAGTTTTATTTTTTAGAATTTGAGATAAACTTGGAACGTATAAGTCGTTGGTATCGGATAGACGGAGCCATTTGCCGAAGCCTGTTCCGGATCGAAATACTTCACTTTATCAATAGTGAAAAGATTGTTGGCAACAAACTCCAGGTCGATGGAAGACAATCCTGCTTTCTTGATCCATGGAGTTTTTAGGTTATATCTTAGGCTGATTTCTTGCAGACGCAGGAAAGAACCATTTCGTTTCCAGAAAGAGGATAATTGTGAGTTGTTTGTATTGCCTCCATAGGAAAGACGTGGAAATTCAGCGTTGGGATTTTCGGTGGCGGTAGTTCCTGAATACCATGCAGGAGTCCATCTGTTTTTAGGGTTGTTTGCTAATTTGATAACGTTACCAAGCTCTCCGTTGTAGAATGGAATCCATCCTGCGTCATTACCAAGCCCCGAACGATAGTAATCCACCTTGGCAGAACCTTTAAAAAGAAAGCTGAAAGTTAAATCTTTCCAATTAAAATCAGCTCCGAATCCGTACATAATACGAGGAAGTTGGTTAGAATAGGACAAAGGTACTTTGTCGTCTTCATTGATGATGCCGTCACCATTTACGTCGCGGTATTTGATGTCTCCGGGGCGTATACGTCCGAATCCGCTTTGGTCGGCGCTTGTGTTGATTTCTTCTTTGCTGGCAAACAGACCCTCTGCAATATACCCGCGAAGGATATTATAAGGCTTACCGGTTACGCTCAGATAGTCATAAGGCAGTTTGTTTTCTTCAAAGTAGTCGATAATGTTTTGAGAAAAGGTGTAATTACCACGAATGGTAAAATTCATATCTTTATTTATTTGCTGGAAGAACTCAATGTTACCATCCGAACCGTAACTATGCATTTTTCCGACATTGGACTTTGGAATGGTAACCATACCTACAAACTTAGGCAGTGTCACACGATCCTGGAAAATATGGTCGCGGGTGTCGCGGAAAAAGTCAACGGTAAACGAGAGTTGGTCATGGAAAAACTTGGCGTCAATACCAAAATTGAGTTTCTTGGCTACTTCCCATTGAAGATTGTCAGCGCCTTTTACCTTTTCTGTGATACCTCTTTCACGGTATCCCCAATATGAGGAAGCATTGTCATTAATCAATGTCAGATAGGGGAAGCGGTCACCACTGATCTGGTCATTTCCCACTTGTCCATAGGAACCACGGAATTTAAGGAAGCTGAGCCAGGGTATTGTTTCACTTACCCAACTATAGGAAGTCGGTACCCAACCGGCAGCGATAGAAGGAAAGAAACCAAATCTTCTTCCTTTCTCAAACTGGGCAGATCCTGTATAACCGAAGTTCGCATCAATGAAATAACAGTTGTTATAACCGTATGATACACGTCCTGATAAATTTTGACGGCGTTGAGGAATGGCATTGATACCTAGCTCATCATGTTTCCATCGGGTGTCATGTACGTCTTCCATGTAATATAAAACCAATGCTCCCAATGTGTGTAATCCAAATGACCGGTTCCAGTCTGCTTTGGCCTCCATGTAGTATTTTCTGTATCTGTTATTACTTTCACCATATACCATATTCTCTTTAGCCGTACGTAATGTCTTGATTAACACACCTTGCGAACTTCGTCCTGAGGCACGGTAAAGATCAGGCCAAATGTAACGTCCTTCATTGAAATAACTGATGTTTTCACTCATTGCCTGTACCGATGCCTTCAAGCCTTTCAAGAATCCACCGAATTCTTGTTCCAGCTTGAGAGTAAGCATATTACGCTGTGTTTCGTCGTTGGTGTATCCGGTATTGTTTAACATGACGTACGGAGAAGCAAGATCGTGCTTACCATAAGAAGGAAAAGTACCGTCCGAATACGTTTTGGGGAAAATTAGTGGAGTTATCTGGCGGACAGCCGACCATACTGTGTTCGTATTTTGACCGCCGGGGCTGGTATAGTTAGAAATATATCCATCCAGACCGAAATAGACCTTAGTAGTTTTGGTAAGGTTCATGTCAATATTGGCACGGTAAGTTATTTTCTTATATGACAAGGGCTTTTTGAATAAGTTTTCCTCTTGTCGGTAAGCTGCTCCTTCGTCTTGATAACCTAATGACAAGTAATATTTGGCTATATCACCTCCTCCTTGTGCATTGATATAGTAATTTTGCTGTAAAGAGTTGCGTTTCATTATCTCATCTATCCAATTGACATCCGGGTAGAGATCTTTATCCAGTCCGTACTTGATCAGGTCCAGTTCCAGACGAGAATATAAATCATCCTCACCGGACATGGCACGTGCTTCATTAGCCAGAAGAGCATAATCATAGGCTCCTAAATATTCCGGAAGGCGTTTGATATGGGAAACCTTTAATGTGGCACGTCCTGTGATAGTCAGTTTACCTGATTCTCCACGTTTGGTAGTTACCAAAACGACACCATTGGCACCCCGGGTACCGTAAACTGCAGTAGCCGAAGCGTCTTTAAGAATACTGAAAGACTTCACGTCATCAGGGTCGATGTCTTCGAGGCGTCCTTCAATACCGTCAATCAATACAAGTGCTCCGGAACTGGCTCCAAAGGTACTGATACCTCGTATCCAGAAGTTGGAGATATTTTTGCCCGGTTCACCGGAACTCTGCATAGTGATGACACCTGCCAGGCGTCCTCCAATCATGTTATTGAGAGAACTGCCGGGTGTTTTAAGTTGCGCCACATCAATAGTACTGATAGCTCCTACTACCGAAATCTTTTTTTGCGAAGTCATACCGGTTACTACTACCTCGTCGAGTTTGGTATCATCTTCTTCCAGCGTGATTTTGAGATTGCTTTCGTTTTTAGTGATTAATTTTTCTATGGATTTCATACCAATAGATTGAATCACCAATACTTGATTGGCATCGACTTTGATATTAAACTTACCGTCCAAGTCTGCTGAAACTCCCACTCCCGGTGCATTTTTTACGAAAATATTAGTACCTGGTAGCGGTTCACCAGTTTTGTCTAGTATGACACCTGCTACTGTGAACTGTTTTTTCTTATTGTCTTGACTGTAACTCGTCAGTGGTATGAGTACCATGATCAGTACAATCAGTAGAAGATTATTTCTCATATTGTATTTTGTATAAGGTTATTCAATAGATAATTTACGAATCACTTTGTTTTGTGTGTCCGCCACATATACAATGGTTCCATCGTTATTAACCGCCACTCCGCAGGGGAAATGGAATTTTGCGATATCAGGACCACCGTCTTTGTATCCATTTGCTCCCGGTAATCCGATGGGGGTAGTTACGGTTGTTTTCTCTTTCGGTATAGTGGTGTCTATTACACGAATACAGGAGTTTCCGCTATCAGCAATATACATTTTTCCATCGTCGGTGAAGCAGATCTGACGAGGACGGTTGAACTTGGCATTCTTCAGTAATCCATCTTCCCATCCTTTTCCGTTCATTACTCCTTCGTTAATTGCTTTTCCGGCATAAGGTTCCCCGTTATAGGTATCTTTATCAGCCGGTGTAAGCTTTGATACATCAATTCTCCATATCTGATGATAGTCTGTGAGAGAAACATAGAGTATGTCTTCCTGTCCTTTGACCGGACTAAATGCTATATATGTGTCGCTCCCGGTTCCGCCACCATCCTTATTTGTTTCTGTGGCTATCTTTTTGAGCAGGATTTCTGCAGTACGGTTTTTCGGGTTGATTCGTACCAGCTGCCCTTTAACCATTGCGGTATAAATCATGTGGTCGTTTTTGTTGACTACAAAACAATGTTTCCAGTTGTTTTCGTCAACGGTACTGAGTTCCTCTGATTTTAGAACGGTCCTATAGCGAGGTACATAATTTAATAACTTCTGCATGTCATAGTATTTCATACCGGCATCGTCAGGAACATAGACTGCTTCGGCATCTTTCTCATCCGAATATGCCGGTGCATTGATATATGCTGTTCCATATTTCAAGACGATCATTGAATTACTTTGGACGGAGATCATGGAAATGTTACCATTTACGTTGTCACCCTTTTCGTTGTGAGGTTGAGTGTTAGGCTGACCGGCATGTCCACTGTCTCCCATACGGTCTACTACAAAGATATTGTCCTCACCGTCTATACAGAGGTAGAAAGGAGAAGAAAATGTGCAGGTAGCGAGGTCGCCTCCCACAGTATTTACGTTTTTGTTGTCCGGTGATGCGAGTCCTGCTACGGTGCTTACACTGGTTTGCGTCCTGTATATAAACTGATCTGCCGCTTTACCTACGTATTCTTGTCCGTCAGGCATCTTTCTTTCTACCAGTATGTTCATTTCTCTCTTATAAGTCAGTCCTTTGGGGACGAATGCATAGATTCTACTGCCATTTGTACTGACTAATCCGGCAGGATGCTTAATGCCATCTACATCCTCAAAATAAACTTTCATGTTGGTAGTGTCTGTTCCGAAGTTGCTACCTTCGATAATCATAGGAGTGGCAATACCTCCTGAATCGGGATAAAATTCGGTAATCTCAATAGGCTGGTTCGGGTCAAACCCGCTGCTTCCGTCTATTTTGTCATCTGAACAGGAAGCTAACCACGCGAAAGCTGTAATGAACAGCGTCCAATAAACTCTTCTTTTTCGCATTGTTTTTCTTAAATAAAAGGTTAATAAATAGGTTGATTAATAATTAGTGAATAGAAACTTACAGTTTTAGTGTCTACTGTGTGGGGTAGAACTGGGGTATGCATTTTTACTCTTGTACGTTTGTTTGGGTATGTATGCACTGCCTTTCGGTAAGCTTGAGGATATATAGATGTGTTTGACTGTTATTATTCATATTCTTTAATTGGGGGTATTGAAGTATTTAATGAATATAGATCATTCTTAATGCTGTTCTGACCTGTGCTGAAATTATAGTAAAAAAAGACAATAAAATATCTCTCCGGATAAGGTGGAGGTCTGTAATTTAACGTTTTCATAAATGTTAATTTAGGGTTATGGCCATACTGACCGATTAGGATAAGTCGTAATAGAACTTGGTATGTGACAAGATAATGTATTAATAATCAAGTATATGTGCGCCGAATAGTTCTTGAGGATTGTTAATTGTGACCGATACAGTAGAATGGAAGACCTAAAAAAGTAGTATTTGCCGATAATTAAAATAAAAAAAACATTGTGTTTACCGATTTTATTAATAACTTTACACCGTCTTAAGTAATGCACAAACTTAATAACCTTTGAAAAGCCTATGGAAACAATAGAAAAAACACTTATTGGTACGAAAATACCAAGTCCTATTACAACTTCTTCAAAATCATTCAATTTGGCATAAGGTCTCTATTACTCTTCAGAATGAAAAGTAATGCTGTCTATCAACTAATGCTTTAGATAAATAGGTCGATTTTTCCCTAAAATATGATTGGAGACTGTTCTTTTGAGTTTTTTCTACCTTATATTATAATAGATTGTTCTACCAAAATAGGCAATCTCTTAAAGTAGTTTTTGAGCATCCGGAATCAGGATCTCTTTCCTGTGTAACTCGATTAAACCACCATCCTGCAACTCATTCAATGTTTTAGAAATATTTAATCGCGTATCATCCAGACAACGTGCCAGATCGTCCATCTTTACTTTGAAAGTTTTTTCCCCTTGTGGCTTTTCGCAGTGCAACAGGAAGAAGCGGATGATCTTGTCTTTCAGATCCAGCGTCGGTTCATCCCATAAACGGGAATAGAGATTTTGTGCCCGGTTGCTGACGATATTCATATAGTTGAGGCGGAAGATATCGTATTTGAACAGATCACTGAGTACGAATGCTTTGCTGATACAAACAGTATGAACTTCCGTATGTGCCACATAAGAAGAGGCATAGTTGGTATTCATACCGAATAAAGACTGAGGTTCTATCAGATAGGGAGCTTCGATTTGTTCGATGACCGTATAAATGTTTTCTTTTGCATTGGTGACAATAGAAATCTCACCTTTCAACAGAAAACAGAGCTGGGTGCAAGGATTACCACTCTTTATGATGGTTTCCCCAGCTTTATGTTTGATAAAGTGCAGCTTGACTTTATCCAGGATACTAGTGAAATCTTCATGACAAAGACCTTGAAATAAAGGTAATTGGAGCAAAGTATCGAACATTGTTTCCATGCGTTGTAATCTCTTATTAATCGTACAAATTTACTCATAATACAATACTGCTATCAACATATCCCCTTTCTTTTTGTTTTTTTTATTGTTTGAATGCATAAAAATAGAGTATATTTGCAAAAAAAAGGAGGAATTATGTTCACAGGTTTTAATTGGCAGCAAATGATCAGTGCGTTTATCGTACTTTTTGCGGTAATAGATATTATCGGTTCTATACCTATTATTATTAACCTGAAGGAAAAGGGGAAAGATGTGAATGCAACAAAGGCTACTGTCATCTCCTTTGCCTTGCTGATAGGCTTCTTCTATGCGGGGGATATGATGTTGAAACTTTTTCACGTAGATATCGAATCATTCGCCGTAGCGGGTGCATTCGTTATTTTCCTTATGTCCCTGGAAATGATTCTGGATATAGAAATTTTCAAAAATCAGGGACCGATAAAGGAAGCGACACTCGTTCCGCTTGTCTTCCCGTTGTTGGCAGGGGCCGGAGCTTTTACTACGCTTCTTTCGCTTCGTGCCGAATATGCCAGTGTTAACATTATTATTGCCTTGATACTGAATATGCTATGGGTTTACTTTGTAGTGAGCATGACCGGACGTGTGGAACGCTTCCTCGGAAAAGGGGGAATCTACATCATCCGTAAGTTTTTCGGTATCATCCTGCTCGCTATCTCAGTAAGGTTGTTTACTGCCAATATCACCTTACTGATTGAGGCATTGCATAAGCCGTAATCTTTAATTCTTAATCTATGATACACACAAAACTGACTGGAAAGGCGGTTCTATTGACTGTCTGCTTACTATTTACTTCTGTTTCTGCAATTGCCCAGAACTCCTCCTTTATGGACGGGTATATTGTGACCAATGACAATGATACGATCCGGGGCGAAATAGCCTTACGGACCGATCGGGTGAACGGGAATGAATGCCATTTTCGCAGATCGCCGGAGGAGGCTGCCAAAGTCTACTATCCGGGCAGCATCGTCGCTTATCGTTTTACTCCCGGCAAATACTATGTATCCCGTATGGTGACTATAGAGGAGGCTCCCAGAAATGTATTTTTGGAATATCTGATTGAAGGCGGACTTGCTTTATACTATTACCGTACCGAACTATATACTTATTATTTTTTAGAGGGACCGGACAAGACGCTGATGGCGATGGATAATAAAAAGGTGGAGCGATGGATTGATACTCCCACCGGCGCTAAAAAATATGAAGGGGTCAATCAGAATTATAAGGGTCTGACCGCATCTGTGATGCGGGATTGGGTAGATGCGCAGAAAAGGGCGTCTGATCTGAAACTGAACCATAAAGATATGATGAAAATTGTGGCGGATTATAATAACGCTGTCTGTACGGACGATTCATGTATTGTCTACTGGTCTAACAATCCGACTCCCTTGAAAATATCCTATGCTATATTTGCCGGAAACATTTCCGGTTTCCCACTTTATACATTGGTGGATGATTCTAAAAATAGCGCAGGAGGTTATCAGATCGGTATGCAGTTTCTGTTTAACTCTCCCCGGTTCTCGAAAGCATTAAGTCTGTTGGCGGAAGTGAACTATACGCATATTGCCAGTGACCGGTCTTTGGGAGCTGAAGATAAAAAAGTAGATATCGAAACTTCTTCTCACGGCATTGATCTGAGACTGTTAGGACGCTATTCTATTGGTTCGGCAAGGATTCGTCCGTTTGCAGAGGCAGGATTTCTGATGTCTTTTAACCTTTCGGGGAAAAGTACTGTCACCTATGATGGCAGAAGTGAAGATGTAGACCGGGATGCGGATATCTCCAATGGAGTCTGCCCGGTGTTAGGAGCCGGATTGCTCTGCCGGGTTTTCTCCGGTCACGATATCTTTGTTCAGGGATTCTGGAATGTCCGTAAGACCAGTTGCTGGGGAATCCGTGCCGGATTCATCTTTTAATTCTTCTTCCGGAGATTCCTCTTCTTCCTCGTCCACTTCGTCTGCAAAAGGTTCCGGTCGTTGAGGCCCGTGATTCAGGTAGGCGAAAGCGCAGAGCGTACCCATGATTCCCCCGCTGAGATGTCCTTCCCACGACATATTGGCGGGAGAGAAGTAGGGGAACATATGCCAGATGATTCCTCCATACAAAAAGGTGACAAGCAGTGAGATGGCAATCAGAGGAACATACTTCCGCAGGATGCCGCTGAAAAAAAGAAAGAAGGCAAGTCCGTAGATCAGTCCGCTGGCACCGATGTGCCATCCCGGTTTGCCGATAATGAAGGTCAGCAGCCCGGCTCCGATCCAGATGATCATAAAAATACGTCCGGCTATCCCCCTGTAGAAATAGAACAAGCACCACGATAAAAAAAATAACGGCAACGTATTGGCCAGCAGATGACTGAATCCGCTGTGTATCAGCGGATGAGTCAGAATGCCCGGTATTCCCCGCTTTTCCAGGGGGTATACCCCCATGTGAGAGAAGTCCCAGCCCATGCCGACTTCAACGAACTTTAGCAGGAATAGGATAAAAATAAGGAACAACGGTACCGCTGTAGCTAGCATGATACGCTGAATATCTCGCTTCATTACTTTCTTTTCTTTAGATATTTTACGCAATACTACGAATATTTGCACAAAAACTGAAAATAAAAAGCCTTTTTATTTTTGTTTTTATCTAGAATTTGTACATTTGGGCATTATACCTATATATACAATGCTATGGCTGGTATATATACAGAACAGCAATAGATATATATAAGGAATATAGTGACCAATAATTAACCTTTAAATAATGCACAACTATGAGTTATTTACGATTTGACAAGACCCTCATGACGAATCTGGAAGAAACCCTGCAAAGGGAGATTCTACGGACGAACAAAGCAGGAGCTTATCATTGTACAACGATTGTTGATTGTAACACACGCAAATATCACGGACTGTTGGTAATTCCTGTTCCCAATATCGACGATGAAAATCATGTGCTGCTATCTTCTCTTGATGAAACGGTAATTCAACACGGTGCGGAGTTTAACTTGGGATTGCATAAATATCAGGGTAACAACTTTAGTCCGAATGGACATAAGTATATCCGTGAATTTGACTGTGAGCATATCCCGGCAACAACTTACCGTGTTGGAGGAGTAGTGTTACGCAAAGAAAAAATCTTTGTACATCATGAAAACAGAATCCTGATTCGTTATACTTTGTTGGACGCACACTCGGCGACGACGTTGCGCTTCCGACCGTTCCTCGCTTTCCGGAGCGTGAGAGAGTACACGCACGAGAATGCGCAGGCAAGCCGCGATTATCAGCTTGTGGAAAATGGTATCAAGACTTGTATGTATCCCGGTTATCCGGAACTGTTCATGCAGTTGAACAAGGCTTGCGAGTTCCATTTCCAGCCCGACTGGTATCGTGGATTCGAATATCCGAAAGAACAAGAACGAGGCTACGACTTCAACGAAGACCTCTATGTTCCGGGATATTTTGAAGTGAACATAAAGAAAGGAGAAAGCATCGTTTTCTCTGCGGGTACTTCCGAAGTTACTCCGCGCAGACTGAAGCAGACGTTCGAAGCCGAAGTGGCTGACCGTACGCCTCGCGATAGCTTCTATCACTGTCTGAAAAACTCAGCCCATCAGTTCCACAACCAGCAGGAAGGAGAACATTATATCCTTGCCGGTTACCCGTGGTTCAAGTGCCGTGCCCGCGATATGTTTATATCCTTGCCGGGACTGACACTTGCGCTGGACGAGGTGGATCAGTTTGAAGATGTGATGAAGACAGCGGAAAAAGCGATTCGCAGCTTCATCAATGATGAGCCGGCAGGATACAAGATTTACGAGATGGAACATCCGGATGTACTGCTTTGGGCCGTATGGGCTTTGCAACAGTATGCCAAGGAGACCTCCCGCGAACAATGCCGTCAGAAATATGGCGAACTGCTGAAAGATATCATCGAATTTATCCGTCAGCGGAAACATGAAAACCTCTTCCTGCATGAGAACGGACTGCTTTATGCCAATGGCACCGATAAGGCGATTACGTGGATGAACTCCACCGTAAACGGCCATCCGGTGATTCCCCGTACGGGATATATCGTAGAGTTCAATGCTTTGTGGTATAATGCGCTTCGTTTCGTTGCCGATCTGGTTCGTGAAGATGGAAACGTTCTTCTGGCCGATGCGCTTGACGCACAGGCGGAAGTGACGGGAAAATCATTTATCGAGGTGTTCCGCAACGAATATGGATATTTACTTGACTATGTAGACGGAAATATGATGGACTGGAGCGTACGCCCCAACATGATATTCGCCGTAGCATTCGATTATTCTCCGTTGGACCGGGCACAAAAGAAACAAGTGCTCGACATCGCAACCAAAGAATTGCTCACCCCCAAGGGACTCCGTACCTTGAGTCCGAAGAGCGGGGGCTATAACCCTAACTATGTTGGTCCTCAGATACAGCGTGACTACGCTTACCACCAAGGCACAGCCTGGCCTTGGCTGATGGGATTCTATATGGAAGCCTATCTGCGAATTTATAAGATGAGTGGTCTGTCGTTCATTGAACGCCAGCTTATTGGTCTCGAAGATGAACTGACAATTCATTGTATCAGTTCGTTGCCTGAACTTTTCGATGGTAATCCGCCTTTTAAAGGACGCGGAGCTGTATCGTTTGCCATGAATGTCGCCGAAGTACTGCGTATTCTAAAGCTACTGTCTAAGTATTATTAAAAAGAGGAGGAACGAAAATGAAAGTTTTAATGTTTGGATGGGAGTTCCCCCCGCATATCTTAGGAGGGTTAGGGACTGCCAGTTATGGTCTGACAAAAGGAATGTCTCAGCAGGATGATCTGGAGATTACATTCTGTATTCCCAAACCATGGGGAGACGAAGATCAGAGCTTTTTAAGAATTATCGGCATGAACAGCACGCCGATAGTGTGGAAAAATGTCGGTTGGGACTATGTGAAAGGACGTGTAGGAAGCTATATGGATCCGCAGTTATTCTATGACTTGCGCGATCATATCTATGCCGACTTCAACTACCTCAACACGAATGATCTGGGATGCATCGAGTTCTCCGGACGCTATCCGGACAACCTGCACGAAGAGATCAATAACTATTCGATCGTTGCCGGGGTGGTAGCACGTCAGCAGGAGTTTGATATTATTCATTCTCATGACTGGCTGACTTATCCGGCAGGGATTCATGCCAAGCAAGTATCTGGTAAACCATTGGTGATCCATGTGCATGCTACTGATTTCGACCGTAGTCGCGGCAATGTCAATCCGACAGTGTATGCCATTGAGAAGAATGGTATGGACAATGCCGACCACATCATGTGTGTGAGCGAACTGACCCGTCAGACTGTGATCCATAAGTATTTTCAGGACCCGAAGAAGGTGTCTACTGTGCATAATGCCGTTTCTCCTATGTCACAAGAGATTCTGGATATTGTTCCTCAAAAGAATCCGAGCGAAAAGGTCGTAACTTTCCTGGGACGTATTACCATGCAGAAGGGACCGGAATACTTTGTAGAAGCTGCCGCAATGGTATTGCAACGTACGCGTAATGTCCGTTTTGTAATGGCCGGCAGCGGCGATATGATGGATCAGATGATTCGTCTGGTAGCCGAACGCGGTATCGCCGACCGTTTCCACTTCCCCGGTTTTATGAAAGGAAAGCAGGTATACGAAGTGCTGAAAGCCAGTGACGTATACATTATGCCTTCTGTATCCGAACCATTCGGTATCTCTCCCTTGGAGGCTATGCAATGCAGCGTGCCTTCCATTATATCCAAGCAATCCGGCTGTGCCGAAATTCTGGATAAATGTATCAAGACGGACTACTGGGATATTCACGCTATGGCGGATGCCATTTATTCTATCTGTACTTACCCGGCTATGTACGAATACCTGAAAGAAGAGGGTAAGAAAGAGGTGGATGAGATTAAATGGGAGAACGTGGGATATAAAGTTCGCGGTATCTATGATGAGGTTATTAAAAATTATGGTAAACAATAAAATGATATAGACTATGAGAACGATCTGTCTTTATTTCGAAATACATCAGATTATACACTTGAAACGCTACCGCTTTTTCGATATCGGCACCGATCATTATTACTATGACGACTATGCGAATGAAACCGGTATGAATGAGGTTGCCGAACGGTCTTATATACCTGCTCTCAGCGCGTTGATCGAGATGGTGAAAAACTCGGGAGGAGCTTTCAAAGTGGCACTTTCTATTTCCGGTGTGGCATTGGAACAACTTGAAATTCATGCTCCGGCTGTGATTGACTTGCTGCATCAGTTGAATGATACGGGCTGTTGTGAGTTCCTTTGCGAACCTTATTCACATGGCTTGTCATCCCTGGCTAACGAAGACTGCTTCCGTGAAGAAGTGCTTCGCCAGCGTGATAAAATGAAACAGATGTTTGGCAAAGAACCGAAGGTGTTCCGTAACTCCAGCTTGATTTATTCGGATGAAATCGGTGGACTGGTAGCTTCTATGGGCTTCAAGGGAATGTTGACGGAAGGTGCCAAGCACATTCTGGGATGGAAGAGCCCGCACTATGTATATCACTGCAATCAGGCTCCGAGCCTTAAATTGCTGTTGAGAGACTTTAAACTTTCTGATGATATAGGATTGCGTTTCTCCAATTCGGAATGGCCGGAATATCCATTATTTGCCGATAAGTATATTAACTGGATTGATGCGTTGCCACAAGAAGAGCAAGTGATTAATATCTTTATGGAATTAAGTGCATTGGGTATGGCTCAGCCGCTTTCTTCCAATATCCTGGAATTCCTGAAAGCATTGCCCGAATGTGCTAAATCAAAGGGTATTACTTTCTCTACTCCGACAGAGATTGTATCAAAACTGAAATCTGTATCTCAGCTGGATGTGCCTTACCCAATGTCATGGGTGGACGAGGAAAGAGATACAAGCAGTTGGCTGGGCAATATCCTGCAGCGTGAAGCTTTCAACAAGTTGTATAGCGTAGCAGAACGTGTTCACCTGTGTGACGACCGTCGCATCAAGCAGGACTGGGACTATCTGCAAGCCAGCAACAACTTCCGTTTCATGACTACCAAGAATACAGGTATCTGGCTGAACCGTGGCATCTATGACTCTCCTTACGACGCCTTCACTAACTACATGAATATCTTGGGCGACTTTATCAAACGAGTAGATTCACTGTATCCTGTTGACGTAGATAATGAAGAGCTCAACTCTCTGCTGACTACTATTAAGAATCAGGGTGAGGAGATAGCTGAACTGCAAAAGGAAGTAACCAAATGGCAGGCAAAAGCTGAAAAAGGAGCTGCAAAAGCTCCCAAGAAAGTCGCTGCGAAAAAAGAACCGGTAGCTAAGGAACCAGCAAAGAAGCCGGTTGCAAAGAAGGCTGCTGAACCGAAGAAAGCCGCTGAACCGAAAACTAAAGCTACTCGCAAGAAAGTTACTGCAAAGAAAGAAGAATAAGATAATAATAAATTAACTGGTTGTAACCGTGGGGAGATGGGAATCACCTCACGGTTGTTTTTTTATATTGGGATGTTATATTATATTGGAATGTTATATAGGAATGAGATTGCCCGAAAAGGGCTTGTTTGCTATTACTTCCAATGACAGGTACTCTTGCCAGTCAAGTCATTATTGTATTGTTTCATTATTGCTTGGTTTCTAATCTATGGCTTTATATATAAAAAAACAGCGCGAATTACTGAAGTAACCCGCGCTGTTTTTTATATATCTTTTTAGTTTGACTTAGTTGTTAATCCGAAGTCTGTAGAAATAACTTCAAGTTTCAATTTATAATTCTCACCACCTGGATTTTCTCCAGCTTCTCCACCTTTCAGACGTACATAACCAGGTTTTAAGTCATGTTGTATTCTAATAATATTAGCCTGCCCGGTTGTAGTGTTTGAAGAGTCATAAGTCACAAGTACAGGTATAAGTACTACCTTATTCCAATCTGGATTATCCTTTAACCAAGTTTCTTCATTCCATTCACTACCCTTTGCTTTCTTAGCCTCTTCTTTTTCTGCAATACAAGCATTTACCAATTTAGTGATGTTGCTGAATACATATTGATTTGTACTACTTGTATGTGAAGTCAAATAAGATGATACGCCATCACTCAACTGATTATCTTTAAAGAAGCTATCCTGGAATTTCTTGCGTACAAGCATTACAGTAGATGGTATAGACATACCAAACTTCTTGTCACTTGATTGATTGTAATTAGTGAATGTCAGTTTTACTGCATTTAAGGTATCACCAGTTAATTCGTTCTCTATGTCAGAAATTGGTAATGTAGCTTCAGTGAATATACCTGCCGGACTTTTTAAATAAGTACAGGTCTTTTCATTTATTCTTTCATTAATGGCTTGTTCGTCATTACTCAATTGATTAGCCTGAATAATTTCTCTGGTAGAAGCAAATTGACGCCAAGTATAGTAGGTTGAATCGTTAACTCCATCTTGCTTTTTTAATTTAATGCCTGTGATGGAATCTGTAGCATAACATTTGTATACTACCCTCATTTGTACTTGATCTACATAAAGTACTGTTCCGTCACCATAATCGCTTTTTACGTAAATCCCTGGAAAGGCTTTTCCAAATAGCTGATTGTTGAATTTTCCTCCTGCAGCTCTTGATGCTTCTAGAATGTTTTTACCAACTTCTTTAGCTTTGGCTTCTTTAAAAGCAACATGAATATAGGGTACGTATGTACTTGAATTACGGTCTTCTTCTGATAGGGAGTAGTCTACGGCTGTATAAGCTTTTGTTCCTAAAAGGTTCTGGCTATCATAGAATTTTGTAGGATCGATATTTGTATAATATGCATTATCAATGTTTAGTGTCTCTTTATTTTCTCCACCCAATTCGTAAACACTCAATCTACAAGCAGTCAGTGAGTCACCGAAATAGTTATCATACAATAAGAAAAGTTCGGTAGTACGTATATTGCCAATAGGATTGCCCTGGTCATCCGTAATGATTTCAATTGTTTCGTCATCTTCATTAGTTATAACCATTTTTCCTGTAGCTGAGATAACTTTACCGCTAGCATCTGTTTCTTCTGTATATACTTCAGGAAAAGTCAAACCATCCGGACAATTTAATTGAGCAAGAAATCCTGCCTGATAAGTACCGAATGTCTCATCAGTGAACTTTCCAACATATCCGATGTTGGTTTTGGCATAAATCTTTCCGGTAGGAATTGATTTAGTAGTTACATCAAACGTGGATAACTTTCCTTTGATATTCTGGTCATTGCCCGGGAACATTCCTAATCCCAGTCCGCCTGTATTATCATCGCATCCGAAAAATGTGATTGCCAGTAAAGCTATCAAGGCATATTTTGCTTTCATGATTGTCGTATCTAGATTTTTATTCTTCTTCTTTATTTGTAGTGGTTTCCCATACCTGATCGTAGAATTCGTTGCAGGCGTTTGCGTAGTTTTCCGGATCCTGATAATCAAGTACCAGTTTGCCTGATTGGCGGGCGTACTCAATGATTGATTCGTCTACCTTTTCGCTGTTTTGTATGATTCCGTCGGAATAATCAACGGCAAGTTTACAAAGTGCCGCATAGTCTACCGGTTCCTTCAAACCAGCCAAATCCTTCTTGGTGATGCCTTTCAACATCAGTTTGGTTGCAAAGTCCTCACTGAGCGTATTCTTGAAATCATCTTCATATACCGAGAATACAACTTTAGCATCACGGAACGATGGTTCGTCCTTGTAGGCCTTCTTAATATAAAGAGGAGCCAATGCCGTCATCCATCCGTGACAATGAATTACGTCGGGACACCAGCGAAGTTTCTTCACTGTTTCCAGCACACCGCGTGCATAAAAGATTGCACGACTGTCGTTGTCATCGTATTCCACACCATTTTCGTCCGCTGTCTGCAAGCGATTCTGGAAATAATCATCGTTATCGATGAAATATACCTGCATACGTGCGGATTGAATAGAAGCAACTTTTATAATAAGGGGGTGATCAGTATCGTCGATGATCAGGTTCATACCGGAGAGGCGAATTACTTCATGCAGTTGATTTCTGCGCTCGTTAATGTTTCCCCATTTAGGCATAAATGTCCTGATTTCACGGCCTTTTTCTTGTATTGCCTGTGGAAGGTTTCTACCTATATTGGCCATTTCGGATTCTGAAACGTAAGGTGTAATCTCTTGAGTAATAAATAAAACTTTATTCGCCTTTGTCATAATAACAATAGTTCACTATAATATTCTGCAAAGATAGCAAAAAAAAGGAACTTTAAATACCATATTCTTTCTTTATGTGGCAAATATTAGTTTATTTTGCAGAGTTTTTGCAAACGACCAAAACATAAACCAATTAACAAAAATGAAAGTAATACACACTATCAAGGACTTACAGGCCGAATTGACGGTACTGAGAGCCCAGGGTAAGAAGGTAGGACTGGTACCCACAATGGGTGCTTTACACGTAGGACACGCATCACTGGTAAAGCGCAGCGTAAGTGAGAATGGTGTAACAGTAGTGAGTGTTTTTGTAAATCCCACTCAGTTTAACGATAAAAACGATTTAGCAAAGTATCCGCGTACACTGGATGCTGACTGCCGCTTGTTGGAAGATTGCGGTGCGGCATTTGCCTTTGCTCCTTCGGTAGAAGAGATGTATCCGCAGCCGGATACGCGTGAATTCAGCTATGTTCCGTTGGATACGGTGATGGAAGGAGCTTTTCGTCCGGGACATTTTAACGGAGTTTGCCAGATTGTCAGCAAGTTGTTTGACGCCGTGCAGCCGGATCGCGCTTATTTCGGAGAGAAAGATTTCCAGCAACTGGCGATTATTCGGGAGATGGTTCGTCAGATGGATTATAAACTGGAAATTGTAGGTTGTCCTATCGTTCGTGAAGAAGACGGACTGGCTCTGAGCAGCCGGAACAAACGTTTATCGGCACAAGAACGTGAAAATGCTTTAAATATTTCTCAGACATTATTTAAAAGTCGTACCTTTGCAACCTCTCACACAGTGAGTGAGACGCAGAAGATGGTAGAAGAGGCGATAGAGGCTGCTCCGGGATTGCGTTTGGAGTATTTTGAAATCGTTGACGGAAACACGCTGCAAAAGGTAAGCAGTTGGGAAGATTCTCAGTATGTAGTAGGCTGTATCACAGTGTTCTGCGGAGAGGTCAGACTGATTGATAATATCAAGTATAAAGAAATCTAAATTTAAAAAAGACGAAACCTTATGATGATTGAAGTGTTGAAGTCGAAAATTCATTGTGCACGTGTCACAGAGGCAAATCTGAACTACATGGGTAGTATCACGATTGACGAAGACCTGCTGGATGCTGCCAACATGATTCCGGGAGAAAAAGTGTATATCGCTGATAACAACAATGGCGAACGCTTTGAAACCTACATTATCAAAGGTGAACGCGGTTCCGGTAAGATTTGTCTGAACGGTGCTGCCGCCCGCAAGGTGCAACCGGATGATATTGTGATTATCATGTCGTACGCATTGATGGATTTTGAGGAAGCGAAGTCGTTTAAACCGACGGTGATTTTCCCGGACCCTGCGACGAATAGCGTAGTGAAGTAAGAAGTATCTTGTGATAAGAAAGCCCCGTCTGCTGAATGCAAACGGGGCTTTCTGTTATAATTAGGTTGTCCTTTTACTTACTTTGCAGTTGTTCATTCATGGTAGCAGCGGCTTTACGGCCGTCTCCCATGGCAAGGATTACGGTAGCCCCGCCACGCACAATGTCTCCGCCGGCATAAATCATCGGAATAGATGATTCCATGTTGTCATCTACGGCGATGGTTCCTTTACGTCCTAATTCCAGTCCTTTGATAGAACTCGGAACAATCGGGTTCGGAGATACACCGACGCTGACGATGGCCAAATCGATATCGATTGTTTCCGTAGCTCCCGGAATGGCTACAGGGCTGCGACGTCCGGAAGCATCCGGCTCTCCCAATTCCATCTTCTGAAGAATGACTTGTTTCACACAACCTTGCTCGTCGGCGATATATTCGATTGGATTGTGCAATGTCAAGAATTCGATTCCTTCTTCTTTGGCATGCTTCACTTCCTCGATACGTGCCGGCATTTCTTCTTCGGAACGGCGGTAGATGATCATAGCACGTTCAGCACCCAGGCGTTTGGCCGTACGGACAGAGTCCATAGCAGTATTACCGCCACCGATGACAGCCACATTCTTGCCGAAAGCTACCGGAGTGTCCGAGTCTTCGCTCGCAGCATCCATCAGATTGACACGGGTAAGGTATTCGTTGGAAGACATGATATTGATCGAGTTTTCGCCCGGTATATTCATAAAATTAGGCAGACCGGCACCGGAAGCAACGAATATTCCTTTGAAACCTTCTTCCTTCAAATCCTCCACACTGATTGTTTTTCCTACGATGCAGTCCTTGATGAAAGTAACGCCCATTTTGGCGAGGTTGTCTATTTCTACATCAACAATCTTGTTTGGCAGACGGAATTCCGGAATACCATATTTCAATACACCGCCGATTTCGTGGAGTGCCTCGAATACAGTTACGTCATAACCGTATTTTGCCATATCACCTGCGAATGATAACCCGGCAGGACCCGAACCGATCACTGCAACTTTGATACCGTTCTTTTCGGCAATGACAGGTACTGAAATCTGTCCGCTTTCACGTTCGAAGTCGGCAGCGAAGCGTTCCAGATAACCGATAGCTACCGGCTTTTCTTTCATCTTCAAGTGTATACATTTGGATTCGCACTGTTTTTCCTGCGGACAAACACGACCGCATACAGCCGGAAGCGCACTTGTCTCTTTCAGTGTTTTGGCTGCTTCAAGGAATTCGCCACGCTCGATGTTCTTAATGAAGCGCGGAATGTCGATACCTACCGGACACCCTTCCATACATCCCGGATTGGCACAGTCCAGACAACGCTTGGCTTCTGTAACTGCTTGTTCGGCGGTCAGACCTTGATTTACTTCTTCCTTGCGGCTATGTGAACGGTATTCGGCATCGAGTTCATTCATCTCGACACGTGGAATAGCTGTACGTTCTTTCGGTTTCATCGATTTGCGCAGTTCCTGTCTCCAGGTAGCGTTACGGCTTTTTTCATCTATCTCTTTCGTTGCTTCACATTCGGGCTGGAGTTTGTTCATCTCTTCACGCTCAATCTTTTTGAACGCACCCATACGTTTCAGCATTTCATCAAAGTCCACCTGATGACCGTCGAATTCGGGACCGTCTACACAAACGAACTTCGTCTTTCCTCCTACCGTGATACGGCAAGCACCACACATACCGGTTCCGTCCACCATGATGGTATTTAATGAAACGTCGGTAGGAATCTCATATTTCTTTGTCAGCAGACAAACGAACTTCATCATGATAGCAGGGCCGATGGCGAAGCATTTATTCACCTTTTCACGTTTGATGACTTCTTCCACGCCTTCGGTTACCAGACCTTTACGGCCGTAAGAGCCGTCGTCCGTCATGATAATCACTTCGTCAGAGCTTTCGCGCATTTCTTTTTCCAGAATGATAAGGTCTTTGTTACGTCCTGCCAATACAGTGATCACCCTGTTTCCGGCAGCTTTCAAAGCCTGCACGATAGGAAGCATCGGAGCAACACCTACACCACCACCAGCACAAACAACTGTTCCGAAATTCTCAATATGAGTAGCTTGTCCGAGCGGACCTACTACGTCAGTGATATAATCACCTTCGTTCAATTCACAAAGACGGGTAGAGGAGAGCCCGACTTCCTGTATCACCAGAGTGATGGTGCCTTTCTTCAAATCAGAACCGGCAATCGTCAGAGGCATACGTTCTCCCTTGTCGCCTACACGTACAATGACGAAGTGTCCGGCTTTGCGGGATTTAGCAATTAAAGGAGCTTCAATTTCAAGTTTAAACACTTTCTCAGAAAAGCGTTCTTTGCTAATGATTTTGTTCATTATCTAATTAATTTGTTGGTATTATTACGTAACTGCTATCAGAATGTTATAAATTTCGGCAAAGATACGGCTTATTTACGAAATATAAAAAGAAAAGTCACTCTTTTGATGAGTGACTTTCCATATCCATGTGAATATCTTTATTTATTTCGTTCTGATTTTGTATCCGGCTACTCCATAATATAGAATAAACAGGAAGCAGGGGAGGCAAATCCAATATGCCTTCTGAATATCGGAAATGTCTTTCAGATAGCCGAATAAGGTAGGAATAACAGCACCGCCTGCCATTGCCATGATCAGAAGGGATGAACCGGATTTGGTGAACTTTCCTAAATCTGCCATAGCCAAGGGCCACAGGGCAGGCCACATTAAAGAACATCCCAATGCCATGAATGAGATGAAATAGATGGATATATCGGCAGGTGTAAGTACTACCAGTATGGAACCGATGATAGCCAGAACCGAACAAATCTTCAGCGCTGTAGCCTGGCTCATATATTTAGGGATGAAAATGATGCCGCAGATGTAACCGATCACAATGCCTATCGGAGCAATCCAGGCATACATTGCTGCATTTTCCAAATGGAGGCTGGTGGCGTAATCTACTAATGTACCCAGCGATACGGTTTCTACACCTACATATAAGAAGAGGGCAAGACATCCTAATAATAAATGCGGGAATTGCCAAATGGAGGTTTTCTTTGCAGCGTAAGGACAGGCCTCGGCTGCCTCTTCGCTGTCGTCTTCGCCGACGGCTTTGACTTCCGGTAGCGGGGCCATGTAAGCGATAATTCCTAATGCGATGAATGCGGCGATAATAACGTAGAATGGCAGAAACAGGTCAGCTACCGTAATGTCGGTCACTTCTTTTCCGATAAGGAAAGCCAGGAATAAAGGAGGAATCGGCCATGCGAGTTTGTTACATATACCCATAATGCTGATACGTTTGGCGGCACTGTCTATCGGTCCCAAAATCGTGATATACGGATTTACGGCAGCTTGCAGATAAGCGTTGGCAGTTCCGCTGATAAAGGAAGCCAATAAAAACAGAGGAAAACTTTCATAGCTTGCCGATGGTATGAAAAGTCCGAAGGCTATGGCAAACATAAGGAATGACAGAACCATCGTCCGTTTGTATCCGATCTTTTTAATCGTAAGTCCTGCCGGATAACCAAAAATAAGAAACGGGATGAAAGTGGCGGCGATAATCAGATATGATTCCGCCGAACTGATTTCCAGCGATCCCTTCAATACGGGGACTAATACTGAGTTGATACCAAGGGCGAAGCCCAGTGAAAAGAACATGACGCCAATGAATGCCAATGGCAATGCAAAACTTTTTGTGTTTTTTGTCATGGGGGTAAATGTGTTAAAGGTTAATAAAGGAAACTCCTGTAAGGTTCAGAGATGTCTCATTCTTACAGGAGTAGAAAGTTTCTTAGTCTATCATTTCGAAACCGCAGTATGGAACCAATGCTTTAGGAATTCTAATTCCTTCGGGGGTTTGATTGTTTTCCAATAAAGCGGCGACGATACGTGGTAGTGCCAGTGCTGATCCATTCAACGTATGGCAGAGTTCTGTTTTCTTTTCTGCACTACGGTAACGGCATTTCAGTCGGTTGGCCTGGTAAGTGTCGAAGTTGGATACGGAACTTACTTCCAGCCAGCGTTTCTGTGCTTCGGAGTATACTTCAAAGTCGAAACAAAGCGCAGCGGTAAAGCTCATATCACCACCACACAGGCGGAGTATGCGGTATGGAAGTTCCAGTTTCTGCAACAGGCCTTCTACGTGGTCAAGCATTTGCTGGTGAGATTCTTTAGAATGTTCCGGCTTGTCGATACGTACCAATTCTACTTTGGAGAATTCATGCAGGCGGTTCAGACCGCGTACGTCTTTACCATAAGAACCGGCTTCGCGACGGAAACATTGTGTGTATGCGCAGTTCATGATCGGCAACTGCTTCTCTTCCAGGATAACATCACGGTAGATGTTAGTGACAGGTACTTCAGCTGTCGGGATCAGGTAGAGATCATCTACTTCGCAATGATACATCTGTCCTTCTTTGTCGGGAAGCTGTCCTGTACCATAACCGGAAGCGGCATTGACTACTGTCGGCGGCATGATTTCTGTGTATCCGGATTTGCGTGCTTCGTCCAGGAAGAAGTTGATCAGGGCACGTTGCAGTTGGGCACCTTTTCCTTTGTATACGGGGAAGCCTGCACCTGTAATCTTTACACCAAGATCGAAATCGATTAAATCGTATTTTTTAGCCAGTTCCCAGTGAGGCAGTGCATCTTTGGGAAGTTCTGTTTCCATGCCTCCCATCTTTTCTACGACATTGTCTTCGGCACCTACGCCTTCGGGTACGCTGTCATAAGGAATGTTAGGGATAGTATAAAGTACATTCTGCATATCTGTAGCAGCCTGTGTCATGGTAGCGTCCAGCTCTTTGTTGCTTTCTTTCAGTTCGGCAACACGTGCACGTGCAGCTTCGGCTTCTTCTTTCTTTCCTTCTTTCATCAGCTGACCGATCGTGCGGGAAAGTGAATTAACCTCTGCCAGGTTCTTATCTAATAGGTTTTGCGTAGTACGTCTCTTGTCGTTGAGGGCGATGACTTCGTCAATCGTCTCTTTTGCATTCTTGAAATGCTTCTTTTCCAGTCCGCGGAGCACCGCCTCTGTATTTTCTGTAATTTGTTTAATGGTAAGCATATCTATACTTTTTATGAACTTTCTTTATTAAGGCTACAAAGATAAAGAAAAAACGAATAAGCGAGCAATGAAAATCTGCATAAAAAAAGAAAGGAGATGCAATCGTTTGGATTACATCTCCTTTTCTTGAATATTTTCAGTTGTGTAGGTTATGCTTCTGTTGCTTCAGCAGGGATGATAGAAACATATCTTCTGTCTTCTCTACCTACTTTAAAGCTAACTGTACCATCTACTAAAGCGAAAAGAGTGTGGTCTTTACCCATTCCGATGTTTTCACCCGGGTGGAATTCAGTACCTCTTTGACGAATAATAATATTACCTGCTTTGCAAGCTTCGCCACCAAATATCTTAACGCCTAATCTTTTGCTATGTGATTCGCGGCCGTTCTTAGAACTACCGACACCTTTTTTATGTGCCATTTCTTCTTACTTTTTAAATGATTAAGCTACTACTTCTGTGATTGTTAACTCAGTGAACTGCTGACGGTGACCGTTCAGTTTTCTGTGACCTTTTCTTCTTTTCTTGTGGAAAACAAGAACTTTGTCGCCTTTAACCAAGTTTGAAACAACCTGGCAAACAACTTTAGCACCTTCTACAGTCGGAACACCTACAGTTACGTTTCCGTCTTTGTCTACCAAAAGAACTTTTTCAAATTCTACTGTTGAACCGTTTTCTGCACCTTCGATGTGGTGAACGAACAGTTTCTGACCAGCTTCTGCTTTAAATTGCTGACCGTTAATTTCTACAATTGCGTACATCTTATATATAATGTATAAGTTAGCTCCGGCGGGTGGTCTTTAATCACTTAAAGAGCTCTTTGTCGAACCCGTTGCGGAATAATCGGGCACAAAAGTACTTCTTTTATTTGTTTCAGACAAATATTTCCTTTGTTTTTTTACTGTTGTAACAGAAGATAATCAGATATATAGTAAACCGGATAAATTCTCCATAATAAACCGGTGCGGATATGCTCTGAGTTCGTCAGCGGTAGTCATTCCATTAAGGACACCTGCAAAGTCTACTCCCGCATTTTGTGCTGTTTCGGCATCCACAGTACTGTCTCCGATGTATAAGGTTTCTTGCGGAGTACTGCCCAAGTGTTCGAGAGCGAATTTTACTCCTTCCGGTGAAGGCTTGGCAGCTTGTACATCTTCTCCGCCTACCACTATGTCGAGAAAGTTTTCCGGCAGATACTCATCCAGAAAACTAAGTATACGGAAACGGTATTTAGTAGAGATAATGCCGATGCGGGCACCTCGTTCTTTTAGTTCTTTCAGAGTAGAGAGTGTATCAGGAAAAAGGCGGGTATTCACGTTCATGTGAACATCCGCTTCCAGTCTGTACTCTTGTCGAAAAGCGGTGAGCTGTTCCCAGTCGGTGACTCCGGTCAGTATGCTGAAAGATTCTTCCAGTGTTTTACCAATGGTACGTTTGATCGCTTCATCGGTGACATTCGTATATTGGTGACGATTAAGTACATTTCTGAAACAAGTAACGATACCCCGTGATGAATCGGCTAGTGTATAGTCGAAATCGAATAAATAAGTCTTGTAGTTCATCATTTTACTGCTTCTACTGTATATCCCTGTTTTTTCAGTAAGTTTAATAAGCCTTTATCACCCGGCAGGTGCAAAGCGCCGACTGCAACAAAGGTAGGAGCGGCTTTCATGATAGCCGGTAGTTTCTGTGCCCATGTTTTATTGCGGTCGTAAATTAGGGCGTTTTCTTCTGCGGGAAGTGCATCACATTGATTTCCTTTGCGCTCTTCGTTGATTTTCAGCATGGTTTCCAAATCCTGTTTCATGTAGGCATCTGTCAGTCTTTTGAGGCTTTCCACCTCTTTGTCGATGTTATTGAGGGTACACATGAGCAGTTGGGCCTGACGTTGCAGGGAAATACCGTTGTATAGCAGGTTAAACTGGAAATCCGGAGTTTCCAGTCCATCCACTTTTTTCCCTTTCTGCGTTGCCTGAGTCTGGAAATAAGTATCGAGCTGTTCTTGCGGATTATAGTTTCCGATGTGCTTGATGTACGCCACTACTGCTATGTTGTTCAGTAAGAAAGCCGGTTTGATTTTGGGTGCCATGTTGAGGTCCATCATCAGGTTCTCCTTGCAGAATTTATTAGCGGTTTCGTAATCTTCCGGTGAGAGGAGAGTAGTCAGAGTCGTATCGCTTTCGATCATCATCATTTTCTGCATCTTCTGGATGGTGGCCGGAGACTGGATATCCGACATTTTCAGTTCTCCATATACCTGTTGTGTTTCATCCATCGCTTTCTGTAGTCCGGCAATGCCGTCTTTGACACTCAACGGAGCGAGATGGTGAGTCCCCATAATGTATGAAGGGCTGCTAAGTCCGTTACCAGATACTTTCCATAAAAGCTGTGCGTTTGCGCTTAACGCTACGCAGATAAATATGACTGCTCCAATAAACGATTTCATAATTCTATATGTTTTTAAGTTGATAATCAGCGTATTCTTCCTCCGGATATCCAGTGTCTGGTGTAATAGTCTTCGCTCAGACGACTGACAATCACTCCTTTGCTGGTACTGGCATGAATGAATTTCCCATTTTTGAGATAGATACCTACGTGAGCTACCTTTTTGCCGGAACGACTACTGCTGAAAAATACCAGATCGCCTTCTCGCAAATTCCGTTTGGCAACTTTGGTACTTTCTTTTCTCAGGTCTTCGGTATTTCGCGGAACCTGAGTGCGGTATACTTTCCGGTATATCTGGTAGGTAAGTCCCGAACAGTCGGTGCCGCGTTTTGAATCGCCGCCTCCACGATAAGGTGCACCTATCCATTCGGCCGATTCCAGATAGAGCTTGTGGTTATCTTCCATATTGATGTCCACGCCCAGCAGGATGGAGGCGCGTGCCAGTGCCTGGTAATCCAGACGGGGAGCAGACGTGCGGCAGGAACTAAGGACAAGGATCAGTCCTGTCAGTATGAAGATAAGTTTGAAGTTCACTCTCATCGGCTATCTTTCTTTTCGTATATTGTAAAATTATAAGTAACTTTATTCTTCTACATTAAAGTAGTCTTCCAGCTCTTTTTCAGCAGAATTATTCTCATTGATAATGTCCCGGATGATGACACCATTCTCCAGCAGGGCAATACGTGGACATACATCTATCGTATGATTCAGATTGTGGCTGGAAATGATTACAGTTGCATTATGCTCTTCGCTGTACTTTTTGAGCATATGTTTGATAATGGATTGCGAACTGGGATCGAGGAAGTTGAACGGCTCGTCGAGTATCAGCAACTGCGGATAATGAAGCATAGCGGAGATGATGCCGATTTTCTGTTTATTACCGGCTGAGTAGTTACGGATCAGTTTCTTTTGTCCGATCATTTCTCCGCTCATCAGACGTTCGAACGGCAGAAGGCGTTCGTCCACCTCTTCCTTTCTCAGTCCGTACATTTTCCCGATAAAGTAGAAATATTCTTCCGGAGTAAGGTAGTCTATCAGAAATCCATCGTCAATGAAAGCACCTGTGAAGTTTTTCCAGTCTTCACTTTGACTGACGTCAATGTCGTTGATGACGACATTCCCATTATCCGCTTTCAGTAAGTCGAGCATCAACCGGAAAAGTGTTGTTTTACCGGCACCGTTGTTTCCTACCAATCCGAGCATATCGCCTTGATTGATTTCATAGTGATCTATGTTCACGGCCATCTTTTTGCCGAAATTCTTTTGAAGATTATTGATGCTTATCATTGTCTTGGTATTTTTTATCGTAAATGATTAATCGGTTCAATCTGTAAATCTCTTATTGGCGGCTGTCTCTGAAGCCTTCCATATTCTCGTATCTCCGTTTCATGAAACGCTTATATACATTTCTGATCCAAAGCGGAGAAGTCAGTGTAAATCCAAGCCCGATGGCGAGCAGGATAGAGTAGGCGGCCGTTTCACCCAGAAACGCATTCAACACAGAATACAGGATCAACGGGATACCGAAAGCTCCGAAGTTGACAACCATTTGTATGGCGCTGTTGGTCTGGCGGCTTGTCACTTTTTCGTTCAGTGCTACGGTCTGCTTATTGTAAACAGCCAGTTGGAAGAAACAGAAATAGATAAAACCGGTGGTGTAGAAGAACCAGGCAAAGATACCCAGTAGGGGAACTTTATCCATTACAATGGCGGGAATCATCAAAACAAATGGGACGATTTCGCCGATAGTATAGATATAATATTTTGCTTTCAGCAGACTCATGATAGATTCTTTGCGAGACATTAGTCCGTCGATGTAATTGCCTTCGAAAGACATGAGCTGCGAAAGGATGATCATGCCGAATACGGCAAAGTTATAAACACAGATAAAGGTAGTCATGGTACTCGTGTCATAAAGGCTTGAAAAGCTCAGCAGACAGGAGAAGGCAATGACTACAAGGATAACATTGCGCAATGCGCCTTTACAACGTCGGTTGCGCAAAAGCATTTTTAATTCCAACCGCATATATTCACCAACTTCTCCGTATCGCTCGAAGAATTTGTATTCAGAAACATGCTTGATGCGGGTATCATCTACTTTTGCCAATTCGGCGTAGATGAGGCCGGACATGATTTTGCGGTTAATCAGCCATAAGATGGCTATGATAAGGATGGTACCGAGGAAACAGAGAATATTCCCGTTGATATATCCGTCGCCCAGGTCCATAAAGAAGTAGAACAGGGGACTGTCTTCGGGAATAAAGGCAAGGCAGCCCAGCCCACCGTAGAAAGCGACAGGGAGCAGCACCCACCAAATACGTTCATTGATTAGTGTGCGACATAACAGGTACCAGTAATTGTTGGCAACGATCAAAAGCCAGATGCCTATGAGATAGGTGAGTACACCTGAGATACCGAAATATTTGGTAATGGTAATGAAGGCAAAGGGGACGAACATAAACAACCAGAACAGGTTGAACAGACTAAGTCCCGAACGGATAAGCAGGAAATCGATGATCCGATTTCGTTTAACCGGCAACAGGAGGTAAGGCTTTACCTCCTGCGTCGGTGTTTTTTGGAACGGAATACGCAGCAGGAAGTCAAGTGCCAGAATAAAGATCAGGGCAACGGCATTCATTACATGATACGGTTCCCGGTTGGGAACCATATCTGCAAAGCCGAATGCAAACGTTGTACCGAAGAATATCAGGTATCCTGCCCAGAAGGCAACCCCGATATATCCGAATATTTTGGCAACTTTGTTCTTTTCATACATCGGATGCCTTTTGGAGGCAAGCCGTCCATGTTTGCGTAATTCGTTGAATATCATCATACTGTTGGTATGCTATAAAGGTTTATTTAGCTTCTTCTTCAGGTATGGTCATGATAACTTGGATTTCGTTGTTCTGTTTCATCAGCTTGGCAAGGAATTCCTGTACATCTTTTGCTGTGATACTGTTGACCAACGTCTCATAGTCTTTTGTATAATCGATACCTGTGTAGAAATACTCATCCAGATTGCCCAGCCAGTAGCTGTTTTCCTTTTGAGCATCTTTGTATTTTTTCAGCATATACTCTTTGATCTTCTGCATATGTTCGGCAGACGGACCTTCTTTAGCCATTTTTTCCAACTGTTCGATGACGATGCCCGACAGCTTGTCTTTCTTGGCCGGGTCAGTCTGGAATACAATCTGAAGAACGAGTTGTTCTTTCGGATATCTGCTAAGGCTTCCGCTACAGTTTACGCCATAAGTGCCGCCTTCTTTCTCACGGATTTCTTCGGTGTATACCATATCCAATGCCTGATCAAGGATGCTCAGGGTAAGGTTGTTGCGTAAGTCATATTTGCAAGTACCGTTGAACAGGAATAAGATGCTGGCCATCGGAGTTTCCTGTTTCTTGGCAAACTCGTTCTTGTATTGACCCTTGCGGATTTCCATCTTCGTATCTTTGAAAGTCTCTTTACGGTTGATAGATGGCAGACTGCCCAGATATTTGGCAATCATCGGTTTCATCTTCTCGATATCGATGTTTCCTACGAAGTAGAATGTAAAGTCGCTTGCATCTTTGAAACGGTCTTTGTACATTTCTATTACACGGTCATAGTCGATCTTGTCCACCATATTTTCTTTCATGCTGAAAGAACGTGGGTGATTGCCATACAGTGCATAAGAAATGGTATCACTGAATGCAGTCATCGGATTAGCGTCGGCATTCTGCAATTCTGCTTTCATGCGGTTCTTGTAAGATTCGAATGCTTCGTTGTCCTTGCGGGGAGCAGTGAAAGTCAGATAAGTAAGTTGCATCATTGTTTCAAAGTCCTTCGGAGAACAACTACCGGAAACCGTTTCTGTTGTAGCGCTGACACCGGCTCCTACAGAAGCACGTTTGCCTGCAAGTGCTTTACTCAGGTCTACTTTGCTGAAGTTACCGATACCACCAACCATTGCTACGCTGTTGATCTGAGAGATATTCAGAATCTCTTTGTCGGGGAACTGGCTGGTACCACCGAGGCTGGTACCCTTCATCAGGATTTGGTCAGCTTTGTAGTCAGTAGTTTTGATGTACACTTTCACACCGTTGGACAAAACCAGTTTCGTTGTTCCGTAAATATCTCCGGCTTTTTCAGAAATGATCTTTCCGCCTTTCGGTTCTTCTTTCAGTAATGGTTCGTTAGATACCTTGTCTTCGTAAGGCTTCAGGTCGAAAGACTTCATCTGTTTCAGCAGAGCTGCGATTTCTTCTTTTGTCGGGTATTTCAAACCTTCCTTCTCCGGACCTGCCAACAGTACTACCTGATTGTTGTCAGTGATCAGCTGTTGCATCACCTGATTAATCGCTGCTACCGGAATGTTCGGAGCCAGCTGATTCATCATAGCATATTCGTATTCAATGCCCGGCATCGGTTCATTGTCGAGGAAGTGGCTGATATATTCGTTGACATAAGTGTCATTTTTCATCTTTTCGCGTTCGTTGTAAGCAGATTCTACGCGTTGCAGATAGTTGGCACGGGCACGGTCATATTCAGTTTCGGTGAATCCGAAGCGGCGTGCGCGTTCAGTTTCTTCAAGAATGGTTTTCATAGCCAGTTCGATACCATCGATTTTGCTGCTGGCGTCTACTCCGAAAGCATTTTTAGTCTTGGCTACGAAGAAGTCGCCATAACCTGCGCTTGCACCGGTGAAAGGAGGATTCGCCTGCTGGCTGATTTCTGCCAGACGGCTGTTCAGCATCGTAACACCCATGCTCAGCATATATTGAATGCCGTAATAGTTGATTGTATTCTTCAGTGAATCCGGGAAAGCTTCGCTCTTGAAGAAGAAGCTGATGGAAGGAGTTTCGATTTCCTTGTCCGTACCGATGAAGATTTGCGGTTCCTGATTGTCGGCTACCGGATAGTAGATACGTTCAGCCGGATTTACCGGAGCTTTTACGTCTGCAAATACCTTTTTCAGTTTTGCTTCCATTTCGTCTACATTGATGTCGCCGACGATCATGATACCTTGCAGGTCCGGACGGTACCATTTCGCATAGTAGTCGCGGATGTCCTGATAAGGGAAGTTGTTGATCACGTCGAGGCTTCCGATCGGCATACAGTCTGCATATTTGGAGTCCGGATACATGACAGGCAGAGCGCTGGTCATGATGCGCTGCATACCACTGTTGCGGCTTCTCCATTCTTCACGGATCACACCACGTTCTTTGTCGATTTCCTTGTCGGCAAGGTTGATGGCGCTTGACCAGTCGTGCAGGATCAGCAGACAGGAGTCTACTACACTTACATTGTCGGTAGGTACGTTGCTGATTCGGTATACTGTTTTGTCGATACTGGTGTACGCATTCAGGTTTGTTCCGAACTTGATACCTTTGGTTTCACACCAAGGCACGATGCCCAGTCCGGTTTCATCACCCGGGAAGTTCTTTGTCCCATTGAAGGCCATGTGCTCAAGGAAGTGAGCCAGACCGCGCTGTTGCGGTTCTTCAAGGATGGAACCCACTTTCTGTGCAATGTGGAATTCGACGCGTTTTTCTGGAAGTGCATTGTGTCGGATGTAATAAGTAAGCCCGTTGTCAAGTTTACCTATGCGGACATTCTTGTCCACAGGCAGTGTTTGCATGGGTTGTGCAAGCACGAGTTGGAAGTTGCAGCATATAAAGAGAACTGCAATAAAAAATCCACGTAATAAATGTTTCATGTTCTATTTAGTTTATAAAAAAGTTGTCTGAAATATCTGTCGTATTCTTTTGTGTATAATCACAAACGGGCAGAAAAAAGAGTTATTTGATAGCTTCCCGTATTCTGACTAATTTCGTTAATAGTCCTTCCAGAAGGTCCAGCTTCAACATGTTTGCTCCGTCGCTCTTGGCTACGGCGGGGTTTTCGTGTGTTTCGATAAAGATACCGTCGGCTCCTACGGCGATGCCGGCTTTGGCTACGGTTTCGATCAGTTGGGGCATACCACCGGTCACTCCGCTGGTCTGGTTGGGTTGCTGCAATGAATGGGTGACATCCAGTATGACCGGATAACCAAACGTTTGCATTTCCGGAATCCCCCGGTAGTCTACTACAAGGTCCTGATAACCGAAGGTTGTTCCGCGTTCGGTTAGCATCACGTTCTTGTTGCCTGCTTCCACCACTTTATCTGCGGCAAACTGCATCGCGAGCGGAGAGAGGAACTGTCCTTTCTTGATGTTAATCGTCCTTCCGGTTTTGGCAGCGGCAACCAGCAAATCCGTCTGACGGCAAAGGAAAGCCGGAATCTGGAGAATGTCTGCATATTCGGCAGCCATCTCAGCCTCGTCGGCCGAATGGATATCCGTCACCGTGGGAACTCCGAAAGTATCATGTACCTTTTTCAGTACCTTGAGTGCTTTCTCGTCACCAATACCTGTGAATGAATCCAGACGCGAACGGTTTGCCTTGCGGTAAGAACCTTTGAATACATAAGGAATCTGTAATTTTTCAGTGATTCCGACCACGCGCTCAGCGATGCGCATTGCCATCTCTTCACCTTCTATTACACATGGACCGGCCAGCAGAAAGAAATTGCCGGCAGGATTGTTCTTAAGTTCGATCATTTTATTAATTACAAGTTACTAATTACTTATTTATAGTTTCATGAGTGAGGGGCTGCTTTTCGTCAGAAGCCCGGTTCTGTTTGCTAATTCGGAATGATTAAAGTAGTCTTCTCTGATAATACACCTATCTCCAGCGGGAAATGTCTTGCCAGCAGACGACCGTCCAGATCGACGGAAGCATTTTGTGCGCGGAGCACTTTCACTTTTCTTGTCCGGTAGCTTTTCACCATCTTATGGTTCAGGATTCTTCCCTGAATCAGCATCCACAATCCCGAAATGATTTGCAGGAATTCCGGACGGTAGATGACGGATACATCCAGCCAGCCGTTGTAGGGTACGGCACTCGGAGTCTGTCCCCATCCCCAGGCACTTCCTACACATACGGTCATGATGCGTCCGCGGATGTGTTCGTCATTGATGCGAAGGTGCATCCGGTATAGTTTGCGTTCGAATATCAGCGAGAAGAGGGCGGCAACGTACGACAGGAATTTCACCCCCCAGAAGCGTTTGGTCTGGTCGGTGATTTTCACAATCCTTGCGCCTAGTCCGATGTTGACTGCATTGAGGAAATAACGGCGTTGGTGTTCCTTGCCGTCGTAGAAGTTGCAAAAGCCTACGTCTATTTTCTTGAGACGGTGGTTGATGATACAGTCTACGGCAGGTTTGTATTCGGTGCTGAGTCCCCAGTATCTGGCAAAGTCGTTTCCGATACCGTTCGGGATCATGCCGAGGGCGATGTTTTCCTTGTCTTCGGCATCAGAGAGCATGATACCGTTGATGGCATCGTTCAGCGCACCGTCGCCACCTACGATGACAATGGTGCGATAGCCGTTGTTCGCCAGAATTTTGGCAAGACGTTCTACCGAACCGAAACCTTCGGATTGTACATAGTCATAGTTGACACCTTTGCTGTCCATGTACTCCTTGATTTCTTTCCATCGTTTCTGTACCTTTCGGGTACCTGCTTTGGGGTTGTAGATCACTCCCCATTTTCCAGGTTCTACACTCATAACCGTATTTCTATCCTAACTGTATTAACAATCGCATTCTTTATCTTTCACAGACCATTCGTAAATGACTGACAAAGATACTAATTCCCTCGCAGTTTTTCTATCACAAAGGCTATCTTTTCTTCCATAGGCAGCTCTGCACTGACCCAGTGGATGGTAAATCCCCTTCGCTCCATGCCGCGGAACCAGGTCATCTGACGTTTGGCGAACTGGTGGATGGCTGTCTCCAGCTCAGTGAACATCTCTTCGTAAGTCAGTTTGCCTATGACGTATAACGTCAGGAATTTGTATTCCAGTCCGTAATAAATCAAGTCGTCCGGTGAAATGCCTTGTTCTGTCAATCGCCTTACTTCGTCCACCATTCCTTCGTCCAGCCGTTGTTTCAACCGTCGGGTGATCTTCTCGCGACGCAGTTCCCGATCGATATCTACCCCGATGATGAGGCTGTTCAACTTCGGAAACTCCCGTTCGGGAACCGGATGCACGGCATAATACTCCTCAATTTCTATCGCGCGGATTGCACGTTTCACAGTATCCACATCCGTAGAGTTGTGCAATGTTTTATATTGCTCCAGGATTTCGGTCAGTTCTTCGAGAGAGTGATTAGCCAGACGGGCACGTAATTCCGGATTTTCCGGTACCGGCATCAGTTTATAGCCTTTCAGTACCGATTCCAGATACATACCTGTCCCTCCACATAAAACGGGCAGACAGCCTTTTTGTTTGATAGCTTCGTAAGAAATCAGGAAATCCCGCTGATATTCGAAAACATTGTATTTATATCCGGGATCGGCAATATCAATCAGATGGTAGGGGATTGGATGTCCGTTGACTGTGTAATCTGCCAAGTCCTTGCCCGTACCAAGATCCATTCCCCGATAGATCTGACGGGAGTCGGCACTGATAATTTCTGTATTCAGTTCATGGGCTAATGCTGCAGCAAAAGGAGTTTTCCCTGAGGCAGTTGGCCCTAATATAGTGATTAAATCATAGTCCGGCATAGCTTTATTCTTTAATGACGGCAAAAATACAAAATAATTTTGACCCAATGGGTTATTCGGATGCTTTTATCTGATTATTTAATAGGAAGCGGACCTAAATTTGAACTACACAAAAGTTTGCAAAAGTAAAAAGTATCTGCCATCTGCAACAAAATCGATTTAACGCATTGATTATAATTGGTTCGTAGCGTTGCAGATACCTGTTGCAGATGTGTTGTAGATAAAGTATCTGCAACAGGCAAACAGTCTGATCATTTTCGGTTCTGCAAGTAGGTGATGGGTTGCCATTGACGAAACTCCGGTTCCCAGGCGGGAACTGGTGTTCCCTCGGTGGGAAACTTTGGTTCCCTCGGTAGGAAACTGTAGTTTCTAAGGCTGGAAACCAGCGTTTCCCACGCAGGGAACTGGAGTTTCTTACGTGGGGAACGACTGGAAGATATGGATGAAATGAACAAAGAAGCAGTGAGAAAAGCTACTTATTAATGGTCTGTAGGATGCGACATACCTTTCCATTCTTGTCCACACCCTCGATAATGATATCTTCGGGAGCTGTGCTGTCCGGTGTATAGTATTCGATGGTCGCTTTGCCTTCGGCGTCTAACCGTAATTCCGGATTCCAGTAAACGGTACTCCGGAAGTCCGAACGCTGAGCGTTCTTCTTCTCGGGAGTATCATAAGTGGGGTGATAGAATTCTACGGACTCACTGTATCCCAGCGGCGTATAAGTGATAATTCCCTGCGCTGGTCTGGCCGGAAGATTTCTAGGGTCTTTCAGAGTGATGACAACGGCACCTCCGGAAGCACGGGGACCCAGTATGACGGCATCTGCTCCTCGAAGCAGACTGATACTGGACATATCACTGACTTGGATATCCTTCAAAATATCGGAAGCATCTTCATACACAATATCATCGATAACAATAATTGCCGGTTCGGAATTGTTGCGGATATGTATCTCACTTCCGTTCGTGATCGTAACGCTGGGTAGTCTGCTGGCTGCATCAAAAGCTGTCTGACCGTATCCTTGCAGTCTGTCTTCTTCTACAGTATAGGTGTTGATACCTCCCGTATAGATGCTTTTTGAACTCGGACGTTCCCGCTTCGCTGTAACTGTCACTTCTTTCAGATTGTACACACGCATTCCCCCTTCCATGTAATACTGGTCACGGGTATTCATCAGATAATCTTCCATAAAGGTAGCTGCTCCGTTAAAATAAGGGGCTTTATGTGTAGCGACCGGGTACTGGGGAGGGTCCATTAGAATATCTACACCGGCAAATCCTTTCTTGGTGCGTGCCTGAACAAGGAATGTCGTGCTGTCTCTGAATGAGGTATTGACGATGAACTGGCCTTTCTCGTCTGTCTCGGTGGTGGCTATGATATTGTATTTGGGAGCCAGTACACAGATGGGACCTTTCTTTACGTTTGCTCCGAAGAATCCCATGATTCGTCCGCTGATGGTTTGTCCTTTTTCTATATAATTTGTGAAATTCAGCGAAGGAGTGCGGAGAACATTTTCAATTTTATGCCTGCGCCAACCATGTGTCATCATCAGATAGTCGATGGAACGGAGCGTCCGGGCGTCCTGATTTAGAAAATAGTATGCGGGGTCTTCCACATATCCTTTCAGATCCGAAGTCAGCAGGAGATTGGACAGGATATTGTCGGCAAGAGAGTCGGGTTGAATACTTTTCCGGTCGGTGATGCTGACAGAGAAGGTTCCTTCTACCGGGTTACCTTCGTTGTCTTTGGCAGCGATCTGCAAAGATACCTTTTCTCTTTTTCCGTAAGTAGGCTGATCCGCAGTGATTTGCCATTGATTCGGCTTATGATCCGGTACGAAAACCAACCGTTCACTGAGCGCATTCCCTTGCTGATCGATCAGCATAAAGTGAGTGATCCCTTCCGTAAACAGACTATCGTTCATCTTTCCGAAAGTCCTTTCCGGATTGATGGGTTGTAAAATGGCCAGTTTGCCGCGGGTATGTGCCAGCAGGAATAGTTTCTGAGGCCATTCGGTAGCTGCCGTCTTTTGGATTTCGTAGCGAATTTCCTGTTTATAGTGCGACATGGCGATGGAGATTCCTTTCGGTTCTATGGCAGGAAGGTCAAATCGCTTGGTAATACTGTCATTGGTTCTTGCCGTAACATAATAAGTCTCATTATCGACAGGATTCATCGTAAAGATACCCATCCCGTTGTGTTCCGACCGGAAATTGGTAAGCGTGTCTCCTTTGGAGTTGAATAAGAAACCTTCGACTTCTTTAGAAAAGCCGTCTGCTCCCTGCACTTTGAAAGCGACATTCTGATGAGGAATGCTGAGCAGAGCACCGCCTTCGGGGAAAAACTTCACATCGAAATCATTGGTGAACACCGGCAGATAGAATGTCCGTTTATAGATATATTGCGGATCGTCAAATTCGACTTCTATTCTGCGTGCTGCCGGAGATTTTAAATCGGGCAGGGAAATGGAGATCCAGCCGTTTTCGTCCGTCTTTTTTTTGCCTTTGTTTTTTATCTTACCATTCTCAAGGTACAGGTATTTGATCGTTGTATTTTCGAAAACAGCCTGTACGTTGCTCGTAAATTTGATTTTGGCAGTGTAATGTGTATCGTCTTCTTGCTGATACTCGATGCTCGAAACGATGGTATTGTCGATAGAGTTTCCTATCTTGATATTGCGCGAAAAGAAAAAGTCGGGGTCTTCATTCAGCATCCAGTTGCTGTACCCCCGCAGGTAATAATCGCCTGCCGGAAGGGTGGCAGGGAGGGTGAAGGCGTTGTGGAATCCGAGAGAATCTCTGCGGATTTTCTTTCGTTCCACAATGGAGTCGGAACGGTTGATCAGTTCCGTAATGATAAAATTACTTTGTGAATTGTCCTGATGGGTGGTGGCGTTCACCAGATAGCCTTTGAACCATATCTTTTCTCCGGCTCCATAGAAAGGTTTGTCCAGATGGAGATACAACTTTTCTTTAGGAATTCTTTCCATCAGACTGAAGTTAGCGATAATCGTATCTTGCATGCTCTGTGCAGATAGCGATGAGAAATATAGAAGGACTCCCAAGAGTACTGTAATACTTCTTTTACTTTGAAGAGTAGTGGTGTTTTTCATATATTGTGTTTTTAACTTTTATGCATCCAGATAGAAAGAACTTTTCGCTTCACAGCCAGTATATTAATGACTGATGCGATGAGGAATAAAAGAATACCCATACTGACAGCTGCCCATAACGAACCGGTTTCCAGTTGCGGGAAGAGAAGTCTGATACTCTCTATGTAATAGCTGCGCAGCCAGCATACCAATCCGACAGATAAAATCAGTACGATGATGTTCAGTCCTACGGTCAGTATCTGATAAGGCAGCGCCACTCTGTTGGGGCTGTAGCCTATCAGAAGCAGGCTTTCGAGTTTGGTCGTATTCTTTTGGAGCAGTAAGAATATGCTGAGCATCAGGATATAGAATGACAGGATACTGATGAATAATCCTACTCCCAGCACAATGCCTACGATAAGGCGAAGGAAATAAGTAGTCTTTCCGGCATCCAGTTTCCCGTCTTCCGTCTCGTAGCCTTTCTTTTGAAAGTAGCTAGCAATCGAAGAGTCGGCGGGATTGCTGACCTCGATGATCAGTCGGGCAGGTTGTGCCTCCGCGTCGGGGGCGAAGTTCTTGTTTGCCCAGTTCATGAAAGACTGCGGAACGAGAATCGTATTCAGACGGTTGGAAAAACCGACGATGTTTCCCTTGTATTGTTCTACCCGTCCGTTGCCCCGCATCATGATGTCCATCTGAATAAGTCCCATCAGTCCTTCTGACAACTTAGGCAGACTGCGGCTTTGAGCGAAACCGAAGTTATACAGATTCAGATAATTGCGTGGGATAATGATGGGAATGGTATGTGTTTCTTCGTCGAAGTGCCATTTGTCGAGTTTGATATCTACAAATTCATCGGGAACTGACTCGAAGAACATATCCGTAGAGAGATGAATACCTGCTTCCTGCATTCCCAATCCTGCCGAAACTTTGAATTGAGAGGGAGTGAAAGCTCCTATCGTTTTGGTAAACGACTGTTTTTTCAGATCGGCGATGTCATCGGGAGAGAACGTATTGCTTTTTCCGGCAAAAGACCCGAGCGTACTGATTTTCTTGGTTGCTATGATGAAGTCTTTTTTCATAAAGCTGTCTCCTTCGGTGAATACGGGGATGACATCCTTATAAAACTGTACGCTGAGCAATACAATCATCATGCCGAACAGGTTGGCTAAAAAGAAACCGGCTAGCTGACCGATACTGATATGTTGGCGGAGAAGTTTCCAGACAAGGGTATTCATTATTTTGTATTTTTATATTTTTAGGCGCGGATGACGCTGATTCTGTTATAGTTGGAGCACCTTCTTGTATGGCAGTTCGATATGTTTGCCAATGGACGTGGCGATGACTCCGGCACCTTGTTTCCCGGCTTCGTCGATGATGATTTCTCCCATAATGCGGCTGTTCTCATCATCCAGATGGCTGATAGGCTCATCCAGAAACAGGAAGTCGAACGGCTGGCAGAATGCACGGATAAAAGCGACCCGTTGTTGTTGCCCGAAAGAAAGTTTTCCGGCTTTCACGTTCAGCTTATCTGAGATACCCAGCTTTTCGAACAATGCAAGAATCTCTTTTTTCTTTTTGTGTCCGGTAAGGTTGTTTTTTAGTTGTACGTTTTCAAGCGCTGTGAGTTCGGTGAAGATACGCAAGTCTTGAAAAAGCATACTCAGTGAATGCTTTCTCAGGTCTACCCATTGCTTCACGGAATATGCTTTGATATTGGTTTCATCGAAATTGATAATTCCTTGATAGTCGTTGCGATAGCCGTAAAGATAGCTGCACAACGATGATTTTCCGGTGCCTGAGGCGGCTTCTATCAGATACATTTCTCCTTTCCGGAAGATAAGGTCCTGATGCCATACGTCAGAGGTCACCGAATTACGGTCAGCAAACACTTGGGGAAGTGTTTGCTGTAAGTGAATACTGTTCATGCCGTTCATTTACGAATTACATACCAGCGAATTGCTTGGCAAAGTCTACGATTTGTTTGAGGGCATTGACATCTTTGTCTTTCAGGCAAAGGTCTGTTTCGCTTGTTTCTCCTTCCGAACTTACGGATAAATAAGAAACTTTGGAAGCGAGATCAGAATAAGTCTTGAACTCCTTGCCTCCGAAACCTACCAGCATCTTTACGACCGGTAAATCCAGTATGGCTTCTGCATTGATGGCCATAAATACGGTCTTGCCTTTCATGTCTGCTGCGTAAGGAGCGTCTTTGATCGATTTGTCAACCGCTTTGCCAATGCTCTTGTAGAGTAGTTCGTCATTGGTGGCGTACATATGTTTGTCCTTGATGCCGAAGAATACGTTCATGCCTCTTGTTTTGTAGACATACTCGTCTTTGCCCAGTTCCATGATGTCTTCTCCTTTTCTCATGCCCAGTGCCTGTTTGTTCTTGTAAAGAGCTTCAAGAGCATTTCCATTCTTTACATCAGCATAAGCAAGGAAAGTAGGGGCGCTGTTCATGGTCACATTGATCAGTCCGGCAGAGATATCGCCGTTGAATGAGCTGAACAGTTCTTTTACTTCATCCGCTTTGGCGATAGACACGGTGCTGCGGAATTCCTTATTCTCGCTCAGCAGATTGTAAAGTCCTTCTCCTTTTACGCCCATATTGATGAACATCAGCGTAGATGCCGGGAAGTATTTCACGAATGTGCCGCTTGTCTTTCCGAATGATTCCATTTGTTTTTTCAGAAGAGCTTTGACGGCGTCGTTCTCCGTGTAGTTTTCTGTTTTAAGGGCGATCTTGCCTTTTTCGAAGTTCAGTCCGCCCAGGATGGTAATGTCTTCCGGTTTGATTTCAGAAGGAAGTCCCATGCTGATCTGGCTTCTGTAAGTAGAAGGGATTGCTGACATGGAGGCGAAGAAGTTGATATCATTCTTTTGCTTGGCTATTTTTTGGAAAGCTCCGGATTTCGCAATGCTGTTGTCGGCCGTCTGTTTCATCAGTTTGGTGATGGCTTCTTTGGCTGCTTCTGTCTGAGAAGTACTGCTGGCAGGGATAATGATTGCAGTGGTTTCATTGAAAGCAAGCAAGTTTCCACTCAGGGTAGTGAAGCTATATCCGTCCGCTTCGCTGACCGGCTGGCAGATTTGTTCTTTTGCCATCACGTCAAGGGAGGCGTGCAAGTCATCTTCATTGCTGACTTTGGCAACGAATGCACCACTGGAAATCTGCGGAGAGCTAAAGATATAGATCGGCGCTTCCGGATCCAGACCGGATGCTCCCGGATTGTTGATCACCTTCTCCAGCTGTTGGAAAGTGGCGGCATTCATCCCGCTCTTCATTGCTTCCAGCAGTTTCTGTTTAGCAGCTTCATTTTCTTTGTCGTTCATTCCGGCTTTGTTGGCCAGTGATTTCAAATCAATAGAGGCAACAGCCGTAGCGTCTGCCGGTATTACGTTCGTATATTCCGTTTGTTTGGAACATGCAGCCAGAAACACAATCAGTACTGCCAGTACCGAGAGCCGTGAGATCATTTTCTTTGCCATACTCATACTATTTAAAAGTTATTATTGGTTCAATAAGTTCATTGTGTGGCAAGCCACCAGTGCCGCTGTCTCTGTCCGAAGCCGTGATTTACCCAGGCTGATGGGAGTGAATCCGCGTTCGATGGCTTTCTTCACTTCCTCTTCGCTGAAGTCTCCTTCGGGACCGATCAGAACGAGAGCATCTTCTCCGGCTTTCAACACATTTTTCAGCTGAGGCTTTTCGCCTTCGTAACAGTGAGCAATAAATTTCTGTCCTTGAAACTCTTGTGCGATGAACTTGTCGAAGTCCGTCATTTCGTTGAGTTTCGGCAGGCGAGCCTTAAGAGATTGCTTGATGGCTGATATCAGAATCTTTTCGATCCGTTCGGCTTTAATCACCTTGCGTTCGGAAAAACGGCAGTTGAGAAAAGTCAGTTCGTCAAATCCGATTTCCGTAGCTTTCTCGGCAAACCATTCATTGCGGTCCATATTTTTGGTCGGCGCCATGGCAATGTGCAGATGACACGGCCAGAGCGGTTCCTGAAAGATTGTTTCTTTGATGGTTACAAGGCAACGCTTGTTGGTTGCAACCGTGATTTCTGCTTTATAGAAATGTCCCTTACCGTCCGTAAGAGTGATTTCGTCTCCGATACCCAACCGCAGGACGCGGGTACAATGCTGTGCTTCCTCTTCCGGAAGTTCGTTGTTTTTCTGTATATCGGGAGTATAAAATACGTGCATAATTGGTTACTGGTTTTGATTTCTTGAATTGATCCGGTCGCGTATCTTGGCAGCCAGTTCGTAATTCTCGTCTTTGATTGCCTGCTCCAATGCTTCTTCGAGTGACATCGAGGTAACGTTGCGAGGCAGATCCCGCTTCTTTTCGTCTTCCGATTCTTCTTCATCGTTTTCGTCGTCAGACTCTTCCGGATGTCTTCTTTCCTCGTTCGATATCCGAAGGCATTCCTGTTCCAGAATGGATTCATAAATGAGGATCGGACATTCGGCACGGACCGCCAAAGCGACAGCATCCGAGGTGCGTGTATCGATACGTATAATTTCTTCGTCTCTTTTAAGGTAAATGTAGGAGTAGAAAATACCGTCCTTTGCCTTGTAAATCAGTACGCGGAGCAAACTGGCTCCCAACACGCCGAGAGTGGTCATGAACAGATCGTGTGTCAGAGGGCGGGGAGTTTTGATCCCCTTCAGATACAAGGCGGTTGCCTGGGCTTCGGCGGGACCGATGATGATAGGCAGTTGCCGTTCACCGTCCACTTCACCCAACAGCATGGCAAAGGCGCCTACTTGCGCTTGGCTATTTGTGATATTTAAAACTTGTAATTCTACCTTTTTGTCCATTGTTCTTTTTTACTTAATTTACTTTACTCTCTCGTTGGTGTTTGTACTTGAATACCAGAGCAAACAGGATGCCGATCACCAGTGCGTACGCCGCAAAGATAAACCAGATGTCCGGCCATTCACGGCTCACCAGTTTGCCATCAGCATATACTGAGAAAGCGTCTACGACAGCACCGCTGGCATATCCTCCGATGATGGCACCCAACCCGTTGGTCATCATAAAGAACAACCCCTGGGCACTGGCACGGATGGAGGAACTGGTTTCTTGTTCAACAAACAACGAACCTGAAATGTTGAAGAAGTCGAACGCCATACCATACACGATCATGGAAAGAATCAGCATCCACAGACCGGAACCCGGATCTCCGAAGCCGAACAGTCCGAACCGGAATACCCAGGCGAACATACTGATCAGCATCACTTGCTTGATGCCGAAATGTCTCAGGAAGAATGGTATAGCGAGAATAAATAATGTTTCAGACATTTGCGAGATAGACAGCAGTATCACCGAATGTTTCACTCCGAAGGAATCTGCAAACTCCGGAATACTGGCAAAGCTGCCGAGGAAAAGGTCACCATACGTGTTAGTGATCTGCAATGCTGCTCCTAAAAGCATGGAGAACAGGAAGAAAATAGCCATTTTCTTTCTTTTGAATAATACGAATGCATCCAGTCCGAAGGAAGAAAGCAATGTTTTCTTTTCTGTCTTGGATGGCTTGCATGCCGGCAGGGTGAAAGAGTATAACCCCAGCAAGAGTGCGGATGCGCCGCCTACATAAAGTTGTGCGCTGGAATTTTTGAATCCGGTAAGGTCTACCGCCCACATGGCGCAGATGAAACCGATTGTTCCCCATACACGGATAGGAGGGAAGTCCTTGATCAGATCGCATTTATATTGTTCCAGTGCATTGTATGAAACGGTATTGGCCAGCGACAGGGTAGGCATATATACCAATAAATTGAGCAGCATTGCCCAATACATCTGGTCATAGCTCGTGGCAGTAGAGGCATAGAAAAGACAAGCTGCCCCTGCGATGTGGCAAAGTCCGTATAAACGTTCGGCATTGAACCATTTATCGGCGATAATACCAATGATGCCGGGCATAACTAAAGAGGCAATACCCATGGTGGCGAAGATGGCACCGATCTGCCCTCCTTCGAAGTGGAGTTCTCTGCCCATGTAACCCCCTAGTGAAATTAACCATGACCCCCATACAAAGAATTGCAGGAAGTTCATAATGATCAAACGAACTTTTATACTCATGACTTTTCTAATTTGTGTTTCTCTTTTTACGTTAATAATAGATGCAAATATAATATTTTCGTTGATTGGGTGGACAAGTTAATCGATAAAAAGGGGATAAAAAAGCCATAAATGCGAAGAATGGTGAAGAATTGCTGCTAAAAAGAGGGTGGATAGGTATATAAAAAAAAGAAGGCTATCTATCCCAGACAGCCAATCTTTATTAACCTTAAATCTAATACCATGAAAAACACAGTGCAAATATAAGGGGTTTTATGTTATAGAACATGATATTTTGCTGAAAAACTTCCATTTGTTAACTCTAATTAACTTTGAAGCTATTATTTTTCTGTTACTCACCCCTTATTTATGCAAGTTCATGGTGTTTATGACATATATTACTCTACATAGAGTACCAGTCCTTTCAGATATTCTCCTTCGGGATGGTATATATTTACCGGATGATCGGCAGGCTGGGTAAGCTGGTGCAGGATACGTACACTACGTCCCGACATGGCGGCAGCGGTAAACACAGCCGTGCGGAAATTATCCTTGGTTACCACCTGCGAGCAGGAGAAAGTAAACAGGATGCCGCCCGGTTTGATCTTTTCGAATGCTTTGGCATTCAGTTTCCGGTAACCTTGCAAGGCATTCCGTAAAGCATCCTTATGCTTGGCAAATGCAGGCGGGTCGAGGATAATCAAATCATATTGGTCGCCCATGCGGTCAAGGTATTTGAAAGCATCTTCGGCAAAAGCCTCGTGGCGGGCATCGGCGGGGAAGTTCAGCTCTACGTTTTTGTTAGTCAGATCGATTGCTTTGGCAGAGCTGTCAACGGAATGTACCAGCTTTGCACCTCCGCGCATGGCGTAGAAGGAGAAACCGCCGGTGTAGCAGAACATATTCAGTACCGAACGGTCTTTTGAATAATGCTCCAGTAGCGAACGGTTTTCGCGTTGGTCTACGAAAAATCCCGTCTTTTGACCTTTCAGCCAGTCTACATGGAACTTCAGACCGTATTCCTGTGCGATATTATCGCTGCTTCCTCCTTTAAGGAAACCGTTTTCGGGGAAAAGGTCTGCCTTGAAGGGCAGCGTAGTCTCCGATTTATAATAGATATTTTCAATCTTGTCACCCATTACTTCCGACAGGGCTTCGGCGATACTCATGCGGTCTACATGCATTCCTGCAGAGTGCGCCTGCATGACGGCAGTCCGGGCGTAGATGTCGATGACCAGTCCTGGCAGATTGTCTCCCTCACCGTGTACGAGACGATAGGTGTCATTGGTGGGATTGACTGCGATACCGATTCCACAACGCATATCATAGGCGATTTGCAGTTTACGTTTCCAGAAATCGTGGTCGATAGGTTCCTGACGGAAAGAAAGCACACGTACGGCGATACTTCCAATCTGGAAATGTCCTTCGGCTATAAATTCCTTCTTCGAAGTGTATACTTCTACAACTTCACCTTCTTCGGGTTCTCCATCGAAACGAGCGATTGCTCCGGAGAAAATCCAGGGGTGAAATCTTTTTAAAGACTCTTCTTTGCCGGGTTTGAGGTATACTTTATGCATGTTGTTTAAAATGCTATTTTATCAGTTATTAATTAGTCTTTTATCGGTTATTTGTCAGCGATTGGCGGGAGCACTTGCGTCAACTTCTTCTTCTACAGGGAGGCTTTCGACCTCGTAGTTGCCGGTTCGTTTCAGTTCCTGCAACAGGTTGTAGATGTTGAGGCAAGCCCAGGCGTCGGTGGCGGCATATTGTTTCTGTCCGTCGCTCAGCACGTCCGCTTCCCAGTTGGACAGCCGTTGTGATTTGGAAATCTTTTCTTTGAACAGGATGGCATAAATCTTTTGCAGGCTTTTGTCCTGTATGCCGAACTGGCGTACATAGTCTTGCAGTTCGATGCAGCTCTGCTGGGTGAAAGGTGCACGTTTGTGCAGCATCATAAAGTCGTCTTTGAGCGACAGTCCTACTTTGATGACAGCCGGATTTTCCAGCAGGTCGACCAAAGGTTGGGTAAGTCCCGTCATGTTGAGGCGGAACAGGAAACAGCATTCGTCCGAAGAAATCTGCAGGAGTGCTACTTTATGACTTTGTCCTTTGGTGAAGGATGGGCGCGTTTCGCTGTCGATACCCAATATCGGCTGGGATTGCAGGTAAGCTACCGCTTTTTCTGTTTCCGCTTCCGACTGGATCACATGGATTCGTCCCGGAAATACAGTTTTCGGGAGTTCCTTTAGTTCGTCTTTATTTATACTTCTTCTTACTATCATTTTCGTTTATTCGTCATTACGACAATGGCAGCCGTCCTCGTGACAGTGGCATTCGTCGTCGTGGCAGTGACAACCGTCTTCGTGATCGTGATCATCGTCGTCATGACAATGGCATCCGTCTTCTTCACAACAATAGTCGTCATCGCTTAGTTCGTTATTCTCTTCTTCGTTGTCCTCTTCGTCATTCTCATTCTGCTGGTTATATTTCACATCGTGAAGGGCACGCAGAGTGTTCACCAGCTTCTGTCCCCATAGCAGACCGAAGTTCTCCTGGCAGATGGCCAACGAGTCGTTCATGGTTTCGTTCAGTCCCAGCTGGAAGACGAAAATAAAATCTTTGATATCCTGATAGATATCCGCCAAATCTTCCGAGACGGACTTTTTGATAGGCTGGTCACTGTACACCATATCCTGTACGAAAACGTCCAGATAATCATCCTTTTCACCCATCAGCCCTGCCAGATTGATACGCAGAATCTCGTAAATTTCCTCTGTCACATACGTTTCGGGTGCCTCGTCTCCGATTGTTTCACACTTCGGAAGCAAGGATGCTTTGAGATAGAGCAGGGGAAGTATTTTTAAGGACGTGTCGACAAAAGCTTTGCGCTTCATGTGTTCGGCACGTTCGAGGAATGCGCAAAATTCGGCGGCTACCGTTACGAACTCGATCACATTCTTTTCAAATATCGTTTGGCTTTCTTTTTCCATAATCAGATTGATTTGAATCGCAAAGGTAAGAAAAAGGATTGAATGAGAGTACTGCTCGTTATTTTTTTATTATTTTTGCGGCTTATAATACGGATTCCAATTTATTTAAAGAATAAAGACTCATGGCAAAAAAGAAAATAGATAAGGAGGCTGAACGCACTCCGTCTTCTCCCGGAAAGATTGTATCAATTTTTAAGAATGAAACCGTTCATTTTGTGCTCGGATTGATGTTGGTGATCTTTTCCGTTTATCTTTTGTTGGCTTTTTCTTCCTTCTTCTTTACGGGGGCGGCCGACCAAAGTATTATCGACAGCGGCAACTCGGCAGACCTTGCGGCAGTTAATAATAATGTAAAAAACTATGCCGGATCTCGCGGAGCACAGCTAGCTAGCTATCTGATAAATGACTGCTTCGGGATATCTTCTTTCTTTATCCTCGTCTTTCTGGCGGTGGCAGGATTGAAGCTGATGCGGGTGCGCATTGTCCGTCTGTGGAAATGGTTTATCGGTTGTACATTATTATTGGTTTGGTTCTCCGTGTTCTTCGGCTTCGCTTTGATGGATCATTATCAGGATTCTTTCATTTATCTGGGAGGTATGCACGGTTACAATGTAAGCCGATGGCTGGTTTCGCAGGTGGGAGTTCCCGGAGTATGGATGATTCTGCTGATAACGGCTGTCTGCTTCTTTATATATATAAGTGCGCGGACAGTAATCTGGTTGCGCAAACTTTTTGCTCTGAGTTTCCTCAAACGTCAGAAGAAAGAAGAAGAAAAGGAGACTGCGGCAGAAGGAACACAGGAGTTCACGACCTCGCAACCGCAGGAAGTGGAGTTCAATCTGAAACGTACTTATAAGCAAACACCTCCTCCTGCTCCCGTGATGGATATACAGGCAGAAGAGCCGAAAGAAGAATCTCCGGTCAACGCACCGGAACCGGACGACGAACTTCCTTCTGCTGATGAGGCAGAAGGGGTGACTATGGTCTTTGAACCGACCGTAAGCGATGTGGTTCCTCCTGCTGCTCAGGATGAATTGCCGGGTGAGGATGAACCCGGATTCCAGGTAGAGACAGCTGCGTCGGAAGAAGAATATCAGGGTCCGGAGCAAGAACCTTATAATCCGATGAAGGATCTAGAAAATTACCGTTTCCCGACAATCGACTTGATGAAGCATTTTGAGAATGACGATCCGACGATTGACATGGACGAGCAGAATGCGAATAAAGACCGTATCATTAATACATTGCACAGCTTTGGCATTGAAATCAGTACGATCAAAGCTACGGTAGGTCCTACGGTGACTCTTTATGAAATCACTCCCGAACAGGGTGTGCGTATCTCGAAGATTCGTGGCTTGGAGGATGATATCGCCCTGAGCTTGTCGGCGGATGGTATTCGTATCATTGCTCCGATACCGGGTAAGGGAACCATCGGTATTGAAGTTCCGAACAAGAATCCGAAGATTGTATCCGGTCAGAGCGTGATCGGAAGCAAGAAGTTCCAGGAATCCAGATTTGACTTGCCGATTGTACTGGGTAAGACGATCACGAACGAAGTATTTATGTTCGACCTCTGCAAGATGCCGCACGTGTTGGTGGCAGGTGCTACCGGTCAGGGTAAGTCTGTCGGCTTGAATGCAATCATTACCTCCTTATTATATAAGAAGCATCCGGCTGAACTGAAATTTGTGCTGGTCGACCCGAAGAAGGTGGAGTTCAGCATTTATTCCGTCATTGAAAATCATTTTCTGGCCAAACTTCCTGATGGAGGCGAACCGATTATTACGGACGTGACCAAGGTAGTGCAAACGCTGAATTCTGTTTGTGTGGAAATGGATACGCGCTATGACCTCTTGAAGATGGCCCATGTGCGTAATGTCAAGGAGTATAATGAGAAGTTTATCAACCGCCGCCTCAATCCGGAGAAGGGACATAAGTTTATGCCGTATATCGTGGTGGTAATCGACGAGTTCGGAGATTTGATCATGACTGCCGGTAAGGAAGTGGAACTTCCGATTGCCCGTATTGCGCAGTTGGCACGTGCGGTCGGCATTCATATGATCATCGCTACGCAGCGTCCGACAACGAATATCATTACAGGTACGATCAAGGCGAACTTCCCGGCACGTATTGCGTTCCGTGTATCCGCCATGATGGACTCCCGTACGATTCTTGACCGTCCGGGGGCAAACCGCCTGATTGGTAAGGGGGATATGCTCTTCCTGCAAGGTGCTGATCCGGTACGTGTGCAGTGTGCCTTTATCGATACGCCGGAAGTGGAGGAGATCACGAAGTTTATTGCCCGTCAGCAGAGTTATCCTACTCCGTTCTTCCTGCCCGAGTATGTGAGCGAAGACAGCGGCAGTGAAGTGGGCGACATTGATATGGGACGTCTCGACCCGTTGTTTGAGGATGCGGCGCGCTTGGTGGTCATCCATCAGCAAGGTTCCACTTCGTTAATTCAACGTAAATTTGCTATCGGTTACAATCGTGCCGGACGTATCATGGATCAACTTGAAAAGGCGGGAATCGTCGGACCTACACAGGGAAGCAAGGCTCGTGACGTACTCTGCGTCGACGAGAATGATCTCGAAATGCGTTTGAACAATTTACAGTAATCAATCGTTTATTAATCAAATGAGAAAATACATTTTTAGTGTTTTAATAGCTTTACTGTCACTGCCTGTGATTGCTCAACAACAGCAGTCGCAGGCTAAAGCTGTTTTGGAAAAGACAGCCGAAGCGTTTAAGAAGGCAGGTGGTGTGAGGGCCGATTTTACCTTGAAGGCTGTCAATGACGGTCGTCTGGAAGGACGGGAGAACGGTATCATCCAGTTGAAGGGCGAGAAGTTTATGCTGAAGACCTCCGAGACCACCACTTGGTTTGACGGGAAAACACAGTGGAGCTACATGGTGAGAAATGATGAAGTGAATGTCAGCAATCCTACTCAGGAAGAGTTGCAGCAGATCAATCCGTATACCTTTCTTTATATGTATCAGAAAGGGTTTTCTTATAAATTGGGAACTGTGAAGACATATCAGGGTAAAGCTGTTTGGGAAGTGATTCTGACTGCCAATGATAAAAAGCAAGAGTTGGAAAGCATTACGCTTTATGTGACGAAGAGTACGTATGAACCGGTTTACATTCAGCTTCAGCAACGTGGTCAGAAAACGCGTAATGAGATTACCGTGACAGCTTATCAGACCGGACTGGATTATGCGGATCATGTTTTCACTTTCAACCGGAAGGCATACCCCACTGCCGAAGTGATAGACTTACGATAGAATATTCTTTTGAGTAAGAGACGAGATAGTTGGAATAATAAAACAATAATATAACAATAAAATGGCAGAAATAGAAAAAGTAAAATGCCTGATTATAGGCTCAGGACCTGCCGGATATACGGCAGCGATCTATGCAGGACGTGCTAACCTTTGTCCGGTGCTTTATGAAGGATTGCAGCCCGGTGGTCAGTTGACGACTACTACGGATGTGGAGAACTTCCCCGGTTATCCGGAAGGAATCAGTGGTCCGCAGTTGATGGAAGATTTGCGTGCGCAAGCCAGCCGTTTCGGAACAGACGTCCGTTTTGGTATTGCGACAGCGGCAGATTTGAGCAAGGCTCCTTATCAAATAACGATTGACGGCGATAAGGTGATTGAAGCGGAAGCATTGATCATCTCTACCGGAGCTACGGCCAAATACCTGGGACTGGAAGACGAAAAGAAATACGCCGGAATGGGAGTCAGCGCTTGTGCTACTTGTGACGGTTTCTTCTACCGGAAGAAGGTCGTTGCAGTGGTGGGCGGTGGAGATACAGCCTGTGAGGAAGCGATCTATCTGGCTGGTCTGGCATCCAAAGTATATCTGGTGGTTCGCAAACCTTACCTGCGTGCATCGAAGATTATGCAGGAACGTGTGCAGAAGCACGAGAAGATTGAAGTACTTTTCGAACACAATGTAGTCGGCCTGTTTGGTGACAACGGCGTAGAAGGTATGAATGTCGTGAAGCGTTGGGGCGAATCGGACGAAGAACGTTACAGTCTGCCTATCGACGGTTTCTTCCTGGCTATCGGTCACAAACCGAATTCGGATATTTTCAAAGAGTATATCGACACTGACGAAGTGGGTTACATTATTACAGATGGTGACAGCCCCCGTACGAAAGTTCCCGGAGTATTCGCAGCGGGAGATGTGGCTGATCCGCATTACCGTCAGGCTATTACAGCAGCAGGAAGTGGCTGTAAGGCTGCTATCGAAGCAGAACGTTATCTCTCTGCAAAAGGAATTATTTAAAGATGAAGCAAGGCGAAATGCTTTGCATGGAATAGATAAGAACTGAATCAATAAAAAAACGGTGGACATGAGCAATAAGCTGAATGTCCACCGTTTTTTTGTTATGTCACAGGCATTAATATGCCTCGATTTCGTCTATCCACAATTCGGCAGGAATGACTTCCGGACCGTTGTTCTTTTCGAAATTGACGCCATTGCGCAAGGTACCGCCATTCTTGATTTTGACTTTCAGGAAAGTGGTTTGTGTCGGTTCAAATTCGATAGAGTCGGTGAATGCGATTCTTCCCGTTTCCGGACAATCATGCTTCAATACTTTTTCGGCTATCTGAGTATATTGCTGTCCGTCGGCAGATACTTCTACGGCAACTCCTCCGGCGGGGAGCATTCTCATGGCAGGATTAAACAAGGAGCCGAAGACCACTTTTCTTACTTCCGTCGGTTTGTCCAGATGGACGATGAATTCCAAGTCTTTACCTTCTACGATTGCGAAACTGGACCACGGAGTGTAAGAAGCATTGTTACCTCTTTTTCCATTCGTCAGACCGAAAGTTGTTTTGTCAGCTCCCAATACATCATTGTCGCCGAAAATATCGCCTGTCCATCCCATTGTATAATTGACGGTAAATGGTTTTCCCGCTAGCAGATTACCATACAATGGCTTGTTGGTAACTTTGCCCAGCATTTTGCCATCTTTAAAGGCAGCAGCTTTCAGGTTGATGTTTCCTTCAAGCACGAAAGGCTGTTCATACAGTGTAGAACCGTAAGTCGGTTCGCTGCCGTCTGTGGTGTATCTGATTTCCGCATTCGGGTAGAATGTTTCCAGCATTACCATCAACGGACCGTTTTCATCCGCATGAGTATTGATGTTTACGTCGAAGAAGTTGAGGCAGGGTTTGGTATCCATGACTTCCAGGCGCTCAAATTCCGTAACCATGCGTTCGCAGAAACTCTTCCAGTTTTTGTTGGCGTCCAGTGTCCATCCCGTTTCCGCGATTGCCATCGCACGTGGGAAGGCCTGATAATCTACCCGGTCGGAAGTCTTCATATATTCTCTCCAGAGGTTGCCTTGCATACCGATGATATGCTTTTTCACCAGTTCGTCGGCATCATCCGGAACAGGATTGTAGCTATAAGTCTTCTTCAGCGTTGTGTATCCGCCGATGGTAGTCGGGGCAATTTCCGGATCTTCCTGATAGAAGTCCAGATAAGCATAAGGCATGGGAGCCATGATTGCGTTGTGTCCTGCTTTGGCTGCGTTCAATCCGCCTTCAACGCCACGCCATGACAAGACAGTGGCGTTCGGAGCCAGACCGCCTTCCAGAATCTCGTCCCAGCCGATGATATTGCGTCCTTTGCCGTTCAGGTATTTTTCCATGCGGGTAACGAAGTAACTTTGCAGTTTATCTTCCTTGCTGTGCTTCACTCCGTCCACTTTGCTGGGAGTCACGTCATCCTTCAAGCCTAACTGACGAATCAACTGCTGGCAGAAAGCACTGTTCTTCCAGGCTGTTTTGGGGCATTCGTCTCCTCCGATATGAATGTACTCGCTGGGGAATAATTCGATTACCTCGTCCATGACTCCTTCAAAGAATTTGAAAGTAGTCTCGCTCGGACAGAATACCTGTTCGAACACGCCCCATGTAGGACATACCTTATATGTCTGTGTAGAATCACAGGACAATTCGGGATATGCAGCCAAAGCCGCCAACGCATGACCCGGCATTTCTATTTCGGGGATTACATTGATATATTTGCTTGCAGCATAAGCTACCACCTCTTTTATCTGTTCCTGTGTGTAATATCCTCCGTGTTCTATTCCGTCGAATACTTGCGGATAGTTTACATAATAATAATCTACCAGCGTCTTTTCGCGTTTGGAACCTATCTCTGTCAGTTTCGGATATTTCTTGATTTCGATTCTCCATCCCTGATCGTCCGTCAGATGCCAGTGGAAAACGTTCATCTTGTTCATTGCCAGCAGGTCGATAAACTTGTAGATATACTCTATCGGTGCGTAATGACGGCAAACGTCCAGCATCAGTCCGCGATGTACAAAGCGGGGAGCGTCTTCGATCTCTACAGCCGGGACAGACCAGTCGGCTTTCTTCTTCAGCTCTTTTCCGTATACGGCGGGAGGAAGAAGCTGATAAATAGTCTGCACACCATAGAAAAATCCATTTGGCTGGGAAGCTGTGACTGTAATAAGGGTGGGGGTGACAGACAGCTTGTAACCTTCTTTGGGCATACCTTCCTGTACGACAAAGCTGATAGCAGGCTTTCCATCCACGCTCTCGGCTTCTGTCAGAGAGATTCCGGCAGTCTGTTTCAGCTGTTCGGCAAAGCCGTCGGCTACCTTTTTAACTTCCGGAGCATCGGATGGAACTACCAGCCGGACCTTGTTGCTCAGTTCGAAGCGGCCTTCTTTGGGAACAAGTTGGTTGGGTTGCGGAACGATGTTGTACTCGTTCGTCACTTCTTTTGGCTTCTGACAACTGGGGGTAATCATGAGCAAGGACAAAAGAAGAAGGGAAATACTTTTCTTCATGGTCTGAAATTGTGTTAAGTTATTAATATATTGACAGGACAAATGTACTTGTTTAATTGATAAGTTCCAACAGTATAGAAATAAAAAAGCCGATGTGACGAACATCGGCTTCCAGTTAAAGTTTCAGATCACTTTTTATGATCGTATAAGGTCTGTATTATCCTATCTTGCTTATTTTCTTGAGTTTTTCTTCTTCGATGATCTTGATCTTTCTTCCGTCGATGGTGATCAGACGCTCCGTAGCGAACTGTGATAAGGTACGGATAGCGTTCGAGGTGGTCATGTTCGACAGATTTGCGAGGTCTTCACGGGAAAGATAAATACTCAATGTCGATCCGTCTTCTTCCAGGCCATAGCTCTCTTTGAGGAAAATCAGCGATTCTGCCAGACGTCCGCGGATATGTTTCTGTGTCAGGCTGACGGTACGTTCGTCGGAAATGCCGAGATCGATAGAAAGCTGGCGGATAAAAAACATGGCTAAATCGTTGTTTTGAGCGACCAGCGTGGTGATGGCAGTCATGGGGATGAGACAGATAACAGAAGGTTCGAAAGCGGCGGCGGCAGTTACGAAGTCTTCCTTTGCGAAGTATGCACGGTACGCAAAGTATTCCCGCTGTTTAATCATGCGGATAATCTGACTTCTACCTCCTACACCATCTTTGAAGATTTTGACTTTGCCGGTAATGAGGCACATCAAATGGGAGGGAGTCTCCCCTTCGCAGTAGATGGTTTCGTTCTTTTTGTAGGTCTGTATCGTATAATTGTTCATCAGAAACTCCCTTTGTTCGTTATTCAAAGGAGCTAACAAATCGGATAATGGTTCCGAAATATCGATGTCTGACATGTTCATTTTTACCATGGGTGCTACAAAACTGTGTTATACAGCACAAAAGTAGAAAGAAAAAATGAGAAAATGAACGAATCTATAAAAAGATTGCACAAAAGTAGGTTCTTTCGTGCAATCTTCAGGAGTTTTTTATTTGGTGAACAAGAGTTCCCTGTACTTGGGCAGCGGCCATATTTCGTCGTCTACCTCCATCTCCAGATGGTCGATATGATCGCGGATTTTATCGAGGTAAGGACGCACTTTTTCTTCGTATTCGAATGCTCTCTCTTTGTAGTTCTCTTTGTGATTGGCTACTTTCCGGGCTTCGGTCATTTCGCGTACCAGTACTTTGATGGAAGTCACCCGGTGCGAGATTTCACGAATCAGTTCTTTGCGGTCGGCACTCAATACTTCGTATTCTTCCGGAGAGAAGATTTCTTTCATTTTGCACAGATTCTCCAGCAGCCGGTTTTGGTAGGTGACAGCCGTCGGTACGATGTGGTTGATGGCGAGGTCGCCCAATACACGTCCCTCGATCTGTACCTTCATGGTGTATTTTTCCAGTTCTACTTCGAGACGGCTGTTCAGTTCGGTTTCGTTGAAGATGCGTTCGCCGATCAGTACCGATTTCGACTGGTTGTCTACGTAGTGCATCAGCGCTTCCGGCACGTGGCAGATGTTGGTCAGTCCGCGGCGGGCAGCTTCCTGTCTCCATTCTTCGGAGTAACCGTCGCCTTCAAAGCGGATGGCTTCGGAAGCGATGATTGTTTCTTTCAGCAGGCGGAAGATAGCTTCGTCTTTGCCCACTCCTTCTTCCATCAGTTTCTCCACTGATGCGCGGAATTCGTTCAACTGGTTGGCCATGGCAGCGTTGATGGCGATCATGGCGGCGGCACAGTTGGAAGAAGAGCCGGCGGCACGGAACTCAAAGCGGTTTCCGGTGAAGGCGAAAGGAGAAGTACGGTTGCGGTCGGTGGTATCGAGCAGGATTTCCGGGATACGTCCGATTCCTAGTTTCAGCGTAGTCTTTTCTTCCGGTGTCATCTTCTCGTTTCCTACTTGGCGTACGATTTCGTCGAGGGTTGCCGAGAGCTGTGAACCGAGGAAGCAGGAGAGGATGGCGGGAGGAGCTTCGTTCGCTCCCAGGCGGTAGCTGTTGCTGGCACTCATGATGGAGGCACGCAGCAGATCCTGATTCTTGTATACCATCATCAGTACATTTACCAGGAAAGTAAGGAACAGCATATTGCCTTTCGGGTTCTTTCCGGGGGCAAACAGGTTGATGCCGGTGTCGGTGCAGAGCGACCAGTTATTATGTTTGCCGGAGCCGTTAACGCTGCTATATGGTTTTTCGTGCAGCAATACATTGAAGTGATGCTTGCGTGCGATACGCTTCATCAAGTCCATGACAAGCTGGTTATGGTCGTTTGCCAGGTTGCAGTTTTCGAAGATGGGAGCCAGCTCGAACTGGTTGGGAGCTACTTCGTTGTGACGGGTCTTGGCAGGGATGCCCAGTTTGTGACATTCGATTTCTAGTTCCTTCATAAATGCGGTGACACGTGGAGGAATGGAGCCGAAATAGTGGTCTTCCAACTGTTGGTCTTTGGCGGAAGAGTGTCCCATCAAGGTACGTCCGGTCAGACAAAGGTCGGGACGTGCATTATATAAGGAGGAGTCTACGAGGAAATATTCCTGTTCCCATCCTAAGTTGGTAAAGACGCGTGTTACGTTCTTGTCGAATAGCTGGCAAACATCCGTGGCAGCCTTGTCTACGGCGGCAAGTGCTTTCAGAAGCGGAGTCTTGTAATCCAGTGCTTCGCCTGTGTAAGAGATAAAAATCGTAGGGATACAGAGCGTGGTATCTACTACGAATGCCGGAGAAGAAACGTCCCATGCGGTATATCCGCGAGCTTCGAATGTATTACGGATACCGCCATTAGGGAAAGAGGAGGCGTCCGGTTCTTGCTGAATCAGCAGCTTTCCGGAGAATCGTTCAATGACTCCGCCGTCTTCGCCAAATTCGATAAAGCCGTCATGCTTTTCGGCAGTTCCGTCTGTCAGCGGCTGAAACCAGTGTGTGTAGTGGGTGACGTTGAGCGACTTAGCCCAGCTCTTCATGCCATTGGCAATCAGGTCGGCTATTTCACGGCTGATCGGTGTACCTTTTTCGATTGCATCGGTAACAGCCTTATAGGCTTCCTTCGGAAGATACTCCTGCATCTTCTTGCGGTCAAATACGTGGCTACCATAATAATCAGAGAGTTTGTTGGAAGGGGCAGTAACTTCCAGCGGCTTCCGGTTGGAAAGTTCTTGTAAGGCGTAAAATCTCATTTTTGACATAAATCGTCTTCTTTTTATCGGTTGATGGCGCAAAATTATATGTTTTTTCTGAAAGTACCCCTATTTTAAAGGGGGTATTTTCGGAAAATGATATATTTTTCTGAAGAGTACCCCCTCTTTATAGGATTGATTCGTCTCTGAATCACCTTTTGCCCATCATGGCGCTTTTTGATTATAACCGATTAAGAGATGGATTCCAGTATTTCCTGTTGTCCGTCCTTGTTTTTCTGTCGGTCGATTTCCGCAGCCATCTGTTTAACTAACATTTCTACCTGCATATAATGCTTGTTCATGTTTCTGTATAGCAGCTTCATTACAGGACTGTCCATAGCCATTTGGGTGAGGAACTGTAGGTGCTTCCCCATCGAGGCGTTCATTTGCATACGCGTTTTTTTGTTTAAGTCGTCCTGTATGGAGTAGGCACCGCAGGAGAGCAGGATTTCTGCCATGCCATCATCCCAAGCGTGCATGGTGAGGTGGGTGAGTGCTCCCACAATTTTCTTCAGCTCTTTCAACAGAATGTTTAGCATTTCGAATTCAGTGCGGTTTACGGAGCAGGAATCCGGGATCAGGAAGAGGGCGAATTTGAGGTAGAAGTCCTTTAATTCTCTGTCATTAACAACAAATACATTTTTGGGAGCTTGTGTGATACTTCCCACCGTTGGTTGAACGGCAACTTGTTCTGTTTCCATAATAGTGATTATGAATGTGTGGTAGGCGAAGATTTTCTAAAATAATAAGAGCGGTTCCGCCTTTCCCGTTGCATTTCACCAGAAGGCAGTAGATGCATTAACATTCTACACGGGGGTACGGAACCGCCATATAGATATGAACGTGGACAGGCATAAAAATGCCTGCCACGAGGATTGGCAGGTTTCCCCGCCTTCTGGTATGAAATGCATAACAAAGATACAACATTTTTCTTTTGGGGCAAGAATAAAGCGGAAAATAAAAGCAGGTGAAGGTAACTTTTGTTGATATACTGATGTCAGTCTTTACTAGTTCTTCTGTGGAAATCCCATCATATAAGTCCAGTGTCAGTTTCCTGCCTTGGAAACTCCAGTTCCCTTTAAAAGGAACGCCCGTTCCCTCACCGAGAAACGATAGTTTCCAAAGTGAGAAATTGATGGAAACTCTAAATGGTTTACATACAGATATATATCCTGTTGTTGTCAATCAATAAAGCTATTGGATTTATATCCCGAACAAGTTTGGTCTGTCTTCGTAATGATTTGAACCATTTCTTTACAAATATGAATGCTTTATCCATGAGCTATTTGACTATAAGAATAAATAGGTTCAATTTGGGTTGGTAAGCGTTTCTGCGGGCCATGACTTCTTTCATTTCTTCACGTAGCAAATTAGACTCTATTCTACATAAAGGTTGTAGGGGTTCATCTGTTTCACAATATTTCAAATAGCTAGTTATGAGAAGTGTTGTGAAGTAGATCAGATAGTACCGGTCAAGATGGTGGGAATCATCTTGTATTTCATTCATTCCTATATGGTGGGTACTTCATTTTCTGTATAGTTTCAATCTTTTCCTTACCATAATCAGAAAAAAAATCGTAGCTTTGCAATAACTTAAAAACGAGAATGATATGGAACAACAGGACCGATATATACGTTTTGACTGGGCAATAAAGAGGCTTCTCCGCCAAAAGGCAAACTTTGGCGTGCTTGAAGGGCTTTTAACTGTTCTTTTGGGCGAAGAGGTGAAGATTATCGAGCTACTGGAAAGCGAAAGCAACCAGCAGACTATCGATGATAAATTCAACCGTGTGGATATTAAGGCTAAGAATAGTAAAGGTGAAATAATCATTGTAGAGATTCAGAATACCCGCGAACTGTATTATCTGGAACGCATCCTCTATGGGGTGGCGAAAGCGATCACGGAACATATCTCCCTTGGAGAACGCTACTACGAGGTGAAAAAGATATATTCTGTCAGCATCCTCTACTTTGATATTGGTAAAGGGGAGGACTACCTGTATCATGGTCAGAACAATTTCACCGGTGTACACACTGGAGACCGTCTTGAAGTGACTACAAAGGAGAAAGATGCCCTTGTCCATAAACTTCCGGCGGAAGTTTTTCCGGAATATTTTCTGATTCGTGTGAATGAATTCAATAAAGTGGCCGTGACGCCTTTGGAGGAATGGATTGAATATTTAAAAACCGGTTGTATTCGTCCCGATACGACAGCCCCCGGGTTGGGGGAAGCCCGCAAAAAACTTATTTATTACAATATGTCTCCGGAAGAGCGGCATGCTTATGATGAACACCTGAGTGCTATAATGATACAGAATGATGTACTGGATGGAGCTAAACTGGAAGGTCGCATGGAAGGTCGTATGGAAGGTCGTATGGAAGGATTGGAAGAAGGATTGGAAGAAGGTTTGCAAAAAGGACGTGTGGAAGGACTGGAAGAAGGTCGCATTGAAATAGCCCGGAATCTGAAAACAATGGGTTTGGATATAGCGGCAATCCAAAAAGCTACCGGATTGTCACCTGAAGATATTCAGAAGTTGTAAATAGTCATTGTTTATATAATATTGTTCTGTCCCGTTTCTTTTCAATCTTTGAAAGAAGTGGGACAGAATGTTTATGTTTGCACGTGCATTTGCGGGAGGTTAAATCCCGTCTCATAGTATTTGGCTTAAAGCGGTACCTAAACTAAACGATAATTATCCTTTAGTTTAGTTTCAATGGAAAAGTGTCAATGAAAACTGAAGGTATGCATTGCATAAGGAAAGGATTTTCCTTGCTAACTCTTTTTTGCAGCTTAATTCCCTTGCTTTTCGATATTCTTTTTTATATTTGCCTACAATAAACAAGGAGATACGACGATTGAAATATAAGATATTGATAGGATGTATGTTGTGCTTGTTCTCTTTTATTCCGAAGGGGGCAGCTAATCTTGTTCTTAATCCTTATACAAGTCAGGAGATATCTGCTGATTCCATCATTGAGCGTGTCATGACTTTTGCTCCCTCTTATGAAAGTATAGTGAGCGACTATCGCGCGAACCTATATATAAAAGGTAAGATGAATATTCAGAAGAAGAATTTTATCCTCCGGTATGTTCCTTCGATGTTTCGCTTGCAGAAAGGGGTACGTGAATACTTGCTCGAAACGTACAGTGACCTGCATTATACAGCTCCCAATATCTATGACCAAAAAGTAAAGGCATCGCAAGGCACCGTGAGAGGAAACAGGGGATTGCCGGGATTGCTTGAATATTTTAGTGTCAATATCTACTCATCTTCTCTTCTGAATGACGAACGCTTGCTGTCTCCGCTTGCCAAGAACGGGCAGAAATACTACAAATACCGGATAGACAGTGTGATGGGCGATCCCAATAATCTCGACTACCGGATACGTTTCATTCCCCGTACCAAGAGCGACCAGCTGGTGGGCGGCTATATGATTGTCAGCAGCAATGTATGGAGCGTGCGTGAAATACGTTTTTCGGGACGGTCGGAACTGATTACGTTCACTTGCTGGATCAAGATGGGGGAAGTAGGAAAGAAAGATGAGTTTCTCCCGGTACGTTATGACGTGGAGGCCCTTTTTAAGTTCCTGGGCAATAAGGTGGACGGTAATTATACCGCCTCGCTGGACTATAAATCGATAGAACTGAAAGAAAGAAAGGTTCGGAAGAAAGAGAAGAAAAAGTATAATCTGTCGGAATCATTCTCCTTGCAGTGCGATACGAATGCCTATAAAACAGATGCGTCCACGTTCGGCGTGCTACGCCCCATCCCTTTGAGTGAAGGAGAAAAGCAACTTTACAAAGATTATACATACAGGCGGGATACCGTGTCGGTGCAACAGAAATCCAAGAGTCAGGCTTTTTGGGGAACGATGGGCGACCTGATGGTGGAAGATTATAAATTCAACCTGTCCAATATCGGAAGTGTCCGCTTCTCGCCGTTTATCAATCCGCTTTTGTTCAGCTATAGCGGAAGCAACGGATTATCATACCGGCAGGATTTCCGTTACAACCGGATTTTCAGAGGCGACAAGTGGCTCCGCATCGTACCCAAACTGGGTTATAACTTTACACGGAAAGAGTTCTACTGGTCGTTGAATGCCGACTTTGAGTACTGGCCGCAGAAACGGGGCTTCTTCCGGCTGAGCGTGGGTAATGGTAACCGCATCTATAGCAGTAAGATGCTGGACGAGTTGAAAGCGATGCCGGACAGTATCTTTAATTTCGACCTCATTCATCTGGATTATTTCAAGGACTTGTATTTCAACTTCCGTCATAGTTTTGAAATAACCAACGGACTGGATATCAGCCTCGGTTTCTCGGCACACAAGAGAACGGCCGTCGAGAAATCCCGTTTTGTGATTACGGGTGACTATCCGATGCCTCCGCCGGAATTTATGGAACGGTTCAGAAATACCTATATCAGTTTCGCCCCGCGCATCCGGGTGGAATGGACTCCGGCGCTTTATTACTATATGAACGGAAAGCGTAAGATCAATCTGCGCTCTGACTACCCGACGTTTTCGGTAGACTATGAACGGGGAATAGAGGGAGTATTCAAAAGTACCGGAGAATATGAACGGGTGGAATTTGACCTTCAGCATAAGATTCAGCTGGGGCTGATGCGAAATATTTATTATCGTTTCGGATTTGGTATGTTCACCAATCAGGATGAACTGTACTTTGTGGACTTTGCCAATTTTGCCCGTCATAATCTGCCGGTGGGGTGGAATGATGAAATCGGCGGTGTATTTCAAGTGCTCGACGGACGTTGGTATAACTCCTCCCGCCGCTATGTACGCGGACATTTCACTTATGAGGCTCCTTTCCTCATTCTCCGGCATTTGATGAAATATACCCGTTATGTACAGAACGAACGTCTTTATATCAGTGCGCTCTCTATGCCGCACCTTCAGCCTTACCTTGAAGTGGGCTACGGTATCGGTACGCACGTCTTTGATGTGGGAGTATTCGTCAGCAGTGAGAACTGGAAATTCAGCGGGATCGGATGTAAATTTACTTTCGAGTTGTTCAACCGATAGTTTTTCTTTGTAATAATTGCATAATGTGTGTAAAATACATATCTTTGTAAGGAAGAGGATGAGGAAAAATTTAGCAGATAAGAGGTGTAGTCGCCTCGCAGGCACAGGTGTTTTCCTAGAAAATAAATACCTAGGTATAAATACCTAAATTTATTTTAGTAAAATCTCGTCCTCTTCTTCTCCTTTTTATATATGCAACAACAAGATGGACGGAATTTTAATTACGATACTTATTGTTACCGGTTTTCTGGTTTATAAAATGATTTCTTCGAGCCGGAAGCAGGAAGGATACAAAAGATGGAAAGCAACAGGCAGCGGTAATACTACTAACGAAGAGACTTCCAAAAACAAATGGGAACATGGTGCTTGGCTCAGGCACGCTTTAGGGGCGACTGTCCCCAGAGAGAAGGCTGCTCCCGAATTTGACGAGGAAGCGGTTGTATGGTGCGCCAATCTGCTCGGAATAGAAGAGATGAGGTTGAAAGGGATACTGCAAGATGTCTCCGGCCATTATCGGGAATTCTGGATCAGAAAGCGGAGAGGAGGATACCGTATGATCTCTGCTCCGGACAAGGAGCTGAAAGCCATTCAAGATACTATTTATCACCGTATATTACTGTCTGTAAATGTGCATCCTGCCGCTACGGGATTCCGGCGTCAGCATTCCATTGTCGATAACGTCCGTCCCCATTTGGGAAAACGCTATGTCTTGAAGACGGACATCCACGATTTCTTTATTTCCATACGCAGTCCGAGGGTGAAGAAGACTTTCGAAAAGATCGGTTATCCGAAGAATATATCGAAAGTGCTGGGCGAGTTGTGTTGTATGCGTCGGCATTTGCCGCAAGGAGCGTCTACCAGTCCGGTGCTGAGCAACATCATCGCTTATGAGATGGACAGGAAACTGGCGGCGATGGCGGAAGAATTCGGGCTGACTTACAGTCGTTATGCCGACGACCTTACCTTTTCGGGCGATGTCTTTCCGAAAGAGCAGGTGCTTGCCCGGGTCAAGGAAATCATCAGGGAAGAGAAGTTTGAACCGAATCATCAGAAAACCCGTTTTATGAACGAGTATGACAGGAAGATAATCACGGGCGTATCCGTCAGCTCCGGTGTGAAGCTGACCATTCCTAAAGCCCGAAAGAGAGAGATTCGCAAGAATGTCTATTTCATTCTGACGAAGGGACTGGCGGAACATCAACGCAGAATCGGTTCCCATGATCCTGCCTATCTGAAACGGTTGATAGGATCGCTTTGTTATTGGCGTTCCGTAGAACCGGATAACACGTATGTATCCGATTCTATCGTTGCTCTGAAACGTCTGCAGAATGGTTCTTGACGGATGGCGGTGGCTGTTTGTGCCTGCCGTTCCGTATTAACCGATGATCGTTGCCCGTCCGTTTTCCACTCTGGCATAATTCTTTTTCACCGCTTCCTGAATACCTCTGAGCATGGATGCTTCGATGTTTGAACCCATGCGGGCAAAACCGAATATCTGTGCGCATGCTTTTGTCAGGTCCGGCAGGGGCAGACTGATGGAGTCGGTTAATATCTGCCGGATGGCATTGGCTGTCTCTTCGGGTGGCAGGTCTGCTGCATCCCGGTCGGAATCGGGACGGTACTCCGTATAAGAACGGTATTGCGCTTCATCTTTCCAGCAGAAGACAAGACCGTCATGTTCTATGCGGTAGAGATGTAATGTGTCGAAGATTGTCTCCAAGTAAGCATCTATTCGTGGCCCCAGACGGCTGATTCCCCATTCGGACAGAATCTTCTTTCCAAGCAAGGCTTTACTGATCGGAGCTTCATTCTCCACTATCTTCCGGATTTGGGCGATAAGAATGGGCTTGTTCTCGGCAGCGAAGATATCGTCGGAGGCGTAGTGGTATGAACTTACTTTAGTACTATTATAATTTTGTACAAAGATAGGAGAGGGGCTTGTGTATGCGGACTTTAGCTGCATCGGCTTTTCCTGCACCCTTTCTTCTCCTTTTTCTTGTTTTTCCTGTACTGCGACCGGTTTGGCGGCTTTCATTCCCTGTACAATCGCTGTCTGTATGGATGCAATCACTTCATCCGGCTTTTCCCACCAGTCCATCGTCCATATACGGCAGATATTCCATCCCAGTGCTTTGAGTACATTATTTTGAACAATTTCCCGGTCGCGGACAGTCTTGGTACGTCTGTAGTTCTTTCCGTCACAGATAATGCCTAATTGGTAGTTGGACGGGTTCTGAGTATCGACAATGCCTATATCGATCTTGTATCCGGAACAGCCTATATCGGTATGTACGGTATATCCCAAAGAACGCAACTTGTCGGCAATAATCTTCTCGATGGAAGTTTCTTCTTCCGAGGGCTGGATGCTGGTCGAGGTATTCAGTATGCGCTTGGTTCCTTTCTCCGCATATTCAAGGAAGCGTTTCAGTCCGGCTACTCCGATAGAAGAAGTCCGGTTCAGATCGATCATGTCCGATCTCAGCGTAGAGAAGATGATCATTTCGTATCGGGCACGGGAGACGGCTACGTTCAACCGTCTTTCACCTCCCGCACGGTTCAACGGACCGAAGTTCATGCTGACGCGCCCTTCGGCATCGGGGCCATAGCCGACGGAGAACAGTATCACATCCCGTTCGTCTCCCTGCACATTTTCAAGGTTCTTGATGAACAGGGGTTCTTCACATTCCAGCGCAAAGGTTTCCAGTTCGGGGTGGAAGATGAAGAGATCGGATAACAAATCTTCTATCAACGCCTGCTGAACCACACTGAAAGTGACTACCCCCACACTCTTTTTCCTTAATTCTTCGCTTCTCAGCCTTCTCGCTATTTCGTCTACTACGGCTTGCGCTTCCGCTTGGTTCTGACGGGATTTTCCTTTGTCATAATAACCGTCTACGGCGACCATTCTGACTTTCGATTCGATGTTGTCCGGTGACGGGAAAGTCATCAGCTTATTATCGTAATATTCGGAGTTGCTGAAAGCGATAAGACTTTCGTGCTTGCTTCGATAATGCCACAGCAGGTATTTGGAAGGGATAGAGAGAGCAAGGCAGTCGTCAAGGATACTTTCCAGATCTTCCATCTCGATGTTGTCTTCGTCAATGGTGTTGACGGAGAAGAAGCTGGTAGGCGGCATCTGTTTGGGGTCGCCTACGATGACTACATTCTTGCCTCGGGCGATGGCGCCTACCGCTTCGTAAGTCGGCATCTGTGAAGCTTCGTCGAAGACGATCAAGTCGAATTTGTCCGCATCGGTGTCGATATATTGGGCAACCGATATAGGGCTCATCAGCATGCAAGGACACATACGCGACAGCAGGGTAGGTATCTGATCGAATAACTTGCGGATGGATATTCCGCGTGCATTATTGCGTATATTCTTTTGTAATATTCCGACTTCTGAACTTTGAATGGCTTCGTGGGTGAAGGACGGAATGTTGGAAGCCAGTTTGGCGAACAGTTCCTTTTTGGTAATGTCCTCGAAGTTGGCGGATACCTGCTTGTATTTGGTTATAATATCATTGAATATCTTGCCGTTGAATAATTCCAGCGTCGGTTCTTTGGCGATGATATAGTGAATGACGGCTTGGTAGAAACTCTTGCGGAAGCTGCCGGTGAGCAGGTCCGTAGGAATATTCTTTTCCTTATATTCTTCTGCGATAAATCCGATACCTAGTTCGTTCAGCTTGTTGTAGGATTGAATCCATTGATACCAGTCTTTGAGTTTGTCCAGATTTTCTTTCCATGTTCCGGCTTGCTGTAGGGCGATACCGATCCAGTCGGCGGAGTTTGTATAAAGCGTCTCTACGGTTATGCCCAGAGTGGTGGAAAGCCGTTGCTCGGTTGCCGTAAGCGTGTCGGCCAGCTGATGCAATTCATTCAGAGAATGAGAATGGATATCTCTGAATGTCCGGATACCTTCCGTCAGTTGTAACGCTAAATTCTGTTTGATCCGGGATGTTTTCGCCACATCTTTTGAATAACTCAGTAACAGGGAATGAAGCGAAGATACCTCATGGATGATCTGATCGATGATGTCCCACTCTTCGTCTCTTCCGAATCTTCCGAATAAAGAAGGCAGCTTGGCGGTGTATCTGTCTGTAAAATCAAGCTCTTCCTGATACCGGATGACCTGATGGAGCAGAGGTTGGACTGTCTCCGGCTCTACCGGCTGCAGAGCGTAGGGACGAATTGCCTTTTTTATTTTTCTTTGTCCGAAATACCGTGGGAGAAACCATTGGGCGGATACCCGATTCCATTCGGCCAGCATGGGGCCGGCGTTTATCTTCAGTACTTCTTTGGTGAATCCGTTTTCTATTTCTGCTTTGATTTCATCGCGTTTCCTGCCGTGCTCCGTCACTTTCCGGTACTCTTCCAGTGTTTCATTTAATAAAGGAGTGGTCAGCAGTTCGGGCGTCAGTTCCGGAATATCGAGTATTTTCCGGATAATGGCGGTGATTATATCGAAATCCTTGCGGGTGGGATGAATGTCCGTATCTTCCAGTAAAGCGGAAAAGACAGGCAGTTTTGACTGTATGGCAGTCAATAAGCCGATGAAAGTGGCGAGCGTTTGGGAGGCTTCCTCTTTGATGGCGGACGAATATTCCCGAATGTAAATCCCTGTCAATGGGTGAAGATGCGGGTGGCCGCAAGCATTGGCGGTACTGACCAAAGATTCGATGGCATCTTCCCAATGTGAGAATCGATCCTTGTCCAGATCGTCCAGATAAGATGACGGGATATCGAAGCAGGGTTCAACGTCTGTTGACTGGTAGTGGATGATCGCATCATAGAGGGAAAGCCCGAAAGGATATTCCTTGTGTAAGGCTTCGATGTATTTGTTTAGTTCCGTTCGTAACTTCAGCAGGCGTTCGGCTTCCTTCCTGAACTCTTCGGGAGGAGTTCGTCTGATGATTTCGGTTGTCTCCTTTAGTTGCGAGATGACAGTGGATTTCTTTGTCTTGTTGGAGTGAATTTCCAGACAGAACGGAGCAAGTCCTATCGCCGCCAGTCTGTTTTGGACGACGGAGAGGGCTGCCATCTTCTCGGCAACAAATAAGACTCGTTTACCCTTATAAAGCGCGTTGGCGATGATGTTCGTTATCGTTTGGGACTTTCCGGTTCCCGGAGGGCCGTGCAGGATAAAAGTCTTGTCGTGCACCGCCTCATAAATCGCTTCCAGCTGAGATGAATCGGCAATGATGGGCAGCACGATATCTGCCGGAGATAACTGTCTGTCCATGTAGGCGGCATCCACTTCTTCCGTAAGCACATCCCATTCGATCTTTCCGTTGATGAGGCTGGAGACAATCTTGTTTTGAGTCAGTTTGGGAGCATTGTTGTGGATGTCGTTCCACATGATAAACTTGTTGAAGGAGAAGATACCTAAAATAGCCTGTTCCTCCACATCCCATTTACGCTGATTCTTGATGCAGTGCCGGATGATGGAGTAAATCAGTTTTACGTTGACTCCGCTTTCGTCCGTCGGAAGCGGATTAAGTCCCGGTACGGAAATGCCGAAGTTCTGACGAAGCATTTCCAATAAGGTGATATTCATCATCGTTTCTTCTTCCCGCGAACGAATCACATACCCCTTGGCGGCTGACTTGCGAATGATTTCGACTGGCAGTAGCACTATCGGTGCATAACGGGGACGCTCGCTGGAAGGCGTTTCATACCATTTCAGAAGTCCGAGAGCCAGATAAAGCGTGTTCGCTCCGTTCTCTTCGATAGAAGTACGGGACGAACGGTACAGGTGAGTCAGTGCTTTGCCCAAATCATTCTCCGGCAAGTAAAAACGTAACCTTTTCTGTGAAAGCTCCGAATTAACGAAGTCGGCTATCGGATCCGATTCCGGTATGGAAGAATAAATGCCAAACTCCATCGCCGGATTCTCCCATTCGGCGGGACGGTGGAGGATACGAAACTCATCTCCTTCCGCCAAGGCGTCTTCCAGACAGGCAAGGTTTGCCGGAATCAGCTGAAGAGTATTCTTTGTAATCCGGATGTTCAGCAAGTTGTTGCGCAGACTCAAATCCAGCAGTCTTCTCTCCCAAAGCAACTGTTTGGTGAGGACTGTCTGAGTTTCGCTGCCCGACAAATCATATGGATTCACGCTTTGCGGAGTGGCGTGCGTGGTATTTCTGTTCATATCCTCATCTTCCTTTATTTCCCATACTTGTCCGTTCAGTACGCGCTGCGGGATTGGGCGGACTCCCGAATGTCTGGCCCTTCTGACGTCGATGGCGAGGATGAAACTGCCCGGATCGCTCAGTTTGCCGTTCGCGCTTTTCACGGCGTTGTCGAAGTCGGCATTATGTCCCATATTTATGCAGGTGGTTTCTACCAGCGTAATGTCGTAGATTCCTTCGGCAGTTCGTTTGGTCAGTAAGGATACATCGTCGATGGCAGGGTCCGGAAAGGTTTCCGGCACCAGCCAGCCACCTGCGAAAGCATGCCCTTTGGTGATGACGATGAGGGCATTCAGTCCGATGGATTCGAGGCAGGAAGCATAAAGCAGTGCCATATCCAGACAGGTTCCGAGCTTTTGTGCCAGTACGGAATCTGTCAGACGGACACGCTGCCCGTGCTCTTCGAAGCTGGCGGGAATGGTGCTGTAAATAATTTGCTGTTCGGTGAGAGCGGTGTAGATGGCTGCCATCTGCTTTCTCACACGGTCCGGATTACGGCTTTGGTATTCGTCCAGTGACGGAGTACCGGTCCACTGTTCCAGAATGGCGGCGGCTCTCTTGATAATAGGAGTGAGCACGGCATGATTGGGGGTGATGAACGCTGCCAGCATCTCGGGGAATATATTGATTCCGCCCCATTGGTCGTATGCCAGAATGTCAATGGGGTAGGTCCGGGTAAAAATCGTTTCCGCCTCGGAGCGGATTTCTATTTTCAGACTTCCCGACATACGCTCGGTCAGCTGGGCGAAATAATTGGCGGACAAGACCAGGCTGAACGATTGCAAACACACGGAATCATTGGCGGGAATCGCTTCCACCATCACAGGAGTGATACTGCCGAAGTCGGGTTCGGCCGTGATTTGTACCTGAATGTTTCTGAAGGGTTCGGACGTCATGTTTTCAATCGAAAGCTGATGGATGACCGATACTTTGTTTTGCTGCATCGCGAAATTAATAAGTGGCAGATAATCAAACTGCACCCTGATTTTGTCCAATGTTCCGTCCATGTTGAAAGTCGTATAATGTTAGACTTGCAATATTACAAAAAATACGGATATCACCATCTTTTCTTTGGGTATTCTTTTGTCGGTCAAGAAAATATTTCTACCTTTGCGCCCGATTTATAGATAATATAATGTCTTATTCAATTAAAGTATTAAACAATTTATTTATTAATGGAAAACTTAAAGAACGTAGCTCCTATTGAAGACTTCAACTGGGATGCTTATGAAAACGGCGAAGCTGTAACAAGCGCAAGCCACGAAGATCTTGAAAAAGCTTACGACGGTACGCTTAACAAAGTTAACGACCGTGAGGTTGTTGACGGAACCGTAATCGCAATGAACAAGCGTGAAGTAGTTGTGAACATCGGTTACAAATCAGACGGTATCATTCCTTTGAATGAGTTCCGTTACAATCCGGACCTGAAGGTAGGTGATACTGTAGAAGTATACATCGAAAACCAGGAAGACAAAAAAGGACAACTCGTTCTGTCACACAGAAAAGCTCGCGCTACTCGTTCTTGGGATCGCGTTAACGCTGCTCTGGAAAATGAAGAAATTATCAAGGGTTACATCAAGTGCCGCACTAAGGGTGGTATGATCGTAGACGTATTCGGAATCGAAGCATTCTTGCCGGGTTCTCAGATCGACGTTAAACCGATCCGTGACTATGATGTATTCGTTGGCAAAACAATGGAATTCAAAGTGGTTAAGATCAACCAGGAATTCAAAAACGTTGTTGTATCTCACAAGGCTCTTATCGAAGCTGAACTGGAACAACAGAAGAAAGAAATTATCGGCAAGCTCGAAAAAGGACAGGTTCTTGAAGGAACTGTTAAGAATATCACCTCTTACGGTGTGTTCATCGACTTGGGTGGCGTAGACGGTTTGATCCACATCACAGACCTTTCTTGGGGCCGCGTTAGCGATCCGAAAGAAGTGGTTGAACTGGATCAGAAGCTCAACGTTGTTATCCTTGACTTCGATGACGAAAAGAAACGTATCGCTCTTGGCTTGAAGCAACTGACTCCGCACCCATGGGATGCCCTTGACACTGACTTGAAGGTAGGTGACAAGGTGAAAGGTAAAGTTGTCGTTATGGCTGACTACGGTGCATTCATCGAAATCGCTACAGGCGTAGAAGGTCTGATCCATGTATCAGAAATGTCTTGGAGCCAGCACTTGCGTTCTGCTCAGGACTTCATGAAGGTGGGCGACGAAGTAGAAGCTGTAGTTCTGACTTTGGACCGCGAAGAACGTAAGATGTCTTTGGGTATCAAACAACTGAAACAAGATCCATGGGAAACTATCGAAGAGAAGTATCCTGTAGGTTCTAAGCATACTGCAAAAGTTCGTAACTTCACTAACTTCGGTGTATTCGTAGAAATCGAAGAAGGTGTTGACGGCTTGATCCACATCTCTGACCTTTCTTGGACTAAGAAAGTGAAACACCCGTCAGAATTTACTCAGATTGGTGCTGACATCGAAGTTCAGGTATTGGAAATCGACAAAGAAAACCGTCGTTTGAGCCTTGGTCACAAACAACTCGAAGAAAATCCTTGGGATGTATTCGAAACAGTATTCACTGTAGGTTCTGTACACGAAGGTACTATCATCGAAATGTTGGATAAGGGTGCTGTTGTAGCTCTTCCTTACGGTGTAGAAGGTTTCGCAACTCCGAAACACCTTGTAAAAGAAGACGGTTCACAAGCTCAGTTGGATGAGAAACTTGAATTCAAAGTGATCGAGTTCAACAAAGACGCTAAGAGAATCATCCTGTCTCACAGCCGTATCTTCGAAGATGTAGCTAAGGCTGAAGAAAGAGCAGAAAAGAAAGCTGCTTCCGGTGCTAAGAAGTCTTCTAACAACAAGAGAGAAGATGCTCCGATGATCCAGAACCAAGCTGCTTCAACTACGCTGGGCGACATCGACGCTTTGGCTGCTTTGAAAGAACAGTTGGAAGGAAAGAAATAATCGTTATTTCTATATAATGGAAAAGCGCTCCGGTTGTCGGGGCGCTTTTTTTGTTTTGCCATGATAGCGCAAATACCAAAAAACTTGTGTACATTTGCGCCGCTATGGAGAAATTCGAACTACATATACTTGGATGCGGTTCTGCTTTGCCCACCACTCGCCATTTTGCGACATCGCAGGTTGTGAACTTGCGTGAAAAGCTTTTTATGATTGACTGTGGGGAAGGAGCGCAGATGCAGTTGCGTCGTTCCCGCTTGAAGTTTTCCCGCTTGAATCATATCTTTATTTCCCATCTTCATGGCGATCATTGCTTTGGACTGTTAGGACTGATTTCTACCTTCGGTCTGTTGGGACGAACGGCAGACTTGCATATCCATTCACCCAAAGGACTGGAAGAACTGTTTGCTCCCTTACTTTCTTTCTTTTGCAAAACGCTGGCCTATAAAGTCTTCTTCCATGAATTTGAGACGAAAGAGCCGACGCTGATCTATGACGACCGCTCGGTGGCTGTGACCACCATTCCTCTGAGACACCGTATTCCTTGCTGTGGTTTTCTTTTCGAAGAAAAGCAGCGTCCCAATCATATCATCAGAGATATGGTGGATTTCTATAAAGTACCCGTCTACGAACTGAACCGGATCAAGAACGGAGCGGATTTTGTAACTCCCGAAGGAGAAGTCATTCCGAATCACCGTCTGACGCGTCCTTCTGCCCCTGCACGAAAATATGCTTATTGCTCCGATACGATTTACCGACCTGAGATCGTGGAGCAGATAAAGGGGATAGACCTCCTTTTCCACGAAGCCACCTTTGCTCAGACCGAACAGGTGCGGGCAAAAGAAACTCATCATACAACTGCTGCACAGGCCGCACAGATTGCTCTGAATGCTGAAGTGAAACAATTAGTCATCGGACATTTTTCCGCCCGCTATGAGGACGAGTCTGTATTGTTGAATGAAGCGGCGGCTATCTTCCCCCAAACGGTTTTGGCAAGAGAGAATATGTGCATAACCATAAATAACTATACAGATACGAGAGACTATGACCCCTTATAACGAACGTGAAGTTCTGAAACTCCTTCAGGAGGAGAGTACACAGCGGAAAGGATTTGAGTTGATTGTGGCGCAATACAGCGAGCAGTTATACTGGCAGATCCGCCGGATGGTACTGTCGCATGAAGATGCGAACGACCTTCTGCAAAACACCTTCATCAAGGCATGGACAAATATTGATTATTTCCGTGCCGAGGCGAAGCTGTCTACGTGGCTCTACCGTATTGCGCTGAATGAATGCCTTACTTTTCTGAACAGACAGCGTGCTACAACGATGGTAGCTATCGATGATCCCGAAGCGGCGATCGTGCAGAAACTGGAGAGTGATCCCTACTATTCGGGCGATCAGGTGCAGATGTTATTGCAAAAAGCATTGCTCACCTTGCCCGAAAAACAACGAATGGTGTTCAACCTGAAGTACTATCAGGAAATGAAGTACGAAGAGATGTCAGAAATCTTTGGAACTTCAGTCGGAGCGCTGAAAGCCTCCTATCACCATGCGGTGAAGAAAATAGAGAAGTTTTTGGAAGAAGTAGATTAAACCTTTTAAAGCAGACATCGTCTAATCAAAAGAGAGGAGAAAAACGTATGAAAGAAGAAGATACCCTATTGAAGAAAATCGGAAAGGAGCATTCCTTCAAAGTGCCCGACGGTTACTTTGAAAATCTGACTTCAGAGGTGATGAACAAACTTCCTGAAAAAGAGAAAGTTGCTTTCAAGGAAGAGCATATTTCGACATGGACGAGATTGAAACCATTATTCTATATGGCGGCTATGTTTGTAGGAGCTGCCCTGATTATCCGGGTAGCGTCATCAGACCATAAACCGGCGGCAGATGATATAGCGGTGACAGTAGCGGCTATGGAAGCGGATACGGAACAGGTATCCGATGAGATGATTGATGTTGCGTTAGACCGTGCGATGTTGGATGATTATTCGTTATACGTCTATCTGAGTGACGCGAGTGTAGAATGATTTATTAAACAGATTGAATAAAAAGATGAAGAAACTAATCGCTTTAGTCGTTTTGTTATGTGGCTTTATGCCTGTTCTTTGGGCTGCCGATGGATGTGACCAGCATTTGTCCCGTGAGGATTTCCGGAATAAACAGAAAGCGTTTATTATTGAGCAGGCCGGATTAACCAAAGAAGAGGCTGCCAAATTCTTCCCGGTTTATTTTGAACTGCAGGAGAAGAAGAAGAAACTGAACGATGAATCGTGGAGTTTAATGCGTCAAGGTAAAGACGACAAAACAACAGAAGCCCAGTACGAAGAAATTGTAGCAAAGGTATGTGACAACCGTATCGCTGCCGACCGTCTTGATAAGTCTTATCTGGACCGGTTTAAAAAGATACTTTCCAACAAGAAGATATTCCTTGTTCAACGCGCGGAGATGCGTTTCCATCGGGAAATGCTGAAAGGCATGAACCGCAAGGACGGAGGAAATGATCCGAACAGGAAGAAATAAAACGGAGGTTCTGTTTGGATGAAACAGACGCTCTGTCAGAGTAAATCAGAGGCTCTATCCGCATAGAATAGAGCCTCTGATTTTTGTTTCCGGATGAATTGTTAGCTTATCTTTTTTGCTTTACTAAAAGAGTAGACCATTGGAAGTGGGAATAACAGAGTTTGGACAGGTATTATATCCGTTCCATAAGGAAGGAGGATGGCGTTACAGTCCTTTTCTCTTAGCTTCGTTCCAAATAGCGTCCATCTCCTCAAGAGACATATCTTTGAGGTTTTTCCCTTCTTTTATCGTATGTTCCTCCAGGTAGTTGAAACGGCGGATGAACTTTTGATTGGTTAGTTCCAAAGCATTGTCCGGATTGATTTTGTAGAGGCGCGCCGCATTGATGAGGCTGAACATGACGTCACCGAATTCGGCTTCTGCTTTCTCTTTGTCCATGTTGGCTACCTCTGCCTGAAATTCTCCGATTTCTTCTTTCACCTTATCCCATACCTGTTCCCGTTCTTCCCAATCGAAACCTACATTGCGGGCTTTGTCCTGAATGCGGTAAGCCTTGATGAGTGAAGGGAGTGCAGCGGGAACACCGCTCAATACACTTTTGTTTCCGTCTTTTTCTTTCAGTTTCAGCTGTTCCCAGTTTTCGGATACCTGTCCGGCAGTCTCAGCTTTTACTTCTCCGAAAACGTGAGGATGGCGGAAAATCAGTTTTTCGCATAGCTTGTCGCAGACATCTTTGATGTCGAAGTCTCCTGTCTCCGAACCGATTTTTGCATAGAACGCTACGTGCAGCAGTACATCTCCCAACTCCTTGCAAATATCTTTTTTGTCATTCCTCATCAAGGCATCACAAAGCTCGTAAGTCTCTTCTATAGTGTTGGGGCGCAGACTTTCGTTCGTCTGCTTGCGGTCCCACGGACATTTGACCCGAAGTTCGTCGAGGATGTCCAGAAAGCGGCCGAAGGCTTCCATCTGTTCTTCTCTTGTATGTATCATTCCTTTGATTTTTTTATAAATAATGTTGCAAAGATAATGCTTCCTTGTCTTTTATAGCCTTAATCGGTACGAAAACAGAAGCAAGGACGCTAATAAAAGTCTTTTTATTGGTCTGACGTGTTTTTCGCTTTCCATACTTGATACGAAATCAACAGCCCGATCACTTCCGAATAGTTTTTTCTTCCACTTTCTATTTTGTTTCCTTTTAGATAAAGGTCGTATATCCAGTCCTGAACATCACCGATCAACGGACTGTATTTAGCCATCCAGTATTCTTGATTCTTTTTTGCCAGTTCTATAATCTCCGGTCGGATACGGTTGATTATATCGGCGTATTCTTTTTCACTCAGCAGGCGTCGGGCATTCCCCAGTACATGATTCAGAATCGAGAAATACCCGCTGAAACGGATTCCTTTTATTTGTGAACGGGTACAAACCTGATAGGCATAGAAATTGGCCTCTGCCTCGCTCGAAATTCCCAACAGATGAGCCAGTTCGTGAGTGTACGTTGCCGGATAGTTGATGGGAAGCAAGTCTCCGTTTAAGGTGAACTCGCAGAAGAAAGGCCCCATACTTCCCGTCACTCCGACCATTGATATGAATGGGGTGAAAACCATCGTCTTTACCCGTGGATTGGGAAATGGCGGGCGGTGCACTCCCAGGCTGTCGCTTAATTGATTGTAAAGTTTGACAGCTTCGTCACGTACCTGTTCCTCATGGATTCCTTTTACAGGAACAAACGAACTGTTCAGTGAGTCGATATAGTCATCCACAAACTCTTGAAAAACCTCCGGTGTATAGGCCGTATAAGGAATATGTGTTCGCTGGTAAAAGTTTGGTTGCGAATAGTTTAACCCCCAAGCGAGGTAGAACCATACGTAAACCCATAACAGATATTCTCCGTCACGCAGCAGAATCTTCTTCCACGGCAGTTTCTTGCGGATACGGGCATAAAATGGATAAACGATGACTCCCGTGATACTCCCGAAAATAAATAGATCCCCTATGGCAAAAGGGAATAAGTTGGAGAAGAATGACAAAACGCGGGAGATGACAGGATAAACGGTTTGTGAATACAGGTTTCCCAACGCGGGAATCGACTGTGTCATCCATACCAGAAGCAGCAGTACTCCCAGGAGTATATATCTAATAATCAGTTTCCGTTTCATCATCCGTTCAGATTTTAGTCAACAAAAATATGCATTAAATAAACGTCACGCGAAAAAATACCTCTATATTTGCAAAAAAACTGTTAAACGAAAGATGGCTACCGTAGAAGAAATTGAAAAGTATTGCCGGAATTGCGTGTCACGTGATTTCGTGAATGGGAAAGGGCTTGTTTGCAAACGTACCAGAGAGCTTCCTGACTTTGACGAAGAATGCGAAAACTTCGAGAAGGATGAAGAACTGTTGAAGATGGCTCCTCCCAAGCCCGACGACTTTCCGGTGTCAATGACGGAAGAAGAACTTCTCGCCGAAGAAAATCTCCCCAAAGGAGCGCTGTGTGCATCCGTCGCATGTATCTTGGGGGCGGTGGCATGGAGTCTTATCTCCGTTTCTACAGGTCTTCAGATGGGATATATGGCTATCGGAGTCGGTTTTTTGGTCGGTTTCGCTATGCGGCAGGGGAAGGGGATACGTCCCGTCTTCGGTCTTCTTGGGGCAGCACTGGCATTGATCAGTTGTGTGCTGGGTGATTTCCTATCCATCATCGGCTTTGTTGCCAAGGATTATGATATGACGTTTTTCGAAGTGCTGACGGGAGTCGATTATGGCGAAATCTTTTCTGTCATGGTGAAGAATGTGGTGTCGATGTCCGCCTTATTTTATGGAATTGCTGTTTATGAGGGATATAAATTATCTTTCCGGGCACAGAAACATCCTGTGGGTGGTAAGATTTGAATTAAAATTATTAATTTTGCAGCCGTTATTTTTTGAATATACATTATCATATACATAAAGAAACATGGAATTAGCAAGTAAGTACAATCCCGCTGACGTGGAGGGAAAGTGGTACCAGTATTGGCTGGAACACCGTTTATTCAGTTCGAAACCCGATGGTCGTGAACCTTACACCATCGTCATTCCGCCCCCGAACGTCACCGGTGTGTTGCACATGGGACATATGCTTAATAATACCATTCAGGATATTTTAGTTCGTCGTGCCCGTATGGAAGGTAAGAATGCCTGCTGGGTGCCGGGAACTGACCACGCTTCCATCGCTACCGAAGCAAAAGTTGTAAACAAACTCGCTGCCCAGGGCATCAAGAAAACAGACCTGACCCGTGATGAGTTCCTGAAACATGCCTGGGACTGGACAGAAGAGCACGGAGGCATTATCCTGAAGCAGCTCCGCAAACTGGGTGCATCCTGTGACTGGGACCGCACCGCCTTCACTATGGACGAGGAACGCAGCGAAAGCGTATTGAAAGTATTTGTAGACCTGTACAACAAAGGATTGATTTACCGTGGTGTCCGTATGGTAAACTGGGACCCGAAAGCGTTGACTGCCCTTTCCGACGAAGAAGTGATCTACAAGGAAGAGCACGGAAAACTGTTCTATCTCCGCTATAAAGTGGAAGGTGATCCGGAAGGCCGCTATGCAGTAGTAGCAACGACCCGCCCCGAAACAATCATGGGCGATACGGCAATGTGCATCAACCCCAACGACCCCAAGAACGCATGGCTGAAAGGAAAGAAAGTAATCGTTCCGTTGGTAAACCGTGCTATCCCTGTGATCGAAGACGATTATGTGGACATTGAGTTCGGTACCGGTTGTCTGAAAGTGACTCCGGCCCACGACGTAAATGACTATATGTTGGGTGAAAAGTATAATCTGCCCAGCATCGACATCTTCAACGATAACGGAACATTGAGTGAAGCTGCCGGATTATATATCGGTATGGATCGTTTCGACGTCCGCAAGCAGATTGAGAAAGACCTCGATGCTGCCGGATTGCTCGAAAAGACCGAAGCCTACACAAATAAAGTAGGTTACTCGGAACGTACCAATGTTGTGATCGAACCGAAATTGTCTATGCAGTGGTTCCTCAAAATGCAGCATTTTGCCGAAATGGCATTGCCTCCGGTAATGAACGATGAGTTGAAATTCTATCCTGCCAAATATAAGAATACATACCGCCACTGGATGGAGAACATCAAAGACTGGTGTATCAGCCGTCAGTTGTGGTGGGGACATCGTATTCCTGCTTACTTCCTGCCGGAAGGTGGCTATGTGGTAGCCGCTACTCCCGAAGAAGCGCTGGCTAAAGCCAAAGAGAAAACAGGAAACGCTGCTTTGACGATGGATGATCTTCGTCAGGACGAAGACTGTCTGGATACTTGGTTCTCTTCTTGGTTGTGGCCTATCTCCCTGTTTGACGGAATCAATCATCCGGGTAACGAGGAAATCAGCTATTACTATCCGACCAGCGACTTGGTGACCGGACCGGATATCATCTTCTTCTGGGTGGCACGTATGATCATGGCGGGTTACGAATATGAAGGAAAGATGCCGTTCAAGAACGTTTACTTTACAGGGATCGTTCGTGACAAGCTGGGACGTAAGATGTCCAAGTCACTCGGCAACTCACCCGACCCGCTGGAACTGATCGACAAGTATGGTGCCGACGGTGTCCGTATGGGAATGATGCTGGCAGCTCCCGCCGGAAACGATATTCTTTTCGACGACGCGCTCTGCGAACAGGGACGTAACTTCTGCAGCAAGATATGGAACGCCTTCCGTCTGATCAAGGGCTGGACGGTTGACGATAATATTCAGGCTCCGGATGCTGCTAAACTGGCTGTCCACTGGTTTGAATCCAAACAGAATGAGGTAGCTGCCGAAGTAGCGGACTTGTTCAGCAAATACCGTCTGAGCGAAGCATTGATGGCTGTTTATAAATTATTCTGGGATGAATTCTCTTCCTGGTATCTGGAAATGATTAAACCGGCTTACGGACAGGGAATTGACCGTACCACTTATAGCGCTACTCTCTGCTTCCTCGATAATCTGATGCATCTGCTTCATCCGTTTATGCCGTTCATCACAGAAGAATTGTGGCAACAGATGTATGAACGTAATACGGAAGAAGGAGAAAGTCTGATGGTAAGTGCATTGAGCATGGATACTTATGTAGACACCGCATTCGTTGCACAGTTTGAAGTTGTCAAGGGAGTTATCAGCAATATCCGCAGCATCCGTCTGCAAAAGAACATAGCTCAGAAAGAAGCGCTTGACTTGCAGGTGCTGGGCGAAAATCCGGTTGCAGAGTTCAATGCGGTGATTCAGAAGATGTGTAACCTTTCTTCCATTACAGTGGTAGAGAGCAAGGCGGAAGGTGCTTCTTCCTTCATGGTAGGGACTACCGAATACGCTGTGCCATTGGGCAACATGATTGATGTAGAAGCTGAAATCGCCCGTATGGAAGCTGAACTGAAACATAAGGAAGGATTCCTGCAAGGCGTATTGAAGAAACTCAGCAATGAGAAGTTTGTCAATAACGCCCCCGCAGCCGTTCTCGAAATGGAACGTAAGAAGCAAGCCGATGCGGAAAGTATCATCAGCTCTTTGAAAGAAAGCATCGCAGCATTGAAAAAAGCATAATAAACTGATACATAAAAATATGTAATGGAGAGGCATCCCGATAGATTTGGGATGCCTTTCTTTTTAAAAGATAAAATTAATATTATCTTTGCTTCCACTTTTAATCACACGGCAAAATGAAACAAGTACTGCGAATATGCTTAACAAGTGCGTTCTTTCTTCTTTTCGAAGGACTCCTTCTCCCTATGTTGGCAGGCAATGGGAGATCAGATAAAGAAATATTGGTTTTGAATTCCATCAACTTCAACCTTCCCTGGGCTAAAAACTTCTATTGGTATGTGCACGACGTTCTTCAGGAACAGGGAATAACCGCCAGAGCGGAATCATTGTCTGTCCCGGCCTTGCAGGATACGATGGAAGTAAATGCGGTCATCGAGCATCTGCGTCAGAAGTATCCGGTTCCTCCTGCCGCTATTGTGATGATTGGTGATCCGGGCTGGATTGTCTGCCGTCCTTTATTTGATGACCTATGGAAAGATGTTCCGGTGATCATAACGAACTCCCGTGACCGCCTGCCTGCTACCTTGGAAATTCTGCTCTCTCATGCCCCGTTGAATGAAACCAACAGCGTCCCTGCCCAAGAATGGAGAAAAGGCTACAACCTGACTACCCTGAAACAGCATTACTATGTGAAGGAAACCGTTGAACTGATCTATAGCCTGATACCTGATATGGATCGCCTGGCATTTATCTCGGACGACCGCTACATCAGTGAAGAAACCCGTGGAGACGTGACGGAAGCTATTGAAAAGGATTTTCCTAACCTGCCTTTAGAGTTACTTTCTACCACTCACTTGTCAACAGAAATGCTTCTGGACACCTTGCGCAGCTATAAAGCAAACACCGGAATTATCTATTATTCCTGGTTTGAATCACATAATAAAGAAGATAATAACTATCTTTTTGATCATATCCAGGAGATCATCACCAATTTTACATCTTCTCCCTTGTTTTTGCTTTCTTCCGAAGACTTGTCCAATAATACTTTTGCAGGAGGCTATTACGTTTCTGCTGAATCTTTTGGAGATTCCTTACTTGAGATTATTGATCGTGTACTGCATGGAGAACAGGCGGAGGACATTCCCGAAAGTATAGGAGGGAAGGCGAGTGCCTATCTCTGTTATCCGGTGCTGGAATCCTACAATATTCCCTATCACCTTTATCCCGAACGAGCTGTTTATGTCAACGAACCTAAAAGTATATTTCATCAATACTGTGTTGAAATCCTTTCCTGTTCCATTTTCCTTCTTATTTTGATAGCAGCGATCACCTATTATATACGTATCCTTCGCAAGGCATACACTCGTTTGAGTGAGGCAATGGAAAAGGCGGAACAGGCGAATCTGTTGAAATCTGCCTTTCTGGCTAATATGAGTCATGAAATCCGCACTCCGTTGAATGCGATTGTCGGCTTCTCGAATATGTTGCCGGATATAGAAGATCGTAAGGAGATGCGCGAATATGCGGACATCATCGAAACAAATACAGACTTGCTTCTTCAACTGATCAATGATATACTGGATATGTCCAAGATCGAAGCCGGCACTTTTGACTTTTGCCCGTCATTGATAGATGTCAACCAGACGATGGAAGAAATCGAACAGAGTATGAGGCTTCGCTTGAAAAAAGAGACTGTCACTCTTACCTTTACCGAACGTCTGCCGGAATGTACGCTTTATACAGATAAGAATCGTTTGATACAACTGATTTCCAACTTTGCCATCAACGCCATCAAGTTTACGCAGACAGGTTCTATCAGAATGGGGTATCGTCTGAAAGATGCCGGTACGATTTGCTTTTATGTATCGGATACAGGCTGCGGTATGTCGGAAGAGCAATGCAAGCATGTCTTCGAACGGTTTGTGAAATACAATCCTTTTATTCAGGGAACAGGTTTGGGACTTTCTATTTGCCGGATGATTATCGACCGGTTAGGTGGGACGATCGGAGTTGAATCGGAAGAAGGCAAAGGCTCTACTTTCTGGTTTACGCTGCCCTATCGGCAGGAATAGAATCTCGTATTTATCTTCTTATCCTTTATTATTGTTTGTCCTATGTATTGTAGCTTTCCAAAACAATAATCAGGTTATTACAATGAGGTAACATTCTCACCGCAATGAGAAAAAATTCTCACCACATTGAGAAAAAATTCTCACTGCGATGAGAAAAAATACTCATAGGGGTGAGAAAATTTTCTCATCGTAGTGAGAATGGTTGAGAAATTATGCTCCGTATTTGCTTGTATTCTAGTTAAATATAAATTTACTGCTTTCTATTTTATAGCTTTATTTGATAGGATATAAAAGAGTTATTCCTTAAAAAGACCGTTTTCTCCAATTTAGTTGACGAATTGTATTGTTTAATAGGTATGAATCCAGTCTATTTAGAGGGAATCACTTATATTAAGGAAACAGTAAAGGAAGCAACAATGGCAGATAATCTTTTAAATCGATGCGTAATTGTTTTAGTGCTTGCTGAATACGATAATCTACAGTTTTGGGAGACACTTCTAATGTTTCTGCAATTTCTCTGTAGCTCATATCCTGGAAACGATGCATGACAAATGCTTGCCGGTAACTTTCCGGTAATGCAGCAACCGCGTCTTCAATTCGTTTGGTTAGCTCTTTAATCTGATAAAAGTCCATATCATGTATCATCTCTTGCATTTCTTCATAGAAACGCGTATCAGCACGTTTGATAGCGTCAATGTGTGCAAGCTTATTTAAAGCCTTGTGATGTACCATTTTGAAGAGATAAGAACTTAATGATGATTCAATAATTAAGTTTTCCCTGTTTTCCCATATCCACAGAAGGGAGTCTTGCACTATTTCTTCTGCATCGTGAAAGTCAACATATTTATGACCATAGGCACATAACACTGCATAGTATTGCCTGAATAGCGTTTCAAAGGCTTTTAGACCTCCACGCTGTATATCAGATAATTGAGGGTCATTCCTCTTTATGCGTAGTTCCTCCATCTATTAAATACTAATTTACTGCAAATATAGCTTTTTTATAATAAAATAAAGATTTTCTGAAAAAAATAAGGTTTTCGTTTAGGAATGTCATGGTTTAGTCTTGTCATATAATAAAAAGGTGGAATAAGGGATGAAAGATTTAAATAATAATAGAATAGAAGAATTGCTTCCTCGTTATTGTGAGGGGAGGCTGAGCGAGGGGGAACGTCTGGAAGTGGAAGCGTGGATGGACGAGTCGGAGGAAAACAAACGAATTGCTACTCAGACTTTTGCTCTTTATTTGGCAGCGGACACGGTTCTGGTAATGAAGAAAGTCGATACAGAGAAAGCTTTACTGAAAGTAAAGGGAAAAATGTCGGATCATGAAGTGATAAGGACAGCTTGGTGGGAGTGGGCACAACGTGCTGCTGCAATTCTGTTTATCCCGCTTCTTACCTTATTAATATGGCAGAATTGGAAAGGGGATACCGGAATGATGGCGGAGATGATGGAAGTAAAGACCAGTCCTGGAATGACAACTTCGTTGACATTACCCGATGGCACAATTGCTTATTTGAATTCAGAATCTTCTCTGTCTTATCCTTCTCGCTTTAATGGAGATTTCCGTAAAGTGAAGTTAAGTGGTGAGGCATATTTTGAAGTAGCCAAAGATCCGGAAAAGAAATTTATCCTTTCTACTACACATCAATCACAGATAGAAGTCTTGGGAACATGTTTCAATGTGGAAGCGTATGAACAGAATACAGAGGTTATTACAACTTTGGTTGAAGGTAAAGTAGATTTTATGTTCGAAAAAGATGCTGTGATGAAACATATCATCTTGTCTCCAAGAGAGAAGTTGGTGTACGACTCGGAGACTGATAAAGTCCACCTTTATAAAACTTCGGGAAAATCAGAATTGGCTTGGAAAAACGGAGAGGTTGTTCTTGATAATACACCTTTGGAAGAAGCATTATGGATGCTGGAAAAAAGATATAGCGTGAAATTCGTTATTAAGAACGAAAAACTGAAGAATAGTTCGTTCACGGGAACCTTTACAAATCAACGTTTGGAAAAGATCCTGGAATATTTTAAAGTATCCTCCAAAATACGCTGGAAACATATCAATGATGACAAGGATGGAAGTGACAGAAAAAAAGAGATAATAGAGATTTATTGATTAACCTTTAACAATTTAGTAGTATGAAAGCAAAACCCACTTAGAAAAAAGTATGGGAAGATTTTGGCAGATCTCCCCATACTAAAATGAATCAATTGAAAATGCTCGTTTGGCAGACAAGCATAGTTAACTCATTTTCAACTTAAATCAATACAAAATTATGCAAAACAATTTTAGCATCCAAGTTTTAAGGGTGGTAAAGTCTTTTTGGCTAACCTCGAAAAAAATCTCACGTACTATGAGACTGGTTATTTTATTCTTATTTTGCTTTGTCGGATTAACTAATGCGACAGATAGTTATGCTCAATCTGCAAAGGTTACGATGAATGTACGTAATCAGACAGTTGAGGATGTATTAAGAGCGATAGAGAAGCAAACTGAATTTAGTTTCTTCTACAACAATGCTCATATAAATTTAAAACGGTTGGTGACAATCTCCGCTGACCGTAATGATATCTTTAAAGTTCTTGATGAAGTATTTAAAAATACGAATGTAGAATATAAGGTAATAGATAAGAAGATTATCCTGTCTACGGAGTTGGCATCCGTTGAACAGGCTTATCAGGAAAAGGTAAAAGTGAGCGGACGAGTGGTGGATGCGGCAGGTGAACCGGTGATCGGTGCCAGTGTGATAGAAAAAGGTTCCGCCAATGGTACGATCACTGATATGGACGGTAATTTTATTCTGAATGTCGGTTCAAAAGACGCTATTCTTGAAATCTCTTATATTGGTTATCAAGGACAGTCCATGAAAGTAACTCCGGAAAAGACGCTGTCGGTAGTATTGAAAGAGGACACACAGAGTCTGGACGAAGTGGTAGTAGTTGGTTTTGGCGTACAGAAGAAAGCGAACCTGACTGGCGCGGTATCTCAGGTAAAGATGGATGATGTACTGGGGAGTCGTCCTGTTGTAAATGCGATGAGTGCTTTGCAGGGTGTGATGCCGGGACTTCAGATTACTCCTAATAATGATGCTGCCGGTCCGGGACAGAGCAAATCATTCAATATTCGTGGTACGACTTCCATCAATGGCGGTGGTCCGTTGGTGTTGATAGATAATGTTCCGGGGGATATCGATATGTTGAATCCTGAAGATATCGAAAGTGTTTCTGTGTTGAAAGATGCCGCCTCAGCCGCTATCTATGGTGCGCGTGCCGCTTTCGGTGTAATACTTGTGACTACAAAGAAGGCGAAGAAAGGCGACGGGTTTCATGTCAATTATAATAATAATTTTGGTTTTCAGAGTTCTATCAATCGTCCGGAACAGGCTGACGGTCTGGAGTGGATGCAGGCTTACCTGGACGGCGAGTTCAATGCTGGTAAATACTACACCGGGCAAGATATCAAAACCTGGATGAACTACCTGACCGAATATCGTAAGAATCCGGGTAAATTCCAGACTACCGGAGACGGGGTATATGTAGACCCGGAAACAGGATTGAATTATTATCTGAATGAGAAAGACCTGTATGCCAATATGCTTGATGATTACGGTTTTCTGCAAGCGCATAATGTGTCATTGAGCGGTGGTACTGATAAGCTGGCTTATCGTCTGTCCCTTGGCTATAATAGCGAGCAAGGTATTTTGATCACCGATAAAGACCGCTACAAACGTTTGTCGGGTAGTGCCTATATTTCTGCCGAAATCACCTCGTGGCTGACTCAGTCTGTAGATATACGCTATGCTCAGAGTGACAAGAATATGCCTGTGACTTCGGATAAGACCGGATTGTATGATATGCGTTTGCCGGTTGTATATCCCGAAGCTTCCCTGACTTTGCCTGACGGCACCAGCCTGATGACGAATACGCCATCCAATGTTTTGAGAATGGCAACAGATAACAATACAATCAGAGACAATGCCCGTATCCTGTCAAAAACGGTATTGAAACCATTGAAAGGGCTTGAAGTGGCATTCGAATATACATTTGACAAGACATGGAGTAATCAGAATGTGAATAAGGCTTCCATTGATTATACAACGGTTGAGCTGGCAAAAATACAGACTGCCACTACCTCTTCTTTGGAGACGACTCACCAAAGTACTGATTATAATGCCATCAACCTGTATGCTAATTATAGATATTCATGGAATGACACGCATAACTTGTCGTTAATGGGCGGCTTCAACCAGGAATCCAGTGACTGGAAGAAACTGTATACTTATTCTTATGATATGATTAACGAGAAGTATCCGTCACATAGTACGGCTACCGGTGAGAATAAGGTTATTACAGACGATCATCGTGTGTATACTGTGCGTGGCGCTTTCTATCGTATTAATTATGATTATAAAGGCAAATATTTGTTTGAGACCAATGGTCGTTATGACGGCTCATCTAAATTCCCGAAGAAAAATCGTTTCGGTTTCTTCCCTTCTGTATCTGTGGGTTGGAACATTGCCCGCGAGAACTTTATGAAACCGGTTGCAGGTGACTGGCTAAGCGATCTGAAACTTCGCGGAACCTGGGGACAAATAGGTAATCAGGGTATTGATCCTTATAAATTTGTTCCGACCATGTCGCAAGTGGAAAAGAAGGATGTGGCATGGCTGGTGAATGGAGCGAAGCCGCTGACTTTGAATGCTCCGGGACTGGTCAGTGATAGTTTCACTTGGGAAACCGTAGAAACATTGGACTTTGGTTTTGATATTACTGCCTTGAACGGACGTCTGCAAAGTACTTTCGACTGGTATCGCCGTGATACGAAAGATATGCTTGCTCCGGGAGCTGAGCTGCCGTCAGTAGTAGGTGCTTCCGCACCTTTGCAGAATACTGCCGACTTGCGTACGAAAGGCTGGGAATTGTCATTGACCTGGAGAGATAGAATCGGTGCATGGGGCTATAATGTAGGTTTCAATCTTTATGACTCTAAAACAGTCGTTACCAAATACCATAATGAATCAAAGATTATCCTGAAAAGTGATGGCACGAATAATTATTATGAAGGATATGAAATCGGTTCTATCTGGGGCTATGTAACGGATGGTTACTATACAGCCGATGACTTTGAAGATACAAATACCTGGAAATTGAAAGAAGGAGTGGTGACAGTGGATGGAGTAAGTCCGCGTCCCGGCGACATCAAGTACCAGAATTTGCGCGATGATGGATCGAGCACGAATCGCATCGATACGGGAGACGGAACCTTTGATAATCCGGGTGACCGCAAGATAATCGGTAATAACTCTTTGCGTTTGCAGTATGGTATAAATCTGGGAGTCAATTACAAAGGATTTGATCTGAGTGTTTTGCTGCAAGGAGTAGGTAAGCGTGATGTATGGATCAGTGATGCACGCCGCTGGCCGTTTAATTCCGGACAGTTCGGTTCACTCTTTAAAGACCAGCTGGATTATTGGAAACCGGTAGATTCTGCCAATGGTGACTGGACGGCAGCCAATCCGAATGCGGAATACTTCCGTATTTACGGGCAAGGAAACAATTCCGGTTACAATACACGTGCGCAAACGAAATATTTGATGAATGGCTCTTATCTGCGTGTCAAGAATGTGACTTTGAGTTATAATTTCCCGAAGAGCTGGTTGGCACCTATTACATTAACGAGTTTGAAAGCGTTCGTAAGTTGTGAGAACCTTCACACATTTACTAAGCTGATGAAGGGTTATGACCCGGAACGCCTGTCATGGGGATATCCTTTCTATCGTACGATTTCTTTTGGTTTTAATGTTACTCTTTAATTTAGAATTGGTTATGAAAAAAATAATATATACTATGCTTGCGGCAGCAGCTATCGGATTTACTTCATGCAACGATAGTTTTATGGAACGCTATCCGGATACTTCGTTGACGGAGCAGACAGTGTTCAGTAATTATAATACTTTCAAGACCTATGCCTGGGGATTGTATGGAGTATTTACAAATACTAATATCCTGCGTATTCCCGGTACAAACGGAGCCTATGCCAGTGCCACATCCTATACAAGCGATATTTATGCGGGTTATCTGATGCGTCGTCAGGGTGACGGTAATCCGTATGCTTTTCAGAATGTATCCAGTTCGTCATCGGGCAATGGATGGGCATTCAGTTTCGTCTATAGGGTCAATGTCATGTTGGCAAATATTGATAACTCAGGGATGACGGATGCGGACAAGGAGCATTGGCGTTCGGTAGGATATTTTTTCCGTGCTTATTATTATTCGGAACTGATAGCTCGTTTTGGTGATGTGCCTTGGGTAGATCGTGTACTGGGTGATTCGGATACGGAAATAGCATATGGCCCCCGTACCCCTCGCAAAGAAGTTGCCGATCATGTATTGAACGATTTGATATGGGCTGAAGAGCATATAAAAGAAGACGGTGACGGTGAAAATACGATCAATGTGCACGTTGTCCGTGCTCTTCTTTCCCGTTTCTGCCTTTTTGAAGGTACATGGCGTAAATATCATGCTTTGGGGGACGAAGATAAATACTTTGATGCTTGTATCACTTATTCCAAGAAGCTGATGGATTCTTATCCCGAACTGAACAGTGATTGGGGAGAGATGCTGACATCTGACCTGAAAGGAATGAAAGGCATCATTCTGTATAAGGAATATGTAGAAAAAGAGCTGACTAATTATGTACTGACGCATGTTGAACGCACATCCACCCATAATGTGGAAATGCCGCAACACATCATCGATATGTATCTTTGTAAAGATGGTAAAACGATTCATAACAGCTCGGAATATGAATGGTCGCAGGATGGGGATAATAGTATGAATGCTACCTTCCGCAATCGTGACCTTCGTCTGCTGGAGACTGTAGCTCCCCCTTATAAGGTGATCCCAAGTGCCGATAATACCAGTTGGGAGTATACCTCCGATCCCAAAGACCGTGAGTTTATGGATATCATGGGCATTACCCGTTACACCGGTTTCGGGGGTGGAAATGGGGAAGCCGGTAAACATAAAGTGTTCCCATTGATGAACTGGTCTGCTGCTATATTGAAAGGAATGCCACACTTCTTTACCAACAATGGCGGGCAAGGTTTCCTCGTAGCCCGTAGTGGTAACTATGTGTACAGATACTATAATGTATGGGATAATTCGAAAGAGAACGAAGGAACTTCGGATGTACCTTTGTTTAAGATTGATGAAGTGATGTTGAATTATGCCGAGGCTAAATTTGAAAAAGGTGGTACAGGTGCCGAAGGCTTCAATCAGACGATTGCTGATCTTACCATCAATAAGTTACGCGATCGAGTGGGAATTGCCCATATGAAAGTGGCCGAGATAAATGCCGGATTTGATTCGAAGCGCGACCAGACCGTAGACCCTGTATTGTGGGAAATTCGCCGTGAACGTATGGTCGAATTGATGGGTGAAGGATTTGGATTCTACGATGTACGCCGTTGGAAAAAAGCACCTTGGTTTATCAATAAGATACAGTATGGTCAATGGGCGACTAAAGACCAGATTGGCGACTCCGGACAGTTTGTTGATCTTGAAAAGGGATACGCCGATACGACAGGAAAGAAAGAAGGTTTTATCTATATGTATAATGATCCTTTGGTAGCAGGTAAAGGTTGGTTAGATAAGTATTATCTGTATCAGGTGCCTACTAATGAAATCGCATTAAACCCAGAACTGGCCCCCAATAATCCGGGATGGGAGTAATAATTAACTGAAACACAAATTGAAAGAAGATGTGCAAACAACTGTTTGACACATCTTCTTTCTTAATTAGAGCCAATGCTATATCTTTCCGACTTTTCATATTTTGGAGGTTATTTAATGTGTATCAGTATAAAAGAAATACATTTTATTTTCAGTAATCGGAAATTTGAAATATATTTAGAGGCTCAAACGCTCAAACACATTTGATGACCCTTAAAAAAAGAATGACTATGAACATGCGCCTTCTATTACTTTTATTATTCGGTTCTGTTGTAATGTATACAAGTTGCCAATCCACGTCTGCTCCAATCGATTCATTGGCAGCACGTGTGACGGAGAATACGTCGAAAGGTCAAATCCTTTTCCGGTTGGTTGCTGATGAAACCGCTCCGGCAAAAGACTACTTTGAGATAGACTCCAAGGATGGCAAAGTGCTGATAACCGGAAATTCCGATCTTTCACTGGCTACGGGCTTGAATTGGTATTTGAAATACGTGGCAGGTATTCATCTTTCGTGGAATAATCCCTCACAGAAATTGCCGGAAGTGCTGCCTCTGCCTCAAAAGAAAATCCGTCAGGCGACGGCTATGAAGAGTCGATATTACCTGAATTATTGTACCTATTCCTACTCCATGGCTTTCTGGGACTGGGAACGTTGGGAGAAAGAGATAGACTGGATGGCGATGCACGGCATCAATATGCCTTTGAGTATAACAGGGATGGAGGTTGTCTGGTATAATCTGCTGAAACGTATCGGATATACGACGGAGGAGATCAATGAGTTTATTTCCGGTCCTGCCTTTATGGCATGGTGGCAGATGAATAATCTGGAAGGATGGGGCGGACCGAATCCCGACAGTTGGTATCGGCAACAAGAAGCACTGCAAAAGAAGATCATTACCCGAATGAGGGAGCTGGGCATTGAACCGGTATTCCCCGGATATGCAGGAATGGTTCCCCGTAATATCGGAGAGAAACTGGGGTATCAGATTGCCGATCCCGGTAAATGGTGTGGTTTCCCTCGTCCGGCCTTTCTTTCTACGGAAGATGAACATTTCGATTCATTTGCTGCCATGTATTATGAGGAGTTGGAGAAACTTTACGGAAAAGCCAAGTATTACAGTATGGACCCCTTCCACGAAGGAGGAAATACGGAAGGAGTAGACTTGGCAAAGGCGGGAACTTCTATTATGGGTGCTATGAAGAAAGCGAATCCGGAGGCTGTGTGGGTGATGCAGGCATGGCAGGCGAATCCGCGGGAAGCGATGGTCAACACGCTCGATTCCGGTGATTTGCTGGTACTGGATTTGTATAGTGAGAGGCTTCCGCAGTGGGGCGACCCGGAGTCGATGTGGTATCGGGAGAAAGGTTTCGGCAAGCATGACTGGCTCTATTGTATGTTGCTTAACTTTGGCGGTAATGTCGGTCTGCACGGACGGATGGAGCAGTTGGTGAATGGATATTATAACGCCTGTGCACATATCAATGGGAAAACATTGCGGGGGGTAGGAGCTACTCCGGAAGGAATCGAGAATAATCCGGTGATGTTTGAATTGCTGTATGAACTTCCCTGGCGGGAAGAACGGTTCTCACCGGATGCATGGCTGCAAGAGTATCTGAAAGCGCGGTATGGAAATGATTTGTCACCGGAAGTAGCGGAGGCATGGCGTGCGCTGGAACATACAGTTTACAATGCTCCGAAGAATTATCAGGGAGAAGGGACAGTCGAATCCTTGTTGTGTGCCCGTCCGGGATTTCATCTGGACAGAACATCGACATGGGGATATGCCAAGTTGTTCTATTCACCTGATTCAACGGCAAAGGCAGCCCGTTTGTTACTTTCTGTTGCAGATCAGTACGAGGGAAATAATAACTTTGAATATGATTTGGTGGACGTGGTGCGTCAGAGCCTGTCAGATAAGGGGAATGTGCTGCTTGAAGAAATTTCTCAGAGTTATGACCGGAAAGATAAGGATAGCTTCGGGAAACAGACACAACAGTTTCTGGAGTTAATATTAGCTCAGGACAGTTTGCTGTCCACCCGAAAGGAGTTCTCGGTGTCTTCATGGCTGAATGCCGCACGTTCTTTGGGAACCACGGAAGAAGAAAAGAAACTTTACGAATGGAATGCTTCTGCGCTGATCACAGTTTGGGGAGACAGTATAGCTGCCAATCGGGGAGGCCTGCATGATTATTCCCATCGGGAGTGGAGCGGGATTTTGAAAGACTTGTATTATCAACGTTGGAAAACCTTCTTTGAGCAGAAACAACGGGAGTTGGACGGCAAACTTGACCAATCAGCGGAAGAACCGATTAATTTCTATGGTATGGAGAAAGCATGGGCGGAGAAAAACAAAACAGCTGATTCATCGGATAATAAGTCACAAACTGTAATTGAAACGGCAAAATCTGTTTATCGGACAGCGATTGAAGCAAAGTAACCAGTCTTGCCTTTATAATTGGAGATACTACCGACTTTTTAGTCAATCCTGATAGGGAAACTTGGGTTTGTACGAATCATATAAAACGAAAAAAGAATAATCGGAAGTAAACGGGGGAATACCTTTTACTTCCGATTATTCTTTTTATAAATGATAATTGCTTCGGCAAGGCCACGCCGGGCAATCGAACATATTTATTTCTCCAACAAATTTTTCAGAAACTCGTCCAGTTCTTTATCCAGTCCTTTCAGCAGTTCATCGTCCACGAGCAACGTATCATCGTCTATCAGCAACAGCTCTGCAACTGTTTCCTTATCTTCATCTACCAGTACGAATGAATAAGGCTTCAATATCGTTACCTTATCGAAATCGCCTGCATCTTTCATTCTGCAAAGGATACTTTTTAAGCCGGGCTCTATATTCTCCATGAAATCATCTCCGTCGTAAGTCGCCCACTCCTCAATCATTACATTAGCCAATTCCTCGTCATCGTCGTTATAAATAGTGAGTTGTCCCGATGTTTGGTCCGGTTGTAAATGAATATCGGTTACGGCTGTTTGGTCGCAGCCACATACATATTTGCCGGCTGCCTTTTGGATAGCCGATTCGATGGTAGACAGAGATTGTTGGCTCAGTTTCATAGGTTCTTCCTTTTTGTTACCTCAAAGGTATAAAAAAAATAATAATCAATGCATGATTTCCTTAAAAATCATCATTAAATCGCTCCATTTGCATTTTTAGCTTGGGCAATTGACTGTTACGCTCCTTTAATTCATTTGCATAAAGGCTAGTGAGATAGTAATTTGGTACATCATCAATGGTGGCGTATGCCGCATTTTCGGAAATGTTTTTCTTATCTACTTTTTTAGCGAGTTGTTGTGCTTTGACTGCCCACTCTTCTGCTTTTGCAAGGCTGTCCTTCATCTCATAATAAACAGCGATATTGAGGGCGGCTTTCATCTTTTTCTTTTCCTTCTTGGTTCCGTTGTACACTTGTTCCCAAAGTTCGAAAGCTCTGTCCCATGAATTTTCACGGACAAAGATTGCCGCATCACGCATCTGTACGGAGCCGCCGGTGTACAAGTATCGTTTGCTTGTCTTCCAGAGAGGGAGTAACTGTTTGACAGGAATAGTCCCGGCAAATTCAGAGGCTTCCCGTAGCATCTGTGCGTCAGGTATCATGTGTGCAAATGTTTCTGTTACCGATCCTCCGTATTCTTCCCAAAAGATACTGTCGGTGGGGTGTAGCGTAGTCATTGGTTTGCTGCGCGAGGGCAGGTATACTTTCACTGTCGGATAGGCTTTTACATCAACCGTTCCCAGATAGCAATTGAAGTCACGGATATAACGGACTGTTTTGGTAGCTTTGAATTGCAGGTTTTCCATTGCGATGATAAAATCCACTCCCAGGTCTGTTGTCAGTTGCTCTACTTCCTCCTGACTCAGTGTGCTTTCACGGGGGAATTTGTCATTGGCCCGTAGAGCGGAGTCACAGATCACCACTACATCAAAATAGTTCTGATGCGCGATTTCTTCTGCCAGTGATTCAGTCGCAATCTTAACGTCACCATTGGCATACGCTGTGGCGTGGCTTATTTCGGGTACGTTTTCTTTCGGCTTTTCGGTCTGTGTGATCAGCTTGTTATCCGGCTCGGTGCTGGTGTTATTCACGATAGCCACTTTGCGGAGTTGAGAAGGGAAAGTCATATCTCCGGGCTGCATATAGTCAATAGAAATCTGCTCCAGGCTCTGACAGCTGCCGAGTGCCAACAGTAGCAGAGAAACAAATGCCAGTGAATAGAATTTTGCCATAGTCATGATATCTTTAGTAGTTTAAGCAAAAGTACTATTTTGGATGAATAAAAGAAAGCCTCAAACAGTTTTTAACCGTTTGAGGCTTTCTTTTAGATTATAATCTTACATCGGACTGCTGTTAGGCATTCTGTCCGTGGCAGTTTTTATATTTCTTACCGCTTCCGCATGGACAAGGATCATTGCGTCCTACTGTCTTTTCCGCACGGATCGGTTCGCGTTTTTGTTGCTCGCGAGTATCCTGACTGGCAGCAGCCTGCTGGTTCGGATCACTGAGGTCTTGTTTCTGTTCACGATACTTGCTCATATCCTGACGTTGCTCGGGAGCAGCCTGGCGTACTTCTACGCGGCGTGGCTGTTGTTCGTCTGCCGGAGCTTCCTGTACAGGGATCTGTCCGCGCATCAGGATGGAGATAGTCTGGTTATTGATCTTGTTCACCATAGCGTCAAATAACGTTACGGATTCCAGCTTGTAGATCAACAGCGGGTCTTTCTGTTCGTAACTTGCATTCTGTACAGAGTGTTTCAACTCATCCAGTTCACGCAGGTTTTCTTTCCATGCTTCGTCGATAACGTGCAGCAGGATAGACTTTTCGAAAGCTTTCACCACCTCCTTTGATTCTGACTCGTAAGCGGCTTTCAGATTACAAGAGATATTGTACATTCGTTTTCCGTCCGTGATAGGGATCAGAATGTTTTCGTACATATGTCCCTGGTTCTCGTATACCTGTTTGATGACCGGATTAGCGATTTGTGCCAGACGTTCCGTTTTGCGTTTGAAGTTTTCCATGGCAATGTTGAATGTCTTTTCTGCCAATGTATCTTTCTTCTCATTACGGAATTCTTCTTCGGTGAACGGAGTTTCCATAGCCAATGTCTGAAGCAGTTCCATCTGACAGCCTTCGTAGTCATTGTTCTCGATCGCATTCGCGCAGCGGTCCCAGATCATATTTACGATATCCATACCGATACGTTCGCCCATCAGAGCGTGGCGGCGTTTGGTGTAAACAACGGTACGTTGCTTGTTCATCACGTCGTCATATTCCAACAGTCGTTTACGGATACCGAAGTTGTTTTCTTCCACCTTCTTCTGTGCACGCTCGATAGAGTTGGAGATCATCTTGTGCTCGATCATTTCGCCTTCCTGGAAACCGAGTTTGTCCATTACACTGGCAATACGGTCAGAAGAGAACAGACGCATCAAGTCATCTTCCAGTGACACGAAGAATACAGAAGAACCCGGGTCACCCTGACGTCCTGCACGACCACGCAACTGGCGGTCTACACGACGGGATTCGTGACGTTCCGTACCGATGATGGCCAAACCGCCTGCGGCTTTTACTTCCGGGCTCAGCTTGATGTCGGTACCACGACCTGCCATATTGGTAGCGATGGTCACTGCACAGCTGAAACCGGCTTTTGCTACAATCTCAGCTTCTTTCTGGTGCAACTTCGCATTCAGTACGCTGTGTTCGATCTTACGCATGGTAAGCATTTTGCTCAGCATTTCGGAGATTTCTACCGAAGTCGTACCTACCAGTACCGGGCGTCCTGCCTGCACCAGTTGTTCGATTTCTTCGATAACGGCTTTATACTTTTCGCGTTTGGTTTTGTAAACGCGGTCGTTCATATCCTTCCTTGCGATCGGGCGGTTAGTCGGGATAACGACTACATCCAATTTGTAGATGTCCCAAAGTTCGCCTGCTTCCGTTTCGGCAGTACCGGTCATACCGGACAGCTTGTGATACATACGGAAGTAGTTCTGCAAAGTGATCGTTGCGAATGTCTGTGTGGCGGCTTCTACTTTCACACGTTCCTTCGCTTCGATAGCCTGGTGCAATCCGTCAGAGTAACGGCGGCCTTCCATGATACGTCCGGTCTGCTCGTCTACAATCTTCACCTGTCCGTCGATCACAACGTATTCGTCATCTTTCTCGAACATGGTGTAAGCCTTCAGCAACTGGTTGATGGTGTGTACGCGTTCCGATTTGATGGCGTAGTTAGTCAGCAGCTCATCTTTCTTTTCCAGCAGTTGTTCGTTGGTCAGATTCAGATTTTCCAGTTCGGAGAGTTGTGCGGCGATATCCGGCAGAACGAACAATGTCGGGTCTTCGGAGTTACCGGTGATCAGGTCGATACCTTTATCTGTGAGGTCTACGCTGTTCAGTTTTTCTTCGATGACGAAGTACAACGGTTCGGTCACTTCGTGCATACGCTTGTTGTTCTGCTCCATGTAGATTTCTTCGGTCTTCAGCATACCGGCCTTGATACCCTGTTCACTAAGGAACTTGATCAATGCCTTATTCTTCGGAAGACACTTGTGGCTACGATAAAGAGCAAGGAATCCTTCTTCCACTTCCTTCTTGTCGTTGGAGGCGATCAGGCGTTTGGCTTCGGAGAGGTATTTGGTTGCCAATGCTTTTTGAGCTTCTACCAGACGTTCTACCAGCGGACGAAGTTGTTCAAACAGTTGGTCGTCGCCCTTCGGCACCGGACCGGAAATAATCAGCGGAGTACGGGCGTCGTCAATCAATACCGAGTCAACCTCATCGACGATGGCGTAGTTGTGCTGGCGTTGAACAAGGTCTTTCGGGCTGATAGCCATATTGTCACGCAGGTAGTCGAAACCGAATTCATTGTTGGTACCGAACGTGATGTCGGCAAGGTATGCCTGACGACGGGCGTCGGAGTTCGGCTGATGGCGGTCGATGCAATCTACGCTCAAACCGTGGAACATATAAAGCGGGCCCATCCATTCGGAGTCACGTTTGGCAAGGTAATCATTCACGGTTACTACATGCACACCGTTTCCGGTCAGCGCGTTCAGGAATACCGGAAGGGTAGCTACAAGAGTCTTACCTTCACCGGTCGCCATTTCCGCAATCTTACCTTTGTGCAGAACGACACCACCGAACAACTGAACATCGTAATGAATCATGTTCCATACCGTATCATTGCCTCCGGCATTCCAGTGGTTCTGGTAAATGGCCTTGTCGCCTTCAATGCGTACAAAGTCTTTGGTGGCAGCCAGATGGCGGTCGAATTCAGTCGCGGTTACTACGATTTCTTCATTTTCTGTAAATCGTTTGGCGGTTGCCTTTACGATAGAGAAAGCTACGGGCAATACTTCTTCCAGTGCTTTCTCGTATTTTTCGAGAATTTCTTTCTCTATCTTATCTATTTGTGCAAAGACTTCTTCGCGGTCTTCCAGTTCAGTGCTTTCGATGCTCGCTTTGAGTTCTTCCACTTTAGCACGTTCGTCATTAGCCGATTCGTGGATGTATTTTTTGAGTTCTTCCGTTTTGGCACGGAGGGCGTCGTTGTCCAGTGCTTCAATCTCCGGGTAGGCAGCTTTGATCTTTTCTACCCAGGGCTTGATTTCTTTCATGTCTCGTGTGGATTTGTTTCCGAAAATCGAGCTTAAAATTTCATTAAATCCCATGTTGTATTATTTAGTTTATTATTATTTCTTGATTGCCTGCACGCCGTTTTTTCACTTTCGGAGAAAGAAAAGTGGCATAAACCTGTTGCCAAGCTGTGCAGAGTGATTATAAATCCGCGCAAAGTTACATTAAAATGCTGATTTATTTATGTTTTGCGCATGGTTTTTGTGAGGAATCTTTTACCGAAGATCGGTAATAGGGGCCGAAGAAGAGGCATTGGGAGCCCGTATGCGCATGAAATGAGTCAGTGTAGGCGCAATATGGTCGATTGTTACAGGTGTCTGAATAATAGCCGGTTTCACAGAATGACCCATGAAGATCAGCGGTGTGGGAATATAGGAATGGCGTACCACCTTGTTTTCGTTGCCGTTTTCGCTGACAATGGTCCATCCCGGCAATACATCGATCACGAGGTCGCCGGAACGCTTGCGGTGATAGCCGTTGCGTATTCTGTATATTTCCGGAGTCCATGAACCCAGGAGAAGCCGATGGGCGGAATATGCCTCATTTACTCCGCTGAACTGCATCAGGAAGTCGGCAGACTTTTCCTGCACTTCTGTCAGGTTCAGTTGCTTTTGTTCCAGTAGCTTGTGGTTCAGGTAGATTTGCTGGTCGTGATAGGCTTCTACATATTTTCCTTCGCCGTAAGTGGCCATCAGAAACATATTCAGCAAGGCGGTGCAGCGGTTGAGGTGAAACTCTCCGGTCGGTATTTTGTACAGTCCCGAATCCGTCGATTCGCTGTCCGTATATCCGGTGGAAGTGACGAAGATAAGCACGTTCTGCAAGCCTACTTTCTTGTCGAGCAGGTCAAGCAAGTTGGCGATGCTGCGGTCGAGGCGCACATAAGTGTCCTGTATTTCCATGGCACACTCTTGCACGGACTTGTGCGCATAGTTGCCTGCGTAATAAGTAAGTGCCAATAAGTCAGTAATGTCATCCATGCCGACCGAACCTTTGCCGATTGCTTCTTCTGCGAGGGCATTTACTTCATCGTTGACGAACGGGCTGGTGATGAAACGGCGGAACTTATTGTTACGGTCGTCATCAAATTTATATTTGAACACTACGTCCCGCCAATCTGGCAGGAAAGTGTACATACCGCGTGGAAAAACCGGTTCCCATGTGACACTGGAGATGCGGGAGTCGATGGCCTGACGGTCGTTATATTGGCTTGCCCACCAGGGGAATTCGCCATAATAGGTCGTTCCGCTCCATTTTCCGGTCGTGGGATTGATCCAGAACGCTCCGTTACCTGCATGTCCGGCAGCGAAAATGGCTGCGTCGCAAAAAGGGGCGATGGCGTATACGATACCTTTGCCTTGTGTCGCTATTTTCAGTTCGTCGGCAATGGTAGAGGTTAATAATTTGGTAGGGGCGCAGGTCTGATCGGTGTAATAACCCATGAAGGCCGCGTCGTCCGTACTGTTGACAGGGCGTAGGGTAGCTACGTCCATCCATCGGTTGGAAATGATTCCGTTGACGGAAGGCGTCGAACCGCTGTAGATGGCTGCCATGGCAGAGGCACGGTCTACACCGCTGAATGTATATTCTGCATTATGGAATACTCTTCCCTCTTTCCAGAGGCGTTTGAAGCCTCTCTCGCCGTAGAGCGACGAAAAAGCTTCCAGATAGTCCGTACGCAACTGGTCAATCGTGAGCCCTACCACAAGTTTAGGGGCGGTAGGCAACGACTGAGCTTGTAGCCCGGTGAAGGTCAGTACGGTAATCAGGGAAGTTAGTAGTCCTTTCATTATTTCTTTTTAGAGGTCAATATCAAATTGCTCGCTGAACGTATCAGCAAACAGAGTGCCAAAGGTACAACAGCTAAGTCAAATCTTTGCGGAATTAGCGGAAAAAGCACTATAAAAAGTGTTAAAACGACCAAATTCAGCGTCAAATACCAGCATTTCTTTCCTTTTCGGACACAATGAATGATGTATGGAAGGATCAAAAGCTGTCCCGGATGGAATACCAGTAATAAGAAATTGGAGCTGACAGCCGGATGTTCGGAAAATAGGGCGAGGAAAGCCAGCACGCAGCCCACAATGCCTGCGGCACCGAATAAAATAAGGTCGACACCCCAGAGTCCTGTCCTTTTGCGGATGCTGTAGATGGTAGCAGCTGCGGTAAGTATAAAAAGCAGGAGCGAACATTGGAACGGGGTGGGCATCCAGCCGCCTTCTTCTTCCTCGGGGAGGGCGTCTACGATCAGTTCCTTGCCGGATACGAGCGGACGCTGAACCGAATCATGGACGATTTGGGCGCCTGCGAAAGCATCCATCAGGTAAAAGGGGGCAAACATCATTTGGCGTTGCGTAATGGGACGGTCTGCTTCGCTGCCGATGCAGAGGTCGATACCGAAACGAGCCCATGGATGACCTTTGCAGTATTGATGTACGATGTCGCGGAAAGATAGTGAACCGTCTTGCGGCTCTTCTGGATATATTACCTTTCCGGTAATGCTTTCCTCTATTTTATCGCGCGGGCGTGTAGCGCAGTTGTCATAAAAGAAATTATATCGGTAAACTCTGTTTTCGGGAAGATAGTTTTCCTGTAGCAGTCGGATGAGTTCCGCTTTTTCTTCTTTGCTCAGGTTGAGTGTCTGTTGCCAGACGCTACGCCCGTCGAAGGCATATTCCGCGGCGAAATGGGCGTAGTCGGTAGCTCCCAGCTGGTAGTCTGTCTCACCGAGTGAAAAACGGAGGATGAAGTTGGGAGTATTGAAGCTGAATAGTCCATAGTTGAATACGGCATCTATTCCGTTGGCCGGATCTTCGTAGCGGATGGCTGTATGTCCGAACAGGGAGTAGATTTCTTCACCGGGGGCGCAAGTCAGCAGGCTGAGGCGGATGGAGTCGTTGTCAGAAGCTATGGCTTGTCCGTTTGAAAAGATAAGCAGATAAAGAGTCAGTAATGGATATAGAATTGTCCGTTTCATCAGAAATGCCCGTTTATTATTTTGGTGGCGAATATACGAAGAATAGTTGGATTGTAGAAACAGAGGCTCCGTTTTATCAGAACAGAGGCTCTATTTCACCCAAACAGAGGCTCTGATTAGGGTAAATAGAGCCTCTGTTTGGAAGAATTTTCCTTACAAGAAAGTGAAACGCATAGCGGAACACTCTAAGTTGTTCGTAATTGATTGATTTATAACTATTTATTGTGTCGTGAAAAATATTCGTGAAACGCAGTGCGGAACCATAATAAAGAATAACTAATAAAACAATATATTTAAAAATATATAGTTCGATTTTTCTTTTTTTTGTGAGTCTTTGAAATGAAAAAAGAAGATAATTCCTCTTACATGCTTCAACTTTTCTTTTTTTACTTTACCTTTGCGCCGCTAAAGACGAAAAGTATTGAACTTAATTATCGACATAGGAAATACGACAGCGAAAGTTGCCCTCTTCAATGGAAGTGAGATGGTGGAGGTGTTGACCGAATCCAATCAATCATTGGATAGCTTGGATGCTCTTTGCTCCAAATACCCGATTGAGCAGGGGATTGTAGCTACTGTCGTCGATTTGAACGAACGGATACTTGCCGAACTGGCTGCTTTGCCGTTCCCTCTGTTATGGCTCAATCATGAGACTCCGTTGCCGGTAGGTAATCTGTACGAAACTCCCGAGACATTGGGATACGACCGGATAGCTGCCGTAGTGGGTGCCAACGAGCAGTTTCCCCATAATGACATCTTGGTCATTGATGCGGGCACTTGCATCACTTATGAGTTTATTGACTCGAAAGGACAATATCATGGTGGTAATATTTCTCCCGGCATGCAGATGCGTTATAAAGCGCTTCATCAGTTTACCGGGCGCTTGCCGCTGATAGATTCCAACGGACGTAAACTACCGATGGGAAGGGATACGGAAACTGCCATCCGTGCAGGAGTACTGAAAGGAATGGAATATGAAATTTCAGGTTATATTGAGGCTATGAAGCATAAATATCCTGAACTTTTGGTTTTTTTAACGGGCGGAGATGACTTTTCTTTTGATAGCAGCGTAAAAAGTGCCATCTTTGCAGATAGATTTTTAGTGTTGAAAGGATTAAATAGAATTTTAAACTATAATAATGGTAGGATTTAAACACACGATTTGGGCGCTTTTGCTCATGATGGTTACCGGAACGGCAATCGCTCAAAATAATACAAACTCTCCTTACACACGATATGGCTATGGCGACTTGTCCGATCAAAGTTTCGGAAATAGCAAGGCGATGGGTGGAATTGCTATCGGACTCCGTGATGGGTCGCAGATCAATCCGACAAACCCTGCTTCCTATACGGCCATTGATTCATTGACGTTCCTGTTCGAAGGAGGTGTCAGTTTACAGAATATGAATATTAGTGGTGGCGGTCTGAAACTGAACGCCAAGAATGCTAGCTTCGATTATCTCGCTATGCAGTTCCGGTTGGCTCCGTGGATGGGGATGAGTGTCGGGCTGTTGCCATATTCTAATATCGGATATACGGTGTCTGATAGTCAGACTGGAAATGATGGCTTGGTTACAAGCAGAAGTTTTACCGGAGATGGTGGCTTGCATCAGATGTACGCAGGTATTGGTGTAAAAGTGCTTAAGAATTTGTCAATAGGTGTGAATGCTTCTTATTTTTGGGGAGATTTAACCCGCGGAAGGGCAGTGTACTATCCGGGAGCATCTTCATCTTATTCTTATCGACGGACAATGGTGGCTTCAATATCAGACTATAAGTTGGATTTTGGTGCACAATATACACAGGTTTTGAACAAAAAGAGTTCTTTGACGGTTGGTGCAGTATATTCTCCTAAACATAAGTTGAATAACGATTATTCATCAACTGTCTTAATGGCTGAACAAACTAGCAATCAAGCTTCATATCAGGATAATTTGGACGCTACGTTAGAATTACCCAATACATTTGGAGTCGGATTTACATATAACTATGACAAGCGTTTGACGATTGGCGCAGATTATAGCTTGCAGCAATGGTCAAAAACGAATTTTGGTGTAGTAACGACTAACGAAGATGTACGTCAGGACTTTGATGAAACTTTCACTTATTGTGATCGTACGAAAATATCTGTGGGTGCGGAATACATTCCTAATTTGGTAGGACGTTCCTATTTCACCCATATTAAATACCGTTTAGGAGCTTATTATACGACTCCGTATTATAAGATTGATGGGAAAAAGGCTTCACGTGAATATGGTGTAACTGCCGGTTTCGGTCTGCCTGTTCCCCGTTCGCGTTCCATACTTAGTATCAGTGGACAGTTTGTTCGCGTAAAAGGACTGGAGACGAACATGGTGAATGAAAATATCTTCCGCGTGAGTATCGGGCTTACGTTCAACGAGCGTTGGTTCTTCAAGCGTAGGGTAGAGTAATAAAAGTGAGAGAGAGAATAGACGATATTATATAAACAACTAAAATTTAGATACAATGAAAATTAAAACGCTTGTGGCTATGTTGTTCCTTTCGGCTGGAGCAACCACTGTGGTAGCACAGGATGCGACTAACTGTAATTCAAACAGTAGTATCTCGCATGAGGCTGTGCGTGCAGGAAATTTTAAAGATGCGTATACCCCTTGGAAGGCTGTGCTGGACAATTGCCCGACACTTCGTTTCTACACTTTTACCGACGGATATAAAATCCTTAAAGGTCTGATGGCTCAGATTAAGGATAAGAACAGTCCGGAATATCAGAAGTATTTTGATGAATTAATGAATACGCATGATTTGCGTATGAAATACACAGAAGAATTTCTTTCAAAAGGAACTAAAGTTTCTTCTGCTGACGAAGCACTGGGTATCAAAGCCGTAGACTATATTGCCTTGGCTCCGAAGGTAGATGCTAATCAGGCTTATCAATGGTTGAGCCAATCAGTAAATGCTGTGAAAGGTGAATCGGCAGCTGCTACGCTCTTTTACTTCCTTCAGATGTCATTGGATAAACTGAAAACAGATCCTAATCATAAAGAGCAATTTATCCAGGATTACTTGATTGCTTCGGAATATGCTGATGATGCTATTGCAGCAGAAACCAACGAAGCAAAGAAGAAAAACTTGATGGGTATCAAAGACAACCTCGTTGCTTTGTTCGTAAACAGCGGTACTGCTGACTGCGAATCACTGCAAGGTATCTATGGCCCGAAAGTAGAAGCTAACCAGTCTGACTTGGCTTATCTGAAAAAAGTAATCGACATCATGAAAATGATGAGATGTACGGAAAGCGAAGCTTATCTGCAAGCATCTTTCTATGCTTATAAGATGGAACCGACTGCTGAAGCTGCTACAGGATGTGCCTACCAGGCATTCAAAAAAGGTGATATTGACGGCGCTGTGAAGTTCTTTGACGAAGCTATCCAACTGGAAACAGACAACGTGAAGAAGGCTGAGAAGGCATACACTGCCGCAGCTGTACTGTATTCTGCCAAGAAGTTGTCTCAATCCAGATCATACTGTCAGAAAGCAATTGGTTTCAACGAGAACTATGGCGCTCCTTATATACTGATTGCCAATTTATATGCAACGAGTCCTAACTGGAGTGATGAAAATGCACTGAACAAATGTACTTACTTTGCAGTAATAGACAAGTTGCAACGTGCAAAAGCAGTTGACCCAAGTGTAGCTGAAGAAGCAAACAAATTGATTGGTACATATTCCGGTCATACTCCGCAGGCTAAAGACCTATTTATGTTAGGTTACAAACAAGGCGACCGCATCACTATCGGTGGCTGGATCGGAGAGACTACAACGATTAGATAAAATTTATGTTGCGAAAACGAAGTAACCGTTTGTTGCATAAAAGCATAAGCATAACAATTGCCTTCGGGGCAATTGTTATGCTTCTTTCATTTTCTTCCTGCGGCGGCAAGAAGAATACGCTGGGCGACGCCATCACAGAACGTGATTCATTACCGGTGATGAATACACTGGGAGTAACTACTCTTATATCCGACTCGGGAGTGACACGCTATCGGGTGAATACGGAAGAGTGGACGGTGTACGACCGCAAGAAACCTTCCTATTGGGCGTTCGAAAAGGGAGTTTATCTGGAACAATTTGATTCCATCTTTAATATTGAAGCCAGCATCAAGGCAGATACCGCTTATTATTATGATAAGCAACAACTTTGGAAACTAATAGGGAATGTTGATATACAGAACCGGAAAGGAGAACGTTTCAAAACGGAATTGCTCTTTTGGAACCAAGCAACAAAGAAAGTATATTCTGATAAATTTATACGTATTGAGCAGCCGGACCGGATTATCACTGGGCATGGCTTTGACTCCAATCAAGATATGACCGTTTATGTCATTCAGAATATTGAGGGCATTTTCTATGTCGATGAAAATGGGGGAACTGCTCAGCCGGAAGTAAAACCATTGCCGCCGGATTCGACGAAAAAAGATTCTGTGAAATAAACTATGAATATTTATATCTCTTTACTCATCACTATGGCTTTCTCCGCTTTCTTCTCAGGAATGGAGATCGCGTTTGTCTCAGTAGATAAGTTGCGCTTTGAAATGGAACGTAAGGGAGGAATCACGTCCCGCATTCTTTCCATTTTTTTTAAGAACTCGAACGAATTTATCTCTACCATGCTGGTAGGAAACAATATAGCCTTGGTTATCTATGGTATATTGATGGCACAGGTTATCGGTGATAATCTGTTGGCAGGTTTTATTGATAACCACTTTCTGATGGTATTGGCGCAGACCATCATCTCTACTCTGATTATTTTGGTGACTGGAGAGTTTCTTCCTAAAACATTGTTTAAGATCAATCCCAATCTGGTCTTGAATGTTGCCGCTATTCCGCTTTTTATTTGTTATGTCATTTTATATCCTGTCTCCAAGTTATCTTCCGGTCTGTCTTGCCTTTTTCTTCGTATATTCGGCATGAAGGTAAATAAGGATGCTTCGGACAAAGCTTTCGGAAAAGTCGATCTGGACTATTTCGTGCAGAGTAGCATCGATAATGCTGCGAATGAAGAAGAATTGGATACGGAAGTGAAAATCTTTCAAAATGCACTTGATTTCTCAAACATAAAAATACGTGACTGTATCGTTCCCCGCACCGAAGTGGTTGCGGTTGACCTCACTACCTCGCTGGATGAACTCAAGAGTCGTTTTATAGAATCCGGTATCTCGAAGATCATCGTGTATGACGGAAATATTGATAATGTGGTCGGTTTTATCCATTCGTCGGAAATGTTTCGTGACCCGAAAGACTGGCGCGATAACGTGAAAGACGTGCCGATCGTACCCGAAACGATGTCTGCCCACAAACTGATGAAGCTGTTCATGCTGCAAAAGAGGACGATTGCGGTGGTAGTGGATGAGTTTGGCGGTACATCCGGTATTGTGTCGTTGGAAGACTTGGTAGAAGAGATTTTTGGCGATATAGAAGATGAGCATGACAATACTTCCTATATCAGCAAGAAGATTGACGAAAATGAATATGTTTTGTCCGCCCGTCTGGAGATCGAAAAAGTCAATGAAATGTTCGGACTTGACCTGCCCGAATCGGACGACTATCTGACAGTAGGCGGATTGATACTGAACCAATATCAGAGTTTCCCGAAACTGCATGAATTGGTTCGTGTCGGTCGTTATCAGTTTAAAATAATCAAGGTGACAGCGACAAAAATAGAACTTGTACGCTTAAAAGTCATGGAATAATGGCGATAACCGTGAAATTTTTAGCTAATAAATAGAAGCATATTAGCATTTTTTGTATCTTCGTGCGCTAAAATGACAATGGAAAGAAATAATAATAAACATAAATCGTATTAATCAAAATGGCAACATTACAAAACATTAGGTCGAAAGGACCTCTATTGGTGATTGTTATCGGTTTGGCGCTGTTTGCTTTCATCGCGGGTGACGCGTGGAAGGTGATGCAACCGCACCAGGCACATGACGTAGGTGAGGTGAACGGAGATGCTCTTTCCGCTCAAGAGTATCAGAATTTGGTAGAAGAATATACCGAAGTGATAAAGCTTTCTCGCGGAGTGACTGCACTGAACGACGAACAGAGCAATCAGGTGCGCGACGAAGTATGGCGTTCCTACGTTAATAACAAGCTGGTTGAGAAAGAAGCAAAAGCATTGGGACTGACAGTTTCTGCTGCTGAAATTCAGGATATCCTGAAAGCAGGCGTGCATCCTTTGTTGCAACAGACTCCTTTCCGCAACCCGCAGACCGGTGCTTTCGATAAGGATATGCTCAATAAGTTCCTGGTAGATTACGCTAAAATGAACGAATCTCAGATGCCGGCTCAGTATGCAGAACAGTACAACAACATGTACAAATACTGGTCATTCATCCAGAAGACATTGGTTCAGAGCCGCCTGGCAGAAAAATATCAGGCATTGGTAGCAAAAGCGCTTCTCTCTAACCCGGTAGAAGCACAGGACGCTTTCGATGCAAGAGTGAATCAATATGACCTGTTGATGGCTGCCGTTCCTTATTCTTCTGTAGTAGATTCTACGATCGTAGTGAAAGAATCGGAATTGAAAGACCTTTATAACAAGAAGAAAGAACAGTTCAAGCAATATCAGGAAAGCCGTGATATCAAGTACATCGATGTTCAGGTGACTGCAAGCGCAGAAGACAGAGCTGCTATCCAGAAGGAAGTAGACGAAGCTACTGCGCAGTTGGCTGCTACAACAGACGATTATACTTCTTTCATCCGCTCTGTAGGCTCGGAAGCTCCTTATGTAGACTTGTTCTATAATAAAACTGCTTTCCCGTCAGATGTTGTTGCCCGTTTGGACTCTGCATCCGTTGGTTCTGTTTATGGTCCTTACTATAATGGTGCCGACAATACTATCAATTCATTCAAAGTAGTTGCAAAAACAGCTGCTGCCGACTCTATCGAGTTCCGTCAGATTCAGGTGTTTGCAGAAGATGCTTTGAAGACAAAAGCTTTGGCGGACAGTATCTATACTGCTATCAAAGGCGGTGCTAACTTCGCAGACCTGGCTAAGAAATACGGTCAGACAGGTGAGACTAACTGGATGAGCTCTGCACAATATGAAGGCGCACAGATCGATGGTGACAACCTGAAGTTTATCTCTGCTATCAATAATACAGGTGTGAACGAAGTAGTGAACCTGCCGTTGGGACAGGCTAATGTCATCCTGCAGGTGACTAACAAGAAAGCTGTGAAGGATAAATATAAAGTAGCTGTTGTGAAACGTGAAGTTGAATTCAGCAAAGAGACTTATAACCGTGCTTACAATGATTTCAGCCAGTTCATCGCTGCTAATCCTACTGCAGAAAAGATGATCGCTAACGCTGAAGAAGCCGGATACAAACTGCTTGACAGAAAAGACTTGTATAGCTCAGAACACACTATCGGTGGTGTAAGAGGTACTAAAGAAGCATTGAGATGGGCATTTGCCGCTAAACCGGGTGATGTTTCCGGTTTGTACGAATGTGGCGAAAGCGACCACATGATTGCAGTAGCTTTGGTTGGTGTTACTCCGGAAGGATATCGTCCGCTGAAAGCTGTACAGGATCAGTTGAGAGCTGAGATCGTTAAAGATAAGAAAGCAGAAAAGATCATGGCTGACATGAAGGCTGCCAATGCAACTTCTCTCGACCAGTACAAGGCTATGGCTGGTGCGGTCAGCGATTCTTTGAAGCTGGTTACATTTGCCGCTCCTGCTTATGTTTCTGCATTGCGTAGCAGCGAACCGTTGGTAGGTGCTTACGCTTCTGTTGCCGAAATGAGCAAACTGAGTGCTCCGATCAAGGGTAATGCCGGTGTATTTGTACTGCAGATGTATGGCAAAGACAAACTGAGCGATACTTTCAACGCTAAAGATGAAGAAGCTACATTGGCTAATATGCACGCACGCTTCGCAAGCCGTCTGATGAACGACCTGTATCTGAAAGGAAAAGTGAAGGATACACGTTACCTGTTCTTCTAAGATTAGTCGTAAAAACGATAACTGCAAAAGGTCGTTCCATACTTTGGAACGACCTTTTTTGCTAACTTTTACATCCTCGCTATACGGAAATCGACTTTATTTCCTTACATTTGCAAATATAAACCATGAACAGAAAGAATGATGTCTAAATATCCCCTCTTAGGAATGACGCTTGTAGAGCTGCAGTCACTGGTGAAACGTCTGGGAATGCCGGGCTTTGCAGCCAAACAGATTGCATCCTGGCTTTATGATAAGAAGGTGACTTCGATTGATGAAATGACTAACTTGTCGTTGAAATACCGGGAGTTACTGAAGCAGAACTATGAGGTAGGAGCAGAAGCTCCGGTGGAGGAAATGCGTTCTGTAGACGGTACGGTGAAATACCTGTACCCTGTGGGCGAGAATCATTTTGTGGAGTCGGTGTATATTCCGGATGAAGAACGGGCGACTTTATGCATCTCTTCACAGGTAGGTTGCAAAATGAACTGCAAGTTCTGTATGACCGGAAAACAAGGTTATTCTGCCAACCTGACCGCCCATCAGATTATCAACCAGATTCACTCCTTGCCGGAACGGGACAAACTGACGAATGTCGTCATGATGGGAATGGGTGAACCGCTCGACAATCTGGAAGAGGTATTGAAGGCATTGGACATACTGACAGGTTCCTATGGTTATGCCTGGAGTCCGAAGCGGATTACCGTTTCAACAGTCGGGTTGCGAAAAGGATTGCAACGCCTTATCGAAGAAAGCGATTGTCACCTTGCCATCAGCCTGCATTCTCCGGTGACTGCCCAACGTGCGGAACTGATGCCGGCGGAGAAAGCCTTTTCTATCACGGAAATGGTGGAACTGTTAAAAAACTATGATTTTAGTAAACAGCGTAGACTTTCGTTTGAGTATATTGTTTTTAAGGGGCTTAATGATTCGCAAGTCTATGCCAAGGAGTTGCTCAAACTGCTTCGCGGACTGGATTGCCGGATGAACCTGATCCGTTTCCATTCCATCCCGGGAGTAGACCTTGAAGGAGCCGATATGGATACAATGACCCGTTTTCGTGACTATCTGACCACGCACGGGCTTTTCACTACCATTCGTGCTTCGCGGGGAGAGGATATTTTTGCGGCGTGCGGTATGCTGTCGACTGCGAAACAGGAGGAAAATAATAAAAGTTAATATAAAAATCGAACATCATGAAAAAGTACTTTTTTTATTTAAGCATGGCTCTGGTAGCCTTCGTAGTTGCTTCTTGTGGATTAAAGGGGAATCATACCTCTAGTGGTCGTCCGTATGAACTGCTGGTTGTAGTAGATGCGGGAGTATGGGACCGTGCCGCCGGAAGAGCCTTGCATGATGTGCTTGATTCTGATATGCCGGGACTGCCCCAGTCGGAACCTTCTTTCCGGATTATGTATACTTCATCGAAGGACTATGATTCTACGCTGAAGTTGATCCGCAATATTGTGATAGTAGACATAAAGGATATTTATACCAAAGGTACTTTCAAGTATGCGAAAGACGTTTATGCTTCTCCACAGATGATACTGACCATTCAGGCTCCGAACGAAGAAGTGTTTGAGAAGTTTGTGGAAGAAAACAAGCAGACGATTATCGACTTCTTCACTCGTGCTGAGATGAACCGTCAGATAACTTTGCTGGAGGAAAAACACAACAACTTTATCTCAAATAAGGTAGATAGTCTGTTTGGCTGTGATATCTGGATACCTTCCGAACTGAACAACTCCAAGACAGGAGAAGACTTCTTCTGGGCATCTACTAATACGGGTAGCGCAGACCGTAACTTCGTGATATATTCCTATCCTTATACCGACAAGGATACATTCACTAAAGAGTACTTTGTTCACAAACGCGATTCTGTGATGAAGGCCAATATCCCCGGATTTAAAGAGGGCGTATATATGTCGACAGACTCGTTGCTGACCGATGTTCGTCCGATCAACGTGCACAATGACTACACGATGGAAGCTCGTGGACTATGGCGCATGAAGGGTGACTTTATGGGTGGCCCGTTCGTTTCCCATACTCGTCTGGATCAGAAGAACCAACGTATTATTACAGCAGAAATATTTGTATATTCACCCGATAAAATGAAACGCAACCTGGTTCGTCAGATGGAAGCATCTCTTTATACGCTGAAACTTCCGCAAGAAGGTCAGCAAGGCCAGATTCCATTGGGAGTGACCAGGGAAGCGGAACCAACTAATAAATAAAAACATGGAAGAAAACAAAATAAGAATCGGCATTACCCAAGGAGATATCAACGGGGTAGGTTATGAAGTGATCTTGAAGACATTCTCAGACCCTACCATGCTTGAGCTATGTACTCCGATTATCTACGGTTCACCTAAAGTAGCGGCTTATCATCGTAAAGCACTGGATGTACAGGCTAATTTCAGCATTGTCAACACAGCTTCCGAAGCCGGATACAACCGTCTGAGTGTAGTGAACTGTACGGATGACGAAGTGAAAGTGGAATTCTCCAAACCCGATCCCGAAGCAGGTAAGGCTGCATTGGGTGCTTTGGAACGTGCCATAGAAGAGTATCGTGAGGGGCTGATCGACGTCATTGTGACAGCTCCGATCAACAAACATACCATTCAGTCGGAAGAGTTCTCTTTCCCCGGTCATACGGAGTATATTGAAGAACGTCTGGGCAATGGAAACAAGTCACTGATGATCCTGATGAAAAACGATTTTCGTGTGGCTTTAGTGACAACGCATATTCCGGTAAGGGAGATTGCCACAACGATCACCAAGGAACTGATTCAGGAAAAGCTGATGATTTTCCATCGCTGTCTGAAACAGGATTTCGGTATCGGTGCACCCCGTATTGCAGTGCTTTCACTGAATCCTCATGCAGGAGACGGCGGACTGCTGGGTATGGAAGAACAGGAAATCATTATCCCTGCCATGAAAGAAATGGAAGAGAAAGGCATCATCTGTTACGGCCCTTATGCAGCGGACGGTTTTATGGGTTCGGGCAATTATACCCACTTTGACGGAATCCTTGCTATGTATCATGATCAGGGGCTGGCTCCGTTCAAAGCCCTGGCTATGGAAGACGGTGTAAACTATACCGCCGGACTGCCGGTTGTACGTACCTCTCCGGCTCATGGAACAGCCTATGACATCGCCGGTAAAGGACTGGCCAGCGAAGACTCTTTCCGCCAGGCTATTTATGTAGCGATTGATGTATTCCGCAACCGCCAGCGCGAGAAAGCAGCACGGGTAAATCCGTTGCGGAAGCAGTATTACGAGAAACGAGACGATAGTGATAAACTAAAACTGGATACAGTAGACGAAGATTAAGTAATAGGTATTAAGTAATAAGTATTAAGTATTAGCCATGCGGATAGAAGCGAGATGATAATGATGGTAATACTTAATACTTATTACTTAATACTTATTACCTATTACTTAATATTAAGATAGATGACAAAAGCAGAGATACAACAAGTGAAACAGCGTTTCGGTATTATTGGCAATACCGAGGCTTTGTCACGTGCCATAGATGTTGCCATTCAGGTAGCACCTACCGATTTGTCTGTGCTGATTACCGGAGAAAGTGGTGTCGGAAAAGAAAGTTTTCCACAGATCATTCATCAATATAGCCGGAGAAAGCACGGGCAGTATATTGCTGTCAACTGCGGTGCCATACCGGAAGGTACGATCGATTCCGAACTGTTCGGACACGAGAAAGGAGCATTTACCGGTGCTATTGGTGAGCGGAAAGGATATTTTGGAGAGGCTGACGGTGGAACCATCTTCCTTGATGAAGTGGGAGAGTTGCCGTTGCCTACACAGGCGCGTCTGCTCCGTGTACTTGAAAGCGGTGAATTTATCAAGGTAGGTTCATCCAAAGTTCAAAAGACGGATGTGCGTATTGTGGCAGCTACCAACGTGAACCTGACACAAGCCATTGCCGAAGGACGCTTCCGGGAAGATTTGTATTATCGGTTGAACACGGTGCCTATTCAGATACCACCTTTGCGTGAGCGCGGAGACGATGTGCTGTTGCTGTTCCGCAAGTTTGCCGCAGACTTTGCCGAAAAGTACCGGATGCCGGCTATCCAGCTGACGGAAGATGCCAAGAAGATATTGCTTGCTTATCCGTGGCCGGGAAACGTCCGGCAGTTGAAGAACATCACAGAGCAGATTTCGATTATAGAAACAAACCGTGAGATAACGGCTGCGATTCTGCAGACCTATCTTCCGGCACAGAATACCCAACGCCTTCCGGCACTGTTCGGCACACGCGAGAGCAAGAGCTTTGAGAGCGAACGCGAAATACTATATTCTGTCTTGTTCGATATGCGCCAGGAAGTGGCGGAACTGAAGAAGATGGTGCACAACATGATGGCCGAACGTGCGGGACAAGTCGGACAGATGGGGCAGGTAGTGGCTACTCCGGTAGTGACGACGACGCACCAACCTTCCGTGCCGGCCATTATCCATGCTGTGCAGCAACCGTCTGTTTGTCCCAAAGAAGACGATGACGATATTCAGGATACGGAAGAATATGTAGAAGAAACCCTTTCGCTCGATGAAGTGGAAAAAGAAATGATACGTAAAGCACTTGAGAGGCATCATGGCAAGCGGAAAAGTGCGGCAAAGGATCTGAATATCTCCGAGCGCACCCTTTACAGAAAAATAAAAGAATATGAATTGGATTAAGAAAATAGCACGACCGCTGATACTGATTGTTTTACCGGCAGTCATCATCGCCTGTAGTGTGTCTTATAAGTTTAATGGCTCCTCTATCAATTATGATAAGGTGAAGACCATTTCGATTGCTGATTTCCCTATTAAGTCGGAGTATGTGTATGCTCCGCTGGCTACCAAATTCAATGAAGACCTGAAAGATATCTTCATCAGACAGACCCGTCTGCAACTGCTGAAACCGAACCAGAATGCGGATCTGCAGATTGACGGTGAAATTACGGGCTACAACCAGTATAACCAGGCAGTATCTGCCGATGGTTACTCTTCGGAAACGAAGCTGACCATCACGGTCAATGTACGCTTTGTCAACAACACAAATCACGCCGAAGACTTCGAACAACAATTCTCAGCTTTCCGTACCTATGATTCCAGCCAGCTGTTGACAGCCGTACAGGATGGATTAATTGCGGAAATGAGTAAAGAGATAACCGACCAAATATTTAATGCAACTGTAGCAAACTGGTAATTTAATGACTTCTGTTAACTTGCAACAATGGATTCAGCATCCTGAGACGCTGAATAGGGATACTTTGTACGAACTGCGCAACCAGCTCGCGAGGTATCCGTATTTTCAGTCGCTCCGGTTGTTGTATCTCAAGAACCTATATATTCTCCACGACATTAATTTCGGTGCGGAACTGCGGAAAGCCGTTCTGTATATTGCCGACCGACGGAAACTGTTTCATCTGATCGAAGGCGAACGCTTCGCTGTCGAATCCCAGAAGAAAGGACTGCCTCTCACTGAAGTATTGAGAGATGAACCTACCGTCGACCGGACACTGGCTCTGATCGATGCTTTCCTTTCGACGGCTCCCGAAGAAGTGACCAGTCAGACAAGCTTTGATTACTCCATGGACTATACGGCATACCTTCTCGAAGAGACACCTGTCGCCGACGAGCCTGCAGAGGCAATGCCCAAGCTGAAAGGATACGAACTGATTGACAACTTTATCGAAAAGAGTGAGACTGATCCCGTCGTATACCTGAAACCTTTGAGAGAAGAAGAGAAAGCAAAGGCTGCTTCTTCCGCTGAAACAGGCGAAACGGGCAGAACAGGCGAAACAACTGAAACCAACACCGTAGAAGAGGAAGATGACAGTTGTTTCACAGAAACTTTGGCCAAAATCTACGTAAAACAGCAACGATATTCGAAAGCTCTTGAAATAATTAAAAAATTAAGCTTGAAATATCCAAAAAAAAATGCTTACTTTGCAGACCAAATCAGATTTTTGGAGAAATTGATTATTAACGCTAATTCAAAATAACTAAAAATGTACTTATTATTCATTATCTTAATGGTGATTGCAGCCTTGCTGATGTGCTTCATCGTGCTGATTCAGAATTCAAAAGGAGGCGGACTTGCTTCTGGTTTTTCTTCATCAAACGCTATCATGGGCGTGCGCAAGACTACAGATTTTCTGGAAAAAGCAACTTGGGGTCTGGCTATCTTCATGGTTGTGATGAGCGTTGCTACTGCCTACGTTGTTCCTACTTCTTCTGCAGCTAAAGATGTATTGTTGGAACAAGCACAGAAAGAACAACAAACCAACCCGTATAATATGCCTACCGGTACTGCTGCTCCTCAGACAGACGCTACTGCTCCTGCAGAGTCTGCACCTGCAACAGAAGCTCCGGCTACTGAAACTCCTGCTCCTGCAGCAGAATAATTCAGTAACAGGATATTGCGGTTTAAACTTATTGAGTGAACGGGCTTTTTGACCCGTTCTCTTCATTATAGGCGCGAATTACGCGAATTACAAGAGATTCTAATAGAATCAGTGTAATACGTGTGGTTCGCGCCTATCTTTATTATTTGATCCGGTCTGCTCTTCTTCATGCAGGAATATCCGGTTAGATGTCCTTTTTCTTATAAAATGTTCTTCTTTTTTAGTAAAACAAATGATAATTAGTTAACTTTGTTGCCCGTTACGAGATTATTAACTCCTTTTAAATATTACAATGACAGAACAATTGAAACAAAAGCTGAATGACTCCGCAGTGCTGCGTTGGAGTGTTCTAGCATTAGTCGCTTTTACCATGTTGTGCGGCTACTTCCTCACAGACGTTATGTCTCCTCTGAAACCCATGCTTGAAAAAGAACTTCTTTGGGACAGTTTAGATTACGGTTTCTTCACCAGTGCTTATGGCTGGTTTAATGTATTTCTGCTGATGCTCATCTTTGGTGGTATCATTCTGGATAAGATGGGAGTACGCTTCACCGGAATGGGAGCCTGTTTGCTGATGGTGTTCGGTTGTGGATTGAAATATTATGCTATTTCTACTACTTTCCCGGAAGGTGCGATGCTTTTCGGATTCAAGATGCAAGTCACATTGGCTGCATTGGGCTATGCCATCTTCGGTGTAGGAGTCGAAATTGCGGGTATCACCGTTTCGAAGATTATTGTGAAGTGGTTTAAAGGCAAGGAGATGGCTCTCGCTATGGGGCTGGAAATGGCTACCGCGCGTATTGGAACGACTTTGGCCATGGTGCTTACCGTTCCTTTGGCAGACTTCTTCGGGTCTACGGATGAGAGCGGCGTATTCCACACCAATATTCCCGCTCCGGTTCTGTTCTGTCTCATTATGCTGTGCGTAGGTACCATCGCATTCTTCATCTATACTTTCTACGATAAGAAACTGGATGCTTCACTGGATGCGGAAGGACTGGAACCGGAAGAACCGTTCCGCATGAAAGACATCGTCTATATCATTACCAACAAAGGATTCTGGCTGATCGCATTACTGTGCGTATTGTTCTATTCGGCTGTATTCCCCTTCATCAAGTATGCGGCTGATTTGATGGTACAGAAGTACAATGTAGATCCGAAACTTGCGGGAACGATTCCCGGATTGCTGCCGATTGGTGCGATCATCCTGACACCGTTGTTCGGTTCATTGTATGACCGTATCGGTAAGGGAGCCACGCTGATGGTGCTCGGGTCGGTGATGCTGATTTTCGTACACACGATGTTTGCTCTTCCTATTCTGAATGTATGGTGGTTTGCTACGGTGATCATGATTGTTCTGGGATTTGCATTCTCATTGGTTCCTTCGGCAATGTGGCCTTCGGTTCCAAAGATTATTCCGGAGAAACAGTTGGGAACGGCTTATGCGCTGATCTTCTGGGTACAAAACTGGGGATTGATGGGCGTGCCTTTGCTCATTGGATGGGTGTTGAACTCTTATTGCAAAGGTCCGGTTGTAGATGGTGCACAGACTTATGATTATACCTTGCCGATGACCATTTTTGCTATGTTCGGTGTACTTGCCCTGATTGTTGCCTTGATGTTGAAAGCAGAAAACAAGAAGAAAGGCTACGGACTGGAAGAAGCAAATATTCAGAAATAATCACAGTATATATTCTATCTGAAACAAAGATATAAAAGAGAAAAGATATGGCTACGAAAGAGAAAATAAACCTCCTGGAGGTGATCCCTTGTCGTAACGAACATATTAAAGCTGAACGGGAAGGGGAGACTATTGTGCTCTCCTTTCCTCGTTTTAAACGTTCGTGGATGAGTCGTTATTTATTGCCGAAAGGAATGTCCAAAGATATTCATGTGCGTCTGGAAGAGCATGGTACGGCCGTATGGAACCTGATAGACGGTCAGCGGACGGTTCGTGAGATTATAGAAAAACTCGCAGACCACTTTCAGCATGAAGCAGGCTACGAGTCTCGTGTATCTACCTATCTTTCCCAATTACAGAAAGACGGATTTATTAAATGGATAATTATCCATTAAAAAAAGATTGCCCATAGAAGGACAGCGCATCCAATCAGTACGCCCATAATGATAAGCGTTCCCCATACGAAATAGCTGTTATCTTTTTCTTTTTTCTTTTCCGAATCCTTGATGATGCGTTCCATCTCTTCCGGAGTCGTGTTCGGCAGGAGATAAGGATCATTGCTTCTCCTGAGTCGCCCTAACTTGTCATTTCTCCGTTCACGGCGTAAGCGGGAGGCTTCTTTGCCGTCTTTCAGCCGACGTATCATGTCGAGCATATGTCCTTCGCCACCCATAGTTTTGTTTTTTTAGAGGTTTTATTTGCCTTCTTCTCTATCTACTTTTAGTAGTCCACCGGTCACCGGATCAAAGTAAACTTTGATGGTTGAGTTCTTGTTGAATAATACCGGAGCAAGGTATTCTATGATACCGAATTGGGTAACAGGTATTTCTCCTTCATACAATTTCTTTTTGCCGTCCGTCAGCGTCACCATTGCCTGTCCCGGTACGTTATAAGCAATTCCATCCATATCTTTCTTCTTTTTCCCGTCCTCTTGCGGAATCTTCACCGTTTTCAGGTCTTTCAGGCTGATGTAGAATGGAGTGCCTGCCAAATCGTTGTTGGCAACTACGCCCAACTTCTTTGAAAAGCGGAAAGCTACCTCATTGTCGAATTCCTTATCCGGAGTGAGGCGGACAGTAAATGTCTTTTCTTCTTTATCGCGGACTCCCGAGAACATTTCGGTCATGGCCTCTTCCTGCAGATTCAGGTTGTCGAGCATGATTTTGAGCTGTGCGCCGTCCGAGGGCATATTATCTGCTTGTCCGCGCAATAATGCGTTTTTACTTTCACGGATATTATAGATTTCCTTTGCTACCAGTTCGGCCATCTTAGCGGTAGAACTTGCCATCAGAATTTCTTCTGTGAGGAAGTCGCGGGGATTGGCTTTTCGTTGGGGGGCAACGGTATTGTTTGCTGCATTCTTTGCATTGTTACTACTGTAGGGGACGTTGATCGATTTGATAAGACCCTCTTCAGTCAGTTCCATAAGAGGAGCTACGGTTTTGTCTTTCAGTTTGACGAAATAAGTAGCTTCGCTGTTTGGTACACCTACAGGTTTCACCTTGACGCTGTTCAATTCCCAGTATTCTTCGGGTTCGGCAGAGACGTTGGTCAGTCTCAGATAGCGGTCGGCGTATTTGCTGAATTCACCCGGCTTATAGTTGACTTTGTTTGCTTTTATTTCTATTTCTATCTGGGTTTTGGGGAGGGCGTACACTACTCCGTAGTCTTTTCCTCGCGTCACTCCTGTCAGCACTTCAGTCTGCGCGTAGGCGGAAGTTGCCATTAGTAGTCCTGTTGCTATGATTAACTTTTTCATATTCGGTTCTTTTTAGCTGATTTTGAAAAACAAAGTTAATGAAGTTATTGAATAAACCGTAAGTTCTTAACTTTTATTCGCTTACAAGTCGCCATGCCGTCGGCAGACAGGTCACGATATCACTTGCGATTAATCCGATCATGCCCTGTTTTTTCTGGGCGATGTCTCCGGCCAATCCGTGAATGTAAGTACCGATCTTTGCGGCATCTTCGGCAGGATAGCCTTGCGCAAGGAGTGCAAGGATAACTCCTGTCAGTACGTCTCCGCTACCTCCTGTTGCCATACCGGGATTACCGGTCTGGTTGAAGTAACATTTGCCTTCGGGGGTGATAATGGCGGAATAAGCTCCCTTCAGAATGATATGTACTTTGGCAGTGTGCGCCAGTTCGCAGGCTTTCATCAGTCGTTCGTATGAGTCCTGACATTTGCCGACCAGGCGTTCCAGCTCTTTCGGGTGCGGGGTGAGGATGGAACCTTTCGGCAGATGGGTGAGCGTATGCCGGTGATTGGCCAGAATATTGAGTGCGTCGGCATCCAGTACGGTCGGAGTCTGACAATGTTCCAGTTGTTCTATCAAGGCGGCTTCCGTTTCCTCGCTGCGACCGAGTCCCGGACCGATGCCGACAGCTTGATAATCATCCGTATCGGTAGGTACGGCAAAGCAAGTTTCGCTGGCATCTGTTTCTACCATGGCTTCGGGGGCGGACGTTTGCAGAATATCGTTGTTGCATAACGGCGCGTGTACGGTCAGCAGACCTACTCCCGAGCGCAGACAGGCACGGGCGGCCAGTACCGATGCACCTGCCATTCCTTTCGAACCGGCTATCAACAGGGCATGTCCGAAGTTTCCTTTATGGGCGAATTGCTGGCGTGGCTTGATCAGCGAACGGATTTCTTCGATTTCCAGCATTTCGTAGTTTGTTTCAGTCTCTTCGATTCCTTCTTCGCTCAGCTGGATGTCCAATAACTCCCATTCGCCAACAAATTCTGTGTTTTCGGCGAAGAGGAATGCCAGTTTAGGAAGTTGCAGACTGAAAGTGACGTCCGCACGGATAATATTGCTTTTTACATTGAATGTATTTTCTTCTCCCATCAGCCCGGAAGGAATGTCGATGGAGACTACCATGGCGGGAGAGGCATTGATATATTTCACGACGGCAGCGAATCCTCCGCTCAATGGTTTGTTGAGTCCGGAACCGAATAATCCGTCGATCACGAGATGCTCCGGTGTCAGTGTGGGAGGTACGAACTGGGTGCTGATTTCATGGAAAGTTACTTCTTCCATCATCTCTACCAGTTCTTTGTTGGTCTGACAGTCGGGCGAAAGTTCGCCTTTCGTGTTGAAGAGATATACTTCGATCTTGTATCCTTTTTCCGCCATCATGCGGGCGACGGCGAGGGCGTCTCCGCCATTATTGCCCGGTCCGGCAAAGATGGTGACAGGTGTTTCCGGATTCCATCTGTTGGTGATGGCTTTAGTCAGCGCCTGTGCGGCACGTTCCATTAAATCTATGGATGCAATCGGTTCATGTTCAATGGTATAAGCATCTAACTTCTTAATGCTGCTGCTTGGAAATATTTTCATTGCGATATTCTTTTAGTTTTCGACGCACAAACTTACACAAAAACTCTGAATTAATCCTTTATTCCGGTTGGTTTTCGGCTTTAGATAAAGTGGCAAATTGAAAAATGCAGGGGAAATCAGAAGTTATCTTGGGGTGGCTTTGTCCTGTCTGTCTGTGATTCTTCAGTTGGGGGCGGATATTTCTCTGCTAAGGTACGGGCATTCTTCAGATAAGATGCGGAGACTCTTCGGCTAAGATGCCGGTATTCTTCTCTTAAAGTGCCTTTCTCTTTAGTTGCTCACGGCCGTGACAAGATCTTACCACGACCGTGAGCAATGCTAATCACGGTCGTGAACAATGCTTGTCACGGCCGTGGTTAGTTAATGATATCGGTGCTTTGATGTAACTATTCTGCTGCTTTCTCCTTAATCTTCCGATACTTTGAGAGATAGTTACGCCTTCTCCGGCCTGTCCTTTACCGTAGTATGAATGAACGGATGCGATACATTAAGAAGATGATTAATATCGCTTTCAATTAACTAATTGAATCAGATATGCGTTTTCCAAAGCAGGATAATCTTGTTTGTACTGTGATGCCAAATCTCTGACAAAGCAGTATTTAACCAAAGGGTGAGCATTCATTCTTGTATCCAAGTGCGGCAAAAAGTCCTTGGTAATATAGAAAGTATCGATAACTTTGCCGTTATCTTCTTTTATCGTCATGCGGTAATAATCACGAAGTTTGTATTCATCTTTGATAAGGATAGCATCTTCTTCATCCAGTTTTATATGTTCGTTTTCAAAGTTACCTGTTTTCATGTTGTTATCCGAATAATATAAATCTACGGTTCCTTTGCTGTTCTCCGCATTCATAAACGTAAATACATACTTATCAATAAGGTATGAATTACTCAGTGCTTGCATTAACTCTGTTTTTTCTTTATCTTTGAGTTCATCTCCCTTTACAATGGTCTTTACTGTAACCACATTATTAATATAAGTACGGTATTCTACAGCGACAGACAGTATATATACATTATTCGAACTGTCTTCTATCTTGATGGATGCGCGTCCTAATCCCAATGCTTTCAATGTTATTTTTCCATTGTTGTAGTTTACCTGTACCACTTTTTCGTTCTCATTGGTCACTTTGTAAGTCCCGTCCCCGCCTTTGATGCATAACGGCGTCGTTTCTTCGCTGAAGGGAGTCAGCGTGTAAGAGCGTTTCTCGTTGTCGAACTTGTATTGAGGACTCTCATATTCCAGAGTGATTGGAGAAAAGTTGTCATCATTGTTACAACTCGTGAGGCAGATAATACAAAGGAATAACGAAAGTATTCCTGCAAGTTTTTTGGTAGTCATGCTAGTTAAAGTTTTAAATGTGTGATATTAGTTTAGTTCTCGTCTGCAAACTTATGAAAAAGAATTGAACTGTTTCTTTATTTGTGCTATTTTTTAGCAGAGATCGGAATAAATGGTCGGAATGTAACTAATAATAGCAGCTAACGCCTTGATTATTTGCTTTTTTCGAAAAAAATGATATCTTTGTAGTGCAGTAATGTGCTTTACGCTATTCTCCTGTGCTCACAATGTTTAGATTATAAATATAAATTGTTTAATCTTCTAAAGTTTGCATGATGGAAAAGAAAAGAATTGGCTCAAATGCCGGGAAAGTATGGCGCATCTTAAATGAAAAGGGCGAACTGTCCATGTTCGCATTGTGCCATGAGTTAGGTTTGACGTTCGAAGATGTAGCTCTTGCTATCGGCTGGCTGGCAAGGGAAAACAAAATTCTGCTTAGAAAAAGAGAAGGAATGCTCTTTGCCAGTATTGAGAATGTCGAATTTACTTTTGGATAAATGGGGACTGACCCACATTTAAGGAGAATATCCACTTGATTATTTACACTGTTGAAAACTTAATAAGGTGGATAGATTAAGATTTCTTGCGTTTAATTTTATGTACTTTTCACTCATTATCTTCCGGCTTATCTGTTCCATTTAGAATATAAGTTATCTTATATGCATTTTCGATGCTATAATAGATTATTTTATCCATTTTGGACATCCTAATGGGGGAAGAATTGTTATACCGGATGTATTGCTGTAGATAGTTGTTCTGTTTAGAGAAGTTGTATGGTCTGAGGATATGAAATCTTGGATGGTAAAATTGTTTATCTCGGCTAATTTCATGATGCGTGACACTATACTCCAACGGCTTTGAACATTGAAATAAGGTATGTTATTGTTCATACAACTGTTAGCTTCCGAACGCCATACTCCATATTGGTATTCGTAACCACCTTCGTAAGCTCCTGCCTGACTGTATTTTTCTATGCCTATAAAATCTTTCCATAAGATAGTGGATAGGTCGTTTGTGAAATCCAAATTCATTTGGAAACCTAGCTTTTGCCATTCTTTTAAATCTTTTTTACGGCTTTCGGGCATTTTTTGTTTATAGTAGATATATTCGTCGCATAAGAAGCCGAAACCGTGTCCGCCTGCTTCATGGTGTATTAACCCCTCGAAGTCGTTGGGTGATGCTTCTTCGCTCATCGGACATAATGCGATGGAGTTTCCATTAGCATACAGATAGGTTGTTCCTGCATATTTGGTACTATTGAGTGGCATTATGATAGTCAATGGTTTGTTAGATGGCAATTCTTTTATTTTGCGAGCATATTCAAAGCATAAGTCGTCATTGCAAGTGATTTCTGTTCCATTTCCGAAAGTTGTCTTGAACTTATTGTTGACCGTACTTCCGGAATAGTTTTCAGTTCCTACTCCGGCTTCTTCTGATTCGGCTATTACCATATATATGTTAAAATAATCCCGATAGGATTTAAAAGGCTCAATGGAAAAGAAATGATCGGCAGTTTGTTTCATAATCATTTCATAACGACCATTCAAAGCCATATCTTGTTGGATGAAACCATCCCCCATGATGATGAGGCTTACACCATTACCTTTGGTGGATTGTTGAATGCATAGATATTCGCCATCCCAATATGGGGCATTTTCATTTCTACCCTCTTGAGTTATACATAAAGTATCAGAAAGGTTGAATTGCTCATTATATAACACTACTTCAGCATAGCGTTCGTTTAGTTTTTGGTTCTCTGCAATTTCTAGATCTATAGTGCTATTCCCTAATATGCCTGTGGAATGGTTAGTTGTTGTTTGATTATCTATAGGCATAGATGGCATAATTTCGTCTACGCCACCATCTGTATTCACTTGTTTTATCCAATCATCAGCTTTTGTTCGTATTATCAACTCATACTCTACATTTTGATCAATATCTACAGATAGAGTTGTTGTTGAATGATTTATTCTATATCTTTTATTTCCAATAAAGCAGAGCTTTTCTTTTGCATTTTGTATAATTTGCAACTGCTTTTCTCCATTTGAAGTAATGAAAGTTATTATACAAAAACGAAGTTGTCCTGTATCATTGTCGGAGACTGTGACTATGAGGTTGGTGCTTCCACTTTTGCCTTGCATAGAACTTACAGTTATCCAAAAAGGTAAATTGGGAGATATATGCCAAGAGGCATTTGTATCTATTGTTAGTTCTTTTTCACTTTTTGACCAAGAGAATATTGCTTCATTACAGGAAAGTGTTATGAAGTTTGTTTCTTCTTTAGTACAGCTATAGAATAGAAGCAATATTAGTAAACAGAGATACTTTTTCATGAAAGAATCTTTAATGGGCGAAAGAACTTAACATCCGTAGATGAATATTAATAAAAAGACTAATGTGCTGAAAAATACAAATACCACAAAGTGATAAAGTACTTTCAGCACATTAACAGAATTATCTTCTATTTTTTTGTAAGTTTTATATATGTATTTCCAGTGGAAAGAGTTAATTTGTTTCCTGTTCTTTGTACCGAATATTCCGTTCCTTTACCAGTGCCTTTGAACATAAGTAATAGGGTTTCCTTGCTTTGAGAATAGGTGTAGTCAAAATTACTAGAACCATCTTCATCAGACAATACTCCTGTTCCATCATTTCTAAATACAAATGTGACATCGTCATCAGACACCCAAGTCCCTACTATGCCGGTTGATGATTCATCGTCATCGTCATCTCCACAGCTTGCCATACATACACTCATAGCCAGTATTACTAGCATCATTGATAAATACTTCATTGTTTTCATCTTTTTATAGTTTTAATTAATTTGTGGCAAAGGTATGGCTAAAATGTGAAATGAAGTGAAAAGGAATATTGCGGATACTGCATCGCTTTTATTGCGGATTCTGCGACTAATACTTTTCTTTTATATTTTCAGAAAGATCAGCAAAGAAATCATGATTTAGTAATAGGGAAATTCTTGTTAGTAATCCAGTGTCGATGTTCTCCTTTTGAAACAGACGATATACGTTAGAACGGTCACATGACAGTTTTCGGGCGAACCAACTGATACTTCGCTCTTGCTTCTCAAGTTCTTCTTTTATAAGATGGCCGATTGGTTTCATAATGATTTGTGTTTATCGTCCCAAGCTTCCCCTGATAAGACTGTTTGTGCTTTTAAGTTGGAAAAATGATATAAAAAAGCGTGGGGAATCTGTACTTGTCACTCATCCCACACCCGAGGCCTTCGCATTGCCCAGTCTAGTTGAACGAGCAACGCAGAAGCCCACGCCGATATGTATATAGAACATAACTACATCTATATTGTTACCAAATAGATCATGAAAGTTATATAAAACACACCCATGGACATCTACCGCTGCTTTGTTCTTGACTAGACTTTGAAAGTTGCGAAGTTTCGGAGTGTCAAGACAAAACGTTAAGTAAACGCCTTTTTATACTAAATATAATCCCATACAGCGATTTCAAAGAATAAAGCATTAGCATGGGAGTGCACAAAGGTAAAGGAAATCTTTTGAAAAAAACAAATGTCAAAACAGAATTAAATACTATTTTAGTACCTTTGCACCCCATAAACTACTAAACACATAATTTCATGAGTTCATTGAAAGGGCATCCGAAAGGCCTTTACCTAATTTTCGCAACGAGCACGGCAGAACGTTTCAGTTACTACGGTATGCGTGCCATCTTTATCCTCTTTCTGACGCAGGCATTGCTTTTTGATAAAGAAGCGGCAGCCTCTATCTACGGTAGCTACACCGGACTGGTCTATCTGACTCCGTTGATCGGCGGATACATTGCCGATAAATATTGGGGCATCCGTCGTTCGGTGTTTTGGGGAGCGGTGATGATGGCAGTCGGTCAGTTCCTGATGTTTATGAGTGCCTCTTCACTGAACAATACAGACCTTGCCCACTGGCTGATGTATGGTGGACTCGGATTCCTTATTCTAGGCAACGGTTGCTTTAAGCCTACTGTTACTTCCCTCGTCGGACAGCTATATGAACCCGGAGACAAACGTCTGGATGCAGCATACACCATATTCTATATGGGAGTGAACGTCGGCTCTTTCGCTGCCCCGCTGATTTGCGGTTATCTGGGTGATACCGGAAATCCGCAGGACTTTAAATGGGGATTCCTCGCATCCGGAATCATGACGTTGTTTACAGTCATTCTCTTTGAAACTCAGAAGAATAAATACCTTTTCTCTCCTTCCGGCGAACCGATTGGCATCGTTCCCGACGCTAAACGCGAAAGGAAGGAAGATAAAGCCGAACACATCTCACATCCGAAGATGGATAAGCGTACCAAAATACGTAACATCATCATAATCACTGCTCTTACCGCTGCCTTAATCGCTTTCTTCAGCTATGCCTTCAGCGGCGACTGGGTGAGTATCGGTATTTTTACTGCTTGCATTGTCTTCCCCGTTCTTATCCTGTTGGACGGTTCGTTGACCAAGATAGAACGCAGCCGTATTTTCGTCATTTATATTGTTGCCTTCTTCGTGATCTTCTTTTGGGCAGCCTACGAACAGGCAGGAGCTTCTCTGACGCTTTTTGCATCCGAACAGACCAATCGTGATATTCTCGGCTGGGAGATGCCGGCTTCGTGGTTCCAGTCATTCAATCCGCTTTTCGTGGTGATTCTTGCTTATATCATGCCGGGCATATGGGGCTTCCTGAATAAGAGAAAGATGGAACCGGCATCCCCGACCAAGCAGGCAATCGGCTTGCTGCTCCTTTCACTGGGCTATCTCTTCATCTGTTTTGGAGTGAAAGATGCGATTCCCGGAGTAAAAGTGAGCATGATCTGGCTGACAGGACTTTACTTTATTCATACAATGGGCGAAATCGCCTTGTCGCCTATCGGACTTTCGATGGTCAGCAAACTGAGTCCGTTGCGTTTTGCTTCTCTGATGATGGGTATTTGGTATCTTTCGATGGCCACCGCAAATAAATTTGCAGGTATGCTGAGCGGCCTCTATCCCGAAGACGGAAAAGTGAAATCAATCCTTGGTTATCAGATTGCTACCATGTACGACTTCTTCATGCTGTTCGTCATTATGTCCGGTGTTGCCTCACTGATTCTGTTCCTTCTCTCGAAGAAATTACAGAAGATGATGCACGGGGTAGAATAAAAAATTGTATTTTTGCGACAACTTTTTTAAAATGACCGGTTATGGATACCATACAGATAAAAGACAAGCAATTTACTGTTTCCATTAAGGAACAGGATATTCAAAAAGAAGTGATTCGCGTAGCGAACGAAATCAATCGTGATTTGGCAGGTAAGAATCCGCTCTTCCTCAGTGTGTTGAACGGCTCGTTCATGTTTACCGCCGACTTGCTGAAGCATATCACGATTCCGTGCGAAATTTCATTTGTGAAGTTGGCATCTTATCAGGGGGTGACTTCCACCGGAGTAATTAAAGAAGTGATCGGACTGAATGAAGACATTGCCGGACGTACGGTAGTGATCGTAGAAGATATTGTAGATACCGGACTGACGATGCAGCGTTTGCTGGATACACTGGGTACACGCAACCCCGAAGCGATTCATATCGCCTCTTTGCTGGTGAAACCGGAAAAGCTGAAGGTCAATCTGAACATAGAATACGTAGCGATGGAAATCCCGAATGATTTTATCGTTGGCTACGGATTGGATTATGATGGTTTCGGACGCAATTATCCCGATATTTATACTGTAGTAGATTAAATTCAAATACAAATTAATTTATAGGTTAAAAAGATGTTGAACATTGTAATTTTCGGTGCTCCGGGTTCAGGAAAAGGAACGCAGAGCGAACGTATTGTAGAAAAGTATGGAATCAACCACATCTCGACAGGAGATGTATTGCGTGCAGAAATCAAGAACGGCACGGAGCTGGGCAAAACTGCTAAAGGTTATATCGACCAGGGTCAGTTGATTCCGGATGAATTAATGATTGATATTTTGGCAAGCGTATTCGATAGCTTCAAAGACAGCAAAGGTGTAATTTTCGACGGTTTCCCAAGAACAATTGCGCAGGCGGAAGCATTAAAGAAGATGTTGGAAGAAAGAGGACAGGATATTTCTGTAATGTTGGATCTCGAAGTTCCGGAAGAAGAACTGATGGTGCGTCTGATCAAACGTGGCAAAGACTCCGGTCGTGCTGACGACAACGAAGAAACAATCAAAAAACGTCTGCATGTATATCATTCACAGACATCTCCGCTGATCGACTGGTACAAGAACGAAAAGAAATACCAGCACATCAACGGTCTGGGTACTATGGATGGTATCTTCGCTGATATCTGTGAAGCGGTAGACAAATTATAATAAATAAAAAATATGGCTGAATCGAATTTTGTTGATTACGTAAAGATATACTGTCGCTCAGGCAAGGGCGGAAGAGGCTCTACGCACATGAGGCGCGAGAAATATTGTCCTAACGGAGGTCCCGATGGGGGCGATGGTGGAAGAGGAGGCCATATTATCTTGCGCGGTAACCGTAATTACTGGACATTGCTTCACTTGAAGTATGACCGTCACGCGATGGCAGGTCATGGCGAATCGGGCAGCAAGAACCGTAGTTTCGGAAAAGACGGTGCGGATAAAGTGATCGAAGTACCCTGCGGAACGGTGGTGTATAACGCCGAAACCGGAGAATACCTTTGCGATGTGACGGACGACGGACAGGAAGTGATCTTGCTGAAAGGCGGTCGTGGCGGTCAGGGCAACAGTCATTTCAAGACGGCTACCCGTCAGGCTCCGCGCTTTGCGCAGCCGGGCGAACCGATGCAGGAAATGACGGTGATCATGGAGCTGAAGCTGTTGGCAGATGTAGGACTGGTAGGTTTCCCGAATGCGGGAAAGTCTACGTTGCTTTCTGCCATTTCGGCTGCGAAACCGAAGATTGCCGATTACCCGTTTACGACACTCGAACCGAATCTGGGAATTGTTTCCTATCGCGATGGAAAGTCATTCGTGATGGCGGACATACCGGGTATCATCGAGGGAGCCAGTCAGGGAAAAGGATTGGGACTGCGGTTTCTGCGTCATATCGAGCGTAACTCGTTGCTGTTGTTCATGGTTCCGGCGGATAGCGATGATATCCGCAAGGAGTATGAAGTATTGCTGAATGAGCTGCGTACGTTCAATCCCGAAATGCTGGACAAACAACGTGTGCTGGCTATCACGAAGAGTGATATGCTCGATCAGGAGCTGATGGACGAGATTGAACCGACATTGCCCGAGGGTGTTCCGCATATATTCATTTCTTCTGTTTCCGGTTTGGGAATCTCAGTGTTGAAAGACATTCTGTGGGAGGAACTGAACAAGGAAAGTAATAAGATAGAAGACATTGTTCACCGTCCGAAAGACGTGACCCGTTTGCAGCAGGAACTCAAGGACATGGGCGAGGATGAAGAACTCGACTATGAATATGAGGAAGACGCTGACGACGAAGACGATGATCTCGACTATGAATACGAAGAAGAGGATTGGGAGGAAAAATGATTTCAATCACAAAAGATAAAAGAATGTTGGGGTATGAGTCGTTAAGCTCATACTCCAACATTTCTCATTTTGTAACTACCCGGCAGGGAGGGTGCAGCGAGGGAAATTATGCGTCATTCAACTGTACGCCTTACAGTGGCGACGAGGCAGAAAAGGTTCGGCGAAATCAAACGCTTCTGATGGAAGGAATGTCGCAGACACCGAAAGAACTGGTGATTCCTGTGCAGACCCATGAGACGAATTGCCTGCTGATCGGGGATGCTTATTTATCGGCTTCGTCTCAACAACGACAGGAGATGCTGCACGGAGTGGACGCTTTGATTACCCGCGAGCCGGGATATTGCCTTTGCATTTCTACTGCAGATTGTGTGCCTGTGCTGGTATACGACAGGAAGCATTGTGTGGTGGCCGCCATTCATGCCGGATGGAGGGGGACGGTAGCGTACATCGTACGTGATACTTTGTTGCGGATGGAAAAAGAGTTTGGCACAAGTGGAGAAGATGTGGTGGCCTGTATCGGGCCGAGTATCTCATTGGCTTCTTTTGAAGTGGGTGAGGAAGTGTACGAAGCATTTCAGAAGAATGGTTTTGATATGCCCCGTATTTCTATCAGGAAAGAGGAAACCGGAAAACATCATATCGACTTGTGGGAAGCGAACCGAATGCAAATCCTTGCTTTCGGTGTGCCGTCGGGACAGGTGGAGCTTGCCCGGATATGTACGTATATTCATCACGACGAATTTTTCTCGGCAAGGCGTTTGGGCATTAAGTCCGGACGGATTCTGTCGGGGATCATGATTCATAAATAATAGCTTTGAACATAGATTGACATAAATAAGCGCATAGGTTGGAATAGACTTGAACGTAAGTTGATATAAACTTGAATAAAAGTATGTTTGAAATAAAAGTATCTCAGGAAATAAAGAATGCCTGTCCGGTTTTTGCCGGAGCAGCCGTATATGCAGCAGTGAAGAATACTGCTTACTGTGATGGACTTTGGAAAGAAATAAATACTTTCACAGAAGACTTGACTACCACCACCCAAATGGCAGACATTAAGTTGCAACCTGTGATTGCTGCTACCCGTGAGGCTTATAAGCGTTGTGGCAAAGACCCGGGACGTTATCGTCCGTCGGCAGAAGCATTGCGCCGCCGCCTGATGCGTGGTATCCCTTTGTATCAGATTGATACTTTGGTTGACCTTATCAATTTGGTTTCTCTCCGTACCGGACATTCTATCGGTGGCTTCGATGCGGATAAGATACAGGGGAACCATCTTGAACTTGGCATTGGCAAAGCGGAAGAACCTTTCGAAGGTATCGGCCGGGGCATTTTGAACATTGAAGGATTGCCAGTGTACAGAGATTCTTTTGGAGGAATCGGAACGCCGACAAGCGACCACGAACGTACGAAGATGGATATCGGGACTACTCATATTCTCGCGATAGTCAACGGGTATAACGGAAAAGAGGGACTAAAGGAAGCTGCTGAAATGATTCAATCCTTACTGAGGGATTATGCCGGATCGGATGGCGGCGAACTTATCTATTTTGAATAACAAAGAAAGAAATACATGAAGAACATACTTATTTTATTGACAGTCCTGCTTTTACCAACTCTTGCTCATGCGCAAAGTAAATCCTCTTTTTCTTCTATGGAGGTGAATCATGTACGGGTTGCTACTCCCGGACTTTTTGCGAAAAGCAATCATATATATCTGCATTTGGATTCTCTGCAAGAGCATGAATATGCTTTTCCCTTACCGGGAGCCAAAGTTATTTCCGCTTATGGAACTCGCGGAGGACATTCGGGAGCAGATATAAAGACGTGTGCCAAAGATACGATTCGTGCTGCTTTTGATGGAGTGGTACGTATGTCGAAACCGTATTATGCTTACGGAAATTTGGTTGTAGTCCGTCATGCGAACGGGCTGGAAACGATTTACAGTCATAACTTTAAGAATTTGGTACAGAGCGGAGATACGGTGAAAGCCGGACAACCTGTAGGACTGACCGGGCGTACCGGTCGTGCTACTACGGAGCATCTGCATTTTGAAACCCGCATTAACGGTCAGCATTTCAATCCGAATCTTATTTTCAATCTGAAGGAGGGTACATTACGAAAGGAATGTATTAAATGTACGAAGAATGGAAATGGGGTAGTGGTGAAGTCGGCAAATCGTACTTGATAATTAGGATTGTTTCGAAATAATATATATATTTGTCCAAGTCTATGGAAACATCAAACAAAATATCTACAGCTCCGAAAGAAAATAAATTTTTTATGGGTTGGCTGGCTATCTTTCTCCTTATTACAGGACTTAGAGGAGGGATGTTATTACTAATGTGTGGATTCATACTTACTTCTGAATCCTATAGTATAAACGTTTTTTCATTGGTAAGTTCTTTCGTTTCTGTTTGGAATATCATTTACTTTTTAGGGGTTGCTGCCTTTACGACTTATACAATTATTGCATTCTCTAATAAACGCTCCAATGCTGTTTTTCTTGGGAAAAGCACCGTTATATTTCTTTTCTTATCTTATTGCTTGATTTCACTTGGAATGGGACAAGACAGTAAAGGGCTTTCTTTTTTTGTGGAAGCCTTATTGGAATTGATTATTTGGTTTGCATATTTATGTCGTTCCCAACAAGTTGCAGATTGGTTTCCTAAGAAAGATAGAAGAGTCCTTAAAAGAGATAAATATATGGTAGTTGCCTTGACTATCATTGCAGTTTCATTGATAATAATGATTGTAAATAGCAGACTCTGTTTCTAATAATTATGTTTCTATATATCATCAACAGAGTCTGTATTCCTTCGTAATTATTTCATGGTATGTTTGCCATAATTCCATCCTTTGAGGTCGTATAGCTCTGCATCCTTACGAATCCTTTCTTTGAAGTCTTCATAATTCCTTTTTTCTTGTGGTGTCCATCCGGCTTCGGCAACGGCGGCAAGACGTGGTAACATCAGGTATTCGAGAACGGAAGGTTCGGTCACCCATTCGGTCCAAAAGTTGGCTTGTACACCTTTATAATAAGGTTGCAAGGCAGCATCCACGTCTTTAAGCGGCTGATAGTTATAAACGGCCTCCACTGTTTCTGTTCCATGCCCCTGCGACATCGGTTCTGTGGTGAGTTTCGACTGTTTTCTGTTGATGTAATAAGGTATTTGCGGGCTCAGAATGGTATTCATTCCTTGTTTGGCAGCCTGCTTTGCGGCGGCATTAGCTCCGATCCATGCCATAATGGTGATGTCATTGCCAAGGATACTGGTATTTCCGTGAAGCACTTCATTCCAAAATATAAGTTGACGTTGTTGATTGGCAGGTTTGGTGGCAATGTAATCTTTTAGTTGTTTGTAGAAATAAATCTGCAAGTCTCTGAAGTTGGAAGAACCTATTTCACTCAGCAGCTTCTTGCATTCCTCATTCTTTTGCCATTTATTGGTGGGACATTCGTCGCCGCCCAAATGAATATAATTGAATGGGAACAATTCGGTGAGTTCATCGATTACATCTTTGGCAAACTGCATCGCTTTCGGATTGGCTACGTTGATTACATCGGTAGAAATCCCTTGTCGCAGCCATACTTCATGTTTATCTCCTGGGTCGCACGCCAGAAACTCCGGATAAGCCGCAACGGCTGCCTGTGAATGTCCCGGAATGTCTATTTCAGGAATGATTTCTATAAATTTCTTCTTCGCATATGCTACGATTTCCTTGATATCTTTCTGAGTATAAAAGCCTCCATAACGCTCACCGTCAGGTTTCACGTCACCATAAGCAAGTACTTTGCTGTTTCTCCATGCACCTGTCTCCGTTAGTTTGGGGTATTTCTTTATCTCGATTCTCCAGCCTTGATCTTCTGTCAGATGCCAGTGGAAACGATTCATTTTGTAGGTAGCCATCATGTCGATCACTCGTTTTATTTCATCTTTACCGAAGAAATGTCTGCCTTCGTCCAGCATAAAACCTCTCCATTCGAAACGGGGAGCATCTTCAATCTCGACAGATGGGAGACTCCATTGTGAATGGTCGGACGTTGCTACGCCTGCCATTACGTTGCGGGGCATCAGTTGCTTTAGCGTTTGTAGCGCATAATAGAAACCTGCGGGACGGGCGGCTTCAATCCGGACTTGTTCTTTCGAGACGTTCAACTTATAAGCTTCGGCAGGAAGTTGTGGGTTCAAATCTAAGATAATCTTTGCTTTAGCTTCTTTTGGAGTAGATGAAACCTTGATGCCGGTTGCTTCCTGAAATTCCTTTTTGAATGATTCAAAGACCATACGGATGCTGTCTCCCTGATAAGGAGCGACTTTGGCTTTAAGTTGATTGCCAAACTCAAAACGTCCGTCTTTTACGGTAAGGTGAGCCGGCTGTGGGGTGAGAGCGATTTCTTGCGCTGTGAGCATTTCATTGCTACAGAGTAGCAATAGCAGGGGTAGAAAGTGTTTGATTTTCATGGTAATTGGGGGTATTTAAATAAAAAGTATAACAGCGGACGAAGATAGAAATAATAAATTAGAAAAGTGTGTCTTTATGATTATTTTGTTTGCTCTTTTTGATTTGTTTGATCAAGGTTCCCCATAAATTTGCTTAATTTGATAAATTAGTGTTTCTTTGCACCATGATATAAGTCATGATAACTAACCCCCATTATTACAACTTATGAAAAACAACAAGATTTATCTGTTGGGAGCCTGCCTCCTGTGTGCTGTTACTGTTTTTGCGCAGAATGTTAGTCTGCAACCCCCTCCTCAACAACTCATTGTTCAAAACAAGACCATCGATCTGCCTGCTGTCTATCAGCTGAATGGCGGGGAAGAAGCCAATCCGCATGCTGTAAAGGTACTGAAAGGACTGCTTTCCGGTAAGCAAAGCAGCAAGAAAGGGATGCTTATTTCTATTGGAGAGAAAGGTGACAAGAGTGTGCGTAAATATAGCCGCCAGATTCCTGACCACAAAGAAGGCTATTACCTGTCTGTGAATGAAAAGGAAATCGTATTGGCCGGAAACGACGAACGAGGTACTTATTACGCTTTACAAACTTTTGCGCAATTGCTGAAAGACGGAAAGCTGCCCGAAGTAGAAGTTAAAGATTACCCTTCTGTACGGTATCGTGGAGTGGTAGAAGGTTTTTACGGAACTCCCTGGAGTCATCAGGCACGCCTTAGCCAACTGAAGTTTTACGGTAAAAACAAGATGAACACTTATATTTACGGTCCGAAAGATGATCCGTATCATAGTGCTCCCAACTGGCGTTTGCCTTATCCCGACAAAGAAGCTGCCCAGTTGCAGGAATTGGTGGCGGTGGCCAACGAAAACGAAGTTGACTTTGTATGGGCGATCCATCCGGGACAGGATATCAAATGGAATCAGGAAGACCGTGATCTTCTGCTCGCTAAGTTTGAGAAGATGTATCAGCTCGGTGTCCGTTCGTTCGCCGTATTCTTTGATGATATCTCCGGCGAAGGCACTAATCCGCAGAAACAAGCGGAACTGTTGAACTACATTGATGAGAAATTCGCACAGGTAAAACCGGATATAAACCAACTGGTGATGTGCCCTACGGAATACAATAAAAGCTGGTCGAATCCTAATGGCAATTATCTGACTACGCTGGGCGATAAACTCAATCCTTCCATTCAGATTATGTGGACAGGAGACCGTGTTATTTCCGATATTACCCGTGACGGCATTTCGTGGATTAACGAACGAATCAAGCGTCCGGCTTATATCTGGTGGAACTTCCCGGTGTCCGATTATGTGCGCGATCATCTGCTTCTCGGTCCTGTGTATGGCAACGATACTACGATTGCCAAAGAGATGTCGGGCTTCGTAACCAATCCGATGGAACATGCCGAATCGTCAAAGATAGCGATTTATAGTGTGGCAAGTTATGCATGGAATCCTGCCAAGTATGATACATGGCAGACGTGGAAGGATGCGATCCGTACCATTCTGCCAAGTGCAGCGGAAGAACTTGAATGCTTTGCAATGCACAATTCCGACTTGGGACCTAACGGACACGGATACCGCCGCGAAGAATCTATGGATATCCAACCGGCTGCCGAACGTTTCCTGAAAGCGTTCAAAGAAGGCAATAATTACGATAAAGCGGATTTCGAGACTCTTCAATATACGTTCGAACGTATGAAAGAATCCGCCGATATCCTGTTGATGAATACGGAGAACAAACCGTTGATTGCGGAAATCACTCCTTGGGTGCATCAGTTTAAACTGACGGCTGAAATGGGAGAAGAAGTGCTGAAGATGGTAGAAGGCCGGAATGAATCTTATTTTCTGCGGAAATACAATCATGTGAAGGCTTTGCAGCAACAGATGTTCTATATCGATCAGACGAGCAATCAGAATCCTTATCAACCGGGAGTAAAGACAGCTACGCGAGTGATAAAACCATTGATTGACCAGACTTTTGCCACAGTTGTGAAATTCTTCAATCAAAAGTTTAATGCTCGTCTGGATGCCACTACTGATTATATGCCGCATAAGATGATCAGTAATGTGGAGCAGATCAAGAATCTGCCGTTGCAGGTGAAAGCGAACCGTGTACTCATTTCTCCTGCCAATGAAGTTGTGAAATGGGCAGCAGGAAACAGTGTTGAAATAGAACTGGACGCTATCTATCCGGGAGAGAATATTCAGATAAACTTTGGTAAGGATGCTCCTTGCACATGGGGACGCCTTGAAATCTCTACGGACGGCAAGGAATGGAAAACGGTGGATCTGAAGCAGAAAGATAGCAGATTGTCGGCCGGTTTGCAGAAGGCTCCTGTGAAGTTTGTCCGCTTCACGAATGTGAGTGATGAAGAACAGCAGGTCTATCTGCGTCAGTTTGTTCTGACTATAGAGAAGAAATAATTCATATCTCTTTTGTTTGCTACTTGTGAAGTGGTGATTCAAAGAGATTGTATCCAAAGTCAAAGCATATAGCTTTGTGAAAAATATCTAGGCACGGATTATGCGGTTCTTTTATTAATTAAAACCGTGTAATTCGTGCCTTTCAGTTCGTAATATATACTTTAAGAATAAGCTCCGATAGCTGCTACCCTTTTTTCGATTTACGATATTCCCGTGGTGACATTCCCATGATCTTACTGAACAGGCGGGAAAAATAATAAGTATCTTCAATACCTATTTTATAGCATATCTGATTTATCTTCATATCGGTGGTATCCAGCAACAGGCAGGCCTGCTGCATCTTTAGCAGATTAAAGTAAGTAAGCGGACTGTGTCCCGTTTGCTTTTTGAACAGCATGGAGAAGTGCGACGGAGAATATCCGATTTGCGTCGATATCTCTTCCAGGCTCAGATGCTTCTCCATATTTTCTTTCATATAGTGGATGGCAACGTTCACTATTCCCTCATCTTCTGCCTCATTGGTGCCTGCATTACGATATTGCTGGACATAGCGTAATGTTCCCAGATAAAAGTGAAACATAGAAAACGCATAACGCAGGTTCTCGTTGCTATAACCATTTTTGAGTGTATTGAATATCTCTTCAAACAGGTTGATCCGCGTACTGATGCGGGAGTGTTGTTCGGGCTGAATATCCATCGGGCGGTTGGCGTCTTTGGCATAGAACGGAGCAAGAATACCTTTGAAGTGTATCCAGTAAATAGTCCATGGCGTCGATTTGTTGGAAGCGTAAGAATGCGGGACTCCTGCCGGAAGAATAAAATACTGATTGGCGGAGACGGTATATTCCTGATCTCCGATCCGGTAAGATCCGGCGCCATCAATACAATAGATAAAGACATATTGATTGATGGGCTCTTTCCGTTCCCGAAAATGATGCTTGGCTTTGGGATAATATCCGATGTCAGTGATATGCAGCATGGAGGTCAGCGGGTCCTCTTCCAGTTTATCAACGATGATGCGGGGTAGGACTAAGGCTCTTTCCCCGGTAAATCCATCTTTTAGTTTTACCATAGTACATAATTGGTTATTCTGCGCAAATATATAATAATGTATGCGATCTGTCAAATAATACATTAAAAATAAGATTGTCCATCTTTATAAAATGAAATTCTATTTTTTGTGCTTTGGATACGCTCTATCTTTGCAACATCAATTAATCAATCTTCTAGTGGTATGAAAAGTTATAATAAAAAGTTTGTCTATTCCATTTGTTTGGTTTCTGCAATGGGCGGTCTGCTCTTTGGGTATGACTGGGTGGTAATCGGAGGAGCGAAACCTTTCTATGAACTCTATTTCGGTATTGCCGATTCGCCGACGATGCAGGGACTGGCTATGAGTGTAGCCTTGCTTGGCTGTCTGATCGGTGCTATGGTAGCCGGTATGATGGCTGATCGCTACGGCAGGAAACCTCTCTTGTTGATTTCCGCATTTATCTTTTTGTCTTCCGCATACGCTACCGGTGCATTTTCCGTATTCAGCTGGTTTCTGGCAGCACGCTTTTTGGGAGGCATCGGCATCGGTATCGCTTCGGGGCTGTCTCCGATGTATATTGCCGAAGTAGCTCCTACTTCCATCCGGGGGAAACTGGTATCCCTTAATCAACTGACCATTGTATTAGGAATCCTTGGCGCACAAATAGCCAACTGGCTGATAGCCGAGCCTATACCTGCCGACTTTACGCCTGCCGATATCTGTGCTTCATGGAACGGGCAGATGGGATGGCGCTGGATGTTTTGGGGAGCAGCATTTCCGGCAGCGGTATTCTTGCTGCTAGCCTGTTTTATTCCCGAAAGTCCCCGTTGGCTGGCAATGAAAGGCAAGAGGGAGAAAGCATGGAGTGTGCTCAGCCGGGTAGGAGGAAACCGCTATGCGGAGCAGGAACTTCAGATGGTGGAACAAACCTCTGCTTCCAAGTCGGAAGGAGGACTGAAATTATTGTTCAGTCGCCCGTTCCGCAAGGTACTCGTACTGGGCGTTATCGTGGCTGTGTTCCAGCAATGGTGCGGTACGAATGTGATTTTCAATTATGCACAGGAGATATTCCAGTCGGCGGGTTATTCGCTGGGTGATGTACTCTTTAATATTGTGGTGACCGGTGTAGCGAATGTCATCTTTACGTTTGTGGCTATCTATACGGTCGAACGTTTGGGGCGCCGTGCTCTGATGCTTTTGGGAGCTGGAGGACTGGCAGGTATTTATCTGGTTCTCGGTACGTGTTACTTCTTTCAGGTCAGCGGTTTCTTTATGGTAGTGCTGGTAGTGTTGGCGATAGCTTGTTATGCCATGTCTCTGGGGCCTATCACGTGGGTACTGCTTGCTGAGATATTCCCCAACCGCGTGCGTGGTGTCGCTATGGCAACCTGTACTTTCGCTTTGTGGGTCGGTAGTTTTACGCTTACCTACACATTCCCGTTGCTGAATACTGCATTGGGCAGTTACGGCACCTTCTGGATTTATTCGGCTATTTGCGTCTTCGGCTTCCTTTTCTTCCTGCGTGCATTGCCTGAGACAAAAGGGAAATCACTGGAGACATTGGAGAAAGATCTGATAAAATAAAAAGATATAATTAATAATATCATGGTAAAAGCATGGAGAGAAAAGGTTGTAATTCCTACTTATGAAGTGGGTAAACCGGAAAAGAATCCTATTTTCCTGGAGAAACGTGTCTACCAGGGCAGTAGTGGGGTGGTTTATCCTTATCCTGTCATCGAATCGATGTCCGATGAAAAAGTAGATAAGGAATACGAAGCTATCTTTATTGAAAACGAATACATCAAGGTGATGATTCTGCCCGAGTTAGGCGGTCGTGTACAAATGGCTTATGACAAGATCAGAGAACGTCATTTTATTTATTACAATCACGTGATTAAACCTGCATTAGTAGGGCTGGCAGGTCCGTGGATTTCGGGAGGTATTGAGTTTAACTGGCCTCAGCATCATCGTCCCAGTACTTATATGCCTGTGGATACGACGATTGAAGAAAATGCTGACGGCAGTGTCACTGTATGGGTGAACGAAATGGAACGGATGTTTCATCAGAAAGGGATGGCAGGCTTCACACTCCGTCCGGGCCATGCTTTTCTTGAAATAAAAGGGGTGCTCTACAACCGTACCGAAGTGCCGCAAACCTTCCTGTGGTGGGCGAATCCTGCCGTAGCGGTGAACGACTACTATCAGAGCGTATTTCCGCCCGATATCAATGCGGTGTTCGATCATGGAAAGCGTGCCGTATCCAGCTTCCCTATAGCAACGGGTACTTATTATAAGATGGACTATTCTGCCGGAGTAGACATTTCGAACTATAAGAATATCAAAGTTCCTACTTCGTATATGGCTGTCAACTCCCGCTACAACTTTGAGGGTGGCTACGAAAACGACACTTGTGCAGGTATGCTTCATGTGGCAAATCATCATATTTCTCCGGGCAAAAAGCAATGGACATGGGGAAACGGTGATTTCGGCCGTGCATGGGACCGAAATCTGACTGATGAGGACGGACCTTACATCGAACTGATGGCAGGTGTCTATACCGAGAACCAGCCGGACTTTACATGGCTGCAACCTTACGAAGAAAAGAGCTTCGTACAGTATTTCCTGCCTTACCGTGAACTGGGAGTGGTGAAGAATGCAAGCAAAGATTTATTGATGAACATAGAACCGGAAGGTGACAAGGAGGTACGTTTCAAAATATTCGCAACATCTAAACAGGTAGTTAATGTAGTGCTGAAAGGTGACGATGGAAAAGTGTATTATAGCAAGCAAGTGACCATTACTCCGGAAGAACTATTGAATGAAACGGTAGACGTAGCAGGGGAGAAGTTGAACAAACTGAATCTTGAAATCACCGCAAACGGCAAGGAACTGCTTTACTGGCATGCCGAACCGGACGAAGTAAAACCGATTCCGGATGCTGCCGAAGCTGCTTTGTTGCCGGAAGAAATAAAAACAACCGAGCAACTCTATCTGACAGGCTTACATCTGGAACAATACAGACACGCCACCTATAATCCGGTAGACTATTACGAAGAAGCCTTGCGCCGTGACCCGATTGATGTACGTAGCAATAATGCACTCGGATTATGGTATATCCGTAAAGGCCGTTTCCGGAAAGCTGAACAATACTTGCTTACAGCAGTGAAGACCTTGCAGAAGCGCAACCCGAATCCGTATGATGGAGAGCCTATCTATAATCTCGGACTTGCCTTGAAATATCAGGGACGCTATAATGAGGCTTACGACCGTTTCTATAAATCATGCTGGAATGCAGCCTGGCAGGATGCCGGTTATTTTGCCTGCGCCCAGATTGCTACGATGCAAGGACGTCTGGAAGACGCTTTGGACGAAGTGGACCGTTCGCTTATCCGCAACTGGCATAATCATAAGGCACGTGCTCTGAAAACGACCATTCTCCGTCAGATGGGGAAAGCAGAAGAAGCCTTGCAAGTGATTGAAGATTCATTGGCTATTGATAAATTCAACTTCGGTTGCCGTTATGAGAAGTACCTGATAACCAATGCTGCCGAAGACCTGCTTACTTTAAAAGCGATGATGCGTGGCGAAGCTCACAACTATGATGAAATCGCACTCGATTATTGTGCTGCCGGTTGCTGGACAGAAGCCGCTTCTTTGTGGAATGTAGCTATCGCTGAGGGTAGTGTAACACCGATGACTTATTATTACTTGGGTTGGTGTCTTGTTCAGGGTAAGTTATCTGGTGCGGAACAGGCATTTGCCGATGCCGCCGGCGCTTGTTCGGACTATTGTTTCCCTAACCGCCTGGAAGCAATACTTGCTTTGCAATGTGCTATGGAACAAAATCCGAATGATGCGAAGGCACCTTATTATCTGGGTAATTTGTACTACGACAAACGTCAGTACGATTTGGCACTCGAAGCATGGGAAACTTCCGCCGGACTGGATGACAAGTTCCCTACGATATGGCGTAATCTGGCTTTGGCTAACTTTAACAAAAAGGATGAAGAAGCAACAGCCATCGAATATATGGAACGTGCTTTCCAACTCGATACGACCGATGCACGTGTGTTGATGGAATTGGATCAGCTCTATAAACGTGTCCGTCGTCCGCATTCCGAACGTTTGGCGTTCTTGCAGCAATACCTCGAATTGATAGCGCAACGTGACGACCTCGTACTGGAAGAAATCACTTTGCTGAATCAGACAGGCGAGTATGAAAAGGCTAAAACGTTACTTGATGCGCATATCTTCCATCCGTGGGAAGGCGGCGAAGGAAAAGTACCGGGACAATATCAGTTTGCCCGTGTGGAACTGGCGAAGAAAGCACTTGAAGCCGGGAATTACAGTGAAGCTGTCTCATTGCTGGCAGAGTGTCTTGAATATCCGCATCACTTGGGTGAAGGTAAGTTGCACGGTGCACAGGAAAATGATTTCTATTATTTCATGGGTTGTGCTTATGAAGGTCTGGGGCAGAATGACAAAGCGGTGGAATGCTGGGAACAAGCGATTGTCGGTCCTACCGAACCGGCTGCTGCCATGTACTACAATGATGCAAAACCGGATAAGATTTTCTATCAGGGACTGGCATTGTTGAAGCTGAACCGCATGGATGAGGCTAACGGACGCTTCCATAAACTGACAACTTACGGTGAAAAACATCTTTTTGACAAGATTAAAATGGATTATTTTGCAGTGTCACTACCCGATTTGTTGATATGGGAAGATGACCTGACCATACGAAACGTCATTCACTGCAAATATATGATGGCATTGGGTTATTGGGGATTGAACGAAAAAGAGAAATCCGTTCGGTTGCTGAGTGAGGTAGAAAGATTGGATATCAATCACCAGGGTATTCAGGCTTTTCGTAGTCTGATTGGTTAGGGAAGTATTGGTTCTTGGTTAGGACCGGCGTACTCTTGTTGCTGTCCGGTGCTAACCAAGTACTTCTTCCTGTTTACGGTACAAACTTAATACAGACAGGCTTGTCCACCTTTATATCTTTACGTATATCCGTCAGTAATCCTGTATCCGTATTCCTTTCATAAACCTGTATCACATTACTATCCCGACAAGCCACCAGCAAATACTTGCCGTTAGGCGTGATAATGAAATTGCGCGGGTGAATGCCTGTCAGTTGATAACCGACTTTCGTCAGCATACCGTTTTCCGGATGGATACTGAAGATCGCCAGTCCATCAGCCTTTAGCCGGTTACTTGCATACAGGAATTTGCCGTCCGGACTGATATGAATATCACCACTTCCTTTGGCTCCCACAGTGTCGGCAGCAATAGTCTGAATTTCTTTTAACTCTCCGTCGTTATATTCAAACGCAATGACTGTTCCCGATAGTTCATTGATGAGATACGCATAGCTTCCATTCGGTGCAAATGTCAGATGGCGGGGACCCGAACCGGCTTCTACTTTATAAGAGGCGGGACTACCTTCTTTCAGAAAAACATCTTCATTGTCTGCCTTTGCATTCGGATTAACAATAAATTTGTGTATCTGGTCCGTGCCCAGATCGTCTGCAAATAAATATTTGCCATCCGGCGTGATGCGGACACAATGCAGGTGCGGTTTCTCCTGACGTTCCTTGTCGGCTCCCGAACCTTTGAACTTCACCACCTCAGAAGCGGGGAGAAGTGAACCGTCCTTATCGATCGGAAAGACAGAAATGCTTCCTCCACTGTAATTGGCAGTAACCACATTACTTCCGTTGGTAATGATGTAGCAAGGATCTTCCCCTCCGGTTTTCTGCGTATTCAGCAGTCGGAAAGTTCCTTCCTCCTTATTGAAAGCAAACGCATTGGCAGCAGCTTGTTCGTTGCTGAATTCGCTGACTGCATAGATGAATTTGCCGTCGGCAGAAGGTACGAGATAAGATGGGTTTTCCACTTCCGCTTCACTGAGTGCGGTTGCGGTTCCGTTTTCTTCATTGAATCGGAAACTATAGAGACCTTTACTGTCTCCCGAAGTGTAAGTACCGACAATCATTGTCAGTTCCTGTTCTGCTTCATGGGAGCCTTCGGTCCGGGAAGCCTTTTTTGATGTACAACTAGATGTGATCATACCGATAATACAGATGGTTGCAAAAGTTTTTAGCATATATAGGTTCTTTTTGTTAGATAGTAACTTCCTTAGTCTATACTAATATATTGTATAATAGATGATTGCAGTTTCCTTGTCGTTCCCTTACGAGGACACGATGGTTTCCCGGCGAGGAAACGGTCGTTTCTCTACGGGGATACTTGCGTTTCTCTACGAGGAAACTGTCGTTTCTTTACTTGAAACGGAAATCTCCCTTACCTGTCCCAGTTATACTCTACTATATAACTGTCGAAATACTCACTTTGAATGACTCCCAGTTCTTTGGCGGTGTTTATAATCCATTGCTGCTCGGCGGGAGTGAGCGCCAGTTTGCCACTGCGTTTCAAGTAGTAGTTTTTACGTCCCAGATATCCGATCATCCGGTAGCGGAACGTGTTTGCCACGCGCACTGTGAGTGCATTTATTGTGCACATGAATCCTTTGGCGTAACGCACCTTTTCGTTCGAACAGAAATAGTCACATTTTTCTTTTATGCCCTTTATATGGTTTGGATTCATAATTGGCAGAAAAACTTTGTTTGCAGGGGCGTGTTTTAAAGCTATCTGTCGCAGGCAAGTCGAGGCTTGCGGGCAATTTTCGGCAGCGCACATTCCGAATGTGAAAGGTACTTGAGAATAATCAAATGGTTCTTCCATTGCTTTTTGGGGTTGATAGTATTTATTATATTCCACAAATGTACGGATAATGTTGGTAAGTTGGAAATAACCGGGCCTACAAATGTTGTATGTTTAAGAGCCAAGTCTGCCTCCGCTCATGGTATATCTCTGTATCCCGGATAGCATATCATCGGCTAATATTTGCAAATATATGATGGTTAGTAACAAAAGAATATGTATCTTTGTGCCAAAGAAAACAGGATTATTGAAAGGATATAATGTATTATTTATCCCTTATTTGTTTTTCAAATATAAAATAACGATTGTTCTCTTTTGATTTTCAGACCGTTACAAAGTCATGGGGTTGACTGGATTTGACAGCGGGCAGAAATGGTAGGTAAGCATGCAGTGGGTCGGTAATTTCCACTTAAATCTCAGTTATCAAAATTTTATCTGGCGAAACTAATTACGCTCTTGCTGCTTAATCGAATCATAGTAGATTAGCTTAATCCAGGCACTAGGTGCCAGGACGAGACATCACTCGGAAGCTGTTGCTCCGAAGCATTCCGGTTCAGTGGTGCAGTTACATCGGGGATAGTCAGAAGTGGCCTCGCGCTTCGGATGAAAATTTAGAGGATAAGGCAGGAATTGATGGCTTTGGTTCTGCTCCTGCACGAAAAACTTAGGCAAAGATAAGCATGTAGAAAGCTTATGATTTCCTCGTTTGGACGAGGGTTCGATTCCCTCCAGCTCCACTTGAAAACAAATAAAAGCTCTGATTATCAGAGCTTTTTCTTTTTACTGGTTTTCTCCCTTATTCCCCTTTTTATTGTTGATTCGTTATTTTTCCTCTTTTTAGATACAAAGTCAATTTCTTATACATACTTTTATTCTCTTCTCTTTTGGTATGATAATATAGCTATTTGGTATTGTCAACATTTATGTGTTTTTGTTTTATATACGGAATAATTATAAATATATGCAAACAAGTATTAATAATGTATTCTTATTATGTTCTAATCTTTGAGAATGTCTACTTTTATACTTGCAATCGATAATAATCTTAGCGAATATGGAAAATAATGTTAACCAGATTGAGCTGAAGTTTCAGCGTTTTTTTATTTCTAATTTTCCGAAAGTAAAGAATTATGCCCAGCTGTTGCTTAAGTCGGAAATTGATGCTGAAGATGTTGCTCAAGATATTTTCTGTAAGCTTTGGTTACAACCGGAAATATGGCTGGACAATGAGAATGAATTAGATAACTACCTCTTTATAATGACCAGAAACATTATTCTGAATATCTTCAAACATCAGCAAATCGAACGGGAATATCAGGAAGGATACCTTGAAAAAACAGTGCTTCATGAATTGATAGAAGGTGAGGATGCCCTTAATAATATATATTATGAAGAAATGTTGCTGGTTGTTCGCCTGACTTTGGAAAAAATGCCTGAACGGCGAAGGTTAATATTCGAGCTGAGTCGTTTTAAGGGATTAAGTTATAAAGAAATCGCAGAAAAGCTTAATGTTTCCATCCGTACGGTAGAGCACCAGGTGTATTTGGCACTGATAGAACTAAAAAAAGTGCTTCTATTTTTATTTTTTCTGTTTTCCTTTAAGTAGTGTTTTTCTTTTAGTTGTATTTAGTGTATAAAGGAAGAAATTAATGATGAAAAACTATATTCAACAGATTATAGAGTTATTCGGGCATAATGAGTATTCATTGGCCACGCGTAGAAAAGTGCAGCGATGGTTGGCTGACGACAATCATGCGGAAGAAAAAAAAGAAGCACTTCACACGTTGTGGCAACAAGCGGGAGAACAGAAAGTACCTCGCGGAATGCAACAGTCCATATTACGGATGCAACGAAATCTGGGAATGCAGTCTGTCGGTTCCGGTAAAAAGTATCAGTTACTTATATGGAGAGCAGCAGCTATTTTCCTGTTGGCAGTATCGTCTGTTTCTATCTATCTGATGTTGGAGAAAGACAAACCGCAAAAAGACTTGGTAGAATGTTTCATACCAACGGCGGAAATACGTGAACTTACATTGCCCGATGGTACCCGGGTGATGCTAAATTCGAGAAGCACCTTACTGTACCCGGAGCAGTTTGCCGGTAAGACTAGAAGTGTATATTTGATTGGCGAAGCAAATTTCCAGGTAAAGCCGGATGAAAAACATCCTTTTATAGTGAAAGCCAATGATTTTCAAATAACAGCTTTAGGTACAGAGTTTAACGTGAATGCCTATCCGGAGAACAATGAACTGATTGCAACTCTGCTGGAAGGTAGTGTGAAGGTAGAATTTAATAATCTGATATCTAATGTAATACTTAAACCCAATGAGCAGATAACGTATAATAAACAGACCCGGAAACGTAGCCTCCAATCGCCTCGGATAGAGGATGTGACTGCCTGGCAGCGTGGAGAACTGGTTTTCAGTGATATGCATCTCGATGAGATTTTCACGAGTCTCGAACGCAAATTTCCCTATACCTTTGTTTATAGCCTTCACAGCCTGAACAATAAATCGTATAGTTTCCGTTTCCAACAGCAAGCCACTTTGGAAGAGGTGATGAAGATAATAACACAGGTGGCAGGGGATGTGAAATATATAATTAAGGGGAATAAATGCTATATAACTGATAAAATATAGAAAAAACGATTGTTGAACCTTTTTTAACTTAATGTACTATGCAAAAAAGTATCCGGAAGAAATGGCCGTTTCTCCCGGATGTGAAATCATTGTCCTTCTAATATTAGCGTATCTTGACGCTATTTCAATTGATCATAGAATAATAACCAATTAACTAATACTAAAAAGATGCTACAAATTTACGAAAAAAGAGCAGATAATGTTGTTCAAAAGCGAGTCTTTCTCATTTTTTTAGGTCTATTACTGATGCAGACCCTTGCTTTTGCTCAAAGTGATAGTAAAATTACTATCCAGCAGAAAGATATTACTGTAGTAGATGCATTGAAAACTGTGGAAAGACAGTCGAAAATGTCTATAAATTATAGTGATTCCGAATTGAAAGGAAAGAAAATTACCGATCTTAACTTGGAGAACGTATCGGTGACTACTGCACTCGACGCAATCTTGAAAGGAACCGGCTTCTCTTATCAGATTCAAGGTAATTATATTATAGTTACAGAGAAGAAACCGGCAGCTACGCAATCTGTCAAAGATATCAAAGGGAAAGTAACCGATGAGAATGGTGAACCCCTGATCGGAGTAAATATCTCTGTGGACGGCAGTTCTACAGGGACGATTACGGACTTTGACGGAAACTTTTCAATTAAAAGTCCCGGTAATGCCCGTTTGAAAATATCTTATATAGGATATGCAACTCAACTGATTGCTGTTTCCAATAAGGATTTTTACCCGATTACAATGAAACAAGATACGGAAGTGCTGGACGAAGTGGTCGTGACGGCATTGGGTATCAAGCGGGCAGAAAAGGCACTGTCTTACAATGTGCAGCAGATAAAAAGCGAAGATATAACCGGCATTAAAGACGCCAACTTCATCAATTCACTGAATGGTAAGATAGCCGGTGTGAGTATCAACAAGAGTGGTAGTGGTGTCGGTGGTGCGACGCGTGTCGTTATGCGTGGTGCTAAATCTATCGAAGGCGACAACAATGCACTATACGTAGTAGACGGTATTCCTTTGTTTAATACTAATATGGGAAACACAGATAGTGGTATCATGGGTGAAGGCAAAGCCGGAACGGAAGGTATTGCTGATTTCAATCCGGAAGATATCGAGAGTATCTCTATCCTGAGCGGGCCCTCAGCGGCTGCTTTGTATGGTAGTAGTGCGGCAAATGGTGTCGTCCTGATTACTACAAAGAAAGGACAGGAAGGTAAATTACAGATATCATTCTCTTCTTCATCCGAATTCAGCAAAGCGTATATGATGCCCGAATTCCAGAACACGTATGGAAATAAAGAAGGAATGTTCGAAAGCTGGGGTGACAAGCTGGTCCGTCCGAATTCGTATGATCCCAAGAGTGATTTCTTCAACACCGGAACCAACTTTATCAATTCGTTGACCTTGTCTACCGGTACAAAGCAGAATCAAACTTTTGCTTCGGTTTCATCCACCAATTCAAAAGGTATTGTTCCCAACAATTCTTATGACCGTCTGAATTTCACCATTCGCAATACAGCCACTTTTCTGGATGATAAATTGCAGTTGGATTTAGGCGCGTCCTATGTGAAACAGGAAGATAAAAATATGGTATCGCAGGGACAATACTGGAATCCGGTTATTTCTGCCTACCTTTTCCCCCGTGGAGAAGACTTCGACGATATCAAGACTTTCGAGCGTTATGACCAGAGCCGCAATATTCCGATACAGTATTGGCCGATTGCCGATGCAACCTACGGTTCGCAGAATCCCTACTGGACTGCTTATCGCAACATCGCAACGAATGAGAAGAGCCGTTATATGTTTAATGTCGGTCTGAGCTATAAGATTACCGACTGGATGAATCTTGCCGGACGTTATCGTATGGACGATACTCATGTTCAGTTTGAACGTAAGGTTTATGCTACTTCCGATCAGAAATTTGCCGAAGGAAAGAAAGGTCTGTATGATTACAGCAATTACAAAGACCGTCAGGAGTATGCCGACTTTATGTTGAACATCAACAAGCAGTTCAACGATTTTAATATTTCTGCCAACTTGGGTTATAGCTATTCTAACTACTGGTCGCTGGCAAGAGGCTACAAAGGAACCTTGCTCGGAGTAACAAACCTATTTGCCGCCAGCAACATCGACCCTTCCAACGGTCGTATCTCGGAAGACGGAGGTGACAGCCGCGTACGCAACCATGCTATCTTTGCCAACGTCGAACTGGGGTGGAGAAGTATGCTTTATCTTACGTTGACAGGTCGTAATGACTGGAACTCCCGGTTGGTAAACACCAGCGAAGAATCATTCTTCTATCCGTCGGTAGGTTTGTCCGGCATTATTTCTGAAATGGTGAAACTGCCCGAGTTCATTTCCTATTTAAAGGTACGCGGATCATATACGGAGGTCGGTTCTCCGGTATCCCAGTCGGGACTTACTCCGGGAACTGTGACCACTCCGATTGTCGGTGGTGCACTGGCTCCCACAGGCATCTATCCTTTTACTGACTTCAAGGCAGAACGTACCCGTTCTTATGAATTGGGATTGAGCGTACGTTTATGGAATAAGCTGAGTGCCGAAGTTACTTACTATAAATCGAATACATACAATCAGACCTTTATTGGCGATTTGCCGGAATTTTCGGGTTACAAACAAATCTATTTGCAGGCTGGTAATGTGCAAAATCACGGTTGGGAAGCATCGTTGGGATACAGAGACAGCTTCGGAGACTTTAGCTTCTCTTCCAATTTTACCTTCTCGCGCAATGTCAACGAAATCAAAGAAATGGTGGAAAACTATCGTACTGACATGAGCCCCGAACCCATCAACGTACCCGAAGTAAGGAAAGACAACGGACGCGTAATATTAAAAGTAGGCGGCAGCATCAACGATATATATGCCAATACTTTCCTGAAGAAAGACAGTCAGGGATATGTTGAAATCAAGCAAGACGGCTCATACGGACTCGAACAAGGTGAACCGGTTTTCTTGGGCAAGACATCACCGGACTTTAACTTGGGATGGAGCAACTCGCTGTCATACAAAGGATTCGGACTCAGTTTACTGATTAACGGACGTTTCGGCGGTGTGGTAACTTCTTCTACTCAGGCCATTCTCGACCGCTTCGGAGTATCCAAAGCGTCTGCCGAAGCACGTGATGCAGGCGGTGTCTTGCTGCCCGGACAAGGAAGAGTGGATGCACAGTCGTATTATCAGCTGATAGGTACGGGCGACTATACCACTTCCGGATATTATGTATATAGTGCAACCAATATCCGTCTGCAAGAACTGACTTTGAGTTACAGGTTCCCCGACCTTTGGTTTAAGAATGTACTGAAAGATGTTACTTTGTCATTCATTGCCAATAACCCCTGGATGCTCTACAGCAAAGCTCCGCACGATCCGGAACTGACTCCGTCCGTAGGAACTTACGGTCAAGGTAATGACTATTTTATGCAGCCGAGTGTGAGAAGTTTCGGTTTCGGTATTAAATTTAAATTATAACTGACCCATGAAAAAGATAAATCAATATAAACTATTAGCAGGAATTTGCGCTTTGTCGCTCTTTACTGCTTGTGACTTCGAAGAGTTAAACACCAATCCGTTCGAGATGACCGACGAAATGGGTATAAGAGATGGTGTTGCTGTCGGAGGTGCTGTTATGGCGATGCAAAGAGCTGTAATCACCGTAGGAACTCAGGCTGACGATACGGAAGCCATCAACCAGTATCAGGTTGCATACAATCTGTCAGCCGATTCGTGGAGCGGATTTTTCGGACAGAATAATAATTGGTATAGCGGTAGCAACAATACTACCTATTACTTACAGGACAATTGGGTGGCGGCTACCTATACCAACTCATATACGACACTGCTGTCTTCCTGGAAGAAGATAAAACAAGAATCCGAAAAGAACGAAACACCGGAAATCTTTGCTTTGGCTCAGATTCTGAAGATATCTGCATGGCACAAAACGCTTGAGTCTTTCGGACCTATTCCTTACACCCACGCAGGAGAACCTGCACTGGTGATACCTTTCGACAGCGAGCAAGTTGCATTCAATGCCATGTTTACCGATCTGACGGCTGCTATTGAAGCCTTGACAGTGAGAGAGGAACAAGGGGCAACTATTGTTGCCGATTATGATGCCGTATATGCCGGTGATACGAGAAAATGGGTGAAGTACGCCAATTCGCTGATGTTGCGTCTGGCGATGCGTATCAGTTATGCGGACGAAACGACTGCACAGAAATATGCCCGTCAGGCTTTGAATCATCCGTTTGGAGTGATGACTTCCAAATCGGACGAGGCACAGATGAGTACCGGAGCCGGAATGGTATTTCGTAACAACATCGATTGGCTGGCCAATCAATACAATGAGTGCCGCATGGGCTCTTCCATGTTTTCTTATTTGTTGGGTTATCAGGACCCGCGACTGAGTGCTTATTTTGAAGCTTCTCCCAGCGCGTATGCGGTAGCGGCTTTTGACGGAAAAAACTATCAGGCGGTGCCTCCCGGCAATGCCAATCAGCAGAATACGATTTATACCGATTTCTCCAAGCCTAATATTACCTCCAATACCCCGACTTACTGGATGCGTGCTTCCGAAGTATATTTCCTGAGAGCTGAGGCCGCATTGAGATGGGGAGGCGAATTTGGTGATGCGGAAGCGCTGTACGAACAAGGAGTAGCCACGTCATTTGATGAGAATGGTATCAGTTCGTCTGTAGACGACTATCTGGCTTCCGGTTTGACCCCGATAGCCCATAATATGAGAGCTTCATATTACAGTTACAACGCTGCGGCTCCTACTACTGCAACACCCGCATTCAGCGGTGGAACGGAACAAAAACTGGAGAAGATCATGATCCAGAAGTGGATTGCATTGTATCCAAACGGTCACGAAGCATGGACTGAGTGGAGAAGAACCGGTTATCCGAAACTGAACCAGGTGCAGACCAACCGCGGACAGGGTATTACTCGTGAAGGAGGTATTCGCCGTATGGTGTATCCTGTAAGTTTCTATCAGTCGGCAGAGGATAGAGCCAACTATGAAGAAGCTTTGAAGCTCTTGGGCGGTCTTGATAAAGACAAAGCAACTACTCAGTTGTGGTGGGATTGTAAAAATCAAATCTATTAAACTATGATTCATATGAAAATGTTAAGACGAATATTATATATACTTCCTGTTATAGGGATAATTATTACGTCGTGTGTCGATATAGAAAGCAAGGATTTTGAACATATCGGCGGTTACAACACGATGGACAATGAAGAAAGTGCACAGTATTATGCCGATCTTCGTGCATGGAAGGCAACCAGTAAGGATTACGGACGTCCCATTTTCTTCGGATGGTTCAGTAACTGGTCTCCCGAAGGCCCTATTCGTAAAGGGTATCTGGCCTCCTTGCCGGACAGCATCGACATGGTATCGATGTGGAGCGGTCCGTTCGGCTTGAATGAAGCGAAACTGGCTGATAAGGAGATTTTCCAGAAGAAGAAAGGCGGTAAGATCACGGTTTGTTACATTCTGCATAATATCGGAACAGGTATTACGCCTGCTTCCGTTTCGGAAGAAGTACAGGCGGAAAACCCGAATGCTTCCAGTGAGGAAATCACGGAACTGGTCAATAAGGCAACAGAAGCTTATTGGGGATTTACCAGTGGAGAGAAAGGTGCGGAAGACCATATTGCAGCCATCCAGCGCTATGCCAAAGCATTGGTAGACACGATTGTAGCGACTGAATATGATGGTCTGGACATTGACTGGGAACCCGATAACGGTGGTGACGGCGGAAGATATGTAGGCAGTCTGAAAGACCGTAGAGGTGGTCCGCGTGGTGAGTTTTTGCATTATTTGGTAGAAGAAATTGGAAAATACTTTGGTCCGATGGCAACCGAGCGTCCGAATGGTAAGTACTACTATTTTATGATTGACGGTGAAATATGGAACTCTAACAAAGAATCTGCTCCTTATTTTGACTATTTCATCACTCAGGCGTATGGCGACTCCAATCTCGACCGAAGAGTGAGTACCTTGCAAAGCTGGTGTGGAGAGTATTACGACTATCGTAAGCACATCTTTACCGAGAACTTTGAGTCATCCTGGACTACCGGTGGTGTACTTTTGACTCAGGCTGCTTATAACCATGTCAATGGTCCGAAAGGCGGCGTCGGTGCTTTCCGACTTGATAATGACTATGATAATGCCCGTGATTACAATTTTGTGCGTCATGCTATACAGATCAATCTGCAGGCTTATCAGGAATATATGGACAATCAATCTAATGAAAATACAGAACAGCAATGAAACGTATCAAAATCTTATATGCAGGTGCACTAGTTGCATTGTCTTTCTCTAGTGTGGGTTGTAACGACAGCGAAAGCGATCTGTTGGAGCCGAAACTTTACTTTGAAAGTAATGTGATAAGAGTGGAAGTTGAAGCGGATACCTACGAGTGCGAATTGGTGTCGCGGCTTTCAACGATGGTGAAGAGTAACGTAAATGTGAACTATCAGATAGGAGGTCAGGACCTTGTGGATGAATACAATCATAAACACGGAACGACCGGACAGCTTCTGGCGACTGATAACTATGAAATGACAGGAGCTTCTTCGGCCATCAAAGCAGGCGAACTATATGCCGATCCCTGCGGACTGTTGGTGAAAAACATTACCAAGGGGGAGGACGGAGTAACGTATATTCTGCCCGTAATAGTGAACAGTACGGACATTGAAAAGATAAGCAGTTCGAGCATTACCTATATTGTAGTAAGGAAACCAATTATCATTGATAAAGTGTACCGCATCAATCCGGGCTGGTTTGATGTGCGTCTGCCGACTGCTTATAAAACAATGGGGTCTGTCACCTACGAAGCATTGGTTTATGCCGAACGTTGGAAGAATCTGGGCACCATTATGGGTAATGAAGGTACTTTGATTATGCGTACCGGTGACTTGAATCATCCTGATAACGAGCTTCAAATGGCCGGAAGTGTTGCACTTCAGATGCCCGATGTATCTATATTCCTGTTGAATCAGTGGTATCATGTAGCGTTCACTTACGACGCTTCTGCGGGAATGGCTACTCTCTATCTCAATGGAGAGAAAATAGCAGAAAAGACGGTTGGCTCACTGACATTCGACTTGAACGAACGTTTCTGTATCGGTTATGCTTATGACTATGACAGATACCGTAAATGGAACGGATTTATGAGTGAAGTCCGTTTATGGTCGGTAGCCCGTACTGCGAATCAGATTCGCGAGAATATGATGTTTGTCGATTCCGGTTCAAGTGGTCTGGTCGGTTACTGGAAACTGAATGGAGAAGACATCGAACAACGGGACGGTGTGTGGTATGTGCTCGACCAGTCGCCGAATCATAATGACGCAACTTCCAACAATGGTTTGCGCGGTGAAACCGGTGGTAGTCAGTCTTTCGTGCAGCCGACAATAGTAGATATGAGGGTGCGGCTTGAATAAATATAGTTTTGTTTTCTAGGTAGATTAAATAGCGGGGGCTGAATTCTCAATGCAGAATTCAGCCCCTATTTTTTATTTATATGAAATCCTGATTATTCCTTTTATGTTTCTGTGAATTACTCGGTAATATTTTTGTTATATTCTACTTCCGTTTATCTTAATGTCGGTATTGGGAAATAAAGTTCTGATGTGTTGCATCTCTTCTTTAGTAATTCTGCCGGATAGCTTCAACCTTTCGATTTTCACTTTTGACAGTTCGTCCGGTATATCAATTTCATTAATAAAGGTAAGCTCCAACTGTTTTATTTCTTTAAGTTTCAGCAGGACGGAAGGGAACTCTTTCACTCTAAGGTTGATACCCCTGCCTTTGGCATCGGCTTTCAATCTGTTTATGAGTCCGGTGTTGTCTGTGCTTTTCTTTTTGACCATCCAGCCAATTTGTGGTCTCAGTGCAAAATTCTCATTGTTTTGTTTGAGTCCGATGAAACCGGACCACAACTCCAGTGGTGTTTCAATTACGGTGTCATTGTATGCTTCAATATACTTTAAATCAACTTTTACTATCTCGCTCGGAAGCTTTTTACGACCCACAATCTGTTTTAGATTATTTCTTTTCCCCTCATTGTCGTAAGGAAAGAATTTAATGATCCATCCATCAAAAGTCTCGGGAGCTCCGCATGACTTTGGCGAATGACATTTAAACATATTGCGCCAAAACTCTTGGTTTACTGTTCCCTTTGATGCCTTCACAAACTCCTCCAAAAGAGGTTCAAGTTGTGAAATCCACCATTCGAGTTTATATTCTTTTAGTCCTCTGGCTTTATTTAAAACTTTTTCCCAGTCTTGTGGTGTCCCTTCAAGCGTGATTTCCGGAATACCGCAAACAATCATTATGGTGATAAACTCGAAGTATGATTTTACCGTTTCCATTATTGTTATTTCAGAAACAGTCTTTTCCAAAGAAGTCGTTGTAGAGAAATTACAAGTGAGTGTTTCAACCAAATTGCCTCCTATCTCTTTTCTTATCTGTTCCGTAAACTGCGGGAAAATTTCTTCCCATAAAAGACTCGGGTCTTTCAGTTTCTTATTGGATTGTACAATTAAAGATTCCTTTCCGGAGAAATTTACAAAATATTTTCTCAAAGACTCATGGTTGGCATTCACATGTTGGGCAAAACCTTGGTTAATCAGTAGCCAAATCATATCCGGAGATAAAACGAACGGCCTATGATCTGCATAAGCCTGATACATACCGCAGAAAAAAGAATTATACCCAAAGTATAATAAACTGTCAGGAGATTCACTCTTGGCTATTACATTAAATGGAGGTTTCCAAATGTCTTTTTCTGTAATTCTAATGGTTGATTCATTGTCAGATAGCATCAGATATCTGTAGATTTCATCAGGGGAAGCCACGGGATATAATTTTTCGGGCTTGGAGAGTTGTTCAACTTCAAAAGTAATTCCATTTTGAGCAACTATGGAAGTGCTGCATAGAATGAATAAATAGAATAGTAGTTTTTTCATAATACTAAATTTACTTTATGGTTTGTATTTCACATATTTTCCTGTTGACAGATTATGGATAACAATATACAAATATAGTATTATTAGAAATTGAATCGCCATGATATCGAATCTTTTTTATGTCCTGTGCCTCTAAAAAAATAGGTGCATATTATTTTAGAGGCTGTTTATTCGGAAAATTATAGTAAGTTTGCTATGGAAATTGAATCAAGTGTTTCAGCGTAAAATAATACATATCGATATGGACGCTTTCTACGCCTCTGTAGAACAGCGTGATCATCCGGAACTTCGTGGCAAACCCTTGGCGGTGGGACATGCCGAGGAGCGGGGAGTTGTGGCAGCAGCCAGTTATGAAGCCCGTCGTTACGGGGTCCGTTCTGCCATGTCTTCTCAGAAGGCGAAACGTTTATGTCCCCAGCTTATCTTTGTATCCGGAAGAATGGATGTTTATAAGTCCGTCTCCCGTCAGATACACGAAATCTTTCATGAGTATACCGATATAATCGAACCTCTGTCTTTGGATGAGGCCTTTTTGGATGTTACGGAAAATAAGAAAGGAATCTCACTGGCAGTTGATATTGCAAAGGAGATAAAGCTTCGTATCCGGGAACAGTTGAACTTGGTCGCATCTGCCGGAGTCTCCTATAATAAATTTCTTGCAAAGATTGCATCGGACTATCGGAAACCGGACGGACTGTGTACCATACATCCTGACCAGGCGCTGGACTTTATAGCCGGACTTCCGATCGAATCTTTTTGGGGAGTAGGTCCGGTGACAGCAAAGAAGATGCACTTGCTTGGCATTCGTAATGGTCTTCAATTACGTAAATGCTCGCTCGAAATGCTGACGGCCCACTTTGGAAAGGTGGGGGCACTCTATTATGAATGTTCGCGGGGTATTGATGAACGTCCGGTTGAGGCGGTTCGTATTCGGAAGTCTATCGGTTGTGAACGAACGCTGGAAAGAGATATATCGGTTCACTCTTCCGTTATCATCGAATTGTATCATGTAGCGGTAGAATTAATAGAACGTCTTCAACGTAAAGAGTTTAAAGGAAATACATTAACTCTGAAGATTAAGTTTCATGATTTTAGTCAGATAACCCGAAGCATTACGCAGTCGCAGGAGCTGTATACATTAGACCGCATACTTCCACTCGCTAAAGAGTTATTGAAAAGTGTGGAGTACGAACAGCATCCTATCCGCTTGATCGGGCTTTCTGTTTCCAATCCGAAAGAGGAGGCGGATGAACAACATGGAGTTTGGGAGCAGCTCAGTTTTGAGTTTAGCGATTGGGAATAAAGTTTAGGTTTTACCATCGGTGGAAATTTTATAGAAGCTCAAATGGAGTTTCTGTTTATAATCAACAGGATGTTTTAAAACGGAACCTCTGTTTACTCTGAATGAAGGCTCTGTTTGCCCTAAATAGAAGGTCTGTTTGCTTTGAACAGAGCGTCTGTTTCACGAGAGGGCTGAGAGCTTCTGGATGTACTTTTTTTGAAGTCTGTACTTTTTTGTCATGAGGTTCGTATGATTTGCTCACCTTACTTTTTGAGAGATGCGTTATCTTTGCCATACTTAAACGAACAAAATACCATGAATCGAATGAAGCATTTAATTTGTGTTTTTCTGTTAGCTGCCTTTGGAAGTTTCTCCTTCAAAGCCAATGCCTATACAGAACGCGATATGCTGCAAAAAGCGGCAGATGAAACTACGTTGAAAAATGTGCTGGTAATGAAACAGGCATGGGTACCTTATCCAGCCTATACTGACCGTGCCGCTTGGGACTCATTGATGGGGCCCAACAAGCAGCGCCTTATTGCGGCAGGCGAGAAACTCCTCGACTACAAATGGCAACTGATTCCTGCCACCGCCTATCTTGAATATGAGCGGACCGGTAATCGTAAAATCATGGAAGTTCCCTATGACGCCAACCGTCAGGCATTGAATACTCTGATGCTGGCAGAACTGGCGGAAGGCAAAGGACGCTTCATCGATCAGCTACTCAACGGGGCTTACATGAGTTGCGAAATGAATTCATGGGTACTGTCTGCTCATTTGCCCCGGCAAAGCAGCAAACGTTCTCTTCCTGATTTCCGTGAACAGATCATTGATCTTGGTTCCGGCGGATATGGTGCATTGATGGCTTGGGTGCACTATTTCTTCCGTAAGCCTTTCGACAAAATCAATCCGGTGGTTTCTCTGCAAATGCGCAAAGCTATAAAGGAGCGTATCCTTGACCCTTATATGAACGATGACGATATGTGGTGGATGGCGTTCAACTGGCAGCCGGGCGAGATTATCAATAACTGGAATCCTTGGTGCAACTCCAATGCTTTGCAGTGTTTCCTTTTGATGGAGAACAATAAAGACCGTTTGGCAAAAGCTGTATACCGTTCGATGAAATCGGTGGATAAGTTTATCAACTTTGTGAAGTCTGACGGCGCTTGCGAAGAAGGGACTTCTTATTGGGGACATGCGGCAGGTAAGCTTTATGATTATTTGCAAATACTTTCTGATGGTACAGGTGGTAAAATATCCCTGTTGAATGAACCGATGATCCGGCGTATGGGAGAGTATATGTCCCGTTCTTATATCGGTAATGGTTGGGTGGTGAACTTTGCCGATGCTTCCGCGCAAGGTGGTGGCGATCCTCTGTTAATCTATCGTTTTGGTAAAGCGGTAAACAGCGATGAAATGATGCATTTTGCAGCTTATCTGCTGAATGGTAGAAAACCGTATGCGACCATGGGAAACGATGCGTTCCGCTCGCTACAGTCTCTGCTTTGCTGCAATGATCTTGCCAAAGAGACTCCAAAGCATGATATGCCGGACGTGACTTGGTATCCCGAAACAGAATTCTGCTACATGAAGAATAAGAATGGAATGTTCGTGGCCGCCAAAGGCGGATTCAATAACGAAAGTCATAATCATAATGATGTGGGAACGTTTTCCTTATACGTGAATACCATTCCCGTAATCCTTGATGCAGGGGTAGGTACATATACCAAGCAGACATTCGGTAAAGACCGTTATACTATCTGGACAATGCAGAGTAATTATCATAATCTGCCGATGATTAATGGTATACCGCAGAAATACGGACAGGAATACAAAGCGACAAATACCATTTGCAATGAAAAGAAACGCGTCTTCTCCACTGATATTGCTGCCGCCTATCCGTCGGAAGCAAAAGTGAAAAGCTGGATCCGGTCGTATACACTGGATGACCGGAAACTGACGATTACCGACAGCTATACACTGGATGAGGCCGTAGCTCCCAATCAGGTGAATTTCATGACTTGGGGCAATGTCACTTTCCCTTCACAGGGCAAAATTCAGATTGAAGTAAAGGGGCAGAAAGTGGAACTGGACTATCCGACTCAGTTCAAAGCCGAACTGGAAACAATCCAATTGGACGATCCGCGCCTCTCTAATGTATGGGGTAAGGAGATTTATCGCATCACACTAAAAACAAACGAAAAGAAAGAAACTGGAAATTATAAGTTTATTATTCAACAAATAAAATAGGATTCAGCAAGCAGAGTGAAAATAAGAAATAACGTATAAACAATTAAATCGCAGTAAGATGAAAAAAGTATTATTAGTTAGTCTTTTGGCTATCGCAGGAGTAAGCGTCAGTGCGCAGAATCTGATCAAAAATGAAAAGTTTGCTACGGAAGTAACGAACAAGGTAACCAATCCTAACAAGGCTACGGCCGGTGAGTGGTTCATTATGAATAATGAGGCGGACGGAGTGACAACAATCGCTTGGGAGCAGACCGGAGATGCCAAGTATCCGAACGCAATGAAAATAGATAATTCGGGTGCTGAAAAGAATACATCCTGGTATAAAGCGTTTCTTGGTCAACGTATTACAGACGGCTTGGAGAAAGGTATCTACGTGCTGACTTTCTATGCAAAAGCAAAGGAGGCAGGAACTCCGGTCAGCGTATATATCAAGCAGACGAATGAGGAAAAAAATGATAACGGCAAGCTTAACACTACTTTCTTTATGCGCAGGGATTACGATGCAGATGCCCAGCCCAATGCTTCCGGTGCACAGTACAACTTCAAAATTAAGGATGCCGGCAAATGGACGAAGGTAGTTGTTTACTATGATATGGGACAGGTAGTGAATGCTATCAGCAGTAAGAAGTCAAATCCTGATATGGAAGTGTCCGATACGGATGATGACGCTGCTATCCTGAAAGACTGTTACGTGGCTATTCTTGGACAGAATAAGGGTGGTGTAGTAGAAATCAGTGATGTGACTTTGAAGAAGAAATAAAAAGTGTTTTTAAGAGAATAAGCCTGGATATCTTTTATAAAGAATATTCCTGTCAGGCAGAATAAAGAAAGGGCGGAGAACCAATTAGGTTGCTTCGCTCTTTTTATGTTATAAATGTATTTAATTATATGATAGATTGTTCTGTCAGATGCTTATTATGTATTGTAATATCATCCTTTTAGGGTTTTAATGTAAAATTACTTGTTTTATTCAATTTATTTTCGTTCATTGCAAAGTTGTCCTTAAATACATGCAAACAATGGAAAAACATCATCTGATATTATTTTATAATACTGTGTATGGAGCACCACTGGATCATTCTATTGATGAACTTCCTCAGGAATTTCATAATGGAATATATCTTGGGTATAAAGATTTACCACATAAAGACAGCACTTCTTGGAAAGTTTCACGGTGGGAGAAAAATACTAAAGAGTAAGAGGCCGAGAAGTGATTGTTTGCTGTTTTCAACTGTATCATTCATTTCGAAAGAACTACTCTGAAACGCGTCAAAGAAAAGAAGCCGTCAGAGCTGCAAGATATATAAAAGCATCTTTTAAAAATATAGGGAGTTATTCATGAAAACAATTATGATAAAAGTTGTATTGATTGGTTGCTTGTTTGTGAGTATGTTTGCAAAGGCGCAAAATCCGTTCATAACCAAAGCTGATATCATTGCTCAATTTGATATATCGCCTAATAATCAACAACTGTGTTGTAAATGGTGGGGAGCGGATGGTATGTTTAAATTTAGAATAATGAATTTAAGTACGAAAAAAGTTCTGGATATTGATTCGATAAGCGCTAGAAAGACAGCGGCATTATATTTTTCCGATGGAGTTTCTTTCCTTTCGGACAACTTACTTTTGATAGGGAAGGATAAAGCAATTTTATCATATGACATAAAGAGGCATGAATATAGCAAGCTATTTAATTTATCAACTCTATGGAGTAATACCCCTAGAACTTTAGCTGTTGCTAAAGACAAGAAAGGAGTTTATTTGCTTGATGAAAACATTTATTATGCTGATTTGCGGACTGGAATTCAGGATAGTGTATGTTTAGGTCAGGAAGCTTTTGTTGTGGATATTTCTGCAACAGCAAACAATCAAGTGATCTATGGAATAAGGGAAAAAGATGAAAAAGGTAATAGAATGTATCAAATTTGGATTTGGAATGGGCAGGAACCGCCGGTTAATTTGACTGAACAGTTCTCAAAAGTTCTCAAAGTCCCTTACCTCGTTGAAGCTACCTCCAATCCAGATCTTTATATTGTAGCAAACTTAGAGGGGGTGTTTCGTTTTGATAAGTATGCTCAGAAAGCAACGAAATTAGTTGATAATCCAGAGGAAGATCCTGTTATAAGAATGCGAGTCAGTGATGATAATCAAACAATTTACTATTTGACTGTTAATCATAGGGCAGTAGTTAAAACTATGGATATGAATGGGAAACAAGGTGAATCAATCTCATTTTAATTGGATTTTGTTGAGTATCTATCTGTTTATAATACTGATTTGATATGGTTCTAAAATATGAAAATATGACCAGAATTATGATTGTTATTGTTTTGTTGTTATCGTCATATGCCCATTTATTCGCTGGTTCTACTAGTAAAAGTGTATTCGAACTGTATAGCTGGTTGATTAGTCCGAATAACTTGTATTATCGCTTCGATGTGGATAGTACAATAATCACATATCCATTATTATTAGAGCCAAATCCTGAACTTAGAGGTCAGATTGGTTTTACAGCACCTTTTCCTTATACAGATGGGGTAAAGCCAAAGATTGAGGTGAAAGTCCGGTATAAATCGGAAAACTGTCCTATGTTATATTTGCGGTTAGCAACTATTGGAGACTATGAAGAAATAGTTGATACAGATACTTTGTTTCTTCCATCAAGTAAAGAATGGATTACGTCATCCCAACTGATGAATATAGGTACTGGAAATCTATTGTCTTTATCAGTCGAGGCAATAGGGAATGCAAGAGATAAGATAACGACATCGTTTGAGAGAACGAGAATACGGTTTGAGAACAATGCGAAAATTTGGATTGATGAATTAGAAATACTTATTAATGGAAAAAAAATGACTGAAGTTCAAACTAATAACAGTTTGACAACATCATTAACCAAAGAAGATTTTATTTCACTGAATGGTGAAAACCGACATCATCTTCCCTTTTTAAATAAAAAGGTTCTTGCTATTGGAGAAACCGTACACGGTACTTCAACAATGAATAGTGTTGCAATAGAAATAATGAAAGATAGAATCAAAAACAGAAAATGCAAATTTGTTTTATTGGAGATCCCTTTAGAATTTTCTTTTTATATTAATCGGTATGTTTCTGGTGACCACAGATTTACTTTGGATAGTATTTCTACCTATTTTGACCATCTGTTATTTTCAGAAGAATTTATATCTTTTATTCATTGGCTGAAAGAGTATAATCTTTCTCTAAAGGAAAAAGTTACTTTTATAGGGATTGACGCAGATTATACCGATTTGCTGGCTCAGATCAATTTATTCAATTTCTTCTATGCTATTAATTTAGGAATAAATGACAATGAGTTAAATAAAATATGCATTTCTCTTCTTTCGCAGAATAAAGAACTTCCTTATAAAACATCACTAGCTATATTTGATAACAATCAGGGCTTTAATACTATGCTTAGTGAAAAAGAGTCGAAGTTGATTCGAAGTTGTCTGACCAGGAAAGACCCAATCTCTTTTTCTTACTTTCAAAGAGATTCAATCATGTATGAACATACAAAATTTGTTGTAACTAATCTGCTTAAAGATGATGAAACAGTCACCGTTTTTTGTCATTTCGGACATACAAATTATCTATGTGAGAGAGAGATGGTAAATTCAGAAGACTGGAATTTCGGACATTATATGAAGAATGAATATCAAGAAGATTATTCTAACATAGCTTTAGTTACAGAAATGGGTAATTTTCTAACAAAGAACGGTTATTCTAAGATGAAAGAAGAAAAATTACAGATTTCACCATCTAATAGCTTAGAATATCTTATGAATAAACAAGGCATTGATCTATGCTATTTATCAATGGATAAGTTTACTTATTCAGATGTTATGAGTATCAGATTTATCGGAAATAGAAATAGGTGTCAACCATTTATTTCTATAATCCCCAAATCAAGAATGGATGGAGTGATATTCATTAAAGAATCATCCGCAATACATAAGAGTAATGAAATCTTGAATAAGTCTTTTGATGTAAATATTGTGACAATGGATGCTTTTATGCGAGCATCTGAAAAAAGAAAGAAAATACAACTTGAAAATTAATAGAATACTCTAATGTATGAATTAGAATATATTATGGGTCTCAATAACAGACGAATAGTCAGAACTGCAAAATATATGAAAGCATATTTTTAAAATATAGGAAGTCATTTATGAGAATAATTGTAATAAAATGCGTGTTAATCGGTTGCTTATTTGTGAGCATGTTTGCAAAGGCGCAAAATCCATTCATAACCAAAGCTGATATCATTGCTCAATTTGATATATCGCCTGATAATCAACAGCTATGTTGTAAATGGTGGGGAGCAGATGCTATGTTCAAAACCCGAGTAAAAGATTTGAGTACACAAAAGATTTTAGATATTGATTCAGTAAATCTGAAAAAAACTACGATGCCCTCTGAGGGGATTTCTTTCTTATCAGACAATTTAATTTTGATTGAAAAAAATGGAGCTATTTTCTCTTATAACATAAAGAGTCACGAATATAGCAAGCTGTTTGGTTTGCCGGGGCTGTGGCGCAATAGTTTTAGATCCTTTGCTGTAACAGAAGATAAAAAAGGCATTTATTTGCTTGCCTACAAAAATATTTATTATGCTAATCTGCAAAGTGGGATTCGGGATAGTATCTGTCTAAATAAAGGTGCCTTTGTAACGAACATTTCTGCAACAGCAAACAATCAAGTGATTTATGGAACTAGAGAAGGTGGCAAAGATAAGAATAGGTATTATATATGGAGTTGGAATGGCCGGACTCCAACGGTTAATCTGACTGATCAATTTTCTAAATTGATCAAAGTTCCTTATCTTGTTGAAGCCACTTCCAATTCGGATCTTTATATTGTAGCAAATACGGAAGGCGTATACCGTTTTGATATATCTACTCAAAAGACTACGAAGTTGGTTGATAATGATAAGGAAGATCCTGTAATTATAATACGGGTTAGTGCTGATAATAAAACGATTTACTATTTGACAGCATTTCATAGAACTGTAATTAAAACAGTGGATATGGGTGGGAACCGAGGTAAGGCAATCTTGTTCTAATTGAGATGTTTATTTCATATATAAATATTGGAGAATAAAAGAAAGATACAGCTTATATTACTAAAAAGATGGATATGCTAGAGGATAGAAAATATAAGAATTATTGAATCATTAGTTAGAAATTACGAGGCTAAATCTTTATAACGTCTCATAATTGTTTAAATATTAGTATCAAAATGAGAAATAGATTTTTACTTTTATATATTTTTATACATAGTTTATCTTGTACAGCTCAGTCACTATCAAAGACTTATACAGATGTGTATGACTTGAATTTCACAATGGTTGATTCCTCTATAGTACATCCTTGGATTGAGAATGCTGCATATAGCAATTACACGACACCTGTTTATATCGAAGATTCGGGTTTTTCCCTGTTTGCAAAGAAATATTTGGGGATATTTCCTTTTACAGATCGACTAAGAGTGGAATATGAACAAAGGATTCTACTTCCTGTCCATAATGAAAAAGAAGGAAATATAGAGTTCGAAGGCAGCGGAGAAGGTCTTGTTGCTGTGACTATATGGTTGGATGGAATAGATCACGAAGAACAAATCGTATTTTCTGATACTTTAATATTTATTCCTGGCAACTCCTTAAGAAAAGTATCGCAAAAAATATCACTATCAAAGATTGATATGTTAAATGTGAGGATTCATGCAGAAGGAGAAGTCCATAAAGATGCTGTTATTGCGTTCTCTAAATTCTTGATCATGATTGGTGATAAGTCTATTGATGAATATCCGGTACGCGAAGTGGCTCCATTACTTTTACCTGAGCATACTGATTTTCTTTCGCTTTATCCCAAGTTGGAACAAGAATACGGGAAGTTAGATGTAATAAAGAATAGAAAAATAATAGGGCTGGGAGAATCAATACATAAAAATCCTTCTATTAAACATCTTGTATACCAATTAATCATGGAGGGTGTAAAAATGCAAAAATGCAAATTGATACTTTGGGAGATGCCTTTAGAAAAATCCTTTTTCTATAATCGATATGTTAGGGATAATAAGGCCGAATTCATTTCACCTACGCTTCTTGATGAACAAACAAAATGTTTTTTAGACACGCTGCGATCATATAATCAAAATAAAAAAACAGAAGATAAGGTTTGGCTACTGGGCATGGATTATAATAGTCTTTTTAATTCTAATCAAAACTCGGCAGTGGATATTTTTGATTTTATGACCCATCTTAACCAAGAAACAAAGATTCCGGAAGTAGACCAATTGTCTGTTCTATTGATGGATAAGAAGTGGGATAATGCTATTTATTTTCTTGAGAAGAATAAAAATAAGATTCAGGAGTTACTGACTATTGATGAGATTGAATGTATCCTACATATTTTAAAGCTATCTCAGGATATGGGGAGAGATGGAATTCAACGTTCGATACACCGTGATTCGGTAATGTTTGTTAATGCCGACTTCTTGATAAATAGGTTTGCGGCGGCTCCAGACGCTAAAGTGATGATTTATGCGCATAGTGCACATATAAATCCAATTTCTACATATCCTGCGGTACACTGTAATCCAATGGGACTATATCTGAAGAGAAAGTACACAGGTGATTATTCTCCTTTGGCATTATTAGTCGGTGAAGGTGAAGTAATTGCTTATAATGCTGACTATGACAAGGTTTTGAGTCCTTTGATGCCTCCTCCTATTGGTAGCATAGAATACTTTTTAAAGTCACAGAAGCAGGAAGTATTATTCTTGCCGATGACATCCGATTTGAATAGAATAGTATTATCCCGTTTCAAAGGAAGCCATCATATTTTACAGGAGTTCTATCCAGTCAATTTTTATCAGCGATATGCAGGGATCTTTTTTATAAATAATTCGATGTATGATACTCCTCCGGAGAAAAATAAACTTTCATTTAAGAAGGCAAGTGAGGAATTCATAATGAAAAATAGACAGCGACAAAAGATTTTGGAAGGTATAAAACAGCGTATTAGTAACTGAAAGAGCAAAAATGAAAGGTGTACGTTTCCCAATTCTTATCCTATATCGACTCTACGTTATCTATATAGATTATACCATCCATACGATATTTGGGCGTTAATATCTCAAATAAAGAATTGTTGTACAGATTTCCAATATTTCTCATGAATATGGGATAGGAGAAGGATGTGGATGGTATGTAAAAATAGTTTAGATGTTGCATCTCAAGGATGGACTCTAGGCTATTTTGAGGAGGTGTGCTAAGTGTTTTAACAGATAAGGTATCAGAAGTTATGTTGCCTCTAACCTGAAAAGTTCCCTTACCGACGCAGATTCCTATGCAACAATAATCTTCTTTTAATACTTTTTTAGCCAATGCTCCCATTGAAGGTTGCAATCTATTTACAAAAATATCTGAAATATAATTAGCATGAGCAATATGAGTATAAATTGAAACAGTACTTGATGGGGAAGAATAAGCATTTATTAGATAATCTGCATTATCCCACATGAGGTGATTCCTCATAGAGAGAATGAGTTGAGGAGACGGTATTTTACAGAAGCTTTCCATACAATATTTGAGTATACCCAATTCTTTGATACCTAATACTTTTTTTAAATCCTCATCCAACTCAAGATTGTACAAAGCTCTTTTTAATGATAAATTGTTCCCTTGCAATTGTTGACATATATAGTCTATTCCAGAATGTTTGACTGTCTGATTGATTGTAGAAAGATAATTGAATATATTCCGGGCACTTTCAGACTCAGACAATGAAACATCATATCCCAATAGGTGAACCTTTGAATTAGTTTTTTTATTGTATTCTTTCATCCATTTGCATAAATCGATTAATTCTTCGGAATATAAAAGATTTTTCTTTCCGAAAAGATATCGTCTCAAGGCTTCCAAATGAAAACGTTCATCTCCTTGAATGTATCTATCTGCAAATAATGTCATTTCTATGGGAAGTTCTATTAGTACGAGTTTGCAGTGAGCATGTTCAATTCGATATTTTATAAGTTGTATTACAGCTTTATTAATAGTTTTCGACCCATGGATACTCTCGCCGAAAGCTAATATTCTTTTGCTTTTAAGTATAGGAAGTTTCTCATAGGCATGAGGAACGGATAGAGAAAGTGCTTGAACATTTTTTAATTGAATTAGTGAGTCTTGCGGATAAATAGTCAGAGGAATATCTTTTATATTTTTACCATCTATCAACATTTCTATTTTATCTAACCACAACTTTTGCTCTTTCATTCCGTCTATTCCGCACACTTCGAGACTGCAATTCATTATTGCTACATTTTTAATAGATATGTTTTTGGTGAATGTATGCCAATCGGCACCGTTATGTATAAAAAGCGTATCTGAATAAAGAATTTCTTCCTTCTTGTTCAAACCTGATAAAACAAGAAATGCTTGCCTGATATTTTGGCTTTTAGCTGTGAATTTAACAAGCATCTGTGCTGAATTTCTTATGGGCATAAAGAAAGATGAATGCATATAGCTCCGCAAGATAAACAACTGGTTAAATAAGTTTATATTACTTATCACAATCGGATGCTTTCCATTTTGTATAATACAAGTATCCGATTGCATTTTCATTTTTGAACCATATATATCAATTTTCCATAGATTTGCTACCTTATTTGTACTAAACGGAAAGTTTAAAAAATTATAATTAGAATTATCATTTTGAGCATATGCGGTCATTCCAAGTGATAGAATGAGAAAGTAAAATACCCAAATAGCTAAAGTTATTTTATTTTTTTTAGTTGGCATAATACCTTATTTTTAAATTACCTTTGCTATTCGATGTTGGTTCATAACCCAAATTGCTCTTAGTCTCCTGATAATAGTAATTAGCCGAATGACGCTCTCCATCAATATAATCAAAGCAATAAAGAATGCACGATTCTTTTCCGGTTCCAATAAAATACCGTTGTTCTTCTTCGTCTAAAACCGGCAATGTTTTTGCCATTTTTTCTAAACTTTTTCTAGTTAGCTTTTTCATAATAATAGATTTAAAATTGTTAATAAGTAAATTTGAAACCTATATGCTTGTTTTTTTAGTAGATGATAAGAATACGAACCGATTGGTAATCATACAATTATATCTTATGTTTGTTGTGTAAAACCTTAATGATTAGCATCTTTAGTCAAAAGTTTGATGGCTTTTTCTATGACGACTACCTAAGGCTCACTACAAACATACTGATTTATTTGCTAAGTGAATGTATTTTTCGGAGAAAGAATGAATCTGACTCGGATATTCCAATCTCACATTCGTCCTATTGTTAGGGGTAAGTCCAAATCTCCGATCGAATTTGGTCGTAAAAGAAAGAGCGGAGAACCAGTGTGGTTGCTCCGCTCTTTTCATGATATATATTAGTGTGTTTAATTACATGGCTGACTGCTTTGTCAGCAGTTTTTGTAGTTTACCATTCAAGGTTTGGCACATAGCACCGTTTCCCATTGCTTGATAACGTTTGATACGGTACTGTAACATCATGATTTTTTCATTTGCATTCTTTTTCATAATTTGTTTCCTCTTTTTTTGCCCTCCACGTTTTGAAGAGCGGTTTTACATCTTGTTTTCTTATTAACACTGCAAAGATACGAAATGTTTTTGAATTATATGCTGTAAAACATAAAAATCTTCTTTTTCTTATGAAATTTCTTTTTATAAGAGGTTCGAACACGGAGATGTTACAAACCTGTTACAATTTTCCCGTCCTCTTTCTCCGATGACAATATTATTCTTATCTGTCACATTTTTATATACTTATCTAGGCATTCAGAAAATATTCTTGTATTTTTGTGAGTCAGCAATCTTATTATCTAAAAATAAACCAAGCACTCTTATGAAGACATTCATTCATCTTTTATCCGTTCTTATCCTGTCTGTTGTGCTGTATGCCTGCAACAATGCTCATTTTCTGAAAGAAGAGAATTATCGGAATCAAGTGACCGAAGACTTTGAGCAGAAAAAGCAAGCACTTCCTCATGGAGACCTGTTTACTGTTTTTTCGAATCCTGACTTGTCTGTGTATGAGCAGGAAGCCCTGATGTTTCTCTATGCTTATATGCCGATAGGGGATGTGACGGATTATTCGGGAGATTATTATTTGGAGAATGTCCGGCTATCCGATCAGACACGTACCGAGATGCCTTGGGGAGATCAGATTCCGGATGAGTTGTTCCGGCATTTTGTGTTGCCTATCCGGGTGAACAATGAGAATTTGGATGACTCGCGTCGGGTGTTTTATGGAGAATTGAAGGATAGGGTGAAGCATCTGTCCATGAAGGACGCTATTCTGGAAGTAAATCATTGGTGCCATGAAAAGGTAGTCTATCGTCCAAGTGATGCACGTACCAGTTCGCCGTTGGCATCGGTGAAGACAGCGTATGGGCGTTGCGGAGAAGAATCTACATTTACTGTGGCTGCGTTGCGTTCGGTGGGGATTCCGGCAAGGCAGGTATATACTCCCCGTTGGGCGCATACGGATGATAATCATGCCTGGGTAGAAGCGTGGGCGGATGGCCAGTGGTATTTCTTCGGAGCTTGCGAGCCGGAACCGGTTTTGAATCTCGGATGGTTCAATGCTCCTGCCAGTCGCGGGATGCTGATGCATACAAAGGTGTTCGGTCGCTATACCGGTCCGGAAGAGATTATGCTTGAAACGCCGAATTACACGGAGATCAATGTGATAGACAATTATGCGCCTACTGCCAAAGCTACAGTGACGGTGACGGATACGGAAGGACATCCGGTAACAGGTGCAAAAGTGGAATTTAAGATATACAATTATGCTGAGTTTTATACGGTAGCCACAAAATATACGGATGCCGAAGGTAAAGCCTTCCTCACTGCCGGCAAGGGAGATATGTTGGTATGGGCATCCAGGGATGGAAAATTCGGATATGCTAAACTGTCGTTTGGAAAAGAAGATGCTTTGAAGTTATCTTTAGATAAGAAAGAAGGTGAAAGCTATACACTTCCGATGGATATTGTTCCTCCGGTAGAAGGGGCTAACCTTCCCGAAGTAACCCCTGAACAACGGGCGGAAAATGACCACCGGATGGCACAGGAAGATTCGATCCGCAATGCATATGTGGCAACGATGATGACAGATGAACAGGCAAAAGAATGGGTGAACGGACTGTACGGAAATATATTGCAACCTGAAACTATGAAAGATAAGTTGGCAGCTTTTCTGGTTGCTTCGCGCGGAAACCATCAGACATTGAAGGATTTTCTTTCAGCTATCAGAAAGGAGAAAAAACATATTTCATGGGAGGAAATGCGGGGTATGTGGTTATTAGAGAATATCTCGGCAAAAGATCTTCGTGACGTGACGCTCGATGTACTGAACGATCATCTGAAAAACACATCGGATGGAGAAAAAACGGACGCTGATCTGGTGAAAAGGGCGTTGCTCAATCCTCGCATAGCGAATGAGATGCTGACTCCTTATAAGAAGGTACTTTATGATGCAATTTCTGAAGCAGTCTTGAAATCGGCACCTGTTGATGCTGCTCATGATGCCAAAGCATTAATAGAATGGTGCAGAAAAGAGATCAAGATCGATAACGAACTGAATTCTCAGCGGATTCCTGTTTCTCCGATGGGAGTATGGAAATCCCGTGTAGCCGATGAAAAGTCACGTGATATATTCTTTGTGGCAGCGGCTCGTAGTATGGGGATACCGGCGTGGATTGACGAGGTGACCGGAAAGGTACAGTTTGCAGATGGAGAGCTTTCATCTCAAGATGTGAATTTTGCGACTTCCCGATCTACACAGGCGCGTACCGGCATATTGAAAGCTAACTATACGCCGATACGTTCTTTGTCTGATCCTAAATATTATTCCCATTTCACGATATCCAAGTTTAAGAACGGCACATTCCAACTGCTCAATTATGACGAAGGAGATGTAGACATGGGCGGTGGCGCCACGTGGTCGAACCTTCTGAAGAATGGGTTGACACTGGACGAAGGCTACTATATGATGGTGACGGGTACCCGTCTGGCTAGCGGAGCGGTACTTTCTAACAGTACATTCTTTGCTATCGAACCGGATAAGACGACTACTGTTGACCTTGTGATGCGTGAAAGTAAAGATCAGGTGCAAGTGATCGGTAATTTCAATTCCGAAGCTACCTATCGTCCGGTGGGAGGTACTGACCTGCAAAGTATCCTGCAAACCTGCGGACGCGGATATTTTGTGGTTGCTGTTCTCGGAGTGGGACAGGAGCCTACCAATCATGCTTTAAGAGATATTGCGGCCTTGCGCAGCGAGTTTGAACAGTGGGGGCGTAAAATGGTCTTTCTTTTCCCTTCGGAAGAGCAATATAAAAAGTTCAACACCCATGAATTTAAAGATCTTCCCTCTACCATTGTTTATGGCATTGATGTGGATAACAGCATTCAAAAACAGATTGTTGATGCGATGAAGTTGAATCAATCAACCCTGCCTGTCTTTATCATTGCCGATACCTTCAACCGTGTAGTCTTTGTTTCTCAAGGATATACGATCGGTCTGGGAGAGCAATTGATGAAAGTAGTACATGGATTATAAAGAGGAGCCAGAGTGCAATAATCGTTAATTCTTACCATTAATACATTGTTTTTGGAAAAGAATGATTACGTTTGCAGCAAATTATGGCAAAGTACATTTTTTGCATATTAGCATTCGCATTTCTGGCTTTGGGATTTACTCATATTTCCAATAAAGAATTGCAGGGATTTCAGAAAGAAACTGAGGTCCCGGCAATTGATATGCAATACAATGCGGGGGCAAATTGCAGTGTCTCTTCTGCCGGTTTCGATAAATCATGTAAAGATACTCATTCATTGCTGACTGACGGAACTTACGGCAGTAAGGTCAGTGACTGCATTTTTGATAACCTCTCTTTTCCGAGAAGCATTGTTCCTTTCAAGAATCTGAGATTTAATACAAATACTGCAATAATACAGATATTGAGCTCACTGAATACGTTGCTTCCGGAGGAACGTCTGAGCCATACCTGCTTTGATGTCAATTACACTAAATATTCGTGTAAATACTACGTCTATACATTAGCCCATATTCTTATTTAGGCTGCATTATTTTCCATTGGCAGGGTGAGGTGTCTTTTCTCTCTGCCCCTCCTTTTATTTATTGTTCCTATAAACGTGTGATATATTTCCCGGATACCCAATCAAGTGTCGGGATCAGGATATTGTGTTTTCGTTGTGAAACGGGAGTTACGTCGTATAGAAGCAAAGATGTATACCGAAGTGATTCAGGCAAATAACATCTGCCGATTGTTTCTATATGGATGATGAGGAGTGCCCAATGGGATTTAACTTTCATGTGTGTCTAAATTTTAATAATGATTTACCATTGGGCGCCTCTTCTTTTTTTGAATACTATATTATAAAACCTATATTTTTTATTGCTATGATTGATTTATTAATATCTACTTTCGCTATGATGGGGCTGACCTTTCTCATCGGTTTTTTTGTTGCGGCAGTCATCAAACTGATTGCTTATGCGGCAGATTCTTTTGATTTTTATAGTTCTCACCGTCTGGAGCTGCTGCGGTTACATCGTTGGCGACAACACCGGCAGAAAGTAGAAAGGTTTGTCAGGCAGATGCCTCTTCCGGACGAAGGGACTTTAGGAGATTATCGCGAAGATTTCAGCCGTGGAATCAACCGGAATGTTTCCGGCTATTCCGGTTATTATCATGGAGTAAGTCCGGGTGCGTCGGAAGAGAATCTGATGGATTATTATTATCCGCGGGATACACGTGAGTTCTTTCTTAAAGAAGAAGAACTGGCGCATGTCAACAAGAAAAATACAAAGAAATCTACTACCAACAAACAATAAAATGACGTTTATTTATGGAAAATATTGATTTTGCCACCCTCTTTCAGGGCATCGGCACAATGATGGAAAGCGGCTGGTTACTGGCTTCTGCCAGAGTCTTTCTGGTACTTCTCGGTTTGTTACTTATCTATCTGGGTTGGAAGGGAGTGCTCGAACCTATGGTTATGATTCCGATGGGACTGGGTATGGTAGCCATCAACTGCGGAACATTGATAATGCCGGACGGTACATTGGGTAACCTTTTTCTCGATCCGATGCTTTCGGATACGGATGACCTGATGAATACGATGCAGATCGACTTTCTGCAACCTGTCTATACGCTGACTTTCAGTAACGGGCTTATAGCCTGCTTTGTCTTTATGGGCATCGGAACTTTGCTGGATGTGGGCTTCCTGCTCCAGAAACCGTTTGCGAGTATATTCCTTGCTTTATGTGCCGAACTCGGTACGTTCCTTACCCTGCCCATCGCTTCCGCGCTCGGACTGACTTTAAAGGAAAGCGCATCTGTTGCTATGGTAGGTGGTGCGGACGGTCCGATGGTGCTCTTTACTTCACTGGCTTTGGCAAAACATTTGTTTGTTCCTATCACGGTAGTCGCTTATCTGTATCTGGGACTGACGTACGGAGGGTATCCATATTTGGTCAAGCTATTAGTGCCCAAACGTTTCCGTGCCATTAAGATGGTGACCAAGAAGGCGCCGAAGAATTACGATGCCAAAGTGAAACTGGCTTTCTCTGCTGTTCTCTGTGCGGTACTTTGTTTCTTGTTTCCGGTTGCCTCTCCATTGTTTTTCTCCCTGTTCCTGGGTGTTGCCGTTCGCGAATCCGGTATGAAGCATATTTATGATTTTGTCAGTGGTCCATTGCTTTATGGCTCGACCTTTATGTTGGGAGTGTTGCTGGGCGTACTTTGCGATGCACACCTGCTACTCGATCCGAAGATTCTGAAATTGCTGGTATTAGGTATCGTTGCACTTTTACTTTCCGGTATCGGAGGGATTATCGGAGGATACATCATGTACATTGTCAAACGGGGAAATTACAATCCGGTGATCGGTATCGCAGCCGTTAGTTGCGTACCTACCACCGCAAAGGTTGCCCAAAAGATAGTAAGCAAAGACAATCCCGATTCATTCGTATTGGGAGATGCCTTGGGAGCCAATATTTCAGGAGTAATCACCTCGGCTATTATTACCGGTATTTATATTACGATTATCCCTTATTTATAAACAGGTATGCTATTGCAGGACTATAAATCGCTGTTTATCGCAGTTTTCAGCTTTTTATAGCTTGAATAGTATTTATCACTCTTTGGGCGGAGGTTACATTTCGTTCGTACTCGTCGATATGTACAGTGCCGCCCATCGATACTGATTCGTTTTTATATTTCATATCGCTCTTGATGCTTTCCCGTGCGGAGAAATGAAACTCCTGTATTCCGGTTTCCGAAGCAATGCGGGCGATATTCTTTTCGTTCACACCACATCCGGCAAGCAGGATAATTCTTTCGGAAGCCTGTGTCTGCAATGCTTTTAGCAAGGGGATTCCGAGTTCGGCAGTAGCTTGCTGACCGGAAGTAAGGATACGGTTACACCCCAGTTCGATAATCTGCTCCAAAGCCTTTTCAGGATCACGGCATACATCAAAAGCACGGTGAAAAGTGACTGATAACCCTTGTGAGGCTTTCATTAACTCTTGCATTACAGGAAGGTCGATCTCTCCATTTGCCGTCAGACAACCGAATACCACTCCGTCAGCTCCCAACTGCCGTGCCATTTCGATATCTTTCAGCATCGTTTTCACTTCGATGGGAGAATAAAGGAAATCTCCTCCGCGAGGACGGATAATAATATGCAGACGAGTCGTTGTCAGCATCTCGCGTGCTGTCGATATTGCTCCGTACGAAGGAGTTGTCCCACCTTCCGGAATACCTGCACATAACTCTACCCGATTGGCTCCGCCTGCCTGTGCTGCCAGACAGCTTTCTACGGAATTGGCACAGACTTCAAATTGGTACTTTTTCATAAGCTGATACTTTTAGACTGTATGCTGCTGCGTGATACTGCAAACATGAGAAATAAATGATGATAAACTAAAAAAGGGCGAATTGCTTCGCCCTTGTATTGAATCTTCTTTTGAATATTTACTTATTTAGCGAAGCTAACCGCACGTGTTTCACGGATAACGGTAATCTTCACCTGTCCCGGATAAGTCATTTCATCCTGAATCTTCTTGGCGATTTCACCGGACAAGCTTTCAGTTTGCTTGTCATCGATCTTATCCGCACCTACGATCACGCGGAGTTCGCGTCCTGCCTGAATAGCGTATGTCTTGGTCACACCCGGATAAGCCATAGCCAGTTGTTCAAGATCGTTCAGACGTTTGATGTAAGCCTCTACAATTTCGCGGCGTGCGCCCGGACGTGCGCCGGAGATAGCATCACAAACCTGTACGATAGGAGCCAGCAGACTGGTCATTTCCGTTTCGTCGTGGTGAGCACCGATAGCGTTGCAGATATCCGGTTTTTCTTTGTATTTCTCGGCAAGTTTCATACCCAGCAATGCGTGCGGCAATTCCGGTTCTTCATCGGGCACTTTACCGATATCATGCAGCAAACCTGCACGTTTTGCCTTCTTCGGGTTCAGTCCCAGTTCCGATGCCATCACAGCACAGAGATTGGCTGTTTCACGGGCGTGCTGCAACAAGTTCTGACCATAAGAAGAACGATATTTCATCTTACCGATGATACGGATCAGTTCCGGATGCAGACCGTGGATGCCAAGGTCGATTGTTGTCCGTTTACCGGTTTCGATGATTTCTTCCTCTACCTGTTTGCGTACTTTGGACACCACTTCCTCGATACGTGCCGGATGGATACGTCCGTCTGTCACCAGTTGGTGAAGAGCCAGACGGGCAATTTCACGGCGAACCGGGTCAAAAGCGGAAAGAACGATTGCTTCCGGAGTGTCGTCTACAACGATTTCAACGCCGGTAGCGGCTTCCAGTGCACGGATATTGCGTCCTTCACGTCCGATGATACGTCCTTTGATTTCGTCCGATTCGATATGGAATACCGTTACGGAGTTTTCGATGGCAGTTTCGGTAGCTACCCGTTGGATAGACTGGATAACGATCCGTTTAGCTTCTTTGCTGGCAGTCAGTTTGGCATCATCCATGATGTCGTTGATAAACGACTGTGCCTGCGTTTTAGCTTCTTCTTTCAGTGATTCTACCAGACGTTCTTTTGCTTCGTCAGCAGACAGACCGGAGATTGTTTCCAGTTTCTCTATTTCCTGATGTTGCAGTTTGTCCAGTTCTTCCTTCTTTTTATCAACGATAACAAGTTGTGCCTCCAGGTTTTCCTTTACAGCTTCGGCTTCCAGCTTTTTGCGTTGGATTTCTTCCTGACGCTGGCTGAGCACCATTTCACGTTGTTTCAGTTTATTTTCCGCCTGCTGAATCTTTTGATTACGCAGTGCTACTTCCTTCTCCAAATCAGCTTTCTTGTTCAGGAATTTTTCCTTTACTTCCAGCAATTTGTTTTTCTTAATTACTTCAGCTTCTGTCTCCGCATCTTTCAGGACACTGTCGTATTTGGACTTCAACACGTACCGGAACAGTACGTATGAAAGGATTCCTCCTACGACGAAGCAAGCAATTGCTGTTGCTATTATTGCTATCATTCTTACATTAATTTAGTTATATAAATAAAAACGCACCGCCAAATATCAGAGCATACATTTGCTCGGATATTGTGCAGTGCGTGGTGTTTTCTTTATCAGTGAATGGCCCGGTGGCATTATTCTTTCTTAAAATAATCCTCCAGCAATTCCGTTAGTTCTTTTACCTTTTCCGTATACGGAGTGGTATCGTTACGTTGCATTAATTGCAGTTTCTCCAACGAGAACTGATAGGCTACCATGGCAATAATCTTTTCCGGTTCAAGGTTTTTATAGTATTCCCGGTACGCATTAAGCCTGATGTTTACCTGCTTGGCTGCTTCCCGTACCATTTCTTCTTCCTCTCGGTTAATGGTTAACGGGTAGTTTGAGTCTGCTATTTGCAGGTTTATCTTTATCTTATCGTTCATACATCTTTCTTCTTTACTCGTTCAATAAAGCGATGCATTTATCGACTTCACGCACTAATTTTGACAATCGCAGCTTCGTCTCTTTTACGTCGCTGCCGTTAAGGCTGATTGCCGTAGCTGTTTTTAGGTTTGTATAGTTGACTTCCAATTCATCATACTGAGCTTGCACCTTCTCGTTCTTCAACTTTTCGTTTTCAAGAAGTTTTCTCAACCCGGCATTTTCACGCTTTAATTCATCGTGCAAATACATTAAATGCCGTAGCTGCGTTTCAAAGGTACTCAATAACTTTTTTTCTTCTTCTGTCATCACTACACCAAAATTGTACACAAAAATACGATTAACTCTGATATTACAAAAACTTTTCGGGAGAAAATGTGCTTTTTAGCCTTAAAATAGCGGATTACGTGGGCAAAGGGGATGAATAATGGAACAGTATGCGTATAAAACTTTTTTTTATGAACAGCTTGGCGGAGGTGAAAAATGCAAAAATGCAGAAAATGCACTCCACAATTTTTCCACACACAGGCGCGCGTATATAATATAGTTTGCGCGTATTTAGTTATGTTCGTGTGTGTATGTGTATACGCGTGCACTTACGTGTGTGCGTGTGTTAGGGAGGCACCTGCAAAAGTGCATTTTTGCATCGGTTAATAACATAGCGCTTTGGGGAGGCTAAAGCTTAGCTTTACGACTCCTAAAGCTAAGCTTTAGCTCACACAAAGCGCCGCTTTGTATTTTCAGCCGGACTGTTTTATCAATCCTATGATTTCATATTCTCTTTTTTTCGGCAGATTCTAGCCGGTAAATCTCTCCATCCACACCGGAGGCACCTTCTAAATAAACTCTTCTTTTTAGTGGTTCCGTTCATTTGATTCGTTCATAAAATAATGTGGTTTCTATTATTATTGAGTTCCCTGTCGATGGATAATCGAGAGATGAAATGAATCATTCTGTTGAAGGATTATATCCTTTTTTAATGAAAAAAGGGGCGTTTTTGCGTCATAATGAACAAATTTTGTCCTTTATTGATTTGTCGTTTTCCTTCTTTGCTGAGATTTTCCAGTAAGTTTGCGTACCGAACTAACGGACTCAAATTATAAACATAAACATTTGTATCAGCTAACCATGAAAAAGTATTATTTACTATCTCTGATTTCTGCTTCTTTGATTGGAGCAACTTGTATTCAATGTACTTCTCCCAAACAAAAGAGTGGAGAGAATACTCTTCCGCAAAAGAGTGAACTGTTTGTATCATTGCCGGACTATTGTCCGACACCGGATGGCATGGCCATTGCTCCCAATGGAGATTTGATTCTGGCATGTCCCAATTTTGCAGATATCACACAGCCTGCTTGCCTGATGCGTATTACTAAGGATGGAGCCGTTTCAAAATGGCTGGATGTGCCTGTATTGGAGGAAACCGGATGGGCTTCTCCGATGGGACTTGCCTTCAATGAAGAGGGCGACCTGTTCATTAGTGATAATCAGGGCTGGAGCGGTGCAGAGAAAGCAAAGAACAAAGGACGTGTACTTCGTTTGAAGTTTGAAAATGATCAGTTGAAGGAAACCATTACGGTAGCATCCGGCATGGAGCATCCCAATGGTATCCGTATCCGTAACGGAAAATTATATGTGACTCAAAGCTCTTTGTCACAGATCAAAGACCCTTCCGGTCTGCTTGTCAGCGGTGTATATTGCTTTGATATGAACGACCGTGACATCGCAGTAACCAATACTTCGGCAGATCAGAACCTGTTGACTACAGTAATCACCAAGAACCCCGAAGTACAATACGGACTGGATGGAATCGTGTTTAACGAAGCGGGTGACCTTTTTGTAGGTAACTTCGGTGATGGCGCTATCCATCGTATCAAGATGGACGCGGAAGGAAAAGTTGTCAGCAACGATGTCTGGGCACAGGATACGACTCAGCTTCGTACCACAGACGGTATGTGCATTGATGATAAAGGAAATATCTGGGTAGCAGATTTCTCTGCCAATGCCGTTGCCCGTGTAGATAAGGACGGAAAGATTCAGCGTATCGCCCAAAGCCCCGATTGCGACGGAAGCGATGGCGGACTGGACCAACCGGGCGAACCTATCGTATGGAACGGTCAGGTGATTGTATCTTGTTTCGACCTGGTGACCGGACCGGACAAGGTAAACACCAAGCATGACAAGCCTTTCACACTGGCTAAACTGTCACTGGAATAAGCCTTGATTATCAATCTGAAAACACATTATCAACCCAAGAACACATTATCTATAATATGAAATACTATCTATCGACCTTTGCCGGCTCCGCCATCTGTGGTGGTTTCGCTTTCGGCATCTGGCCGGAACTCTGGAAGACTTACGGTCTGATGGGCGGCTGGCTGGCGGCAACGCTGATTATCGGCATCATGTGGTATATGAATCATTATAACGGAGCGATCTTGAATCCTCCGGGAAAAATATGGCTCGATCAGGGCTGGTGTATCGGTTCTGCCGGTATAACCTGGGGAATCGTCCGCTTTCAGGGAGACATTACCAATTTCTTTTATGCAGTGCCTACACTGGTCTGTTGTCTGATAGGCGGTGCACTGGCGGGAATTGTAGTTTGGAAAATCCGTTCGTGCGACTGTGCCCGAAAGATAAAATAAGGAGGAGAACACAATGAGCGAATGGTTACAAACCTATAATGAGATGTTCGGTATGTATCATGCCGGAATCATCACCACTATTTTCGGAGCTTTTGCCGTGACATTTACCGTATTGATGAGCTGGCCCAAGCTGGTGAAGGACTTCGGTCCGATAGGCGGATTCATGGCAGCCGCCCTTATCATCGGAACGTTCTGGCTGGTCAATCATAAACTGCCCGGATTCGGTTTCTCTACCGGATTGCTGAATGATGCCGATGGCTTGCCGATGCAATTCAGCCTGATCCATCAGGGGAATCGCGGCAGTGCCCCCTGGGTAGACATGGGATGGGCGATTGCGATGGGATTCATCTTTGCAGACGTGCTCTGCGCACCGAAAGGCACACGCGGCGGATTGCTGAAAGAAGCGTTTCCCCGTTGGATAGTTATTATACTGGGCGGCATCGTCGGAGGAGTCTTCGTCGGCCTTACCGGATACACGAATGCGGCACTCTAATTCAATTAACTGAAAAGGAAAATATAAAATGTATATATTAGCACATGACTTGGGTACCAGCGGGAACAAAGCCACTTTGTTCGATGAATCGGGGCTGTTGATAGCTTCGCGTACCGCTGCTTATCCTACCGACTATGCTTCCGGCAACCGGGCGGAACAGAATCCGCACCATTGGTGGAAAGCTATTGTAGACACAACACAGGCACTTCTCGGACTGGTATCACCCAATGATATTGCCGGAGTAGCTCTTAGCGGACAAATGATGGGATGTCTTTGCGTAGATAAAGACGGTAATCCGCTTCGTCCGCACATGCTCTATTGCGACCAGCGTTCGCAGGAAGAAGAAGCAAAGTTGACCGAAAAGATAGACCCGCTCCATTTCTACGAAATCACGGGACATCGGATCAGCGCCTCTTATTCTGTGGAGAAACTGATGTGGGTAAAGAAGCACGAACCGGAAATCTTTGCGCAGACTGCCAAAATGCTGAATGCGAAAGATTACATCAACTACCGTTTGTGCGGTACTATCGCCACAGACCCTTCGGATGCATCGGGAACCAATGCCTACGATTTGAACCGCTGGCAATGGAGTGAAGAGATCATAGAAGCCGCAGAGCTCGATCTTTCTTTATTCCCCGAAGTCCGTTCGTCGATTGACGTGATCGGAGAAATCACTAACGAAGCTGCCCGTGAGACAGGACTGCTTGCCGGAACACCCGTCATCTGTGGTGGCGGCGACGGTAGCTGTGCCGGAGTAGGTGTCGGCTGTGTGGCTCCGGGCACTGCGTACAACTATCTGGGCTCTTCTTCCTGGGTAGCACTGACGGTCGAAAAGCCGATTGTAGACGAACAACGCCGTACCATGAACTGGGCGCACGTAGTGCCCGGTATGCTACATCCGTCGGGAACGATGCAGGCGGCAGGATCATCCTACAACTGGATGATCAACCAGCTTTGCCAGAACGAACAGGCACTGGCGGCTCAATCGGGACGCAGCGTGTTCGAACTGATCGACGAACAGATTATTGCCTCTCCGATAGGTGCGAACAAACTCCTGTTCCTTCCCTATATGCTGGGTGAACGTACTCCCCGCTGGAACGTTGATGCCAAAGGGGCTTTTATCGGTCTGACGCTGGGACATAAACATGGTGATATGTTGCGTGCCGTGATGGAAGGAGTAACCTTGAATCTCGGATTTATCATCAATATATTCCGCAAGCATGTTCCTATCGACCGCATGACGGTGATCGGCGGCTGTGCTCAGAATCCTGTCTGGCGTCAGATGATGGCGGACATCTATCAGGCGGAAATCCGTGTGCCTAACTATCTCGAAGAGGCAACTTCGATGGGAGCGGCCATCCTTGCGGGTATCGGTGCGGGTGTTTTCCCTGATTTCTCTGTAATCGACCGTTTTGTCCGTATCGAGCAGACGGTGCAGCCTATTCCCGAAAACGTGAAGAAGTACGAAGCGTGGATGCCTGTTTTCGATCAGGCTTATCACGCCTTGTGTGAGATGTACACAGAGATAGCAAAAACTGAACTATAACCTATAAAAATGAATAAGAATACGATGAAATCTGTAATTGTGCCGGCTCCCGGCAAAATAGAAATACGAGAGGTCGAAACTCCTGTCATCAATGCTTATCAGGCGTTGGTGAAAACAGAAATGGTGGCACTGTGCAATGCGACCGACAGCAAGCTGATTGCGGGACATTTTCCCGGAGTAGATACTTATCCTCTGGCTCTGGGACACGAGAATGCAGGAATTGTAGTGGCTGTAGGCGAGAAGGTACGCAACTTTAAAGTAGGCGACCGTGCTATCGGCGGTCTGATCTCCGACTTTGGCGCGCAGGGAATTAACAGCGGCTGGGGCGGTTTCAGCGAATATGTTGTGGTGAACGATTTCGAGGTACTGAAAGAAGAAGGACTGGCTACCCCCGAACAGGGATGCTGGGACAGCTTTGAGATTCAGAACTCGGTTCCTGCTCATGTGCAGCCGGAAGAAGCGGTGATCTCCTGCACTTGGCGTGAAGTGCTGGGCGCTTTCAAGGATTTCAACCTGACTCCGGGAAAGAAAGTGATAGTGGTAGGCTCCGGTCCTGTAGGACTGAGCTTCGTCAAGTTGGGCAAGCTGTTCGGCTTGGGGCAGATTGACATCGTCGATATGCTTCCCGCCAAACTGGAAGTAGCCCGCCGGATGGGAGCGGACAACGGATATACACCTGCTGAAATCAGCACGCCGGAGTTTATAGCCTCCGCCAATCGTTCTTACGATGCCGTGATTGATGCCGTAGGACTCGATGTAGTAGTCAATTCCGTATTGCCGTTGGTAAAAATGGGCGGTGATGTCTGTATATATGGTGTCATGACGAAGAATCCGACATTCGATTTGTCGAAAGCGCCTTACAACTTCGACCTGCATATGCACCAGTGGCCTACCCGTTCGGAAGAGAAAGCGGCTATGACCACGCTGGCGCAATGGATTGAAGAAGGCACACTTTCCGCTTCCGACTTCATCACACACCGTTTCAAAATCGAAGAAATCGAAGAAGCCTTCGCTGCCGTGAAACGGGGTGAAGTATTGAAATGTGTATTGACTTTTTAAGAACTAACAATTAACTAACATATTAAACGACTCAAAACAATGGAAAAGAAAAATATAAACGAAGTGATTGCGAATTTATCAGTAGAACAACTGGCAGGAATGATTGACCATACCTTTCTGAAACCTTTCGGAACAGCGGAGAATATCGAAAAACTCTGTGCGGAAGCCCGTCAATATAAGTTTGCGATGGTAGCCATCAACCCTGCGGAAGTGGAAACCTGTGTCAAACTGCTGGAAGGTTCGGGTGTACGTGTAGGAGCAGCCATCGGTTTCCCTTTGGGACAGAATACCGTGGAGTGCAAGGCATTCGAAACCCGCGATGCCATTGCCAAAGGAGCTACCGAAATTGATACGGTCATCAATGTCCGTGCTTTGCAGAAGGGACAGACAGACATTGTAAAGAAGGAAATCGAAGATATGGTTTCTATCTGCAAACCTGCCGGCGTGATCTGTAAAGTGATTCTTGAAACCTGCTACCTGACTGATGAAGAGAAAGAAACTGTATGCCGCATTGCCAAGGAAGCGGGTGTGGACTTCGTAAAAACTTCTACCGGATTCGGTACGGCAGGCGCCAACGTGCATGATGTTGCATTGATGCGTCGTGTGGTAGGTCCGGTGATCGGTGTGAAAGCTGCGGGCGGTATTCGCGACCTCGATACGGCACTGGCATTGATTCAGGTGGGTGCTACCCGCATCGGTACTTCAAGCGGTATTCAGATTGTAGAAGCTTACAAAGAGTTGAAGAAAGGTCTGTAATATCCGGTTCAAAAAGGTAAATTTAAGGTAAACAGGAATTTGAAATGATAAGATCGAAATTAATAAAGTGGTTGAAGTGGGGGATGGTATGTTGTATGCTCGTCCCGTTCCTCGCCTGGCAGGCGAAGGACACTTCTTTCCAGCCAACCGACACAAAAGGTTTTATCGCCGAAATGCAGAAGCAGTTTGCAGAGGTTCAGACGATAAAGAAGAAAGAGAATCACAGGGAAGAGCTGGAACGTAAAGTGAGAGATACACACCGGATGTTGATGCATGATTATCCGGTTTATTATGACTGGTGGCTACAGGATGGAAATGATGCGAAAGACATAAAGGACGGAAAAGATGTAAACTGGTTCAGAGGTTCTTTCAGCCGGCAGCTTTCCCTTCGTATGCAGAAACTGAACATTACTACTGCTGTCAATGATACTCCGGAAAGTATCGAAGCGGCTTTCCAGTCTTATCTGAAAGCGTGCGAGAGAAGACGTGCCGAACGTCTGGAAACTTTCACAGCCAATCAGCCGGAGATTGTTTTTACGAAGTTCAGAACGTTGCGTCCTTCTTTCTTTGCTTATACCGAAGGCGTTTCCGATGCCCGTGCCGAGTGCAACTACTTTGCAGGCGGTTCGCTGTCGAAGATTAAAATGAACGGTATCTGGGCGGAGGAAGAAACACTGCTGACGGACGAAGACGGTGTATATCGTGACCCGAATCTTCATTTTGACGGTCAGCACCTGCTCTTCTCCTGGAAGAAGTCTGCAAAAGACGATGACTTCCATTTGTATGAGATGGATTTAAAGACACGTGCGGTCAAGCAACTGACTTTCGGAAAAGGACACGCCGATATTGAAGGTATCTACCTGCCGGATGAGAATATACTTTTCAACTCTACCCGTAGCGGAAGTGCGGTGGATTGCTGGTTTACCGAAGTCAGCAATATGTACCTCTGTGACCGTGAAGGACGTTATATGCGTCAGGTAGGTTTCGACCAGGTGCATACTACTACGCCGACTTTGCTTGACGATGGTCGGGTAGTTTACACTCGTTGGGACTATAATGACCGTGGTCAAGTATGGGCGCAACCCCTGTTCCAGATGAATCCTGACGGAACGGGACAGGCCGAATATTACGGAATGAACAGCTGGTTCCCGACAACGGTAGCGCATACCCGTCAGATTCCCGGTACACGCAAAGTGATGACTGTCTTCATGGGACATCATAATCCCCAGCACGGTAAATTGGGCATTATTGATCCCGAAGCCGGAAGAGATGAGAATGAAGGTGTCATGTTTGTTGCTCCGGTTCGCAAACCCGAGGCAGAGCGTATAGATAGCTACGGACAGTTTACCGACCAGTTTCAGCATCCTTTCCCGCTGAACGAGACGGAGTTTCTGATTTCCTATACTCCGCTGGGATACCATATCGGACATCCGATGGAGTTTGGCATTTACTGGATGAATGCAAACGGAGAACGCGAATTACTGGTTGCCGATTCGAAGATATCCTGCAATCAGCCTATCTTGCTTGCTCCCCGTAAACGTCCGTTCCACCGCTCGACTTCTGTAGACTATACGAAGAATGAAGGAGTATATTATATGCAGAATATCTATGAAGGGAATGGCTTGAAAGGAGTGGCTCCCGGGACGATCAAACAGCTTCGTATCGTAGAAATTCAATTCCGTGCAGCTGGTGTAGGCGAGGTGAATGGTAATGATGAGGGAGGTGGCGCATTGGCAAGTTCTCCGGTAGGAGTCGGCAATGCGGCTTGGGACGTGAAGAGAGTGATCGGAGTGACGGATGTATATCCCGACGGTTCCGCTTTCTTTAAAGTACCTGCCCGCAGGCCGCTTTACTTCCAGGCGTTGGATGATAAGGGAAGGGTAGTGCAGACGATGCGCAGCTGGTCTACCTTGCAGCCGAACGAAGTTCAGAGTTGTGTAGGATGCCATGAACACAAGAATACGGTTCCGGTGGCAGGTCATCGGGTATCTATGGCAATGGACAAAGGAATCAAGGCATTGGCTCCGGAAGATGAAATGGGCGAACGTAACTTCAGCTATCTGAAAGAGATTCAGCCTATCTGGGACCGAAATTGTATCTCTTGTCATGACGGAGTGAAACACCCGATGAGCCTGAAAGGAGAACTGAAGGTAGTGGACAAACAGAGTAAAAGAAAATATACGGACTCATATCTCAGTCTGACTCATGCCCGTCCGGATGGTCCCGACAGAGCATGGAGAGGGGATGCCCATCATCCGGAAGTAAACTGGATCAGCGCTTTGTCCCAGCCTACTTTGTTGCCTCCTTATTTTGCAGGGTCCAACAAGAGTAATCTGATCAAGCGTCTGGAAGAGGGTCATGGAGGTACGAAGCTGACACCGCAGGAGATACGTAAAGTTTCTCTCTGGATCGACTTGCTTGTTCCTCAGATCGGTGACTACCGGGAAGCGAACAACTGGTCGGATCATGACCGGGAGTTTTACGACCGCTACGATAAGAAGCGGAAACAAGCCCGCATGGAGGAACAGGAGAATATTCGCCAGTACATTCAATCTCTTCAAACTAAACAACAGAAATAATGAAAAAGATATTGATACCTGTTAGTATCGTAGCTATACTTCTTTGCGCTAGTTGGAAAGAAGATGCAAAGACGGTTTCGCCGGATCGTTTGTTTCTGGCGGACAGTGGAAAGTCCTTGTTTGTAACGAACAGGGCAGGCAATGAATTAATAAAAATGTCGTCCGACGGACAGAAGGCGGAACAGAAAGTGACCCTTTCTTCGCCCGTCAACGCCATGACACAAGACCCGTCCGGCAACCTTTGGGTGGTATGCGACGGAAACACCGGTATGATGTACGAACTGGATGGAAAGAAACTTTCGGTGCAGTCAAAAACCAAGAGCGGTGCTACGCCTTCGGACATCTTGTACAGTCCGGTGTCCAAATCACTTTGGGTGACACAACGCTTCAACAACGAGTTGTGGGAAATTGATCCGGCAACCCGTAAGGTAAAGACAAAGATTGCGGTCGGTCGTGAACCGGTGGCTATGGCTCCGTTTGCGGGCGACTCTTGCCTGCTGATTGCCAATAATCTGCCGGAAATGCCTTCTACGGCTTATCCTATTGCAGTACAGCTCGATATCGTAGATGTCCCTTCAAAGAAGGTGACAGGACGCATTATGTTGCCGAATGGCGCTACCGATGCGAAGTCTGTAGCGGTAGATAAAAATCAGACGTATGCGTATGTCACTCACTTGATTGCCCGTTATCAGTTGCCTACCAATCAGCTGGACCGCGGATGGATGGCTACGAACACGCTGTCCATTATCGACCTGAAAGCTGGAAAACTGCTGACTTCCGTATTGTTGGACACTCCCCAGAAGGGAGCCGCCAACCCGTGGTCGGTGATTGTCACTCCGGATGATAAGCAGATTATCGTAGCTGCTGCCGGAAGTCAGGAGTTGGTTCGTATTGACCGCATTGCTTTGCACGAACGTCTGGCGAAGGCAAAGCAGGGAGAGATGGTGACGCCTTCCGTGAAGTCATGGAATAATATTCCGAATGATGCGGGATTCTTATATGGTATCCGCGACTTTATCCCGACACAGGGGAAAGGCCCCCGTTCGGTGGTTGCTACCGGAGATAAGATTTACACTGCCAACTATTATACTTCGGAATTGGTGTCTATGGATTTGAACGGCAAGAATCTGAAGAAGCAGGTTTTGGGTGCTCCGCTGGCTTTCACGAAAGTCGGAAAGGGTGATATGTATTTCCATGATGCAACAATTTGTTTCCAGAACTGGCAGAGCTGTGCTACCTGTCATCCGAATGACGCCCGCATGGACGGACTTAACTGGGACTTGCTGAATGACGGTATGGGAAATCCGAAGAATACCAAGACACTCTTGCTTTCGCATCAGACTCCGCCCTGTATGGCGACCGGTATCCGTAAGAATGCCGAAGTGGCGGTACGTTCGGGTGTGAAGTATATTCTGTTTATGGAAGGTGAAGACGAAATATACGAATCCATCGACGAATATCTGAAATCCCTGAAACCGTTGCCAAGCCCATACCTTGTGAACGGCAAACTTTCCGGTAAGGCAAAGAAGGGAAAGAAGATTTTTGAGGAAAACTGTGCGAGCTGCCATTCCGGAGAGTACTATACGGATCAGAAACAGTATAAGGTAGACTGGACAACAGGCCCGGACAAGGGACTGTCTATGGATGTTCCGGCACTGAATGAATCCTGGCGTACAGCTCCCTATCTTTATGACGGGCGCAGCTATTCGATGAAGGATATGCTGAAAGTTCACGGACCTCATAAGCCTGTCACTGAGAAGGAATTGGAAGAACTGGAAGAGTATGTGTTGTCTTTGTAAAGAAGATATCTGTTTATATTAATACATAGAATAATAATGATAAAGATATGTAGTGTTGCGTTTTTGTCGCTTCTGCTCTCTGCCTCTTCTCTGTTTGCACAGACCAAGACGTTTGCCGGAGCCGATTATTCGCAGGGAATCGTATTTGTGATGGAAAACAACCAAATGGTGTGGAAGCACAAAGCGCCCGATTCCAATGATTTGTGGATATTGCCTAACGGCAATATCCTCTTCACCACCGGACATGGAGTGCTCGAAATGACTCGTCAGAACGATACCATTTTCCATTATGAATCAAAGAGTCCGGTCTTTGCCTGCCAACGCCTGAAAAATGGTAATACTTTCGTTGGCGAATGTGTTACCGGGCGGATGCTGGAGATATCCCCCAAAGGGAAGATTGTGAAAGAAACCTGCATCCTGCCGAAAGGTGTGAAGGATGGCGGATTCGCATTCATGCGTAATGCACGGCGGCTGGATAACGGTCATTTCCTCGTAGCTCATTATGGAGACCAGTGTGTGAAGGAGTATGATGCAAACGGCAAGGTGGTGTGGAAGCTGGATGTTCCCGGCGGTCCTCATTCTCTGACTCGTCTGCCTAACGGACATACGCTGATAGCTGTTGCCGATAAAGATCAGAACCCGAGATTGATAGAAGTGACTCCGGAAGGAAAAACGATCTGGGAAATATCGAATGCGGATATTCCCGGAAAGCCTTTGAAGTTTCTCGGAGGTTTTCAGTACTTCTCCGACGGACGTTTCCTGATTACGAACTGGACGGGACACGTGAACCCGAAGGAGAAAGTACATCTGCTGCTGGTAGACCGCCAGAAGAATGTGCTCTACTCTCTGGAGAATACTCCGGAACTACAGACGATGTCTTCCGTATATAGCACAGACAAGCCGGCGGGAGTAGCTTCGTATCATTAATTGATGTCTGTGGCATAAAAAATCATTGAAGTTTGCAATATGAAATATTATCGGATAAAATGTGAAATCTATAAAGCGGCAGGAAAGAGCTGGGAACGAATGGCGGAAGAATTACTTCTGTCAGCCGTTCGCGAGGGAGGAGAGGAACATGGGGGAAAAGTGGTCCGTCTTGTATTCTTTACATTCTGTGAGGATAATCGGGAATATCAGCTCCAACGGTCTTTTCTGGAACAATGGGTGGACGATCATTTCGTTTCTCCCCGTCCGGTCCTTTCGCTCGTAGCCCAAAAGCCTTTGGTGGGAGAACTGGTCATGGAAGTCCATTCGTTGCCGGCAACTGCCGGTGAGGAAGTGACGGTAGAAGAACAGATGACTTCTTCCGTCCGCTACCTTCGGGTTACTTCCGGTCATTATCGGGAAATAATAGCGGGAGGACTCTATGCCGACGATTTGACTCTTCCTGTCCGCGAACAGTCGGAGCAGGTGTTCGGGAAAGCGGAAGAAATTCTGAAAGCGGAGCAGATGAGCTTCGGTGATATTGTCCGCCAGTGGAATTATCTGGAACGCATCACGGATATTGTGCACGGCAATCAGTGTTATCAGGATTTTAATGATATACGTTCGCAATTTTATGCTTCTTCGGAATGGGCTTCCGGATATCCGGCGGCCACAGGAATCGGGACACAGCATGGTGGAATACTGGTAGATTTCAATGCCGTCAAAGGAGGAATAGAGATTATCCCGTTGGATAATGACTGGCAGAGAGCTGCTCATGTCTATTCGGATGAAGTCCTGATCAGCCACCGGACGGATGCGAAGAAGGGAACTCCCAAGTTTGAAAGAGGCAAATCGTTGTCCGATCATCAACAGGAGATGATTTATATATCCGGCACAGCCGCCATTCGTGGTGAAGAAAGTATCGTGACGGGCGACGTGCTTGTGCAAACGGAAATCACACTGGAGAATATCCAGCATCTGATTGGTCTGGAAGAAGGGAGAGAGAAACTTCCGGAACATTCCGGCAAGCTGGAACTTCTCCGTGTGTATCTGAAGCATGAAGAGGATGCGGAGATTGTAAAAGAAGATATGGACAAACTTTGTCCCGATGTTCCTATTGTCTATCTTTATGCCGATGTATGCAGGGAAGAACTGCTTGTAGAAATAGAAGGTATTGCTTATTTGTAAAAACAGAAAACTGATGAAACTGATTCGATTGATCGCTTCTCCGATTTTGATGTACGTATTAGCGGGAGTTTATGCGTTGGTACTGGCAATCGCCACTTTTGTGGAAAATTCGTCCGGTCCGGCCCTTGCCCGCGAATACTTTTATTATGCTCCATGGTTTATTATGTTGCAACTCTTGCAAGCTGTCAATCTGTTGACCATGTTTCTTCAGGGAGGTTATTTCAAAAGAATCAGTAGAGGAAGTCTGATCTTTCATGGGGCTTTTGTTTTTATCTGGTTGGGAGCGGCTGTTACTCACTATGCAGGAGTAACAGGAGTCATGCACATCCGTGAGGGGGAAACGGTGGATCGCATGATGCGCGATGAAGGGGCAGGGATGGGAAATGCCTCCCTGCCTTTTTCTGTTACTCTCGATGATTTCCGGTTAAAGCGTTATCCGGGTTCGCACAGTCCGATGTCTTATGAAAGCGATCTGGTGATAAAGAAGGAGAATGAAGCTCCTTTGCAGGCTACGGTCCGGATGAATAAGGTGATTGAAGTGGATGGTTATCGCTTGTTTCAGTCTTCGTTCGATCCGGATGAGCAGGGCACGGTGTTGTCCGTAAGTTATGACCGTCCCGGTATGCAGATTACCTATATCGGCTATTTCCTGCTGTTTGCCGGCTTTGTGCTGACTCTGTTCAGTAAGAAGTCCCGTTTCGGTCGTTTGCGCAGGGAACTGGGGGAGATGAAAAAGAATGCTCCTTTCTGTCTGCTTCTCTTCTTAGGTCTATCCGGTGCTTTGGGTACACAGGCGTCATATGCGCAGGAAACGCTTTCTTCTTCGCAGCTACCTTGCATTCCTGCCTCGCACGCCCGGAAATTCGGCAGTCTGGTACTGCTTAATCCTAATGGTCGCCTTGAACCTGTCAACAGTTACACTTCCGCCATTCTGCGCAAACTTTACGGAGCGGACAAGCTGAACAGCATCAATTCAGACCAGTTCTTTCTGAATCTTCTCGCTTTTCCGGATGAGTGGGGTGGCTATCCTTTTATCAAGGTCGATAATAAAGAAATTCTTCAACGGTTCGGAAGAAACGGCAAATACATCGCATGGCAGGATGTCTTTGATGCCGATGGCAATTATGTGCTGACCGATGAAGTGAATGCCATCTATGCAAAAGCCGCTTCAGAACGGAAACGAATGGATTCGGATTTGTTAAAACTGGATGAATCGGTGAATATTGTCTACCGTATTATGCAACATCAACTTCTGCCTCTCTTCCCGGACGAAAACGACGTTCAGGGAAAATGGTACTCGGCAGGTGACGAACAAACCGTCTTTCATGATAAAGATTCCCTGTTTGTTTCTAAAATCATGGATTGGTATATCTACGAATTGGGCAATGGGGCCCGCACTGATAACTGGAAAGAAGCGGACAAGATTGTCGATATGATGCATATCTTCCAGCAGGCAAAAAGTAAAACTCCCGCTATTGACAATCAGAGAGTAAAAGCGGAACTTCTCTATAATCAGTTAAACCTGTTCTTCTGGTGTCGTCTGGCTTACCTGATTTTGGGCGGAATCTTACTTTTCATTGCCTGCGGAGAGATTATCGCGGATTTCAAATGGGGGAGCAGACTGAGCAGCATACTGATTGTTCTTCTGATCGCTGCTTTCCTTGCACACACGACCGGTGTCTTACTGCGCTGGTATATCTCCGAACGTGCACCGTGGGCGAATGCTTACGAATCAATGATCTGCACTTCCTGGCTGCTCGTTGGCGGCGGACTCTTGTTTGCCCGCCGGTTCCGTATTCTCCCTGCGCTTGCCGGACTGTTAGGCGGAATCATGCTTTTCGTGGCAGGACTGAACCATCTGAATCCGGAAATAACTCCTTTGGTTCCGGTGCTTCAGTCGTATTGGCTGATGTCTCATGTCGCCATTATCATGATCGGCTATGTATTCTTCGCACTTTGTGCGCTGACGGGACTGTTTAATCTTATCTTGATGAATCTGCTTTCTGCCACCAATCGGGTGAAACTTCTCTTCCGTATCCGTGAGTTTACTTTACTGAATGAAATGGCAATGATTCTCGGCTTATTCTTCATGACGGCAGGAACCTTTCTCGGTGCTATCTGGGCAAATGTCTCATGGGGCAGATACTGGGGATGGGACCCGAAAGAAACATGGGCGTTAATCTCTATTGTTGTCTATGCACTGGTGCTTCATATCCGTTTTATCCCGTTGTTGAAAGGTAAAACAACCTGGTGTTTCAATTTGCTGTCCGTAGTCTCCATTCTCTCCATTATCATGACTTGGTTTGGAGTAAATTACTACCTGAGCGGCTTACACTCTTATGGAAAGACCGAAGGGGGAGATTTACTGTTATGGATATGGGGAGCGGGTTTGTGTGTTGTGCTTGTTTTGGCTCTCTTTGCACGCAGGCGTTTGAAATTAAATTTTATTATCAGTTAGATGAAAATTATAATTTGATTTTGTAAATAAAGTATTGATAAGCAAAGGCTGATGCAAAATAGAAATAGCATTAGCCTTGTTATTTTAATGCTTAAAGGTAGATATCTTTCTGATTTCAAAAACTTTAGTGTTTAAATTGATCTTTGAAAATATTTCAAAGAAAAAATGAGCAGATAAAATAATATTTTTAGTTTTTGATAGCCATTCATTGTTGGTTGATATAAATATAATTTCTACTTATTTTTCATTATTACTATTCTTACTTTGTATATGTTGCGGTTAATAATCGGGAATAAGCCGCAAAATTTGCGGCTTATTCCCGATTATTAACCGCAACTTGGTTGAAAACTCCAATGAAATTCTTATTTTTGCAAAAAGGAGGTAGGATATGTTCATTCATGATATTGAAAATTGGACTTCATTCAGATGGAATGCTGAGACATTATCTGATGCGATAGCCAGAACAAACAGAGCTATTGGGTATTTGACAGGTAGATTAAGTACAATCGGATTTGATAGTCAGATGGCCGCTACAGTAGAGGCTGTGACACATGATGTCGTTTTTTCTTCGGAAATTGAAGGCGTGACTTTGAATACGGCAGAGGTTCGTTCTTCTGTTGCTCGAAAACTGGGGGTAGCTGTCCCTGACACAAAAGAGCCTACACATTATGTTGACGGTGTGGTTGAAATGATGCTTGATGCAGTGATAAATTATGAGACTCTATTGACACACGATAGATTATTTGGCTGGCATACAGCGCTTTTTCCTACAGGTAAAAGTGGAACTTTGGATATTACAGTGGGGGCTTATCGTACTGAGTCTATGGAAGTTGTATCTGGTACGTTTGGCAGGGAAAGGATACATTATCGCGCACCGGAGCCAGGTCGGGTACTTAAGGAGATGGAGCAATTTCTTATTTGGTTTAATGATCACCGTGTGGCTCCTTCATTGATAAAGTCCGCAATAGCTCATTTATGGTTTGTCTGCATTCATCCGTTTGATGATGGCAACGGGCGTATAGCGAGAGCTATATCAGATATGGTATTATCACAGGCTGATCGTAGCAAATTGAGATTTTTTAGTATGTCTATGCAGATTAGCCGGGAAAAGAAAGAGTATTACCGTATGCTGGAACGGACTCAACGTGGGGATGGAGATATTACAGAGTGGTTAAAATGGTACTTCTGTTGTCTTGAACGGGCTGTTGCCGAGTCTAATGTAATGCTGAGTGGCATCCTAAATAAAGCTATCTTTTGGAAAACTCATTCGGAAACAGTAATTACTGAAAGGCAACGTACGGTTCTTAATATTTATTTGAATGATTATGAAGGAAAGCTTACTGCTAAGAATTGGAGTAAGCTGGCCGGAGTTTCTCTAGATACCGCCAATAGAGATGTGAAAGATTTAGTGGCGAAAGGCATCCTTGCTCCTGTGCAAGGACGTGTCAGGGATGTATCATACACACTGAATTATGTGAAGTCTGATTCACAAATGCGTGATTTTAGCGATTCTACGCTTATTAATCGTGATGGAAAAGATTATATTTTGACAGTTTATAAAGGACGGAAAAATTTAGAAGAAAGAATTACTCCATTAGATAAAATAAGATTCAAGCAAAATGAAATATCTATTGATGATTTGGTATATAAATATTTTGCATATCTTTCAGAGTGACGGAAATTCTATAGCTAAATATTAAAGCGCACCTCGTTCGTTCGAGATGCGCCATTTTTTTTTATGAAATTAAACAGAACTTGGCCAAATCTCAGTTGGGCAGTCGTCTTGCTATTGCTTTTTGATCCCAGTTATATCAACAAATCCGGTAAGTTTACTCCTTATTTAAGCCGTTTCAGGTCCGGTTGTGTAAAGAGATTCAAATATACTGAAAGTGTTAAATCTCAGCTTTTGGGAGTAATATTGGGTTTGTATGAGAACATTCCTGTTTTTTATATGTTTGTGAGGTAAACCCTGCAAACAAAACATATTTAGTCAGGATAAAATATTATATATAATATACTTATTATAAAAATATTAGCGATGATAAAAAGAAAAGCACCATTATCCCTATTAGTAACATTAGATAGCATATCTAAAAATACACTTGATTTTTTTTCAGTGAGCCAAAGTAGGCAATGCCGACAGATTATAGGGCGCGATAAAATGATATTGCGGCATTTAAATTCTTTATTATTAATATTGTTTGTGTCAATTGCGGCTACATCTTGCTCTGATGATAACCATAAGATCATTGAGCAGCCATCAATAAGCGTTGTGAGCTATTACCCGAAATCCATGAATATTGTGGAATTACAGTATAAACCAGATGGACAGGAACCTGGGGTGGTAGATATTGATAAGTCCAGTCAGTATTTTGGGGATCGTGTGACAATGTTTCAACCTGAAAAAATTATATTCAAAAATGATTCTGTATCAATCATCAAACGAGGCGGGTTAATTCAGGAGTATAAAGCCGAATGGAATAAGGGTGATTTATATTTATACAATGGCGTTACTGGCACATGGGACTATTGTGGAAGTAAAGATGGGGAAGTCACATTTATCCTTAATACAGGTTTCTTCTGGGTAAAGGATAACAATATGCATGGTTCATTATCGGTGATAGGGCAGAAATACTCATTATTATCATATTCCGAATTGGTTACATATTTGGGTGGAAACAGTAACAATCTAAAGAATCAGGTGGCGTGGCTAAGAGTACAGTACACATTTGAATTAATCCCGGAAGTTAAACTTTAATATAGAAAACATGAAAGCAGTAATAATATATATCATTTTCTTTTCTATTCTCCATGTTAGCAGTTTTGCTCAACATAATCAGTATACGTCAACCAAGTTTGCGGTCAAAAATCCTTATGAGGTATTTATTGGCGGTATTATGAAAGCGAATGAAGTTAACGATGTACATCAACTTCTTAATGTGTCAATGAATCCTATTACAATTAGCTATAGTTTGCCTTTAAAATCCGAAACGATTATACCTTCATACGATAATATGCTTAGGACTATTCAGCAAAAGCTGCAAGAAAATAATGTATTGAAACCTAACTATCAGTTTTCATTTACGTTGAAGCAGATAGATTCTTATGAACAGCTAGCTTTATTTTTCGGTGAGGAAATTAATCTATCCGACTTATTCAAAATAACATCTCCTAATCCAATTCATAAAACAGTGGCAGTATTAGATATTAGTCAGAGTTATTTTTCCATTGCTATGGATATGCCTGAGGAGGAACTGAGCAACTCTCCGATAGTCCAAGAGCAATTAAGCGAACTTATTTATGTTGGTTCTATAGAATTTGGAAGACGATCAATTCTAATTGTTGAATCGGATCTTAATTATCAGGATGTAAAGGTTGCGTTGAATGAGATCTTAAATAAATCCACTACCAAGAAGGGAGATATATCAGAAAAAAGCAAATCAATTATGGCTAGCTCAATAATCAGAGGACTAATTTTGGATCCCCTTGCCAATGAAAACATAACACCGGATAACCCTTTGGAGTACCTACTGGATTATATAAACTCTGATATCAGTCCAAATGATTTTGGGGTCCCCATTTTCTTTACAGCAGCCTGGCTAAAAGATAATTCTGTCTTTGTTAACAAGTTTACAAACTAATATTTTAAAAATTAGAACTTCCCAAAACACATATTGTGATACCTGCCTTATTATTAGCAGTTCTAATAATAAGTTCATGTAGTTTTGAAGGAGTTTTCTTTTATAGTGCCATCGATGATCTAGTATATAAATACTTCGCATATCTTTCAGAATAATAGCCGGGCAATACCAAGAAAAAAACAGTAGACTCAAGCAATGAAGCGCGAATCTACTGTTTCCTTTTTCTGTATTTACTTTTATTTACTATAAGACGCCTTCACAAAAGGAGCATCCAGCAAATAATCCAGACTCTTCTTGACACTTTCCTCTACAGGACAACTGTACCCTTCTATTTCAGCAACAATATGCTTTACGCCGGCAACCTTTGCATTTCTGAAGATAGCATCGAACCCGACCATACCACTATCTCCGATTTCTTTGTCATCTTTGATATGAAGCACGGTGAAACGTCCCGGATACTTGTTGAAATAGTCCACTGGACTGTGCTGCCCTCTGACTATCCAATATACATCCATCTGAAAAAAGACATACTCAGGATTGGTATTCTCAATCATATAGTCTAACATAACCGCTTGATTTTCTACTTTCTGAAATTCATGCGCATGATTATGATATCCAAATTTCATACCGTTCTGCTGACATCTTTTGCCTATTTCATTGAAATAGTCGCAATACATCTTCATCTCTTTCATTGTTTTAGGAACACCGATTCCTGGATTTACGATGTATTTCATGCCTGCTGCTTTATGAGCGGCAATGCTTTGATCCCACCATTTCAGTGACTCGGAGAAATCTCCGGAAGCCACTTCCTTGTCCGACAATCCTCTGGAACAGTGTGAAGACAGTACTTTCATGCCGGCCTTTTCGACAGCATTTTTAAACTCTTCCGGAGTTTTGCCATAGAACTTGCCATTATCATAATTGGCGGCTTCGATGCTGGTATATCCCATTTGCGCCAGATTCTTCAAAACTACGTTGAGGTCGGTTCCATTATTTATGATGTCTCTGACCGAATAGAGTTGTATGGCAATGTCTTTTTTCTTTTTTGCATCTGCTGCCTGCGGAATTGCCAACAGCAGTGCGAATAAGATTAATAAATAGTTCGTTTTCATGATATGCTACATTAGTCAAGAACCTTCACGCGGATATTGCGGAACCAAACGTCATCACCGTGATCCTGCATTCCGATAA
>DXOL01000014.1:0-21384 GCA_019412825.1 Bacteroides thetaiotaomicron | reverse complement strand
GTTCGGGTAGACCATTGGTAGAACCATACAATATTTTCTCATATACTTTTGCCACCATGGCCTTCGGACAACTGAGTCTTGCAACTGGTAATCAGGAATATGCGGACATAGCAAAGAAGACTTTCGAGATTATTTTGTCCAAAGTAAGCAACCCGAAAGGTAAGTGGAACAAGCTTCATCCGGGTACTCGTAATCTGAAGAACTTCGCTCTCCCGATGATCCTCTGTAATCTGGCTTTGGAGATCGAACATCTTCTGGATCCCGGCTATCTGGAACAGACGATGGAAACCTGTATCCACGAAGTAATGGATGTCTTTTATCGTCCGGAGCTGGGTGGTATCATTGTTGAGAATGTCGATATGGACGGTAATCTGGTTGATTGCTTCGAAGGTCGTCAGGTTACTCCCGGTCATGCTATCGAAGCGATGTGGTTTATCATGGATCTGGGCAAAAGGCTGAACCGACCGGAGCTCATACAACAAGCAATGTTAACCACCTTAACAATGCTTGATTACGGTTGGGACAAGCAATGTGGCGGCATCTATTACTTTATGGACCGTAACGGTTGTCCTCCCCAACAATTGGAATGGGATCAGAAACTCTGGTGGGTGCACATTGAATCTTTGATTTCCTTATTGAAAGGCTATCAGTTGACCGGAGATAAAAGGTGTCTGGAATGGTTTGAGAAGGTACATGACTACACATGGACACACTTCAAAGATCCGGAATATCCGGAATGGTTCGGTTATCTGAATCGGCAGGGAGAAGTATTGCTGCCACTCAAAGGTGGTAAATGGAAAGGATGTTTCCATGTGCCAAGAGGATTGTACCAATGCTGGAAAGTACTGGAGAATTTATAAACCCTTATTTAAATATAACGATATGGACGGACGACGTAATTTTCTAAAAACCGCATTTGCCACATGTTCATTGCTAGCAGGCAGCAAACTTCTGACGGCATGCACTCCCATCAAAAGGGCAGCATCTGACGAAGAAGAAACATTTGAGACATTTGCCACTCCCAATGCCTTGAAAGGGATGCCTATAAAAGCAACTTTTCTGGACGAAATCAGTTGGGATATTCCGCACCAGAATTGGGGTACAAAAGAATGGGATAAGGATTTTAAAGCTATGAAAAAGATGGGAATCAATACCGTAGTGTTGATTCGTGCCGGTCTTGGTAAATGGATTGCTTCTCCTTTTCAATGCCTGTTGGGAAAAGAAGATGTGTATTATCCACCTGTAGACCTGGTCGAGATGTTTCTGACACTGGCCGATAAATACGACATGGCTTTCTACTTTGGTATGTACGATTCCGGGAAATACTGGCAGGAAGGATTATTTCAGAAAGAAATAGATTTAAACATGGCTCTGATTGATGAAGTATGGAAGAAATACGGTCATCATAAATCTTTCCAGGGATGGTATTTGTCTCAGGAAATCAGCCGCCGGACGAAAAATATGTCTAAGATTTATGCGGAAGTCGGGAAGCATGCCAAAAGTGTCTCCGGCAATCTGACGACTTTAGTTTCTCCATACATACATGGAGTAAAGACAGACCAGGTGATGGCGGGTGACAAAGCCTTGTCAGTGAAAGAACATGAAGAAGAATGGGACGAAATATTGGATAATGTAAAAGGAGCAGTCGATATCATGGCATTTCAGGATGGTCAGGTAGACTATCATGAATTATATGATTATCTGGTTATTAACAAAAAACTGGCTGATAAATATAATATGAAATGCTGGACTAATATCGAATCTTTTGACCGGGACATGCCTATTCGTTTCCTGCCCATTAAATGGGAAAAGCTATTGTTGAAACTGGATGCTGCGCGAAGAGCGGGAATGGAAAATGCAATCACGTTTGAGTTTTCTCATTTCATGAGCCCTAATTCGGCTTATCTGCAAGCCGGACACTTATACGAACGATATTGTGAACACTTTATTCTATAAACCTATCTAATATTGTAATGCAATGAAAAAAAGAATCAAATGGAATCCGAGGTTTATCACCTCATTATTTATTGCGTTCATGTGCACACTCAACTGTCTGGCACAAAACGTAATAAAAGGATCAGTCAATGATGTTAGTGGCGAACCATTACCCGGAGTATCTGTAGCTGTAAAAGGTACAACCAGTGGTACGATCACAGACATGGATGGAAAGTTCAGTATCAATGCCCGAAATAATGATGTATTGATATTCTCTTACGTTGGCATGAATACACAGGACATCAAGGTAAACAACCAGCGTTTCATCTCAGTAACTATGAAAGACGACGTTGCTTCACTGGATGAAGTAGTTGTTGTGGGATACGGTACTCAAAAACGTGGAAGCATCACTGCAGCAATTTCTACCGTATCGGACAAAGAATTGCTGAAAGCTCCGACAATGAGTATCAGTAACGTAGTTGGCGCACGTATTGCCGGAGTGGCAGCCGTGCAGTCCAGTGGTCAGCCGGGGTCTGACAATGCAACATTGACCATGCGCGGACAAACGGGTATAGTATACGTAATCGATGGAATCCGCCGGACATCAGCCGACTTCAACGGACTGGACCCTAACGAAATAGAATCGGTATCTATTCTGAAAGACGCTTCGGCTGTAGCCGTTTACGGTTTGGATGCCAATGGTGTTTTCATCGTTACTACGAAACAGGGTAAGGCAGAAAAGATGTCTATTACTTATACAGGTTCTGTCGGTTTCAGCCAAAATGCGGAACAGCAGGAATGGCTGGATGGCCCCGGCTATGCTTATTGGTATAATAAAGCACGCGAACTGCAAGGAGACTCTCAGGTATTTACAGCAGAGATGGTGCAGAAGATGAAAGACGGAGTTGATGGCTGGGGAAACACAAACTGGTATGATAAAGTATATGGTACCGGTACCCGTACACACCATAACATTTCAGCAACCGGAGGTAGTGACAGAGTGCGTTTCTTTGCATCTATCGGTTATCTGAATGAAGATGGCAACATAGATAACTATGGTTACAACCGTTTGAATCTTCGTTCCAATATTGATGCAAAGTTAACCAAGAGCCTCACTTTCACCTTAGGAGTATCCGGTCGTATTGAAAAAAGAGATTCACCGCGCTATTCAGCCAATCCGGATGACTGGCATAATGTGCCGCAACAAGTGATTCGTGCCCTGCCTTATGTGCCTGACACTTACGAATATGAAGGAAAAACATATAATGTATCCACTCCGACGGCTTCCTCTCCGGTGGCTCCGCTGGCATCTATCAATGAATCCGGATACAGCAAATCCAACTATTCCTATATTCAGTCCAATTTCAGTCTGAAATATGACGCACCCTGGCTGAAAGGATTAAGCTTTAAATTTCAAGGGGCCTATGACCTGACATATAACTTCAGCAAGATTCTCAGCAATCCTTATGAAGTAATGATCATGAATCTTCCGACTATTGAGAGCACTTCATTAACTTACTATAAAGGAACCGATGCGTCGGGCAATTCAATCAGCCTGAGTGAATCCGCTTCCCGGGGATATACATTTACCACACAGTCAAGTGTGACCTATGATAATAAGTTCGGGAAACACACTGTAGGAGCCATGTTCCTGGCAGAAACCCGTGAGAACAAGAGTAATGCATTAAGTGCCACCGGTTATGGTCTGGACTTTATCCAATTGGATGAACTCAATCAGATCACGAATAAGACAGGAAACGGAGCAGAAAAATTCCCATCTATCGGAGGATATAGCGGACATACCAGAGTAGCAGGTTTCGTAGGTCGTGTGAATTATAATTATGATGATAAGTATTATCTGGAGGCTTCCCTTCGTCATGATGGCAGTTATCTGTTTGGAGGTATGAACAAACGTTGGGTAACATTACCCGGTGTTTCTGCCGGTTGGAGAATCAACAATGAAAGCTGGTTCAATGCTCCTTGGGTCAATAATCTGAAACTGAGAGCCGGTATTGGTAAAACAGCCACCAGCGGAGTAAGTGCTTTCCAATGGAGAAATACAATGGGAATCACCAAAAATGCAGTTGTCATTGGCGGCAGCAGTCAAACCATGATGTATGCTTCTGTATTAGGTAATCCGAACTTGTCATGGGCACAGTGCCTGAACTATAATGTCGGCATCGACGCAACGATGTGGAATGGTTTGTTAGGAGTCGAATTTGATGTATTCTATAAATATGAATATGATAAACTGGCTACTGTGACCGGAGCATACGCACCTTCAAGAGGTGGATATTATTTCAGTTCTGCCAATGTGAACAAGACTGATTATAAAGGCTTCGACGTTACTTTGACTCATTATAATCATATCAACAAGTTTAATTATGGTGCCAAGTTGATCTGGTCTTATGCATACGGTCGTTGGCTGAAATATGTGGGCGACTCTGATAATGCTCCTGAATATCAGCGTTTGACAGGAAAGCAAATAGGTTCAAAATATGGTTTTATCGCAAACGGTCTGTTCCAGAGCGAGGAAGAAATTGCAAATTCGGCAACAGTTAAAGGCTATAAGGCACTACCGGGATACATTAAATATACAGACAGAAACGGTGATGGTATTATTACAGCTGCACAAGACCAAGGTTATGTAGGCAAGAGTGCTACTCCGAAGCATACCGGTTCTTTGAACTTATTCGGTAATTGGAAAGGATTTGATTTTGACTTATTATTCTCTTGGGGACTGGGCAATGTAGTTGCACTGACAGGTCAATATACAGCCAGTGGTTCTGAAGGTACACAAGATAATACTTCATTTACGAAGCCTTTCTATCATGGTGGAAACTCTCCTACTTTCCTGGTAGAGAATTCATGGACACCCGATCACACCAACGCTGAATTTCCACGTCTGGAAATCTCCGGTCCAAGTAACAACAACGGTTTCTCTTCAACTTTCTGGTACAGGAATGGTAACTATATGCGTTTGAAGACTGCACAGATAGGTTACAACTTCCCGAAAAAGTGGTTAAATCCGGCAGGTATAGAAGGATTGAGACTTTATGTCGAAGGATACAACCTACTGACCTTCAGCGGACTTACCAAATACAACATCGATCCAGAATCACCGGCTGTGAACAATGGTTACTATCCGCAACAGAGAACATATACGCTAGGTGTAAAACTAACATTCTAAAAAACGGAAGCATATGAAAAAAATATTATTAAATATATCATTAGCACTGGCACTAGGCTTTAGTATAAGTTCGTGCAATGACTGGCTGGACGGTGTGGAGCAAACCTCGACCGTTAGTGATGAAATTGTTTGGCAAGATGAAACATATGTGGATAAATACGTCAATGCATTCTACACATATCTGAACAAATACGGACAATTTGGCGAATCTCAGTTCTCGGGAAGTTTAACGGAAAGTTTGACCGAGACATTCAAATATGGTTCAGTAGCTTTGGGAGACAGAGCCGGACATCCGAACAATTACGTAACTAATCCGGATGTTATCAGTCCGGACGGATGCCGTTACAACATTTGGGATAAGGATTTGGCTTATGGCAATATCCGTCAGATGAATCAGTTTCTGGTTATGCAGAAGAAATACTCTACATTCTCAGATGACAAGAATCTGAAATGGGAAGCTCAGGTACGCTTCTTCCGTGCTTATGTTTATTTTCAGTTAGCCAAACGGCATGGCGGAGTCATTCTGTATGACGATCTTCCTACCTCTAACGACAAAGCACGCAGCACGGCAGCGGAAACATGGCAATTCATTGCAGATGACCTGGATTTTGCGGCAACCAATCTTCCTAAAGAATGGGATGCAGCCAACAAAGGACGAGTGACAAAAGGCGCAGCTTACGCATTGAAATCTCGTGCTATGCTATATGCTGAACGTTGGCAGGATGCTTATGACGCAGCCGATGAAGTGGAAAAGTTACAGTTGTATGACTTGGTGGACAACTATGCAGATGCTTGGAAAGGCAATAATAAAGAAGCTATTTTGGAATTTGACTACAACAAAGACAGTGGTCCGAACCATACCTTCGACCAGTATTACGTACCACAATGTGACGGCTACGACTTTGGTGCGCTAGGTACTCCGACGCAGGAAATGGTAGAATCTTATGAAGATAAAAACGGAAATAAAGTAGACTGGTCCGAATGGCACAGCACTACCACCAAAGAACCTCCTTATGATCAATTGGAGCCTCGTTTTGCAGCTACTATTATTTATCGCGGCTCCACGTGGAAAGGCAGAGTGATGGATTGTAGCGTAGGCGGAAAAAACGGTGCTTTCATGGCTTACCGTGAACAGTCATACTCTTATGGTAAAACAACAACCGGTTACTTCCTGCGTAAACTGCTGGATGAGAAACTGATTGACGTCAAAGGAACCAAAAGTTCTCAGGCATGGGTAGAAATCCGATTTGCTGAAGTTCTGTTGAATAAGGCTGAAGCAGCATACAGACTCAACAAAACCGGTGAGGCGCAGTCTTTAATGAACCGTGTCCGCGGACGTCAGGGAGTAAATCTGCCAGGCAAATCTTCCAGTGGTGAAACATGGTTCAATGATTATCGCAACGAACGTAAAATTGAGCTTGCATACGAAGGACATCTGTTCTGGGATATGCGCCGTTGGAAACTGGCACACATTGAGTATAACAACTATCGCTGCCACGGTCTCAAGATTACGAACGGTACGTACGAATACATTGATTGCGACGGACAAGATCGTAAGTTCCCACAGAAGTTATACGTTTTACCGGTACCGACTTCTGAAATAAAGAATAATGCGTTAATTGAGCAATATGATGAATGGAAATAACTAAAAGCTTAATACAATGAAAAATAAAATATTATCAATTGTTTCAGTCATTGCGTTTCTGATGGGTATGAGCGCATGCCATAGCCCGGAAGATTTCAATCCGACTGTTGAAAGGAACATAATCAATAATTTGACAGCATCCTTCCCGGATGACGACAGTGATGACAATAGTTTCACCAGTGAGATAGATTATACGAATCATGTGATTACCGTTGTATTTCCATATAACTATCCCAAACTCTCGGACAATGTTCTGCAACAGTCTGACCTGAAAAAGATGCGTGTAATCGCTGATCTGGATAATAATGTATATGTGTATCCTACATTATTATTTATGGATATGACGCAGGAAAACTTTATAACAGTGAAAGACCAGACCGGCACAAGCACCGAATATAAAGTTGTTGCAGAGATTCGTAAGAGCAATGAATGTGCAATCACGAAATTCAATCTAACAAGTTTGGGGCTGTCGGGAATCATCAATGAAAGTACCAAAACAATCTCTTTGATCAGTTTGGAAAGTATAGGGGAAGTGCTGGCAGATGTTACCATTTCACATGGTGCCACCATCTCACCCGATCCCAGAACTGTTGCCCTAAACTATGATCAAGAACAAAAGCTGACCGTAACAGCTCAAAACGGTACTACCCAGTCTGTGTATACAGTGAAGAAGGAAATTCCGGAAAAGATTGCCGCAGGACTTCGCGCCAACAGTGCCAAACTGCTTTGGGCTAAGAAACTTACAGATGTGGGTATCACAAGTACCAATATGGTAACGGGAATTGCCGTAACTAATGACTATGTAGTTATTAATGACCGCGGTAACAGCAACGCTATCTATCTGGACGGAAGAACAGGAGCCAATGTGGGAACTATAAACATAAGCAGTTTCGCAGGAAGTCTCACTAACTTCTATGCAACAGCTGATGACGGAGATAATATCTTATTCACCAACTTAGTACCGAACTCAGGTAACGTCTTTACCGTATGGAGAGTACGCGGTGTAAACGGAACTCCGGAGAAATATATTGAATTCAATGTAACTTCTGCTATCGGTAGAAAACTTTCAGTACAAGGTAGCCTGGATGGAGATGCCATTATCACAGCTCCTTACTATGGAACCTCCGGACAGTTTGCCCGCTGGCAAGTCGTTAATGGTGCGTTAAAATCACAAACTCCTGATCTGGTAGTATCTCAGGGACTAGGTTCATGGGGCGATAATGCCGATGTAATCTATTCTGATCCGACCGATCCGACAAGTGATTACTTTGCAGCATTCTACAGTACTCCACGAAATCTGTGCTGGTTCAATGGAAAGACCAATACAATCAGATATAACGGTCCGGAAGTCAGTGCCAACTGGATTCAAAACGCAGTAGATTATAAAGTCTTTAATAAAGTGGCATACGTACTTTCAAACTCTGTGAACAGCTTTACATGGGGCACAGATGATAGTATTTACCTATTCGATCTGGCGGGTAATTCATTAGATAATCAGCCGATAAACTTTGGAAGTGACGGCTTGGGTGTCAATGGCAATTACGGTGCCAAAGCATTGGGTAGTCAAAATGCAAATGGAACAGGTGACGTAGCTCTTAAAGTTTCATCCAATGGCTACTACTTATACATCTACTTCATGTTTACTAATGGATATGTAGGTTGCGTACAGTGCGACTGTATCGATATGTAATATAACCAGTAATGCATTCGGAAGCCTGTACCTTTTTCAGGTACAGGCTTTTTACTTCAACGATTAAGAACCATACAAAATGAATATCAGAAAAAACAGATTAAAAATAGTTATGGGAGGAATAGCTGTCTGTATGTGCATGGCATGCGGTGGCAGTGATACCAAAGATTATTGGGGAGACACCAGCAACGGCGGAAAGGAAGAACCGACAGAGAACCCTAACGCCTCCAAACCTCGATATATCTGGATTGATGCGGCTGCCAACTTCCCCGATTTCGCTAATAGCAAAGAAAATATAGCCCGTGATCTGGCATTAGCCAAAGATGCCGGTTTTACAGATATTGTGGTAGATGTGCGCCCCACTACAGGTGATGTACTATTCAAGACCAATATCGTAGATCAAGTCAAATTCATGTATGCCTGGATTGGAAGCAACTACACAAAGGTAGAACGTACAGCTACATGGGATTATTTGCAAGCCTTTGTTGACGAGGCGCGCAAACAAGGGCTCTGCATTCATGCTGCCATCAACACATTTGTAGGTGGAAATCAGATTGATGGAGGAACTGGGTTATTGTACAGAGACCAGTCCAAAGCAGAATGGGCTACGCAAATGAACATGCAGACAGGGATTGTGAGTGTGATGAATACCAGTGAAAGTACTAAATTCTTTAATCCTGCCCATCCCGAAGTACAGACCTTTCTTTGCGATTTACTGAAAGACCTTGCAAGCTACGATCTCGATGGCATTTTCTTAGACAGAGGTCGTTTCCTCAATCTACAAGCGGACTTTTCTGAAGAATCCCGCAAACAGTTTGAAGAATATATGGGAGGCATCAGAATTCAAAACTATCCGGATGACATTTTACTACCGGGCGCTTCCGGTCTTCCTGCCACCTATCCTAAATATCTGACTAAGTGGCTGGAATTCCGTGCAAAAGTGATCTACGATTTTATGCAGAAGGCACGCACTGCTGTAAAAGGAGTCAAACCCGCCATTAAATTCGGAGTTTATGTAGGCGGCTGGTATTCTACCTATTATGATGTAGGTGTCAACTGGGCAGCTTCCACTTATGATACTTCCCGTTATTATAACTGGGCGACAAGCAAATATAAAAATTACGGCTATGCCGCCTGTATGGATCAAATACTGATCGGTGCCTATGCTTCACCGCTAAAGGTACACGGTACGACGGAATGGACTATGGAAGGTTTCTGTTCATTGGCTAAAGATAAAATAAAAGGAGAATGCCCCATTGTAGCCGGAGGTCCGGATGTAGGAAACTGGGATACCAATAATCAGGCTACTCAGGAACAAGAAAATCAGGCAATCGTACAATCCGTAAAGGCCTGTATGAATGTTTGCGACGGATATTTTCTGTTCGACATGATTCATCTGAAGAAAGCCGATCAATGGCAATATGCCAAAGAAGGCATCAAACTCGCAATTGAATAAAAAAAAATAACCGACCCTTTAGAATATGATCGTATGAGAAAAATAACAATAGTACTTTTATCAAGTCTGTTAATCATTGCATTGGGAGCATGCAAAAGCGCAGCTCCCCAAGTAGAAAATGGCAAGCCCGCTTTGATGTGGTTTGATGCGGAAGCAAACTTTGAACGCTTCAGCAACCCTGACTCCATTGATTATTATCTGACAAAAATAAAATCATTAGGTTTCACCCATGCCATCGTCGATGTACGTCCCATCACCGGTGAAGTGCTGTTCGATACGGAGTTTGCTCCTAAAATGCATGAATGGCATGGATATGAACGCAAAGACTTCGATTACCTGGGACATTTTATCAAGAAAGCCCATTACCTGGGAATAGAGGTACATGCTTCACTCAACGTCTTTGTCGCAGGACACAATTATTTCGACCGTGGACTAGTCTATTCCACCCATCCGGAATGGGCATCGACAGTGTACACTCCGGAAGGAATCACTTCCATCACCAACGAAAAGAAGAAATATTCGGCAATGATTAATCCTGTCAATGAGGAGTTTCAGACACATATATTGAATGTTCTCAAGGATTTAGTGAAACGTTATCCCGACCTGGACGGATTGATGCTGGACCGTGTACGCTATGATGGTATAACGGCAGACTTTTCAGACCTCTCCCGTCAGAAGTTCGAGGCATATATCGGGCAGAAAGTAGAAAAGTTTCCGGAAGACATCTTCGAATGGAAAAAAGACGAGAATGATAAATACTATCCCGAACGCGGAAAACATTTCCTGAAATGGATTGAATGGCGCACCAAGAACATCTACGACTTCATGGCCCGTGCCCGGAATGAAATAAAGAAAGTGAATCCGGATATTTCTTTCGGTACATACACTGGAGCATGGTATCCTTCTTATTATGAAGTAGGCGTAAACTTTGCGAGCAAGAAATACGATCCGAGCGAAGATTTTGACTGGGCTACTCCCGAATATAAGAATTACGGTTATGCCGAACTGATGGACTTATATACTACCGGCAATTATTACACCGATATCACCATAGAGGAATCTCTGAAAAACAAGAAGAGCGTATGGAATGAAACAGATTCGCAGGCACAAAGCGGTACGTGGTATTCCGTTGAAGGCTCTTGTCAGAAGTTACGCAATATCATGAAAGATAATAAATTTATGGGTGGTATTCTGGTGGACCAATTCTATGACAATCCCGCCAAATTATCCGCAACCATAGAAATGAACCTGAAAGCTTCCGACGGACTGATGGTATTCGACATTGTACATATCATCAACAAAGGATTATGGAAAGAAGTTGAAAACGGAATGAGAGCCGGAGGAGCTCTGAAGTAAAATCGAAAGAATACACTATGAATATGAAAAGATTCTCAATTATCTCCCTTTTGTTATGGATAGGCATTCTGGCATTTGCCTCGGGAAAGCCTAAAGTAATGTGGTTAGACTGTTCGGCTAATTTCCAACGTTTCAGCTACCCCGATTCAATCCGCTACTATGTAGACAAATGTCATGAAGCAGGTATCACGCATCTGGTATTGGACATAAAAGACAATACGGGTGAAGTATTATATCCCAGCAAATATGCCGCACAGAAGAAGAACTGGAAAAACTTCGACCGTCCGGATTTTGACTTTATCGATACTTTTATCGAAGCTGCTCATACCCACAATATGATCATCTTTGCCGGAATGAATATATTTGCTGACGGACAGAATATAGTGAAACGTGGTGCCGTCTTCGATAAACACAAAAAGTGGCAGGCTATCAATTATGTACCGCGCAAAGGACTGCTCCCTGTAACGGAAATAGAAGGAAAGCCTACTATGTTCCTGAATCCGGCACTGAAAGAGGTGCAGAAGTATGAGATTGATGTGATCAAAGAAGTTGTCCGGAATTATGCATTTGACGGCATCATGCTTGACCGTGCGCGATATGATTGTATTGATTCGGACTTTTCTCCTGAGTCAAAGAAGATGTTTGAGAAATTCATCGGAAAGAAAGTCGAAAAGTTTCCGGAGGATATTTTTGAGTGGCGCCCCAATGCCGAAGGAGGCATAGACCGTGTGGGTGGTCCATACTATCATCAATGGCTGACGTGGAGAGCTTCTGTTATATATAACTTTATAAAAGACGTACGTACTTCTATCAAAAAGATAAAGCCGGAATGTATGTTGGCTGCTTATACCGGTGCATGGTATCCTACTTACTTTGAGGTAGGTGTCAACTGGGCAAGCCGTAATTATGACGTCAGCAAGGACTTCAGTTGGGCTACTCCTGACTATAAGAATTATGGCTTTGCAGAGTTACTGGATTTCTATACAAATGGCAATTACTACTGGAATGTAACGCTGGATGAATATTACAAATCTTCCGGTAAATTTAAAAATGAAACAGACAGCGAGTTTTCTACCGGAGAATATTTATGTGTAGAAGGCGGTTGCAAATATTCCAAGTACTTGCTGAAAGATGCGGTGCCTGTATGCGGCGGTCTGTATGTAGAAGACTACAAACGGGACGTAAACCAATTCCAGAAAGCAGTCCGCATGAATCTGAAAGAATCGGACGGTGTGATGATTTTCGACATTGTACACATTATCCGTAACGGATGGTGGGACGAACTAAAAGGAGCACTGGACGAAACTAAGCTGGATGAGACGCGAATGATCAAAGGAACCGTCACTTGCGATGGCAAAGGTATAGCCAATGTGGTAGTGACAGACGGACAGCGTTGTGTCACTACAGACAAGAACGGTATTTACCATCTGCCCAATCTCGGAAACACACGCTTTGTATATATCACGACTCCTGCCGGATATTTGACGGATTGTGAACAGACGATCCCCCGATTCTATCAGGAAATTGATCTGAAAAAGACGAATGAATATAATTTCCGTCTGAAAAAGAATCCTAAAGACGACAGTAAACACTTGTTTGTGCTGGAAGCGGATGTACAGGCTGGTCTGAAAGAGCACTGGGATCTGTACGCTCCCATCGTCGATGACTATAAACAGTTAATCGACCAACACTCGGATCGTGATGTATTCGGTCTGAATTGTGGAGACATCTTCTGGGACACACCAGCCACTTTCTTTCCACCTTATATCGACAAGGCAAAGAAACTGGATATCCCTATATATCGTGCAATCGGTAACCATGATATAGATTGTAATGGAGCTACCCATGAAACGTCGTACCGGACTTTCGAAGGATATTTCGGTCCTACCCACTACTCGTTCAATAAAGGAAAGGCGCACTATATTGTTATCAACAATAACTTTTATGTAGGACGTGAATACTTCTATATCGGCTATGTAGATGAAACAACTTTCAAATGGCTGGAAGAAGACCTGTCTTATGTTCCTAAAGGTACATTAGTCTTTTTCATGACGCATATTCCTACGAGAATAACGGAACAGAAAAGACCTTTTAATTATGACTATGCCATGCTGGCGGGAGAAACGATTAATGCTGAGGCGGTTCATCAATTATTGGATGATTATGACACACACTTCCTGACGGGACATCTTCATTCCAACTCAAACATTGTATTCAACGATCACCAAATGGAGCACAATACGGCTGCCGTATGTGGTATCTGGTGGCATGCAGACGTCTGTATCGATGGCACCCCGCAAGGATACGGAGTCTACGAAGTAGACGGTAATCAAGTGAAATGGTACTATAAAAGTGCCGGTCATCCGAAAGATTACCAGTTCCGGGGATATGCAACAGGTACATCTAAGGAGTTCCCCAAAGATATTATAGCCAATGTATGGAACTGGGATAAGAACTGGAAAGTAGAATGGCTGGAAAACGGAAAAGTGATGGGTACCATGACTCAATATACCGGAGTCGACCCATATGCGCATCAAGTATGTACGGACAAGAAAAGAACCATGCAGAGCTGGATATCAGCAGCAAGTACAGGACATATGTTCCGTGCCACTCCCCATAATCCGAAAGCTAAAATAGAGATCAGAGTAACAGACCGTTTCGGCAAGGGATATCAGCAAAACGTTTCTAAATAAAAATTCATGAAGTATATCATATACCACCTATGGATTATCAGCCTGCTATTCCCATTGGGAATGCAGGCCAAAGTCAGGTTAACTTCCATCTGGGGTGATAACATGGTGCTGCAACAACAATCGGAAGTGACCTTCCACGGTAAAGCCTCCGCCAATAGTAAAATTACGATTGAAGCATCATGGGATCATCGGAAGCTAACGACCCGAAGTGACCAGCATGGAAATTGGAATATTCAACTTCCTACTCCGGCAGCAGGCGGTCCCTATACTATTACATTCTCTGACGGCGAGGCACTTACATTAAAGAATATTTTACTGGGAGAAGTCTGGTTTTGCTCCGGTCAATCGAATATGGAAATGCCTGTCAGAGGGTTTCGGGGACAGCCGGTTTATGGTTCACAACCCTATATCGTAGCTGCCGACTCCAAACGGGAATTACGCTTGTTTACAGTCAAAAGAGATTGGAGCACGACTCCTAAAGAAGAAGGTATTACGGGACATTGGTCAGAACTTTCTCCGAAAGAAGTCGGAGACTTTAGTGCTACCGCTTATTTTTTCGGAGACTTGCTGCAACGTTCATTGGATATTCCTGTCGGACTGATTCATTGCTCATGGAGTGCTTCCAAGATAGAGACTTGGATGAATAAAGAGACACTGTCCCAATTTCCGGAAGTCCAATTGCCGGATATTGAACAAACCAATTTTGACTGGCCTGCGGGCACACCTACTTTACTATGGAATGCAATGGTAAATCCGTGGAAGGGATTTCCGGTCAAAGGAGTCATCTGGTATCAGGGCGAATCCAATTCTGCTGATCCCGCTCTTTATAAAAAGCTCTTTCCCGCGATGGTCGCCCAGTGGAGAGAATTCTTTCATAGTCCTGCAATGCCTGTATACTATGTTCAGATCACTCCATGGCAGGCCGAAGGTAAAGACAGGCTTGATCGTGCATGGTTCCGTCAATGCCAGCTGGAATTAATGCAGGAAGTTCCTAATGTTGGTATGGTCACGACGACGGATGCAGGAAGTGAAAAATTCATTCATCCTCCCTACAAAATCAAGGTCGGTCAGCGCCTTGCTTACTGGGCTCTGGCTAAGACTTATGGCAAAGAAGGTTTTCTGTATGCAGGTCCTTTGTATAAAAGCCATCAATTGAAGGACAATGTAGTAGAAATCACTTTTGAGCATGGCAGTGATGGACTGATCCCTGAAAATCAAAAGTTGAGAGGATTTGAACTTATAGACGAAAAGGGGAATATCGTACCGGCAGAAGCGGAAATAATCAATGGTTCCGCCCGTGTAAAAGTATGGAATGATTCGGTGTCTCATCCTGTAGAAGTGCGTTATTGTTTCTGCAATTATATGAAAGGTGATCTTTTCAATAACGCGGAAATACCGGCTTCTCCATTTCGGGCCGTAATACATCAATAAAAGGAAAATTATGAGTAACAACAGTACACGAGCTTCTTCTTTGGATGCCCTGCGTGGGTATGCCATTCTGACGATGGTTCTTTCCGGCAGCGTTGCCTGGGGAGTACTTCCCGGATGGATGTATCATGCTCAGGTAGGTCCCCGTTCCAACTTTGTGTTTGATGGTTCTATATATGGGATCACTTGGGTTGACCTGGTGTTTCCTTTTTTCCTGTTTGCAATGGGAGCTGCCTTCCCTTTTTCAATAGGTAACAAATACAGAAAGGGCAGCTCCCGCTGGAAAATCATATACGACAGCCTTTTAAGAGGTTTCCGATTGACTTTCTTCGCTATTTTTATTCAGCATATATATCCGTGGGTAGTATCTTCTCCTCAGGATGTCCGCTCATGGCTCATTGCATTGGGAGGGTTTGCCTTGATGTTTCCCATGTTCATGAGGATTCCGTTCAAAATGCCGGAATACGTAAGGATGCTGATTAAAGTACTGGCTTATGCAACGGGAGTGTTCATGCTGCTGAATATCAACTATGCCGATGGACGGACATTCAGTCTGGGCTACAGTAATATTATCATTCTGGTATTAGCTAATATGGCTATTTTCGGTTCTCTGATTTATACGTTAACGATTAATAAGCCATGGATTCGTATAGCAATATTGCCTTTTATCATGGCAGTGTTCCTGGGAAATGAAAACGCAGAATCATGGAATCATAGTCTGATGGCGTTCTCGCCCTTGCCGTGGATGTATAAGTTCTCCTATCTGAAGTATCTGTTTATCGTAATTCCCGGTAGCATTGCCGGAGAATATCTGCATGAGTGGCTACACTGCAAAAACACGATGCCGGTAAACGACAATAAAGACGAACGCAAAAGAATGCCATGGATACTCTTATTGACTATCGGACTGATCGTATTCAATTTATACGGACTTTATATGCGTTATCTTTTGCTCAATTTAGCGGGTACGATCGCTATATTGTGCATCCTCTACATTCTATTGCAGGTAGAAGGGAAAAACACCAGTTACTGGTATAAACTCTTCAGAGCAGGAACTTATCTGATATTATTGGGACTGGCTTTTGAAGCTTATGAAGGGGGAATCCGGAAAGATCCTTCTACGTACAGTTATTATTTCCTTGCATCAGGACTTGCCTTCATGGCAATGATTGCATTTTCTATTATGTGCGACATTTATTCTTGGTCCCGATTGACCCGTCCATTGGAATATGCAGGGCAGAATCCGATGATTGCATACGTATCCACCCAGCTGGTAGTATTACCTTTATTGAATCTGGCAGGACTGGGAACCTATCTTTCCTATCTGGATCAAAATGCCTGGCTGGGCTTTTTACGGGGAGTCATCGTAACTTCCCTGGCTTTATTAATAACCATATTATTTACTAAATTAAAATGTTTTTGGAGGACTTGAACCATGTTAATCAAACGTCTGTATTTTATAGCAACAGCACTGCTTACCTTCTCTATATGTTCATGTGGAGAAAGTTATCCCGATCATCCGTGGGAATGGGATCAGGAGACTGAAGAGGAAGAATCGAATCCTGATATTGTATCACAAGGATGGACGGCAGCCGATAATTTCGGCAATCTTCCGGACTATATTCATATCTATAAATCACCGGAAAATCTAACGGGAAAGAAGGCGATCGCCTACATAGCTGTTGCAGATATGAGTAAAGCTAAATTTGAAGTTCTGGGCGACATCGCTTTCTCACAGGAAGCCAATGGATATGGAGGCAAATCGATACACACCCCTTCGGAGTTTTATGAATCTTCCAAAGCACCGGTAGTCATCAATGGAGGATTGTTTTTTTATAGTGCCGGATTCTATTATTCGCAAAATCTAGTCATCCGTGAAGGGCAGTTACTGGCACCCAATCAGAACTATTATTCAAAAGACTGGGTAACCATGTGGTATCCGACTTTAGGCGCCTTCTGCCAGATGAAGGATGGAACATTTCAAACGACATGGACTTATCAGGCATCCGACGGAATCAATTATTGCTATCCTGCCCCTGCTGATAACGATATAAATAAGGATCCGCTACAAACTCCGTCATCTACTTTTCCCAACGGCGCAAAAGCATTGGAAGCTACCACCGGTATCGGAGGTGTCACTGTTTTACTACGTGCAGGAGATATTAAAAACACGTATGTAGAAGAAATGCTGGATATTTCTGCTGCTTCCAATCAACCTCGCACCGCAATTGGTATAACAACTGACAAAAAAATGATTATCTTTGTGTGCGAAGGCAGAAACATGACAGAAGGAGTAGCGGGGCTGACCACTGCCAACGTAGCTAAAGTAATGAAAGACTTGGGATGTACAGAGGCACTGAATCTGGATGGAGGCGGTTCATCGTGCATGCTGGTCAATGGCAAAGAAACCATTAAAGGCAGTGACGGCAAACAAAGGAAAGTGCTGACCGCTGTCGGAATTAAATAGATGATGAAACAATTCTTTTTTTTCACAATGTTGTGCCTGTTCGGCATTCAGTTGCAGGCACAACAACTGACGTACTATGATGCGTCATGCTTTCCCCTTTTAGGAAAAGCAACACAAGACACAGGGGCAAGATATGAGAGACTACCAGATTCTCTCAAGAACATTTCTCGTCCTCCTCTATGGAACTTGAGTCGTAATTCGGCAGGAATGGCGATACGATTTCGTAGCAACTCTACCCGAATAGCGTTGAAATGTGAGAATCTCTTTAATAACCATATGAATCATATGACCGATGTGGGAATAAAAGGTCTTGATTTATACTGTTGGGAAGGGAGCGGTCAGTGGAGATTTGTCAACAGTGCACGTCCTAATGGAAAAACAAATCAAGCTACCGTTATCGCCAATATGCAGTCCAAAGAGAGGGAATATATGCTATATCTCCCTCTTTATGACGGACTTGTGTCACTGTCTATAGGAGTCGATTCTTTATCTTCCATTGATCAGCCTCAAATTAATTATCCGGTTCGTGAGAAACCAATTGTATTCTATGGAACCAGCATCCTGCAAGGAGGCTGCGCTTCACGTCCCGGAATGGCACATACCAATATCATATCAAGAAGGTTGAACCGAGAATGCATTAATCTTGGTTTTAGTGGTAACGGGCAACTTGACCTTGAAGTAGCAAGAGTCATGGCGGAAGTGGATGCCAGTGTATTTGTTCTGGATTTTGTACCCAATGCTTCTGTAGAGCAGATGAAAGAGCGTATGGAAACTTTTTATCAGATCATTCGTAATAAGCATCCGAAAACTCCGATTGTATTTATAGAAGACCCTATTTTCACTCATACATTATTCGACCAGAGAGTAGCTAGTGAAGTGGCAAGAAAGAATCAAACATTGAATGAAATTTTCAATTCACTTAAGAAGAGGGAAAAAGAGATATATTTGATTCATTCAGAAAAGATGATAGGAGAAGATGGTGAGGCTACGGTTGATGGCATTCATTTTACTGACTTGGGAATGATGAGATATGCCGATTTGATAACTCCATTCATGAAAAAAATGATAAAGCGATAAATTCGTAGACTTTATCGCTTTCATCCGGCTACATTTAAACATTAAAACAGTAGATTAAATGACATCTTATAAATCTACTGTTTTAATTTACTTGAATATCTCTCAACACATATCAACTCAACCTAAATGAATATTCATGGCTGATTCTACGAAATTCGAAACCTTCGGCATTTATTGAAGGATGTTCCAATAAAGCTCCATTTTCTCCTGTTTCTCTGGATTCAATCAGCTTATATCTTCCAAAGGATTTTCGGGCGCTTGAGACCTTCGAATCTTCATCAGGTTTAATAAGATATGACATCAAGCATACTTTGCGTTTATATCGATTTATAAAAGCAGAAATGGAAGGAACAGCCTTGATTGTTCTCAATGTTTCCAACATTTGTATTTCCGCTTTTTCATATTTTCCACCGGGATAGATCACGTTCTTATCCTTATCAAGTATAGGTTTAGATAAGTTCTCAATCGATTTTTTGGTAGATGTTTGTTCGTTTAAGATATAAAAACTATCAGCACTACCTCCTGTTTCATGCAAAATAAAATCACACCTCTTCCTTCCGGTTTCAAATTTTGTTCCCTTCAGACCTATTAGATACGCTTCATAATTAATAACCTGAACTTTTGTTCGATTACTATGATCGAAAGAAACATTCCCAGTCTTATAATCCACGATAGATGTCAAACCTCCGTCTGTTAAATCAAAGTGCTCTTCAGCAGTAATCTCATAGGGAACATTAACGATGGTACGATGTAATTTATAATGTGACGGTAATTCCCGTTTTAGTAAGTCAATCATTGTATCTCATCTAATTTATCGTACTCATTGTATATCTCGTTAATATCATCCGATAGGTAATCCGTGTTTATCAGATGGGCATTTTGGACTTTAATGCTTTTTACCATCCCATGCTCTACTATATATACCTCAGTCTTATGATAGTCCAATGCTGCATTTTCTATTTTCACCCCTTTGTCAAATGCTTTAAGCAAAAGATTCAAATGATTAATGATGTATGGACTATGAGTAGCCAAAGTCAATGTCATATATTTATTTCCGTTCAAGCATTTATCTATAAGCATATTTAATGATGAACGCTGAGCTGTAGGAAACATACTCAGTTCCGGTTCTTCAATCATCAAATGTATGGAACGGTTGGCAATATCACCGATATTCATATCATGTCTGAAAGATGATAAGCTATCATTTTTGCCCAATAGAGTAACTATAGAAGAATTAAATCCGTGTACCAGATCAAAATGTTTTGAGAAATATTCAGCGATCACAGCAAGAGGCGTCATCGTCTGAATGCCAGAAGATGCATCTTCAAAATGAATTTTATAAGTGTCATTTACATTGCTGATAAAGAATTGTCTGCTTCCATTCTGAGCTTTCTTTTCATAGTAGCGAACACCTAAATAAGGCATTTCCAGCTCCTTTATCACTTCTGTAGCTTTTTTAAAGTCTTGAAAGGTCTCGGTAAAATAGAATCCCAACGCTGCTCCATCACTCAAATTTGCCAATAAAGGAGCTATAGCCCCTCGTTTATCAGAGAAAAATGAGATCTTCTCCAACGATAAATTCTCGCTGCTGATTATTTTTCTTGTTCCTTTTAGTCCTTTCTGCGGAGTATAGGTTATATTACAATCTCCTTTGCTATAAACTATTTCAGTATCATTTTTGACATAATCTGTCATCCCGCCATTACGTAAATATTCAGAAATGCTTAGATCTATGGTTTTATCAATAACATTACCTAATTTCAAGTATGAACGAAGATTTATTTGCTTACACATATGTCTCATCATAGCCAGCACCTTTAAAATGGTACTTTTTCCACTACCTGATTCACCAATAAAGAAAGTGAATGGTTTGATATTATCTAATTTGACATCCTTTATCGGACCAAAGGATTTAATACTGAGATATTCTTTTTGTTCCATTATTTATATAATTCTTTATTATAGAGTAAAGGTAGTCTTTTTTTCGAGAACAACTTCATTTCGATGTTACTAAAATGATTCCACAAAAATAATAAAAAACTTTTTAGCCATAATCACTTTCGTTTTTTTGCAACGGACAAAACATACATAGTAAGATAAAAACTCAGAACAAACAGTTTAGATTTATTGACTTATTACCAACAATACTCAGTTGATTCCAGAATCTTTTTACTAAAAATTTCAAACTGACATCCTATATCACAGAAAAGCTTGTTACATCGTATATATAAATTGACAATTTATATATATTCATGTTTTTTATCGAGTAATTTGAATATAACGATAAAAAGCAACAAATTACATTTATATACATTTTGCCTTCTTATTTTTATATATTTAACTAAAAAGGGAGACTTTACTAGCTTCATTTGTATACTATCGTTAATTTGAGCCAAGTTCTCGTAGGACTAGTCAACACTCTGACCACCGTTCTTGCTCTTGTGATC
>DXOL01000013.1:0-115460 GCA_019412825.1 Bacteroides thetaiotaomicron | reverse complement strand
AACTAATTCATTGCGAATTAGTTGCCTTACATTTTCTTTTTTTAGGAATATCCCTTTGCAGATAGAAAGTCCCAGTCCGGTCCCTTGCTTAAATGTATCTACTTTATAGAAGCGGTCGAATATTTCTTTTTGGCATTCCTTTGGAATCCCTGAGCCTGTATCTTCCACAAAGACATGAACCGAGCTTGCATCGACGGAATCCACTGCATAACCAAAATGGATATATCCTTTTTCTGTAAACTTCCGGGCATTATTAATGAAATTGCTTATTACCTGTTTCAGGCATGTAGCATCCGTATTGATATAGACGTCTTCATTCGGTAATAACGCTCTTATTTCGATTTCGGATATAGGTTTCATAGTCTGTTCTTTCTCTACATCCATCATGAGAGACCGGAGAGAACAGTCAGTGAAAGTAAATTTAATCGTATTTGATTCGATCTTGGATAAATCAAGTACATCATCAATCAGTCTTACCAAGTGCTCGCTGTTGATGCTGATTAATCTCACAAAATCGGCACGTTCTTCCTCGCTTAATTCATCATACGTAGAACCGATTACATCGGAGAAACCGACTATTGCATTCAGTGGTGTACGGATCTCATGGCTCATATTTGCCAGAAAAGCCATTTTAAGCCGGTCGCTTTCTTCAGCTTTCTTACGTGCTTCGATTAAGGTGTTCTCTATATCCTTATATTCCTGGATACTCATACAGATACCGACCAACCGATAGGGATGCCCCGAGATATTGGCAATATAAGTAGACTGACCTTCAAACCATTCCCAAGTTCCGTCTCCACGATGCAAGCGGAAGGGGACAGATTTATCGAACGTTTCCATGCCGCTAAGTTGCACAATAAAGGCGTCGGCCATAGCTTGCCGGTCGTCCGGATGAATCATGTTTACGTATTCTTCCATAGTCAGAGTGTTGTTTTCTCCGGCCGAAATACCTAAATGTTCGAAATAACGGTTGTCAAGAGTAAATTCACTTCGGTTTATATCATAATACCACGGATATATTTTGGTTCTTTGCAAGGCTGTGTTCAGAATATACTCTTGTGTCAGTTCTATTGTGATATTGCGAAAAAAGAATAAGATCTTTTTCAGATGACCTTCTTCTTTGATCGTTGCAAAATCACCTCTGATCGGGAATTGGGTATAATCCACCTGTTCTTGCATGAATGTATGTTCCGGAAGCGAATAAGTTTGTTCACCCTGACGAATCTTCTCTAAAATGACAGAAAGAATATCTTCTTTATTATTTAATAACTTGAATAGGTCATTGGTTGAAAGAGGCATCATTGTATTGACTGATGAATGGACATGAAGTTCGGTTAAAGCCTGGTGGTTAAGCTGGATAACCTCTCCATTTATATTAAATATAATAACTCCGTCAGGCAGGATATTTAGCAACTCATCATTGTAAAGTGTTTGTTTATTCTCTTCCATTTCTTTTGTTTTTTAATGCAGAACATGAGATAAATGACATGAATGTATAACAAAGAAAAACATTTCCCGGAAGATAATACGATATTCATATATGTTTTTACCCCTGTCTGAAGGAGTATTTTAATTCGCAAGACCTTAATTGTTAAAACGATGTTTGCATTTTAATAATTGATATTCTTATTTTAATTCTAACTTTAGAATCGATTAATGAAATAAAAAAGAAGACTTCGGAATATGCAGCTATTTCGAAGTCTTCAGTTGAATCTTAGATGAAAGAAAAAGAAGGATAGGTTTAGTTTCTTCCTTATTCTCTACTTAGTAAGTTTTATCTCATTTATTTGCCAGTCTTTTTTGGCAGTTCCTTCCGTGAAGTTAAACAATTTTGTATCGGAAGGTAATGGTTCGAATGTGAGTGAGAACTCGGCTTCTCCGCTTTCGGGCAAAAAGAAATGTTCGCCGGGAGTAATGCCTTCCGCTTTCTTCAAGGCATATGATACGCCTTTTGCGTCTGTTAACTTGGCATCTGTACTCACTTGTATCCAGTAGTTGGGTATGTAGTATGCATAGAAATGAACGACTGTTGCTGTATCCGTCAATTCTACCTGCTTCACTTCAAGAATGTCGGTATTGGTTGATTTGCAAATTGGATGGTTAACGATTTTGGTGTTGGCTTTCCGAGCGATACTCATTTCACGCTTAGGTATATCTAAATATCTTCGCATTTTAAGTTTCAGGCTACCCTTGCCATATCCTGACCACATTTTCATGATTTTGCCTTCCGGAGAGATGAGAACATAGTTGGGAATACCATTGACATCATATACTGCGGACAACCCTGCATTTTGTTTCAGGTCACTCAGGTTTTGCCAAGTCATCTCATGTTGGGCAGAAGCAGTCTTCCATCTGTTTTTGGTATCCGAACTCAAACTGACAATCGTGAGCCGGTCTTTATATTGTTCCTGAATTTCTTTCATTTCGGGGAGTGCCATAATACAAGGTCCGCAACCGCTGCTCCAAAAGTCAAGAAGCATATATTTTCCCTTAAAGTCAGCCAGATGGTGAATATTTCCGTCGAGGTCGAAAAGGTCGGTGTCTGCCATATCATCTCCTTCTTTCACTGTTTTGGGAGGGAAAAGATTGACTGTAATTTCTTGTCCTTTGATGGAAGCTTTCTGTTCTTCACTCAGCCTGTTATACAAAGCCAATGTTTCTACTTTATAGGTAAACTTGGGATTGTACTTCACAGACATACTTAAACCGAACAGTTTATCCATCCAAATGCTGGAGACAGGGAGCTCCTGCATTAACTTAAGTTCGCGTTTATCGATAATAGCTGATATACTGTCTGATTTTGCACGCATCGCTTTTTGTTCGGCTTCCGGAGCTGAACGCATACTTCTGCTTTTGATAGCCAGGCGTTGGTATTCATCCCACAGGTCACGGGAGTTTTCGATAAATCGGTTATATTCCTGTTGTTCTTTTACCGGACTGTCTACTTTCCATGTATAAATCAGGGTATTGGTACCTGTCACTTTTATTTGGGCATCGGGAGTTGCATAAATCTCCAAAGACATCGGAGGGAAGTCCGCTTCGCGGTTACACATAAGGGATAATTGATCCATACCGCTTTCTCCTGCATTTCGTTTGAAGAAGAATTTGCCATTACGTATCGTATCCGAAGCAACTACGCTTCCTACACGTCCGTCCGTTAAAAACAGGGAAACAAGAGTGCCGTCTTTCACTCCTTTTACATCACCTTCAATCGTATACTCATGCTGTGCGTGTGAAGCGAAACAACTTAATAAAAAGAGGCTGCTGAATAGTAGTTTTTTCATAATAAAAATATTAGAAGTAATTATAGGTCACAAGGTAGAGCTTTTCTTCATAGAGTGTTTCCCCTTTTATTATTCTTTAATATTAATGTAAAAGAAAGGGGTACAAAATGCCCCTTCATCCGTCTTCTTGGTATGAAGAAAAAAGAACGAATGAAAATATATACATTACTGCTTGGCGCATTGATCGCTTGCCCGATGCAGGCACAAACAATGCATGACTGGGAGAATCATCATGTTCTCCAGATTAATCGTGAACCGGCACGGGCTGCTTTTACTCCTTTCTCCGTACAGAAAGGAGACTGTTCGATGTCTTTGGACGGGACATGGAAGTTCCGATGGACTCCTGTTCCGGGCGAAAGAATCATAGATTTCTATCAGACTGACTTTAATGATAAAGACTGGAAGGACTTTCCTGTTCCTGCCAATTGGGAAGTCAATGGATATGGCACGCCTATTTATGTATCTGCAGGTTATCCGTTTAAGATAGATCCTCCGCGAGTAATGGGAGAGCCGAAAGCCGATTATACGACCTATAAAGAACGAAACCCGGTCGGACAGTATCGGCGCACATTCGTTTTGCCTGTGGGATGGGAAGTGGACGGACAGACTTTTCTGCGCTTTGAAGGAGTGATGAGTGCTTTCTATGTCTGGATAAATGGCGAACGGGTAGGGTATAGCCAAGGCAGTATGGAGCCAAGTGAATTTAACATCACCAACTATCTGAAGACCGGTGAGAATCAGATAGCACTGGAAGTGTACCGTTATAGTGACGGGTCTTATCTCGAAGATCAGGACTTCTGGCGTTTTGGCGGTATTCATCGTAGCATTCATCTGATACATACACCTGATGTTCGTATGCGTGATTATGCGATACGCACTCTTCCTGCATCTGCCGGCAATTATGAGGACTTTATTTTGCAGATCGATCCGCAATTTAGTGTATACAGAGGTATGACCGGAAAAGGATATACCCTGCAAGGTGTGTTGAAAGACGCAAGTGGAAAGGAGATAGTAAAGTTGCAGGGAGAGGTGGAAGATATACTAGATCTGGAGCATAAAGCAAGCCGGATGAATGAGTGGTATCCGCAGCGTGGCCCACGTAAGACGGGCCGTCTGTCAGCTATGATAAAATCACCGGAAAGATGGACAGCGGAGACACCCTATCTTTATAAATTACACTTGACTTTGCAGAATGCGGAAGGAAAAGTGATAGAACAGGCGGAGCAGTCGGTCGGTTTCCGTACTGTAGAAATCAATAAAGGACAATTATTGATTAACGGTAATCCGGTTCGTTTCAGAGGTGTGAATCGTCATGAACACGATCCACGGACGGCACGCGTAATGAGTGAAGAAAGAATGCTTCAGGATATACTGCTGATGAAACAGGCAAATATCAATGCCGTTCGTACCAGCCATTATCCCAATGTGAGCCGCTGGTATGAACTCTGTGATAGTTTAGGGCTTTATGTGATGGATGAAGCGGATATCGAAGAACATGGTCTGCGCGGGACACTGGCAAGTACTCCCGATTGGTATGCTGCATTCATGGATCGTGCAGTCCGCATGGCAGAACGTGATAAGAACTATCCAAGTATCGTGATGTGGAGTATGGGAAATGAAAGCGGCTACGGACCGAACTTTGCAGCCATTTCTGCATGGTTACACGATTTTGATCCTACACGCCCCGTACATTATGAAGGTGCGCAGGGAGTAGATGGCAATCCTGATCCGAAGACGGTCGATGTGATCAGCCGTTTCTATACCCGTGTGAAACAAGAATATCTGAATCCGGGCATTGCAGAAGGAGAAGACAAAGAACGTGCGGAAAATGCACGTTGGGAACGGCTGTTGGAAATAGCGGAACGTACCAATGACGACCGTCCGGTGATGACAAGCGAATATGCCCATTCGATGGGAAATGCGTTGGGCAACTTTAAAGAATATTGGGATGAAATATATAGCAATCCCCGTATGCTGGGCGGTTTCATATGGGACTGGGTAGATCAGGGAATTTATAAAGAATTGCCGGATGGCCGCATTATGGTGGCGTATGGCGGAGACTTCGGTGATAAGCCGAATCTGAAAGCTTTCTGCTTTAATGGTCTATTGATGAGTGATCGTGAAACGACTCCGAAGTATTGGGAAGTAAAGAAAGTATATGCACCGGTTCAGTTGACCGTCAACAATGGACAATTGATCGTTACAAACAGGAATCATCATATAGACTTATCTCAGTATCGCTGCTTATGGACATTGACAATAGATGGTAAACAGAAAGAGCAGGGAGAAATCACATTACCGGAAGTCGCCCCGGGTGAGAATGAAACAATTACTTTACCTGCTTTCCGTTCCTTATCGGACAAGAAGGCTTTAAACAGAAAAGGCAATAACAGCAACTCAACGAATACGCTTTCTGATTGTCAGCTAAAAGTAAGCATCGTATTGAAATCTGATGCCCTTTGGGCAAAAGCCGGTCATGAAGTTACTTGGGAACAATTCTGCTTACAGCAAGGAGAATTGTTGTCTGCCGATCTGATCAATAAAGGAGCACTGCAAGTAAAAGAGGATGATAAATCTTTATCGGTTAGCGGACGCGGTTTCTCGGTTCAGTGGGAAAAGAAAGCAGTCGGAAGTATAACTTCCCTTATGTACAATGGCAAAGAAATATTGACTCAGAATCATTTTCCGGTTCAGCCTGTCACGCAAGCATTCCGTGCACCGACAGACAATGACAAGAGTTTCGGAAACTGGCTGGCAAAAGACTGGCAACTGCATGGCATGGACCATCCTCTGATTAGTCTGGAGTCTTTCGATCATGAAGTACGTGCAGATGGGGCAGTCATAGTACGTATCCGGACGACTAATTTATATAAAGAAGGTAACGTGACAACGACATCCGTCTATACCCTTTCTTCCGATGGAGTCATTGATCTGAAAACAACTTTCTTACCACAAGGAGTATTTCCGGAATTGCCTCGTCTGGGACTTGCATTCTGTCTGGCTCCTGCCTATAATACCTTTACATGGTATGGCAGAGGACCACAGGATAATTATCCCGATCGCAAGACATCTGCCGCAACAGGACTCTGGAAGGGAACGGTAGCAGAACAGTATGTACATTATCCTCGTCCGCAGGATAGTGGAAATAAGGAAGAAGTACAATTTCTTACGCTGACAGACAAACAGAATAAAGGTATCCGTGTAGACGCGGTAGAAGATGTATTTTCTGCCTCTGCTTTGCATTATACAGCACAGGATTTATATAAAGAAACTCATGACTGCAATCTGAAGCCACGTCCCGAAATTATTCTCAGTATGGACGCGGCCGTGCTCGGATTAGGGAATAGTAGCTGCGGACCGGGCGTACTGAAGAAGTATGCTATTGAGAAAAAAGAACATACGCTGCATATACGCATCAGCAAGCAGTAAAATAAGAATTGATACAAATAAATAGTAACTAACACAATAATAAAAGTAACAATGAGAAAAGTAACCACTTTATTATCAACCTTGGCGTTGGCAACTACTCTGGCTGCTCAAACCCTTCCGCAAACGGAACGGCAATACCTTTCCGGTCACGGATGTGATGATATGGTAGAATGGGACTTCTTCTGTACTGACGGACGCAATTCCGGCAAATGGACGAAGATCGGCGTACCGTCATGCTGGGAGTTGCAGGGCTTTGGCACCTATCAGTATGGAATCACCTTTTATGGCAAAGCATTCCCCGAAGGTATCGCCGATGAAAAAGGAATGTATAAGTACGAGTTTGAGGTCCCCGAGAAGTTCCGCGGGCAGCAGGTAAATCTGGTATTCGAAGCTTCGATGACAGATACCGAAGTTAAAGTAAACGGGCGTAAAGTCGGCTCGAAACATCAGGGAGCTTTCTATCGTTTTTCATACAATGTCACAGATTTCCTTAAGTATGGAAAAAAGAACCTGCTGGAAGTAACCGTTTCAAAGGAAAGCGAAAATGCCAGTGTGAATCTTGCCGAGCGACGTGCCGACTATTGGAACTTCGGAGGTATTTTCCGTCCGGTATTTCTAGAAGTAAAACCTGCGATTAATTTACGTCACATCGCCATCGATGCACAAATGGATGGTTCCTTCCGTGCCAATTGCTACACCAATCTGTCTAATGACGGAATGAGTATCCGGGCACAGATTTTGGATAATAAAGGCAAAAAACTAACTGAAACGACCGTACCTGTAAAAGCAGGAGGAGACTGGACTTCTTTACAGCTCAATGTCTCTGATCCGGCTCTGTGGACAGCCGAAACGCCGAATCTTTATAAAGCTCAGTTTTCTTTGCTGGACAAAGACGGAAAAGTGCTGCACAACGAGACAGAAACATTCGGTTTTCGTACCATCGAAGTACGCGAAAGTGACGGATTATACGTAAACGGCGTACGCATTATGGTACGTGGTGTCAATCGCCATAGCTTCCGTCCGGAAAGTGGCCGTACATTAAGTAAAGCGAAAAATATCGAAGATGTTCTTCTGATGAAAGACATGAATATGAACTCCGTCCGTCTGAGTCACTATCCGGCTGATCCGGAGTTTCTGGAAGCTTGTGATTCTTTGGGACTTTACGTGATGGATGAATTAGGAGGCTGGCATGGCAAATACGATACTCCGACCGGAGTACGCCTAATCGAAGGAATGATAGAACGTGACGTTAACCACCCGTCTATTATTTGGTGGAGTAATGGTAATGAAAAAGGATGGAATACCGAACTCGATGGAGAATTCCACAAGTACGATCCGCAGAAACGTCCGGTGATTCATCCGCAAGGCAATTTCTCAGGTTTTGAAACCATGCATTACCGTTCTTACGGAGAAAGTCAGAACTATATGCGTTTGCCGGAAATCTTTATGCCGACAGAATTTCTCCACGGTTTGTATGATGGCGGTCATGGTGCCGGATTATACGACTATTGGGAAATGATGCGTAAACATCCCCGCTGTATCGGTGGTTTCCTTTGGGTACTGGCAGACGAAGGAGTGAAGCGTGTCGATATGGACGGATTCATTGATAATCAAGGAAATTTCGGCGCTGACGGTATTGTAGGACCACATCATGAAAAGGAAGGTAGTTTCTACACAATCAAGCAGTTATGGAGTCCGGTACAAATCACGAATACTTCTGTCGACAAACAGTTTGACGGTAAGTTCTCCGTAGAAAACCGCTATGATTATCTGAATCTGAATACTTGCCGTTTCCTTTGGAAACAGGTGAAGTTCCCTACCGCAACAGATGCTTCTAATACAACTGCCCAAGTTCTGAAACAAGGGGAAGTACAAGGAAGTGATGTCGCAGCCCATTCGGCAGGTGTGCTGGATATTAAAACAACGATCCTTCCGGATGCCGATGCCCTTTTCCTCACAGCCATCGACCGATACGGTCATGAACTTTGGCGCTGGACTTTCCCTGTGAACAAACTGAATCAGGCTAATGAAGTGCTTTCTCCCTTATCTAATAAGGTAACCTCTACAGAAACAGAAAATGAACTTACCGTAAAAGCGAAGAATCATACTTTCATTTTCTCAAAGAAAGACGGTCAGCTGAAAGGTGTATCCGTAAACAATCGCAAGATCAGCTTTGCCAACGGACCTCGTTTCATCGGTGCCCGTCGTGCCGACCGCTCATTGGATCAGTTTTATAATCACGATGACGAAAAAGCGAAAGAAAAGGATCGTACCTACAGCGAATTCCCTGATGCTGCTGTATTCACGAAACTGGATGTAAAAGAAGACGGAGGCAATCTGATTGTTACTGCCAATTATAAACTGGGTAATCTGGATAAAGCGCAATGGACAATCAATCCAAGTGGAGAAGCGGTGCTGGATTATACCTACAATTTCTCCGGCGTGGTAGATTTAATGGGAATCTGCTTCGACTATCCCGAAGATCAGGTGATCAGTAAACGCTGGCTGGGAGCGGGGCCCTACCGTGTATGGCAGAACCGTATTCATGGCACGCAATACGATGTCTGGGAAAACGACTATAACGATCCTATTCCGGGTGAAACCTTCACATATCCCGAATTCAAAGGATATTTCGGCAGTGTTTCCTGGATGAACATCCGTACGAAAGAGGGTACTATCAGCCTGACCAATGAAACTCCGGATGCTTACATCGGAGTATATCAGCCGCGTGACGGTCGTGACCGCTTACTTTATACGCTTCCTGAAAGTGGAATCTCTGTCTTGAATGTGATTCCTCCTGTACGTAATAAAGTAAATTCGACTGATCTATGTGGTCCGTCATCGCAGCCAAAATGGGTGAATGGTCCGCAGAGCGGACGAATCATTTTCCGGTTTATGGAATAAATAAATGAAATAAAAAGGTACTCACATTGCGTTGGGTACCTTTTTTTGTAATTCAAGAATAGCCTCCAAAGCCTGTTCCGCTTTCTCTTCAGGCACAAAGATATGGTCATGATAATAGGCCGCCACCACATTAGCGCTAATATTTTTTTCTGCCAGCTTGGCAGAAAAGGCAGCTGTCAGCCCCACCGCATCCAGACTTGAATGTACATTGAGAGTGATAAGTCTGTAAACGGACAGGTAATCTATCTTTTTGTCTACAGCATCTTTCCTGTCAAGAATGAAGGTTACACCCTCTTTCTCATGGAAAATCCCGATTGGGTTCAGCTCCCGCATTTGATCCCAATCGAGTGTTGGGAAAGAACAAAAAACAAAATCCCGCTCATCCAACACAGGCTCCATATTGGATAATAATAGTTCTAACTCTTTAATACCTGACATAAGTTCAACTGATGATAATTGCGCAAATATAGCAAATGTAAAATGGTTTAAAAGAGTCATAAGTGAGGAATAATCATTATTTTTGTTTCGTTTTATAGATTCAGATTAACGAGTTCTTTCCTATGTACACAATACTAATTATAGAAGACGAACCCAGAGTGGCAAGTTTGCTGATGAACGGGCTGGAAGAAAATGGTTATCAGACCATGGTAGCTTATGACGGATTAATGGGGCTGCGGCTTTTTCAGGCACATACGTTCGATCTGGTTATATCTGATATTGTTCTGCCTAAGATGGACGGATTTGAGCTGACAAAAGAAATCCGTAAGTCCAATCCCCGTATTCCTATATTAATGTTGACGGCATTAGGATCAACGAACGATAAGCTGGACGGTTTCGATGCCGGTGCAGACGACTATATGGTGAAGCCCTTTGATTTCAGAGAGTTGAATGCCAGAATCAAAGTTCTATTGAAACGTGTCTCAGGAAATGTACCGGAATTGCCGCAGGAACTTGTTTATGCGGATCTGCGCATTGATCTTCAGCGGAAGGACGTAGAACGAAATAACGTTTCCATTAAACTTTCTCCGAAAGAATATAACCTGTTGCTATATATGGTCGAAAATGCCGAAAGGGTATTGAGCCGGGTAGAGATAGCGGAGAAAGTATGGAACACACATTTTGATACGGGAACCAACTTCATTGATGTATATATCAACTACCTTCGCAAAAAGATAGACCGTAACTTTGAACCGAAACTTATTCATACCAAAGCAGGGATGGGTTTCATACTGACTGACAAATTATGAAAATCCGGACAACGCTGACTCTGCAATATGCGGGCATTACAGCTGCGGTATTCTTCGCATTTGTCATAGCTGTCTATTACGTAAGCGAGCATTCGCGCAGCAATGCTTTCTTTCGCAACCTGCAAAGTGAAGCTATAACCAAAGCCCACTTATTTCTTAATAGTCAGGTAGATGCAAAAACGATGCAGTCTATTTACCTGAACAATCAGAAGTTTATTAATGAAGTAGAGGTAGCCGTCTATACCACAGATTTTAAAATACTATATCATGATGCCCTTCAAAACGACATAGTCAAGGAAACACCCGAAATGGTAAAACGTATTCTGAAACAAAAGAATATCAGTTTCTATGTTGACGAATATCAGGCAATAGGACTTGTGTATCCGTTTGAAGGACAAGACTACATTGTCACTGCCGCTGCCTATGATGGCTATGGGTACGCTAACCGGGATGCACTGAGAAATATGCTCATTCTGTTATTTATAGGAGGATTGACCGTGTTGGCGATTGTCGGTTATATCCTCTCCCGAAGCACCTTAAAGCCCATACGCAATATCGTGAAAGAAGCGGAGAAAATCACCGCCTCACATATCGACAAAAGACTGCCTGTAAAAAACGAACAGGACGAACTGGGAGAACTGAGTATTACATTCAATGCACTGCTGGAACGTTTGGAGAAGTCCTTCAACTCACAAAAGATGTTTGTCAGCAATGTATCTCATGAATTACGTACACCTATGGCAGCCCTTACAGCCGAACTGGATCTGGCCCTGTTGAAAGAACGAACCTCCGGACAATATCAGGCAGCTATCGGCAATGCACTACAAGATTCGCGACGGATCATAAACCTGATCGACGGATTGCTGAATCTTGCAAAAGCCGACTATCAGTCGGAACAGATTACAATGGAAGAGGTCCGGTTGGATGAACTGCTGTTGGATGCCAGAGAATTAGTCCTAAAAGCCCATCCGGATTATCATATCGAATTAGTATTTGAGCAGGAAGCTGAGGAAGATAACGTGCTGACCGTAATCGGAAACAGCTATCTGTTGACTACTGCCTTTGTGAATCTGGTAGAGAACAACTGCAAGTACTCTTCCAACCGGACTTCATCCGTCCTGATAGCTTATTGGGAACAATGGGCTATTATCCGCTTGTCTGATAATGGCGTAGGAATGTCCGATGCAGACAAAGAAAACCTGTTTAAACTGTTTTATCGGGGAGAAAACAAGAATATAGCTCCCGGAAATGGTATAGGCATGGTTTTGACACAGAAAATCATTCACCTTCACAAAGGCGAACTTACCGTATCTTCTCATAAGGACGAGGGAACTACCTTTGTGGTAAAACTCCCGCATATCTAAGAAACTCTAATAGTTTTCTAATACCACTCTAATCATTCTCTAACGGCTTCCTCCCGAAGTCCTCCTTACTTTTGCATCGAATTAATAAATGCAGTTAGTAACTTAAAAAAATTAGAGAGTATGGTATGGAAGAAAAAACTGCGTTCATCACAGTACACATTCAATTCAGAGAGAGTATTTTTGGTTGCCACGCAACCCGGTAAGTCAATTTATTCCTGTTTGCAGACTACAAAGCTTGGATTAACGCTGGGAGAAGTACAGGAGCGACAATCCATTTTTGGAAGAAACGAAGTCATCCATGAACAGAAAAAGAATCCGTTTATACTGTTTATCAGAACGTTTATCAATCCTTTCATAGGCGTTCTGACAGGACTTGCTATCATATCCTTATTTCTGGATGTGTTGATGGCTGAACCCGGAGAGCAAGAATGGACAGGGGTAATCATTATTTCGTCCATGGTATTATTCAGTGCTGTTCTTCGTTTTTGGCAGGAATGGAGAGCAAGTGAAGCTACGGATTCTTTAATGAGGATGGTAAAAAACACTTGTCTGGTGAAACGTGCCGGAGAACAGGAAGAAGAGATCGATATAACAGAACTCGTTCCGGGAGATATTGTGTACCTGGCAGCCGGTGATATGGTTCCTGCCGATATACGTATCATCGATTCAAAAGACTTGTTTATCAGTCAGGCTTCACTGACGGGTGAGTCCGAACCGATAGAAAAGTTTCCGGAAGTACAGGGACAACAGTTTCGTAAGGGAAGTGTCATAGAGTTGGATAATATCTGTTATATGGGTTCCAATGTGATTAGCGGTGCGGCAAAAGGAATTGTTTTTGAGACGGGGAATAAAACCTATCTGGGTACAATAGCCAAAAGTCTGGTCGGACATCGTGCCACTACAGCCTTTGATAAAGGTATCAGCAAGGTCAGCTTTTTATTGATTCGTTTTATGCTGGTTATGGTTCCATTCGTGTTTTTCGTGAATGGTTTTACGAAAGGTGACTGGTTCGAAGCCTTCATTTTTGCCGTATCTGTGGCGGTCGGTCTTACTCCCGAAATGTTACCTATGATTGTGACTGCCAACCTGTCTAAAGGAGCAATCGCCATGTCCAAAAAGAAAACAATCGTAAAGAACCTCAATGCCATTCAGAATTTTGGAGCAATGGATATACTTTGTACCGATAAAACCGGCACATTGACTTGTGATAAAATTGTGTTGGAGAAGTATATCAATGCAGACGGCAGCGATGACAACAGTAAACGTATTCTTCGTCACGCATACTTCAACAGTTATTTTCAGACTGGTCTAAGAAACCTGATGGATAAGGCAATCCTCTCTCATGTAAGAGAGTTGAATCTGGAACATTTGAAGGATGCCTATACCAAGGTTGATGAAATTCCTTTCGATTTTACACGCAGAAGGATGTCTGTCGTTATAGAAGACAGGCAAGGGAAGCGCCAAATTATTACCAAAGGAGCGGTAGAAGAGATTCTCGATGTCTGTTCGTATGCCGAGTTCGACAGGGAGATACATCCTTTGACTGACTCCTTGAAAATAAAAGCGCAAAAGATCAGTGAGGAAATGAACCGGCAAGGTATGAGAGTATTGGCGGTTTCCCAGAAAAGTTTCATCGAGAAGGACTGTAATTTTGCCATCGAAGATGAAAAAGAAATGGTGTTGATCGGATATCTTGCTTTTCTTGATCCTCCCAAACCTTCTGCCGCCGAAGCCATCGAACAATTATATATGCATGGAGTAGCAGTCAAAATATTGTCGGGAGACAATGATACCGTAGTGAAAGCTATTGCCCGTCAGGTGGGGATTGATACCGGGCACTCCCTTACCGGAATAGAAATGGAGGAAATGGATGAAACAACATTGAAAGAAGCGGTAAAAGACACTACGTTATTCTCCAAACTCACTCCATTGCAGAAAACGCAAATAATCTCTCTGTTGCAGGAGCAAGGTAATACAGTTGGTTTTCTGGGAGATGGCATCAATGATGCAGGCGCCTTGCGGCAGTCAGATATTGGCATATCTGTCGATTCGGCAGTAGATATAGCAAAAGAAAGTGCGGATATCATCTTGCTGGAGAAGGATTTGATGGTATTGGAAGACGGCGTACTCGAAGGTAGAAAGACATTTGGTAATATCAATAAGTATATAAAGATGACTGCCAGTTCCAATTTTGGCAATATGTTCAGCGTGATGTTTGCAAGCGCCTTTCTGCCGTTCCTGCCCATGATGCCGATACATTTGCTGATTCAGAACCTATTATATGACATATCACAGACAACCATTCCATTCGACCGTATGGACCCGGAATTTCTGAAGAAACCGCGTAAATGGGATGCATCCGACCTGAGTCGCTTTATGATTTATATAGGACCTATCAGTTCTATCTTCGATATTGCCACCTATCTGGTCATGTGGTATGTGTTCAGCTGTAACAGTCCCGAACATCAGACTTTGTTTCAGACCGGATGGTTTGTAGAAGGTTTGTTATCCCAGACATTGATTGTCCACATGATACGTACCCGTAAAATACCATTTATACAAAGCCGGGCTACGTGGCCTGTTATGGGGCTGACGTTCTTAATTATGGCAGTAGGTATTCTTATTCCTTTCACAGCTTTCGGACGTTCCATCGGCCTGACGGCTCTTCCTTTGGGTTATTTCCCCTGGCTGATTGGCATTTTGCTTTCCTATTGTGTCCTGACGCAATTGGTAAAGAACTGGTATATCAGAAAGTTTGTACGTTGGCTATAGTGTTCGGCCTGTTTATCCCACAAATTAAGTATATATAATGTGAAATATCTAAAATTGAGACAGATAACCTGTCAAAAGTTCTTGCCTCTAAAAATAATTTCATACATTTAGAGGCAAGAACTCTTAAATGTTAGGTTTACGAACATACTAATATTCAAACACAATGAAACACAGCTTATCCTTTCTGATAATAATTACCTTGTTGTTTGCCGGATGCCGTCAAAAAGCCCAGAGTAATTTCCAGTCCGAATCTTCTGCACAAACAGAGGAAAGCAATCCCTCATTGGAAGAGTATGCTGAAGAAGCAGTCATCACAGGCAAAGTACTAAATCGGGATTTCTATCCTCAGGAAAAGGAACTGACTCTCATTATCCCATTTTTCAGAGATATGGGAAATCAGTATCGTTCGCCCATACAAAAAGATGGTTCATTCTCTTTCCGCTTTCCGGTTTATGCCAAATTAAGGGAGGTTTCTATTCGTAACTATGCAGAACATCTTTATATCCACCCGGGAGACAGCATACATATAGAAATAGACTTCAAAGATCTTTTTCATCCTAAAGTGACAGGTGATGCCGAAAAGCTTAATCAAGAGATATTAGCGTTCACTGAAAGTGCATATTACTATATACAGAATTACAATATGAAACCGGAATCAGACGTTAAGGATTTTGAGGCTGAATTAAAAAAGGATTATAATTTTCGTTTGGAACGTAGGAATGAGTATCTAGTGAAGTACAAGCCAATGGAAGATGTAGTACTATTTACTGAAGAATTGCTGAAGCAGGATTATTATTATGCGCTGTTATTCAATGGTATGTCATACTTGTTTAAAACGAGAAAAGAGATGGACCGTTATCATACACTTTTACCTGAAATCAATAAACTATATACTAAAGGTATACTCTCGGCACGCTTATACGATGTTGCTGATGAAGCAGAAAGATATATTGCTTATGGGATCGCTTTCAGAGATAAAAAGAATCCTTCGATAGAAGAAATCATGGCTACAATGGGGGAGAGTGAGATGAATCAGTATTTATATACTAAGTTGATAGCCGGTTCTTTGTGTACTAACGACACACTTGTTTTTCACGAAAAACGTACACAGTTTGACTCAATCGTTAAAATGTCGCATCTACGTGCACAGGTGATGCAGATCTATAATCAGACCAAATCATATCTAAAAAATCCACAGCCTGTTTCCGACAATTTATTATATGGCGAATTCCATGAGAACTCAAAGCATACAACACGTATACCGTACATGAAACCTGTCTATGATGTGCTCGAAAAGAATCGTGGAAAAGTGATTTATTTCGATTTTTGGGCCAGATGGTGTCCTCCTTGTCTGGCAGAAATGGAACCTTTAAAACAATTGCGCAGCAAATTCTCTACGGATGATTTGATTATATATTCCATTTGTGTGAGTGAACCCAAAGAACAATGGGAGGAATGCCTGAATGAGTATTCATTGAAAAACCGGGGAATTGAATGTGTTCATGTGACTGATTATTTGGGAATAGATAACTATCAGAAAATTTGTAAGCAATGGAAAATAGACAGGATGCCTTACTATATATTAATAAATAGAAAGGGGCAGATTATTGATTTCGGAACTGCGGCACGTCCCAGTAATCCGCAGTTAGTATCCCGAATAGAAGAAGTAGTGAAAAGGAGAGAGTAATGTGGATGATACGATATTCATAAGGTAATGGTAACCTAACTGCAATCATATAATTTGTAAATAAATAGCACATCCATCGAACCGCTTCGACTCATGAATTTTGTTTTGTTTGTTAAAAAAAATATCCGCAAATGATAGGGATGGGAATCTGCTTTTACAAGAAGTTGAAATTCAATCAGTTACAAATGCCTATTTTTGGTTTAAAACCAAAGGGTCGTTCCTTTAAAACCAAGAGGGTATTTCTCGGTGAAAAACGGAAACATTAGTTAAAACCAAGGTGTAAACTAGGGTGAATATTTGCATTTTTCAAAATAACAAAAAAACTCATTCAATAATTACATGTAAGGAAATGAGATTTATTCGTTGGCAATTAAATTTGCGCGTATATACGTAGTAAGCGATGTCAATGCATTGTACGAATATTCCAAACTAAAAAAATGAACAGATGAAAACAATCAAATTAGGTTATGAGGGTGATGAAACCGCCCTCCTACAGCAGGCACTTGTGCTGGATGGCTACCCGGTAGCAAAAAGCCGGATATTCACACAAGAAATAAAAGAGGCCGTCGTCTATTTTCAAAAAAAGTGTCATTTGGATGCTGATGGTATTGTGGGTTATCGTACTTGGGAAGCATTATTGCTTATCGGCCATAAGGCGGACGGACAGTTGACTGAGGAAGACTTCAAACTTGTCGCCCGGTTATTGGATTGCGAAATAGCTGCATTAAAAGCAGTTCAGAAGGTAGAAACCGGTGGCAAAGGTGGTTTCTTCGTTCCAGGTAAACCCGCCATTCTTTTTGAAGGACATATCTTTTGGAGCCAACTGAAGAAAAAAGGCATCACTCCCGAAAGCTATGTAGCAGGTAATGAACATATCCTTTACCCTAAATGGGAAAAAGGGCATTACAAAGGAGGTATCGGTGAGTACGACCGCTTGGAACAGGCACGAAAAATAGATCGCGAAGCGGCAGACGCTTCAGCCAGTTGGGGTATGTTCCAGTTTATGGGATTCAATTATGCAGCCTGCGGCGAAAGCAGTGTGGAAAGTTTTGTCAACGCCATGTGCGAAAGCGAACTTAAGCAGTTGGTACTTTCTGCCCGTTTCATCAAACAGGCGGGGATGCTACCGGCATTGCACGCCAAGGACTGGGCGGAATTTGCTAAACGCTACAATGGTCCTGCTTATGCACAGAATAATTACGATAAGAAGTTGGCAGAAGCCTATCAAAAGTTTTGTTAAAAGACTTTTGAGAAAATTCTGTATTAAAAATTTAGCAGCTATACTTTAGAATGACCGGAGTATTCCGCTCCGGTCACATAAGATAGATAAATCTTTAATTACCTTCTCCCATTGGAGGAATATTGAAAGAGTTATTTATATCATTGAAATAGTAATATTTTCCTTTTTCAAAAGGGATATCATTTAAAACGATGTTAGAAATTTCCTTGTTTCTAGTTATACGGATATTGTTTATATTTCCTCTTAACTGACAAAAGAAGGCGTAGTATATATCATCTATAGTTTTTAAATCTGTATTTTCTGTTAGAGCAGTTCCACCTCCGCCATAGCAATATTCAATTTGAGTTTTATCTCTTTGATCGAAAAGTAACATATACGAATCATAGTTGGCAGTTAAAGTTATACCTTCTGTGGCAGTTGTTATAGTGACATCTTCTTTGAAAGAAAGATATAGGGAGTCTAGGCAGGACATTGAATAAGCTGTAGTAGGATGAGATTTACCTATCACTTCATATTCTCCAGTTATAAGCTTAAAGAAATGTTTTTTATTCCAATTACCTTTTATGGTGGCAACAGCTCCTGTTTCTTTGTTTTTGAATATCAATTCAAAGTTTTTGGGAGTTAACAGTTTTGTCTTGACGTACTTGTTGTAGAATTCTGTATAAACAGAATTACCCACTCTTGTCATACAACCTGATTCTATAAAAGAATAGTCTAATGATACTTCGACTTCTTTTGGGGACTGTTCAATGGGAGATTCCTCGCTACAACTTAAGAAAGCGAATGCAATAGCAATAGTTAATAGAAACTTTTTCATAAAACTTGTTTTATTTATGGTTAATACTAGAAATAAATATCCGTTTATCTCAGCGATAACCACGCACTGCAAGTATACAAGAAAGCGTAGACTATCGCCCATACGCCTTCTTGGCTCACCACAAGCCACAATACATTATGGGGAAGTCTACGCCTATAAGGTTTCAACTCACCCAATATGTATTGGTTCATTTATAGCTCGTCTTAATTTCCGAGGTGGTGATTCAGAAGGCGATTGAGCTATTTAATATGTCGTTACAATGATTGGAAAAGTCCAATCTTATTTGTATATTTAGTGCAAATATAACAAATAGTTTAAAAACTTATAATCATAAACGTCAAAATTTTAAATATTAATGTAAACAAGGTATAGATGCCAAAAAACTTTATTGAATAAGCAGAACTGGCTTTGAAAGGTGCTTATTTCAATATATTATTGATGCAATAATTCTTCAATTATAGCATTTTAAATTATTAATGCTATATACTTTTTCTGAAGCTATATGATACTGCCAAGAAAGAATGTAGAGTATTTGAATAATTGCCCTGGAAGAGATAAGATAAGTTTGTCGATTTAATCTTATCTGACATATCAAACGACTTGCTTTAATAGAACCAAGGAGAATATAGTGAGTACAAAACAGTCCGCTTTCCGTCTTATCTATAAGTAAAAATATAGATTAGAATGAAAAGCCGACTGAAACAACAAATATTTGCAATCTCATTATTGGTATGTACTGCTATATCTCCTGCCAATGCTCTGCAAACACATTCACTTCGCGAACAATTCCAAAATCCGTATGACGAAGCAAAGCCTTGGACTTTTTGGTACTGGATGTTTGGCGCCGTATCCAAAGAAGGGATTACGGCTGATCTGGAAGCAATGAAACGTGCTGGGCTGGGAGGCACTTATCTGATGCCTATCAAAGGTATCAAAGAAGGACCACAATACAATGGAAAGGCGCAACAACTAACACCCGAATGGTGGGAAATGGTTCGTTTCAGCATGGAAGAAGCCGACCGCTTGGGATTAAAGTTAGGAATGCATATTTGTGATGGTTTTGCATTGGCTGGTGGTCCGTGGATGACTCCGAAAGAATCGATGCAAAAGGTAGTTTGGAGTGATACAATCGTTGATGGTGGCAAAATCAAAGGACTATACTTGCCGCAACCGGAGGCATACGAAGGTTTTTATGAAGATATATCTTTATTTGCCCTGCCTGTAAAAGAGGAAGCGGCAGACGTTATGCCGGCTAAAATAACCTGTGCCAATATAGCCACAGGAAATCATATCGACATCAAGAAGACTGTGAACATGGATGATGCCGGAGTAATCCGTTCATCATATCCCTGCTATATCCAATATGAATACGAACAGCCTTTCACCTGCCGCAATATCGAAATCATTCTGAGTGGCAATAATTATCAGGCGCACCGCTTGAAAGTGATGGCAAGTGATGATGGGGTTAACTACCGTTTGGTGAAACAGCTTGTCCCTGCACGTCAGGGATGGCAGAATACAGATGAAAATTCCACTCATGCAATTCCTGCTACAACTGCCCGCTATTTCCGCTTCTACTGGACACCCGAAGGCAGTGAACCGGGAAGTGAAGATATGGATGCCGCAAAATGGAAACCAAATCTGAAAATCAAGGAATTGCGTCTGCACCGGGAGGCCCGACTGGATCAGTGGGAAGGTAAAGCCGGACTGGTATGGCGTGTAGCCCCTTCCACGAAGAAAGAAGAAATAGGAGAGCAAGATTGCTATGCCCTTTCACAGATTATCAACCTGACAGATCCCTTTAAAAATAGTTCGAACGACAATTTTAAAGAAAGAACACTGACAACTACTCTCCCCAAAGGAAAGTGGAAACTACTCCGCATGGGACATACCGCCACCGGACATACGAACGCAACTGCCGGAGGAGGAAAAGGACTGGAATGCGATAAGTTTAATCCAAGAGCTGTCCGCAAGCAGTTCGACAACTGGTTTGCGCAGGCTTTTGTAAAGACAAATCCGGACGTTGCACGCCGCGTATTAAAATATATGCACGTGGATAGTTGGGAATGCGGAAGCCAAAACTGGAGCGATACTTTTGCCGCAGAATTCCGGAAACGCCGTGGATACGACCTAATGCCTTATTTACCATTGTTGGCGGGTATTCCGATGGAGAGCGCCGAACAAAGTGAAAAGATTCTGCGTGATGTCCGCACAACGATAGGTGAATTGGTCGTTGATGTTTTCTATCAGGTATTGGCTGATTGTGCCAAAGAATATGATTGTCAGTTCTCAGCCGAATGCGTAGCGCCTACCATGGTAAGTGACGGATTACTGCATTATCAGAAAGTAGACCTTCCCATGGGAGAATTCTGGCTGAACAGCCCAACTCACGACAAACCAAATGATATGCTGGATGCCATCAGCGGAGCGCATATCTACGGCAAGAATATCATCCAGGCAGAAGGTTTCACGGAAGTACGCGGAACATGGGACGAACATCCGGGAATGTTGAAAGCCTTACTGGACCGCAACTATGCTCTAGGCATCAACCGCCTTTTCTTCCATGTATATGTCCATAATCCTTGGCTGGACCGCAAACCGGGAATGACTTTGGATGGTATCGGCCTTTTCTTCCAGCGTGACCAGACGTGGTGGAATAAGGGTGCAAAGGCTTTCTGTGAATACATCACCCGTTGCCAGTCATTGCTGCAATACGGGCATCCGGTGGCGGATATTGCAGTATTTACAGGAGAAGAGATGCCAAGACGTTCGATATTGCCGGAACGTTTAGTTCCTTCTTTACCGGGCATCTTCGGTGCAGAGCGGGTGGAAAGCGAACGAATCCGTTTGGCAAACGAAGGACAACCCTTACGTGTGCGTCCTGTAGGCGTAACACATTCCGCAAATATGGCCGATCCTGAAAAGTGGGTAAATCCACTTCGAGGATATGCTTATGACAGCTTTAACAAAGACGCGTTACTCCGTTTAGCGAAAGCTGAAAATGGTAGGATGATATTACCGGGTGGAGCCAGTTACAAAGTATTAGTATTGCCACTTCCACGTCCGATGAATCCGGACCCCGCAGAACTGTCTCCGGAAGTAAAACAAAAGATAAATGAACTGAAAGAAGCAGGCATACTGATTCCGTCTCTTCCATATAATGAAGATGATTTCTCCTCATACGGTCTGGAACGTGATTTGATCGTACCGGAAGACATTGCCTGGACACATCGGCAAGGAGAACAGGGGGATATTTATTTTATCGCCAACCAACTGGAAGAAACACGTACATTTACCGCCAGTATGCGCATCGACGGCAGAAAGCCGGAATGCTGGAGTCCGGTGACGGGTGAGATTACCACCGACATTCCTTACGAACAAAAAAAACATCGTACGGAAATCACTTTAACGTTGGCTCCGAATGAGTCTGTCTTCATCGTATACCCTGCAAAAGAAGATTATAAGGAAACTTCAGAAAAAGAGCGCAAGGAAAAGAAGGATTCGGTAAAAGAACCTTCGGAGACAGGCTTGGAAGCAACAGAATATACCGTGACTTTTACAACAAACGGTAAGACTATCCAAAGACAGGAACTCTTTGACTGGAGCAAAGAAGAAGATGAGCAGATACGCTATTACTCTGGAACAGCAGTGTATAAAACAACATTCCGCTGGAAAAGTAAAGTGAAAGAAGACCAACAAGTATATCTGAATCTGGGAAAAGTATGTGATCTGGCTGCTGTCCGTGTGAACGGCATAGATTGCGGAACGATATGGACAGCTCCTTATCGGGCTGATATTACGGCAGCCTTAAAGAAAGGTATGAATGAACTGGAAATCGAAGTGACCAATACTTGGGCGAATGCACTCAAAGGAGCCGATGAAGGAAAAGCCCCTTTCGATGGAATATGGACGAATGCCAAATACCGGAAAGCAGAAAACAACCTGCTTCCTGCAGGATTGCTCGGACCTTTGAATTTTGATGTAGCGAATAAAAACAAATAAGAATGAAAAGTTCAGGAATTAAAACAAGCACAGTATTAGCAAGCTTTCTGCTCGCTGCCTGTCTGTCAATGCGTGCGGAAGTGAAACTGCCCGCTATTTTCTCTGACGGCATGGTAATGCAGCAACAAACCAATGCCAACCTTTGGGGAACGGCAACTCCGCACAAGAAAGTAACAGTCACTACCGGCTGGAACGGAAAACAATATGCAGTAACAGCAGACAAAAACGGCTCATGGAAACTTTCAGTCTCCACTCCGGAAGCCGGCGGACCGTATACTGTCACTTTCGACGATGGAACCCAAAAGACACTGAATAATATTCTGATAGGCGAATTATGGCTGTGCTCCGGTCAGAGCAACATGGAAATGCCGATGAAAGGATTCAAGAACCAACCTGTAGAGAATGCCAATATGGATATTCTTCGCAGCAAAAATCCTCATATCCGCCTGTTTACGGTAAAACGTACTTCTACCATTACCCCACAGAACGATGTAGTCGGTTCATGGAAAGAAGCGGCTCCGGTCAGTGTCCGTGATTTCAGTGCAACAGCCTATTATTTCGGAAGACTGGTCAATGAAATATTAGAAGTTCCGGTAGGACTCGTAGTAGCGGCATGGGGTGGTTCTGCTTGCGAGGCATGGATGACTGCCGATTGGCTGAAAGCATTTCCGGATGCAAAGATACCTCAATCGGAAGCTGATATAAAATCGAAAAACCGTACTCCGACCGTACTCTATAATGGTATGTTGCATCCATTGATCGGTATGACCATGAAAGGAGTGATCTGGTATCAGGGAGAAGATAACTGGAATCGTGCCCATACCTATGCGGATATGTTTACCACATTGATTAACGGCTGGCGTGCCGAATGGAAACAAGGTGATTTTCCTTTCTACTATTGCCAGATAGCTCCTTATGACTATGGTATTATCACTGAAAAAGGTAAAGAAGTGATTAATTCAGCCTATCTGCGAGAAGCACAGGCAAAGGTAGAACATCGTGTGTCTAACAGCGGCATGGCTGTACTGCTGGATGCAGGAATGGAAAAGGGAATTCATCCCGCAAAGAAACAGGCTGCCGGAGAGCGTCTGGCACTCCTTGCACTGACAAAGACGTACGGAGTAGAGGGAGTAAACGGAGAAAGCCCTTATTATAAAAGTATTGAAATCAAGAATGACACTATTGTCGTCAGCTTTGAACGTGCGAATATGTGGATCAGCGGTAAGAACTGTTTCGAATCAAAAAACTTTCAGGTGGCAGGCGAAGACAAAGTATTCTACCCGGCGAAAGCATGGATCGAACGTAGCAAAATGCTAGTAAAAAGTGATAAAGTTCCGCATCCGGTAGCTGTCCGCTATGGATTTGAGAATTATGTGGAAGGAGATGTATATTGTGATGGTCTGCCGTTGGGATCTTTCCGTTCGGACAACTGGTAATTTGAGAATATGAAGAGATTTTATCTGGCTATAGCAATGATATTCGTTGGCGTGTCGGTTCTTTGGAGCCAGCATGCCAATGTCGTTTGGGATACTCCCAGCCGAAATTCCTCCGAATCGATGCCATGCGGCGGGGGAGATATCGGTATGAATGTATGGGTAGAAGAGGGGGATATACTGTTTTATCTGAGCAGGAGCGGTACGTTCGATGAAAATAACTGTCAGTTGAAGCAGGGACGTTTTCGTCTTCGGTTATCTCCCAATCCTTTTGAAAACGCAAAGGATTTCCGTCAGGAATTAAAGCTGAACGACGGCTATGTTGAAATCTCCGCCGGAGGGACACAAGTACAACTCTGGGCGGATGTCTTTCATCCGGTAGTACACATCGAAGTAGTTAATGACCGGTCTTTGCAGACGGAAATCTTTTATGAAAACTGGAGATACCAGGATCGGCTGATCAGAAAAGGAGAGGGGCAGCAATGTTCCTATAAGTGGGCTCCTCCGAAAGGTACGATGACATATGCCGACTTCATTTCATTGGAGAATTCATCCGAAAAGGACAGTAAACGCCTTTTGTTTTATCATCGTAATGCGGAAGAGACAGTGTTTGACGTGGCAGTTGCCCAGCAAGGGATGAATGAAGTGAAGTCGCAGATGATGAATCCTCTTAAAAATCTGACTTTCGGAGGGTATCTGTCAGGAGAGAATCTGGAATATATAGGCACTTCAGACAGTGTATATGCCGGAACTGATTACCGTGCCTGGGGATTTCGTTCTCTGAAATCTTCTAAAAAGCATCATTTCTCAGTTGTGTTACACACAGAACAGACGGAAACCGTCACCCAATGGGAGCAAGGTCTGAAAACAGCCTGGCAACGAATTGCCCCACAAGGAAAGATATCGTCTAAAGTGGTATCACAGGATAAAAAACAAACCCGCCTATGGTGGAATGCTTTCTGGCAACGGAGTTTTATCGAAACGATCGGTGAAACCGAAAACAAGGAGAACAGCAAAGTAGAAAAAGAAACCGGAAATAAAGAAAAGAGCGACGCGAAAGATGCATTGAAAGAAATCACCCGAAACTACACTCTTTTCCGCTATATGCTGGGCTGCAATGCTTATGGCAGTGTCCCTACCAAATTCAACGGTGGTTTATTCACCTTCGATCCCTGCCACATAGACGAGAAGCAGGCATTCACTCCTGACTACCGAAAGTGGGGAGGAGGAACGATGACTGCACAGAATCAGCGTCTTGTCTACTGGCCGATGCTGAAAAGCGGTGACTTCGACATGATGCCTTCCCAATTCAATTTCTATAACCGGATGTTGAAGAATGCGGAACTCCGCAGCCATGTATATTGGCAACACGAGGGAGCCTGCTTCTGTGAGCAGATAGAAAACTTCGGCTTACCCAATCCCGCAGAATATGGTTTCAAACGTCCGGCTTGGTTTGACAAAGGACTGGAATACAATGCGTGGCTGGAATATGAATGGGATACTATTCTTGAATTTTGCCAGATGATTCTGGAAACGAAGAATTATGCCGGTGCCGACATAACTCCGTATTTGCCTTTGATTGAAAGTTCGCTGACCTTTTTCGACGAACATTATCGGCTACTCGCTTCCCGTCGGGGACGCAAAGCACTGGATGGTGACGGACACCTGATATTGTTCCCCGGCTCTGCCTGCGAAACTTACAAGATGACCAACAACGCCAGCAGCACCATCGCCGCACTGCGAACTGTATTGGAGACTTACATCAAAGTTTGCAACAACGAAAAGTGGCAAAAGATGCTGGAAACAATTCCTCCGGTTCCATTACGCTATATCGAAGTCAAGGATTCTCTTAATCTTCAGACTTCTACCATGACTCCGGCATGGAAACAAACGATTTCTCCCGCCAAAAGCTGGGAACGAATCAACAATATAGAGACACCACAACTCTACCCGGTTTTTCCCTGGCGCATCTACGGAGTAGGCAAGGAAAATCTGGAAATAGCTCGTGATACGTATTTCTATGATTCCGACGCACTCAAATTCCGCTCCCACACCGGATGGAAGCAAGACAACATCTGGGCAGCCTGTCTGGGGCTGACCGAAGAAGCCAAAAGCCTTTCTCTGGCAAAGCTATCAGATGGTCCCCACCGTTTTCCTGCCTTCTGGGGACCGGGATATGACTGGACACCCGACCACAACTGGGGAGGTAGCGGCATGATAGGACTTCAGGAGATGCTCTTACAAACGAATGGAACACAAATACTTCTGTTCCCCGCCTGGCCCAAAGAATGGAACGTCCATTTCAAGCTCCATGCTCCGAGCAATACGACGGTAGAAGCAACTTTAAAAGACGGAAAAGTAACAAATCTTAAAGTATCACCGGAAATCAGAAAGAAAGACATTATTATAATGATAGAAAAATAGAAAAAACAGGCACAGATTACGCAGTTTTGTTTCGCCTAATCATATTCTAAAAACCGTGAAATCCGTGTAATCCGTGCCTAAAAAAGAATACATAAATAAAAAGCACTATGAATAAAAGACCGTTTTTAATCTTATCCCTATTTCTACTGCTATTCTCCTTCGATGGGCAGGCAGCAGATACTTACCGTCCCGAAACATCGGTTGCCGGATTTATTCCGCTTCCCGATTGTGGGCGACAAGTATATAACTTCAATCCGGGATGGCGATTCTTCAAAGGCGATATCCGGGGGGCGGAAGCTGTAAATTTTGACGATCGTTCCTGGAAGGTCGTTTCTACTCCTCACACAGTGGAACTGATGCCCGCCGAAGGCAGTGGTTGCCGCAATTATCAGGGTCCTGCGTGGTATCGTAAGCATTTTGTAGTTCCCACCGCGACGAAAGGACAGCGTGTACTCCTTCATTTTGAAGCGGCAATGGGAAAGCAAGTACTTTACCTGAACGGCAAACGTGTTCAGGAACATCTCGGAGGTTATCTGCCTTTCACACTGGACTTGACGGCAAACGGCGTACAAGCCGGAGACTCCTGCCTCCTTGCCGTCTATACCGACAACAGCAACGATAAATCATACCCTCCCGGAAAGCCCCAATACACACTGGATTTTGCTTATCATGGAGGTATCTATCGTGATGTATGGATGATTGCCAAATCTCCGGTTGCCATTACCGATGCCATCGACTCCCGCACAGTTGGCGGTGGCGGCGTATTCGTTCACTTTGACAAGATCAGCGAAAAGAGCGCACAAGTATATGTAGAAACGGAGATTCAGAACGATAATACCCGTTCGGAATCCGTCACTATAGAAACGACCCTTACAGATGCCGAAGGCAACGTTATCAAACGTACGTCCGGCAAACTTTCTCTGAACTCCGGAGAAAAGAAATCAATCCGTCAGCAGATGGAAGTGAGGAATCCGAAACTCTGGTCACCGGATGCTCCTTATCTATATAGAGTACAATCCCGCATAAAGAAAGGAAACCGTTTCATTGACGGAGGAACGACCCGTATCGGTATCCGCCTGGCGGAATTTCGTGGCAAGGAGGGTTTCTGGCTGAATGGAAAACCTTTCGGACAATTAGTCGGAGCCAATCGTCATCAGGACTTCGCATACGTAGGCAATGCTCTTCCCAATTCACAGCAATGGCGTGATGCAAAGCGTCTGCGTGATGCAGGATGTACCATCATCCGTGTAGCGCATTACCCGCAGGACCCATCCTTTATGGATGCCTGTGACGAACTCGGCTTGTTTGTCATCGTCGCTACTCCTGGCTGGCAATACTGGAACAAAGACCCGAAATTCGGAGAACTGGTTCATCAGAATACCCGTGAGATGATTCGTCGTGACCGCAATCATCCTTCCGTGCTGATGTGGGAGCCCATTCTGAATGAGACTCGCTATCCGCTCGACTTTGCACTGAAGGCACTTGAAATTACGAAAGAAGAATATCCGTATCCGGGACGTCCGATAGCCGCTGCCGATGTGCATTCTGCCGGTGTAAAGGAACATTACGATGTAGTCTACGGCTGGCCGGGTGATGACGAAAAGGAGGACAAACCGGAACAATGCATCTTCACCCGTGAATTCGGAGAAAACGTAGATGACTGGTATGCCCACAACAACAATAACCGTGCAAGCCGCAGTTGGGGTGAACGTCCGCTGCTGATACAGGCACTTTCTTTGGCTAAAAGTTATGATGAGATGTACCGCACTACCGGTCAGTTTATCGGTGGCACACAGTGGCATCCGTTCGATCACCAGCGTGGTTATCACCCCGATCCATACTGGGGAGGTATTTATGATGCTTTTCGTCAGAAAAAGTATGCGTATGAAATGTTCCGCAGCCAATCTCCGGCAAGCCTCCAACATCCGTTGGCAGAATGCGGACCGATGATATTCCTTGCTCATGAAATGTCACAATTCTCCGATAAGGATGTAGTGATATTCAGTAACTGTGACTCCATCCGCCTTTCTATCTACGATGGGACAAAAACATGGACCAAACCTGTGGTACATGCCAAAGGCCATATGCCGAACGCACCTGTTATCTTCGAAAATGTATGGGATTTTTGGGAAGCGCGCGGATACAGTTATACTCAAAAGAACTGGCAGAAAGTAAATATGGTTGCCGAAGGTATTATCGACGGAAAAGTAGTATGCACACAAAAGAAAATGCCTTCCCGCCGGTCTACCAAACTTCGCTTGTATGCAGATACTCAAAAAGTAAACTTGGTAGCGGACGGTTCGGATTTTATAGTAGTAGTTGCCGAAGTGACGGACGATAGCGGAAATGTTCGTCGTCTGGCAAAGGAAAATATCGTATTCACGGTAGAAGGGGAAGGAGAAATCATTGGTGACGCAAGGATCGGTGCCAACCCTCGTGCCGTAGAATTCGGTTCGGCTCCTCTGCTGATCCGTTCCACGCGAAAAGCCGGGAAGATTAAAGTGAAAGCTCATGTACAATTTGAAGGAACTCAGGCTCCGACTGCCGCTGAAATGGAATTTGAAAGCGTTCCTGCGGAACTTCCTTTCTGTTATGACGAAAAATACTGTATTGGTCAGGAAACATCATCATCAACTGTAAAAGCCGGTTCGTTCGAGGATGCAACCGAAGGCAAAGTGCAACTGACGGAAGAAGAACGGCAACGGGTGTTGGATGAAGTGGAACGACAACAAACCGAATTTGGAATAGAAAAGTAAACTTGAAAAAGCTTGTCCACGGATTTGTGTATGGCAAAACAAGGTTACAAATATGATTTGAACGAAATCCGGATTGACTATTAGCAAAGACAATAAGCTAATAGCCGATCTGGATTTATTATCTGCTAATTTGAATTTTACCCGAAAAATAGTATCTTTGATGCAAGATTCATTTCCACTAATACAATATACAATGAAGAAACACTTCTTTTTGATATTTATTTTTCTCTTGATGACGAGAATCTGTGCTTTTGCCTACCCTAACATGATTGTTGAACATTATACGGCCGAACGAGGCTTACCCAATAATATCGTCAATTGTACACTAAAAGGGCAGGATGGATTTGTATGGTTCGGCACCTGGTACGGGCTATGCAGTTTCGACGGTACCAAATTCCGTTCTTATGATAATCATGACGGATTCTACTCCGCAGATATTCCTCCCCGCAAGATTCAGCGTATTGTAGAAGACCGGAACGGATACCTTTGGATCAAGACTATCGACCGCAAACTCTATCTGTTTGATAAGAAACATGAAAGTTTCCACGCAGTGTATGACGACGTAAAAGAGTATTCTGAAAACATTCAGATTATCAAGATACAGACGACAGAAGATGGTGATGTGCTGTTGCTGACCAAAGATAAAAGCCTGTTGCGTGCAAATACAGACCAAAACGGTAAAATCACCATGAAACAGTTGCACGATTCGCGTCCCAATGTCAATGTCTACGATTTGCGTCTAAAGCATAATGTGTTTTGCGAAACTGCCGAGTTTATCAATTGGATCGGTATGGATTATCAGATTCTTTCGTTGAGAAAAGGAGAGGCTCTGAAAGATAAGCCTGTCGACTTCATTCAAAAGAAGGTTTCTGCCGATCCGGACCAGTTCACTTGTGCTTCTTACAGTTCCAAGTTTTTATGGCTGGGAGATAAGGACGGACATATTTATAGCGTTGATCCGCAGAATGGAGTAGTCAACCGTTATGAAATACCGGAAATTGATCAACCGATTTCCAATATACTGGTTACAGAATCGGGATTAATGTATATCACCACCGTTGATGGTGCGTATGAATATAACATCGGCTACAAACAACTGACCAAACTACCGTTCTCCATCGCAGGAAAAGAGGTAGGAATGATATTCAATGACAAGTATGACAAAATTTGGTTTCAAGAAGGTAATGAGGCATTGACGTACTATGATCCTCTGAACAAAAGCAATCATCGCTTTCCTTTCCCCAAACAAAATGCCATCGGTAACTTCGAAAAGCAGGATGCCGGTGAACAGGGTATGTTCTTCCTCACTCCCGGTGGAGAAATTCTGCTCTTCGACAGGGAGAAACTGGAAATGACCCGTATCAATCAACTGAAACCTTTTTCCGACGACCTTCCCGATCAGCTTTTCTTTCATCTGCTGCTGGATAAAGACGGTATTCTTTGGCTGGCATCCACAGGCAGCGGAGTATACAAAGTCAACTTCCCCAAGAAGCAATTTCAACTGCTGACAGAAGTTTCTCCTGTTCCTGTCGGGGCTGAAAAAGCGACCTCCTGGAATCAGGGGATACGTGCGCTTTATCAGGCAAAGAACGGGGATATCTGGGTAGGTACCCGTTGGCAGGCACTTTATCGCCTGGATAGCAACGGACAGATAAAACAGGTATTTACGGATAAGAATTATCTGGTAGGTGCCGTATATCATATCATGGAAGATAAAGAAGGAAACTTGTGGTTTTCCACTAAAGGAAACGGACTTGTCAAAGCCGAACCGGATATGAACTCGCCCCACGGTCTGCGCTTTACCCGCTATAAGAATGATCCCAAGAATCCGAATTCTATCAGTAACAATGATGTGTATTTCACTTATCAGGATAGTCAGGAGCGTATTTGGGTCGGTCTGCTAGGCGGAGGGCTGAACTTGATTTCCGAAGAAAACGGGACACTTGTATTCAAGCATAAATACAACGGACTGAAACAATATCCCGCTTATGGTCTGTATATGGAAGTCCGTACAATGACGGAAGATGAAGACGGGCGTATCTGGGTAGGTACGATGGATGGCCTGATGTCTTTTGACGGGCATTTTACGGCTACCGAACAGATTCAGTTTGAAACGTACCGGCAAGTTAGCGACCGTTCCAATGTAGCGGATAATGACATTTACGTATTATATAAGGATAGTGATTCACAAATTTGGGTGAGTGTCTTCGGCGGAGGTCTGAATAAACTGGTCCGCTATGACAAAGAGAAACGTGAACCGATCTTCAAGTCATACGGCATACGTGAAGGAATGAATAACGACGTGGTCAAGTCCATCGTGGAAGATAAAATCGGTAATTTATGGTTCACTACCGAGATCGGCCTGTCCTGCTTTAATAAGGCGACAGAGCAGTTCCGCAACTATGACAAATACGACGGTTTCCTGAATGTCGAACTGGAAGAAGGCAGTGCGCTGCGTGCATTGAACGGAGACTTATGGCTCGGTTCACGACAGGGTATTCTGACATTCTCTCCTGATAAACTGGAAACGCAGCATACCAATTATGATACCCATATTGTAGACTTCAAAGTATCCAATCGTGATCTGCGCAGTCTGAGCAACTGTCCGATTCAAGAATCTATCACATACACCGATGCACTTCAACTGAAGTATAATCAGTCTATGTTCACAATCGAGTTTGCCGCATTAAACTTCTACAATCAGAATCGGGTATCTTATCGCTACATACTCGAAGGATATGAGAAGGAATGGCATTATAACGGCAAAAACCGCATTGCTTCATATACCAATGTACCTCCCGGAGATTACGTGTTCCGTGTAGAAACAATGGATGAAGCCAATCCGGAACTTGTATCAGCTTGTACACTGGCTATTACCATTCTTCCACCGTGGTGGCTGAGTTGGTGGGCAACTCTTATCTATGTAATCCTTGGCATCGCAGCCCTCTATTTCGGTCTGCGTCTGGCTTTCTTCATGATTAAGATGAAGAACGACATTTATATCGAGCAGAAAGTCTCGGAAATGAAAATCAAGTTCTTTACCAATATTTCCCATGAGCTTCGTACTCCTCTGACACTGATAAAAGGTCCGATACAAGAACTGAAGGAGCGGGAAGAACTGTCTCCGAAAGGACTGCAATACGTGGACCTGATGGAAAAGAATACGAACCAAATGTTACAACTGGTCAATCAGATTCTTGATTTCCGAAAGATTCAGAATGGCAAGATGCGTCTACACGTATCATTGATCGATTTCAATGAAATGATAGCTTCTTTCCAAAAAGAATTCCGTGTACTTTCGGAGGAAAATGAAATCAGTTTCACCTTCCAGCTGCCGGACGAACCGATTATGGTATGGGCAGATAAGGACAAACTGAGTATTGTCATCCGCAACGTCATATCGAACGCGTTCAAATTTACTCCTTCCGGTGGAAGTATTTATGTAACTACCGGATTGACGGATGACGGGAAATCCTGTTATGTACGGGTGGAAGACAACGGTGTCGGCATTCCGCAAAATAAGCTGAGTGAGATTTTCGAACGTTTCTCACAAGGGGAGAATGCGAATAACCCACATTATCAGGGTACGGGCATCGGGTTGGCACTTTCCAAAGAAATAGTAAACCTGCATCACGGTATCATCCGTGCCGAAAGTCCGGAAGGGCAGGGGGCCGTGTTTATTGTAGAGCTATTGCTGGACAAGGACCATTATCGTCCGTCGGAAGTAGACTTCTATGTCAGTGATACGGAAACAGTTCCTGCCGCTACAAATAAGGAGATGGATATCATTTCAGAAAAGGAGCCGGAGGAGGAACTGGAAATTGATGCTTCATTACCGACTCTTCTGCTAGTAGAGGATAATAAAGACTTATGCCAGCTGATAAAACTGCAATTGGAAGATAAATTCAACATCCATATAGCCAATAACGGCGTAGAAGGGCTGAAGAAAGTGCATCTGTATCATCCGGACATCGTAGTGACCGATCAGATGATGCCGGAAATGGACGGACTGGAAATGCTGCAATCTATCCGAAAGGATTTTCAGATCAGTCATATCCCTGTCATTATTCTGACAGCAAAGAACGATGAAGGTGCCAAGACCAAAGCGATCACTCTGGGGGCGAATGCATATATAACCAAACCATTCAGCAAAGAGTATCTGTTGGCACGGATCGATCAGCTGCTCGGCGAACGGAAACTGTTCCGCGAACGTATCCGCCAGCAAATGGAGAACCAGACGACAACGGAAGAAGACAGCTACGAACAATATCTGGTGAAGAAAGATGTGCAGTTCCTTGAAAAGATACACCAAGTGATCGAGGAAAACATGGACGACAGTGATTTCAATATTGATACGATCGCTTCCGGCATCGGACTGAGCCGTTCGGCATTCTTCAAAAAGCTGAAAAGCCTTACCGGACTGGCACCTGTCGACCTGGTAAAGGAGATTCGCCTGAATAAATCGATCGAACTGATTAAAAATACGGATTTGAGTGTTTCGGAAGTAGCGTTTGCTGTCGGATTCAAAGATTCGGGCTACTATAGCAAGTGTTTCCGCAAGAAATATAATCAGACTCCCCGTGAATATATGAATGAATGGCGGAAAGGATAGAAAGACCGATTACAAAATACTTTCTTAATCGTCTTTTCTAAAAACCTATTAAGATTCGGAAGAATGGACAAGATTAAGAAAGTATTATCAGCATGGATGTTGGTTGCCTGTGTACTACCTGTGGCAGCCCAATATCCGGTGATCCCCGACTCGGTAAAAGAAAGAGGAGCAAAACAAGAAGCAGAGTTCGAACAGAAATCAAATGCGGCATGGGAAAAAGCCTTGCCGACAGTTTTGGAAGAAGCAAAGCTAGGAAGACCTTACAAGCCTTGGGCTTCCAAACCGGAAGATTTGATCAAAAGTAATATTCCGGCTTTCCCCGGTGCGGAAGGTGGTGGTATGTACACTCCCGGCGGTCGTGGAGGCAAAGTGATTGTGGTAACTTCCCTGGAAGATTCCGGTCCCGGCACATTCCGCGAAGCCTGTGAAACTGGTGGTGCACGTGTTATTGTATTTAATGTGTCAGGTATTATTCGCCTGAAAAGCCCGATCAGTGTACGTGCCCCTTATGTAACGATTGCCGGACAGACAGCACCAGGAGACGGTATCTGCGTGACCGGTCATTCTTTTCTGATCGATACTCATGATGTAGTGATTCGCCATATGCGTTTCCGTCGGGGGGCACAGGATGTTGCTTTCCGTGATGACGCAGTAGGAGGAAATGCAGTCGGCAATATTATAGTGGACCACTGCTCGGCAAGCTGGGGACTGGATGAAAATATGTCTATCTATCGCCACGTCTACAACAGGGATGAAACCGGGCACGGACTGAAGTTGCCTACTGTGAACATTACCATTCAGAATTCGATGTTCTCGGAAGCATTGGATACTTATAATCATGCGTTTGGCGCCACTATCGGAGGGCATAATAGTATGTTCTGCCGTAATCTTTTCGCTTCCAATATCAGTCGTAACAGTTCGGTGGGTATGGACGGAGACTTTAACTTCGTAAACAATGTTGTTTTCAACTGGTGGAACCGTTCTATCGACGGAGGAGACAACAAGAGTTTTTATAATATAATCAATAACTATTTTAAGCCCGGTCCTATCACCCCGCTGGATAAACCTATTTCCTATCGTATATTGAAACCGGAAGCCGGACGCGATAAAAGCAAACCGATGTCCTTCGGAAAGGCTTATGTAAACGGTAACATCGTTCACGGAAATGCTAAAGTGACAAAAGATAACTGGGATGGCGGAGTTCAGCTTGCCAGTGAAGTGGATGAGGGAAAGTTCTTACCGCAAATCAGAGTGGACGAAGCATTCAAAATGTCGCCTGTGACGATTATGGATACCAAAAAAGCTTATAACTTTGTATTGAATAATGTAGGTGCTACTCTCCCGAAACGGGATGCGGTAGATGCGCGCGTCATCAAGACTGTACAAACAGGAAAAGCGATTTATGCGAAAGATGCTCCGGAATTTGTCTCTCCTTACGTGAAAAGACGCTTGCCGGCAGACTCCTACAAACAAGGTATCATCACCGATATCCGTCAGGTGGGCGGACTTCCTGAGTACAAAGGAGAAGCATATCTTGATTCGGATAGTGACGGTATGCCGGACGCATGGGAAATTGCCAACGGACTGAATCCGAACGATCCGACTGATGCAAAGGAGGACTGTAATGGAGACGGCTATACCAATATTGAGAAATATATCAATGGGTTGGATACAAAGAAGAAAGTAGACTGGACAGATCTGAAGAACAACTACGATACATTATCCAAACGGAAAAGTCTGTTTTAATCGTATGATTTGCTTATGGTCAAATGATCTTTCAGGATTGAATAATTAGAAAACAACGTTTATTGTAATGAATATACAATTAAGAACTATCCTTTTAGGATTATTGAGCATAGGGTTTGCGCAGGGATATGCGCAAACCTTTGCTTTACAGGTTAAGGATGACCGGATCACTTACTTGAATGACGAACAGGGAAACCGGATTCTTGATTTCTCGTACTGTGGCTACAAGGGCTCCGAACAGGATATTCCTTCTGTCCGCAATGCCGTGTTTGTGCCTTGGGCAGCAGGAGATAATACATTACGTATTCAACGCGCCATTGACTATGTCGCCTCATTAGTACCTGATGCTTCCGGTTTCAGGGGAGCCGTTTTATTGGATCAGGGAGAATTCTCTTTATCCGGAAGCCTTCGTATAAATGCCTCCGGCATCGTACTGCGCGGAGTGGATAAAGAGAAAACGATACTTCTAAAAAAAGGAGTGGACAGAGGTGCCCTGATCTATATGGAAGGGACAGACGATCTGAAGGTGCAGGATACATTGCAGGTACTCTCGAAGTATGTTCCGGTAAATGCGAGGACATTGGAAATTGCTTCAGGTACTTCGTTGAAAAAGGGAGATCGGATACTGGTGAACCGTCCGTCCGGCAAAGAATGGATTGCTTCATTAGGATGTGATATCTTTGGCGGAGGAATCAGTGCGCTGGGCTGGAAAGAAGGAGATATGGATCTCACCTGGGATAGAACCGTGACAGAAGTAAACGGTAATCAGATAACGCTGGACGCTCCGCTGACAGTGGCGCTAGATGCTAAATACGGTACTTCTTCCGTGATTACTTATCAGTGGAACGGACGCATCCGGGAGTGCGGAGTAGAAAACATGACTCTGATTTCCGACTATGACAAACGGTACCCTAAAGATGAAGATCATTGCTGGACAGGTATTTCTATCGAAGATGCCGAAGATTGCTGGGTACGCAGGGTGAGCTTTAAGCACTTTGCAGGAAGTGCAATCCTTGTTCAGCGTACCGGTTCCCAAATCACGGTTGAGGACTGTATCTCACGGGAACCTGTTTCTGAAATTGGAGGAATGCGCCGCTGTACTTTCTATACCTTAGGACAACAGACACTTTTCCAGCGCTGCTATTCGGAACAGGGTATTCATGACTTTGCGGCCGGATATTGTGCTGCCGGACCGAATGCTTTCGTACAATGTGATTCGTATGAGTCTTTAGGTTTCAGCGGATCTATTGATGCATGGGCATGCGGTTTATTGTTTGACGTGGTTAATATAGACGGGCATAATCTGAGTTTCAAGAATCTGGGACAGGACAAGAACGGAGCGGGATGGAATACGGCAAATAGTCTGTTTTGGCAATGTACCGCTGCCGAAATAGAGTGTTATGCTCCGGCAAAAGATGCCATGAACCGTGCGTACGGATGTTGGGCGCAATTCTCCGGTGACGGCGAATGGGCACAATCAAACAATCATGTGCAGCCCCGAAGCATTTTCTATGCTCAATTGGAGGATCGTTTGCAGAAGAAATGTGCAGAACGTGCCCGTATCCTGCCAAGGAATACAAGCGCCACCAGCAGTCCGACCGTTGAAGTTGCTATGGAACTGGCCAAAGAGGCTTACAATCCCCGCCTGACATTGGAACACTGGATTGAACAAGGAGCCTTTGCTCCTTCAATAGCTATGTCCGGAGTAAAATCAATCGATGATATGAAAGAAAAGAAGGTAACTCCGAACAAGACATCGGCACAACCGGAAGTAACTATAGCAAACGGACGTATCCAAATGGACGGTACTTTGTTGGTAGGAGGTAGCCATACCACCCCTTGGTGGAATGGAAAACTTAAAACCAGCTTTCTGAAAAAAGCAAGCCCTGCCATCACCCGTTTTGTCCCCGGACGTGAAGGATTGGGACTGACAGATCGCATCGATTCCGTAATCGGCTATATGAAACAAAAGAATATATTGGTATTTGATCAAAACTACGGACTTTGGTATGACCGCCGCCGGGATGATCATGAACGAGTGCGCCGTCGTGACGGAGATGTATGGGGGCCTTTCTACGAACAACCTTTCGGTCGTAGCGGTCAGGGTACTGCCTGGGAAGGACTGAGCAAATATGATCTGAACCGCCCTAATGCATGGTATTGGTCACGATTGAAAGAGTTTGCCGAAAAAGGAAGTAAAGACGGACTATTGCTATTCCATGAGAACTATTTCCAGCACAATATTCTGGAAGCAGGTGCACACTGGGTAGATTGTCCGTGGAGAAGCACCAATAATATCAATCAGACCGGATTTCCGGAACCTGCTCCGTTTGCCGGAGACAAACGAATCTTTGTTGCAGATATGTTTTATGATATTACTCATCCGGTTCGCCGTGAGTTACACAGACAATACATCCGCCAGTGTCTGAACAACTTTGCAGATAACCCGAATGTCATTCAGCTGACAAGTGCCGAATTTACAGGTCCACTACACTTTGTACAGTTTTGGCTGGATGTGATTGCCGAATGGGAAACTGAAACCGGAAAGAAGGCCAAAGTAGCATTAAGTACCACAAAAGATGTACAGGACGCTATCCTTGCCGATCCGAAGCGTGCGGCTGTGGTGGATATTATTGATATCCGCTACTGGCACTATAAAACGGATGGAGTCTTTGCACCGGAAGGAGGGAAGAATATGGCTCCCCGCCAACATATGCGTAAGATGAAAGTCGGAAAGGTTACTTTCACCGAAGCTTACAAGGCTGTCCACGAATATCGTCAGAAGTTCCCGGAGAAAGCCGTAACCTTCTATGCACAGAATTATCCGGCTATGGGATGGGCTGTATTCATGGCCGGCGGTTCATGTCCTGTAATCCCGTGCACAGATAAAGCATTCCTGAAGGATGCAGCGGCTATGGAAGTGGAAGAAACCGATACCGACAACTATAAGAAAATGGTAAAATCTGATATCGGCAGTATCATTTATTCCAAGTCCGGAACAGAAATTCCTGTTCAATTATCGTCCGGAAAGTATATCTTAAAGTACATACATCCCGGTTCAGGGAAGATGATTGTTATAGATAAATCATTGAAAATTAATGGAGTATACAAATTAAAGGTACCGGATAAGAAAGAAGGCATTTATTGGTTCCATAAACTCTGAAACAAAAAATCCCGCTGATCAGTCATCAGCGGGATTTTTCCATTTTATAGGTAATTTCTAACAAAAGAGTGTTATAAAACATGATACTTATTTTTTCAACCTACAAACCAGATTTTACCGGTGGTTGAGGTCAGTTCTGCTTAGCTTTGCAACATCAAATCAATCGAATTAATGCTATGATGGAACAGACTAATAATTCAACCGAAACTTTACTCGCTTCTTTTCAAGCGGGAAATATGGCAGCTTTTTCGCAGCTATATGATTTGCACATCAACATTCTTTTTAATTACGGATTGAAGTTGACCATTGATAAAGAGTTACTGAAAGATTGCATCCATGATATTTTCGTTAAGCTCTATACAAAGAGGGACGAATTAGGAACCATTGATAACTTGAAGTCTTATTTGTTCATCTCATTAAAGAACAAGCTCTGCGATGAACTCCGCAAACGTATGTATATGTCTGATACAGCCGTAGAAGATGTAAATGCAGTAGCTCCTACAGACGTAGAAGATGACTATATGGAAGAAGAGCAACGCAAAAATGAGTTCTCGCTGGTAAAGCGTTTACTGGACCAGCTTTCTCCCCGTCAGCGTGAAGCACTTACATTATATTATATAGAAGAAAAAAAATACGAGGATATTTGCGAGATTATGAACATGAACTATCAGTCTGTACGCAACCTGATGCACCGAGGATTGACAAAATTGCGTAGTCTGGCAAGTTAATTTTAGTAAAAAGGATATTTAGTTGAGTACATACACAGGGTAACAGCGTCCTATCTATGTAAACGCTTAAAAAGGATGCGATATGTGCTCTAAGGTAAAGGATTTTTTGACGGATGATGATTTCATCAATTATGTACTGGGTGTAACTCCGGAAGCAGCTTCCCAATGGGAAACTTATTTCAAAGAGCACCCGGAACAGATAGCAGATGCAGAAGAAGCTAAGGCCGTATTACTGGCTCCGGCAGATGTTGCCTGCGACTTTTCACTGGTAGAGAACCAAGATTTAAAGGATAGAATTGTTAGTAGTATAAAAGATTTTTCGAACATTTTGTAGTTAGATTAGATAGAAGTTAGGTTAGTTAAGGTTAGTAAAAAGATTGACGCAGTCTTTCACAGACGCTTGAGTGATCAAGTACTGTGAGAGACTGCGTTTTATATATCTACAATTCGTTTTCTTCCCGAATCTCAAATGCCTTGCAGAAACTGACGATAAGTACGATACAGCCGCCTAGTATACCTATAATCATATAAGCGACACGAATATCAAACGCTTGCGTGATAGCGCCTATAAGCAAAGGAGCGATCAGCGAACCAATAAAACTAATACTCGACAGGATGGTGAGCGCAATGCCGACAGGTGTCTTTGATTTGGCTCCTACAAAGCTGTACAAAGTAGGTACGATACATGAGATACCTAGTCCGACCAGCATAAAGCCTAATGAATTAATGATCACTTTCATTGCCATTGACTCAAACGTATTGCCCAACAAAGCGGAAATGAAGAAGCCGATACAAATAAGGCTGCCTGCCAGTTGCAATACTTTTTTCTTCCCCCAAAGCTGGTAAGCATAATTCGTAAGGAATCGTCCCATAGCCATCATGACCATAAATACAAGGAAGCCGATTTGCAATGATTTAGGCACATGGACAACCGATTCAAAATAGACAGCGCTCCAGTCGAACATGGCACTCTCTACGATGAGTGCAAATAATCCGACTAATCCTAATTGTAAAAGGAGCATTTCCGGCTTTTGGAATAACAGCCGGAATCCATTCGGAGTTTTATCTGCTGTTTTGCCTGTTGTTTCAAGGGCTGGTTTCGGAGTATCATCAATAGGAAGCGCTGTTTCTTGCAGATATTTTCGTCCTGCCAGTACTATGACAAGGATAATAGCGGCTATCAGCATATAATGCCAGACAGGAGATGTGTTCGTCAGAATCATCACGAAGCCGATAAGTGCTCCGGTACAGGCTCCCAAGCTCCATCCTCCATGAAAAGTTGCCATAATTGTCTTACCATACAAACGCTCCACTTCGATCCCTTGCGTATTGAACGATATATCGCACAAGTTCCAGAAAACTCCGAAACAAAAAAGCAGGAATCCCAGCAAATAGACTTCATGAGCCAATCCGACACAAAGTAAGGACATGGCATATCCCAAAATGCTGACCTGTACCATTGTACGGCTCCCTAATTTAGATACAAGATAACCCGCCAAAGGAATTGCTACAAACTTGCCGACCGGTATCATAAATAAAATCAGCCCCCAATAAAATGCATAATTGGCTGCAAATACATCTTTGAAATCCGGGATACGGCTTGCCCAGCTTGCCATACAGAGCCCTTGGGCAAAGAAGAAAGTCAGGATGGCAAAACGTATTTTCTCTTTTGGATATGTAAATTGGTTGTTCATGAGTCATTCTTTTTATGCAGGCAAAGGTATTTATTTTTTGTGTTTTACCTTTCCTGCTATTACTCTTTTTTGTACTTTTGCAGCCGATTAAAAAAAATATCACATACATGAAGACAAGCGAATCTTTATTATCCATAGGTAAATTCATAGCCGAATATTCAGCCCATCTAATGGGAGCGGGGGTACATACCTCCCGTGTTGTGCGCAATTCCAAACGTATCGGAGAAGCTTTTGGCTTAGATGTCAAGCTGGGCGTATTTCATAAAAACATCATTCTTACAATCATTGATAAAGAGACGAATGAAGCCTGCAACGAGGTTATAGATATTCCTGCACACCCTATCAGCTTTGAGCATAACTCCGAATTGAGCGCATTGAGTTGGGAAGCAGTAGACAAACAATTATCGTTGGAAGAACTGAAAGAGAAATACAAAAAGATAGTCTCTGCTCCGATGATACATCCTCTGTTTGTTTTGATATTGGTAGGCTTTGCCAATGCGTCATTCTGCAAACTGTTTGGCGGTGACTTAATTTCGATGGGAATCGTCTTTTCGGCCACTCTCACAGGACTATACCTGAAACAGCAGATGCAAAAGAAGAAAATGAATCATTATATTATATTCATTGTTTCGGCTTTCGTTGCGTCGCTCTGCGCTTCCACCGCCCTGATTTTCGACACAACTTCCGAGATCGCACTGGCAACCAGCGTTCTTTATCTTGTACCCGGTGTTCCTTTGATTAATGGAGTGATTGATGTTGTCGAAGGATACGTTTTGACAGGATTTGCCCGTTTGACGGAAGCCTCTTTGCTGATTGTCAGCATTGCCATCGGTCTTTCCTTTACATTATTAATGGTAAAAAACAGTTTAATTTGATATGGTAGCACTTGATATTCTTTCTGATGGTTTCTTTGCAGCGATAGCAGGTATCGGATTTGGCGCAATTTCTGATCCTCCGTTGCGTGCATTTAAAATGATTGCAATATTGGCGGCATTGGGACATGCGTGCCGTTTCTGTCTGATGACTTACTTGGGTGTAGATATTGCTACGGCTTCTTTATTCGGTGGATTAGTGATCGGCTTCGGTAGCTTATGGCTTGGAAAGCGGGTATATTGCCCGATGACGGTGCTGTATATTCCTGCGTTGCTTCCGATGATTCCGGGAAAATTTGCGTACAACATGGTGTTCTCTCTTATTATGTGCCTGCAAACGGCGAATAAACCGGAACTGCATGATAAGTATATGAAGATGCAGGAGATGTTCTTCTCCAACACTTTGGTGGCAAGTACAGTAATTTTCATGCTGGCGGTCGGAGCTACATTCCCGATGTTCCTGTTCCCGCGCAGAGCCTTTTCTTTAACAAGACATTAATTAAACTACTTTTATGGAGATTTTTTGGAGAACAATTGCATATTATAATTCAGCCACCTGGCTTTTGCAGATTATTGTCATTCTGATCGGTATTGTGCTGACCGCATTGCTTATCAGCAAACCACGTCCGTGGGTGAAGATGGGAATGAAGATTTATATGATAGGTCTTTATTCGTGGATTTCCATTGTCTATTACTTTATCTACTGCGAAGAACGCAGCTATAACGGAGTGATGGCTATGTTCTGGGGAGTGATGGCTGTTATCTGGATGTGGGATGCGATCACCGGATATACGACTTTCGAACGTACACACAAATATGATCTGTTATCTTATGTATTGCTGGCAATGCCTTTCATTTATCCTATGGTATCGTTGGCACGCGGGCTATCTTTCCCGGAAATGACTTCTCCGGTGATGCCTTGCTCTGTAGTGGTATTTACTATCGGACTGCTGTTGCTGTTTGCACACAAGGTAAATATGTTTTTGGTATTGTTCCTTTGCCACTGGTCGTTGATCGGATTATCTAAGACTTACTTCTTCCAGATACCGGAAGATTTCCTTTTGGCAAGTGCGACTATTCCGGGACTCTATCTCTTCTTCAGAGAATACTTCCTGAATAATCTGCACGCAGATACCAAGCCCAAAGCTAAGTATATTAACTGGTTATTGATAACAGTCTGCATCGGGCTGGCTGTATTATTGACGACTACTATGTTTTTGGAATTAGTTCCGAAGAACTGATTACCGCTCCATTACACGCAATTAGTTTCACGCCTTGAAACAATTAGTTTCAAGCAATGAAACAAAAAGTTTCAACCGTTGAAACCAACAGTTTCAAGGCATGAAACTTTTTTTATCTGATAGCATAGAATATCCGAAGAGCATATTGCATTATACTATCCGGCAGCCAGCTCTTGCTTTTAGCAAACAGAACTTGCACCAGCGGACCTACTTTAGTTCGAAAAGGAGGATTTTTACGCGCTACTATTTTACAGATTGCAGCACCCAACTTGCGGGGATGACATCCGTTACGCTCTTCTTTTTCAATAATCTTTAATGATCTTAGAAAACTGTCAGCATAATCTTTATTTTGTCCGGTCAGTTCAGAGATGTTCCGGTTGTCGGTAAATCCGGTATTAAAATCTCCCGGCTGCACCAGGCAGACTTTGATATGAAACGGATGAACTTCCAGCGCCAGAGCCTCGCTATATCCTTCAACTGCAAACTTGGAAGCAGAATAAAATCCCTGATAAGGAATGCCCATTACTCCGCCAATGGAGCTGATATTGATTATCTTTCCCCGACGCGCTTTGCGCATATATGGGAGCACCACTTTACACATATTGACCACGCCAAAGAAATTTGTATTCATCTGTATGCTCACTTCGTCTTCGGTAGCCAGCTCCAATGCTCCGCCAATTCCCATACCGGCATTATTAATCAGTACATCCATCCGTCCCTGCTCGGATATTATTTGTTCTACAGCCTGACGAACAGAAAGACTATTGGTTACATCTACGACGAGCATTCGTACCTTACCTATATTCTCTGAAGGTTTCCGGCTCGTACCGTAAACGATATGACCTTGTTCTGATAGCATTTGCGCAGTGATCTTTCCGAATCCGGAAGAAGCTCCGGTAATGAGTATGATTTGTGGTTGCATATTCTTTTATTTGCGGCAAAGATAAAGAGAATATCCGAAAATACTGTTTTTGCCGAATAGTATTCTGATAAGACGGGGTCAGAAGCTTCCTCCTGCAAAACTTGGTTTTCTGCAAAAGATATCCTATCTTCGGAAAAAATAACGATATGAAAAGAATACTTATATTCAGCATAGTATGTCTGACTTCAATTATAGTATCGCTGGGACAGTCAGTGGAAAGCACCATTCTTCCTCCTACGGGCTACACTCGTGAGGTATGCGATGAACATTCATTTGCCGCCTATCTGCGCCAACTCCCATTATTGCCCAAAGGGAGTAAGGTTTTACTTTACAATGGACGGGAGAAAAGAAATCAGGCTGCCGCATTCGCCGTAGTAGATATGGAAATAGGCAATCGCGATTTACAGCAATGTGCGGATGCAGTAATGCGCTTGCGGGCAGAATATCTATGGGCACAGAAAAGATACGGAGAAATCAAATTTAACTTTACCAACGGCTTTCCGGCAGAATATAAGAAATGGGCGGAAGGAAACCGTATCAAAGTAACCGGAAATAAAGTAGAATGGTATGCCGCAGGAGGCAAAGACTATTCATATAAGACTTTTCGTAAATACTTGAATATGGTATTCATGTATGCCGGCACCGCTTCCCTTTCAAAAGAACTTCGTACGGTTCCTTATACTTCACTGCAAGCAGGAGATGTGTTTATCAAAGGAGGTTCGCCAGGCCATGCCGTGATAGTAGTAGATGTGGCAATTCACCCGAAGACAAAAAAGAAAGTTTTTTTATTGGCACAAAGTTATATGCCCGCCCAGCAGATACATATCCTCGTCAATCCTGCCAACCGAAATCTGTCACCTTGGTATGAACTGACAGATACAGACAGTGGCAGACTGTATACACCGGAGTGGACATTTGAAAAGAAAGAGCTGAAAAGATTCTGACCACCTTTTCAGCCCGTATGGATTACTTATTTAGAATGGCAGTTAACTCTTCCCGCCAATCAGCACCGTTTTCCGGTTGGAAGGTTTCGAAGCCAAGTTCTTTGCCAATGTGAATATTCGAACTTCCATCATCAACGAAGAGCGTTTCGGAAGGAATGATATGGCTGTCTTCTATCATAAAGTCGAATATTTCGGTAGCCGGTTTGGTATGTCCCAACTGGTAAGATAAATATAGCTTGTCGCAATAATCGTTCAGCGGTTTCCCTTCGGATGAAAACTCCGGACTACATGCCCATGACATAACAAAAGGATTGGTATTACTCAAAAGATACACATGATATGATTTACGAAGCTCCATTATATAATCGAGTTTTCGCAAGTCCACTTCATTGAAAAAGCCTAACCATGCCTGTTTGGTTTCTTCCATCGTCAGTTCGCGACCGCACAGATCTCCCAATTGCTTCCGAAATTCATCAGCACTCAACTTTCCTTCTTCCAGTTCCTGGAAGATTCCGGTCTGGTGGTATTTGTCCAAACGAGTATCGGCATCTGCCAATCCCAGTTTGACAAACGCCTGAACTGCTTTATCGCGATCAATGTCTACAATCACTCCGCCAAAATCAAATACAATGTTCTTAATCATGATATACAATTTTTATTTGTTACAAAGATACAGCTAATCTTCTTAATAAACAGTCCGTCATCACTTGATCTTTGTCAAAAAAAGCATGAGAGTAACCTGCGATATACCTAATAATAGGAGGAGAAATAATATAGTTACACTATCCTGTCGTGATGGTGTAACTATGATCACAGTATAGTGTCACTATGGGAGGAGCATAGTGTCACTATGAGAAGAGGATAGTGACACCATTTTTTGTATGGTTTATAGAGGTGTATGTATCATATTATTTTTTATATTTGCAAATCCAATCGTTTGTATACAAAGATAAAAGCAGAGTTATGAATAATCTTCGAATCTTATTATACGTGGTTGTCCTTTCACTGGCAGCATGCCATCCGGAAGGGACTAATGTAAAGCAGGGATTAGACAAAGCCGCACAGCTAATGGGGCAGGACCCGGATACGGCATCTATTATTCTCGAAAATATTCAGATTAATCAAATGAACGAGGCACAGCTTGCAGAGTATAATCTGCTGTGCACCCAACTGAATGAAGATAAAAATACCGTCCATACGTCTGATGCACAAATCCGTCAGGCGGTGTCTTATTTTGAACAACATGGCGATGAACTTCTGCAATCAAAGGCTTATTTTTATCTGGCGTGTGTAGAAAGCGACCTGGAACAGAAAAAGGAAGCGGAGATTCATTTTAAGGAAGCGATCAGACTCGCTGCTCTCACAGAGAAATATGATTATGTAGCCAAGGTGTGCAGACGTTGCAGCCTTTATTATCAGAAATACGGTCATTTCGACGAAGCACTGGAAATGGAAAGAAAAGCCTATGCCAGCCAGTTAATGCTGAACGATCAGACAGGCGATTCGAAAATCATTCTTTCTTCTGCGTTAGGAGTATTTGGTGTGATGTCCCTGTTGCTTGGTCTTCTTTGGAAGAGAAATAAGTTTGTATATTCTCAGCTGAATACTTTTAAAGATGAAATGCTGCAAAAAGAGGCAGAGTCAGATAAATTATTGTTGCAGTGTAATTATCTGGAAGAAAAATATCAGTCACTTCAAGAGCATATTTATGAAAGTTCTCCGGTAGTATCGAAAGTCCGGCAAATAAAAGAACGGGCTGTTTCTCCTTCCAAGACTGTTCCTTTTTCAGAGAAAGACTGGAATGAATTATTAAGACTACAGGAGGGAGTATATGGGCTTGTTTCCAAATTGAAAGAGATAAGTCCCAAACTTACAGAAGAAGATTTGAGAGTATGTGCTTTCCTTCGCGAAGGTATCCAGCCTACCTGCTTTGCCGATATGATGAAACTGACAGTAGAAACACTTACCCGAAGAATCTCCAGAATAAAAACGGAGAAACTGATGCTTGTAAGCTCCAAAGAATCACTGGAAGACTACATCAAATCATTGTAGTCCGTATTTGTCCGGAGTCGTCTGATTAAATCATTTGTATATCAACGTTTTACACAGAGGATACGTCCGTATCCGTCCGGCTGAAAATTACGATTTTACCTCCTTGTTCTATAACTTTGCAAACAAAAAAGTTACAGAACTATGAACTACTTATTATTTAAAAGATGGAATGATTTCAGTGGTTGGCTTGTCTTCCTGATAGCAGCTTTCGTATATGGAATGACAATCGAACCTACTGCCAGTTTTTGGGATTGTCCCGAGTTTATTTCATGTGCCGAAAAGTTACAGGTCGGACATCCGCCCGGTGCACCTTTTTATATGCTGGTAGGTAATCTGTTTACACAGTTTGCTTCCGATCCCTCTCAGGTTTCACGTACGGTCAACTTTCTGAATGCACTGCTAAGTGCAGGATGCATCCTCTTTCTTTTTTGGAGTATCACTCGTTTGGTCAGATATCTTCTGAAGGAAGAAAAAGTGAATCTGTCAGTAACCGACGTGATTATCATTCTCGGTTCCGGACTGGTAGGAGCTTTGGCATATACTTTTAGTGATACTTTCTGGTTCAGCGCAGTAGAGGGAGAAGTATATGCTTTCTCTTCTTTTCTTACTGCCTTGGTTTTCTGGATGATTCTGCGCTGGCAGGATGAGTCAGACACCGTTTATGGTGACCGATGGATTATTCTGATTACCTATATAATCGGACTCTCCATCGGAGTACATCTGCTCAATCTGCTTTGCATTCCGGCGATTGTACTGGTTTTCTATTATCAGAAATATCAAACGATTTCGCTCAAAGGAGCTATTGCGGCGATTGCTTTATCCGGTCTGCTTATTGTATTGATACTTTTTGTGTACATTCCCGGAATGGCGGATATTGGAGGATGGTTCGAACTACTCTTTATCAATGTATTGGGATTCCCTTTCCAAACAGGACTGATTGTCTTTCTGGCTATCACATTTTTCCTGCTCATAGCCGGTATCTATCGTTTCAAAAAACGATTGATCAATACAGCTTTATGGTGCACACTTATGCTTACCGTAGGTTATACCACCTATGCAGTGATATTGATTCGTGCCAATGCCAATACACCGCTCAATGAGAATGCTCCGGATAATATTTTCGCACTCAAAAGCTATTTGAACCGGGAGCAATACGAAAGCGCCCCTTTACTTTACGGCAAAACGTATGCCTCCGAACCGGAGTATGTGCCCGAAGGAGATTATTACAAAGTAAAAATGAAAACGGGTGGTGCTGTCTACAGACCGAATAAGGAAGAGGGGAAATATAAAGTGATTCGAAATAAAGAGGAAGTATGTTATACTCAAAATATGTTGTTTTCACGAATGTGGAATGATCGCATGGCTTCCTCCTACAAAAGCTGGTCGGGAGGAACGGACGGAGCTCCCACTCAAAAAGAGAATCTTACCTACTTCTTCACTTATCAGCTCAATTATATGTATTGGCGCTATTTTCTCTGGAATTTTGTCGGGCGTCAAAACGATATTCAGGGACATGGCGAACCGGAGCATGGAAACTGGATCACGGGTATTCCTCTGTTAGATAATCTAAGGCTTGGTGATCAGGAACTTTTACCCGAATCTCTGCGTCAGAATAAAGGGCATAACGTATTTTACGCTTTGCCGCTATTATTGGGATTAATCGGGATTTACTGGCAGTGGATGCGGGGAAAGAAGGGGATGCAACAGTTTAGCATCGTGTTTTTCCTTTTCTTCATGACAGGTCTGGCTATTGTGCTATATCTGAACCAGACTCCCGGTCAGCCCCGTGAACGGGATTATGCATACGCAGGTTCATTCTATGCTTTTGCTATTTGGATAGGAATGGGAGCTGCCGGATTGTGTGACGCACTTCGAAAAAAGAAGTCGTCAGTACTTCAAGTCAGCCTGTTAATGTTTCTCTGCCTGCTGATTCCGGTTCAGATGGCTAGTCAGACGTGGGATGATCATGACCGGAGCAATCGTTTCACCTGCCGTGATTTTGGAGCCAATTATTTGATGACACTCCCCGACAAAGGAAATCCTATCATTTTCAGTAATGGAGATAATGATACTTTCCCCTTGTGGTATAATCAGGACACGGAAGGAGTACGCAGAGATACCCGCATCTGCAATTTGAGTTATGCGCAAACAGATTGGTATATTTATCAGCAGCAATGCCCGTTGTATGATGCACCCGGATTACCCATTACCTGGAGTAAAGATCAATATCAGGAAGGAAAAAACGAATATGTAGCCATCCGACCGGAACTGAAAAAACAGATAGAAGAGCTCTATCAGAAACATCCGGAAGAAGCCCGTGACAGTTTTGGCGATGATCCGTTTGAGATAAAAAACATCCTGAAATACTGGGCATTATCGGAGAAGCAGGACTTTCACGTAATCCCTACCGATACGATCAGCATCAATATTGATAAAGATGCAGTGCTTCGGTCAGGCATGATGCTTCCCGACTCCATCCGTCATCTGAAAGGTGAAGAACTGAAAAATGCGATACCGGATAAGATCTATATTTCTCTGAAAGATATGCGTATTCTAACCAAAGTAGATATGCTGATGCTGGAAATGCTTGCCAACTGCAATTGGGAACGCCCATTGTACATGGCAATATCCGTCGGTGAGGTCAGCAAGCTGAAGTTTGATCATTATTTCGTTCAGGAAGGATTAGCTTTCCGTTTCACGCCTTTTGATTATAAAAAATGGGGAAATGTCAAAAGAGATAATAACTATGCGATAGATGTAGAGAGATTGTATGAAAATGTAATGAACAGATATAAGTATGGCGGACTGGACACTCCCGGACTCTATCTGGATGAAACCACCCTGCGAACCTGCTATTATCATCGGAGGCTTTTCGCCCAACTGGCAAAGGAACTCATCAGACAGGGCGACAATACCCGAGCCAGAAAGGTACTTGCCTATGCAGAACAAGTTGTTCCGGCGTACAATGTCTCCGAGATCTATGAAAGCGGGTCATTCGACATAGCCAAAGCCTATGCTGCCCTAGGAGAAAAGACGAAAGCAATGCCTCTGTTAAAGTACCTGACAGCCGAATCGGAAGATTACATCAACTGGGCATTCTCATTAGGGGACAACAGGATCAGTATGGTTCAGAGAGATTGCCTGTATAAATTCTGGCAATGGAATCAGTATAATGAACTTGTAAAAGAGATTGATAAAGAGGAATACAGGCTAAGTAATCAGCGCTTTGAGGAGAAATATGCTTTATTCTCTCAAATCGTGGACCTTAGAAACTAAAATCCGGAAATATAAACTTGAAAACAATTAAACTATCAGAAGTATGAGAAATGCATTGAGTAAAATAAATTATATTGTTCTATCGATTGGTTCGATATTGATTATCACAGGATATGTATTAATGAGCGGCGAGGGGAGTACCCCTGCCGCCTATAACCCTGATATCTTTAGCAGACTTCGTATATGTATTGCACCCATTATTTGTTTACTCGGTTATTTGCTGAATGTGGTTGGCATTATTTATATTACAAAAAAGAATAATTAGCAGGGATACATCTTAAATATTTTCAAAAGAATGCGTTTTTAAGCCAAATAATTACTTCTTTTGTCCTTACTAATAAAAATGAAAGTCGGACAACATGAGTAATAACATTGACATAAAAACGCTTGAAGCCTTCCAGGATGGAAATCACAAGGCTTTTGAAACTGTTTTTATAGCCTATTACAATAAAACAAAGGCTTTCATCGACGGATATATAAAATCGGAATCGGATGCCGAAGAATTGACAGAAGACCTTTTTGTCAATCTTTGGATCAATCATGATTCGATTGATGCATCCAAGTCTTTTAGTTCTTATCTGCATACGATTGCCCGAAATTCAGCCATAAACTTTTTAAAGCATAAGTATGTACACGATACTTATCTGAACAATAATCAGGAGACAGAATATAGTTCTACTTCCGAAGAAGACCTTATAGCCAAAGAATTAGGCTTATTGATAGAGGACGTTGTCGGGAAAATGCCGGAACAGCGGAAAATGATCTATACATTGAGCCGCCAGGAAGGGTTGAGCAATGCCGAGATAGCAATACAGCTCAACACCACTAAAAGAAATGTCGAAAGTCAGTTAAGCCTCGCATTAAAGGAGATACGGAAAGCTATCTCGTGCTTTTTATTGTCTTTTTTATAAAAACATCCACTTTTCTATTGAGCTTTTTGCCATCAGACTGTATATATAGTAAATACAGCAAAAATGGAAAAGAGTAATATTATCACCAGAATCATCAAAAAGTTCCTTTCCGGACGTTTTTCTGCTGAAACGGAGGAAAAGGTACAGCGATGGATTATGAAAGAAGAAAACGCGGAGGAGAAAGAAAAAGCCTCATTAGAGTATTGGAACGAACTGGATGCAGAAGCCGATTCGAAAACATACAGTGCTTTAGAGCGGGTCAATTTAAGAACCGGATACAACAAAGAACATCTTGAAAATATTGTTTTATATCATAAGTTTGTCCGCATTGTAGCCGTCGTCATTCCCATATGCTTATTGGCAGGGGGAGTGCTCTATTATATCCCTTCCGGAAACGAGCAGATAGAAATATCCACAGCTTATGGCGAACAAAAACGCCTGGTTCTGCCGGATAGTTCCGAAGTATGGCTGAATGCAGGAAGTACAATTACCTATCCGGAAACTTTTACCAAAGAGAATCGTGTCGTGACTCTTGATGGAGAAGCATATTTCTCAGTCAGAAAAGATGATGCAAAACCTTTCATAGTAGAAACATCCCAACTCTCTGTCAAGGTACTTGGAACGAAGTTCAATGTAAAGGCGTATGCTAATGATGCGAGTATCACTACAACATTGACCAGCGGGAAAGTGGAAGTGAGTACGCAATCCCGTCCTCCTCAAACACTCAAGCCTAACGAACAACTCACCTATAATAAATCGACATCAGATATTGAGATATCGACAGTAGATGCTGTCGACACGAATAGTTGGGTAAAGGGAAAATTAATCTTCACCAATACTACCGTCGAAGAAATATTCAGAACGTTGGAACGACGTTATGATACTGTTATCGATCATTCTGCTGATTTTTCTGCCTCCAGGCGATACACCGTCAAATTCCTGAAAGATGAGAATCTGGACGAAATGCTGAATATATTAGGAGATATAATCGGCTTTAGCTATCGGCAGAGCGGGAACAAAATAATAATAACCAAATAACAAGAAAACAGCCTATGAACAAAAAGAACCGGGAAGCAGCTTGAGACCCTCTTCCCAGTTCTGAAATGTCTATCCTCATTTAAACCGCAAAGTAAAAACGAAGTATCAACGTACAAATATAAAATAATGAATCGAATTAATGCGAATAAAAAGCCAGATAAGATAATCATTCTTTTGTTTTTTTCCATTCTGTCATTGACGGCACTTTCCCAAAATGCAGAAAAGAAAATTACAATTCAAAACAAAAATATCTCTTTAAAAGAAGCCTTTGAGCAAATAGAACTACAAACAGACTATAGTATAGCTTACGAACAGTCAAACCTGAACCTGAAAAAGAGGCAATCATTGTCGCTAAAGTCCGCAAGCATTGAGAAGGCATTAACACAAATATTGAAAGGTACCGGATACACATACAAAATAAAGGGATATCATATTATTATCTCTCTGCCGGCCCAAAAAACAGAAACAATCGACGAAAAGACACAAAAACTGACGCAAACCATAAGAGGAATCGTAGTCGATTCCAAAACCAATGTTCCGATAGAGTATGCCTCTGTCTATATATCGGGGGAACTTTCTTTGAACGGCTCCACAGATAGTCTTGGAAACTTCAGAATCAGCAATGTTCCTGTTGGACGTTATAATATCCAGGCATCTTTTACGGGATATCACACAAGCATAATCAGTGAGGTATCCGTAACTTCATCCAAAGAAGTATATGTAGAAATTCCAATGGACGAGAATATCCAGTACCTGGCAGAAGTCCTTGTAAGACCGGAAATAAAGAAAGACAGGACGATCAATCCTATGGCTATCACAGGTGGCCGTATGATCAGCATGGAAGAAGCCGGCAGATTTGCCAACGGCTTCGATGATCCGGCACGATTAAGTACCGCTTTCGCAGGAGTGGCGGGAGACATCGGCACCAATGCCGTAGCCATTCGCGGAAACTCCCCGCAATTCACGCAATGGAGGCTGGAAGGAATTGAGATACCCAATCCGACTCATTTTGCCGATTTGTCGGGATTGGGCGGAGGTTTTCTGTCAGCTCTGAGTACACAGGTGATCGGAAATTCGGATTTTTACAACGGAGCTTTTCCCGCAGAATATAACAATGTATTATCGGGTGTTTTCGATATGCACCTGCGCAATGGAAATAATCAAAAGTACGAACACGCTTTTCAAGTCGGACTAATGGGTATCGATCTGTCATCAGAGGGACCAATCAGTAAAAAGCGAGGGAGTTCTTATCTCGTTAATTATCGTTTTTCTACTACATCACTGGCTACCGGCAATGACCTGAATCTTAAATATCAGGATTTAGCATTCAAGCTAAACTTTCCGACTTCCAAAGCCGGCACCTTTTCTATTTGGGGACTAGGTCTGATTGACAGGAACAAAGCTCCAATAGAGGAGCGTTCCAAATGGGAAACTCTGGGAGATCGGCAATCGGGAGAAAACAGGCTCGAAAAAATGGCAGGAGGGCTGGCACACAAGTATGTGATAAATGAAAATACGTATGTCCGTTCTTCCCTGTCTGCCACTTATTCCAAAGATCATACAGTGGTAGATCAACTAGCAGATGACAAACTAATCAGAGTAGGAGATATCCGGAACAGCAGGTGGGACTTCGTTTTTAATTCTTATCTGAATACAAAGTTCAGTCCGAGACATACTAACAGAACGGGAGTTACGATTACAAACCTTCACTATGATCTTGATTATCAAGTCAGTCGTTATTTCGGATTAAACAGACCTATGGAACAGATTTCAAAAGGCAATGGTGAAAGCACAGTCTTTTCGGCCTATAGCAGTTCGGTTATCAATCTGAATAATAACTGGGTCACTAGCTTAGGAGTAACAGCCCAATATTTTACTTTGAACAATAACTTATCCATCGAACCGAGGATTGCCCTAAAATGGAAAATAAATCCGAAACATTCTTTGGCGTTAGCCTATGGGTTGCATAGTCGCAGGGAAAAGCTGGATTATTATTTTGTAGAAAAGGTCGTCAACGGCAAGAACCAGTCAAACCGATATCTGGATTTTTCCCGGGCGCATCATGTCGGGATGACATACGACTGGAATATCAATCAAAACCTACATTTAAAGATAGAGCCTTATTTCCAATATTTATTCCGCATACCGGTTGAAAAGAACTCCTCCTTCTCGGTCATCAACCATGAGGAATTTTATTTGGACAGAATCTTGACCAACACCGGTCAAGGCAGAAATTATGGAATAGACATCACGCTGGAACAATATATGAAAAATGGCTTCTACTATATGATTACAGGTTCTTTATTCAAGTCGAAATATAGGGGAGGAGACAATGTTTGGCGTAATACAAGACTGGATAAAAACTATCTGTTAAACTTGCTTGCCGGAAAAGAATGGATGGTCGGTAAACTTAAACAAAACGTACTGAGTCTCAACGGACGTTTATTCTTTCAGGGAGGGGGACGCTACACGCCTGTAAACGAAGAAAGAAGTCAGGCAGAGCATGACATCGTTTTTGATGAAACGAAAGCATACAGCAAAAGATTCAGTCCTTCCATAAACGGTGATGTTTCTGTCAGCTTCCGGATAAATAAGAAAAGAGTATCTCATGAGTTCTCATTGAAGATTCTGAATGTAGGTATGCGCACCGGAATGCACTTTTACCAATACAATGAAAAGACCTTTGAAATTGAAGAGAAAGAAGGGACAGGGTTAATTCCCAATATAAGTTATAAGATTTATTTCTAGACAAACTAAAATCTCCAATGTCTTAAAGTGATCATTATGCTCTGTCATTCAGACCTCCCGTTACCAGGGGAGAATGTTCTGAATGACAGAGGCTCTTAAATACAATGACTTTCGGTAATTATGGTATAACAATCCGGAATATATATACTACCGACACCTCTAAATTCCAGTATATTTGTCGCATAAATAAATTAGTCATTAATTAATATGCGTATATTCAAAAAAATTAGAGCACGTATGATCATTGGAAGTATAATAGGTATAGCAGCGCTGTTGACTGTAGCAGTCGCACTCTTCATCAATCAGCCCAGTTTTGGAAGAACTCCCCACGGTGAACGACTGGAAAGAGTAAAGCAGTCTCCTAACTACAGAAACGGAGCATTTCAGAACCTGCATGAAACAACATTAATGACTTCAGACAGAGGACGGTTTGAAGGCATCCTGGATTTTCTTTTTCGAAAAATAGAAGGGCTGAGACCCGAACAACCCGTAAAAGCAGTCAAGACTGATCTTCGGAAAATAGGGAAAGATGAAGAAGTATTGGTATGGTTCGGTCATTCCTCCTATCTGATACAGACGAGTGGAAAGCGTATATTGGTAGATCCGGTATTCAGTATGGCTTCCCCTGTATCCTTCGTCAATAAAGCGTTTAAAGGTACCGATATTTATCAACCCGAAGATATGCCGGACATTGATTATCTCGTCATCAGCCACGATCATTGGGATCATTTGGATTATACTACGGTCAAGAAACTCAAAGACCGGATCGGAACAGTGATTTGTCCATTAGGAGTCGGTGAGCATTTCGAGTACTGGGGATTCGACAAAGAACGCATCACAGAGCTTGACTGGAATGAGGATGCCAATCTTAATAACGGTTTTATGGTTCATTGTCTGCCCGCCCGTCATTTCTCCGGTCGCGGACTATCCGCCAATCAGTCCCTTTGGGCTTCTTTCCTGTTCGAAACTCCTTCACGTAAAATATACATCGGCGGAGACGGAGGATATGATACACATTTCGCAGAAATCGGTAACCGTTTTCCGGATATTGACCTAGCCATTCTTGAAAATGGTCAATACAATGAAGAATGGAAACTTATTCATCTGATGCCGGAACACATTGCACAGGCAGCCAAAGATTTAAAGGCTAAGACATACCTGACTGTACATCATTCTAAATATGCATTGGCTAAACATCGCTGGGATGAACCTTTAAGGAATGCGGAAAACATGAGAGACATAGACTCTCTGAATGTACTGGTTCCGGAGATAGGAGAAAAGATAGAGTTGAAATAAGCCGATTATGCATATACTAAAAAAATCCTAATCAGTAATATTGGTATAACTTTCTGTAATTTATATACTGCAATAATCAATCACTCTGCTTAAATTTGCATCGGTTAAAAAGCATAAGATTCGATTCTGATGAAATTGAAAATAATTAAGATATAACTACTATAAATTGAAAATCTAATAAATTTATGTTGCGTACTATCAGACTTACAGCCGCAATCGTGTGTTTCACACTTATTACCCTGCTGTTCCTTGATTTCACAGGGACATTGCACACATGGTTCGGATGGCTGGCGAAAATTCAGTTCCTGCCGGCAGTATTAGCCTTGAACATAGGTGTCGTGCTATTCCTTATCGTGCTCACATTACTATTCGGGCGTATTTATTGTTCGGTCATTTGCCCGTTAGGGGTATTTCAGGATGCTGTTTCATGGTTCTCCGGCAAACAAAAAAAGAATCGCTTCCGTTATTCTCCGGCTTTAAAATGGCTGAGATATGGTGTATTGCCCGTATTCATCCTTGCCTTGGTTGCCGGGCTGAATACTTTTGTCGTTCTACTGGCACCTTACAGTGCATACGGCCGGATGGTTTCCAGTCTGCTGGCTCCGGTATGGCAATGGGGAAATAATCTCTTGGCATATTTTGCCGAACGGGCAGAAAGCTATGCTTTCTATGAAGTGGATGTCTGGATGAAAAGTCTTTCAACGCTGATCATTGCTGTGATTACACTTATTGTTCTTTTTGTTTTGGCATGGCGTAACGGACGAACTTATTGCAATACCATTTGTCCTGTCGGCACCGTATTGGGATTCATATCACGATACTCCATCTTCAAGCCTGTGATCGATACTTCCAAATGTAATAGCTGCGGATTGTGCGCACGTAATTGTAAAGCATCCTGTATTAATGCCAAAGCCCATGAAATTGATTATAGCCGTTGTGTCGCTTGTATGGATTGCCTGGGAAAATGTAAGCAAGGAGCTATTAAATATACCAGACGTATTCAAAAGAAAGAAGGGGTTAATACGGAAACGGTTAAAATAAAATCCGTGACCTCGGAACAGATTGACAATGCCCGTCGTAGTTTTCTTTCGGCATCGACTATTTTCGCTACTTCTACCATACTGAAAGCACAGGAGAAAAAGGTAGACGGAGGATTGGCAGCCATTGAAGACAAGAAGATTCCCAACCGGGAGAATCCGATTTATCCTCCCGGATCATTAAATGCACGCAACTTTACCCAACATTGTACTGCCTGTCAGCTATGTGTCTCTGTTTGTCCTACTCAGGTATTACGCCCATCCGGTAATCTGGCAACTCTCATGCAGCCGGAAATGTCCTACGAGCGTGGTTATTGCCGTCCGGAGTGTGCCAAATGTGCGGAAGTATGCCCTACAGATGCCATTCATCTGACCAGCCTGGCAGAGAAATCCGCCATCCAAATCGGGCATGCTGTATGGATCAAGGAGAACTGCGTACCGCTGACTGATGGAATGGAATGCGGCAACTGTGCCCGCCATTGTCCGGCAGCCGCTATTCAGATGGTAGCTTCCGATCCCGAAATAGCGGACTCACCGAAGATTCCTGCAATCAATGTTGAGCGGTGTATTGGTTGCGGTGCTTGCGAGAATCTTTGTCCATCCCGTCCTTTCAGTGCCATTTACGTGACCGGACATCAGATGCACAGAATTGTATGATTTAAATCAGAACAAGATTATGGAAGAAAAAAATAAGAAAGACATAAACAGAAGAGATTTTATCAAAATCGTAGGTATCAGTGCGGCTACATCGACAGCAATACTATATGGATGCTCGTCAAAAGGCACTTCTTCATCAAGCAGTGCATCGGCAGAAGGGGAAATTCCTACCGACAAAATGACTTACCGCACGTCTCCAACAACAGGCGACCGCGTGTCACTTTTAGGATACGGCTGTATGCGCTGGCCTCTCAAACCGGCTCCCGACGGTAAGGGTGAAGTGATCGATCAGGATGCAGTGAACGGATTAATCGATTACGCCATCGCTCATGGAGTAAACTATTTCGATACATCCCCGGCCTACGTACAAGGTTTTTCTGAGAAATCCACAGGAATTGCGCTAAGCCGTTATCCACGTGATAAATACTTCATTGCTACCAAACTATCCAACTTCTCTCCGGATACATGGTCACGCGAAGCTTCTCTCAAAATGTATCATAAATCTTTTGCAGACCTTCAAGTGGACTATATCGATTATATGCTGCTTCATGGCATTGGTATGGGGGGAATGGATGCCCTTAAAGGACGATATCTGGATAATGGAATGCTTGACTTTTTGATAAAAGAACGTGAAGCAGGTCGCATCCGCAATCTCGGATTCTCCTATCATGGCGACATCGAAGTATATGATTATCTGCTTTCCCGACACGATGAAATAAAGTGGGATTTCGTACAAATACAGCTTAACTATGTGGACTGGAAGCACGCGAAAGAGACAAATGCCCGGAATACCGATGCCGAATATCTGTATGGTGAGCTACATAAAAGGGGGATTCCATCCATTATCATGGAACCGCTTTTGGGAGGTCGCTTGTCTAAACTGAACGACAATCTGGTGGCACGCCTCAAACAACGCCGTCCGGAAAGCAGCGTAGCTTCATGGGCTTTCCGCTTTGCCGGAACGTTCCCCGATATATTGACTGTATTAAGCGGTATGACGTATATGGAACATTTGCAGGATAACCTGCGCACTTATTCTCCATTGGAACCGCTGACTGACGAAGAGATGGATTTTCTGGAAGACACGGCACAGTTAATGCTGAAGTATCCTACCATCCCTTGCAATGACTGCAAATATTGTATGCCATGTCCGTATGGCCTGGATATTCCGGCTGTCTTATTACATTATAACCGTTGTGTCAATGAAGGCAATGTTCCTAAAAACGGACAGGATGAGAATTATGTCAAAGCCCGGCGGGCATTTCTTGTAGGATATGACCGCAGTGTACCTAAACTCCGTCAGGCTAGTCATTGCATCGGATGTAATCAATGCGTACCTCACTGTCCTCAAAACATAGATATACCCAAAGAACTGCACCGGATTGACCAATTTGTAGAACAACTGAAACAAGGAACCTTATAATGGAAGAATTAATCAACTTATTACACTCGGGAGGATATTCCTGTGTGATTGCCAATGGAGACAACATACGCACCTTTACTCAACGTGGCGTAGCGGATTTATATGATTTGCTGACACTGGAGCCGGATTTCCTGAAAGGAGCTTCGATAGCCGACAAAGTAGTAGGGAAGGGGGCTGCCGCCCTCATGATTTTGGGAGGTATCCGGGAACTTCATACAGACATCATCAGTTCGAAAGCGTTGGATTTATTACGAAGCTCGGATATAAAAGTCTATTTCGTACAAGAAGTACCTTTTATATGGAATCGTGATCACACAGGCTGGTGTCCGGTAGAAACGATGTGTAGCGAAGAAGAATCAGCAGAAGCCATATTGCCGCTGATTCGTGATTTCCTCGAAAAAATAAGAAGTGGTAAAAAGTTGCAGGAGAAATAAAAGCGCGAAACAGAATATGAAAACAAATACAGTTTGTTTGTTTTTGTTCGGCAGCCTGCTTTCCATTTCAGGAATGGCACAACCCGGAAAAGACAGCACACAAGTCAAAAGAAACTATACTATCGACGAAGTCGTAGTTACCGGAACACGGAACGAGACGGATATTCGTCATCTTCCCATGACTATTTCAGTAGTAGGAAGGCAACAAATAGAGAAGAGATATGAACCTTCGCTTTTACCGCTATTGACAGAACAGGTTCCCGGATTCTTTACTACCAGCCGTGGTATCATGGGATATGGTGTATCCACAGGTGCGGCAGGTGGCATGAGTCTGCGTGGTATCGGAGGCAGTCCGACGGCAGGTTTATTGGTCTTGATCGATGGACATCCGCAATATATGGGATTGATGGGACACCCGATTGCGGATGCATATCAGTCTATGCTGACAGAGAAAGTGGAAGTCTTGCGCGGCCCTGCCTCTGTACTCTATGGCTCGAATGCAATGGGCGGAGTAATCAATATAGTCACCCGCAAACAGCAGGATGAGGGAGTAAGAACGAATATGCAGGTAGGGTATGGCTCATACAACACTCTGCAGACGGAATTTTCCAACCGTGTAAAGAAAGGACGTTTCAGCAGTATCGTTACCGGTTCTTACAATCGTACGGACGGACACCGTCCCGATATGGAGTTCGAACAATATGGAGGATACGCAAAGTTAGGATATGATTTCAGCTCTTTCTGGAAACTCTGGGGAGATGTAAATGTAACCCATTTCAATGCTTCCAATCCGGGAACGGTACAAGTTCCACTTATCGACAATGATTCGCGTATTACACGTGGTATGACCTCGCTTGCCTTGGAAAATCATTATGAGAAGACATCAGGAGCTTTGAGCTTTTTCTATAATTGGGGGCGGCATAAAATCAATGACGGATATAAAACAGGAGAACAGCCGCAAACATCACACTTTAATTCTAAAGACAAGATGTTCGGCATTTCCTGGTATCAGAGCGCTACGTTCTTCACAGGCAATCGTCTGACGGTAGGATTTGACTATCAGCACTTCGGAGGCGAATCATGGAACAAAGTCTTGGCTACCGGAGAGCGGAAACCGGGTGTAGACAAGCAAATGGATGAATTTGCAGGATATGTTGATTTCCGTCAGGATATAAATAGCTGGTTGTCATTGGATGCGGGTGTTCGTGTAGATCATCACTCTCATGTAGGTACTGAATGGATTCCACAGGGAGGACTGGCTTTTCATCTTCCCAAAAGTGCAGAACTCAAAGCGATGGTGAGCAAAGGATATCGCAACCCTACTATTCGGGAAATGTATATGTTTGCTCCTGCCAATCCGGAACTGAATCCGGAAAAACTGGTCAGTTATGAACTTTCCTATTCCCAACGGTTATTGGAAGGAGCCTTATATTACGGACTGAACCTGTATTATATTAACGGTGACAATATTATTATGAGCAATGGCTTGACACCTCCGCTGAACGTCAATTCCGGAGAAATAGAAAACTGGGGAATTGAAGCGAATATCGGTTATCGGTTTAATTCTCATTGGAATGTGAATGCCAACTATAGTTGGTTGCACATGGAAAACTCGGTTCTCGCTGCTCCTGAACACAAATTGTATGTCGGAGCAGACTATACCGCAGGTCGCTGGACTGTATCGACAGGAATGCAATATATTAAAGGACTTTACACTTCTGTAATCGTTAATAATAAAAGTACCGAGCAACAGGATAGTTTTGTTTTATGGAATCTGCGAGGAAGTTATCGTATTTGTAATTTTGCCAACATCTTTGTGAAAGGTGAGAACCTGTTGGCACAACGTTACGAAATAAATGCAGGGTATCCCATGCCCAAGGCAACATTCATGGGTGGTATTAATTTGAATTTCTAAAAGAATAAAGATATGGAAACAACAGTAAAACTCTATTCACTGAATTACAGTAATGTGAAGACCTATTTGGCAGCCTCGTTATTCATCGTTGGCAATATCCTTTTTCCCAGGCTCTTCCATCTCATTCCACTAGGTGGATTAACCTGGCTGCCTATTTATTTCTTCACTCTGATCGGTGCTTACAAATATGGCTGGAAGGTCGGTTTGCTAACTGCTATCTTGTCTCCAGTCATAAACTCTCTGCTCTTTGGTATGCCAGTGCCCGCAGTATTGCCTGCCATTCTATTGAAATCCGTATTATTAGCTATCGCCGCCGGATGGGCTGCGCAACGCTTCGGACGCATTTCTATCCCTGTATTAGCAGGAGTAGTCTTGTTTTATCAGATCATCGGAACATTGGGAGAGTGGATGTATATAGGAAATTTCTACAATGCCGTCCAGGACTTCCGCATCGGTATTCCCGGAATGTGCCTGCAAGTATTAGGTGGTTATTTGTTTATTAAATACTTGATACGCAAATAATATTCCTATTTATTGAACAGATAAGAGGCAACTTCTTCTACAAGGGAAAAGCTGCCTCTTATCTATACTTATTTTATTTATCCGAATCGTCCTGAAAGGTATCATCTTCAATAATAGCGGAAGAAGTACCATATTCCTTAGCATACTGGCTTGGACTCATTTTATATTCTTTCTTGAATACTTGCCGGAAATATTTGGACTCTGAAAATCCACATAGTTCTGAAACCTCAGTAATATTATGCTTGCCTTCTTTTAGCAACTGTGCAGCACGTTTCAAACGGACTGATTTAATAAGCTCTTGGGGAGAGAGATCTGTCAATGCTTTCAGTTTACAATAAAAACTGGTGCGACTCATGCCATGCAAATCATTGAGCACTTCAACAGAAAAAGCGGCATTGTCAATATTATCCTCAATACTCTTCTTCACATCCGATATAAATTTCCAATCAAGACTATTCATTCCATTCGCCAATGGTGTCATGGCTTTGGCATCCTCTATATCCAGATTGGCATATCTGCTACGCAACAGTGCACGGTTTGCCAATAAGTTAGCAACACTGGCTTTCAGAATTCTTACACTGAATGGTTTTACAATATATTCATCAGCGCCAATATGAAGCCCATCCAATATATTCTGCTCTTCTCCTAAAGCAGTGAGTAACAATACCGGAATATGAGATGTTTCTATATCATTTTTAATGGCAATACACAGTTCATCACCCCGCATTTCCGGCATCATAATATCGGAAAGAATAAGCTCTGGCCAAAATTCTTTTACAATAATCAATGCTTCCTTACCATTACCACAAGCCTGCACATTATACATCGGTGACAATGAATTGACCAAATAAGCACGCAATTCATCATTATCCTCGACAATAAGAATACGTTGCAGATTCTCATCGTTTGTCTTTACTGCCGCTTCGGATATAACCGGAGCGTCCAATACAGCTTCCTGTCTGCCGGGTTTCTCCGGTTCTATCAGATTCGAGTGACGGAAATGTTTATTACCCTTCGGAAAAATAACTGTGATAGTGGTTCCCTGTTGTTCAACACTCTCTATGTTTATTTTGCCGCTATGGAGATTCACTAATTTGCCTACCAGCTTTAATCCGATTCCACTACCGGTTATCTTTGCATTAATAGCATTCGTACCCCGGAAGTGTATCTTGAGCAATTTTTTCTGTTCGTTTGCCGGAATGCCTATTCCTGTATCTTTAACCTCCAACTTCCAAGAGTCTTTAGTTTCAGAAACAAATACGCTGACCATTCCATTTTCAGGCGTGTATTTCAATGCATTGGATACCAGATTCTTTAAGATAGAATCCATCTTATCTTTATCGAACCATACGTTCAGATAATTAAAGTCACTCTTGTAAGTAAAGTCAATATGCTTGATGTTAGCATACGAACGAAAACTATTATAGATTTCATTCATATACGTATTCAGTTCATATTCGGAAATATGCAGCTCAGAAGAATACACATCAGCCCGCTCGAAGTTGATCAAGTTAGTACTCAGCCGTAAAAGGGCATTCACATTTCTTAATGCCGTGTTTATACGCTGCGAACCGATCTCTGTCAATGTTTCTTCTTCAACAAATTCTTCCAGAGGAGCCTTTATCAAAGTGAGAGGAGTGCGGATATCATGAGCAGTGTTTATAAAGAAATGTGTCTTTTCATCTGATATCTTTTTCTGCTTTTTCAGAATCATAATCCGGAAAGCGATACCGAATAGAAACACAATCACAAGTATATAAATGAATATAGCCCATCCGCTTAACCATACAGGCTGCGCTATTATTATTTCGACTTGCCGTTCTTCGAAAACAATGCTAGGCTCTTCTTTGGATATGGCACGCACATAAAGTTTATAATTGCCAGGGCTTAAATTGGTGAAACGAATCAGACTATTACCGTTCAGTTGCACCCATTCATTATATGAAGAACCTTCCAGTCTCCAATAGTATACGGAATGAGAAGGAAAATCATAATTGATGGAAGAAACCCGGAATGAAAAAGTATTCTGACCGTATTTCAGCTTCAACACATCTGTTTTATCAATGTCTTTCTCCAGAGGGGAGTCCTTATCTCCCGGATAAATAGGCTGATAGGAAATATGAAAATCGCTGAATATCATTTTTGAGTATTCATAATCCGGTAACTTGATGCCTGCGGGAAATTCAACAGCACCGTCAACGCTTCCGAAAACAAAACTTTTATTTTTGCGCAATACGCCGGAAGTAGCGTTGAAACAGGCCGACATCATTCCTTGCTCCCGGCTCCAGTTGTGGAATGATCTTTTCTCCGTAGAGAAACTGGTGATTCCGCTTTCTGTGCTCATCATTATCTGTCCGTCCATTTCCGGAAGAATGGTATAGATGCTATTGGAGACGAGTGCCGAATTATCGGCATAATAATGTTCGAAGCTCCTGTTTTTAGGATTATATATAAGCACTCCCGAACCGTTTGTTCCGATATACAGTAATCCGTCATTTGCCTGATAAAGCGTATTGATGTAAGTTGATTCCACAGGCATTAGTATATACTGATACTCGCCGGAGTTTCGGTCGAGCAGAAAAAGTCCCGTGACTGTCCCTACCCATATAGAATTGGTATCTTTTTCCTCAATGGCCGTAACTGCGTTTACTCCTGGATACAAACGAACTGTATTCTTCCTAGGATCGATACATTTAAGATTGTAGTATCCTCCCGACCATATATATCCCTTTGAATCTTTGATCATATCCCGGATATATTTATCCGGACGTATGTTGACAGAGCTAAGCAAAAAGGGCGAGAAATACTCTACAGACAAATCTTTCTTGCTAATCTTATAAATTCCTGATGTATATCCGCCTGCCCAGATAATGCCCGGGGAAATCTCGCATAGCGTGATAAAGATATGATTCTTATCTTTCAACTGCTTATCGAATGAACTCAGAAATGAGTGCCACTGACCGGTTTTGGAATTATAGAAACTTATTCCATTACTGGTTCCAAACCATAAATCACCGTCACTGTCTTCAATAACCGCGTGCACCTGATCATTGACAATAGACTGTTTATTACCGATAGAATGCTTTATCCAATGATAATTCTTATAACGGGGGTCGACCACTGTGACTCCTGCCGGATAATTGGCAAGCCAGATTCTTTTTTCTTCATCAATATAAATATCCGTAATGTTATTTCCGTTCATTTCATTGTAACTTTCATAGTTGGCTACAATGTATGGAGAAGTTTTACAGGTATTTACATCAATTTTATGTACTCCCATTCCTTCCGTGGCAACCAATAATTCCTTTTCATTCAGCGGCCTGATATGAGTAATACTGACATCACCCAAAGCATTATCTGACTTGATAATCTGCCGGGTAGACAAATCGTAAGCAAAAGTGCCGTCACTAAACGTACCGACAAAAAGTCTTTGGAGTTGTCGATGAAAATAAAGACCGTTGATTTGCATATAGACATCATCAAGCGTCTCTAAAGGAAGGATATGCAAAGCTCCTTTATCGAGTTGGGTATACCGGACACCCATTTCTGTTGCTACAAAAAAATGAGTATCATCCGCCTGCTCTACTACTGTGATGTTATCATCCAGTACATTAGGAAATTGTGTAATTTGGGTAGTTTCCGTATTATACAACAAGATAGAATCTTTGCTACACAGCCAGATATTACTGCTACGATCCATATATCCATAGCTGATAACGTCAGTGGCTTCCGGCAATTTATAGACCATTTTGAAATGATCATACTTCTCTTCATACTGAAAGATACGTCCTTTCTTTCCGACTACCCATATTCCACCTTTTTTATCTGCATACAGCCATCCAAGATGTATCCCCGAACTTAGCTCTCTGTTTGCTTCTATTAGTTTATAGTGTTTTATATCCTGACCGTTGTACCGGTCCATACCTTCGTTAGTGAGAAACCACATATATCCCTGACGATCTTTCCGGATATTGTATATTCTCCGATTACTCAAACCATCCTCTACTCCAATATATTTGTATGTTTGTCCATATGCCATCAACGGCAGTAAAAATAAAAATAGTATAATATTCCTCATAATAGATATTTGTATTTAAAGCAGTACCATGGTCTACCTCCAAATAATAGTTAACAAAATAAATAAAAAAAGACGGAATAATCAAGTAAAATGTTCAACAAAAATCATTTTATTTCCATTGTTAATTATTTGTTGGTTGAAATATTCTAGTTTTGAGAAATAATTGTTTAAAATATGCAACTAAAAGTACGTCGGTCAACCGAGCTTTTTCTTATAGACCCATATACTTAATGTAAAATAAACAATCACCTGAATCCATAAAGTGATATATTCCGGTCGGATATCAGCCATACTTGCCCCCATTGAGTTTAACTGCACAAAGGCAAGTGTGGCAGGTGCTGCCGGAAAAATATAATGAGCAGCTTTCCAATACCAAGGCATCAACTCCATCGGATAGGAAACGCCGGAAAGAAAAATCAGTCCTACCGAGAAAAAGGCAATCATAAGCAACGGCGCTTCCGAATCGGTGAAATATCGGGAAGCTGCCAGCCCGAGGAAAGAAGTTGCCAGCAGGTAAGGGATCATCAACAATACAATATACAATCCGTTTCCAATATTGGGTATGCTGAAGAAATAGGGGAGCAACCCTAATAAAAAAAAGGAGAAGACAGCATAGAGACTACAGTAGACAAACGTTTTCCCTGCTACAATACGTATAGCGACTGCCCAGCTTTTTCCGAAGGGAGTATAAGCAAGGATACCTTTTGTCATATGCTCTTCTCCGGTCACCATACCAATGACCATCAGTAATGTCTGAAAAATGATAATGACCATAACGGCCGGAATCAGATAAGACCCATATCCTTCCGTATAGTTATAGAGTGCGGTTCCCGCTACATTTACAGGCTGTGCCATAGCTACCGCCAATAATCCCTGAGGAGGCAGGAAGACTGCTCCATCCGGACGATATTTGTCATTGATAGCCAGCATCACACGCGAAGAAGCTCCTTGCAAGGCTTCAAAATAGAGGAAAGCATCGGTAGTGGCATACAGAGAAAAGACTGCTTCGTCTCCACGAAATACCCGTTCCTCAAAGTCATGCGGAAGATACAAGATACCCTGGACTTTCCCTTTTCTCATCCATTCCTTTGCTTCGTGATAATCCATAGCCTGATCATAAATTTCCGCTTGAGGCGTGGCATCCAGCCAGCGGATGAAATCACGGCTCAACTCGCTATGGGAGTTATCGACTACGGCAATTGGGACATCTGTCACAATATTAGGGGCATACATATAATTATAGAGCAATCCGTACACGAAGATTCCACCCATCAGTACCAATAATACAGCATAGCTGGTACTGATAGCTAGATATTCACGTCGGATGATGTACGATAACTGTTGTAACTTATTTAATTTTTTCATATTTATGACTTTCTATGGCGCGTTTCAGATGAGGAAGTAACACAAAAGCCAGCAACGGAAAGATACATAGTATCACAGCCGATGGCCAAAGGTGAATAAAACCACTCCCCCCGTAGAGCATATTTTGCATCATTTCCGTGAAATGCCGGACAGGGAAAAGATAGGAAGCATCTCGTACCAAAGGATACATATTGGGCACCGGAAAAGTGACACCGGACAAAGTAGCTCCCAAAGAGCCGACCATGGAAACAATACTTATGATCAGAGAGATAGCCGGAAATAGCGAAAACAGGAATAATCCCAATGCCTGTGTTGCCACGACAAAAAGCGCTGTCAGCATATTCATCAATACCCAGCTTCCTTGAAAAGGAATATGCAGAATGCCGAACATCACATAATTTGCCAGCCATCCTATCAGAATAAAGATAATGGTGTAGGGGAGTAGTTTTCCTAAAACAGCCGTTACCATATTTCCTTTGGCAACAGACAACCATTCATCGGCAGTGCGAAATTTAATCTCAATTCCGACTGCATATACAGTAATGAGTAAAATCAATACCTGAAACAAGACGAAGAAAAACGGTTGGCTCAGATAAACCGAATAATCCAGACTCGGATTGTATATAGGGTGATTGCTGGCTTGTACGGGCAACAGGAATGTAGTGATCTTGTCTTGTTCCACTCCGAGAGCGACAGCTTGCATCACAATGGGAGAGAGCGACACAGGAGCCAGCGACGTTTCGAAAGCAGCCATCAATTCGCCACCTACCGAAAGCAACGCATAATGATAATAATAGGAGAGAGTCGCATTCTTTCCCGAAATAGCATCTTGCTCAAATCTGGGAGGGATGGAGAGATAACCATAAATTTCCTTCTTCTGTACGGCCTTTCGGGCAGCTTCCTCATTCACAAAATGCTTTGTCACTTTAAATGTTGGCACAGCAGATATATTTCGGGCGATTGCCCGTGAAGAGGCAGTATTGTCCTGATCGACAATACCGATGGGAATGTTTTCCATCTGCCCGTTGCCGAAGATAGTTGCCATGAAGAAAAGGGTAAATAGCGGCAGGATGATACACACACCAAAATAAAGGCGTCGTGAAGTCATCCGTCGCCACTCCCTGAGCAGCACGGAACGAAAAGGAGAATATGTTTGTGATGAACTCATTCTATCGTTAATTTAATGTCAGTAATACGGACATACCGGGGCGCAGGTCATCAACTTTCTGAGTGGGACGGGCATGAATCTCGAAGGTTCGTAAGTCATAACTTCCGGTCTGCTTCGTTGATTTCCAAGTAGCAAAACTTCCTAACGGACTGATATAATAGATTTTAAACTCAATACCTTTTTTATCGATGGCAGGCACATCCGCAACAAAGGTGCCCCCTATCTTAAATTGCGGCATCAAGTCCTCACGCACATTGAGAACTACATGAATATCGTCCATGACAACCAGGTTCATAATAGGAGTTCCCGGCGCAACCAATTCCCCACGTTTAGGAAAGATGGTAGCTATCTGACCGTTTTCCGGTGCTGTCAGCCGGGCATCGACCAATAGTGCCGAAACTTCCTCCACCGTACTTCTGGCAGCATTCACCATACTGGCGGCAGATTCTTTATCTTCTTTCTGTGCACCGTCTACTGCCATCTGATATTGTTCATAGGCTGCCCGTTCGGCTGCAACAGCAGCTTTATACATAGCTTCCACTTCATCTTTCCGCTGGGAAGTGACGACACTGTCTTTATATAAGGTAAGAATACGGTTATAAGTTGTTTTAGCAAGTGTGAGATCACTTTTGGTTTTGTTCCATAGTTGCAGCGCGGTAGCTACAATCTGCCGGCGGGTACCGGCATCTATTTTCTTGTTTTGCTGCACGGCTACTTGCTCCAATGCATTCACCTGCTGATACTTGGCATGTATTTCGGGGCTGTTGATCACAACGAGAGTATCTCCTTGGCGTACCCAGTCACCTTCCTGAACCAAAAAGGTATCGATACGTCCGGGAAGTTTCCCGCTAATACGGATTTCTGTCGCTTCTGCCTGCCCTTGCAGGACGAGCGGTTGTTTGTGCATCAATATTATTCCCAAAGCAGTAAAAATACCGACTGCCAGCATAATAATGACGAATGCCCAAGAAAGGGTTCTACTAGTTGGTTTCATTGTTTGTTAGGGTTTAGGTTGATAGTTTACAAATTGTTCCGGTGTGCCACAGAGTGAAAGAAGATTCATCAATGCCACATCATATTCATAATATGCTGCCAGACGAGCCACTTTTACATTGGCAAGCATGGTTTCAGCATCAATCACTTCGGTAGAGGTTGCCATCCCTTCAGTAAAGGATTTCTTTCGGATACGTACCAGTTCTTCACTCAGTTCGATGGTCGTATTCAGCGCTTTTACGTTATCCTGAGCTTTCTCCAATTGTGTATAGAGTTTATCCACTCCGACAGCAAGGTCATCGCGTGCTTTCATCTTCCCTAATGCCAGTGTTTGCTGGGTTAGTTTTGATTGCCGGATCTTCTTCTCCCGATCCAGTCCGTCAAAGAGATTCCATGTAAAGCCGATTCCCACCATGGTACGCGGCAGTAAATTGCTTTGAATGCCATGCGAATAGAGGGTCTGTTTTCCAAAAAGGGCTATATTCGGCAAGTATCCGCTTTGGGCAATCCGTACTTCCTGTTTAGCGATATGTTCTTGCAGCTGCAGTTGATTAAGCATATAGTTTCCACTGTTGACCGACATATCAAAAAGCATTTTGGGTGGTAACGAATCATTCATGAAAAGGGGAGAAGTAGGAACGATATTCTCATCCGTATCTTTTTTATTCAACAAAACTTTCAAGGCACTCTGCACCACTGTTTCTTCCTTTCGTGCAGCTTCCAATGCCCGTTTTGCTTCATCCATATTCACTTGGGCAAACAGTCGTCCTGCTTTGTCTATCATTCCGGCAGCTTCCAGTTTCAAAGCATTTTCATAATGCTTTTGCAGACCTTTATAAGTTTCTTCACGCACCGCTACGACTTGTTGTGCCAGTCGCAGACCATAATAACTTTCCGCCAACAGGTTTTGTTGGCTGGCAGCAGTCTGTGCACGATTCTCTCGCGCCATATCCACCATTGTCCGGCCAATATTTGTTGCACGAAATCTTTTTCCTCCGGAAAAGAGTACCCATTCTGCCGACAGGTCAACAGTCGTCAAGTTTCTCGGAGTTAGTGGAAAGACAAGAGTATTGGCTCCTATTTTATCCAGAATAGCTGAGATCATCTGGTCATCCGGAATAATGGAATGTACAAAGTCTTTTGCCGGATCAGTAAACTGAGACAGTGGCTGTTTCACTTCAATCTTCTCAGACATATGCACAAATGCACCTGTAGACTGCAAGGTAGGATACCAAAAAGCATTGAGCTTGTCACGTTCTGCCTTGGCAATCTCTATCCCTTTATCAGCTATCTTCAAGCTCTGATTTCCCTGATTAAGCAGGTGCAACGATTCTTCGAAACTTAGCGGTGTCTGTGCATTTGTCCGAATGACGAAAAAACACAAAGCCCATAGTACAAAAAGTATCTTATTTTTTTTCATGCTGGTTAGGTTAAATCTAAAATTGAGACTTTCTAACAGATGAGAGGACGGGTTTGTTCACTTTGGCAAACAGAGAAAGAATCTTAAAAAAATGTTCTATATTTAAGATTACACAAAGAATAGCCTCATACATATTTCATCAAACAGCAGAAATTATGCATAAAAACGCGTAATAATATACAGAATTTCAATATATTTTTGCATATATATTATCGGATTATACAGAAAAAGAACGTTATTTGAGCTATTTCCTTTTAAAGGAACGACTCCTTGGTTTTAAACCAACGGGATGTTGGTCGGTGATGAACATTCTATTCCTTTAAAAGGAACGAATAAAACACAAGTAAAACAAGTTATTTGTTCCGGATACGACTAATATCTCAATCATTTTAATCTTTCAGATTGAATCAGTTAGCAAGCATTCAATTAACTTATCGTTAGCATAAACTGATAAAATTGCACATATTGACAAGAAGTAAGTCCAATAATATTAAGTTTTGAAAATATCTGATTAGAAATCCAAAGGATTTTATCGAATCATTTTATTTCTACCTGTATATTTTAAATTGTACAGCAATCGAATATACGATTTTTCATATCCGATTCTTTTTTTCATCTGGAATAGAAATTATAATATAGATTTTCCTCTACTAAAATTTGAAGAAATTTATTTGAGATATAAAAATTATGTTTACCTTTGCATCACTTTTTACAAGGCTTTTGTATGAAACATAAATAATGCGGTAGTAGCTCAGTTGGTAGAGCATTAGCTTCCCAAGCTAAGGGTCACGAGTTCGAGTCTCGCTTACCGCTCATAAAAAAGAAGGCTGCTTTGATAAGATTTTCACTAAAGATCAGCCTATTACACAAAGAGAAGGTTATAGATCTAAAACGATTTATAACCTTTTTATTTTGTTACTTTTGATTTACAATACTACTTTTATTCGGAATTGTTGCTCTATTGTTGCTCTACCGGAATATTGAAAACTGTGTAAGTAAAGATAACGCAATATTAGCATTAATCAAACTTAGAAAATAATGCAAGAAGAATAGGGCAGTTCGTTCCTTTTTCGTATTTTTGCACCCTGTTTTAACATCCAAGAAAACTTAAATAGAAAAATATAATGGCAAAAGAACTGAAAGACCTCACCAAACGTAGTGAAAACTACTCACAGTGGTACAACGATTTGGTGGTAAAAGCTGATTTGGCAGAACAGTCTGCCGTACGCGGATGTATGGTGATTAAGCCTTACGGATACGCAATTTGGGAAAAGATGCAACGTCAACTGGACGATATGTTCAAGGAAACAGGACACGTGAATGCTTATTTCCCGTTATTAATTCCAAAATCATTCCTGAGCCGCGAAGCAGAACACGTAGAAGGTTTCGCTAAAGAATGTGCCGTAGTGACTCATTACCGTTTGAAAAATGCAGAAGACGGCTCCGGTGTAGTAGTAGACCCTGCTGCCAAATTGGAAGAGGAACTGATTATTCGCCCTACATCAGAAACAATCATTTGGAATACATATAAAAACTGGATTCAGTCTTATCGTGACCTGCCTATTCTTTGTAATCAGTGGGCAAACGTTTTCCGTTGGGAAATGCGTACCCGTCTTTTCCTGCGTACTGCCGAATTCCTGTGGCAGGAAGGACACACCGCTCATGCCACACGCGAAGAGGCAGAGGAAGAAGCGATCAGAATGCTGAATGTATACGGCGAATTTGCTGAGAAATATATGGCTGTTCCGGTAGTGAAAGGTGTAAAATCCGCTAACGAACGTTTTGCCGGTGCACTCGATACTTATACCATTGAAGCTATGATGCAGGATGGAAAAGCATTGCAAAGCGGTACATCTCATTTCCTCGGACAGAACTTTGCCAAGGCATTTGATGTTCAGTTTGTGAATAAAGAAAATAAGATGGAATATGTATGGGCAACTTCATGGGGTGTTTCTACCCGTTTGATGGGTGCTCTGATTATGACTCACTCCGATGATAACGGCTTGGTATTACCTCCACATCTGGCTCCGATTCAGGTAGTAATCGTTCCTATCTATAAGAACGACGAGCAACTGAAACAAATCGACGCGAAAGTGGAAGGTATTGTTGCCAAACTGAAAGCACTGGGCATTTCTGTGAAATATGACAATGCGGACAACAAACGTCCGGGCTTCAAATTCGCAGATTATGAATTGAAAGGTGTTCCTGTTCGTCTGGTGATGGGGGGACGTGACCTCGAAAACAATACAATGGAAGTAATGCGCCGCGATACACTGGAAAAAGAAACTGTGACTTGCGATGGCATCGAAACATATGTTCAGAAACTGCTCGAAGAAATTCAGGCAAATATCTACAAAAAAGCATTGGATTACCGCAATTCTAAAATCACGACTGTAGATACTTACGAAGAATTTAAAGAGAAAATCGAAGAAGGCGGCTTTATCCTGGCTCATTGGGACGGAACAACCGAAACCGAAGAAAAGATTAAAGAGGATACAAAAGCAACGATTCGTTGTATCCCATTCGAATCGTATATTGCAGGAGATAAAGAACCGGGAAAATGTATGGTAACGGGCAAACCTTCTGCTTACCGTGTCGTTTTTGCACGTTCTTATTAAAAACCCATATCTATTTCAATAGTAAAAGAGTCAGATTTTCAAAATTGAGAATCTGACTCTTTTTTTATCCATTTCAGTTTTATTTCAGAAATATCCCTTTTCTTTGTAGACAGTAATAAAGAAAGGAGAAGATTTTATGAAGATATTAATTGTAGAAGATGAACCCTCTTTAAGAGAATTGATCCAACGTTCGCTGGAAAAAGAACGTTATGTCGTAGAAACGGCAGGAGACTTCAACAGTGCATTATACAAAATAGAAGATTACGACTATGATTGTGTCTTACTGGATATTATGTTGCCGGACGGGAGCGGCCTTGACCTTCTCGAACGCTTGAAAGCTCTCCACAAACGGGAAAATGTGATTATTATCTCTGCCAAAGATTCGCTGGAAGACAAAGTACTGGGACTGGAATTAGGCGCTGACGATTATTTGCCGAAACCATTTCATCTGGCAGAATTAAATGCGCGGATCAAAAGTGTGATCCGTCGGAATCAACACGATGGAGAAATCGAGATCCGTCAGGGAAATGTAAGGATAGAACCCGACAAATACCGGGTGTTTGTTAACGAACAGGAGCTGGAGCTGAACAGAAAAGAATATGATATCCTGCTTTATTTTATAAATCGTCCCAGCCGTCTGGTCAATAAAAACACACTGGCAGAATCAGTATGGGGAGACCATATCGATCAAGTGGATAACTTTGACTTCATTTATGCACAAATCAAAAATCTCCGCAAAAAATTGAAGGATGCAGAAGCAAATATTGAAATCAAAGCCGTTTACGGATTCGGCTATAAACTGATTGTAGAATAATAGAAACCAGAAAGGATCATCCATGAAACTTATATATTATATCATTCTTCGCATCACCCTGGCCCTGACTCTTATCCTGACTGCCTGGGCAGTCTTTTTCTATGTTACGATGATCGACGAAGTCAACGATGAAGTGGATGATTCACTGGAAGATTATTCGGAAACAATCATTATCCGCGCATTGGCAGGAGAGGAACTTCCCTCCAAAAACAACGGTTCCAATAATCAATATTACCTGAAGGAAATAACCAAAGAATATGCAAAGAGCCAGGAAGATATCCAATATAAAGACTCCATGGTATACATTGTAGAAAAAGAGGAAACAGAACCGGCACGTATCCTGACCACTATCTTTAAAGATGACGAAGGACGTTATTACGAATTGACCGTATCCACTCCCAGCATCGAAAAAGATGATTTGAAAAGTGCGATTCAGGTCTGGATTATTTTTCTGTATGTAGCTCTGTTACTCTGTATCATCATCATATCCGTGTGGGTATTTTATCGCAATATGCGACCGCTGTATGTACTGCTTCATTGGCTGGACAGCTATCAGACCGGAAAGAAAAACAAACCTCTGAAAAACGATACACGGATCACGGAATTCCGCAAACTGAATGATGCAGCCGCCCGTTACGTAGAGCGAACAGAACAAATGTTCGAACAACAGAAGCAATTCATCGGAAACGCCTCACATGAAATTCAGACACCGCTTGCTATCTGCCGCAATCGGCTGGAAATGCTGATGGAGGACGATTCTTTGTCCGAGAACCAGCTTGAAGAGTTGATGAAAACCCATCAGACACTGGAATATATCACCAAACTAAACAAATCTCTGTTGCTGCTATCAAAAATAGATAACGGTCAGTTCACCGACACCAAAGAGGTAGACTTAAACGTACTCCTCAGGCAATACCTGGAAGACTATAAAGAAGTCTACGACTACAAAAACATAGAAGTAAGTATAACAGAACAGGCAAATTTCCATGTGACCATGAACGAGTCTCTGGCCATTGCTTTACTGACAAACCTGTTAAAGAACGCGTTCGTGCATAACGTAGACGGAGGACATATCCGGATTATCATAACCAAACATAGCATCACCTTCCGAAATTCCGGAGAGAAGCAACCACTGGATGAGACTCACATCTTTGAACGTTTCTACCAAGGACACAAGAAAGAAGGATCTACCGGATTAGGACTGGCAATAACCGATTCCATCTGTCGTCTGCAACAGCTGAACTTACGATATTACTTCGAACAAGGAGAACATTGTTTCGAAATCTCCAGTAAGAACCAGAAGTAAAACAATTAATAAAACATCTGCCATCCAGAGCAAGACAATGTGCTGGATGGCAGAATTAATATGGTACTACCTAAGATTATACCTTATGACAATACCTGATTTGGACTTCGCATATGATTATCGGGATCGGATTTCCCTTCTCATAAACATAATATACGAGATTGCAAAGCAGATAACAGTCGCTGCAATCAGCCCCGTGAGCTGTGGCCAAACAACAAGCAGACTCTGTCCCAACGGCAGCGGACTCGGAATAGCCCCTTGTACCTGTTCCATCGTAAGCGGTCCGATACTTCTGACAGAAGGCATCAGCAGCGTTGTAGTAGCTTCATTAAACAATTCACTGGGTGCCAGACGCATTAATCCAAGAATAAATTTCTGATAACTGATAATCTGATAAGGAGACGCCATCTGCGACGGACTTAATCCTTTTGCCACCAAATTGACAATCATCGTATAGAATACGCTGAAAAACAGCCAAACGGCTACGGAAGCTAGCGCAGAAGTAGCAGCCTGACGGAAACGGAGTGAGAATAAGATGGCCAGGTTCAACCAAAAGGCTACATAAAAGATACTCGTTATAAGAAAGAAAACGATTCTCCAAAATTCTTCAGCCGTAGGAGGAATGCCAATGGCAATCAATCCGAATCCCATCACCAAAAAGCCCAGTACAAACAGCATAATACCTATCACGATCAAAGCAGCCACAAACTTCGCATTAATGATGCAATCACGATGAATGGGCTGAGACAGCATACGACTCAATGTCCCCTTATTCTGCTCCGAATTGACAGCATCGAATCCCAAAGCAATTCCCAATAAAGGACCTAAAAAGTTAATAAACAGCACAAACGAGGGGAGAGTCCCGTCCGAAGCTGTGAATAACTTCAAGAAAAGGAACGAACTGTCCGGATCATCCGGTTTGATAGCCGCACCGATATTAGTAAGCGCTGTGTATAGCGATCCCATACAAGTAAGCGCTATGATACCGATCAGAATAAGAAAACGCCAGCTTTTGACATGATCGGATATTTCCTTATGTACGATAACCCAAAAAGGATGATTGACTTTACTCATGTCTTTCGCCTCCTTCCTCAAAATAATGGTTATAAATATCAGACAATTCCTGTTTCTTTTCTTTCAGCTCTGCCATATCAATCAGAGCAAGTATTTTGCCGTTACTGAACAATCCCACTCTGTCGCATACTTTCTGTGCCTGGTCCAGATGGTGGGAAGAAAACAAAACCGTCAGCCCTTCCTCCTTGCTCAGCCAGCGAATCAGTTCGATAAATTCCTGAACACCCGCAGGGTCAATTCCCGAAGTCGGCTCATCCAGAATAATGATTTCGGGATTCTTAATAAGCACATCGGCCAGACCAAGACGTTGTCTCATACCACGGGAATACTTTCCGGTTTTCTTTTTCAGCTGATCTTCAAGCCCTACACGTTTCATCAGCTCCAGTGCTTTTACTTTCGCCTCCTTGTCAGGGATACCGTTCAGCCGTGCTGTGTACATCAGATTCTCCGGACCTGTCATGTCGTCATAGAATCCCACATCTTCCGGCAGATAGCCGATTTTCCTTTTCACCTCAATAGGATGGGTGGTAGAATTAATTCCACAGATCTCGACAATTCCCGATGTGGGTTCCGTTAATCCCAGCATCATCAAAATAGTAGTTGACTTTCCGGCACCGTTCGGACCCAGCAAACCGAAGATTTCTCCTTTCCGGATACTCAGGCGAATATGATCTACAGCAGTAAATTTACCGTATTGTTTGGTTAATTCGGTAAGTACGATCACTTGTTCGCCCATGATTTACCTCCTTCCATATTTACGGAACAGATAGTAGACAACACCGATAGTAGCCAAAATAATCAAAACGCCTACCCATCCCCAAATCATCGGAGTCTTTACGGCAATTCTGAATTGCGCATCCGCATTCACTTCCGGAGTTTTGGCCATCATCGTAGTTACATAATCACCCGGAAGTGCTTTCTTAGATGCTTTCAAGATGGCTACAGCAGTAGCAGTTTCTCCGGCTTTCAGCATTTCTATCTTTGACGGTTCGAAAGCTACATCCCAGTCAACCGGCTTGTTGGCAGACAGTTGGATATCTTTCAATAAGGAAGAACCAGTATTTTTAATTTCCAGTTCGATTCGTTTGGTATCACCGGCAGTCACGTCAGAACTTAATAATCCTCTCGGGGTGGTCAGTTCCATCTGATAAGAACCGGTGACAACTACTTCCAGTTCCAGTTCAGCCGAAGTATTGCCCGTAGCGGCACGTACGGGAATTTTATAACTGCCAGCTTCCACATTGGCAGGAGGAGTGATGTCTATACTTACATTCTGGCTGCTGTTAGCTTCTACTTGCGCGGAAGTTGCCTGCTTATAATTAGGTTTGAAAATAACATTCCAGCCTCTGGGTGCTTTAGCCATCAGTGCATACAGTTGCTGATCGGCAGTCTGATTCTTCAGTGTGGCATTAAAAGTGAAAGTTGATTTTGAATTTCCCTGCATATTGGGCTGGTCGGTGGTAAACTCCGTCTGATAAGTACCTTGTTGTGCCACAACGACATTCAGAGGGAGTTGCGCTTCTCCGGCAGACACTACAAAATGATAGCTGCCTCTGCTTACTTTTAAAGGAACATCTACCTTTAGATTAAAAGTTTTCTTTTCTTTAGGGAGTACGGCCAACTGACTGAGATTCCAACCACCGGATTTCATTTCATGTTTCCAGCTGCTTGATAGGCCACTGACGGAAAGATTGGCATTCACCAACTTGTCTGTGTTGTTAATCAGGTCGATGCTGTAGTCAATAGACGCCCCCGGTGAAACGGAGATTTTTGTGTAAGGTGTGTACAAGATCACGCTTTTAGGTATAGAATCGTTAGCGTGTGTGTTACTCATGGGAAGTATTCCCAGCAAAACAGTTAATAATAAAAAACAATTTGTTCTCATAGTCATACGAAAGTTCTTATGGTTGATTTAATATGAATATTGTCAAATTTGTGCCTGCAAAAATAAGCGTTGCATTTATTAGTTGTTGTTAAAAGAAACAAAAGAATACAATAAGAAAGATTTCCTTTGCTTTTTTTCGGATTTTGCCCAAAATTCCCAAATCTTTTCAGATTCTCCTCTCATCTTTGCATTATAAATTAAATGATAATAGTAAAACCAATTAAAAAAACAACGATTATGAAAAAGTTAGTATTCTTATTAGTATGCTTGTTCACTTTACAGACAGTAGCACGTGCAGATGACGATAAACCTATCCAGGTGACTCAAATGCCACAATTAGCACAGCAGTTCATCAAACAGCATTTCTCTGACAGCAAAGTGGCACTGGCAAAAATGGAAAGTGACTTCCTTTACAAAAGCTATGAAGTGATTTTCACGAATGGTAATAAAGTGGAATTTGACAAAAAGGGAAACTGGGAGGAAGTAGATTGCAAGCACACCTCCGTACCTGTTGCCATTATTCCTGCCGCCATTCAGAAATATGTAACAACTAATTATCCGGATGCAAAAGTGCTGAAGATAGAACGTGATAAGAAAGATTACGAAGTAAAACTATCCAATCGTACAGAACTGAAATTTGACCTGAAGTTTAATCTGATTGATATTGATAATTAACTTTCTTAAAATCTACGACAACAATGAAACTCAAAATTTATACACTACTGATAGCATTCTGTGCAGCATGGAGCCTGTACAGCTGCGATAACGATGACGATGAATCAATCGCTGTTCCTGCCGCATTGCAAGAAGCATTCTCGTCCAAGTATCCTAACGTCAAAAACGTAAAGTGGGAAACAAAGGCAGGATATTATGTAGCGGACTTCTATGATGGATATGAGGCATCCGCATGGTTCACGACGGATGGCAACTGGCATATGACTGAAACGGATATCCCGTACACCGCATTGCCCGATCCGGTAAAGAGTGCATTCGAAGCAAGTGACTATAAGACATGGAAAAGAGACGATGTGGATAAACTCGAACGGCAAGGCATCGAAACAGTCTACGTCATTGAGGTGGAAAACCAGAATCAGGAAGTCGATCTGTATTATTCTGCCGACGGAGTGCTGATTAAAAGCATCACAGACACAGACGATCATGAAAGCGACCATCTTCCGACCACTCAACTGCCCGCCGCCATGAAGACTTTCATTGATGGGAAATATGCAGGAGCAAGAATCGTGGAAGTAGACGTGGAAGATGACAAAAACGACTGGGATTTCGGATTTACGGAAGTAGATATCATCCATTTCGACAGTGGCTTGAACCGCAACGTTTCAAAAGAAGTCCTGTTTGATAAAAGCGGAGAATGGTATTCTACCTCATGGGAGGTACGGAGAAACGAACTGCCCGCCGCAGTGACCAATGCCATCAGCGTCGAGTATGCAGGATATCAAATGGATGATGCCGAATACTTTGAGATGGCAACAGGAACATCCTATTATCAAATTGAACTGGAAGGAAATAATTCTCCGGATATAGATATTAAAGTAACCACGGACGGTACGATTCTCAAATAAAATAAAATAGTGACACTATCGGTTATGGTATAGTGTCACTATTTATTTTTATTCCTGTGCCCGCTTTCTCTTTAGCTCCGACTTAGCTTTATCATCGGCAATGCTGTCTGTCTGCTGCTGTTGCACCTTTTCAGCTTCTTCACGTTTCCGCTTGCTGCGCAGTTTCCATTTGTTCCAAAAGAAAAGGTCACTCCATTTATTGAAATCCTTCTTATACATGATACCGACTCCCTGCGTAGTAAGGTTTGTCTTTGTGTAGTAACGGTCATTTGTTTCATTATAAGCCTTCAGACGAATATCTCCCGAACGGTTGATCAGCCATTCAGCTTCGAAGTCGCCTATAAAGTTGGTATTCGCCATCGGATTGTCCCGATAGCCGAAATTACCATTAACCAACAGGCGGTTGTTCAGCAACTGACCGGACAGGATACCTTCTACTTCCATATCCGTCCATCCCTTATCGCCCGTGCTCAGATTGGTACCGATATTCCAGTTATTAGTCTCAAAAACTTGAGACAAGGCATTATTCAACTGACCGGACAGGGTAGAAGAGAGTACCGATGACATCACGTTCGAGTTCTGATTGTTCCGTGCAGCATCTTCCGTATAGAACTTACCGATACCCAGCAGATAAAGAATCTGCATATTCATCTGCTCTTCCGTACTGATATAATTGCGCACCAACGTCTGAATCTCATCTCTCTCATTCGGAAGCTCGATACCCAGTTTAATGGTCGGCCGCAGTAAAATCCCGCTCAGATTCATGATACAGTTTACCCGTACATTAGTCTGCTGGGCAATGGAGGAAACATCCGGATTCAAGTCATTCAGTGAAGCGGAATTTACCGTGTACGAGGCCTGAATATCCATATTCGCATCCAAAGGAGCGCCGTTGAAAGTAATCGTACTTCCATCTTTGATGATAAAATCCTTGCGAATCACTTCCTGCAAGCTGAACTTATATATCCCCTGACTGATCCGGTAATTACCGAACATCTTCACATCTCCTTTATTATAAAACTCCGTGCGTATGTTTCCCGCTCCCTTCGCACTGATATAGTCTCCGGCTATAGGGTCCATGATAATCTTCATGGTGGCATCGGGCGTAGCATCTACCAGAATATTCAAACGAATATCTGTCTGATGCTCTTCTTCGTCCGCCTGACGCTTCTGCTGCATCTGCTCAAAATAGGAATTTACCCGAATGGAATCCTGAATGCTTCGACGGGGCGTTTTATCTACAAACTTGATAAACTGGGTGCTGGCAGCCGACGCCACATTTCCGTTGATATAGGTGAATACCGTATTCCGGTTAGTCGTCATAGCGAGATTTACGTCCAGTCCTTGTACCGCATTCCCTGCAAGCAACGCATTTCCCGTAGCATATACCGTTCCAAAGAATGGCATATCCGTCGATTCCTTCGTATTCATCAAGAGCATATTATTAGCCTGTATCTCAAAACGGTAATTTATATTCTTGAAATGCTGGAAACGCAGATATCCGTTCAAGGTTCCCGAATGTCCTTCCATATCGGCAATATGCATATTATTGAACTGCAAGCCGGTAGGAGCCAGATGAATCGTATCTCTAACGGCAAAGTGGGTATTCAGAATATCAAACTTCATGGAAGCATCCGTCATAACAGCCCCATCCAGATTCAATCCCTTGAACTTTCCGTAAAAATGTACTTTTCCCGTTCCCCGTCCTTTTATATCCTGTGCTATCGATTTCATATAAAATTCGAGGAATTTCAAATTCAGTTCATGGGCATCGATATTCAGATCGAGTCCGCTTTCCGGCTTCAACGGGTAAATCATACCGGTGACTCGCGATGGTGACGGTGATATATCCTGAATGGACGCATCCAGATAGATTCCTCTTTTCTCATTATCCCAGGCGCCATATACGTTCAAGTCACCTAAACGGCCCTGATTGAGCGAGAAGTTCTTGACGAACAGGCGGGTATTCATCACAGGTTTCTTGAACACGCCACTGGCATAAGCCGTTCCCGTGGCATCTCCTTCAAAGTTTACATCATCGGATATGTTTGCGATATCAAATACGTATCCCATATTGATGTCTTTCAAGTCCACCTTTACGGTATCCGTCGGATTGTCGGAAAGCCGCCCGTTGATACGCACATAACGGTCATGGTGACTGAAATAGAAATTATTCACATCCACCTTGCCCGAGTCTACTACTACCTGCGAAGGATGTATCTGCCAAAGCGTATCATTCAAGATAACGTCGGTCTGTTTCACATCCACCATCGCTTTCAGCAAAGGCTTTTCGCCTGCTGTACGCAGAAATTGTGCAACAGCCGCCAACTTTCCGCTATAAGTCGCTATAGCATTATTTCCCCAGTTCAAAGTCGTGCTGACTTTATCTTCTTTTGCCTGTGCTTCCAGAGAAAGATTCACGGCTCCATTCTTTTTCAGACTGGTCAGACGCACTTTCGCACTGATATGGTCCGAAGGATTCTCGCACAGGATCATACCCGACTCGATAAAGTTGTTCTTATATTGCAGACGGGGGAAGTATCCTTCCACACGTAGCCGCTGCAAGGCATCATTAAAATACCCTTTCAACGTAGAATGTGTATATACAGTCAACGGAACATCAAATATCGTAGATAAAATGTCCGTATTATATATATGTACATCAAACGCAAAATTATTGTTCGTCTCTATCGGTTTCTTCGGAGGCAATATCAAAGACGGTACATACCGACGCATGATATTGAAAATACTTGCCGGTAAAGTATGGTACTGGAATTTTCCCGCTATGTTTGCCGTCAGAAATTCAGAAGTCAGTTTAAGCTGATTTTCATTATCCTGCCGGGTAGCCCGTACATTCATGTTCTTCATGAAATATTCCTTGTCCGGTGCCCTGAACTCCAGACTGTCCACATTGATCTCTCCAATCATCTCGTCAATGGAACCTCCGGTAAAGTTAGCTTTTACCTTCAGAGAAAACTCCGCATCTTGGTAGTCAGGTGTAAGATTTAGATCATTAGGACGGAACTTGTCGACAACGGCAAGGAAATTGAAAGTAGGGACCTTGGATGCCACATTCACATCTCCGTTCAGATAAATAGACCCATTCGGATCATCCAGCACTATCTTTCCGTTAAATCCGCCTTGCTTGTATTCGCCGTCCAGCGTAATATTCTCATATTTATATCTGCTATACTCTACAGATGCGATCAATCCCTTCAACTCCACAGCAGGAAGCTGGTTTTCGATATGCCGTCCATGTACATCCAGATTAAAGGTGATTTCTCCCAACTTCTCATTATCCAATAACTTACCCAGCTCAAACTCTTCTGTTTTGACAGCTCCGGAATAAGCAAACAGCCCCTTAGTCTTATCGGAACTTAACTTTAAGTCGGTCTTTACATTACCAAGCCCGGTACGCAGCTGTCCGTAAGTAACCAGATCGGTGAAGTATCCGGAAATCTCTCCACGGAAATCAATATCCCCCAAACGTTCCAGAAGGGGGGGGACACCATTGTAATTGCTGCTCAGATTACGTACCAGAAAACCGACACCGCGACTGTTGGCGGAAAGCTCGGAAAGTTTCCCGTACACATACGCATCCTGCGGACTCGAAAGTTCTTGAAGCGATACATCCCCCGAAAGTCGGAACTGGCGGTCGTCGGCCGTAATCTCCAGATGAGAGCAGGTGAGCTGGTCGACCGTTCCCTTCACCTGCATATCCAGCGTTATCGGTTCTTTGAAATGCGCCAATACAGGTACAAAAGGGGAAATATCTTTCAGAGTAATCTGTGAGGGCAACGTGCGGAAAGAAAAGTGAACCTTCTCCGAGAACTGATCAAAAGCCTTCAGACTGTCATATACCAAATGAATGGTATCCATCTTCAGCGAAGTTTCGGGTAGCTCGATAGCAAAATTCTCTATATTAGTCCGTTTGTCATTGGCAACCAATTTCAGACTCATCTTCTTCAAAGAAAATCCGGAAGCCTTTTCATCAAAGCTCAGACGCTTGATACCAAGATTCAAAGAATCCCTGTTCATCGCTTTCAATGAAATATTGGCTATGATATTCTGAAGCTGGATATGCTTGGCATTAAACTTTCCGGGAGTCTTTTCCTCTGACAATACATGATAAGCCATCCTTCCCCGACGAATCAAGACGGAATTGATACGCAAATCCAGCGAACTTTCCTTTTTTACAGTGTCCTTGGAAGCGAAAGCATCCAGTACAAACTTAAAATTCGGAGGAGAGTCGGGAGTCTCTTTATTCAGATTGATGGTAAAGCCGAATAACTGGACACTGCTAATGGAAATCTTTCCCTTAAAGAAAGGAATGATATCAAACTTAGCCGATAAGCGGGTTACTTTGAGCATTTCCTTGCCGCTCTGATCGTCAAGCAGCACATCATCAATGATAATACGGTTTAATAGACCGATATTGATTTTGCCGATAGTCAGGCGTGTATTCAGCACCTCGGACAATTCCTTGGCGATAAACACACTCATTGCTCGCTGAACATTTGGAATATTCAGCAAAACAATAGTTCCGATATATACTCCCAGTACAATACCAACTACCCAGCGTACAGTCTTTTTCAGCGTTCTGATAAGCGATAACTTTTATTTAGCGAACAAAAATATAAAATAGTTCGTTATGAATCGTAGTTTTATCATTACTTTTGCACCGTTTAATAGTTTAAAAACTTATGAGTGCAATAATATTAGGAATTGAATCCTCCTGTGATGATACATCGGCAGCCGTAATCAAGGATGGTTATCTGCTGTCAAATGTGGTATCAAGTCAAGCCGTACACGAAGCATACGGCGGAGTAGTACCCGAATTAGCTTCACGGGCACATCAACAAAACATTGTTCCGGTGGTACACGAAGCACTGAAACGGGCAGGAGTTACCAAAGAAGAACTGAGCGCGGTAGCTTTCACACGTGGACCGGGACTGATGGGGTCTTTGCTTGTAGGCGTCTCTTTCGCTAAAGGATTCGCACGTTCACTCGGCATTCCTTTGATAGATGTTAATCATTTGACAGGTCACGTCTTAGCTCATTTTATTAAAGCAGAAGGAGAAGAGAATATCCAACCGAAATTCCCGTTCCTTTGCCTATTGGTGTCCGGAGGAAACTCACAGATTATATTGGTAAAAGCCTATAATGATATGGAAATTCTCGGTCAGACGATTGATGACGCTGCCGGAGAAGCAATCGATAAATGTTCTAAAGTGATGGGGCTTGGCTATCCGGGTGGACCAATCATCGACAAGCTGGCGCGTCAGGGCAATCCGAAAGCGTTTACTTTCAGCAAACCGCATATTCCGGGGCTGGACTACAGCTTCAGCGGACTGAAAACTTCTTTCCTGTACTCCTTGCGTGACTGGATGAAAGACGATCCCGACTTCATCGAGCATCATAAAGTAGATTTGGCCGCCTCTCTGGAAGCAACTGTTGTAGATATCCTGATGGACAAACTGCGGAAAGCTGCCAAAGAATATAAAATTAACGAAGTAGCCGTTGCCGGAGGAGTCTCTGCCAATAACGGATTGCGTAACTCTTTCCGGGAACACGCCGAAAAGTATGGTTGGAATATTTTTATTCCTAAATTCAGCTATACGACCGACAATGCAGCCATGATTGCCATTACCGGATACTTCAAGTATCTGGATAAAGACTTCTGCTCCATTGATCTTCCGGCTTATTCCCGTGTCACATTATAAAACAGTTTTTTACCGTCATCGTCACTTTATTTAATAACTAATTGAAGTATAACAAATTAAACAGTGACACTTAAAGTGACGGCAACAACAATAGTGACGGCAAACGCCGAAAAAATGTCACCGACCCAATAGGCGGCGACATAAAGAAGCCTTGCTGAAAAACAAAATGCACCTATATATAATAGGGAGACAAAGAAGGATTAATGATATAAGAAGCCTTCATTAAGAATCTTTGTTTATAGCATTCCTTCGTTCCACGTGCGTGAACCGTCCGGTTCACATACATGATCCATTCGGCTCACGCACATGAAGCGAATGGATCATGTATGTAGAACGAAAAAATGAAGTAAACCTAATGACTTAACATAGTGTATATACCTTATTAATATAGGTAGCATATTCTATTAACTAACGCAGAAAAAAATGTTTGCTGAGATTATTACCATTGGCGACGAACTGCTGATAGGGCAGGTAGTCGATACAAATTCTGCCTGGATGGGGCAGGAATTAAATAAGATAGGTATCGAAGTTCTACGCATTGTTTCGATCCGTGATCGGGAAGAAGAGATCATGGAAGCAGTAGATAACGCGATGAAAAGGGTGAATATTGTTCTGGTAACCGGAGGACTCGGCCCCACAAAAGACGATATCACCAAACAAACTCTCTGTAAATACTTCCATACCGAACTGATATTCAGCGAAAAAGTATTTGAGAACGTGAAGCGGGTGCTTGCCGGGAAAATACCGATGAATGCGCTGAATAAGAGTCAGGCGATGGTTCCCAAAGATTGCACAGTCATCAACAATCCGGTAGGAAGCGCTTCTGTCAGCTGGTTTGAGAAAGACAATAAAGTACTCGTATCCATGCCGGGCGTTCCGCAGGAAATGACTGCCGTCATGACTGAGTCCGTATTACCCAAACTACGTGAAAAGTTTCAGACGGATGTAATCATGCACCGGACCTTTCTGGTACAGCATTACCCCGAATCCATACTTGCTGAAAAGCTGGAACCGTGGGAGACAGCCTTGCCGGAAAGCATCAAATTGGCATATCTGCCCAAACTTGGAATCATCCGCCTGCGGCTAACCGGACGGGGACAGAACAAGATAGAAGTAGAAAGCGCACTGAACGGCGAGCAGGCTAAGCTGGAAGCGATACTGGGCGATGATATTTTCAGCGAAGAAGATGTCCCACTGGAGGTAATCGTAGGCGAACTGCTGAAAAAGAAGAATTTAACCGTTTCCACCGCAGAAAGTTGCACCGGAGGAAGTATTGCGGCACGTCTGACGTCCATTGCCGGAAGTTCGGAATACTTTAACGGAGGAATAGTGGCATATTCTAACGAAGTAAAAATGAATCTGCTCCATGTTTCACCGGAAACATTGGAAGCGTATGGCGCTGTCAGTGAGCAGACTGTGATCGAAATGGTAAAAGGAGCGATGAAAGCGCTGAAAACCGACTGCGCTGTCGCAACTTCGGGAATTGCCGGTCCCGGGGGCGGAACGCCGGAGAAGCCGGTAGGCACTGTCTGGATCGCTGCTGGTTATAAAAATGAAATTCGCACTTACAGGCAGGAAACGAACCGCGGAAGAGCCATGAATATTGAAAGAGCGGGCAATAATGCGCTATTAATTCTTCGTGATTTGCTCAAATAAGGAAAAATTGGTGCCTGGAAGTGAATTATTTTAAGATATTCTTGTTTTTTACGGATAAAAGTGCTTACTTTGCGTCCTGTTTGAAATAAGTATAGATATAAAACTATAAAAATAAGATAGAAATGTCGAAGATTTGTCAAATTACCGGAAAGAAAGCCATGATTGGCAACAATGTTTCACACTCAAAGAGAAGAACTAAAAGAACCTTTGATTTGAACTTGTTTAACAAAAAGTTCTATTATGTAGAACAAGACTGTTGGATCAGCCTTAGCCTTTGTGCTAACGGTCTGCGTATCATCAACAAAAAAGGACTGGACGCTGCACTGAACGATGCAGTAGCTAAAGGTTTCTGTGATTGGAAAAGCATTAAAGTAATCGGCTAAACGTAGAGGAGAAAACTTACAATGGCAAAGAAAGCAAAAGGTAACAGAGTACAGGTGATTCTGGAATGTACAGAACACAAAGAGAGTGGAATGCCGGGAACATCTCGCTATATCACAACTAAGAACAGAAAGAATACAACTGAAAGACTTGAGTTGAAGAAATACAACCCGATTCTGAAGAGAGTAACAGTACATAAGGAAATTAAATAATAATAGTATAACCCATGGCAAAGAAAACAGTAGCAAGTTTGCACGAAGGTTCTAAAGAAGGTCGTGCTTATACCAAGGTTATCAAAATGGTGAAATCTCCGAAAACTGGAGCTTACGTTTTTGATGAACAAATGGTTGCAAACGAAAAAGTACAAGACTTTTTCAAAAAATAATCAGAATAGCATAAAACGCTATAAACACAAAATCCCCTCATTGGCAAACAGTGAGGGGATTTTTTATTGCTTCTTTTTTTTACTTTTCCAATCCTTTGTTATATCTTTGTAGCATAATGTATTATACAAATAACTGTTGATATGGGATTTTTTAGTTTTTTTTCAAAGGAGAAGAAGGAAACTTTAGATAAAGGATTATCTAAAACCAAAGAGAGCGTATTCAGTAAAATCGCTCGTGCCGTGGCTGGTAAGTCGAAAGTAGACGACGAAGTATTGGATAATCTGGAAGAAGTTTTGATCACATCTGACGTGGGGGTAGAGACAACTTTGAATATTATCAAACGTATCGAAAAACGGGCCGCTGCAGACAAATATGTGAATACTCAGGAGTTGAATCACATACTGCGTGATGAAATTGCTGCCCTTTTGACCGAGAATAATTCGGATGACGTAGCAGACTTTGATGTACCTATCGAGAAAAAGCCTTATGTAATGATGGTAGTGGGAGTAAACGGGGTAGGTAAAACAACAACAATCGGGAAATTAGCTTATCAATTCAAGAAAGCGGGCAAATCTGTTTATCTGGGTGCCGCCGATACATTCCGTGCAGCTGCCGTAGAACAGTTGATGATCTGGGGTGAACGCGTAGGTGTGCCTGTTGTCAAACAGAAAATGGGTGCGGACCCTGCATCTGTCGCTTTCGATACACTGAGTTCTGCTGTTGCCAACAATGCGGATGTAGTGATTATCGATACGGCCGGCCGCTTACACAATAAAGTAGGTCTGATGAATGAGCTTACCAAGATAAAGAACGTCATGAAGAAGGTAGTACCCAATGCACCGGATGAAGTCCTGTTGGTATTGGATGGTTCTACCGGACAGAATGCTTTCGAGCAAGCCAAGCAGTTTACATTGGCTACGGAAGTGACTGCAATGGCTATCACCAAGTTGGATGGAACCGCCAAAGGCGGAGTAGTGATCGGCATCTCCGATCAGTTCAAGATTCCTGTAAAATACATTGGATTGGGTGAAGGCATGGAAGATTTGCAAGTCTTCCGCAAAAACGAATTTGTTGATTCCCTGTTTGGAGAGAATGCATGAAAAGAAAGAGAATAGATATTATAACTTTAGGTTGTTCTAAAAATTTAGTAGACTCGGAGCAGTTGATGCGTCAGCTGGAAGAAGCAGGATACAGCGTAACTCATGATACAGAAAACCCGGAAGGGGAGATAGCGGTAATCAATACCTGCGGTTTCATCGGTGACGCGAAAGAAGAGTCTATCAATATGATTCTGGAATTTGCAGAAAGAAAAGAAGAAGGCGACCTGAAGAAACTGTTTGTAATGGGCTGTCTTTCCGAGCGTTATTTGCAAGAACTGGCCATTGAAATACCACAGGTAGACAAGTTCTACGGTAAATTCAACTGGAAAGAACTCTTGCAGGACTTGGGAAAAACGTACCATGAGGAATTGTATATTGAACGTACTTTGACCACTCCCAAGCATTATGCTTATCTGAAGATTTCAGAAGGATGTGACCGCAAGTGCTCTTATTGTGCTATTCCCATTATTACAGGACGCCATATATCCAAGCCGATGGAAGAAATACTGGATGAAGTCCGGTATCTGGTATCGCAAGGAGTAAAGGAGTTCCAGGTGATTGCTCAGGAATTGACATATTATGGAATCGATCTGTATAAAAAGCAAATGCTGCCCGAATTGATCGAACGTATCTCGGAAATTCCGGGTATAGAGTGGATTCGTCTACATTATGCGTATCCGGCACATTTTCCAACAGATTTATTTCGTGTGATGCGGGAACGCGATAATGTCTGCAAATATATGGATATTGCCTTGCAGCATATCAGTGACAATATGTTGAAACTGATGCGTCGGCAAGTAGGCAAAGAAGATACGTACAAGCTGATCGAACAGTTCCGTAAAGAAGTACCGGGCATCCATCTGCGCACTACGCTGATGGTAGGACATCCGGGAGAAACGGAAGAGGACTTTGAAGAGCTGAAAGAATTTGTACGCAAGGCGCGTTTCGACAGGATGGGGGCTTTCGCCTATTCTGAAGAAGAGGGAACTTATGCTGCCCAACAATACGAAGACTCTATACCACAGGAGGTTAAACAAGCCCGACTGGATGAATTAATGGATATCCAGCAAGGTATTTCAGCAGAATTGAGCGCCGCAAAAATCGGTCTACAGATGAAAGTCATCATCGACCGGATCGAGGGAGATTATTATATCGGACGTACGGAATTTGATTCACCGGAGGTAGACCCGGAAGTATTGATCAGCGTCTCCGGAGAAGAACTTGAAATCGGACAATTCTATCAGGTAGAAGTAACCGATGCGGACGATTTTGATTTATATGCAAAGATATTAAACAAGTATGAATAATAAGGAATTTACATCGGAACTGGCAGACAGACTGGGATATACTATCAAAGACACTTCTGAACTGATAAGTTCTTTATTGTCTGATATGACACAGGAACTGGAAGACGGGAATGCGATTGCAATACAGGGCTTCGGTTCTTTTGAAGTGAAGAAAAAGGCGGAACGCATTTCGATCAATCCGTCCACGAAGCAGCGTATGCTGATTCCTCCTAAATTGGTATTGACGTACAGACCCAGCAATACACTGAAAGACAAGTTTAAATAATATATATTTCCCATTATGAATGAAAGACTGACAATTCAAGACCTTATCGACTTATTGGCGGCTAAACATAGCATGACCAAGAAGGATGCCGAAGCATTCGTCAAAGAGTTTTTTCTCTTGATAGAACAAGCCCTGGAGAATGAGAAGACTGTGAAAATCAAAGGATTGGGGACTTTCAAACTTGTGGATGTGGATAGCCGGGAAAGCGTTAATGTCAACACAGGGGAACGTTTTCAGATAAAAGGCCATACCAAAGTATCGTTTACTCCGGACACCAATCTGAGAGATACGATAAATAAGCCTTTTGCACATTTTGAAACAGTAGTATTAAATGAAGGTACGGTATTGGAAGATACCCCGATGGAAGAATCCGATGAGGAGGAAGGTGCGGTTTCTGATACTGAAACTGAAATGATCGACTCTGAAATAGCAGGAAATGAAAATGCCGGCGGAGATATTCAGGAAGAAATACAACCGGAAGAACCTGTAATCGAAGAACAGCCGACTGCTGAAGAAGTAGCTGTGGCTGAAGTTCCTGAGACTGACGCGGATGAAACCGGTCAAACTGAAACGGAACCGAAACTAGTTGCAGCAGAAGAACCTGAAGCCGAAGAATTGCCGGAAGTGGAAACTGAACCGGAATCTGTATCTGAGGAAGCCCCAGAAGAAGAGTCTGTAGAGGAATCTTCGGAAGCTGTTTTGGAACCTGACTTCAGTCCGGCGACAGAGGAACCTGCTGAGAAGCAATCGGAAGAAACAATTATAGAAGAGCAGAAACCGGAGACTGAAACAACGGAGGCAGAAGAAAAGAAAACGGTTATTGCAGAAAAAGCGGAAGTTACCGCAGAGCAAATTATAGCCCAAGAGCTTCATAAAGCAAATATGGAGCCTGTAACTCCCAAAATGCAACCGGAAATAGAACAACCAAAAGCTACCTATACTGATAAAGACAGTAATAAAAAGGAAAAATCAGCTATTCCTTATTTAATAGCAACTATTATTATAGTCTTATTACTGTGCGGAGGAGCTATCCTGTTTATTTATTATCCGGATTTGTTCTCATCTTCGTCTGATAAGAATGTAGTTGATATGCCGGAAGTTACTCAGCCCGTGCAGCCGGAAGCGCAACTTTCAGATACAATTGCACACAAGGATACCGTGGCGGAAGCAGTCCAACCGCAACCTGTTGTCAAGAAGGAGCCGACAGCGGAACCTGTCAAAGCAGAAAGTAAACCTGCCCAACAACCAGCTGCTTCGGCATATTCGGATTCGGCATCTTACAAGATAACCGGTACCAAAACAAAATACACAATTAAAGAAGGAGAGACTTTAACGAAAGTTTCATTACGCTTTTACGGTACAAAAGCCATGTGGCCATACATCGTAAAACATAACCCGAAAGTAATCAAGAACCCCGATAACGTACCATACGGTACGACAATCGAGATACCGGAACTTACAAAAGAATAAAAACAAAAAACACCCATTCACCCGGCTCATACAGCAATGTATAGCCGGGTGAAATGTTACGTAAGTACAAAAGCGTATGAAAGTACCTTAATCTAAAGATTTCGCATTGTTTTTTAATAAAAATTAGTTGCAATCGTTAAATATATGGCGTACTTTTGGGAGCGAATTTAGAAGCCTTACACTCTGGTAAGTCTTACACCTTATTAATGAGAATTAAATAATAAAATATTAAGTATTTATGGCTGAATCAATTGATATCCGCGAACTGAATGAGCGGATTGAAAGACAAAGTGCTTTCGTTACCAATCTTACGACAGGTATGGACCAAATCATTGTTGGTCAGAAACATTTGGTTGAATCACTGCTTATCGGATTGCTTTCCGACGGACATGTTCTTTTAGAAGGTGTACCCGGTCTGGCAAAAACTTTGGCTATCAAAACACTCGCTTCACTGATCGACGCGAAATATAGCCGTATTCAGTTCACTCCCGACTTATTGCCGGCCGACGTTATTGGTACCATGGTTTACAGTCAGAAAGATGAATCTTTCAAAGTACAAAGAGGACCTATCTTTGCCAACTTCGTATTGGCGGATGAAATAAACCGTGCTCCGGCCAAAGTACAGAGTGCCTTGCTGGAAGCCATGCAGGAACGTCAGGTTACTATCGGTAAGGAAACATTCATGTTGCCGGAACCTTTCTTAGTATTGGCCACTCAGAACCCGATTGAACAAGAAGGTACTTACCCGCTTCCTGAAGCACAGGTAGACCGTTTCATGCTGAAAGTAGTGATTGACTATCCGAAGCTGGAAGAAGAAAAACTGATTATCCGTCAGAATATCAACGGCGAGAAGTTCAATGTGAAACCTATCCTGAAAGCGGAAGAAATTATCGAAGCCCGCAAGGTGGTTCGCCAGGTTTATCTGGATGAGAAAATAGAACGTTATATTGTAGATATTGTATTTGCTACTCGTTTCCCCGAGAAATACGATCTCAAAGAACTGAAAGACATGATCGGATTTGGTGGTTCACCTCGTGCTTCTATCAATCTGGCACTGGCTGCCCGCACATACGCTTTCATCAAACGCCGCGGCTATGTAATCCCGGAAGATGTACGTGCTGTTGCGCATGATGTTCTTCGCCACCGTATCGGACTGACTTACGAAGCGGAAGCCAACAACATGACTTCGGACGAAATCATCAGCAAGATTCTGAACAAGGTTGAAGTGCCCTAATCTGCTATCATATTGCAATGCAGTAAAAGGTAGTCAAGTGTATTTTACTTAACTACCTGACTACATACTACTTTAACTACTGTATAAATGGAAACAAGTGAAATATTAAAAAAGGTTCGTCAGATTGAAATCAAGACACGAGGACTGTCTAACAATATCTTTGCAGGCCAATACCATTCGGCTTTCAAAGGTAGAGGTATGTCATTCTCGGAAGTCCGTGAGTATCAGTTCGGCGACGATATACGCGACATCGACTGGAATGTGACGGCACGATTCAACAAACCTTATGTGAAGGTGTTTGAAGAAGAGCGCGAACTGACAGTGATGTTGATGGTCGATGTTTCCGGAAGTTTGGAATTTGGTACGGTTAAACAACTGAAGAAGGATATGGTAACGGAAATTGCAGCTACTCTTGCATTTTCCGCTATACAAAACAACGATAAAATTGGTGTGATCTTCTTTTCAGACCGGATAGAAAAGTTTATTCCTCCTAAAAAGGGACGTAAACACATTCTATATATTATCCGCGAACTGATTGACTTCCAACCGGAAAGCCGTCGTACCAATATTCGTCTCGCATTGGAGTATCTGACCAATGTAATGAAAAGACGTTGTACAGCGTTTATTCTATCTGACTTCATCGATCAGGATAACTTTAAAAACGCTCTGACTATTGCCAACCGAAAGCATGACGTAGTGGCATTGCAGGTTTACGATAGGAGAGTGAGTGATCTTCCTCCGGTGGGACTGATGCGAATAAAAGATGCGGAAACCGGCCATGAACAATGGATCGATACTTCTTCCAAAGCTGTACGCCGGGCACACCGTGACTGGTGGATAAACAAACAGACCGAACTGAACGACACATTTACCAAAAGTAATGTTGACTCCGTATCTGTGAGAACCGACCAGGATTACGTAAAGGCATTGCTGAATTTATTTGCCAAACGAAATTAATGGAATCAAAGATGAATAGAAATATTATTCTGATAGCATTGTTATGTCTGCTTTCTATGGGTAGAGCTGTGGCACAGTCTGTTACGGTGGAAGCCAAGATAGATTCGTTGCAGATATTAATTGGCGAACAGGCGAAAGTACAATTACAAGTAGCGATGGACGCCAAACAACGTGCCGTCTTTCCTGCTTATACCGATACGCTGGTGCGCGGGGTAGAAATTATAGAAACCGTCAAACCGGATACACAATTTCTGAATGATCGCCAACGAATGCTGATTACTCAGGAATACATCGTTACCTCGTTTGACTCAGCTCTCTATTATCTTCCGCCAATGCCCGTCACAGTGGATGGCAAAGAATATAGATCGAAAGCTCTAGCATTGAAAGTATATTCGATGCCAGTTGACACATTGCATCCGGACCAGTTCTTCGGACAGAAAACGGTGATGAAAGCGCCTTTCGCATGGGAAGACTGGTATGGACTGATCGGTTGCTCATTCCTTGCATTGCCTTTACTTGGTTTATTGATCTATCTGATCATTCGTATACGTGATAACAAACCGATTATCCGCAAAATAAAAGTAGAACCTAAGTTGCCGCCACATCAGGCTGCTATGAAGGAAATCGAACGTATCAAGAATGAGAAAGTATGGCAGAAAGGACAGCCGAAGGCGTATTATACGGAATTGACAGATACTCTTCGCAACTATATAAAAGATCGTTTCGGATTCAATGCACTTGAGATGACTTCTTCCGAAATTATCGATAAGTTATTGGAAATGAATGATAAAGAAGCGATATCTGATTTGAAGGAACTCTTCCAGACAGCTGATTTAGTGAAATTTGCCAAGCATGATCCGCAAATGAATGAAAACGATGCGAACTTGATTAATGCAATCGACTTTATCAACGAAACAAAGCAACCGGAAGAGGAGAATCAGAAACCGCAACCAACGGAAATCACAATCATCGAGAAACGTTCTCTGCGTACCAAAATATTATTAATCTGCGGTATTGTATTCTTGTCAGCAGCATTAATAGGTACTTTTGTATATATAGGTATGCAGCTTTATGATCTCTTTGCATAATGTGGTGTGAATACTAAATAGTAAACTGTTAAATCGAAAATAAAATGGTTTTTGCCAATATTGAATATCTGTTTTTGCTATTATTGCTTATACCTTATATTGTATGGTATATCTTGAAGCGAAAGAAAACTGAAGCTACCCTTCAGATTTCGGATGCACGGGTATACGCACATACTCCCAAAAGTTATAAGAATTATTTGCTGCATGCTCCATTTATACTGCGCGTCATTGCATTGGCTTTGATTATTGTGGTATTAGCACGTCCGCAAAGCACTAATAAGTGGCAAAACAGCGAAATAGAGGGAATTGATATTATGCTGGCTATCGACGTGTCTACCAGTATGCTGGCGGAAGACTTGAAGCCAAACAGACTGGAAGCTGCCAAAGATGTAGCTGCCGAATTTATTAACGGACGCCCGAATGATAATATTGGTATCACTCTGTTTGCCGGAGAAACATTCACTCAATGCCCGCTGACTGTGGACCATGCCGTATTGCTGGATATGATTCATAATATCAAATGTGGTCTTATTGAAGATGGTACAGCTGTTGGTATGGGAGTTGCAAATGCTGTAACCCGCCTGAAAGACAGTAAAGCGAAATCAAAAGTTATCATCTTATTGACGGATGGTACCAATAATAAAGGAGATATTTCGCCATTGACAGCCGCTGAGATTGCCAAAAGTTTCGGTATCCGTGTGTATACTATCGGAGTGGGTACGAATGGAATGGCTCCATATCCTTATCCGGTCGGCAATACAGTACAGTATATCAATATGCCGGTGGAAATCGATGAGAAAACACTGACTCAGATTGCCGGTACTACCGATGGTAACTATTTCAGAGCTACGAGCAACTCGAAACTGAAAGAGGTATATGAAGAAATTGACAAGCTGGAGAAAACAAAGTTGAACGTAAAAGAGTATAGCAAACGGGAAGAAGACTATCGCTGGTTTGCACTGGCTGCTTTCCTTTGTGTACTACTGGAAGTTTTATTGCGTAATTCAATACTCAAGAAAATTCCATAGGAATGTTTCGTCAATCGTGATTTGTAACGTAAAATAGGAAAAAGATGTTTCGATTTGAAGAACCTGCATATTTATATTTATTGCTGCTATTACCGTTTTTAGCAGCTTTCTACTTGTATTCCAATTACAGGAGACGGAGAAATATCCGACGTTTTGGAGATCCGGAATTGTTAGCGCAATTAATGCCGGATGTATCTAAATATCGACCGGATGTGAAATTTTGGCTCATCTTTGCCGCTATCGGCTTATTCTCAGTATTGCTGGCTCGTCCGCAATTCGGTTCTAAGCAGGAAACGGTGAAACGTAAAGGGGTGGAAGTGATTATAGCTCTGGATATATCTAATTCTATGCTGGCGCAGGATGTGCAGCCCAGCCGTTTGGAAAAAGCCAAGAGATTAATATCCAGATTGGTAGATGAATTAGATAACGACAAAGTCGGTATGATCGTATTTGCCGGAGATGCTTTTACCCAGCTACCGATCACGAGCGATTATATTTCCGCCAAAATGTTTTTGGAATCTATCAGCCCATCGCTGATTTCCAAGCAGGGTACAGCAATCGGAGAGGCAATCAACCTGGCAACCCGCAGTTTTACTCCGCAAGAAGGAGTGGGACGTGCTATCATTGTCATCACGGATGGTGAGAATCATGAAGGTGGCGCTGTAGAAGCTGCTAAAGCTGCTGCCGAAAAAGGGATTCAGGTTAGTGTACTGGGAGTGGGTATGCCCGAAGGTGCTCCTATTCCGGTAGAAGGCACTAATGATTATCGTCGTGACCGCGAAGGTAATGTAATTGTAACCCGTCTGAATGAGGCCATGTGTCAGGAAATAGCCAAAGACGGAAAGGGTATCTATGTACGGGTAGATAATTCTAATTCTGCTCAAAAGGCTATCAGTCAGGAAATAAGTAAGATGGCTAAGTCTGATGTGGAATCGAAGATATATACGGATTTCAACGAACAGTTTCAGGCTATTGCATGGATCATTTTACTATTGTTACTAGCTGAGATGTTAATTTTGGATCGTAAGAACCCATTATTCAAAAACGTTCATCTGTTCTCTAATAAGAAGTAAGCTATGCGTATGTTAAAAATGAAATATATCCTGTTTGCTGCTTTTCTGTTATCGGTTGCCGGTGTTTCGGCACAGAAAGCAGAGCGTGACTATATCCGCAAAGGAAATCGTCTGTTCAATGATAGTGTATTCGTAGATGCAGAGGTTAATTACCGCAAGGCTTTGGAAGTTAATCCTAAATCGACTGTATCTATGTACAATTTGGGAAATACGCTCTCACAGCAGCAAAAGTTTCAGGAAGCCATGGAGCAATATGCTTCTGCCAGCAAAATAGAAAAGGATAAAATGAAATTGGCACATATTTACCATAATATGGGAGTGCTTTTTCAAGCCGGCAAAGATTATGCAAAGGCAGTGGATGCCTACAAAATGTCGCTGCGTAACAATCCTGCAGATCATGAAACACGGTATAACTTAGCACTGGCTCAAAAGATGCTGAAAGACCAACAGAATCAGCAGGATCAAGATCAAAATCAGGATCAGAATAAAGATCAGCAGCAGAAACAAGACCAGCAACAGGATCAAAACAAAGATAAACAGAACGATCAGAAGAAAGACGATCAAAAGGATCAGCAACAACCGCCGAAGCCTGAAAAACAAGATAATCAGATGTCAAAGGAAAATGCTGAGCAGTTACTTAATTCTGTAATGCAGGATGAGAAAGACGTACAGGATAAAGTGAAGAAACAACAGAAAGTTATTCAGGGCGGTCGTCTGGAAAAAGATTGGTAATAATAAAAAGTTGATGATATAAATTTCATAAGCAATGAAAAAACTGATTGTTATATTGATGGCATTGATAGCATATAGCACCCAGGCGCTTGCCGACAAGGTGTCATTCACTGCTTCTGCTCCTGATGTAGTGGTAGTAGGGGATCAATTCAGGCTATCTTATACAGTAACTACAAAAAAAGTAAAAGACTTTCAGGCACCGTCTATCAAAGGATTCGATGTTCTGATGGGACCAAGTCGTTCTGAACAAAGCAGTACACAGATAATGAATGGTAATGTCACCTCTACAAGTAGTATTACATTCACCTATATATTGATGGCAAATACTGCTGGGGAATATACAATCCCCGGAGCTTCTATTGTAGCTGATGGCAACCAGATGGTTTCAAACTCTGTAAAGGTGAAAGTATTGCCACAAGACCAAGCTAGCAATGGAGGACAAAATGACGGCAGCTCATCTGCACGCTCCTCATCTGGTACAAATGTATCTAACCAAGATTTGTTTATCACGGCAACCGCCAGCAAAACGAATGTATATGAACAGGAAGCATTCGTCCTGACATATAAAATATATACCAGAGAACATGACTTGCAATTAAATAATGCCAAACTGCCTGATTTCAAAGGATTCCATTCCCAAGAAATTGAAATGAATGCGAACGCAAGATGGACGCAGGAGCATTATAAAGGACGTAACTATAATACGACAATCTATCGTCAATTCGTATTATTTCCCCAACAACCAGGTAAGTTATTTATAGAACCGGCACAGTTCCAGATGACGGTAGGTAAAGCTGTACAATCTGACGATCCTTTCGATGCATTTTTTAATGGTGGAAGCAATGTTGTTAAAGTACCGAAATCTATCGTTACTCCTAAAATAGCAATTAATGTCAATCCGCTTCCTGCTGGTAAACCTGCAAACTTTTCAGGTGGAGTGGGAGAGTTTAACATTTCTTCTTCCATTAATAGCAAGGAGCTGAAAACTAATGATGCTATCACCATTAAGTTGGTAATCTCCGGAACCGGAAACCTAAAGCTGATTTCTAATCCGGAAATTAAGTTCCCGGATGACTTTGAAGTATATGATCCGAAGGTGGACAACCAAGTCAGATTAACTCAGGAAGGTCTTACAGGAAACAAAGTCATTGAATATCTGGCTATTCCAAGACATGCAGGCAATTATAAAATCCCGGGAGTATCTTTCAGCTATTTCGATATCCGTTCAAAATCTTACAAAACGTTGAAAACGGAAAATTACGTAATCAATGTTGAGAAAGGTGCAGGAAATGCTGATCAGGTGATTGCCAATTTCACCAATAAAGAAGACTTGAAAGTATTGGGTGAAGATATCCGTTACATTAAGCAAAATGAAGTTACTCTCCAACCTAAGGGTAGTTTCTTCTATGGCTCAATGACCTATTGGCTGTTCTATATCATTCCTGCTCTAGCCTTCATCATCTTCTTTATCATCTACCGCAAACAAGCCGCTGCAAATGCCAATGTTGCCAAGATGAAGACTAAGAAAGCTAATAAAGTAGCAACCAAGCGCATGAAACTAGCCGGTAAGCTACTCTCTGAAAACAAGAAAGATGCCTTCTATGATGAAGTACTGAAAGCATTGTGGGGATATATCAGTGACAAACTTAGTATTCCGGTTTCCCGTTTGTCGAAAGACAATATTGAAGAGAAGCTGAGAAACCATGGAGTAAGTGAAGAACTAATTAAAGAATTCCTGAATGCATTGAATGATTGTGAATTTGCCCGTTTCGCTCCGGGTGATGAAAATCAGGCAATGGATAAAGTCTACTCTTCTTCAATAGAAGTGATAAGCAGAATGGAAAATTCAATAAAACATTAACCCAGAAGAGATTGTGTCATGAAAAAAATATTGTTTTTTATATTATTATCAATGTCAGTTACTTGCTTCGGACAGGGAACTCAGAGCATTGATTCTATACAAACAACTGAAGCTGATTCTATCCATGCGGGTTCACATACATTTTCTGATACGAAATTGGAAGATGTAACAAAAGCCGAAGGAGACTCTGCATATATAAAAGATGATTATGCAACTGCTATCCAAATATATGAGTCCTTATTAAGAAATGGAGAATCTGCAGATGTGTATTATAACCTAGGAAACAGTTACTACAAAGCTGGAGAAATAGCAAAAGCTGTACTTAACTATGAACGTGCTTTGCTTATGAAACCAGGAAACAGCGACATCCGTGCCAACCTGGAAGTGGCACGTGCTAAAACAATAGATAAAGTAGAACCTGTTCCGGAAGTATTCTTTGTATCATGGACCAAAGCCTTGATAAACAGTATGAGTGTAGACGCATGGGCTACATGGGGGATTGTCACCTTTATTCTATTTATCGTCGCTCTTTATTTCTTTATTTTCTCCAAACAGATTATACTGAAAAAAGCAGGATTTATATCAGGTATCGTTTTCTTAATCGTTGTGATATGCTCTAATCTTTTTGCTTCAGAGCAAAAAGAACGTTTAGTAAATAGAAGCGAAGCAATCGTTATGAATCCTAGTGTAACCGTTCGCAGCACTCCGAGTGAAAGTGGAACAAGTTTGTTCATCCTTCATGAGGGACGTAAGGTCAGTATCAAAGATAACTCAATGAAAGAATGGAAAGAAATTCGCTTGGAAGACGGCAAAGTAGGATGGGTACCAGCTTCCGCTATTGAAGTGATATAAAATTCGTAAACAGAATTTAGGAATTTAGGAAAAAAGATAAGCAAATAATTTGTTTTATCTTTTTTTTTGCTTAAGTTTATAGCGTGATAAAAAATTAAATACAATATAGTATTAACCATTAAATTTATGAGACATGAGAACAATAACATTTAATGAACTTCGTAAAATTAAAGATTCATTGCCTAGCGGTAGCATGCATAGAATAGCAGACGAACTTGGTTTGCACGTAGATACAGTGCGCAACTTCTTCGGAGGCCACAATTTCAAGGAGGGAAAAAGTGTCGGAATACATCTTGAGCCCGGTCCGGATGGCGGGCTTGTAATGCTGGATGACACAACCGTTCTCGACCGAGCTCTAAAAATTTTAGATGAAATAAACATGAGTATGCAAAAAGAACAAGCTACCGAACCTATGCAAATTTAAAATATAAAACAAGAATCCCAATTGCCCAAACAATTGGGATTTCTTATTTGTTTACCTTCAAAAACAGATTATTATGGAAGATAAATTAGTAACCTTAGCTATTCTGACTTATACAAAAGCTCAGATTCTAAAGAATGTCCTCGAAAATGAAGGAATAGAAACATACATTCATAACGTAAATCAAATACAACCTGTTGTATCTTCAGGAGTACGTCTGCGAATTAAAGAAAGTGATCTACCACGTGCATTAAAAATAACGGAAAGCTCGACCTGGTTATCTGAAAGTATAGTGGGAGAGAAGACACCTAAGGTAGATAGTAAATCAAACAAAATTTTAATACCTGTCGACTTCTCCAGTTATTCGATGAAAGCGTGTGAGTTTGGCTTTAATTTGGCCAAAACAGAGAATTCTGAAGTGATTCTATTACATGTTTACTTTACACCGATATACGCTTCGTCGTTACCATATGGCGATGTATTCAATTATCAGATCGGAGATGAAGAATCTGTTAAAACAATCATCCAACAGGTCCATTCAGATCTCAACGCACTATCTGATAAGATAAAGGAAAAAGTTGCATCTGGAGAATTTCCAGATATCAAATATAGTTGCATTTTGCGAGAAGGAATTCCGGAAGAAGAAATCTTAAGATATGCCAAAGAGCAGCGTCCTAAGGTTATCATTATGGGAACGCGTGGAAAAAGTCAGAAAGACATTGACTTAATTGGCAGTGTAACAGCTGAAATTATTGATCGAAGCCGCACAGCAGTATTAGCGATTCCGGAAAATACTCCGTTCAAAGAATTCAATAAAGTAAAACGTATTGCTTTCTTAACCAATTTTGATCAGAGAGACTTGATTGCTTTTGAAGCATTTTTCAACACATGGAAATCTTTCCATTTTTCAGTCTCATTGATACATCTGGCTGAATCTAAAGATACTTGGAATGAAATTAAACTTGCAGGTATCAAAGACTATTTCCAAAAACAATATCCCGGGCTTGAAATTCATTATGATGTGGTAATGAATGATAATCTATTAAAAGGACTTGATCAATATATCAAAGATAATCAAATAGATATAATAACATTAACTTCCTATAAGAGGAATATATTTGCACGATTATTTAACCCGAGTATTGCTCGTAAGATGATTTTCCATTCTGATACACCATTGCTTGTTATTAACGGATGATCAGAAAGAACGAAAATAAGCTGTTTACATTCAGGGAATAATGATGATTATGTTTAATATAAAATTAGATAATACTTATACTAATTTCTCTCTCTTCTCTCTCTAAAACCAAAAGAGGCATTCCAAATGAATTTGGTATAGCCTCTTTTTCATTTTCTCACAAAAAGAAATTCATCATTATATAGTTTGATAAAATCAGAATCATCATTCAAGCTTCTTTATTGTAAAAACAAAAAAGACTATCCCAAAATTTAAATTGGAATAGTCTTTTTATAATAACTGACTCAATATAATTATTTCATCATCTTATCGATTTCTTCAAATTCAGGACCCATGTTCAGATTATAGTAAACACGGTAAAGCCCCTGTAACCACAAATCTTTCTGATCAGGTTTCAAAGCTCTGGCTTTTTCGTAGAATGGCTTAGCTTCTTCATAGAATTTCTTCACTGTAGCTTGTGCCTCTGCATATTTAGGATCATTGATATCCGTTGTAGCTTTATCAGCATAATCCTGAGCCTTCATCAAATACACTAATCCTACATTAGAATATGCTTCTGCATATTCAGGATCTGCAGCAATAGCTTTCTTGTAGAACTCAATAGCATTATCATATTCTTTCATATTATGATAAAGATATGCTTTCACATAAAGATATAACTTGTTATTGGCATCAGTGGACAACATTCTATCAGCAAATTCCATTGCTTTAGAAGCTTGGTTAGAGCTAGTATAGTAATCTACCAAATTCGCAAAGAAATAATCATTTCCAGGGAATTTTAAAATACCTTCTTCCAATGATTTAACCCATGCAGCAGTATCACCTTTAGCTTTATAAGCATCTGCCATCAATTGCATTGCAAACTTACCACCATCTTTATCATCCAAAGCAGAAGGAGCATATTTAATAATTGCATCTTTGTCTCCTACTCTGTCAGCAGCCAATGTTGCATAATATGCAATTTGTGCCAAAAGTGTATCCGTTTTAGCCAAATTCTGCTCTTCTAACATAGGATAAGAAGCTGATTCTACGTATGTTGCAAAGAATTGCAAAGCCTCCTTATTCTTATCAAGGTTAAAGAATTGAATACCACCGTTGATCAAGTTAGGACGTTCAACCAATATAGTTGAAGCATTTGCTTTTCTATATTTGTTTTTAATTTTACCTTTTTCATTAGGTACTTGAGCTAGGTCATCACATTTAGTATAATACTCAAACATTTTTAAAATGCTGTTGTATGCCTTCAATGTGTCAAACGGCTGTTTCAGAACACCTTTCTTATCACGTTCCTCCTCGATAAAGCGTTTCTGAATAAATCCAGCAACGTCCCATGTGTCAGGAAGATCCTTGGTCTCAGGGTTCTTAATGGCTTCATTAATCAGCTTTTCAGCTTGACTAAAATTCGGTTTTACATCACTGGCAATGCTTTTGGCTTCTTTTACATTCTTCATTTGAGCGAATGATAAGCTTACGGCCATCAATAAAACCATTGAAAATAATACTCTTTTCATGATTGTTGTTTGATTAATTATTAATATTATGTCTATTCCTCAATTTCGTTATTATTTTCATTAACATCTGCATCAGTATCTGCATTGTCAACATCCTGAGTATCAGTAGTCAGATCACTTACAATAGTACCCTCTGCTTCTTCTGCAGGCACTTCATCCTCAAGACTTTCTGTCATTACTTTACATACAGAACCAATCTGATCGTTACGTTTTTCAAGATTAATCAGACGAACACCTTGAGTAGCACGTCCCATAATGCGGACATCGGCAACTTTCAGACGGATAGTTATTCCGGACTTATTGATAATCATTAAGTCGTTCTCATCAGTCACTGACTTAATTGTTACCAACTTGCCTGTTTTTTCAGTAATATTCATGGTCTTCACACCCTTGCCGCCACGATTAGTCTTACGATAATCTTCAATTTCAGAACGCTTACCATATCCCTGTTCAGAAACAACCATTACAGATTCTGTTTCCAAATCTTTGATACATATCATTCCTATTACTTCATCTTGACCATCATTATCCAATGTAATACCACGTACACCTGTTGCCGTACGTCCCATTACACGGACTGCAGCCTCATGGAAACGAATAGCCCGACCATTACGATTAGCAATAATGATTTCATTATTACCATTCGTCATTCGAACTTCAATTACACTGTCATCCTCACGAATTGTAATAGCATTTACACCATTCTGACGAGGGCGTGAATATTGTTCAAGCAATGTCTTCTTGATGACACCTTTCTTCGTACAGAATAATACGTAATGGCTATTGATATATTCAGTGTCATCCAAGCTCTTAACACGCAAATATGCAGTTACACTGTCATCAGAGTCAATATTTAACAAGTTTTGTATAGCACGTCCTTTGGAATTCTTCGTTCCTTCCGGTATCTCGTAAACTTTCAGCCAATAACATTTACCTTTTTGTGTGAAGAACATCATGGTATTGTGCATAGTAGCCGGATATATATGTTCTACAAAGTCCGAATCACGAGTTTCTGTTCCCTTAGAACCTACTCCACCACGATTCTGCGCACGGAATTCTGTTAATGGCGTGCGTTTGATATATCCCATATGAGAAATTGTGATAATCATCTGATCATCAGCATAGAAATCCTCCGGATTAAACTCTTCGGAAGAATAAACGATTTCAGAACGACGTTCGTCACCATATTTCGCTTTAACTTCCAATAATTCATCTTTCATCACCTTACGGCATACCTCATCATCAGCCAAAATGCTTTCCAAATAAGCAATCTGTTTCATGATTTCTTCGTATTCAGCATGAAGCTGATCCTGCATCAGACCAGTCAACTGACGCAAACGCATTTCTACAATTGCACGTGACTGTATTTCTGTCAGATTAAAACGTTCTATCAAACCTGCAATAGCATCATTTGGAGTCTTAGCTGCACGAATAATACGAATAACTTCATCAATATTATCAGAAGCAATGATTAAACCTTCAAGGATGTGTGCACGTTCCTTTGCTTTACGCAGATCGAATTGAGTACGGCGGATAACTACTTCGTGTCTGTGTTCTACGAAGTATTTAATCATATCTCTCAGATTCAATGTCTTCGGACGTCCGTGAACCAATGCAACATTATTTACACCGAAAGAAGTCTGTAAGGCTGTCATCTTATATAGCTTATTCAGCACTACGCTTGCATTAGCATCACGTTTTACATCAATAACGATACGCATACCGTCACGGTCAGACTCATCGTTTGCATTCGAAATACCTTCTATTCTCTTATCGTTAACAAGATCAGCAATATATTTGATCAGTTCAGCCTTATTAACATTATAAGGAATCTCAGTCACTACGATTTTATCATGTGTCTGTCCGGTTTCAATTTCCGCTTTTGCACGCATTACTACACGTCCACGACCTGTCAGATATCCTTCACGTACTCCGCTGATACCATATATATAACCACCTGTAGGGAAATCCGGAGCTTTGACATAAGTCATCAGTTCTTCTACTGTGATTTCCTCATTATCAATATATGCATCACAAGCATCGATCACTTCCGAAAGATTATGAGGAGGCATATTAGTTGCCATACCTACAGCAATACCGGAGGCACCGTTAACCAAAAGATTAGGGATACGGGTTGGCATCACCTTGGGCTCTGTCAACGTATTATCAAAGTTAGGTTCGAAGTCTACAGTTTCCTTATACAGGTCATCCATCATCGCTTCACCCAACTTGTTTAGACGAGCCTCCGTATAACGCATGGCAGCGGGGCTATCACCATCTACAGAACCAAAGTTACCTTGGCCATCTACTAAAGGATAACGCATTGCCCATTCCTGAGCCATACGCACCATAGCATAATAAACTGAAGAGTCTCCATGCGGGTGGTACTTACCCAGTACTTCACCCACAATTCTTGCAGATTTTTTATAAGGTTTGTCTGAAGTATTACCCAATTCCATCATTCCGTATAAAATTCTACGGTGAACGGGCTTAAATCCATCTCTAACATCCGGAAGGGCACGTGAAACAATGACCGACATGGAGTAGTCAATGTACGATGACTTCATTTCCTCCTCGATGTTAATCTTTATAATTCTGTCTTGTTCAAGCATTTAAAATGATTATTAATTATACATTGTATGGTCTGTGAAAAACCACGCTAAAGTACTACTTTTCCACGATATACGAAAGTTTTTCCGAAGAAAGTTTTTTTCTGCTTGAAGGACAGTCTGTTTGTCCATATTTAGTTATTAAAATTAAAAATTTCAAGGAACGAATTGACTTCTAACCATTAATATTAGAAAAAGAAATGAGAAAAAGAATAAATACTATCATTAAGGAGACCATATCTGTGAAAAACAGGGAGTGATATTTGTTATACCTTATATATATAATACAAAGCATTGTTTTTATGGCACGCCATTTGTAGATATAAGAAATAAAGCAAATATGCAATACAAACTTGATTAAATGCGTATATTTGCCAGTAAATAACCCCTTAGAAGAAAAGGAAAAAGTATGAATAATCAATTCTCACAAAGAGTTTCCGACATTATCGTCTATAGCAAGGAAGAAGCTAACCGGTTGAGGAGTAGGCATATCGGACCTGAGCACCTACTTCTGGGAATGCTTCGTGACGGTGAAGGAAAAGCTATCGAGATATTGTCAAAACTCAACACCAATTTAGCTGCAGTAAAGCAGCAGATTGAAGCTCGGCTGAAGACAGAAGCTGATGATATGCTATTGCCTGATGCAGAGATACCGTTGTCTAATGACGCGGCAAAAATATTAAAAATGTGTATTTTAGAAGCACGTGGAATGAAAAGTAATATAGCTGATACAGAGCATGTTTTGTTAGCGATCCTTAGAGAAAGAAACAATATGGCCGCTTCCGTGCTCGAAGCTAATGACGTTAATTACGTGAAAGTGTTGGAACAAGCCACATTGCAACCGGATGTAAATTCCGGCATGGGATTCCCGGAGGACGATGATGATGAAGAAATGTCTTCTCCCCGATCTGGTGGAAGCGGTTCTGAAGAACGCCAGCAACAGGCGCAAACAGCTTCAAAAAAGCCGGCTAATGACACGCCTGTACTTGACAATTTTGGTACAGATATGACAAAAGCGGCAGAAGAAGGACGTTTGGACCCTGTAGTAGGCAGAGAAAAGGAAATTGAACGCTTGGCTCAAATTCTGAGTCGCCGCAAGAAGAACAATCCAATTCTGATCGGTGAACCTGGTGTAGGAAAATCAGCAATCGTTGAAGGACTTGCTTTGAGAATCATTCAAAAGAAAGTCTCACGTATCTTGTTTGATAAGCGAGTCGTAGCTCTTGACATGACCGCAGTTGTGGCAGGAACAAAGTATCGTGGCCAATTTGAAGAACGTATTCGTTCCATTCTCAACGAGTTACAAAGGAATCCGAATGTGATCCTGTTCATTGATGAGATCCATACAATTGTAGGTGCAGGTTCTGCAGCCGGCTCAATGGATGCAGCCAATATGCTGAAACCCGCATTGGCACGAGGCGAAATACAATGTATTGGTGCTACTACCCTTGATGAATACCGTAAGAATATAGAAAAAGACGGCGCTTTGGAACGTCGTTTCCAAAAAGTAATGGTGGAACCCACAACTGCCGCTGAAACTCTTCAGATTCTGCGTAACATCAAGGATAAATATGAAGATCATCATAACGTGAACTATACAGATGAAGCACTGGAAGCTTGTGTCAAGTTGACAGACCGTTATATTACGGACCGTAACTTCCCCGATAAGGCTATTGATGCTTTGGATGAAGCAGGATCACGTGTACATCTGACCAACGTCAATGTGCCCAAGGAAATCGAAGAACAGGAAAAACTCATCGAAGAAGCTAAAAGCAAGAAAAATGAAGCTGTGAAATCGCAGAATTTTGAACTCGCTGCCAGTTTCCGAGATAAGGAAAAAGAACTTACGCTTCAGTTGGACGAAATGAAACGGGAATGGGAAAACAGCCTGAAAGAGAACAGACAGACTGTTGATGCAGAGGAAATTGCCAATGTTATTTCTATGATGTCCGGCATTCCGGTACAGCGTATGGCGCAAGCCGAAGGAATTAAGCTAGCCGGCATGAAGGAGGATCTGCAATCGAAAGTGATCGCACAAGATCCGGCTATAGAGAAACTGGTTAAGGCTATTTTAAGAAGCCGTGTGGGATTGAAGGATCCTAATAAGCCCATTGGAACCTTTATGTTCTTAGGCCCGACTGGTGTAGGTAAAACCCATTTAGCCAAAGAATTGGCTAAATATATGTTCGGTTCTTCTGATGCACTGATTCGTATAGACATGAGCGAATTTATGGAAAAATTCACTGTCTCACGTCTGGTTGGAGCTCCTCCGGGATATGTAGGATATGAAGAAGGCGGACAATTAACTGAAAAAGTACGTCGCAAACCTTACTCTATTGTCTTGCTTGATGAGATCGAAAAAGCACATCCGGATGTGTTCAATCTCCTTCTTCAAGTGATGGACGAAGGACGTCTGACTGACAGTTATGGCAGAATGGTTGATTTTAAAAATACAGTTGTTATCATGACTTCCAATATTGGTACCCGCCAGTTAAAGGAGTTTGGACGTGGTGTAGGATTTGCCACACAAAGCCGTCTGGATGATAGAGAGTTCTCACGAAGTGTTATACAAAAAGCATTAAATAAATCATTCGCGCCCGAATTCATCAACCGTGTCGATGAAATCATAACATTTGACCAACTCTCTTTGGAAGCTATCACGAAAATCATTGATATTGAGCTGAAAGGACTATATGATCGTATCGAATCTATTGGATATAAGCTAGTTATTGATGATGAAGCAAAAAGATTCGTGGCCGAAAAAGGATACGATGTACAATTCGGAGCCCGCCCCTTAAAACGAGCTATTCAGACTCATTTGGAGGATGGACTTTCAGAACTCATTATAACTTCTTCTCTGAAAGAAAAAGATGTCATTCAAGTCTCTCTAAATAAAGAGAAAGGCGAATTGGAGATGAAAGTTATTGCATCTTGAAAGAAGACTACTTAAATAAGATAAGTCATAAAATATGCCAGAATGTCAGACCTTAGGGTCTGGCATTTTTTTTGTCTCTATCTGAACAAATATCAATTAAAAACATTCTAATAAATAAACCAAAAAAATATACGTTATTATGCAAAAAGGTAATATTGGGGTTACAACAGAGAACATTTTCCCTATCATCAAAAAGTTCTTGTACAGTGACCATGAAATTTTTCTTCGCGAATTAGTGTCTAACGCAGTAGATGCCACTCAGAAACTGAATACCCTTGCTTCCATTGGGGAGTTTAAAGGTGAACTGGGCGATCTGACAATTCACGTTGAATTAGGTAAAGACACTATTACTATCTCCGACCGTGGTATTGGTCTGACTGCAGAAGAAATAGAAAAGTACATCAATCAGATTGCATTTTCAGGAGCAAATGATTTTCTGGAAAAATACAAAGATGATGCAAATGCAATCATCGGACATTTCGGTTTAGGCTTCTATTCTGCCTTTATGGTTGCAAAAAAGGTCGAAATTATCACCAAATCCTACAGAGACGAAGCACAAGCTATAAAATGGACTTGTGATGGTAGTCCTGAATTCACCATTGAAGAAGTAGATAAGGCAGATCGTGGTTCAGATATCATCTTATATATCGATGACGATTGCAAAGAATTCCTCGAAGAAGCACGTGTTTCTGAGCTTCTGAAGAAATATTGCAGCTTCCTTCCTGTCCCCATTGCATTCGGGAAAAAGAAAGAATGGAAAGATGGCAAACAGATAGAAACCGCTGAAGACAACATTATTAACGATACCACTCCTTTATGGACTCGTAAGCCGAGCGAACTGTCGGACGAGGACTACAAGTCGTTCTATACCAAGCTGTATCCGATGTCCGACGAGCCATTATTTTGGATTCATCTGAATGTGGATTATCCGTTCCATCTGACCGGTATCCTCTACTTCCCGAAAGTAAAGAGCAATATTGAGCTGAATAAAAATAAGATTCAGTTATATTGCAACCAGGTATATGTAACGGATTCCGTAGAAGGAATTGTACCGGATTTCCTGACTTTATTACATGGAGTTATTGATTCTCCGGATATTCCATTGAATGTATCCCGTTCTTATTTGCAAAGCGACTCGAATGTGAAGAAGATTTCTACATATATCACGAAGAAAGTTTCCGACCGTCTGCAATCTATCTTCAAGAACGACCGCAAACAGTTTGAAGAGAAGTGGAATGATTTGAAAATATTTATCAATTACGGTATGCTTACTCAAGAGGATTTCTATGAGAAAGCGCAAAAATTCGCCCTTTTCACCGATACAGATAACAAGCATTATACATTTGAAGAGTATCAGACCCTTATTAAAGATAATCAGACAGACAAAGATGGAAATCTGATCTATTTGTATGCTAATAATAAGGATGAACAATTCAGCTATATTGAGGCTGCCACCAACAAGGGATACAATGTTCTGCTTATGGATGGTCAATTAGATGTAGCTATGGTAAGTATGCTGGAACAGAAGTTCGAGAAATCGCGCTTCACCCGTGTAGACAGCGATGTTATCGACAATCTTATCATTAAAGAAGACAAGAAAGACGAGACATTGGAAGGAGAAAAACAAGAAGCTATCACAACTGCTTTCAAGAGCCAATTACCCAAAATGGACAAAGTTGAGTTCAATGTAATGACACAGGCATTGGGAGACAATTCAGCTCCGGTGATGATTACTCAAAGCGAGTATATGCGTCGTATGAAGGAAATGGCAAATATTCAGGCCGGAATGAGCTTCTATGGAGAGATGCCGGATATGTTCAACCTGGTTCTGAACTCCGACCATAAGCTTATCAAGCAAGTGCTTGACGAAGAAGAAACAGCTTGTCACCCTGAAGTAGCTCCTATACAAACAGAGATGAATAATGTCAACAAACGTCGCAATGAACTAAAAGACAGCCAAAAGGACAAGAAGGAAGAAGAAATTCCTACTGCGGAGAAAGATGAATTGAATGAGCTGGATAAAAAATGGGATGAACTGAAAAATAAAAAAGAAAGCATCTTTGCAGGATATGCCAGCAACAACAAGGTAATCCGTCAACTCATCGACCTGGCTTTATTGCAGAACAATATGCTAAAAGGTGAAGCTTTGAACAACTTCGTGAAGCGTAGTATTGAGCTGATTTAATACTGCCCCTTTATTTATAACATAAATCAATGAAAGAGCATTCAACACTAAAACGTGTTGCAATGCTCTTTTTTCATCATAAAACGGACGCCAAAATATCGATAAATTGGAAAGTATTGCATATATTTGAACACTAAATGATAAATACTTCAATTGTTTGATTTGGGTTATGAGAAAAATACTTTTAGTGTTAATTACTATATGGTTATTCATGCCGACTGTCTGCGCCCAAAAAGTAGGTCTTGTCTTAAGTGGTGGTGGTGCCAAAGGATTGACCCACATCGGTATCATTCGCGCCTTAGAAGAAAATAATATTCCCATCGATTATATTACAGGAACCTCCATGGGAGCCATTATCGGCTCTCTTTATGCGATGGGGTATTCTCCTGATGATATGGAAGAATTATTGAAGTCAGAAGACTTTAAAAGATGGTATTCAGGACAAATAGAAGAGAAATACGTATACCACTTCAAGAAAAATGTCCCGACACCGGAGTTTTTTAACATCCGTTTCTCATTCAAAGACTCATTAAAAAACTTCAAACCACAATTTCTGCCCACAAGTGTGGTAAATCCCATACAGATGAATCTAGTTTTTGTGGATTTGTATGCACGCGCTACAGCTTCGTGTAAAGGCGATTTCGACAAGTTGTTCGTTCCCTTCCGCTGCATAGCTTCTGATGTCTACAATAAAAAGCAGCTCGTAATGAAAAACGGAGATTTGGGAGATGCCGTCCGAGCTTCCATGAGCTTTCCCTTTATGTTTAAGCCTATAGAAATTGATAATGTGCTGGCATATGACGGGGGAATCTACAATAATTTCCCTACAGATGTTATGAGAGACGATTTCCATCCAGATATTATAATTGGAAGTGTGGTATCTACAAACCCCACCAAACCCAAGGAAAATGACCTCATGAGCCAGATAGAAAACATGGTTATGCAGAAAACCGACTATTCCATTCCGGATTCAATGGGTATTCTGATGACATTCAAATATGACAATGTCAGCTTGATGGATTTTCAGCGAATAGATGAATTGCATGATATTGGCTATAACCGAACCATAAGCATGATGGATTCTATAAAAAGCCGTATACAAAGGAGGGTCAATCTGGATAATATACGTTTGAGAAGAATGGTATACCGAAGCAACTATCCGGAATTACGCTTCAAAAACATCATTATTGACGGAGCTAATCCTCAGCAACAAGCATATATTAAAAAAGAATTTCATAGCTCTGATAATAAGGAATTCACTTACGAAGACTTGAAAGAAGGCTATTTCCGGCTGCTTTCAGACAACATGATTTCCGAAATCATCCCGCACGCCGTATACAACCCTGAGGATGAAACGTATGACCTGCATTTAAAAGTCAAACTGGAGAATAATTTTGCCGTACGATTAGGTGGGAATATTTCCACGTCCAACTCGAACCAAATTTATCTTGGACTCAGCTATCAGGATTTAAATTACTATGCGAAAGAATTTCTTTTTGACGGTCAACTCGGGAAAGTCTATAATAATGCACAATTCATGGCTAAGATTGACTTCTCTACTGCGATCCCGACCTCTTACCGCTTTATCGCATCTATTACTACTTTCGATTATTTTAAAAAAGACAAGTTATTTTCCAGAAATGACAAACCGGCATTTAATCAGAAAGACGAACGCTTCCTTAAACTTCAGGTAGGACTACCATTCCTTTTAAGTAAACGAGCTGAGTTTGGAATAGGAATCGCCAGAATTGAAGACAAATATTTCCAGAGAAATATCATCGATTTTGAGAAAGACAGATTCGACAGAAGCCGTTATGATTTATTCGGCGGCTCTATCAGCTTCAATGGAAGCACACTTAATTCACGGCAATACCCGACACAAGGCTACAAAGAAGCTCTTGTTGCACAGATATTCATGGGACGGGAAAGATTCTATCCCGGTGAAGAGACCAAAGGAGTTCAAATAAATAAAGAGCACCATTCCTGGCTGCAATTATCATATATGAAAGAAAAATACCATACGATGAGCGAACACTGGGTTTTGGGATGGTATTTGAAAGCTTTGTACGCTTCCAAGAACTTTTCCGAGAATTATACGGCGACTATGATGCAAGCAGGTGAGTTTTCACCTACACTACATAGCAAACTCACCTATAATGAAGCTTTCCGTGCCAATCAATTTGTGGGAGCCGGCATTCGTCCCATCTATCGTCTCAGTCAAATGTTCCATCTGCGAGGTGAATTTTATGGTTTTATGCCTATATATCCGATTGAAAGAAACTCATTAAATAAGGCATATTATGGAAAAGCCTTCTCTAAATTCGAATATTTAGGAGAAATTTCAGTTGTATGTCAATTACCGTTCGGAGACATCTCCGCTTATGTAAATCATTATAGCTCACCGAGAAGAGAGTGGAATGTCGGGTTAAGTATCGGTTTCCAACTATTTAATTACCGTTTCATCGAATAATTTTCTACAAAAAAAAGTCACCGAATACTTGCTAATTCGGGAAAAGTACGTATCTTTGCACCCGTTAAAACGAAACAATGGTCGCGTAGCTCAACTGAATAGAGTAGCTGACTACGGATCAGCCGGT
>DXOL01000012.1:0-103207 GCA_019412825.1 Bacteroides thetaiotaomicron | reverse complement strand
CGCTTTAGGGACTTACACCCGTTAGAATATGTTCGTGCTGGGCGAACTAAAAAATACCCGATAGCTGTGTGAAAGTTATCGGGTATTTTTATATGTTCGGTTTCTTTTTCTAAATCAATACTCTTCCTCGTTAAAGAAGAATTTGAAGTATGAATATCAGCTAATTACATAAGAAGATGTAGTTTTTGGAAAACCTATTTGGCACTGAAACGCTGCAAAACGCCATTTCATGCCCGAATACGTAAAATAGACCACAATATCGACAATCAGCCATAAACATACGATTTATATTATTTTAATCAAACAATCTCCCCCTCTAGCATTCCATAACAGAACATCAAGGGGAGACGCTGCAAAGATACGGTGAATTAACTTTTGCGCAAACATTTACGCACTTTATTTACGCAATCACAGTTACGCACCTTTTTACGCACCAATTCTTACGCACCCTTATGCTACTTCCTCATATTCCACATATTCAGCTTCCGATTCCTCTTGTACCATTGAAGATGGTTCAGTAGAGACATTGACAACCTCTTCCAATTCTTTCAGCCAATTCCGTACTGTACCCTCGGCTATCCCCAACTCTTTAGCAATCGCCCTATTGCTCAGACCTTCCTCGTGCAGTATCTTCATCTTGGCTTTTAAAATACTCTTATCTTCACTCTTGGACGGCTTCAACAGTTTCTCTTCTTCCGAACAACCTTCCTCTACAAATCGTGGAAAGTTATCATCTTTAACTATCCGATACAGAATAACGTTATCCTTGCCATGCTTATTCTCTCCTTGACGGACTTTTATTTGTTTCAAGTAGATGGTTTTACTATCCTCACGTGATTTTCCCAAAGCGAAACTGCTATCACAGAAGTTCATCAGCCGTTTGGACCCCGCCAAATCATCCGCTTCAATTTCCTTTTTGGAGTTTCGCTTCTTCGTATGGGCTATTACTAACAAGCTCAGTCCGTATGTGTGCTTCATCGCTGATAACCGTTTCATAATTCGAGTGGCTTCCATACCTTGGTCAAGTCTTCCACACAAATAGGTAATGTTATCCACAATATATGTTTTTACTCCCATTTTCACCCCTTCTTCTATCTTTTGAAATAAATACGCCTCTACTTCATTATCCGTACAGACTTGTTCAATCCTTAAACTTGGGCGATAAAGATTGTCAGAGAATTTATAAGGTACTCCCGTTTTATCATTCGTATAACGTGAACGAAATTGGCTCAAAGACAATTCATAATCTAAATACATTACTTTACGTTCTTGTGCTATATCCTCAGCCATTTGCATGGCATATAGACTCTTACCAACATTGGATTCTGCAAAGAATATACATAGTTCATTTTCGTACCAAAATGTCTTATATAATGCCTTTGTTGGTGGAAGTTTCAAGGCTTTTTCCATAGCTTCATTTGCAGTTAAATATGTCTGAACTCTTGTTTCAATATTATTTTTTTCCATTTTCTTCTTTTTTAAATATTAGAAGGCATAGTTTCTACTTCCAAAATCATTTATTGACATTGGCTGTTACTATATAATTGTTTGCTGCCTTTATCTACAAACAATATATTATCAAGTATTTAAATCTTTTTTATTTAATGGAACTACCTTTTGAGCAGTAGGCATCCTAAACGTTCCATAATCACCCTTAGGAAAGGTAACTCATCAATCAGAAAGAGTGCTCATTCCTTTCTGATTAATGATGCAAATGTAAAAAGAAGAAATGGAATTTGGCAACTAAAATCCAACACTTGTTATCCAATCCAAAATCCAAACCAAAAATCCAATAAACAATTCTATTTTTTTATATAAGTTTACTCCAATTCTTTTGGTACTTCAAAACCGTACTTTTTTAATGCTTGTACTATGTATGCAATATTTTCATTTTTTTCTCTAAATAATTCAGGCTTATGAATGTATTTATAAGCAGAATTATTCGCTTTATTGGTTATGTCATAGTCTTTATTTGTTACATAATTTGCAATCTTTACAATTGTTTCTAAGTCAAGTTTACTACGTAGCATATAATATAACACAGCGGTTCTATTCTTATTAGAAGTGCCATTTACTTGTTTGCTGTTAGATGATAACATTGCTTCTGCATCTACTTGTTCGTTGGGAGTTTCTTTTTTTTGATATAGATATTCCACATATTCATCGTAAGCCGTTTCTTCATATTTCTCAGAAATATATTCTAATTTATTGGGATTTTCCAAAAAATCTTCTAATGTGTCTTTAACAAATAAGAAACGCCAAGTTGTAATTTTCAAAGAGTATTCTTTACATTCATAAATAAAAGCCAAATACCCGTTCTCCTCTAATTGTTCAAATTGGATTAATAAATCATTTATAATCCGTAATAGATATTTCATGCAAGGAAACTGATATAATTCTTGCTCCCCATAAGTAGCATATCCAATAAGATAACTATATAATTGCGGAGTCGTCTCAAAGTACAATATGTTCCTTAAGAATTGTCTGCAACGCCACCAATCGTAATATTTAACAAGAATTTCATCTAAATTAATTTTTTGAGCATCCGAAATACTTCTGTCATAATTCTCTTTGATATTGTCTGTTATCTTAGCAATATCCCTTGCATCTATATCCATTGTTTCCTTGTTTTTATAATTTGCCACTAAAATACAAAAAAAGAGTAATCCCAATAGACTACTCTTTTAAAAATGATGAATAAAATGAGGTATCGCTATACCCTTTAATACTTAAAGAATCAGTATATATAACTTTGAATAAGTAAATCTTATTCATGTCATATATTAATAAATATCTCGTTCTTTTTCATATCACGCATATATCTTTCCGAATAAGACATCGGTGAAGGATTGAGATAATAACCCCTACATACGTGAGGCAAACCATTTTCCTTTAGCCAACCTTCAAAGAAAACATCAATCAAAGAAATTATGGAAGTATATGAAGAATTTTCACAGATAGATACTTGTAGCCTATATTTAACCGAAATTTCATCGGCAAACAATCTTAAAGCTGTAAAATCACATGGTTCTTTAGCCTTGTTTAAATTAGCGACAACAAAGGCAGACAAATAATATACGCTTCCATTACCATTCACGCAACATCCGAATATTGGGCAATAGCGAAAATCATTTTTTATAATATCCGCTTGAAGTTCTTTTATTAACTCCTTCTGCATACAATTACTTTCACGAATTCCTATCAGTACAAATCCATGTTGTAAACAATTCCATAGATTCTTAACTGTCATTTCGTCAAGTAAAACCAACGGTTGTTTATTATTAGTGGAAATCCCACATATTTCTTCTATAAAGTTCATACTAATTTATAGTTATATCTTTTGATAAACCCCAAATGCTATCCTTACTTATTATGCTATAAGTAACTAATTCCTGATTATCTTCCAAACTAATGCGTTCTTTTACCGAATTTATATCATTTTCAGGAATAATGTATTCAGGGATTTCAGGTGTATTTTCATCTTCGCTACAAGCCGTAAAAACAACTGCAAACAATGCAGTCAGTAAAAGTATCTTCTTCATAATATTCTATCTTTTAGTATTTACTCTATATGGTTTCAAATTAAACTCTTCCGCTTCCACTGAAATCTTATATTCCATCTTGGGATTCAGGTTCACAATGTTGTTTCCCGTATTCAGTTCTATGTCACTGACCTTTCTTCCGTCTTGGAAGCATGAAACAACTCCCGTTTCTGTTGCATTATCCTTTATATTGATGATTAACTTTCCTTTATCCAAACTAATGTCAATGGGATTGGGTGACACATAACCAAAGTATGTCAGGTTCTTGGATAACCCCCACTGTTTGTCATACTTATAATTCAAATAATATTTTTTGCTTGGTGCGACAATCTTTGCATCCTTAAACTTCATGCCAAATGAATTTTCTGCAATCTTTGGTTGCGTTGCAGAGGTTACAATGATGCTGTCAAGATTGGTGTTTATTGCTCTGTCCTTGATGATGTCAGAATTGAAAGCATTCTCACCAATGGATTCAAGATTTTCAGGAAGATAAATTCTTGTTGATATGGTATTGACAAACGCATTATCCTTAATCGTTTTAAGGTTCTTCAAGTTGGAGAGGTAGATATAACCATCGAATAAGTCGTTCCAAAAACGTTTTGCGTTTGGTTTATCAGGATTTCCACTATCATTATAAAATGTGTAATCAAACTGTTCTTCTGAATCCAAGTAAAGGTCAATGATGTTCGCAAGGGCATACTCACCTATTGAAGTTATATTCTTCGGTAAGATGATTGACTTATATTGCGGTTTTTTATTTAATTTCTTGTTGTTATAACTTTTATCAAAGGCATAAGGTGGTATCTCACCATCAGGATATTCATGATAGCCGTTTAAAGTACCATTTTCTCCTTTATAACCTCGAATTTCAACATTACCATACATTCTAACATCATTCAAGTTTGGAAGGCTGTCACGCATGAATTTGAAGTCCTCTGCTGTCAGGTATGTATGATGCCAAGTACCATCTTCGGGATTCTGTTTATCTTGTATTATAATGTTATCTATTGTTTTCTTCCAAATTTCATAATCAGGTTCAAGCCCATATTCATTCCAAAATTCACTATTTGGGTCAGGATTCCAACATTCTTTTATTCTTTGAATAATAGACCTATGTGGATAATATTCACCTGCAAAAATTAATGTATTTCCCCATCCAGGTCCATCACCAAGGTCAAATTCTTCATCCCCTTTTGTATTCGGGTTTAACCCCCTTGTACTGACATTATCAATCTTGTATGTTTCAATCTTCATGGACGAAGTTTGTGCATTTGCCAATGGAAGTACAAGCATTCCAAAGAACAATGTAAAAAGCAGTTTCTTAATCATATAATATTAATTTAAAAGTTATATATTATTTATACTGTCTATATTATCTATTGTTGTGGGTACATTTTGTACTATAAACTCTCAAAATAAATACATCCTTAATTAATCAACTATAATACAGAGTATTAAATCACATACTAAAAAATCATAATTACGCATTTATCTTACGCAAATCAATTTACGCAATTCGCTTAGAAAATATAACCCAATGAAAAAAATAGAATAGCAATAAAGTCAGTATTACCAACACCTATTGGGATTTTAATATTCATAAATGTGCAATACACCATAAAAGTGAATATCTGCAAATGCCTATTTTAGGCTATATTCACATAAACCATTTACAATCAAGACTTAATCACATCACTAATATTCACTTCCAAAATTTGTGAATATTGGAAAGGTAGCTATTGTGATAAACTAAATTTTATTCTTATTGTATAATTTGATTTTATAGGACTGCCATTATGTGTTGCAGGAATAAAGTTTGGCAATAATTTTGCCAAACGTAATGCTTCTGTTCTTAATAGATTATCTGCTGTATCTATATTTTCATTTTCATCAGCATAAGTGCCTACACTTTTAATAACTTCAAAATTTGATAAAGTTCCATTTTCATTGACTACAAATTGAACAGTAACAGTTCCTTCTATTTTATTTTCTTGTGCTATGGTTGGGTACTTTATTTTTTCTCCCAAAAATTTATACATTGCATCTTTTCCGCCAGGAAATTGAGCTTCTGTGTCTATTTGAATATCAGCCTCTTCTTCTCCATATTGTCTTTCACTATCTTCATATTGCACTTCTGTATCTTCTTCAATCACTTCTACTAATTTATCGCCTTCTAATTTGTAATTATGGTCTATAAATTCGCCACTTTTATTATTATAACAATTCGAGTAAATCACCATACTATTAATATCGGTAACAAAATATATAGATGGAAATTTTGTTACTGATGCAAGTTCATAATTACTACCATTATTTAAGAAACAGAATATAAATGATTTAACTTCATAGTCTTTATTGGCTTTTTCATTTGGTGTTGCGGTTGCATAAACATTAATTACTGCATCCATCCAACCGTCACCATTTAAATCACCTTTCACTATCTTATATCCTTCAATATTTCTATATGGTACAAATTCCCTATCAACTCCATAGGTTCTCCAAAGTCGTAAAAATAAATCTGTTAATTTTTCGTCTGTTAAAAGATTGATTGGCTCAGTTGTTTCTTGGCTAACAGATTCGTTTGTTGTTGCTATGGGGGTACTGCTACTGATTTCCGTACTGCTTGTATTTGATGTGGATGTTGTGAATGTTGTTCCGAAATAAATAATTCCTAAAATGAGAATTAAAACCACTAAAATACGGATAACTATTATCCTTTTATTATTTTTCTTTTTAGGAGTAAACTCAGGTACTGAAACTTCATTATTTATTGGAGTTTCTTTTACTACGTATACTTCTTCTTTTATAGTCGGAGTACCACATTTGGGGCATTTTCGTGATTTATCTGAAATTGAATGCCCACATTGTTTACAATTAATTAATGCCATAATAAATTAATCATTATTCAACTTCAACTTTTCCAATATATTGCTCTGCCCAATATAAATTCATTTCAGACAAATCAATAACTAAAAATGAAAGGTCAGGTTTTTGTTCCACTCTGACAAATACACCTATTTTTTTCTTTTTATTAGAAGTAAATTCTTTTACTTCATAAGTGCCTTTTGCTACTCGAAGCCATTCGTCTGAATAATGCATCTTTATCTCATAATAAAACATATTATCAAATAGTGTTATTTTGTGGTCTCCTTCTGCATCAGTTGTACATATAAATCTTTGATATTGTACATTTTTAGTAGCTAAACCAACAGTAGAAAATTTAAAGAATTTATTATAAACAGCGCAAGCACCACCAAGACCAAAGAATATTACGAATATCCATATCACTATTTTGGCAGTTCTTGTTGAGTACTGTGTGGTCTTACCACATTTGGGGCAAACAGTTGCTTTATCTGATACTGTTGCTTTGCAATTCGGGCATTTAATTAAACTCATAATATTTTTATTATCAAATTGAACATCTTTTAAAAAACCAGAAGATGAAAATAATTACCGTAACGAGACCAATCACAAATTCTATAATATTATCACTATATTCGTCTTTTCTTTTTGTGACTGTTTTTTGACCGCAATGCGGACAGACCTCAGCCCATTTTGAAATAGTATTACCACACGCTTCACAATTAATTAAAAGTGATTCTTGACTTTCATTTGTTTCTAACGGGCAACCGCATTCAGGACAATTTTTTGATTGTTCATTTACTTCTTTACCACATTCAGGACATCTAATTGGTTCTTTTGGAGAAATAAAAGGAAAACCGCATTCAGGACATTCTTCTGTACCTTCATTTACTTTTTCACCACATTCAGGACATTCCAATTGCTTTTTGGGACTAAAGGGAAAGCCACATTTTGTGCATTTTTCAGCCGTTTCTTCCATTAATGTCCCACATTCGGGGCAGAGTATTGATGGCTTTAATGAAATTGATATAGGTGAGCCACAGTAAATACAATTTTCTGATTTGTCAGAAATCATATTACCACATTCAGTACATTTAATAAGTGCCATACGGAGTTTGGAATATTCCCACAAGCTCAAAGGGAAATTTACAAAAAGAAAGCGTTGAGCCTGATTAGTTTATCCTACTAAGAGGCTCTCGACTGCCCGTATAATGGATAAAAAAACAGCTCAACGCCTTTGGTTTATATATGTGGAGACATATACAACAACCAAAGGAGAACGCTTTTAATTATCCCAATTATACTAATCAATTGTCGAGATTTCTTAGTATGGAATAAAGCTAAAACGCTTCCTATAAATTATTATGTCTGTCATTACGATGCAATGACAATGCAAATATAAATATAAAAAGCGAACTTAGCAACGTTCTGTGAGCTGTTTATTTCGCAAAAGTAATGCTTTAAAATAATATTAAATCATTATGCCACATATCTTTGAATTAGTCTTTGAACTTGAACAATCTGAAATTTGCAACCTTTTGAAGAAACAAAACCTTGCTCATTTAATTGCTTTGTCATTTGTGAAATTGTTAGCCCTTCTTTAATCATTGACCGCAACAAAGCAACAGCACGCATGTTGTTGGCGTTATTTTTTGCTTTAATTCTGTTGGTCTGATTACTACGGGCAACAGCTTCATTATGCTTGTTCATCAAATTTTCCGATTTACCAAGTTTTACACCTCGTTCCTTCTTCGCCTTCAACGACTGTCGGGTACGTTGGCTTATTAGATTGGCTTCATACTCTGCAATAGATGAAATAATATGCAATATCAGTCTATTTGCTTGGGGAAAGTCACAGAATATAATTTCAACGTCACTTTCCAATAGCTTTGAAGTAAAAGCTACATTACGACTTAATCGGTCAAGTTTCGCCACAATAAGGATAGAATTTGTTTTTCGGCACAGAGCCAATGCTTCTTGTAATTTAGGGCGGTCTGACTTTTTTCCACTTTCGGTTTCCACAAATTCAGCTATTATTAGACCTTCTTTCACAAAAGAATGAATAATATTTCTTTGCGCCTCAATCCCCAGCCCGCTTTTTTCTTGTTTGGTAGTAGATTGTCTCAAATATGCTATATAGTTCCCCATAATTCCATTTTTAATTGATAACTTACATTTGCTAAACGACCATTCAATAACTGTAAGTGACTATTAGAATATAGCTATTAAGTTCTCCCAACGGAACGAACGCCAACCACATTTTTCCAAGTCGAAATATGCAGTAGTAGCATAACTTTCACGACTTTCACCCCAACCGTAAACTTTATCTTTTACAAAATCGGGATGGGTAGTGCCAAATGCCACACGAACTTCACCATTACTTTTCAAATAGGCAAATTTTACAATTTTACCACTTTTCAACTTTTCCTTTAACTGTTCAATCAAAATAGCCTTTGAAATCCCATCAATTTTGCGTACATTAGTACGGAGAGTAACAATTTCTGCTCTAATTGCAGTATTGGAACTTAAAATAATAGCCTGCATATCTTTATTGTTTTATTAGTTAATATTCTATTTTATCAATCACCACAATAGAAACCATAACCACGACCATAACCCATTGCGTAAGACACGACATCAGAAGACAAACCTTCAAACTCGTTTTTATTAGATTTTTCATTTTTGCGTGCATTATATGTCGCCCAACTTGCGGCAATCATAGCGTCAAGTTTAGCTTTTTTTTCTGCTCGTGTCTTAACAGCATCTTTTTCCCAACTCCAAGCCGCTGTCAAACACTCCGACCATGTGCGCCCCCTACGTTGAAAATCATTGCTGTAAATTCTGTGAGCGTCTTTCATCACCTGTTGTTTATTATATCGTTTCATATCGTCTTCGTTTTAATTACAATGCAAAGATATGACATATATTTAGTATATGACATTTGTTTACGCTAAAAATAGTTAATTATATGACATTTATTCATTTTATGCCATATAATTCCTATTTTTGCAATAAAACTATTGTAATTATGACTGAAAAAGAGAAAAAAGAACGAACAGTTATTCATCTTTATATAAAAGAGAATAATACCCACCACTATTTCGGAAGCATAGCCAATGTTTTTGAATATTTTTCGCCTGATATACTTGGAATAACTTACGGCTCATTAAGAAATTATGGACTTTCTAATGAAAATTCATACCAAAATAGCAAATGTATCATTAGGAAAGGAATACTTCTATCAAAATCAGGAAATAGAGGTAAAAAATAAATAGCCAACAGTTTCCACACCTACAAAACTACATTATTAAGCCTATACAAACAAGCAATAAATTACTAATTATAAGATATATAAGATGAATTACATAATATAAAAAAGAAAACATATTCTATATACCGTACTTGCGTATTTTTCTTTAACTCAAAAAGACTTTTTTGTCAATTCTAATTAAAAAAGTGGTGGTAATATGTTCTAAGTTGTATATTTGCATTGAAAATACTTGAATAGGAATCCTTTCAAGTCAGCGTATAGATAAAAAGCTATTACGCACATAATAAAATGTTTAAAAACAACAAAAAGAAAATTACACTTAGTGTTAGTGTAACAAAATTTAAATCTAAGCCTGAGAATTGGAAAGCATTGACTTATAAACGTCAAACAATAACCATTGAAGAACTTGTTAATCGTATTTATGAAGGGCACTGCATTTGTCAGAATTTCCATACAAAAAGCAAGGTGTTTGGATTGAGTGAAAAAACAATAGCCAATTTCGATTTTGCTGATTGTGTTATATTGGATATTGACGATACTTTTCTTTCAATGAATGATTTTTATTTGTCTTTAAAAGATGAACATAAGCCCACAATTGCATATACTACATATAGTAATATAGATAACATAAACAATAGATTTAGAGTGATTTATGTTTTTGACAAACCAATTAGAAGTAATGATTTTTACAGGAGCATAGCTAATGCAATTATCTATAACATTCAAAAAGATATTGAAGGTTTTGATTTAAAGGACAAAACATGCCTGAATAGTTCTCAGCAATTCGCAGGTAATGGTAATGATAACATTGTATATTATTATAATGATAATATATTTTGTCCTACGGATTTTGGATTTGATGAAAATTATTTTTCCAATTCAGATAGTATATTAAAGAGAGAGAGGAAGAACAACATACAAACTGACTTGGAAAGTCCGATTGCTAATTCTGAATTTATGAAGGACTTTTGGGGCATGGGCTATAAAAAGAATGAAGAAATTTTCATACGTAAGTATGCCGAAAAATACCCATTTATTGAAGCTACCCCATTACCTGAAACAGATTCGGATATACCTTATATATTGCTGCCCGACAATTATGTAAAGATTACCCGATATTGGTATAAAGAGCCACTAACCAAAGTTGACGGGACAATAGTTTATAAAAGCCATGCAGTGAAATTAAAATCAGGACACAGAAGGAAGTTACTATATGACGGTTGTCTGCTTCGTAAAATTATGTTACCTGAAATTACAATGGAACATCTGTTGTATTGTCTTGTATGTGAACGCAGATACTACGTGGATAACCAAGATAAGGTTATAACCAATAAGATACTGTACCAAATAGCAAAAGACGCTTGGAATGATACCAAACGAAGTATTAATCCAAAGAAAGAAGAAAAACAGTTTGTTGTTAATCCCAAGTATTGTGAGAAATACGGAATAAGCAAACAAGCAGCCCGAAACATAGCTGCTAAAATGCTAATGGACTTACAGCTTAAACAATTATACGATACGAATTTATCAATTAAAGAGAATTTGGAATCACTGAAAAATCAGGGCATTAAAATCGGCAAAAGCAGTCTCTACAATTGGGTGAAATCACAAAAAATATAGCCAAAATTTGGGACTCCCGAAAGCAAACCACATGCAAAATACCCCCCATAGGGAGGACTTCCTCCTTCCTGAGTGAGGGGTTACGGTGGTAGGAGTATGTTAAATATCGCAAAAAGCGTAGTCTATGCCTCCGAAAAGTGGTAAATGACTACTCCAAGTCGTATATTTGCAACGTAACGATATTCCCATATCATTACATAAGAATAACCACCTTGTCTATAACTCTATGACCTGAGTGGGGAATAATATAATTTAAGCCATGAGTTATGAATTAATTGATAGTGAAAAGCTGAACCAATTAATTTTAAGCATAGAATTACTAAGCAAACAAGTAAAAGAGCTATCTGAGAAATCGAATGTCGCAGAAAAAGAAATTTACACAAATAGTGAAATTAGAGAATTACTTGGGGTACAAGACAAGCTAATACGAAAGTACCGAGACGAGGGAAAATTAGGATTCCATAAAGAAGGGGATAAATTTTGGTACACCCAAGAAGATATAGACCAATTTTTATCCCACAACCACTATGAAGCCTATGCTTATAATTAATCAGCAGTAATGTTATAATCAGGGGTGAAATCAAAGTTTAACTTTGTTTCCACCTCTTTTTGTAGTGTTTCAGGCAAAAATTTCGCATACACTTTTTCTGTTACCATCACACTACTATGCGCTAACAAACGACTAACCTTGTGTACATCAACCCCATTATTCAAAGCGAACACAGCAAATGTATGACGTGCAACGTGCATCGTCAAATTGAATGACAAATCTCCGATTTTATGTCCTAATGCTTTTAACGACACTTTTATAGGAGTATTTTTATTAATCCGCATTCGTTTAAGTTCTTCTTCATCAGCCAAATTAAAATCATCAGGCAGCAAAGCAAAGACAAAGCGGTTACTTCTTTTTTTCATCTTCCATTGCTCCAAGATTTTTACTGCCGCATCATTCAAGGTAATTTCATGTGGTACTTGTCCCTTATACAGAACTTTTTTCAACTTATGCTTTTCCAAATCAACGTGCATCCATTGAAGGGTTAGTATATCGGAGAAGCGCAAACCGCAAGCATGAAAGGCAAATAAAAACATATCCATATATTCCCTTGTACGTGGATATTTCACTACATTATACAACGCAACAAACTTACTCAACTGTTCTTTAGTCAAGTAATGTACATCTTCATCTTCCGCATCTTCATCCGATAATTTCGTTTTAATTGGCAAATACTTTTCCGATATTGCATCAGCAACAGACGCTTCCATCAACCCTTTTCTTGCTGCAAGTTTTGCAGCCTTCATCAATGGAGTTAATGCCTTATTGATAGTGGCATTTATATTATTACGTTTATCTTTTCGCCATATAATATAAGAATCTACTATATCTTCCGTCATATCAGCAATACTAATGCTATCCTCGCCTAATTCTTCCAAAAGAAAAGTACGAAACAGTTTCAAACCATTTAAACCATTATCACGAACACTTATACCTATCTTTTCCGTCTTATATAACGATTCTAAATTGTCAATAGCCAACTGTACAAAATCCTGATTTTTCTCCTCATTCGCATTGTATTCACCTCTAACCATTGAACGAAGCACATCAATTGTCAAACGTTTCTCCAAAGGAAAATCCAATATCAGCGCATCAATATCATTTTTCTTTTTATCAAGTATCTTATTCAATCGAACACTTTGCGGATGGACAGAACGAACCTTTTGCGCTTTATCGTTCCACTCCTTTTCCTTGACCCATACATCTGTTTTATCTTTGGCTACTTTTCTATCCAAAGTATATTGTATATACACCTGATACTCATCTTTGGCATTCTGACTATCTTTCCGCAGAACAAAGCTGCCTGAATTACTTAATGACTTAACTCGTCCCATATACTTACTATTTTAAATTTAGGAATATGGAGCAAAAATAATGTAATTTTTGGGAAACATATTCGGAATTAAAACGCCTTAAAACGAAAAATGGACGATTTTTGAATCGCCCATTTTATTGATTTTCAGCTTGATTTTCAAGTCCTTTTGCCGATTTTTGCATTAATACTCCTCTTCGTTAAAAAAGAAATCTTCTTTACTAGGATAATCCGGCCAAATATCTTCGATACTCTCATAGATTTCGCCTTCATCTTCCATCTCTTGCAGATTCTCTATCACTTCAAGAGGAGCACCCGAACGCATAGCGTAATCAATCAATTCGTCCTTGGTTGCCGGCCAGGGAGCATCTTCCAGTTTCGATGCTAATTCCAATGTCCAATACATAATCTTGAGTATTAAAAAGTGAATACTTATTTTCTATTTTTCGGCAAAAGTATAATAAAATCTATCATTTCCAACTATTATCCCAGAATATTTCACTATTTTGTTCATCAAAATTAATTTTTCGGGATAAAACAAACAAATAATCTGATAATCTGTTGACAAAAGCTAACACTTCAGGAGAAATTGTACAAGTTTCGGACAGAGTCAGAATGCGACGTTCGGCTCTCCGGCAAATCGTACGGCACACATGACAAACAGCCGCTCCACGGCTGCCTCCAGGTATGATAAAGGCACAAAGTTCGGGCAGCTGTTCGTCCAGCTTATCAATCTCGCGCTCGATGCGTTCCACATCTTCCGGAGTAAGGATACTGGCGGATTTCAGTTGTGTTTTTTCCTGGTCTGTTGCCAGATGCGAACCGATAGAGAATAGCTTATGCTGTATACTCAGGATAAAATCCCGGTCTGCCTCATCCAGCAAATACGTATTCAGCCATCCCAGATGGGAATTAAGTTCGTCAATTGTTCCGTATGCTTCCAAACGAATATGGGTCTTCGGAACGCGGCTTCCGCCGACAAGACTGGTAGTTCCTTTGTCACCGGTCTTTGTATATACAAGGCTTTTTTTCATAAACGTCTATTTTTCATCATTACTATATATAAGATTAACGTATAAAGGTGATCAGAAGTTGACGATATAATGCTGTTTAATCTTTGTTGTATCAAAAAAAAGCAAGCCTACATCATACAAGTCAAAAGTGATTCCCACCCGCTCATCATTCTGTAACTGTTTCCAAAGACTTTTCATTGCCTTTGAATAGCAGATCCCATGAACGACAAACAAACTATTCGAAGTAGTCCGACGGGAACAGATGTTAAAAACTTCTTCCACCAAGTCCGGATTCCGATAGTCATTCAGATACAGAAAGTCTACCGGAGTATCGGCATCCAAAAAGAGTTCCGATAAGTCGGAAGCAAAAAGATACCCGGCCGACGGTTTGGCTGACTGTAGATATAAGGAGGCTGCCGAAGGCTGTCCTACTTCTATGATAGTGGCGGGTTGCACTTTATTCACCAGGCGAAACAACAGACGGTTGATTCTTGGTATTCCTTTCTCCCATCCCTGTGTTGTGATTCGCTTTTTCTGTTCCGCCTTCAACAGGTCGTATGCATAATAAGGCATCTTCTCATAAATCACGTCTGTGATCAGACTGAAAGCAAAAGGAGAGTGCACGCCATATCCGCAACGGTAGCGAAAACGGGAGAGCCGGATAAAAGGTCTTTTTAGGTAATACAGAAGATTCATAAACCAGTCTTTCATTTTTTTGTTCGTGACGCAAAGATATATTATTTTATTGAAAAAAGGGCCGGCTCCCGCGGTGGACCGACCCTTTTAATCATTTATTTCAAGTAACTACTGCAGTCTGAATACTACAGGTACAGTATATTTTACCCGAACTTTCTTACCATTCTGCACTCCGGGCTTCCACTTTGGCATTCCACTTATCACACGGATAGCTTCTTTATCCAGGTAAGCATCTACCCCTCGTACAACTGTCGGATTAGTAATCGATCCGTCTTTGTCTACGACAAACTGAACAATTACACGTCCTTGCGAGCCTATTTCCTGAGACATTGTCGGATATTTGATATGAGTACTCAAATATTTCAGCAATTCTGCCGCACCACCGGGAAATTCGGGCATGACTTCAACACTTACGTGAATAACGTCTTCCACCACTTCTTCTGTTTCCACAACCGGCGGTATCCAAACAACCTTGTAAGGTTCATTCACATTGTCTGGTACTACTGAAACGTTATCCGTCACCTCTTCGGTATCATCTACTATTTCGAACAATTCTGTTACTTTAGTTTCCGGTGGAGGGGGCGGTTCCAGTTTTTCTTCCGGGAATGTGATTGGAACGAGCTCCGTTACAAAGATGGATTCATCATCTGGTGATATTGCCGCAACTCTTACATCATGCTGTGTCCATTCGAACGATACGAACATGAAAGCAAGCGCAACAACCAAACCCATCAACAACCAAGAACCTCTTTGATTCTCAATTGCAGCCTTTTTTGATTTCTTGGCTTCCATAAAAAATGTGTTTAAGTAATTAATAATAGAAAATATATAGTATATACACTACTTTTCGTTTTCTGTCTTAAGCATTACTTAAAGTGCTCTCTAGCTGCAATAAATATAGTATTTTTATGGATAGGATGTAACTTTGCTTCTTGTTTATTTTATTCTTTTTCCTTCTTTTGGATAAAATTTATGAATTAATCCTCATATCGGACGACCTGCCCCCTCCTGTCAACAATTACCCTCGAATACATGTCTTTCAAGGCACACAAGAATAAATCTTTGCTAAGTACAGTAATGTTATGATAAACAGGTGCAGTAAGAGGCTTCCCCTTTTCATCCATCAACCCGTATAGATTGTAGCTACCATAACTATAAATTCCGGTAGGCTTCATGATTGTTCCTTCGCCGTCTTCCGTCCTTTCCATCGTATCGTAATCCAGTGAAGTCACATCGTGATAAACATTCTTATTCAGTATCTTCCCATCATAGGCGATCTGCAACTGAACTCCATCCGGTCTGTCTGCCACCAAATAGTCATCTAATAGTTCAATGCTTCTATATTCTGCGTGAACAAGCACTTGCAAGGAATCATCCAGCACTCCATACCGCTTTCCGTCATTGAATATTCTTTTTCCATATTGCGGATTTTGTATATACTCATAAGACGGTTTCAGCACCCATTCCCCTTTTTTATTGATGATGCCACATTTCCCGGTTGCATCATACATACTGCTATGCCCATCGTGAAACACAAGCCCAACCTGTTTCTTATTATCCTTGGCATAAGGAAACTGAAAATCAATCACAGTCTTTCCTTGATGATCGATAAATCCAACCTTATTATTCAGTACTACAGCTGCCAAGCCTTCGGAGAAGATCCAGGCATGTGTATATTGTGCCGGTATCACATCCGCTCCCGTATAACGGTCAAAATATCCACGTTTGAAGTTCCTGGAATAAACGACTAATGAATCTGTATATGCATCCGCTGCAAACAACCAGTCAATACCGTCAATCGTGTTTTTTCCGGTAGTCATATTGCGTATACTATATTTCTCGTTGCTGATAAAAGAACGACACTCGCTGCTGTATATATCAGCCAATTGCTCGTCACTCTCATAATGTTCACAGAAGCTGATAGTTAACATAGTGCTAACCCAAAGCAGGCACAATACTGCAATTGAGCCCAGAGCTTTTCCAAAAGTTATCTTTTTCATTTTGTCTTTATTTCACCCCTCCAATCAGATTATCATTTTAGTTCACTTCACCAGCCACAATATTCTTATTTGCCACCTGCAATAGAATATTCTCTGGGCGTTGGTAAACAATACACATGATGTCCGGAATACAAGCATCCAGAACATTATAACAAGAGAATATCATAGCATTAATAATCTTGTCATTTATAGCTCCATCGTCTGTATTTACAAGCATCACAGCCACCACTTCTCCATCATTTGCATCCATACTCATACAAACTCCGGGATTATCATAATTGAAATTATTGATTTTCCATAATACCGCTTCCCTCTTTTCCTGAGGTACTTTCACCGGTAATGACATATGGCAACGCATCCACGCTCCTTCTTCATTGTAAATAACATAGACATTGATTCCCATTCCATTATTTTCCATATTGAAAGAGAACAGATTGTGTTCTTCATCAGACGTATACTTGGCTTCTGCACGATCAAGGAACTCCTGGATATGTAAGCGTAAAGACTTTACTATTATTAATTCTTCCACAGTTTTCATGTTTATTTTTTCCTTTCTCTGTTATTACATTAATTTCTTTTTCAATCAGATGCTATCCTTTCCTGGCAATAATCACCTCTTTCGCCCCATCCTCATAATATACCATCGGCAGCATTTCTTCAGGCATATCCTCTCCAATCAGACAATAATTCACGCCTCTAACCTCTCCTTTACGGAAAATATCCCCTTTTCTAGCAGCCTCTTCATTAGACTTACAGAATAGAAAATTTCTGAAGAAACGTGTTTCAGTAGCATAATCTTCTTCATCAAAACAAGGAAACAGTTCACTGTTTTGTAGAATAACTAATGGTCCGCTATCCCTTTGACACTGATTCTTAATATCTTGAATGCCATGATATACATGTCCAAGAATCTCAATACCCTTGTTACAAGGTTGGTGTGTAATAATAGTTTTCATATCGCAATTTATTTTTTTAAGACATGTTTATGGCACTATCTCACATTTTGCCTTTGGAAACCATTTTTCCAACGTATTTTCAACTTCCGACTCTATTTCAGGAGTGATGTGTTTTTTCACTTTATTGTAGGCGAGCATTATCGCCGCAATCTCATCCACCCATCCTAAAACAGAAAAACGCATTGCTGATATTAAACTAACCGGAAGGATCAGATAAGAAAGAGCCGAAACAATCATAATTTTATCAGAAGATGGAGTATCCGGACTTTTCAACACATAGTAAAGGCATAACGCCGGTCGTATAGATTCACGGCCAACAGTCTTACCGATATTCTTTATATTCTCAAACAATTGATTCAAATCACAAAAAACACTATTTGTATCCATAATTAAAATATTTATTGATTAAACACTTATCTGCTAACGGAAAAACTCCACAATCATTCTGTCGACTATTTCCGTCACAAATTTCTCGCCCTTTTTATAAGAAAATTGTCTTCTGATCCGATCAGGGGTACCAACAAAACTGCTTGAAGAGGCCATGCCTTCATCTTTGAATTCGATTTCAATATATACTAAACAACCGCCTTTACTTTTCACTCCTCTTATATATTGCAGCGAAAGAGAACTATAACAGTCATTAGTTTCTTCGTTTTTCTCGGTCAACTTTATTTCCTTGTCAGCTATAAGCCCCTTTTTATCCCACGCCACAGTATCTAAAAGCCTTTTATTCAGCCGGGACACAATCTCACAAAGGTGTATATAATTAAAGTCACTCCTCTTTCTACGACGTTCCTCCCGTCTAGCTTCCCGCTCCTCCCTTTCTTGTTTCCGTTTAGGAGTTAATTCACAAATCCAATAAGTGTCCCTCAATTCTTCGCATGTTTGTAGTGCAGATTGCTCACTCTCTCTCAAAATCTTATTTGCCTCTTCCTGAGTATCATATACACCTACCAAATATTCTTCCCGAGCAAAGGTATCCTCGCCCCACACTTCATATACTACTTCTTTCATGACTGTTTACATTTTAAATACTCGGATATTTTTCCTTTAGTTTCCTCATAAACGGAGTACTTATCTGTAAAGTCTCCATTCCATCAAACGGTGGAAGCAATACACATCTCTTATCCCTTATCTGATCCAGATAGCTTACATTAACTATAAAAGATTGATTAACCTGAATCAAATGAGGATGATAGCTCAAAATTTTCTGAGAATTCGTACTCCGTTTCAACATTAAAGTATGTTGATTACATAACACAGCTTCCCATTGATTGCTTCTGGAATTATATCGAAAATAACCGATATGTTCCAAACGAAGCAGTTGTAGATTCCCTGTCATAGTGGTTGATAAAAAGATATTATTCTGATCTTTTGCTATATCAGCAGAATACCCCATAGTAAATTCTTCCCTTGTTATACCATCCATAATATAAATATTTACCTATTGAACTTTAGATTATTACGCAAAAGAAAACATTCCTAATCAATGACTTTAGAAGACACCTTTCGACCAGCCAACCGATCAAATTCAGTTTGAATATGCGACATTACAACATTATCCAACTTCACTTGTTTTATTACTCCCCAGATCTGAGGGATCGCAAAAGGCCACCAAACACAGAAAGTTAATATAGCTGGTATAGCCTGTTGACCGAAAATACCAACGCCAGCTTTCACATACACATGAGGATTCGCAGGTGAGATTAAAATCTTTAAAGCTGTCTGAAGTCCTAATACTGCTTTAAAAAGATTTCCCTTCTTAACAGAAATATCCCATTCACCTGACGGTAACTTTACACCATCAACTTCATAACCATCATACCGCAAAGTAGACATCAAACTACTAGCCACATCGTCAGCGTAACCCGATACATCATAAAATAACTGTGTAGATTTAAAAAGTCCCATATTCTTTCTATTTTACTGTTTGACTATACTGATAAAAAATGGGAGTAAGTTCTATAAATCAAGTGACACATTTAAGGTATTTAAACAATTAGGCATTGAGGAAATGGATATCACCCAAATAGATGAATGAATGTAGAACGGAATCTGCACTTGATAGATTAGGAGGGGAGATGGAGAAATGAAGGACGAACATCTATATCATTTTTATCAACATCACACCTAACTGTTTTAAAATTTGATACAAACCAGTATCCGATTATCCCCGCAAAGGACACAATATCAAATGCTCAGCATCAATTTACAGACGTAAAATATGATAATTATTAACTATATGAACAATTAAATACAGAGGCATTTTATGCTCTGTATTTAAAAGAAGATAATCATAGAGTTCATTTTATATATTACTATAAACTCTCTACATCGTTTTAAATTCGTTCTTCACACCTACAATCTAATAAAATTTTATATCCAAAATTGCAGTTTTGAGCTTATTAAAAGAGTTTTCCTTAGCTTGAACATCTGCCTCAAAATCCTTTTTAAGATCCTGTCCTGTAGAGTTTCCCATTGGCAAAGGACGTCCAAGAGAAGCAATAGACATTACTACGCCAAACAGACTTACACCTGCATGTTCAATATCTCCGCCATTTTTTTCCCAAAAGCTCTTGCTAAATTTAAGATCACCAATAGTATTTTGTATCTGTTTAACAACTACAATTTCACCTAAATAAAAATAGCAGGTCATTAAACCTAAATATGCCAATAATAACCGATCTCTTTTTTCTAGTACAATCGCTTGATTAAAACGATCTATTGCTGTCAACAGAACCTGCCTATAAGTATATGAAGAACTAATATGTTTAGCCTGTTCCAATAAAGCTAAACCTGATTCAAACTCCTTTTTAACTAATTTATCAATTTTGCCATCCACACTTTCCACTATTTTGAAATAAGTTGCAATTGAAACTGCAAGATTCTTTGTTGCAAATATCGTACTTATTAAGCCTATCATAATATTCAAAATTAGTTATTTAACCACCTCCTAATTGATAATCATTCGCTGCGTAAAGAACACATTTAAAGCATTGGGAACAAGTAACTAACGTTCTTGTTTCATTAGGCATCTCTTTTAAATATATATAAGTATTACAATGAGGACATTTCAGATAGTAAGTCTTACATTGTTCACAATAAAACAAATTAAGTGTTCGATAATCAGAATCTTGTTTTTGAGAACGAGATTCGCCACTCACAAAATGATTAAGGCCATTTAAAACGAAACCACAAACAGCCAAACCAAAACCTTCTTTCTCTTTTAAATCTTTAAATTTAGACCAAGACAAAAGGACTGTATTACAGTATGGGCACTTACTCATATGTCATATTTTAATAATATCAGTAGCTGCTGCCAACCTAAAGTATCAAGCTTACGCTTCATAAGTCGAAAGCCATCACCATAGATTTCATCAGTTCTTACAGCAACAATTCTCGCTTCACTGTTACTATTAAGAGCAAAATCCGAAAATAAAATTTGGTACGAAAGTAGTTGACAAAAGCCCTCACATTCCATATCACTTAGTTCAATCTCATTTTCAAAGAGCCATACATGACCTAATTCGTGAGCAAGAACCGACTTGAAATATACATAAGGAAGATCTTCTAGCACCCATATATCATAAGTTTTAAGCACAGTGGGTATACAAAGACCTGATGCAGATTCATGCAGTTCTTCCATTTCTTGATGAGTTTTTATAAAATATCGAACCTTCTCTTCATTTATTTGTATACCTAAAGTATTAAGGGTACACAGTGCTTCCTTAACTCCCATATCTAAATGTTTACTATCATAAATGGGAATAATTCCGTTAAATGTATTTGGAAAGTCTAATAAATAAAAGGATGATAATGTCATATTTATAACTCAATAAAAAAGGTGTAATGTCGGCAAAGCGAAATACCATGCCGACATTTTTTATTATTAAACTTTCAATGTTAATGTTGTAGGAGCACAGTACTGCGGATAATGAGATTTAAAAGTATTCCACATATTCCAATCTACAACATATTCTCCATCTTTACAACTCTCAGATAACGCAATTAGTTCATCTTGTGTTGAAGAAGTCACTGGTATCTCGTAAGTTTCGAAATCCAAATTACCAGATATATTAATATCAAACACTGTAATAACAACAGCCATATTATTCTTCGTATGCTGTAGTGAGATTTCCACATCGCCCAAACAAACATTATTATCAGCCAACCTTTCGTTACCTTGAAGTACTTTAGAAATTAATTTCGACTGCCCTACATTAACTGTTGCGAAGTTCGCGGCTTTGATAGGAAGTTTTGTTCCCTCTTTCACCAATACCGCATTGATAGAATCGGAATCTACACGAAGATCTGTACCTAAAGTCTTAGGACATAGCGGCACAACCGTGTCATCATCTGGGTTGACACCCTTCAACATATGATGATATAAAGCAGCCCCTAGAACAACTGCCGTATCCATATTAGGAGCTAAAAAGGGCTCTCTGCCAACACAATTTCTTACTGCTTCTTTTACAACCGGATGCTTGCATGAACCACCAACTAAAATAAAACGATCAATATCATCAATTTCTTTATTATTCTTCTTAACAGTACTGACTATTTTATCAGTAATCTCTGTTATATACGTATGGACAATACGCTCATAAGTTGATCTATCGATTGTGGTGTTTATGTACTGACATGAAATAGCTGCAGTATCGCTTACCGAGAACTCTATTTTCACTTTTTCTGCGATTTCTTTGAGTTCCAATTCAGAATGGTATCCAGTAGCCCCTTGCTCTATCATATATTTAACAATAGCATTATCAAAATCATCACCACCTAATTTATGATTACCATCAGGTATAAGTGGATTATATTCCGCTTTGCCATCTTTACATGTGTATTCAAGCACAGTCACATCAAATGTACCACCACCTAAATCAACAACAGTCAAAAGGCTATTTTGGTTACGATTTTGCCCATACATAATAGCAGCCGCAGTCGGTTCGTCAAGAAGCGCTATCGGATTCCATCCAGCATTGATAGCAGCTTCACGAGTAGCATTCCGTTCTCTAAATCCGAAATATGCGGGGACAGTGATAACGACATCTGTCAATGTATCGTTAAGATATTCTTCAGCTCCTTTCTTTAGATACTTGAGAATTAGACTAGCCGCCATTACAGGAGTTATTTCTTTTCCTGACATATGATAAGTAACATCAGTACCCATATCACGTTTAGTCGATTTAAGAATTTTCTCAGGAGAAAGTGGAATACGCCGTTTTGCTTCATGGCCTACAGTGACTCCACCATTGTCTTCAAACATGATAACAGAAGGTGTTGTCTCATATCCCTTTATAGGGATTACTTTTGTACGACCATTTTCGTACAAACTTACAGCACTATTTGTAGTGCCTAAGTCAATTCCGATAATTCTTGCCATATTTTTTAGTATTATAGGTTGAAAATATATTAAATATTAGGTATCGAAACTATTGCTTTTCGATTATAATGATCCGGTGCTATTGAAATACCAACTTGAAGTACATCTGCAATTAGAGATGAGTTCGTATATAACCTTCTCGTATGTTCATCAGGTGTAAAAAGGTCAAATACATCACACTTGGCATTGAACATGAATTTGGCATCATCCATCTCATCTACAAAAAGTCCCGGGTATATCAGAATAATATTATAGTCGGCAAATAGTGCTTTCATACGCATAAAGGCATCTTCAATAGCGCAAATATCAAATCCCATGGAAATAAGTTGAGGATGAATCCAATCCACTTGAGCATACAAATACAAACGCGTCAATTTACTAAAACTATCCGTTTTAGCGATTTCTTTAAGAAATCCGGAAGTTAGTCTAGCCGCAAGTTCCTCATCCTTTAAATCATAAATGCTATCAACCCCAAAATAACCTTTAATATCGTTCAAAACATGAGACTCCCATTGTTCATAGTATGACTCAACTCCATTGTCTAATCCAATGCCGGACATCAATGGATTCACTATTCGCTTCATCATTTGCTCAGATGAGACATTAGCAAATGCAGCTCGCAATTCCGAACAAACCACACATAAAGTAGTATCTATTTTAGTTATCAAATATTGTTGTTTACTGATCTGTTCAAAACGCTTTTCAGTTTTATTCAATTGAACTTGAAATTGCATTTGTTGATTTATCAATTTATCTTTTTCAGCACTAACTTCTTTAATTATATTATCTTTTGTGGCTAAATGACCAGTCAATGCCTCAACCTTTCTTACTTGAATACTTTTTTCTTTATTCAGTTTTTGAATCTCGGCAGTTAAGTCTTTAAAATTATGATTAAGATCGAATATCTGCTTTTGAGCTTTTGTGTTCAATTCTCGAAGCTTACTCTTTATATCATCTCGTGCTTTCTCAGCCTCTACTGTTTTTTTCTGCCATTCTGTTGCTCTTCGCTCTGCATCATTTATCTTAGCCTGAATATCTTTCAACTCAAGTTGTGATTCTGTTAATTGCACCTCAAGTGTAGCTACATTTTCTTTCTGCAAATTATTTAAATACTCTAATTCTTCAATCTGTGAAACATATAGTTTTTCTTTCTCTTTAAGTTTGAGAATTTCCTTTTTCAAAACCGATTTCGAGGACGTTTTTTTTCCTAGTCTAACAAGTTCTTTTATTCTAGATATAAATCCTCTTTCAGCCTCCTGTTTATGTTTTACTTTGTATGTGAAGAAAATTATTACTAAAACGCCAAGTATTCCTCCTATAATCCATTGCCAGTGCTCCTGCAAAAATCGCAAGATAATATTATTATCCCGCACTTTTTTAATTTGAATAACGTGAGAACTGCTTAATGTATCACAATAATCATAATCATCATGAATAAAGTTTGCCTCTACCAATATCTTATAATATCCAACAGGCAAATCTTTTGGCACAATCCATTTAGTAGAATCGGAAGGGACAGATGACAATTTCACCTCTTTAGATGTCAAATCTTTTAGAATTACTTGCAAGTCTTTATATTTCCAATAATCTAAACATTTAATTTTGACATTTATCGTATCTTCCCCTGCTATAGTAATTGTATCCTTGGATATTGACCCATCAATAAAAAGCTGATGTTTGTATGTTGAACGTAAAAGCTTTAAATGGGCCTCATTTTGATTATCAAATAATTCTATACGGAAATATTCTTTATTATCCACAGTTGCAACAATCGGTAAACTATCTTTATCGAGAGAAAATTTAGAACTTCCTGCGTTAGTGGTATAATTATAAGTGTAATGGCGTTGTGTGTCCTGAGTAATATAATATTGTATTTTTTTATTAAACTGACATGCCTTTCCCGTTTTATTAGGAGATAACAGCCTTGATTGAGCTTTATTACCCAATACTAACACTGAATCCCTCTTATTATTATCTTTCAAAACAAATGCATGACTTAACTGCAAGCTGGAAAAAAAATCATCCTTGTCTAAATCAATATTAGAAACAGGTGTCTGAGCTGTCTGAGCTATCAAATTAATCTCCGGCAAAAAGCCTAAGAAAACACAGAGAATTATCAAAGTTTTATTTTTCATATTCTTCATTATATTAGTTTACATATATGGCCACATACTACGACGAAACGACTCATTATCCTGAATATCAATCACCATCGGAGCAGAAGCTTCGTTTGTGATAATTCCCGCATGGAATACCATTTCGTTATGTTCATTAACAACGATCCGAACTGGTACTTGAACTAAATCGATACGCGGATTCACAACTACAGAACGAGGGCTAAACTCAAACATGACAGAAATCAATTCCCTGTTCTCTTCATCCCAATCTTTTGCAGGATCAGTTGAATATGACTGTACAAAATACGCCATTGGACTGCCGGATAGGTTTATCTTTGTTCCCCGAGTACTACCATCCGCACGATATATGTCCGTATCATATTGATAAATAAATACCCCATTCGTAGAATTAAATTCCAAGTTGGGTTCTTTTGTAGGCTTTGTAGTAGGAGACAACAATTCAACGTAAGTTGTTCGTCCATCCGGTTTCGTGTAAATCAGACCGTATGATGCATATATATTTTTATTTATTATCTTCACAGAACTACCTTCACCACAATATGTAGTTGCAAAACTTAAAGCACCATTAACTACAATCTTTTTAAGATCATCGCCTTTAATACGAATTACATAAATATCAGATGAACTATTATTCCAACGATATACAGCCTCCATCAAAGAATGTTCTATTCCTCTAGAAGAATCACCAAACTGCACGCTACGTCCAGAAAGAACCACAGTATCAATCGGTGCATTGCCTTCTTCTTTATTATATATCGTAAAAAAGTTATCTAATAATCGACCTGTACATTCATTTATGAATTCTTGCACAACATGATGTTCCCGAATCTTCTTCAAATCAATCTCAACATCACTAAATGATATATTTTGGTCACCAACCAGAATTTGTTCTCCATTAAAATCACCACAAATGATTAAATCATCCGTAAACAGCAATGGTTTTACAAAATTCTTGATGAAATGCTTCAATTTTCCCGATAAACGCATCAAATTTGCATCAACAGAAGATTCAATAAGTATTCTCGGAAACTGAGGATGTGTCTCAATCAATGCAGTAGCCAAAATATAGTCGAGATAGTTCCCTGCTTTATTAAGACCGATTTTTGCTTCAATGTTGACCGTACGCTCACTATCACTATCTTTTTTTATCGAAAGATAGGTGAGATCCAATGTTCCTGCTCCCATGTCATAAACCAATATATGTTCAATGTTATCAAGAATCTTCTGCTTGCACACTTCATCACGGTCAATATTTAGCGAATGCCATTTACTTAAATAGTAACTGGCAATAGCATCAGACTCACTAACAAACCATATATAATCTTTACGTATTTGAGGAAAGTTCTGAATAATTACATTCCGTAAATGGTCAACATGTCGAGGAGTATAAGTATTAGGAATTGACAATATTAGTTTATTAACAGACTCTGATGTAGTACCTATTTCAGGAACAATGAAGTCTAAAAATAAGCTACGATAGACTGCTACAAAAATTTCATCTACAGATAATGGCTTTTCCGCAAAATTAATCTCCTTCTTATCGGTATCTAGGTGTTTATATTGTAATGAGGAGAAGTCAAATGATAGGGGTAATTGTTTATAACCGACCAATGACTTTACATAAGGCAAAACAGCACTACTTGCATAAAACTGTGGTTCGGATGGTGATAACCGTACAAAAGCATTCCGATATTCAGCTGTCTGCAATACACCGTGATTGTATAACAGGACATTAGAAGACAGAAATGGAGAATCTTCTTCAAATCTCGGACCTCTTAACTGTTGCGCAAATACTGATAGAAGCATCTCTGAACGTTGATCTAAATTCAGGACTTTAGACCCACGGATGCTACCGTCACCATAAGCAGCAACAGTAGCAGAAGTACCAAAATCGATACACAACCAGTTTGCACCAGGATCCTTCTCTATGACTTGTTCAATAGTTCCCACAAAATGCATCAAAACCCCAGAATCAGCTCCCGTTCCTTCTACATCCTCAATATAATCAAAATCAATCGTAGTGCGCACAGGTACACAATCATCCATTTCTAAAACTTTGGAATGAAGGAGAGCATATACCAACTCTATCTTTGAATCAGGGGCATTGACAAATTTCATATTATCCTCCAGTTCACCTTCAACTCGTACTTCTACCGCATCGACCAAAGTACTATTCCTTGAAAGTTCCACCACATTGGACAATTGATGTTTTACAACCAAGTTTCTCACATAAACAGCAGCCCCGAGGTTTTCAGACTCATTTTCCGCCAAATTTCCGATTGTCAGATGAAATAAATCAGTGGTTCCTGCAAATCGCACTTTCCCGCCTGGTATGTACTGAATCCATTTGGCTTTTCCAATATTTAAATGGTCTCCAAGTTTGAGCTCACATCCATTCACCTTTACATCTAGTTGTGTCAGTTGCCGATCACGAAATACCGTAAATGTTTCAACCTTTGATTCAATAATGCGATTATTCAAATTTTGGATGGATAATGTGAAACTATATTCTTCAGAATCAGACACAGGATTACAAAGTTGTGTCATGTCAAGATAAACAGGGATTCTTATCTCATTTTGTGCGACGATACTTTTCAGTAATAAAGATTGCTGATCAATTGTTTTTTCCAAAACTGATTGTATCTGATCCGATGCGCAGCGAACACCGGCTCCAACGTCAAAATACGGATTACTTTCAATAATCTCGGTCAAATCTCCCCACAACACAAGGTTCTCATTGAACACACGATTAAAGCGTAAGTCAATTTTAAGATCCAACATCATGGCATAACGCAAAAAGCATTTGTTTTCTACGATAAATTCTCCGATGTTAACAATTTGATGTTGATAAGTAATACTAGGACAATTCAGTTCCATCCGATAGAAAGGAACTGGTATAGCCTTTTGCAACATAATGAGAACATCAAACTCTTCATTAACGATAGTATCAGATACCGCTTTTTGCGCATTTACTTTAATTCGAACAGTAAACTGCGTCAAATTTAAATCACTACAATCATGTATTGCTGAATCATCAAGAATAATCAGATAAGGGTTATTATAACTTTTGATACTTAGATTGTTAAGTTGTGCCCCCTCAATGCCCTCCAAGATGCCTGTAAACCGAATTCTTATAAGATTTAATGGATCGTAAATAACACTATCTGGTATTCCTGATATTTCAACCCACATTTTATAGAATGAAAGTTCGATATGCTTCAGATGACCAAAAAACGATTTCTGTTCTGGAAAATCCAATGATTTAGAAGCAATGATGGTTTCTCCATTTTGCCCCCCGAAATATTTTGTTAATAGCATCATAAGTTATATTTTAAATGTACCATTATCTTTATACTCCAAATTATTTTTGACTATTAACAAGACAATAGCTATCACAATGATTACAAAAACGATTATAAAAATCCAACCCCACACGTTTGCAGCTACATCCTGGTTATCAGTCCAAAAAGAAGCTTTATACAAACCTTGTCTTAAAGGAATAAAGCCCAAGATTTTTGTATCTGATTCAAAAATGACATGGATCTCCCGATTAAGTCCTTTTGCCCCTTGCAATTCAGAACCATCCGGATGAAGCACTGTACGGTTATAAACACCATCCTTCAGTCGTACCCAAGATTTAAGAGACAAATCAATATCAGGAGAGTTTTGTTCTCGCGGCAAATCCAACTCAAATGATTCATATCCGTTCAATGTTATAATATCATAATTTAAAAGCTCTACTTCTGTTTTCATCAACTCATAGTTGGGGTTATCATAAGAATGAGACAAACCAAAATTTACACGATATCCAGACTTCGTTCTTTTAGCCGTAACTTCGTGTGGAAAGTCTGCGATCGCTTCAAGTGAGAAATATTGCTGAAGGGGAACAAATTCATATAAATCCATATACCCACCATCTAGTGGTTTTTCTGCAATCCAACGGCAAAAATAATTATGAGCCACTTTTTCGACAGTTTTACTGATCTCTGATCGTTTTGCCATTGTAAATCCCTCAACATGTTTCAACTCATCGTAATAATCATTATTACCATTATACTTAAAATCTGATATAAGAATCAAGTAAGTTCTATTCACATAATTATTATCATTAGCGTTCGCTTGAAAAGCAAGAAAAGAATAAGGCTTTGCAATACTTGTTACAGAATAGTAGACACCTGAAAACCGGGTATTCTGTACAGAATTCCACAATAAAGTAATATCCCCCTTATCTGCAAACGGCTTCATCACAAAACATTTTTTCACATAATCATCTATTCTGGATGACTGTTGATTCAAACAATAGTTGCCCCAAGACATAACACCTTTTTCTACCCCTTCCTCATTAAGCAAAGAATTAATATACAAAGGAATTAAGTCCTTATTTGCATTACGAACCTCACCTGTCCAGGAATCTTGAATACCGGACCTCATATCTAAAGCAACTATGACGTGAATTTCCTGTTCCTTAGATTGCTGAGCAAACAAAAAAGATGTCCCCAAAAACAAACCAATAATTATAAGATATGTTGATTTCATTATTAACTTATTTTTAACGTTTCACTAAATACAATATCCGAACCGTCCAATTGACTGTTGCGAATACAGCCATTCACTGTAACAGTTGTAGAATCAGCTTCCAATTCCAGTTCAATCGGTATTTTTTCTAATGCTCTACCATGTGCATAAATAGAGTATTTTGATAAATCTATATCTCCAACATGTAAAGTATCCAAGTCATCAGCACGTGTTCCATTTCCTTGATAAATAGATAATTTATCTAACAAAACCAAACTACAATCTTCGTTATACCTTGTTGGGTAATATACCTGTTTCCCTACTGATGGTGTTACAGAATTTTCTTTAATCATTTGTTCTATTTGATGATTATATTTTTCAATACCTATAGCATGAGGTACTCGAGTGACCACAGAAAATGCTTTTATAGAAGAGCCAAAAGGGTTGATGCCTTCTACAAGAAGAGCTGAATATATCGCTGCACCTTTCGATACATTTAAAAATATATCTTCATCATCACTTTCTAAAAACTCAGCACACAAAAAGGAGCCTTTAAATAATCTCTGTATCAACGGAATTCTAGAAGTACCTCCAACAGGAACAATTGTATCTATGTTGACCGCATGAGTACCGGCTTTGGAAATCAATCGGTCTAAACAGCACTGAATTCTTCCTATTATACTCTCGTTTCCCATAGACATCAACGATTCTAATGTGTCTCGACTGATTTCAGTATCTAAAAAAGCCCTCCCCACAGAAGAAGGCAAATTCGTAACTATCACACTCGCTATATCAGATGAAGACAATATTTTCTTCGCCTTTTCTACTTCGTTTAAAAGCAATCCTCTCAGCCTTTTCTGATCACACTTTGATAATGCATGGTAATCAATACCTTCACTCTGAATCACATATTCACAAAGCAAATTATCAATATCATCACCACCTAAATCAGATACACCATCATTGGCCAACACCTCAAACGCTACATTAACACGATTAATAGAAAATCTAACCAGTGTCAAATCACATGTCCCGCCTCCAATGTCATAAACCAATAACGTCCTTTCACTGATATTCAATGATTTGTTTTGAAATAAGACATAGATTGCCGCAGCAACTGGCTCTGGCAATAATTCAATTTTCGGAATTAAACCAAAAACCTTTTTAAAAGCAATATTAGCCGCTTCTTTAATGATTTGATTCTGTAACTGCTTAAAGTAATATGGCACTGTTAGTGTAACCATTTGAGGCAACATCTCCAGCTCCGTAGATTTGACTTCTCCTAAAAGTCCTATCAAAATCTCGGATATAATTCTTTTTACATCAAATCTTCGTCCAGCGACCTCCACTTCCTCCTCAAGAATCCGTCGTTTTATTGAATGGATTATATTCTCGGGTTCTAAGTTTCGGCGATTGTAAGCCAATACCCCACCTTTCAATATTCCTGATTTAGATTCACAATATACCAAAGATGGGTACATAAAAGATCCAGTAACAGGTAAGCTATAAACGAAACTTCCCCTTCGATGCAGTTCATCTGCAAAAGACGAAATTACAGAATTAGAAGTTCCAAAATCCAACCCTATAGGAGGATTTAATCTCAATCCTGTGATTGGTTTACTGTGTGACGGAAGAATTAACATGAGATAACAAATTAGACCTTACAATATGCTACAACTTTAGTTTTTTCAAGAATAACCTTCGGGCATCCCGGAAGATTTAAATCAAAACCAAGTGCGGTTGCCTCTTGAATGATTCCGGTTTCATATTCTGATTGTGGCTCTGTCGCTACTATATCACAAAATTCTTCCACATCATCATACTTAGTCCCATGTGTTACTTCGTTATGTATCGATACATTAAGAGTTAACAAGTAGTTCATCCATATAGTACGCATTGAACACAACATTTCGCTCCAACGTATCTCTGCAATATCTTCTGTTATAAGTCCGGCAACCTTATTAAGATCAATTCTTATGGCATTCACAAGGCGATATAAATCAGCAAATACATTCTTATATAATAACTTAATCAAACCATCCACCTCATTTTGGAACAGACTCGTATAATCATACAACAGATTATCAATCATAGAATCTTTTCTAGTCAGAATCTTCAATTTATCGATCAATTCCTGAGCAGCATCAATAATACGCTGTAGTTCATAATCATCATTATTTCCAATATCCATACGGTGTACTAAAGAAGACTGAATCTCTTTTATGCTTTCTTCCGAAATATCTTCATCTTTTGTCAATAAAGCTAATATCAGCGATTCACTTTCCAAAACAGAAAACACCTCCGCCCTTTTATCATAAAGAGGACCATATTTATCCATTTGCAAAATTTTAAGCAGTAAAGATTTAAGTCTTGATTCAACGCCATCCAAATATTTAAAATAGAGAAAAAACTGCTTTGTCTGAGTATTTGCAAGCTTGTTAAACAAAGGATTTGCGAAAACACTGGTTTTGACCCTCCAATAAGGAATATTTAAAGGTAATGGAAAAGAAGTATTCGGCTCAAGTTTATTTAATTGAACTTTAACCGACACAGACATCACACCTTGAGCATCTTCTTCAATTACTTGTTTTAAAATATCTCCCCAATGCTTAGTTTCTTCTGAATCATTAATATGATTCGGCAAACAAATACAATCAAAATATTTCGACAATAGTTCTGTCTGTAAAATTGCATTCGAAAAATCTTTGAAAGATTTCTCAAAGTCAAAATTAGCCTTCATAATAGTATCCTTCATATATTGCATTTGATCCTCAAGACGATTAATCAACGAGAATTGTTCTTTATAGAAACACTCTCGCTTTCTCACTTCTTCAAAATCCAATAACATCTTATCTATTTCATCCTTCATATTCTGCAACGAATCCATTTGCTCTTTTGAAAGAGGATTGAGAGATTCTTCATTGGTTTCTTCCATTCGATTCTCAGAAACCATTTCTTGACCAGATTCAAATGTTTTTTCTTCCGATGCTGTTACAGAAGACTCATTAATGTTCTCTTCCGAACCTTCTACTGGAACAGCATTTGAAGTATGCGTCAATATTTCATTCTTATTTTCTTCACTCATAATAAAGTCGTTACATTGTTACTACTCTGATAAAAATCCAATGTTTTCTCTACAGAAAGATCTGACCCGTCCTCATTCCCACCTTTGACAGTAATCAAAGCTTTAATAGAAGTCGACTCAGCAATCAACTCAACTTTGATAGTTATATCATTTGGCTTACGGCCATGAGCCCAGATCCTGGGAAACTCGACATAACCGACATTGGCTGTTCCTTGACGTATATCAATCTTATTCAGTTCAACAAACTGCCCATCAGCAGATAAAGACTGCGGTTGATACAATTTAGTTCCTTTGGCCGGAGTCATAACATTCCGTCCTATTATCTGGTCCACCCGACCATTGGACGTAACAACACCAATCGAATGAGCTGTATTCTCAATTATTTCAACACTATCCCATCTGGCAAGATGATTATTCGTATTATGATTCTTATCTAAGATACTAGCAGCCAATAGAGCAGCACCTCTTGCAACACCCTCACTTATGTTACCTTCAAATATCTTATTGTCTGAAAACTTTTGGCTAAGAAGTTTCTTGATGCAAGGTATACGACTCGAACCTCCAATGAGCACAACACGATCAATATCTCTAAGTCTTAGACCAGAAGCGTCAACTGTTTCAGTAATTACATCATCTATTTTAGCGCAGAAGTCAACTTTTAAACCTAAATTTCCCTTAACGCAATCCGTGAATTCACTCTGTTGTATTACTTTATCCAAACCTTCTGAATTATAAAAAAATGGTGTAACGACTATTGGATCATCTGGTGCAACAGATAGAATACATTTACAACGTGTACATTCTTTACTAAGTGCTAAAAGTATTCGATCTTTAATACTGCCTTTTTCAGGACAACTGTCAATATCAATACCCTCGGACGCGATAACATACTCCTTTAGAGATTCATCAAAGTCTTCACCGCCTAAGCGGGCATCACCTCCGGTAGAAAGTACTTTAAATTTAACTGTTCTTTTATCTAGATCATTTTGTATGTGGAATACCGTAACGTCAAATGTTCCACCTCCCAAATCAAAAATCAGAACCTTGGCATCTTTTATGTCATTAGGATGCTCAAAAACATAATCTAAACCTGCTGCAACCGGTTCTGGAATCAATCTTAAAAACGTTTTATCCGAATAGCCGGGCCTTCCTTTATACAAACTATCCAAGGCCAAACGAACAGCCTCAACGGTATGCTGATTCTGCACTTCAGTAAAGTAATAGGGCACAGACACGACTAATCCTTCCGGAACGAATGTTTTAGGAGATTCTACATCCTCTGCCACTTTTAGTAATTCACGAAGTATTATAGAAGACAACTCAACAGGGGTTGTGGAAAGCTCTCCTCTTAGTATGGTCGCATTCTGGTCCATTCCACGCTTAAAAGCAGAGAAATACATATTCGGCAATAATGCACCCTTATTCAAAGCAGCCTGCCCAACAATGTATTTTGTTCTGTCATTCACATCTTGCATAAATACCTTAGATGCCATCGTGTATCCACCTTCTAAGGGTACATGATAAACATTAGCACCAACATGTCCGGGAGTATTCTCCCATTTTGCAATTGCACTATATGTTGTGCCTAAATCTATACCAATAGGTACGCCCATTTCTTTCTTTTTAAATTAATACTTCCAATTGATTTCTACTGCCTCTCCATTCTCCAATTGAGCTTCCACAACTACTGTATTATCATCAAATACTGTCATCGTCGTTTCTATTTTCAACGTACCACGCGGGACTCTGGGAATACGCATTTCATATTCACCAATCCATGTAAACAAAGGAGTTTCTTCTTCATTCTGTTGATGAACATACGCAGAAGAGACTTGTGCTCCATTTTCAAGAGTAGTAATTTCTATCGTCTCCTGAGTAATCCAGCCGGTAATGGTTGCCGAACCACTTTCGTTGGAGTTTGTAAACGTTGTTTTGAACGAGAGTGAATGTGTTTCTTCAGGGATTTCGGTTCCCTTGATCAGCATCGGAGCAAAAATGCCATTCTCTATCTCAATACCATAATGATGAGATAACTTCCGAGGAAGCTTAGGTCCCTCTCCCGGCAGTGCAGCCCCATAATAAGCAGCACCTTGAGATACAATAGTATCCACATTGTCCGACTGAAAAGGTTCCTTTCCTAAGCCTGCTACAATAGAATCTTTAACCCAGGGTCCCTTGCTTGAACCACCAACTAAAACGATTCGATCAATATCATCAATTGTGATATTAGCTTGTTTTATCGCTTCTTTGGCACATGCGACAGATTTATCCAAAAGGGGAGTAATCGCTTTTAGAAATTCATCTTTCGACACGATAAAATCTCCATTATAATTATTATCTCCTATAGGCATATTGTTTATAGAGAAATCGACCTCTGTTACTCCTGAAGAAAATTCCATTTTCTTTTCTTCAGCTAATTCCTTAAGCATCGCTTTAGCATCAACAGTTTTAGGATCAGCCAAAACATTGATACCACTTTCCGCTTCAATATGTTGTGCTACGATTTTTGCCAGAGCCCAATCTAAATCATCACCACCCAACTGAGCAATGCCTTTGGTCGACAACACATCAAATTCAGGAAGTTCTCCAACCTTAGATACAACATTCAAAATCGTCACATCAAAAGTTCCTCCACCAAAGTCATATACCAGAATATTCTGTTCTTTTTTCTTCTCGGGGTCAAAGAACCCCATCTTTAAACCATAAGACAAAGCGGCTGCTGTTGGTTCTTCCAACAAATAAATACCCAATGCACGACCATTGTCATTACGAATTAAATTTCCATCATCATCGGTCTCACCGAATCCTGCTAATTCCGCGGCTTCCAACACATGTTGTTTGTAAATAGCTCCGGAATTAGCCGGTACACATATAACTACACGTTCAAAATTACCATTACAATACGAGGAATTATGAGCTTTATCACGCAATTCTTCAAGAATCCTAGCTGCAATATCTACAGGAGAAAGCTGCTCTGTCTCAATATTGAATTTATCCCGCATCAAAGGATCATCTTTCCAGTCTTCACTTTTCATCAAAGATTTGGTTGAAGAAAACACTTCATTTGGTTTCAATATAATATAGCGTTTAGCAATACTGCCAACTTTAACTCCATCTAATTTTCTTCCGACGAAGCGTACCACAGAAGGCATAGAAAAATTTCCAGCTCCATCTACCGGAATCACATGTAGCGATCCCTTGTCATAAATAGATACACTCGAATTTGTTGTACCAAGATCTATACCTAGAATTTTTTTTGACTTTATCCGTGTTATTCCCATATTTTCATTTTTTAGTAGTTCCAATCTGCAGTCACCGGAGTGCCATTCTCTAATTTGGCAGAAACAGCAATTCGATTATCATTAAAAACAGTTAATGTTACTTCGATATTAAGAGAATGTGCTGCTGCCTTCTCAAATGACAATACAAACTCTCCTATATAATTGAAATATTTCTCTCCATTCTCTTCTTTATGGACAGAGACAGAAGATGTTTTCTTTCCATTAGTATCTACTTTTATATCAACATCTTTTTGTGTTGACCATCCAATGATAAACACTTGCCCACTGTCATCAGGGTTGGTGAAACGAGCCATATATGAATACTCCTTATGATCTTCGTCAAATTTAAGCCCTTTTTCAATCATCGGAGAAAAATAGCCACCATTTACCTCAATTCCTATATGATGAGTCGTTACATTATTAATAATACTATCAGAAGGTGTAGGCTTAATGACGGAAGGTACTCCCATCTCTAATTGATTCGTGTCACCTGTCGATGACGATGGTGGAAAATCGCCCGTAGCATATCCCCCGAATATAGCAGCTCCTTGAGATACTATAGTATCAACATTATCTGCGACATAAGCCTCTTTAAAGCGTTTTGAAATAGCATCTTTTACCCAACATCCCTTGCTTGACCCACCTACCAACACTATCCGGTCAATATCATCAATTGACAGATTGGCTTCTTTCAAAGATTCTTCTACACAATCCAAGCTCTTATCAATAATCGGCGTAATAGCCTGCATAAACTGTTCTCTTGTAACCGTACAATCCAAATTGCAAGGCACTTCAGCATCTTTGTCCTCAATAAGGTTCAGATGTTCAAACAAAACTTGTTCTACTGAAGGATTGGAAAACTCAATCTTATTATTCTCCGCCAACTCTTTTAGCACAGCTTGCGCCTCATAAATAAATTTCGGACGATTACCTTTATTATCTTTTCGAGGATCTAATAAATCAATACCCGTCTCTTGATAGAATTGCTCCGCAACAATCTTCATCAAAGCATAATCAATATCATCCCCACCTAGCTTGGCTATACCGCGAGTATTTAGCACTGAGAATTTTGGTTGGATTCCCCTCTCCGACACTATATGCAGAATCGTTACATCGAAAGTCCCTCCTCCAAAATCATAAACCAAAATATTTGCCTCTTTCGATTTTTCTATTTCAAAATATCCGGATTTGAAACCATAAGCCAGAGCTGCCGCTGTTGGCTCCGGCAAAATGGTAATGCCTACAGGAGTGCCATTCGCATCTGTTTCAAGTTCATTTATTTGAGGATTGCGCACGCCAAAACCTGCCGCTAATGCAGCCTCCACTATTTGTTTCTTATACATCGCTGTGGAATTCGCAGGAACACAAAGAACTATTTTATCAAAATTTCCATCCTTCCCATACTCAGAGTTCTGAGCATGATCACGTAGAGCTTGAAGTATATACGTAGCAATGTCAGTTGGCGTAATCGATCTATCTTCAAAAGTAAATTTGTTTTTTATATCCTCATTCTGTGACCAATCGTCACTTTGCATTAACGATTTAACGGAGCTAAACACTTCATTAGGTTTGATAATAATATATCTCTTGGCTGCGCTACCTACTACAGCATCATCTAATTTCCGATCGGGAAAGCGCACAACAGAAGGAATCGTTTTCTTCTCAATACCTTCCACGTCTAAGACCTTGATAGCACCATTTACACAAATTGAGACACATGAATTTGTTGTACCAAGGTCAACACCTAAATAGCGAGAATTCGAAATAGGGACAATTGGAGTCATATAATTTTAGTTTAAGTTGTTAAACAAATCTTCTAAATCAGACGTTTTTCTTTGTTCTTGCACGTAATTAGCATATGCACCAGAATTTATCCAGTTCAGTAATTCAGCAGCCCTCATAACCGTCCATGGATGTGAAGCATCTGCAATGGATATAAACTTTATAACTTTATTCAATGCTTCATAATCTAATTGTCTGAAAGCAGTAGCTTGTTGAATAAAAGTCTGGTAGTTCATCTCATTATATTGTTTGATCGGCATACCTGCCATTTTCATAAATGCCCTGATCGTTGCATCCTTATTCTGACAACATAACAACCCTGCACGGTCAGCAGTAAACTCAGACATACGATCCCAATAAAACAAAGCATACTGTAATGGAGCAGCAGCAATACTTCCGAATGGGATAGAATCAATAATGTAATTTATCACTTGCCCCATCATATGATAAAGCATATGATTACTCTTTACATGTCCACATTCATGACCAATTACAAACATTATTTCATCATCATCGCAAAGATCTATGAGTCCGGAATTTAATATTATAATAGGATTTTCAGCTCCCACAGTACAAGCATTAATATCATATCCCCATTGAATATATAAGTCCGGCACCTTTTTCATATCCAATATCTCACAAGCATACTGCAAATACTCATAAATTTTAGGATAATTATCTTTTGTCACCTTCAAGTTACTACCAGTATACTGAACTGTGTATACTTTCTCTATCATATGTTTGGCTATGAAATTACCAACCATACTCAATCCCGGGGTAGCTTTTAAAGCCTTCAATGCTTTTTGATCGAAGGGATGCTCATATTGGGAATGATCTAAACCTGTGTGAATTTTCTTGTTCCTAATCATATCTTATTTATTTCTTATTCTTTATCAAAAACCCCGATTAATATTCTTCTTTATCTCCGCAGCCACAAAATGATTATAATATATTTCCAGTTCCGAGATGCGCTTGGCATAAACAGGATGAATATTACTCAATTCATAATATTCCATCAACATACCAGTCTTTTTCATATAGTTTCTATTTATACGATAAAAGAGTCGCTTTATAACATTGATATCTTTACAGCATAATAAACCGGCTCTGTCTGCTGTGTATTCAGCACAACGATGCCACAGATTTAATGGCACATCAATCATATCTGAAATTATCGGACCTAAAACCTCAGAAGAGTTATTTAAGTTATCCAGAAATCCCTTTACTATGTGACAAATCATATTTTTCTGAAGAATGTGTCCCAATTCATGTCCTATCATAAACTTCAACTCATCATCAGTGAGACAAGCTACCGATTTTTTACTAAGCAAAATAACAGGTGATTTATCCGTTCCGACACTCAATGCATTAATGCCCTTCAGTTGATTCGTCACCATTATCTCCGGATAGTTAGTAACATTCAGTGATTGATAGCATTCTTGCACAATCAAAAATAAATATGGATAATTCATCTCAGTAACTTTCTGACTATTTAACCGAATCTTATCTATCTGGTTCTTATAATATCGATCAACAACAAGATGCAAGCTCTTACGCACAAAGGAGTTGGACATAATAACATTAATATAATTATCACATGGATAAGCGTAAGGCAGAACCTTTTTCTTTTCATTTATAGAAGGCTCAATATTACGCTTTGAATAACCCCAATCAATCGTCAATTCTTTTAATCTTATTATATTTTGTTCTAATATAGCCATTCTAGTGATTGTTTGTTTCCCCTAACATTTGTTTCAATCGACTTTGAACAAACCGACTACCTTGCATAGCTTCTATTCGATCCACATCAGAAGGTTGATTCATGTTTTGTTTTGGTGCAAATGCAGCAGCAGATAATGAAATATCAGAAAACGACATATCAATTTCAGTTGAAGACTTTCCAGCCTCTTTACTCCATTCACCAAGGTAATCATTTGCATCATCATCCATCAAAAACAAAATATTCTCCATTTCCTCAGGATGCAGACATAAATACCGTCTCACTTCACGCCGTTCTTCTAACGTCGTTTTTCCTTCCACATAACGAGCAATCAATTCATCACTTAGTTTCATAAACATTCTTTTTTCAATTCATCCATAATAGTTGAAACTTCTTTCAAGACGCGCGACTTTCTTGTGTATATATACCCTACAGTAGGAATTACTTCTTTTACACTACCATCTGATGTATTTGGTACTTTTCGTATTTTTATCTGCCCTCTCTTTCTCCATTTCTCAGCCAACATCTGAGATAGCTCTTTAGGAGAATATCCTTCCAACTCTTTCAACAGAATAAATCTGTCATCTTCATCCTCTAAACAAGAGATAGCTTCAAGCAATAGTACTGCATCCAACGGATCATAATCAGGCTCCGATTCCGGCAAATCCATGACGTCTTTCATATCCGACACATTTATACTGACGGTTTTCTCTTGAAAACCTATCAATTCAGCACGTTTTTCTTGAAATAAATTTGAAGCAACCCTACAAGTCCAAGTTTCTAATTTAGATTTAAATTGAAAAGATTTCAATACTTTCCATCCTCTATCATCACCTTTTAAATGTATATACAATTCATCTATAAGATCATCCAGATAATACAAAGTCCTGTAATACCGATATGCCAGAAAGCAAAATCGATTATAATATTTTTCATATAATAAGAAAGTAAGCACTTCCTCATTACCTTTCTCAACGACCAAAGAAATAATCTCCTGATCCGAAAGTTTGTCGTATTTGTCTTTCATATACATCCTAGTACTCTTCCATTCAAAAGTATTGACGTATTGCATTTTTGCGGAAGGGTCTAGATATAAGAAAAGCGTAGACCCAATCGCCATCCGTCCCCAGGTATCGCCAAACACCCACTGCACAAATGAACAAATTCGTCTACGCTCCTAAAATTATAAAAAGAGTCATAGCACTTCTCCCACTTCTTACAAAATGGGAAAAGCCCTTAGATATACAGGTTATAATAATAGCAGTTACGATCGTCTTACTTCATTCTGGCAGTTCTTAAAAATTGGCGATTTTAGGGAACCGGAATTAGCTTACGCTCAATAACTAATATTTCATTTTAATAAAAGATAAGTCACTTTAGACTCATCATTTGCAAAGATAAAGGGAAAAAAGAATTATGCAAATAAATTTGCCATTTATCTAAATAAAAAGCAGCACGATAATCGATGTTTTTTTAACGAAAACGATATACCATGCTGCTAAAATTTGTCCTAGCGCAATCTTAAAATTTGGCGATTTTAGGGGACTGGGACAAATATCCTTCTTTATTTTCCATCCACTATATCGTTGCAGATTTCCAAATATATGGATTTATGTTATAGAAAAAAAACACAAAAAGGTACATTTGTGTCTAAACAGGCAAAAAGCAAGATTATTACTTCAATAAACATGTTTATTACAGTACTTTTTTTATTTTCAAAATTGTCACAGCAAGAATACCGCACATATCAAAAACCTGTTTTTAATCTTTCATCTTTCACCAATATCCATTAATCCATTTATTCATCGTACTTTTAACATGTGAAAGATATCATTTCTATCTTTCACCACATCTTTCATCTTTCACCTCATCTACACCAATTCTATATTACTTGTCCCCAAAAACATTAGCAAATAAGTTCCAGTCTATTAGATATAAACTTCCTTTCCTCTAACAACAAACTTTCTCTTCATCAGAATCAGACTATAAACGCAAATTTTGTTTTTATAAATGCAATCTTCATTTAGATAATCAAAGCTTTTGTTTTTATAAACGCAAGTTGCATTTATAGATTACGATTATACAAAAGCAACTTATCTATTAGAGGAAAGGAACTTTGCTAAAGGAAGAGAATAACTTTACTATTAATTGATGACACAAGAAGTAGCGGACAACAACCTCAATAAAGAATATAACCTATATATTTGGAGAGGTAAACAATAAAACATACCTTTACCAAGCTTTTATAAGAACGACATAAACAATAACAAATTCATCATGAAAATTACTTTGATGCGGGATAACGATGGGGCAGCAACCATGCGGACATTAGATATAAGCCTACAAATAGAGGCGATGAAGCATGAAACGAAAGCCCAGCTGGTTACTAATCTACGTACGAGTATACGTTACGCATCCCCGGACTACAGGCTGGACGAAGCCAAGAAACTAGCCAAAGTAATCCCGGCAGCAACTTTTCGAAAAACAGTCAATGGAATACAGATGACCGGATACAACGGAATCATCCAAATAGAAGTAAATCATCTGGCAAACCGGGCAGAAGTGAACCGGGTGAAACAGGAAGCGGCAGAACTTTCACAAACTTTCCTTGCCTTCATGGGCTCCGGCGGACATTCCGTAAAAATATGGATAAGATTCACACGTCCGGATCAATCACTCCCTCAGAAGCGGGAAGAAGCAGAGATCTTTCAGGCACATGCGTACCGAAAAGCGTTCAGCCTCTATCAGCCTGCACTCTCCTACCCCATTGAACTGAAAAATCCTACACTGGAACAATTCTGTCGGCAAACGTATGATCCGGAACTTTATTACAACCCTGATTCTACCATCATTTATATGCGCCAGCCACTGGAGATGCCTTCGGATACGACTTACAAGGAAACAGTGCAGGCAGAAACATCCCCATTCAAACGGCTGATACCGGGATACGACAGTTTCGATACGCTGTCTGCACTCTTCGAAGCAGCTCTGAATAAAGCATACCGGTCATTAAGCGAACTTCAGCCGCGTGTGCACACCCGCTCCAATGAGGATTTGAAGCCTTTACTGGTTCAAGTAGCCAGGAATTGTTTTCAGGCAGGTATACCTGAGGAAGAAACCGCCCGCTGGGCAATCGCTCATTTCTATACCCAAAGGAAGGAATACCTCGTTCGCCAAACGGTACAAAATGTATATACAAGTGAAAAAGGCTTCGGCAAGAAACCTTCCTTGACAGCAGAGCAGGAACTGGAATTCCGAACAGGGGAATTTATGCAGCGACGGTACGAGTTCCGATACAATACAATGACGACGGTAACGGAATATCGGGAACGAAATACGTTTTGCTTCTGTTTTCGTCCTTTAAGCAGCCGCATCCAAAACAGCATTGCCATGAACGCAAGACTCGAAGGACTCAATCTTTGGGACAGGGATGTAATCCGCTATCTGGATTCGGATCGCGTCCCGGTTTTCAATCCTGTCGAAGACTTCCTTTTCGGATTGGATATTCACTGGGACGGACGCGACCGGATACGTGAACTGGCAGCCCGAGTACCTTGTAATAACCCTCATTGGCCCGATTTGTTTTATCGTTGGTTCCTGAATATGGTGGCACATTGGCGGCAGATAGACCGGAAATATGCAAACTGCACAGTTCCGTTGCTTGTCGGTCCGCAGGCATACAGAAAATCTACTTTTTGCCGGAGTCTGATTCCACCCGAATTGCAGGCATACTATACCGACCGAATTGATTTCAGTAACAAACGGGATGCAGAGTTGTCTCTCAATCGTTTCCTGCTTATCAATATGGACGAATTTGATCAGAACAAGGCAAATCAACAGGCATTCCTGAAACATATTCTCCAGAAACCGATTGTCAACATCCGACGACCACGCGGTACAGCTACTCAAGAGATGCGTCGGTACGCTTCTTTCATCGGAACCAGTAATCATAAAGATTTGCTGACCGATACTTCCGGCAGCCGACGCTACATTGTCATCAATGTGACAGGACCGATTGATTGCTCTCCTATTGATTATGAACAGCTTTATACACAAGCCATACATGATTTGTACAGAGGAGAACGATACTGGTTCGATACGGAAGACGAAAAAATCATCACTGAAAACAATCAGGAATTTCAAGTCATGCCAGTTGCAGAGCAATTATTCCATGAATATTTCCGGGCTGCAAAAGAGGAAGAAGAGGAATATGAGCAACTTCTTGCTATCGAAATACTGGAGCAAGTACAATATGACAGCAAGATTCGTGTATCTGTCTGCAGCATTGTTGAGTTCGGAAGAATCCTACAAAAGAACAAAGTGCCTTCGGTGCATACCAAACGTGGCAATTTCTATAAAGTTGTTCGGATTAAGCCGGGAAGAAAATAAATGTATATGGGAGCATGTTACGCATGCTGACCATTCGTTTCATCAGTTTCCTTCACTTTCTTCCCGCCAATAATATTCAGAATAATGTTCATAGCTCCCTTTCCCACGAAAGAAGTACCTACCACGACCACTTTAGGCAAAGACTTCAGCGCCTCTTTCACGGCTGTACGTTTTGCTTTTCTTTTAGCTTTGATTCCATTTAATGAGTTCATTCCATCAATCAGATAGTTACGTGTCACATAACCGATACGCAAAGTCATCAACGAATTCACAATTCCATCGCATATCGAACCAATAACTACACCCGGAATTTTCACATTAGACAGAATGCTCAAAAAGCCGGTATCTCCCGAAACTGTATCACCAATGTCATCCAAATCCACATCCACATCGGATCCATCAACAGGAGCATCGGAAATGTCAATATCGGACGCTGCATCCGAAGATTGATCTGCTAATGAACCGAAGGGGGCAACCGAACCCATATCTTTAAAGACTTCGGATGCAACGAATGTCATTAATGAAGTAACCAGGATATTGACATACTGCCGGAACAACTGCTGCCTCGTAGGCCGGAAGCCGGAAGCCATAATCACATCCTCTATCATTTTATAATTCATATAAAGCACGGATACCGTATCCAGCTTTCCGTTCTGCGAAATAGCCGTAATCATAAAGACAGATTTTGACCATTCTATAATACGACGATTAATACCGATGATACGAACCGAATGCATATCTTCTGTACGCGGACCTGAAGTTTCTCTCAGTTCTCCCCCTTCAATACGCAATTTCAGCTCTTCGCTTATGATTTGCACCAGTTCTTCCCTGCTCGTTGCATAACGTTCCAAATCTTCACGCAACCTCTGCTGATGCAGTTTTCTTAACTCGGGACAGGACTTATCCTTAGGTATATAATTGCAGTTATCCGCCAGTTTGTGTCCAAACGCAACAAGTTGTGCAATATTCCACTCCCCATCAATAGATAAAGCCGGAAGCTGCGGAGCACGATGCACCCGAACGACCGGACGTATAACGACAACATAAAATACAACCAGAATCAAGGTGTAAAAAGCATACTCTGCCCACGCAACCTGCGATAAGGAGGCTATTTTCTCACCAATAATAATGATGTTACCCAACAATAATATCACAAAAGAGCCCAAAAATAGGAGTGTGATAATTAATAAATTTCGTTTCATAGGCTTATTCTTATCTTATTGAATCCTTAAAACTCTGAACTTGCGCATTTATTGACCGAAGCAACGCATCCTTCCTGTCAAATTCTTCTTTATCAGGCACCAATGCACTCAGATACGTTGTTTTTTGCTGCTCCAAAAAATCAATGATACTTTGTTTACGTACAGGCACATACTGGTCGTAAAGGTCATTAGCCGCCTTATATATACTCTTCCCGACAGTCAGTTGAAGATATCCTTTGATCGTTTTCCCGGTATGCGTATGATCGATTCCGGTGATACATTCCATCGCTTTCCTCAGGAAACTCTGAATTTCCATTGTCGAATAAGCACCGAACGGATTGGGTATTCCGATATGCGGAACAGTCGGATTATTAATATTCTTCACATCAAAAGCTCCCTGCAAATCAAAATCGACCGCCGGAAAGTCTGTCACTTGCGGCACTGAATCAAAAAGTGCACAACCTTTTTGCTTCAGAAAAGTATTCATCTTCTCTATAAAAGCTACATCATCTTTCAAGTTAGAAAGTTTCCGCAAATACTGCCGGGCCAGGCTATGTTCATGGGAATCAAGGAATTTACTTTTTATCGCCGCTGACGAATCAGTCATAAACTTTGTGACAAGGCTGCGTGTAGCATCCTTCCCCTTCGCTCCACCGGCAAATGCGGAATTGCATCCGGAATCATGATATTCCTTAACGATTTCAGTAAACTCTTTTAAATCATCATCAATATAGACTTGCACCATTTTTCTAAAATCGCTCCCATCATAACTAAGTTCACTCGCCTGACGGAGTAACTCGTCAAACGAAGTTGCCGCAGCCTGATATTCTATATCGATTGCTTCCTGTTGTCCAATTGATTCTCCGACTAAATTATCCAGTTTTTCCAACTGATTCAGCGTTCTTCCGATTACACTTCTCAGGCGTATATCAGTACTATTGGAGATCACCTTGCCATACAAATCCTTCTCAAATTTCTGAAATTTCGCAGCTTCTTCCTGAAGATCCTCCATTCCCTCATAGTTGGCAACATCCGCCACTTTTCCTAAGTTCAAACTATATATATTCTCCTTCAACTGGAAGTTACGTCTGCCCATTTCATTCTCGGCAAATTCTACCTGTGCTTTAATTACAGCCTGCTTCTCCTCTTCCGAATGCCAGTAAGCCGCTTCAAACACATTATGCAGAAGACAAACCGGAACTTTCGGATTATTCTCCTGCAGCAACTTCAGAAAACGATTGGAAACCTTCGATATAGCAGAATTTGAACTTTGCACAAATATCACGAAATCTGCCCTTTGAGAGATCGTTTCATAAATAGGATTATCCAAATTTGCATACCCGCCATCCAGCCCGGGCATATCCACCAAAAATATATTATCTTTCAAAAGCTCCCCACCGGAAGTTGTTATGGATGTCACCAGCGTATGATCTGTATTTATCACGCTTTCTTCCAAAGCTAACGAAACACACTCCTCCAGATTAGCATCATTCAATTCTTTCTTTTCAATGCTTATCTCGGAAATGTTTTCCAGCTTTTCAAATCCGCGCAGGCTATCAATGACCGAATCAAACTGTTCTACCTTTCTGGCTTTATCAGCAACAGAAAAAATACGGGTAATGGATTCCTCCTGTCCTTTTGAAATTATAGACGGACGCACCGTACACTCTAAAAAATGAGTGGGGCTGACATGAGCATGTGCTATGAGATTTACTAAAGTAGATTTTCCCGATTTCACGGGTCCAACCACTAATATAAGAAAAGATCCTCCGTCAAACTCGGAAACACGATTGTTTAGTTTCTGAGTTGATTTACAAACAGCCTCCAAATCTTTTATTCCCCTTACTGACTCCAAAGTTGACATCAATTCCTTAGATCTGCTCTTCAGTATATTCAAGAATATCTTAAGCTCCGACGAGGACATTGTTTCCACTCTTTCTTCTATAAATTTGTATTTACCCATAAACGAGATTTAAATAATGGTACAACCGACTATTCACATGTCATTATAATAATGATGATAAAGTTAGCAGTTTGTCGGGAAATAAAAAATGTATAGAGCACAAAGATTGCATAATAATTGAAAGTTCGTCTGAATCGTCAATCATACAAAGCACATAAAGGTCATATTTTGTTCTTTATTGAACAGTATTTTTCCAAAACTATAAAAGGGCTGCGTTAAATTTGCATCTGAAAAAAGTACGTTAACATTTTAAATTCTAAAAAGCATGCATTTATCTAACACATTACCCCATAATAATCGTATAGAAATAGCTGATGTGCTACGTGGGTTCGCTGTAATGGGAATTACACTTATCCATTTTATCGAACGGTTTAGTCTCAATAGTTTTCCGGAAGAGACCTGTAACTTTCTAATATTTACGGATAGGGTAATTTGGGATAGTGTATTTTTCACCTTTTCCGGTAAAGCATACTGCATCTTTGCATTGCTTTTTGGATTTAGTTTTTTTATTCAAGACAACTCACAAAAACTAAAAGGGAAAGATTTTCGTGGACGGTTTGCCTGGCGGTTAGTTTTACTTCTTTTTATAGCCTGTATTAATTCGGCTTTATTTCCCGGTGAAATATTGGTACTCTACGCCTTGCTTGGTTATGTACTGATCGCAGTCTGCCGACTTTCTACCCGTACAGTCACGATCATAGCAGTCATTCTTTTACTACAGCCGCTTGAATGGGGACAAATCATTTATGCACTCATCAACCCCGACTATATTATTAATGCTGATCTTGATACTCCATACTGGGAGTTAGTCAATGCAGCTCAGAAAGAGGGTTCTTTCCTCGAAATGTGCAAAACTGCCATATGGACGGGTAATGTTGCCAATATGGGTTGGATGCTATTACATGGAAGGGTTACTCAAACCGCAGGACTGTTTATGGTAGGTATGATAATAGGTCGTAGCAATGCGTTTCTCTATACAGAAAAGAATATAAAAATCTGGCTCAAAGTATTCATCATAGCCGTCACAGCCTTTTTCCCGATTTATGGTTTGATAGATATACTGCCCGACTTTATAAGCAGGGAGGCACTACTTGTACCTTCTGTCCTTCTACTGAAATCACTTTCAAATATTGCATTTACCGGAATCATGTTTGCAGGGATTATACTAGTTTATTACCTGACAAAACTGAAACATGTTCTTCATAAATTTGCACCTTATGGTCGCATGAGTCTGACAAACTATCTATCGCAATCTTTGATCGGTGGATTCTTGTTTTACAATTGGGGACTAGGACTTTATCTGCATACGGGCATTACAGCATGTATTCTTATCGGTGTAAGCGTATTCTTTTTACAATACTTTTTCTGTAATTGGTGGCTTCGCTCACATCGTCAGGGACCATTAGAGTGGTTATGGAAAAAGGCAACCTGGATAAACTGGAAACCTAACAACTAAAACATAAAGCTGAATCCTCTTTTCCGGAAAGTATGATCCCTTTCAATCTCCAAAGAAAGGGATTTTTTCAGTTGTGTTGCCATAAAGTCCAAGAAAGACTGACTGGTTTCCTCGTCTTGCGATTGTTGTAAAGAAAGTATATAATCGGCTCTATCTTCCTTAAATATCTTTGCAGGGAAAAGACGATAGCAGAATTGAATATAGTTCATTAATAAACGAGCCGCTCTACCGTTACCGTCCACCCATGGATGAATAATTACTAAATTAAGATGAGCATTGAAACTTAATTCATATTGTTCCCGAAGTGTATTCATTAACTTTTGACGTTCTTGCAATATGGAGCATAGTTCTTCTACTTTTGCAGAATCGAAAGAACCACCCATAGCATTATGTACACTTCCAGTGGTACGCATAAGAATAGCATTTAGCTTTTGTAACAAGGAAGGGGTAATCTCAACATCCTGCTCGCTTTCTTCTTTAGCAAGTTCGTATGCATTCTTCAAATCCTCATTCATCAAATGATAAACCAACGGCTTTCCTTTGGCAGTCACTCCTTCATCAAAGAGAAGTTGAGTATCCATCTCAGTGAGTGTAGAACCTTCAATAGCTGTAGAATGAGTAATAAGGGAATAAAGGTAGTACTTTTCATAGTCTACCGACTGACCGATACCGAGTTTCTGAAATTCTTGATACAGTTTTTCTATCTCCTGCCAAATACTCTTTTCCATAATAGGCTATCTTTAATTCGATATTCTTCCCAAAATTACTCCGATTTTATACTCCGACAAAAGGAAACAACATATTTATTTAAAGAAAAGTTTTTGTTTAAGGGTGGTGGAATAATTTAGGAACAATCACTTTATAACAAAAAAGTCAAGTAATTGATTATTCAATACTTGACTTTCCTTGTGGTACCCAGACCCGGGGTCGAACCGGGATGGAAGTGAATCCACTGGTGTTTGAGACCAGCGCGTCTACCGATTCCGCCATCTGGGCATGCTTGATTTCTCAATTGCGGTGCAAAGATACGACAATATTTTGAATCCACAATAGTTTGAGAAAAAAAAGGAGCAAAAAATAATAAAACATATCCCAAAGGCTTCTGTTTTTAGAGAATAAACCGTACATTAGCAAAAACATTTAAAAATAGAGTCACTATCATGACAAACATGGATAATTATTGCGTGATTATGGGTGGTGGTATCGGTAGCCGCTTCTGGCCGTTTAGCCGCAAAACATTGCCCAAACAATTTCTTGACTTCTTCGGAACCGGTCGTTCACTCCTGCAACAGACCTTCGACCGCTTTCAAAAGGTAATCCCAACCGAAAATATTCTTATTGTCACCAATGCAATGTACGCCGATCTGGTGAAGGAACAACTTCCCGAATTGGATGAGAAACAGATTTTATTGGAACCGGCAAGAAGAAATACCGCTCCATGCATCGCATGGGCTGCCTATCACATTCGCGCTTTAAACCCGAATGCGAATATCGTTGTTGCTCCCTCAGATCATCTGATTTTAAAAGAAGAAGAATTCCGTGCCGCAATCATTAAAGGACTGGAATTCGTTTCACATTCCGAAAAGTTACTGACACTGGGTATCAAGCCCAATCGTCCTGAGACCGGATATGGCTATATACAAATTGACGAACCAACCGGCGATGGATTCTACAAAGTAAAGACATTCACCGAGAAACCGGAACTGGAATTAGCCAAAGTATTCGTAGAAAGCGGTGAATTTTACTGGAACTCCGGATTATTTATGTGGAACGTCAATACCATCATTAAAGCCGCAGAAATCCTGCTTCCCGAATTGGCATCCAAATTGGCACCAGGAAAAAGCATCTACGCTACAGATAAAGAAAAAGCATTTATTGAAGAAAACTTTCCCGCATGTCCCAATGTATCCATCGACTTTGGTATCATGGAAAAAGCGGACAATGTATATGTATCTTTAGGCGATTTTGGCTGGTCCGACCTGGGCACATGGGGATCACTCTACGACTTATCAGAAAGAGACCGGGAAGGCAATGTGACCTTAAAAAGTCATTCTTTGATCTATAATGGGAAAGATAATATGATCGTACTCCCCAAAGGGAAGCTCGCCGTAATTGATGGCTTGGAAGGCTATCTGATAGCCGAATCAGACAATGTCCTGCTAATCTGCCGTAAAGACGAAGAACATTCTATCCGCAAATACGTGAATGATGCCCAGATGCAACTGGGAGACGATTTCATTTAAGAACGAAGAACTAAAAAAGAAGAATGAAGAGTTGCTATGCAGCATACAGCGCAGCTAATTCTTCATTCTTCTTTTTTAATTCTTTATTTAAATAATTTCTATTCCCTGCTCCTTACAAAGCTGCAATCCAAGATCTTTCAATCTGAATTTCTGAATTTTACCACTGCCTGTCATCGGGAACTCCTTCACAAAAAAAACATATTTCGGTATCTTATAGCGGGAAATCTTATTCTTACAGAAGTCACGAACGTCCGACTCATGCATTTCAACTCCTTCCTGCAAGATGATAAAAGCACCAACTGCTTCACCATATTTCTTAGAGGGAATACCTGCAACCTGAACATCCTTTACTCCATCAAGCTTATAAAGGAATTCTTCGATTTCACGCGGATAGATATTCTCACCACCACGAATAATCATATCCTTGATACGTCCTGTGATCCGGTAATTTCCGTCCTCATCTTTAATGCCTAAGTCGCCCGAATGCAAGAAGTTATCTTTATCAATCACTTCAGCCGTAGCTTCCGGATTCTTATAATACCCTTTCATCGTATTATATCCACGGTTGCACATTTCGCCCTGTACGCCTACCGGGCATTCTTCGCCGGTTTCAGGATCAATCACTCTGACTTCCGTAAATTCGAAGTCGCGTCCTACCGTATTACAACGTACATCAAACGAATCATCAATGCGGGTAGCAGTCATACCGGGAGCTGTTTCAGTCAGTCCATATACGCTGGTAACCTTCATGTACATCTTCTCTTCTACCTGTTTCATCAGTTCAACCGGACACAACGAACCTGCCATTATACCGGTACGCAGACAAGACATATCAAACAAGTCGAACATCGGATGGTGCAGCTCGGCAATAAACATCGTAGGCACCCCATAAAGAGCCGTACAGCGTTCCTTATGAATGGAAGCCAACACGACCAACGGATCAAACCGCTCTACCATCACCTGTGTACACCCATGAGTCAGACAGTTCATCGTAGCCAACACCACTCCAAAACAATGGAATAGCGGCACACAACAACAGAGTTTGTCATCCGCCGTAAACTTCATGTGTTCGCCGGTCAGAAAACCGTTGTTGGCAATATTATAATGAGTCAGCATCACTCCTTTCGGGAAACCGGTAGTTCCTGATGTATATTGCATATTTACCACATCATGACAGTCTACTTTACTTTTAAGTTCAGTCAGGCAGTCATCTTCCACATTATTTCCCAACAGCAAGATTTCCGCTGTATTATACATTCCCCGATGTTTCTCCTGACCGACGTATATCACATTCTTCATATACGGGAAGCGTTCACTCTTCAAATGACCGCGTTCGCAGGTTTTCAGTTCAGGAAGCATCGTATACGTCATTTGCACAAAGTCGCTGTCCTTTTCGCCATTGACAATACAAAGTGTATGCATATCGGAATTTTGGCAAAGATACTCCAGCTCGGACTGCTTATAGTTCGTATTCACCGTGACATATACCGCACCAATCTTGGCACAAGCATACAGCAATGTCAGCCAATCGGGCACGTTCGCCGCCCAAATACCGACATGAGTACCACGTTCCACACCAACAGCGATCAGTCCTTTCGCCATATCATCCACGCGCTGGTTTAACTGACTCCAGGTAAAACGAAGATTACGGTCGGAATATACGATATATTCCTTATCGGGAGTCTCTTCAGCCCAATGTTCCAGCCATTGTCCAAGAGTACGTTCAAATAATTGCATGCGATTATTCTTAATATTTGGTATCAGATTTTATTAAATCGGAGTGTAGACTACAGCCAATATTTTAGCAGCCTGCCCTTCGTAAGCATGTACATGATGAGGAACGATGGAGTCATAGTAAATACTATCACCTTCTTCCAGCAAATAGGTATTCTTACCATAGCTGATTTCCATAACCCCTTCCATAACCATGATAAACTCTTCTCCTTCATGCGAAGAAAGCACAAAGTCGCTGTCCTCTGTCGGCATCACGTCAATGATAAACGGCTCCATGTGACGATCCGCTTTCGATTTAGACAATGAATGATATTCCATGTGCTTGCGTGAATGAATCGCATTATTGGAAAAGCTGATGGCATCTTTAGCCTCTTTTTTACGGCATACCACAGGACCGATTTCATCCTGATCATCCAGGAAAGTACCCAGACGCACACCCAGCACACGCGCTATTTTAATCAGCGGTGCAAGAGATGGTATATCGATGTTATTCTCAATACGTTCGATCTGCTCGATAGCCAAACCCGAACGCTGTGCCAATTCCTCTATACTTATTGATTTATCTTCCCGGAGCGCTTTAATTTTCTCTCCAACAATCTTACTCGTATCCATATTGAAAGTTTTTTAGTTAGCAAAGGTGATAAATTAGAATAATTAGGTTGCAAAAATAGCAAAATCTTTAGATGAACACAATTATAATCCTAAAATATCTCCCATAATATATCTCTTTTCACCTACCTGCCTTGAAAATGGATTAAGTAATATATAGACTGGAGATTAACACTAATTAAACTCGGAATTTTCATATTATCATTATTTTTTCTTTTCTTGTAAAATCATAGATCATAAGTAATTATTGTTAAACCTCTAAATATATAGCTTATGAATACACACAATCAATTCACAAATAGTAAGGGAAGAATCCATTTACTATCAGTGTTGTTTCTCTCAATCATTTTTTGCAGTTGTACGAAGGAAGACAGCCCTGTTAGTATAGAAGCGACCAGTAAAGTGGTAACAACAAGAACGAGCCAGGACGAGTATTTTGAGCATGCAAAATTACCTCAGATTATTAAAATAGAATGGAGTCAATATATTCCATTTCCACCTTTGCTAAATATTCAGATACGACAAGGTCAAGGGAAATATGATCAGATTCAATTAGGAGCAAGTCGTGATTTTGATCCTAATCCAGTTGAATATTCCTTCTTTCCTGTCCGTGAAGTTTTGGTTCAAGAAGGAACCTATGAAACAATCCAAATACCTGTAACCGATCTACAACTTCCCGAAGGAGGAGGATATATTGCGGTTCGTGCTACCTGCTCAGAGTTAGTGTATGATCGACCATATCCTGATAAAGGCCCATGGAATCCCTATGCAAACTTCGTCGGATATGATTTTGATAAGCAAGAGTACACTTTCTCTAAAGTTAATTCAATGTATGGTTCTATTTGTTTTCGTTTTCCACCAGATACACCTTACCCAATAGAATGCAATGTACTCATTACAGGCAGTGGCTATTGGGAACCCATTATGGTCTCCGCAGGCTATAACCCTTGGACTGAAGACTCCCCTATTCAATGGGGATATTTTTCTTATGATACCAAAGGAGATGAAGTATCATTTGCCTATCGCAGAAATTATTCCAATTCCAGTCATTACGATGAATCAACTGTACATTTTGCAACTATTCGTGACCAAACAAGTATAGTTATGCTAACACTTGACGTTCCACTACCTTCAAATTACTGATTACTCAAAATACAATGAGAATACGCTCCATAATCATCATTTTCTGCCTCCTATCAAGTATAGCCGTGCAAATCCATAGCCAGCAAGTTGCGGATTCTATATTCGCAACTTACTTTGCCCGTTCACAAGCCTACGCTGATGCATATCCACGCGAGAAAGCCTATCTGCACTTGGACAACACCAGTTACTACATCGGAGACACGATATGGTATAAGGCATACGTAGTAACGGCCGAGCAAAACCAACCTAGCCCAATCAGTACCCCCCTTTATGTTGAGCTATTAGACCAACTGGGAAATACTAGTGAACGGCAAATCATACAGTTGCGGGATGGAGAAGGAGAAGGACAATTCATACTGACAAAAGCCTTATTCTCCGGTTTTTATGAAATCAGAGCTTATACGAAGTGGATGTTGGCATTCAGTGAAAAGCAATATTTCTCGCGTACGATCCCTGTATATAGAAAACGGAGGAGCGAAGTAGACGAAAACCGGAGCATTATCACCTACCGAATGGACGAATCTATGAAGCAACGTCCACGTTCAAAAGAAAAAGATTTCATGATTCGATTCTTCCCGGAAGGTGGACAATTAGTAGAGGGAGTACCTTCAGTTGTTGCATTCGAAGCGACAAGTAAAGAAGAAGGTACAGTAGGCATTTCAGGAACTGTTTATGGGCCGGATGATGCAGAACTTGTGCAATTTACAACCCTCCACAACGGTATGGGATGCTTTATATACACCCCTACAGACAAACAAGCCAAAGCTGTAGTGACCTATCAAGATAAAAAATATTCATTTCAGCTACCGAAGGCATTACCCAAAGGATATGTACTCAATGTGACATCTAAAGAAAAAACATTATCCATCAAAGTTCTCAGAAATTCGACCAGTCTCAAAGATACACTGGCTTTATTCATATCACATCAAGGACGTCCGCTTATGTATCAGACCATTGATTTTAAAGATCAAACAGTATATCATCTCCCGTTATCCACTCAGAGATTGCCGGGAGGAGTCATACAACTCTCTTTAATGAATAGCAATGGGGCAACGTTATGCGAGCGTTTTTGCTATGTGATGCCTTCTCCATCTTTACAATTAACAGCCACATCCACCAATGCATTATACTATCCTTTTGAACCAATTGAGTATCATATCTCAATGAAAGACCATACAGGTCAACCAATACAAGGACATTTCTCCGTAGCGGTCCGGGATGCTTTAAAATCAGACTTCCAACGGTTCGATCAGACAATTTACACAGACCTTTTACTTACATCAGATCTGAAAGGATACATTCATCAACCTGGATATTATTTCGCAAACAATTCTCCAAGACGAAGAGTGGCATTAGATATTCTGTTGATGATTCACGGATGGAGAAAATATGATATAAACCAAGCCATCAGTACCACTCCAGAAACACCAATCTATCTGCCGGAAACGAGACTGACTCTACATGGACAAGTAACATCTTTTCTGAGAAACAAAGAGCAAAAAGATATCTCTGTAAGCGTCATTGCCCGGAGAGATACGATATCAGCAGCAGGTACTACGGTCACAGACTCTTTGGGATTCTTCCACATTCCAATGGATGCCTTCAATGGTTCCATGAGTGCGGCTATTCAAACTCGCCGTAAAGGAAAAAAGCTGAACCGAAAAACAAACATATCACTTTTCCGCAACTTTACACCCGAACTACGCAAATACGCTTACGAAGAGCTACATCCTAAATGGGAAGATATTAGCGGACTCAGTTGGTGGAGCAGTCTCTCCGACTCTCTTTATCTAGATTCAATTATGGGACACGATACTCATTTGTTGGATCAGGTAACGATTAAAGCCAAACGTACGAAATACAAAAAAATTCTGGCTTTCGAACAATCCGTAAGAGCTTATTATGATATTCCCAAGGAACTGGACCGGATGCGCGATGAAGGAAAATTCGTGGATTATTTCCCTTTGCTGATGACCACATTAAATCCCAATATTCAAGTGAAGTCTAATTGGGAGGGAGATCCGCCATTGATAAGTATGAAATACAAGAATCATCACATACTATGTGCCATAAATGGAGTTCCTTACCCTACATTTGATCGAGAACTTTTTATAGATAAAAGTATCGATGCAATAAAATCTGTTATGATTTGCGACGGAACAGCAGCAAGTGCCGGAATTGATGACGACAGCGCTTATCGCCTGAGCGACGAAAGTCTAAAAAATCACATGGAGACTTCCAGGCTCTCTCCCTTTGAAGAAAAAGCTCTCAAAAGTTATCTGAACAACACAACTCCCTATAATCAACCGGGAAATCAAATTGCAATTTGCTATATTACCACCATCGACAATTGGGACCCGGAAAAGAAGTACCAATCACGTGGTATTCGAAACACACAAATCCAAGGTTACTCCCAACCTATTGAATTTTATTCACCCTATTACCCGGATATCAGTAAAGGACAAGGCAATGACCACCGCCGTACAATCTATTGGAATCCTAAAGTTACCACCGACGAAAATGGAGAAGCCATCATTCGCTGTAATAATGCGAACTCGTCTACATTCCTGACAATTAGTTGTGAAGCACTATACAACGGACAGCCGGCTGCAATCAATGTACACAGCATAAAATACTAATCCACCCTTCATTGAAAGCCAATAAAAAAACCGTTTCTCTGCAAAGAGAAACGGTTTTTAATCTTTTCGCGGCAAGTAGATTACTTACGCAAACCAAGTTCTTTAACAATAGAACGATATCTTGTGATATCTTTGTCCTTCAGGTAATTCAGCAAACGGCGACGTTTAGCTACCAACATTGTTAAAGCTCTCTCTGTACTATAATCTTTTCTGTTGAGCTTCATGTGCTCAGTCAGGTGAGAAATACGGTAGGAAAACAAAGCTATCTGCGCTTCAGTTGAGCCAGTATCAGAGTTAGACTTTCCGTACTTTCCAAAGATTTCTTGCTTTTCAGCTGCGTCTAAATACATAATTTTTAGAATTTTGATATAGTAAATTATTCTTTTGAGCGTGCAAAGATAGACATTATCTTTATATCTCACAACGTTTTAGAAGAAAAAAAAGGAGTTATAGCATTTATTTCTAATCCTATTTTCGTACCTTTGCGCCCAAATAATAGGTATATTATATGCAAAACATTAGGAACATTGCAATTATTGCCCATGTTGACCATGGGAAAACGACTCTTGTCGACAAGATGCTATTGTCCGGAAACCTGTTCCGTGACAATCAGACAAGCGGTGAATTAATTCTGGATAACAACGATTTGGAACGTGAACGCGGGATAACAATTCTCTCTAAAAACGTTTCTATCAACTACAACGGAACTAAGATTAACATTATTGATACTCCGGGACACAGCGACTTTGGTGGTGAAGTGGAACGCGTGTTAAACATGGCAGATGGCTGCATCTTGCTGGTAGACGCTTTTGAAGGCCCGATGCCTCAGACACGTTTCGTATTGCAGAAAGCACTGGAAATTGGTTTGAAACCAATTGTGGTTATTAATAAAGTAGATAAACCTAACTGCCGTCCGGAAGAAGTACACGAAATGGTATTCGATCTCATGTTCAGCCTTGACGCTACAGAGGAGCAACTAGATTTCCCGACCATCTACGGTTCGGCTAAGAATGGCTGGATGAGCACTGACTGGCAACAGCCGACTGATACAATCATACCGCTATTGGATTGTATCATCGAAAATATCCCGGCTCCTGTACAACTGGAAGGTACACCGCAAATGCTGATTACTTCTTTGGATTATTCATCATATACGGGACGTATCGCCGTTGGTCGTGTACACCGTGGTACTTTAAAAGAAGGCATGAACGTATCCCTGGCTAAAAGAGACGGTAGTTTCACGAAATCAAAAATTAAGGAAGTACACGTATTCGAAGGTCTGGGCCGTGCAAAAACAACTGAAGTTTCTTCAGGAGATATCTGCGCATTAGTAGGTATCGAAGGATTCGAAATCGGTGATACAATCTGCGACTTTGAGAATCCGGAAGCATTACCACCTATCGCAATTGACGAGCCGACAATGAGTATGCTGTTCACCATCAATGACTCACCGTTCTACGGCAAAGATGGTAAATTTGTAACTTCACGTCATATTCACGACCGTCTGATGAAAGAGCTGGATAAGAATCTGGCACTTCGTGTTCGCAAGAGTGAGGATGATGGAAAGTGGATCGTATCCGGTCGTGGTGTACTCCACTTGTCTGTGCTTGTTGAAACAATGCGCCGTGAAGGTTATGAACTACAAGTAGGTCAGCCACAGGTTATTTACAAGGAGATTGACGGTACGAAATGCGAACCTATCGAAGAGTTGACCATCAATGTTCCCGAAGAATATTCAAGCAAAATTATCGATATGGTGACTCGCCGTAAAGGTGAAATGACAATGATGGAAAGTAACGGCGAACGCGTGAATCTTGAATTTGACATGCCATCTCGTGGTATCATCGGTTTGCGTACCAACGTATTGACAGCCTCTGCCGGTGAAGCAATCATGGCACACCGTTTCAAAGAATACCAACCGTTCAAAGGAGAAATCGAACGCCGTACCAATGGTTCTATCATTGCAATGGAAAGCGGAACGGCATTTGCCTACGCTATCGATAAGTTGCAGGACCGTGGTAAATTCTTCATCTTCCCACAAGAAGAAGTGTATGCCGGACAGGTAGTAGGCGAGCACTCACACGAAAAAGATTTAGTAGTAAATGTTACTAAATCAAAGAAACTGACCAACACCCGTGCTTCCGGTACGGATGACAAGGCTCGCTTGATTCCTCCTGTTCAGTTCTCACTCGAAGAGGCATTGGAATACATCAAAGAAGACGAATACGTAGAAGTGACTCCGAAAGCAATGCGTATGCGCAAGGTTATTTTGGATGAAACCGAACGTAAACGTGCGAACAAATCGTAAGCAATAGTCTGAAATAATGCAGAAAGCCCGCCGGATTTTATCTAGCGGGCTTTTTCTATTTCCAGTTCATGCATATTCAGCAACTTCTTTACGATCCAGTAGCCGACTCTGGCTTCTGATATACCTTTCAGTAACCGATGAGGACATACGAAATGATCCTCTCTGATTTCGGCTTCCATATAGTAGAAACAGCAGGAACAATCATGTTCAAACGCTTTTGCATATTCAAGGATATGCGTCGATATCAGAAAATGGCAATGCGGGAAATCCCTTAACAACTCATTTACTGCAACGGAAGCTTCAAACGCATCTTTCGCATTAGTCCCCCGAAACATCTCATCCAGCACTACCAGGCATTTCTTTCCGCTCCCCACCTTCATCAGTATCTCTTTGATCCGAAGTACTTCTGCCATAAAATGACTCCGCCCGTCTCTCAGAGAATCAGGCAAATTAATAGAAGTATATATACCTTCATAGACCGGACACGTCATCGATTCGGCAAAAACGGGCAATCCGCAATGCGCCAGCCATACAGCCAGAGTCAATGCCTTCAGTGTAGTGGATTTCCCCGCCATATTGGAACCGGTAAAAAGCGAAATATTTCCCTGAAACATTTCCCAATTATTTCTCTGCGCATTCTTCACGAACGGATGTACCACTCCTTCTACAGAAAACTCCATTGCCTGCACCATCTTAGGAGTACAATTAAGCTTCTTTTCTTTCGCAACGCGGTGTGCCGTTCTGCAAACATCCAGCAAATAAATAATGGATAACAATTCCTTTATAGACAAAAGACGGGTACAACGGAACAAATAATCGTATTTATCGACAGCATAAATGGACAAACGGGCTTTTTCGTCGGAAGTTTGATCCAGCACTTCCTCCAGTTCGCTTCCATGCAAAATACCCCGTATAGTGCCGGCGGCTTCCTTCAACAGTTTAGGCATATCATTTCTCGCCCCTGCCACCCATTCTTCCAAACGATGCAGCATATTAATAACGAGTTTCACGCCTCTGCAAATCACATAACGATTAGGGTCATATCTCACCAGGCGGTCAATAAGTCCGGCACAGGTAAACAATATATTATTTCTCCTTATCTGGTCACGATACCCCAGATAATATTCGATAAAATCCAGCTCCTCCTCATTCAGGGGAAGATCCGGCAGGAACTCCCAGTCAATCGCTTTCTGGCGTTTACAGATAGTCTCCCAATCACTTAATGGGTACATAATCCATTCCAGCATCAGAGATTTCCCTTGTTTTGTTTCCGTTTTCATAAACAAGGAACAAAGGGGCTGCTCGTCATACACGCTTTCCGTTATGCTTAAATCTGCATAGGTTTGCTTATCGGTATCCAGATACACCATAAATCTGTTTCTTAGTCCAACTTTCACAAAAATAGACAAAGTAATGACAGACAAGCAATAACGCTCCTTATAATAAGTTTTTTTAATACAAGATCACTCCCACCAGACCTGCCAGGCAAATCAACAGAATAGGATGTAAATCCCATTTCCAAGTGATAAGGAATGCTCCCGCAAAAATCCCTATACTTTTATAATCGATAAAATTCTCCCTGTTCATCATCAACAAGGCAGCCGAAGCAATTAATGCCACCGACATGGGCAACAAACCGGACATCGCCGCTTTTATGTATTTATTATCCTTGCATTTCGCAAAGAAATAGGAAATGAACAATACGAGAATAAAAGAAGGCAGACACACCGCCACGGTAGCGAGTACCGCACCCCATACGCTGTGTGTCACTGCATAGCCTACATATGTAGCACTATTAATTCCAATCGGGCCCGGAGTCATCTGCGAAATTGCCACTACATCCGTAAATTGTTGGGGAGTCAGCCAATGATGGAGATCCACAATTTCATGCTGAATCAGCGAAAGCATCGCATAGCCACCTCCGAAACCAAACGTACCTATCTTCAGATACACCCAAAGTAACTGTAAATATATCATGCCTTTATATCTTTAATCTTATCTTTCAGCCACAGAGTATATACCAATCCACCGGCAATTCCCGCCAACACCACATAAATAGGAGAAAGCCCGAATTGCCAGATCAGTACTGTGGCAATTACAGGAGCTATCAGTTGCACATACTTCAATTTCAAAGCTCTGACCGCAGATATACAAGGGAACAGAATCAGCGCTACTACTGCTGGACGTATCCCGTTAAAAATACGAATCATCACCTCATTGTCCTGAAAACGAGCGAAGAACATAGCAATCAGCATCATAATGACGAAGGAAGGCAGAATAGTCGCCAATGCACAGACCAGACTTCCGCTGACCTTATGAAGTTTATAGCCCACAAAAATGGATATATTTACCGCAAAAACACCGGGCAACGATTGAGTCAAGGCAAACATTTCCATAAATTCTTCCTTGCTCATCCAGTTTTTCTTTACTATTTCCCGTTCTATCAAAGGAATCATGGCATATCCCCCGCCAATGGTAAACATACCAATTTTTGCGAATGTATAAAAGAGTTTTAAATAAGTAATAATCATGTATTTGTCAGCGTTTTATCGAACATAATTCAGATTAACAAAGATACAAAATCACCTTCATATAAACAAAAAAAGGCGGCTCCTTTCGGAACCGCCCCCTTCTTGCATTACATATCTATATGCCAAAGGCCTTAGAGTTTCGGACCAGCAGCAACTAAAGCCTTACCAGCTTCGTTACCTGTAAATTTAGCGAAGTTCTTGATGAAACGTCCAGCCAAATCTTTTGCTTTTTCTTCCCATTGGCAAGCACATTCGTAAGTGTCGCGTGGGTCAAGGATCTTCGGATCAACACCCGGAAGTTCTGTAGGAACAACGAAGTCGAAGTAAGGCATAACCTTAGTAGGAGCTTTGTCGATAGAACCGTCAAGGATAGCATCGATGATACCACGAGTATCTTTGATAGAGATACGTTTGCCAGAACCATTCCAACCAGTGTTAACCAAGTATGCCTTAGCACCAGTTTTTTCCATCTTCTTCACCAGTTCTTCACCGTATTTAGTTGGGTGCAGTGACAAGAAAGCAGCGCCGAAACAAGCCGAGAATGTCGGAGTCGGTTCAGTGATACCACGTTCTGTACCAGCCAATTTAGCTGTGAAACCAGACAAGAAGTAATATTTAGTTTGTTCTGCGTTCAGGATAGATACCGGAGGCAATACACCGAATGCGTCAGCCGACAAGAAGATAACTTGTTTAGCGTGAGGACCTTTAGACACCGGTTTAACGATGTTTTCGATGTGATAGATAGGATAAGAAACACGAGTATTTTCAGTTACTGACTTGTCAGCGAAGTTGATTTCGCCTTCAGCGTTAACTGTACAGTTTTCCAACAAAGCATCGCGTTTGATAGCATTCCAGATGTCCGGTTCGCTTTCTTTATCCAAGTTGATAACTTTAGCGTAGCAACCACCTTCGAAGTTGAATACACCTTCGTCATCCCATCCGTGTTCGTCATCACCGATCAACAGACGTTTCGGGTCAGTAGACAAAGTAGTCTTACCTGTACCTGACAGACCGAAGAAGATAGCTGAGCTCTTGCCTTCTTTATCTGTGTTAGCAGAGCAGTGCATAGAAGCCATACCGTTCAAAGGCAACAAGTAGTTCATGTAAGAGAACATACCTTTCTTCATTTCACCACCGTACCAAGTATTCAGGATAACCTGGATCTTTTCAGTCAAGTTGAATACAACTGCAGTTTCTGAGTTCAAGCCCAGTTCTTTGTAGTTTTCAACTTTAGCTTTAGAAGCGTTCATGATAACAAAATCAGGTTCACCGAAGTTAGCCAGTTCTTCAGCTGTCGGACGGATGAACATATTTGTTACGAAGTGAGCTTGCCATGCTACTTCCATGATGAAGCGCAGTTTCAGGCGAGAGTTTTCGTTAGCACCACAGAAAGCGTCAACTACGTACAGTCTTTTGTTAGAAAGTTCTTTAGTTGCCAAATCTTTCACAGCTGCCCAACATTTAGCGTCAACTGGTTTGTTGTCGTTTTTGTATTCTTCAGAAGTCCACCATACTGTATTTTCGCTGGTTTCGTCTTTTACGAAGAATTTATCTTTAGGAGAACGTCCTGTATAAACGCCAGTCATTACGTTTACAGCGCCCATGTTAGTTACCTGGCCTTTTTCAAAACCTTCCAAACCTGGTTTTGTTTCTTCAGCGAACAAAACGTCATAAGACGGATTGTGCACAATCTCGGTCACACCTGTGATACCGTACTTGCTTAAATCTAAATTTGCCATTTTTTTTGAATTAATTAAAATTGGTATTTCGTTTTATTATCTCTTTTCACCTGAACATGAGGAGCTTTGGATGCCTCCTTGTAAATCCGGGTACAAAAGTAATACTTTCTTTGAAAAGGAAGAAGGGATTAGAGAAATTTTTCCCTAATTGAATCTCTTTTATAAATTCCTAACAATATCTGCAAACTGAATATTGCAATTTGAAAGATTATCGTTTACTTTGCAAGCCAGAACGTTCTCAATACGATGAAAATGAGATTAAATTATGATTAAACTATAATATGAAAGTAATTGATTTTAGCCAAACAAATTCGATTCTAAACCAGTACATATCCGAAATCAGAAATGTAGAAGTTCAGAATGATCGCCTGCGTTTCCGCCGTAACATTGAACGGATCGGAGAAATCATGGCCTACGAAATGAGCAAAGAGTTCCGATACTCCGTAAAAAACATCCGGACACCACTGGGCATTGCTCCCGTCAGCACACCGGACAACCAGCTTGTCATCAGCACCATCCTCCGCGCCGGCCTTCCTTTTCACCAAGGCTTCCTGAGCTATTTCGACGGAGCGGAAAATGCATTTGTATCTGCCTATCGTAAATATAAAGATACTCTGAAATTTGATATACATATAGAATATATCGCATCTCCGCGTATTGACGGCAAAACGCTGATTATCACCGATCCGATGCTGGCCACAGGCGGCAGTATGGAACTGAGTTATCAGGCCATGCTTACCAAAGGCCATCCCGCCGAAATTCACGTAGCTTCGATCATTGCCAGCCAATATGCAATCGATCATATCAAGAACGTATTTCCCGAAGACAAAACAACCATCTGGTGTGCTGCCATCGATCCTGAAATCAATGAACATTCCTATATTGTACCGGGGCTGGGCGACGCAGGCGATCTGGCTTACGGAGAAAAAGAGTAATATCGATTAAAGATTCCTTCGATATTGCTGCGGCGACATCCCCATTTGCTTCTTGAAGAATGTGCCAAAATAAGAAGCATTGGGGAAGCCGAATTCATTGGAAATCTCCTGAATATTTTTTTGCGTATTCTTCAACAAAGAGATACACTTACGGATAATCGCCTTGAATACGAGTTCCTGCACCGTATATCCACAGATGCTTTTGGAAAGGGCCGAAAGGTATTTCGGAGACAGACAGAGTTTATCCGCATAGAACTCTACACTCCTTTCCTGCATATAATATTGCTCTATCAACTGGATGAGACGGATAAATATCTCATTTTTCCGCCCGCCTGTTTCCTGTCCGGCACTAATCAATTTACGGTTATAGACCGAACAAATACGATAGGTCAGTGCCAGCAGAAGAAGTTTCTGCTCATAAAGGCAAAACGCACTTTCCTCCAATTGTAGTACACTGTCTATCAAAGACATATACTTCATAATCTCATCTTCCTCGCCGGTATTCCATACACAAGAGAGTTCCGGAGTGAGTTTTGAATACATATACATGGAAACCACCGAGTTGCCGATAATATCACGTATCGGTTCTATCTGATAGGCAAGAATAAAAATTTCCACATCTTCGGTCTCCTGAAGTACTTGAAACCAAGATTCTTCATGAATAAACAAGGTTTCACCCGCCTTGGCAGAAGCGCACTTATTATCAAGAGAAAACTGGAAACTACCTTGCCGGCAGACAACCAAACCAAGCCCCTGCATCAGAAAAGGTTCTTTCAAAGAAGATGGAAAACAACTGAGCACACCTCCCGAACTGCATATATTCTTTCCGCTTTTCAGATCACGGTCAAGCTGTAATAAACGTTCCTGCTGAGTATCCATAACACTGACTCACTGATAAATTACTATTGAAAAACGATACTAAGTTAGCAATTTTCGTTTGGGATAAGGCACTACGAGCACAAAAATCATACAAATAACGCCTGCATAAATAGTCCACCCCGCCATTTCTTTCACAGCAGAGAGCGTAGCCTGCACCTGTATCCGCCCCTTGACGGACATGGCAGCCATGTTATGCGCTTCCGTTTCACTCTTTCCCTGATACTGCATTCCCTGCACGGTATTGATATACGAAGCAGAAGCTTCGGGATTTACCAGATCGACATTTTGTGCGTAACGGGTAATATAATGTTGCTGGCGCTCCTGCAGTACATTTGAATAGATGGCCCCTCCGATGCCCGGTCCCAGTACCATGCGGACGGTAAGCATGATGCAGATCCAGGTCGAAAGATATTTGAAAGGCATCCGCTGATTGGCATAAGCTGCCGTCAATGCATATAAGATCATCATTCCGATGGTACGGATAATTACGGGATACTTCATTCGCTCGTAAAGTCCGGCTGTCTGCACTTCAAAGTACATGAATCCTGCCGACAATGCCAGAAAGAAAAAGCCGAGAGCAAAAAGATATTTCAGATGTACCCCTTTAGCCCCCAATACGATGGAAATCAAGGCACCGATAAAATAACCGACCATACACCAGTTTGCCAGTGATGCATTCTGCAAATTATCCAGGTGCATCCCGACTCCTGCATATACATTGACAAACATCGCGCTGGAATTGATGATCATCAGCAGTAAATAAAGCAAAGCCCCCATACGAATGGTACGCAGCCTCAGCGCCCCCAATATAAAGTAAGAAGACCGCCGAGTAACATCCATATAAAGAAAAATCCCGGCAAAAAGGATACTGATCGCCGTTGCCCAGCAAATAGACGTATCATCATACCAGTCCAGCACCTTGCCATAAACCAACACATAAGTGATGCACGTCAATGATACGCAGAATGCGGTCACATTGCTGAACTTGCGGAAGTTGATGGGGAAACGTCCGGTGAAACCATGATTAGGCATCGTAATAAACAGTATCAGAATGGAAAGCAGCAGAATACCCATCATAAAATAGTATACATATTTCCATTCGTATTCGAAAGCCAGCCAAGCCGTTAGCGCCGTACCCATTTGCCCCAGGATCATAAAAAACAGATAAACTACCGGCTGGCTGACACATTTTTCGATATCCAGCTTATTCCACCCCGTCGCGTCTTTCGGTTCCATGCCGGGAGTGATATTACGCGTTGCCTCCATGCCAAAAGCATATTTGATCAGCGTAAACAGATTAACCATCATCAGTACCATACGCAGGAACCCTGTCAGCAGGCTGCAGAGTGCCAGCAAAAAGATACTGTCAGTTTTGGCACACACGTAGCTGAATATATACATCAGTGCAAAACCTGCGATACACATCAGTTTCTCCCGCCGTATACAAACCAGCTCATACAAGAAGGGAGCAAATGCCGCCATACCGATGGAAGTCACAAAATTGGCAAACTGAATATGCTCGGAAATAATACCCAAGCCGCTCATCATCTCGGTACTGTTCACGGAGTATACCCCGCCCACCGAAAGAATCGGCAGGAAAAAGAACAACAGGATAATAATACCTATCGGTTTGGGCACCCAATTATAAAAAGGATAATTTCTAGGACATGAAGGCATGATCATCAGAGTTTAGCTTTTACTACTACCATCATACCCGCCGCCAGCTTATCATTATCTTCCTTCGATAAATCCGTAAAATCAATACGGACAGGGATACGCTGCTGTATTTTTACGAAGTTTCCGGCAGAATTGTCAGTTGGCACCAATGAATATTTAGAACCTGTCGCTCCGGAAATAGCAGTTACTTTGCCTGCAAATTCTTTCTTACTGATAGCATCTACCGTGATAGCCACCTCCTGACCGATGCGGAGATTCTCTATCTGCGTTTCTTTATAATTAGCAATAATCCATTTTTGTGTATCCGGCAGAATATACGTAATGCATTGCCCTGCTGTAATGAACTGTCCTTCTTCCAGAGAACGTCTGCCTAACTTGCCATCGCAAGGAGCCAGTACAACCGTATACGACAGATTCAGCCGTGCCATTTCAAGCGCAGCTGTTGCACGCTGGATGGCGGCTTCCGTATTCTCACGACGGTGAGAAACTTCATTCACTCCCGAAAGTGCCGCCTCCCGCTGACGCCTGGTTGCTTCCAGCTTCTTAAAGGTAGCTTCATACTCCGTTGTAATCTGTTCCAACTGGATAGGTGTCGCCGCATTTCGTTTGACCAGATTTTCATACCGCTGCCGGTCTTTCTCCAGTTTTGCCAGTCGGATTTCTATTTCGGCTATAGACGCATCATACACAGATGCAGTCGTTTGCGTAGTCTGTAAGGTAGCATTTATCACAGTGGCGCCTGCCTGCGCATCTTTCAATGCAGCCTCGGCTTCCATCACCCGGATTTTATATTCGCGATCGTCCAGCACCAGCAAAGTATCTCCCTTGCGCACCTGCTGATGTTCTGTGAAATAAATCTTATTAATATAGCCTGATGCACGCAGATTGACAGGCGACACATATTGCTCTATCTGCGCATCATTGCTGGTTTCCGTCTGCTTATAGCCCAGAAAAAGAAAAATAATCTCAATCACTCCCCAAACAATCACAGCGATTCCAAACAGACTTACTATTATCTGCCAGCGGCGTAATTTTCTCATTTTCTTAGCTTTCTCCTGATGCGTACTGGAGACTGTATTTTTTTCCATTGTTTCCATATGAATGATTCAATTAGTTATCTATTACTTGAACAGGGATGCGATCTGTCCGGTCAGTTTTAGTAACATCAGGTTGGTCACCCGATAATTATAATGCGCACTAATATAGTTGTTCTGTGCCTCGCTCATCCGCATTTCATCCTGCAGAACTTCAGTCATTGAAGTGATTCCTTCCCGATAGCGGTCGGTAGTAACCGTATACACTTCTTCGGCAAGCAGATAATTGTCTTTCTGTTTTTTAAAGTTCCGCTGGTTATTCATCAAGTCATTTACAGCATTCAGATACTGTGTTTGCAGATTCTTCCGTGTATCCAACCGTGAAAGTTTCATGGTTTCGATATCGATCATTGCTTTCCGGATCTTATACTTCTTATCCAAACCATCAAAAATAGGAATACGCAAAGTCAGTCCCACTCCATAAGAACGGAACCAATGATTGGACGGACCGGAATGAAACCAATGATAAGCCTCATCAGTATAAGCGGCAAACCTCCAGTTTCCCGTCAGATTGAGAGAAGGAATATAGCCATTACTTATCAATCGTTTCTGCCGCTCTGCCAGCTGCACCTGTGATTGGAGCAACTGAAGCTCATAGAGGTTTTCCGACAGTCCGGTCAAAGCAACCGTAGCGATACTATCCGTATTGACCGGCAACAGGCCGATTTCTTTTTCTGCCGGATAATCCATGATGTACTTCAGCATATTAAGCTGCTGCGTCATCATCGCCTGCGCATTGTCATACTGTACTTTCAGATTTTCCAGATTGATATTCACCCGCTTCAGGTCAACTTCCATTGCCATTCCATTATCAAAGAAAGCCTGTGTGATATCTCTCAGTTCTTCCAATCGGGTAATATTGGCTTTTATCAATGCAATCTGTTCTGCAGTGACCTGTCCCAGATAGTACATTTTACTGATCTGCAAGATCAAATCTTCCCGTGCCTTTTCATACGAAAGCCGGCTCATCTCATCCACAATCTCTGCTATGGAAATCGAAGTATAGAGAGTCTGATTATAAAGTGGCATCTGCAATTCTACCCCGGCATTGGCACCATATTGCAGCGTTCGGGTGATATTATAAGGTACTCCATAGGAAGAGCCGTCGGTTACTGAGACAGGCGGATCGATATTATCATTAAAGTTGGCAAAGCCATTGATTTGCGGCAACAGTTTCACCCGATTCTCCGAAATGCCATACTTACTTTTCTGCATCGCTTTTCGTTTGCCCTGTAAAGAGAGGTTGTTCTCAATCCCTATACGAAGGCAGTTCTCCAGAGTCAGAATATTCTGTGCGCCCCCATGAATGACAGGCAGGCAAAAAAAGGTAAAAATGAACAATAGTCTTTTCATAATAATCGTTCTATATTCAGGCACAAATTTAATGGCTTGCGACAAAATGGGACTATCCATATATCGACTGTTTATGTTCATATTTTCCTTTTTCAGTCCGACATGGATACTTACACCATCACTACAGAACAGTGACACCATATTTAATAGACAAAACTCCGTCCTTTGTCGATTTCATTTTCATCTGTTTCAAGAACCAGTTAACTTTGGGATATTAAATCAATTAACAAAGAGAAAAGATGAAAAGAAACATGAAACTGATAGGGCTTGCAGCCTGCCTGATAAGTTGCACCAGTCTGGCTGTTGCACAAGAAAATCCTGAACCACAGGAAAGACAACAACATGAGCAACGCCTCCCACGCGAAGTCCCTAATCCGGAAAAGATAGCGACTCAGATGACTGATCAAATGCAGGAATCACTTCAACTGACAGAAAAACAATATAAGAAAATCTATAAACTGAATCTGAAAGAACAGAAAGAACATTTCAAAGCGATGCAGAACTCCGGCGAACAACGTCCGCCAATGGGAGGCCCGGGAATGAGAGGCGGTCGCCCGCCGATGGGTGGCGGCGAACCTCCGATGATGGGCGAAGGAGGTTTCCCCGGCGGTATGGGAGAGCGTCCAATGATGAACAAAGAACAGAACTCGGCGGATACACAAAAGAAAGCTGCAGAAGTGAAAGAGAAAAAGATAAAAAAGATTCTGACTACTGAACAATATGGAAAGTGGAAAGCTCAACAAGCATCTGCCCGCCAAAAGCATTCTCCCAAATAGATTTCTAACTATTTAAATATATAACAGCAAAACAGCGTTTGTTTTTCATAATTTTTTAGTGAATGCATAAGCGGCTCTCTTCGGGATGAAGAGAGCCGCTTTAAGTTTATAGATTTATTTCTTTATCCTGATGAGAGTGCTATATTTACCTAGCAGTGCAGAAAACGATAAAAAAAAGTATTGATTTATCATAATTTCCAATAATAGGTACGGTTATTCTTCAATAGAAACTGCCTCTTTATGTCTTGATAACTACATTCAAGCAATTCATTACTTCCTCCATGAATGGTCAACGAGGTTAACTTTCCATTTTTCCAACTCATGTCTAATGTGTGTCCACCATAGATTTTCATTCCTTTTACTGTTCCGGAAGGATAATCATTAGACCATGCCGGCAAAATTTCAATCTGCCCGGGCCGGGTAAACACTAACATTTCCATCAACAAACGTGGAAAACTAAGCACAGCATCCAAATTATAAATGCCATGAGATGGCTCATGCGAAGTAACCAATCCATCATATAAATAACGTCGTTTACTAAAACGTTCCAAGTTCAAACAAACTTTATCTACCTCCTTTAAACGGGCAGCCTGAAGTGCCAAATGAATCAGACCGTGCGCTGAGCTAGTGTCAAATGCCGAACGTTTATCTAAAGCAATACCGGCAGCATTCCGCAAATCCAGATCGACGTCATCACCTAGTAATTCAGTCCCCGGGAAAACCGGATAAAGATGTGAATTATGACGATGATTATAAATGTCCGCGTAATTCTTATCTACCCACTCAGCTAAAGCACCATTTTCATTGATCCGGTAAGGAGGGAGCTTTTCCAAATAAGAGGTCCACTTTCGAATGTCTTCCGGACAAGTATGAAATTCCTCTCCCATCTGACAAAGCAGTGTAAAAACCTCCCGTGCAATCGCTACATCCATCGTAGCATCCTTACTCAACCAAGTATCTGTGCCGACCGGTGCATTCTCCGGTGAAACGCTTGGACAAATATGATAAAGACTGTCATCTCCCATTTTAAGGTAATCTTCATAAAACTCTGCCATTTCCCGATAGAGCGGAAAAACACGTTCTTGCAGAAATCGCTTATCTCCCGTCAACATAGCGTGTTCATAAAACGGACGAAGATTCCAACCGGCCCCTCCTGCCCAAAACATCCAAGGAAAAGAACTTCCGAAATGGGTCAGATATCCATTCGTCGGATCGTTATAATGAGCAACAATAAATCCTCTGCATCCCAAATAGTTCTTTGCATTCAAACGCCAACCCGGCAAAAGGCTCTCCACATAGTTACAATAAGCCTCCGCACATTCCGACAGGTTACTCATAGAAGCCGCAGAAATAGCCAAATTAATATTTGAATCCCAAACAAATCCACCAATCCAAGCAGGCTTCCAACTTCCACCCCAAATTCCTTGTAACGGAGGAGGATATTTGCCACAAGAAGAAATCAACAAATAACGTCCCATAGCATGAACTTGCTCTAAGAATAATGGTGTAACTCCCTGCAGCTCTGCTTCTGCCAGCATTTTTTCCGTTGGGGTAATTTTCCATCCGGTTTCACAACCAAAATCCAACTGCATACGCCGAAACATTTCTCCATGTTCAGAACTGTGCGGTTTAAGAAGTTGCCGGTAACTGTCCGGCAAACGGGTCAATTCTTTTTTCACAGCTGACATATCCGATAGATTTCCATCAGCCAAAGGAGTTATACGAACAACAACCAAGACTTCTTCCGCATTCTCTATTTTCAATCCTTGCCCTTCCACTATCATCCGACCGCCTTTCAAGGTCACTCTTGCCAGACCATCATAGCCACCGGGAGTAGTTGAATAAGAGGCACGATACATCAACCAGCCCGGAACCGCACTGCTGCTCACACTCCGAAACGAGTTATCCAGATTATGTTCAAAATGATTCCCTTCGCGTCCAAGTGTCTCTTCAAGACTGAGCATGATATTTATTTTTTTACCTCGACTTGCTTTCAAACGGATGACATTCACATCATGTACTCTCGATGAAAATACAGCTTCCTCTATTTGCCCTTCCACATCCCGTTTACAAACTAAAGCCTCTCCCGTCTCAAGGTTTAATTGACGGCGATAATGTGTAAATTCAGTAGAAGTATCTTTCCGGTCTTTAATACAAAGGTCGAAAGCAGGGTGTGGAATCAAAGGCCATCTTTGAAAAGCTCCCATCCCACACAATTGACGATCAGCTTCATTTGTTAAAAGAGCAGATGCGGCATCCGACTTTCCTTCCTCCATCAACTGACGCACCTTTGGCATTAAATCTGCCGTTACGGGCACAGTTACTTTAGCCGGATCCCAGCCTCGAATAAACAGTTCTTCATGGACACAAACGATCCGTTCGTTCTGCAAGTTACCGAGTACCATTGTACCGTGCCTGCCATTACCTGTCACAAACGCATTTTCCCAAGAAGACGAGGGTTTCTCAGACCAAGTGATCCAACGTCCGCCAGAAGTATTTCCCGATTCGGAAGCTTCCATTGACGAAATGGAGAATTCACACAATAGCAATAAAAAGAGACGAAAAACGATTCTCATAATGACAATCTTATATTTTAGAATGATAAAACAAATCTGAACTTCATATCCTCTCCAAACCATTGAGGATAGTTAGTGCCCCATAATGTATTCAACAAACAGAAGTGGACTCCAAGAGCTGGATCTGCCCTTTCATTTTTAAAGACAAGTAGGTTTCGTTCATTGAATTGTACCAACGGAGCATCCATGGATGATATATTCAGTTTCCTCTGCTCAGATTCAAAAGAAACACCTTCCGTCACTCCATGAATAGTACGTGCTCCATTAGTCACTACGTCCTGTACATCCACCTTCGAGCCCATCTTATCCACGTATATTTTAGCTAACGGTAATATCGGATGAAAAGAGAACCAAACAGACTCAGGTATCCTATTTTTAGACTTGTCAAACCAACTTAATTCGACTTGAATCTCCGGTTTATCTTCCGGGAAGAAATATCGGACCACTCCTTCGCGTGGTGCTCCGAACAGTAGACCTTCTGCCTTCAATGACAGATAAACATAAGCATATGCTCCCTGTTGCTCTTTAGTCGTATAGAAGTTATCAACCGTATAGTTCATTACAGTATTCTTAAACGGTATATGATCCAATCCCGGTTTCCCATAATCCGCCAACATCCATCCGGAAGGATTCTCCGGACAATATCGGCTGATAAACTGAGCAAAATCATTACCAGAGTAAACCTGATAGGCTAATTCTCCCCACAAATGAGCAGGATCCGCCCATTGTTTACCATCTCTTTTATCAATCAAAGAGCACAAACTTCCGGTAGTTGCATCAAAAGCTACTTTAAAATATCTGGTATTCAATTTCCGGTTGGCAAGAACTTTCAGTCTGCTTGTCGACAACCTTCGAGGAGTCAACTCAGCCAATGCATCTAATGCTTCCCGTTCCAAAGGTGCCGGAAGCGTAGATAAAGCCTGAAAAATATACGCGCGCTGCTCATCCCATGATTTTTCCATATATTTTGCTACAGGGCCCTGCAAAAAGTCCGGATACTTATTGAATTCGTATTTATCATAATTTCCCAAATAAGACTTCACGTCTAATCCCCATGTATGTTCCGTTATCAAAAGCAAGGGGACAATAAAATGAAGGTCAGTTTCACTGCCGGCAATAAGTTTACCTTCACCAATCCATTTGTTGCGCAATCGAACCAACTGACGAAACTCAGCTATTTTCTTGGGGTCGGAAGCCACTCCGTACATCCATGTATCTCCCCATTCCGAAGTGACGACCGGAAGCGCAGATTCTACTTTTTCCACTTCTTTGGCTACTTCATTTAGCGAGACCGGCAAAATCCTGGCATTAGGATACGCTTCTATTAACCGATGATAGAACTGTTCCACTTGCTGCCGTGAATGCGGGCCATGATTGTCATGAGTAAAATTCAGAATAACAAGACTTTTAGTTCCCGGAATCTGAAATGGTACTCCATAATCATTTTGGTATATTACATTCACTCCTGCACCGGTAGGGTCTTCCCAACGAAAGATTTCCGGTAAATCGGGGACAGCTGCTCCCGGATTAGAACCTAAATGCAATAACGATATTCCATGCTTCTTCAGAATGGGAATCATACCACGAGTCACACCAGGAACATCCGTAACTTTAACGGCTATTGTTTTTTTTCCAAACCGCTTATCCAAAGTTTCAGATAAAGAAAAAGCAGCAGACAATAAGGCACTATCACACAACTCGACCTGCATCGTAAATGGCATAGCATGCCACCCGAAATCTCCCCGATGAATCGCTTCTTCCATCCTTCGACGGCTACCATCGTCAGACCGTTCGAGATAGTCCCAGATCAACCATGAACCCGTAGTCCAGGAATAACCCAAAGACAAAGAATCTTTTGCTAATGCCTCAGAAAGATCTAGTGCAGCCGGGATAAACTCATGATGATACGTATCAGCAACTTTGCCTGCCAATTCAGTGAATCCAATATCAAGATGCGTTTTAAAAACAACAAAAATAGTCTCAATATTCTCTTTAGAATTTGCATATAAAGAGAGAGTAAATACCAAACAGATTATTAAACCTGCAAATTTTCCTAATTTTATACCATGCAACAGCATCTATCTTCTATTTATGATGAAACAAAAATAATTGAGAACGACCGTATAAACGGAAGTCTTTCACACAACCTAACATTTCCGGATGACGTTGCCTTAATTCGACACTCTTAATCGTACGGACTTCGTCCAAATCAATCAATATCCGATGAGGGAAAGGCAATACACCTCCTTGCCACTGCGAATGCCAATAAGTATTCGGGTTACTGTCAACCAAATGATCGGCTTCCCCCTCTCCCACCTGTTCCGTTGTGGCATATACAACCTTCCAATCTTCTTTCGGTAAAGCACGGTCATTAGCTCCTATCAAATTCATTTCGCTAAGGCAGGAATTGACATTATCATAAGAAGTAAGAATCTCGATACAGAGATAACGCGCCTCTACGACCTTGTTGAAAGAAAAGGCTTGCCACCCCTCCTTTTTCTCCAACCTACCGGAGAATATTATGTCAGCCATATTTAATATTGGTTCATGGTTGCCTTTAGTATCGGAAGTATTTAAAGCATTCTTATCTTCGCCTACTTCATCTAGAATAGGTTTGTCTAATCCCTGGATAGTTCGCCATCCAGTATCTTCCATCTCGAAAACAACAATTTCATTATCTCCTTTTTTCAACCATGGAGCAGGCAGATATAGTGTTTGTTGCGGACCGATATTCCAGAACTTACCCAATGAATGACCATTTACCCAAACAGCTCCTTTTCCCCAGCCACGTGTATCGATAAAACAGTCTCCCAAAGTCGACAGCCTAAAACTTCCACGGAAAAAAGCAGGCTGTTTGTTAATGGCAGCCTTTTTCCATTCAAAGTGAGAGACATCTGCTTTATACAGTGGTAAAGGACTGACTGTCCATCCATTTAATTCTTCGCCATTCAAAAGAACTTTTTCCGTGATTCCCTTCAAATTATTCTGAATATCAATTCCGTAGTTGACACGTCCTGCATTTTCCACTAGTATCTCCAAGCGAGCAGGCGCTTCTTTAATATCAATATCCAGTTTGTTTTGTCTCAATCTTCTATCAATACTACTCATTTGCACACCATTCACCAATACAACAGCGTAATCGCGCAAATCTTTCAGTTGTAATCTACCTTTCACCGGATTTTCAATGACCGTTTCATAATGAATATACCCAAAATCCTGACTCATCGCTTCCATTGTCAACGGTCTGTCCGATACAATCCGTTCGGTGAAAGCAGAACTCAAAGGAGCTGATTCTTCCAACGTAATCGCAGGAAATGAAATTAACGGATTTTCAGCAGGTACATCCGGAAGCACTTCTCCTTCCGGTAAATACTTCTGAATAATCTCCCTAAAAGCATAATATTTAGGAGTTGCATTTCCATATTCTCCCAAAGGTGCGTCATAATCATAGCTCGTTGGCTGCGGAGCGTATCCGAAAGTTGCATTCGCCCCGTTCGTATAATTAAAATTAGTGCCCCCATGAAACATATACATGCTAACTGATATCTTATTCTTCAATATCCAATCTAATTGCTCTGCCGATTTCTTATAATCGCGGTGAGTATGGGGAACTCCCCATGTATCAAACCACGCAGGGTAAAACTCTGCTATAAAGTAAGGACCTCCCGGTTGGTATTTATCCAAATGTTTCATGACATCTTCACCTACTATTCCGTTCACTGCAGCTAAAGTTCCATCAAGATGTCCGGCATCTGTCTGCCCGATTCCATCACTTGTAATCAAAGGGACATTAAAACCCGCTTCAACAATCATATCCCGAAGTTTCCCCAAATAAATTTTATCTTCTCCAAAAGAGCCATATTCATTCTCGACCTGTACCATCAATATATTTCCACCATTAGTTACCGTCAGTGGAGACAGTTCCTTCCCTAAACGGTCAATATAACGTTTACAAGCCGACAAGAAAGCCTCATCATTGCTCCGATAAAGCATAGCTCTATCCTTTTGCAGCCAATATGGATAGCCACCAAAATCCCATTCCGCACAAACATAAGGCCCCGGACGGAGAATCACATATAATCCCTCTTCTTGGGCGGTTCGAACAAAACGGGCTAAATCAGATTGACCTTCAAAATCAAAGATACCCGGCTGGCGTTCATGGTAATTCCAAAACACATAGGTAGAAATAGTATTGATTCCCATAGCTTTCGCACGCTTCATACGATCTCGCCAATACTCATGCGGAATACGAGGATAATGCATTTCACCGCAAATCAATTGAATAGGCTCTCCGTCAAGCATAAAAGCATTGTCTCTTATTTCAAAGTCAACTTTCGATGACTGACAAGAAGTTACCATTGAACATATCACTAGAAGTAAATAATAGCAGGATTTCTTCATAACCTAGTTCACATTTTAATTATCGTATACTTTCACTCGTATTTGACCCACCTTCGGCAATTCCAAAGCACCCGGAGTTGGAGTTTTATCTCTTTTTTGATTCATATAATCCCGATCCAATAAAAGCTTCCTTCCTTTCTCGCAAAAAGGTTGTTGAGAGATAATGGCATCAAGTAATTGATTGACATTTACCAGTCGACTCTCTTTCTGTTGAAGTAATCTGTCCGAAGGAGTCATTTGCAAATACCAGCCATCCGCTTCCTGCACCACCTGATAACGAAGAAGACTATCTTGTAAATTACCTTTTATTTGAACAGGTAAATCACACCCTTGATAAGCCGACAAGTCCTCTCTTATAAACAAATTATTCAAATAACTTACATTTCCACAAGGACAATTGTGGTAACCGGCAATTTGAGTATCATGAGGAACCAAATAAGGAGTTGCCCGATCATCTACTTTTCCAGTTGGCCAAATCTTCCATGCAATCATATTGTGGACAAAAGCAACTCCCTGTGATAACTTCACCTGAGCCAGTTCTGGTGATAGGAACAGATTATTATCCACCAATATCGGACCATGATTCACCTCTAAAGAGAAATCCTGTACTTCATTATCGTGCAACAAATTTCGAGTTACACGTGTACCCTGCGTCATCCAGTCCAGCCAAATACCTCCTTCCGTACGATAAATATGATTATGACTAATCAACACATCCACGGCAGCATGTAACTTGATTCCGGCCAATTCATATCCCCAAAATAACTTTTTCAGACCAATATCATGAACGACATTATCTTCAATTGTACTGAATATAGCTCCCAAACTCCCGGCAATACCTGCCTGACCACATAAAGACACACGATTGTTGCGGACAAGGTGACTTCCAATATGTTGCTTATTCCAATTATTCTCCAACGCTCGTTGCGTAGTTTTGACATATCCCTCTACAGACTCGGATTTATTATCCCATTCATCTCCATATTTCCCTAAAGTGATGCCTACACATTTGGAGTGACTGATCGTATTGTTCTCTATAATCCAACCTTTACTCCAATGAGTGCCAATTACCCCCGGTTGTTCGGCAGTAGGCGGGGCCCACGGTGTAGCAGCCTGACTTAAATGAAAGCCACGTACCGTAATATAATTGACAAAAGGCTTCTTAGGATAAAAGACCGCTTGGCGAACATTGATTTCTACTAACTCATTATTGGGGTTTACATCAAAGAAGTTTGCCCAAATCCATGTACTGTCTTTATCGACCTCACAATACCAAAGAGGTTGTTGTTGCTTATTCAGAAAAACATTATCTAAAACCTGAGTTTCATCCAATGCAGTATTATTCAAATACACTTCACCGGTATGACACCATTTCCCTCTATCCAACCAATCGCCATGAATAGTATCCGCATAAGGGTTAAAACTCCCAAACAGACGATTGGGAACAGCAACAACCCAAGTCCGTTCATCCAGTTTTTTCCAGCCTTTCATTACTTCTGAGCCTTTGATTTCTACTTTTTCCCCCTTGGCTGCCTGATAAATGATGGGGCGTTCTTTCGACTCTCCCCCACGCGGTGGAGCTACTCTTTCACGATAAGTACCGGCATGTACTGTAATAATATCACCCGGTTGTGCCTTTTCGGCAGCAGTCTGGATATGGCGCAAAGGGTCTGCCTGCGAACCTGAAGCAGCATCATTTCCTTTAATAGAGACATGCCATTCTGTCGTTTGTCGGAAGGGTTTATTATCTTTTGCTCCAACAGAGAGAGTGAATACAGAAAATAATAAACACAACAAAGTGCATAAATAAATGTGCTTGCTATTCATTTCAATTAAGTCGTTATTTCATATTATTTAATTAACTGTAATCGCGGTAGGAATGCTTCTTCTGCCTGCATGCCATTTCATCGGTACGCTACAATATTATAATTTTTCGATGTTTCATCCCATTACCGGAAGCCTCTACTATTAATTTAGAAGTTTCTCCAGTTCGCACCAGAAAAGAGGCAATGCCACATTCGGTCTGATAGCATGCAGGACCAACAATTTCCCCTCCTTGTACAAACAAGTTGATTAAGATATTATTTAATGGACACAGTGTGTTTTGATAATCTTTCAAACTAACATAAACAATCAATAAATCATTCTTTGTTGCAGAACGACCACTTTCAAAATAAGAGATATCAAGTTGGGAAGGGTTTTCCGGAGAACGTACGATATATTCAGCCACTTTTACTCCATTTGCGAATCCGATTGCTTTCAGTTCTCCTTTTTCTTTCGGGACCTGAGTGAAAGTGAAGGGAGGACAAGTTAACTGAGCACAGTTACCACCATTCGGCTGAGACACATAGTCCGTATCCGGCCCTTTATCCGATCTCTTCTTCTCAATCGAATGGCCATTTAGTTGCAATTCCACTTCTTCCACATTACCATAAACCAATACAGTGTCAGATAAAACCTCCGAACGATAAGAAGGAATAAACAGTTCGTATGACATTGTACCTTCCGGTATATGAGTTCCCTTTGGTAACTGGCATCTATAAAATGAAAGACTGAATTTCGGCAAACGGAAAATATCAGCTACTCCACTATAACAGATATTGTCGCAACATCCGCGATTGTAATCGTACATGCTCCAAACAGCATCCCCTATTGTCCAAGGATAATAGGCACGGTAACGATTGTGCGACCATTGCGCATTCCACAGATTTTGGATTTGTGCTTTCTCTCCATCCCCTCGCTTAATACGAGTGGTACTGTAATGTCCTCCAAATTCATAATCATAATATTCGCGGATGAATCCCGGATTCTTTGTTTTATTGGGACGATTAAAACCCTCTTCCCAATCATTATAACTCACATCGAATCCATCGTAACCATAAGCATCACCAGAAGTAAAGCACTGATCACCAGGATATTCCTCGTGTGCCACTTTCACTGCGTTATCCTTCCAATCCTTCGGGGGCCATGATTCATTCAAAGTGGTTTCCCACATCACAACAGAAGGGTGATTCCGGTCACGACGAACCAAATCACGAACATCCCGATAAGTGAGTTCTGTAAAAAGCGGATTTTTATTGAAAAACTGCCAACCGGGAATAGGTTCAATAGCCAATAAACCTAATTCATCACAAGCATCTAATACAGACGGATCTTGTGGATAATGTCCTAAACGAACAATATTAAATCCATTGGAACGAATTTGATAGATATCCCGGTATTGGGCATTATCCGAAATAGCATTTCCTACGTATGGATATTCCATATGACGATTGCTCCCGACAAGACGTATAGGTTGCCCATTGATCACAAAACCTTTCTCCCGAGTCATTTCAATATGACGGATACCGATACGAGTCTCCTCATAATCAATAACTTTTCTTCCCTCTAGCACCTCACTCAATAATATATAAAGGTGAGGATTCTCTGGACTCCACAATTTGGGGCGATCCACCACCATATACTGAATACAATTTTGTCTCTCACCATTCCCCAGTCTTAGCTCCTGTGATTCTACGCACACTTTTCTTCCTTTTCCCGACTTTCGGCTCCATTCAAATAAAGTATAACGTAATCTAAGCTTTCTCGTAACTGTAGATTGATTGGCTATTTCGGTCTGAATATGAACCTTAGAATGCGTTTCCGACACTTCAGGGAAAGTGATAAAGGTGCCTCCCCCGGCACGGCGATTGGCTAAAATAGGATGAGTAATATGTACATCTGACTTTGAAATCAAGTTCACATCTCTATAGAGACCACCAAAATAACAGAAATCCAAACTCTCCAAAGGTTTGCCTGGAGGTATCAATGGATTATTGCGATTGTCCAAACGGACCAAAATTTCATTTGTAATGTTCGCTTTCAACATTCCGGTTACATCGACAACAAATGGGGTATACCCCCCGGCATGTTGCATGACATGCTTCCCATTGACCCAGATATCTGCCAAGTGCATCGCTCCTTCAAATTCAAGCCACAATTGCTTTCGCTCCTCATCAGAAGTTAGTACCAAGCGCTTTTTATAATAACAAATGCCCTGCCATTGATGTAGAACCGTCAAATCTTCGATAAACGGAGTATGGGGCAAACTCACGTTCGCCCACTTCCCTGTCCTCAATATATTAAACTCAGCTTTCAACGTATCTTCTGGAACCCGCAATTCATTGACCGCCATACTCACATGTTCTACATTGTATTGTGACGTCCAGTCCATACCTTGATTTTTTATCTCAGCATTCCGTATCGTTTTCGTTAAACGCTGAAACTCCCAATCCTGGTTAATTGTCCGTTTCTGCGCAAAAGTGGATAAACTTATACTAAGTCCCAGAATTATACTATAAAAGAAAGTGCTATTCATAATTATCTATTTATTAGTAAAACGGAACCAGTTAAAATCTGCATATCCATCCACTCCCGACTCTGTTGTACTAAAATTGAATAAGGCGAAACGATTGGCAGTCCAAGGAAGTCCCAATCCCATTTGGAGTTCATTCCCAATAGGTTTAAAGTGGATGCCATCTATACTATAATAAAACAGAGCCCTAAAATTCAGATCCATGACCCGCGAACGAATCCAAATCTTATTTCCGGTAAAGTGTTCAACTGTCTCTACTGTTTTGCCATCATTACACATCACGATTTTCTGGTTCCCTCCTTCTTGCTGAACAGCAACGTAAGCATACGGAAACTCGAATATTCCAAAGCCAGCTACATTTCCATCCTTCAATCCGGTAGTCTCCATTTCTACCGTCCCTTCCGAACTAGGTCCCTGAACACGCTGAGTCAATGTATTACGTGCCTCTTTGAGTGATTTTGCATGAGAAGCCTTCAAACGCATATATCCTTTACGCTCTTTCAAAGACCACCTTGTGTTGTCCGGATTATGATTCCACTGCCATTGCAAACCTAACTTTTGAACATTGAACTCATCTGTTGTCGCAGGACTTTTTATCTTTACTTTCTTTCCAACTTCCGGTTTAGGATATGTTATCAAATCCTTCCCTCCTTCACCCAACATCGGCCATCCGTCTATCCATCTTACCGGAACCAAACAAGGTACACGTCCGATAGGTCCACGATCCTGCATAATTATAAACCACCAGTCACCATTCTTTAGCTGCACCATTCCACCCTGGTGTAAACCATTGGGAGGATACGAACTACTATCATTCATTATTAACTTATGTTCGTATGGTCCATATATATTATCCGAACGTAGACAAATCTGCCATCCCTCTGTACCTCCTGCCGGACAGGTTATATAATATTTATCATTAATCCGGTACATATGAGCACCTTCCATTCCAAATCCTCCTCCTAATTCATGGGCATTTTTAAATCCACCTGACCAGATCTTTACCGCTTCCCCTTTGACAGATTTCACATCAGAATTCAATTCCGTAAGATACAATGTACCTTGTCCGTGAACTACGTACACTTTTCCATCATCATCAAAAAATAGCCCCGGATCATAAAGATATTCAGGAAAAATAGTACGTACCCAAGGCCCTTTTGGATCATCGGCAATGCAAATGGAGAAATGGCCAGTTTTCCGTCCCCAACCGTAAGGGGTGCAAAAACCTACATAAAACTTCCCGTTATGATGACGGATAGTAGCAGCCCATGAACCATTCAGATATAGATTGCCTCCATTCATATCGTAACGGGGATCTTCGTCATAACGTTCGACAGCGTAACCCGCCATCTCCCAATTCAGCAGATCCTTAGAAGTAGCAATCGGGCAACCCGGAACGTAATGCATACTGGTAGAAACCAAATAAAAATCATCACCTACACGAATAATATCCGGATCGGGCCAATCGCCCCACATAATGGGATTCGTAAAAGTGCCGTTCCCATTATCCGGATTCCAAACATTCATTTGAGCTGAAGAGTAGTATATATTCACACTACTCAACAATAAAACCATAATCACATATATCTTAATCTTCATACCTATTGATTCGTTTTTGTTTTGATCTCTGCGTCCTCATAATATGGCGCTATTTCTATTCCCTCCAATACAGCTCCGTAGTTTTCGGATTGCCGGAGGCCAAGTACTAATGTATTGCTACCTCCCATATTCAACCAGCATTCGGGCAGGTAAAACTCTCTTTGCGGACCTTCCTCCCAATGACGGCCGATATTATGTCCATTCAGCCACATGTATCCAGTTCCCGATGCATTGATAACAGCACGCCAGGGAATCCAGCAATCTGCACTTTGCACAGGCATATCGAATGTCACTTTGTACCAGGTCAGCAAAGCATCACGTTCTCCTTTCGGCTGTATATTATTTCCTTTGCGCGCCGGCGTGCCGTCTGTCTTTAACGATACAGCCTCCCAGTTGCCACTTGCAGTAGATCCGTCACATACTTTTTGCACAACACCGCCTAAATCAGTGGAAACTTCCCATTGCAACAATTTCTCAATGCGAAGCTCACTAAATAAGCGTACACCTTTCAACAGTCCGCCGGCACCACTCTGATTTCGTACAATAATCGCAATGTCATTCTTTCCATTATGTATATAAGGAGCGATATTCGTCACAAACGGTTTATCCCATGCATCATGGCTTGCCACTTCCTTACCATTGACCCAAAGCGTTCCGGCATCATCTACACAAGCAAATTCAATCATTGTCTTCCTTTGAGCTATCATCTCAGGGGTGAATTCAATCTCCGTACGATAAATAGCAGTGCCTTGTTTCCCTTGCAGCACCCATGCGGCAGGCCATTTCGGTTTCTCCAGCCCGGCAATCTGCAAAGTAGCCAGGTTAGCAATCGTAGACTGGTCGAGTACAATCTGCTCCCAACCTTCTTGTATCTCCAGTTGCCCTTTTACATCTACTTTATCACCTTGCATTTTCTTTACCTGCCATTCTTCAAGCGGCAAGATGGCCGACTGTTTTTTCCCTAAACCGCCAGTTTTCAAGCCACTAAGTTCCTCCATCGGACGATATCCATGTGCATGTCCCCTATTCTCATAAATAGCGATCAACTCATTTTCTCCGGCATGAAGCAATCCTTCCAGAACAAACGTATTGTCAAGTTCGTCGGTAGATGCCCGTTGTGCCTGTTTTCCATTTACTTGGAGATACAGAGGGTCGACAGTAAATAATTCGCAAACGAATGAACCATATTTGGCTATATCCTGCTCCGTTAAGGTCACCCGGCTGCGATACATGGAATAACGACAGTCATTCACGCCCAGTTCCGGCAATGAAATACCTCGGCGTAACTTCTTCCACTCTCCGTCAAAAGTTTCGTTGCATTTCTCCGCTTTGGCAATACGTATAGGAGAAGGCAGGTTCGTAGGACGTAACGGTAGATTCTGCTCCTTTGGATACCATTCGCCTTGTTTGTCCGAATGAGACAACACAAGCACCTTGCTATCCAGCGGTGATAACGAACAATATACATTCACAGAAGTTCCATCTGAGAGTTTCAGTTCCAGATTGCCGCGATAGGCTTCTTTCTTATCCCGATTCAGGAAGAAGAGGAATAATGTTCCGTCAGTTGCCTTACGTATGCCGATAGTCAGTTGTTTTGTATCCGAAACAGTCTCGAAACCAACAGCTTCGCTTCTTCCTATCTGACTTCCAAAGCGGGAAACCAATTCTCCGATTCCTTTGACGGCGGCATATTTTTCTCCCACACCACCACTTTCTTTCAAAGGCGCTCCATAATCGTAACTCGTGGTCATCCGACGAGCTCCCCAACCAGCAAAATGAGTTCCTCCGAAGAACATATAGTAGTTTAATCCGGAAGCTCCACCTGCCATTGCCATCAATGCCATGCCGCGTGCATGTCTTCCGTCAAGGTAGCTATCTTCGCTCAGTCCGCCACCTACTGTAGAGAACCACCCTCCTTGTAGCTCACAGACAAAAGCTGGGGCATTGGGCTGTTCTCTCTTTAGGTTTTCAATACGGCTCTTGGCTTCGTGTATATTCCACCATACATATTGATTGTCCATATCGAAAAGTTGGCTGATCACCTCATCTGTTGACCCGCGTACTTCGGGGGTGACACAGGTAAATAACGGAACTTCTATACCGCCATCTTTGCAGTAAGTTGCCAATGCTTTCAGTACTTCCCGCTTACCGGAGGAGGGCATATCGAAATAAATATACTCATTTTCTAACTGAACCATAATGATGCCTTTCTCTCCCGGCTTTTTACGAGTCAGCTGTTCTGCCGCAAAAACGGGGGAAACTGCATCATACCAGTGTTTCGCCCATTTCAGATGCTCCGGATGGTTGCTTCGTAGCCAAAAGCTGGTTTCATACTTTGCCGGACAATACTTCGCCAACCAACGTGGATAGGCTCCACCCGCCCATTCGGCACAAATAAAGGGACCGGGACGGACAATTGTGTATAATCCGAACTCTTCGTGAGCCATCTTCAACCAAGCCTTCAGATCATCAAAGTTACATTGAGAGAAATCTTTGACGTTACGAGGCATATTGCGTTCATGCCAATTCCAAGGGACATAAGTCTCCACGGTATTGAAGCCGGCTTCTTTAATTTTACGAAAACGGTCCCGCCACAGTTCCTGCGGAACACGAAAATAATGGAACGCAGCGCTCAATACAAAAACATCTTTTCCTTCGATGGTAAAACAATACTGGTCATACCGAACTCTTTCCGGATGTGTAAACTGTTTGAGCGGGGGATGCTGCGCCCTTAATGAAAAGGCATTTATTATGCTGCTAAATATAAGGAGGATTATTAACTTTTTCATTCTTTCTGACGTGTGATTACAATAAGGGGGAATAACCTGATAAACTGGAAGATAAACCGTTCATATACTAGGACGATTAGTTTCACACCGGGAAACCAATGGTTTCAAGCCTTGAAACACTTTGTTTCACACCGAGAAACTAACAGTTTCAAGGCTTGAAACTAATCGTCAAACTACAGCCTCTTACTTATTCTTCCGGATGATAAATACCTTCCGGGTCGTAAATTTCATAATGCACGGCATTTATTTCCATTTCTGCCAACGCAAAATAAATATTATCACCACTAGTCTTATCTGCCCGGTAGCGAAGATACGAATACGACATTCCTTCTTCTCCAAGCAGCGGGGTAGTGTAAGAAGTCTTACCCGCCCCATCATCTTCAAGTTCAGCAATAATCTCCCAATTACTTCCATCATTACTTCCCAAAATCGTTATTTCTACAGGACACTGACCATAACGACCATTACGATACGATGTCTTAATTTCAAAAGTAGTCTCAATAGGGTCAGGCAACGTTATATCTATATAGTGCGGTTCCGTACCTGGATTGTGCCAGTCTGTATGGAAATAATTAGAAGTACTCCCATCCACCAGTAACCCAATATTTTTCCCTTCATCAGGGTCCGGCTTGTTACAATACATATTCTCTCCAGTTAAAGGAATCTTATCAGTAACCTTAGTTCTAACAGGCTGTACGGGTAAAGCAGTAGAGGAAACAGTTTGTACCTTGCTCGTTGTCTCCGACAAACTGACAGAAGATACATTAAACATATATTCTCCATCTTTCGCTAACAAACCGTCAACCAGCAATGTGTCTTGGTAAACACTCGCATTTCGCTGCATCCTTTTCCCAGTCACCGGGTGTTGATATTCTACTCTCACATAAACTAAACTGGAATCCGATGGAACTTCCCACTTCAATATTACTCCCCCCTCACAAGGTTCGGCAATCAAACTGCCAATTTCAGATGGTATCACTCCTTTCGTATCATCATTGCACGCATTCATAACGAACATGAAAGCCATGCATAGTCCTACTATATATATTTTCTTCATGATGCTTCTCATTTTAGATATTAATAACCTGGGTTCTGAACAAGTTTTTGGTTAATATTCAATTCCGTATCGGCAATTGGCAACAAATAGTTTTTAGGAGATTGGAACTTCCATGCCATTTCTACCTCTATCGGCACAAAGAAAGTTTCATCGGTAGTTCCATTCACACTCATTCCCTGCGGATTATGGCTCAAAATCTTTTCAGCTGTCATCCATCTACGAGTATCCCAACCGTACTGCCCTTCAAAACTAAGCTCAATCGTGCGCTCCTGGCGTATAATCTCTATTAACTTCTTCTGATCCAAAGTAGCGATGCCTTCCCAAGACTCTTCCACATTCGGAATGCCAGCGTGTGCACGAACTCTGTTCAATGCTGATTTAGCTACCTCCAGATGATTGGCTTCTGCAGCAGCCTCCGCCAAATTGAGATAAAGTTCCGCCACGCGAATGATAGGCCATGGATAATTGGTAAATCCATTATGAGTATCATAAGCAGGAGTCACCCATTTCTTCACCAAATAACCTGTCAATGAATAGTTGGTTGACATTCCTTTTTTACCATGATCGTCGTTGGCTCTAAACTGAGTTCTGAATCTCCCTTGTTGATTTCTCTGCATCTCATACCAACCATTATGGAAAGAAACCCATGCGTAAAACCGTGGTTCCCTGTCCAAATTCAAGTAGCAAGTACTTTCTCCTTCATAAGAACCTAACTGATAGTATTCTTGGAAAGGATAATATTCCGGATCCACCGAAATAGGTAAACCGTTCTTGGTATAGAAGTTTTGAACCGTAGCTAATGAAGGAGCCACCCCGTTCCATGAATCACCATCATCTTTGGGGTCGCGCGGAGCACTTTGGTTTTGCGGCCCGTATCTACCTTCTCTACGTGTATCAGCCCATATCACTTCCATATTTTTCTTATCCATAAAGCTCATTCTCAGCCCATATTCAACTACATCTTTAGGGTAAAGATCACCTGGAATATCTTCTTCACTCTTTACACTAAACGGCTTATAATTCAAAGCATCAGCCAGATCAACAGCTTCTTGGCAAGCAGCCTCTGCTCTTTCCCACTTCTTCACATCATAATTTTGGCTCATCAAAGGTTCAGATGTTTCCGGATCTAATAATTCATTGGAGTAAAACTTAGTATTTCCATTAAACAAAGGGGAAGCAGCATAAAGTAACAATCTTGCTTTCAATGCTTTTGCAGCCAACTGAGTAGCTCTGCCATAATAAGTGGTCGTATGTTCTACCACCAATCCACTATTATACGCTTCATCATATAAATTTGCAATCCAATCTACACATTCATCAAAAGGCTTACGCTTCAGCAAATCATTTTCACCAATGTCTCCAGTCACGTCTATTTCATGCTCTACTAACATGATAGGACCATAGGCTCTCAACAGCATAAAATGATAATAAGCAATCAAAAATTTCGCTTCAGCTTTATAAATCGTTTTCAATTCCTCTTCCAGTTTAGGCACCGCATCTACATTATTCAACAGCGTATAGCAACGACGGATTCCTCCATACATTCGGGACCAATAGTGGAAATCTCCCAAATTGGCTGCCGTATAGTCTCCTTGCAGATATTTACGATCATAGTCTGTAACGACTTCACCTGTCTGATACAAATAGACTCCTTCACGCTCCTTCGGCATAAACGCATAGCAGGAATATAAATAACGCTCAGCCGCTTTTTTGTCTTTAAAAGCATCTTCTTCGGTGGGACGTTCATCCGGAACAATGTCCAGATAATCACAAGCTCCCATGATTCCAATCATACACAGGAAAAAAACGACAGTATATAACTTATTTTTCATAACTTATCAGATTATTTATTGAATGAGAGTTGAATACCAAGATTAATTACACGTTGGGTAGGATAAAATAAACCGTTTCCACTTCCTTGTTCCGGATCCCAATATTTGAACTTAGAGAATGTCAGCAAATTAGAACCTCTCAAATAAACCCGGAAGAACTTATGATTGTACCCTACTTCAGCATTCTTCAGTTTCAGGAACGAACCGTCACGCTGCCAGTAAGTAGACGCTACCGTGTTATTTGCATTATCCGTTTTGCTCAAACGAGGATATCCGGCATGAATATTTTGGTTGTCTGCAGTCCAGTAATCATCAGCAATAAACCTCAACACGCTACGTGTACCTTCATTACCAAACGGATGGATGCCCTTCATCATAATAGAAACGCGAGCTGCTCCCTGAAAGAAAAATGAAAAATCAAAATCCTTATAACGGAAAGACGGGCCAAAACCATATACTATTTCCGGTGTGGTAGGCATACCTGTGTATTGTCTGTCATTCGCATCAATCACTCCGTCATAGTTACCATAAATATCCGCTAAATTTTTATATTTAACATCACCTCCCATTACCAATCCGCCAATATTCTGAATCGGATTGCGCCTTACTTCCGCATCATCGACAAACAGGCGTTCGGCAATGTACAGCAAAGGCTGATCAACAGGATGTCCCACACGTGACAAATTCGGATACTTCAGAAAATCAGGTTCATCATAGGCAAGCACCTTATTCTGAGCAAAAGTGAAAGTTCCTTTTAATGACATGGAAAAGTCTTTATTGAATTCTTTCACATAATCAACAGAGAAGTCCATTCCTTTATTCTCCACCTTACCCAAGTTTCCGTACATCTTAGTCCTTAGGTCAATCCATTTATCATGGGCATTGGTTCCTATGAAATCGGGCACTCTCCGGCGATCCATAAATATATCACTACGCACTTCACGGAACACATCAGCCGTAATATTCAGATCATTCCATAAGCCCAAATCAATACCAATGTTCCACTTATTTCCTACTTCCCAGGTTATCGTCGGGTTAGAATATCGTTTGTACAAGGGTCCCTTCTTATCTACATTTTGATCTCTTCCGGTAGTATAACCCATATCATCATTTTGAAGATCAATATCAGAAAGATAAAGATAACGTTCACCACCAATCTGATCATTACCAACCAATCCCCAGGAAGCTCTCAGCTTCAAATTAGTAATTGTATTTGAGAATCTTTCAAAAAATGGTTCACGACTGATAGCATAGCCCAAAGCAAAAGAGGGGAAGAAGCCAAAGCGATGACCTTCTGCAAAGTTTTCACTGCCGTTATAACCGAAGTTCACTTCTGCCAGATAACGATAATCATAAGCATAAGTCAGACGTCCGGCAATACCTTGTTTGCGTTGTGGCAAAGAGCCAATCAAATCCTCCGGATTATTCATATTATACTGGTCTTGATTGTACAAGAACATTCCCGATACATTGTGTACACCACCAAACGTACGATTATAATTCACCATTGCTTGAAGATAGATACGCCTGTCACCTGATGAACCATTTGCAGTTCCCAGTACCGTACTGACCTCTTCACCTACTCTTGATAAAGTATAATTCGACAAATCATTAGGTTTGTAGGTAACCAACTGGAACTGGTTATAACCGCTATCCCGCTTGGTACTACTCTGGCTCCAGTTCTTAAAAGAGAACAGTGCTTCAGCCGAAAGTCCTTCTGTAATAAAATCAAGTTTCTGTTCAAACTTCAAGTTGGCCATTACGGTACTCTCAAAATCCGACTTATAGCCTCTCGCCATTTCTGCGTAGGGATTGCGATAACCATTATTATATTTACCGCCTACTTTACCTCCCCAACGGATATAGTCCGATTCCGGATCGGCAGGATAACGAACAGGAAAATCAACTGGATTTGCCTCCATTACCATCCCAAACAAATCACTGGCTGAAGAAGCCGGGCCTGAGTAGTCTTTCAGTTGTACGTTCAAATGCAAAGACAACTTGCTCGTATTCGAAAGCGACAGATTAATGTTATTCTGAAATACATAACGCATGATATTCAGATTACTATTATAAGAGAAATCTTTTGTATTTCTCAACACACCATTATCATGATTGACTGATACACTGCTGAAATAATCAAGCTTTTTATAACCACCTCTCACATTCACATTCACATTCTGATTCATGGCACCTTTACGAAACAGCTCATTGTACCAATCTACATTAGGGAAAATCAATGGGTTCAAACCAGCTCTGGTCCCATCAATCTTTGCTTGAGGATATAATACTTCACCTGTCTTTCTGGAAAGCACCGCCTCATTATACATCTCCATATAACGTACGCCGTCCACAAACTCCGGTGTCTTTGTATGTGTAGAATACGAATTTTCAATACGAACATTAACAATCGCCTTTTCACTTTCACGCCCGGATTTCGTATTGACAATCATCACACCGTTTGCTCCTCTGGAACCATACAAAGCTGTCGCCGTAGCATCCTTCAATACAGAGAAACTTTCAATAACTTCCGGATCCAATGCATTCAAATCTCCACTGGAAGCTTGCACTCCATCAATCACAATTAAGGGGTCTTTTGCACCCTGGAAGGTAGAGACACCACGAATCCAAAAATCAGCTCCGTCGGCTCCCGGTTCACCAGAACGCTGTACAGCAACCACACCTGCCAAACGCCCGGCAAAACCTGTTGACAAGTTTGAACTCGGAACATGTAACTCCTTTGGCTTCACCATTTGTACAGAGCCCACTACACTTTCCTTCTTTTGAGTACCATACCCCACTACAACAACCTCATTCAGTACCTGGTTATCTTCCTGAAGTTTCACTCGTACGGGTTTAGCTGAAGTCGCTTCTACCACTACAGATTTATACCCGATATAAGAAATTTCCAGTGTTACTTTTCCAACGGTGGTAGTAAGAATAAAATTACCATCAAGGTCTGTAATCACCCCGTTTCCTACTTCTCCTTTCACTGAAACAGAAGCACCAATAATCGGTTCCCCTCTATCATCAGTCACCAGACCTTTAATCTGATATTTTTTCTGTTGTTGTTCTTTTGCACGCAATACAATATTTGTACCTTTTGTTACGTATTCTATATTTGTGCCAGCAAATAATTCATCAAGAATTGAGGACAAACTCTTTTTATCTGCAGATAAAGAAACCTTTTTAGCTACATCCACATTTTTATTGTTATAAAAAAATGTATAACCAGTCTGCATCTCTATCTCAGTCAAGATATTTTCTATTGCAGTGTTCGTGAAATTAAGATTTACAGAACCAGATTGAGAGTAAACTACTTCAGCATGCAGTACACTTGCTGAAAAGACTAATAGAGCAATAAATAGCTTCATACATAATGGAATCCTGTTCATAGACAGGAAAAAATAGTTTTTATGAGTAAAAACTTGGTTATTAGAAAAAAACTGCATATTTTCACTATTGAATTAAGATTAAAAAATGTTTTGAGAGTTGCTCGTCGGCAAACAAGCAGCTTTAGCGTTTTTAAATGTTGAAAAGTACGGCAATACTTTTCAACATTTTTTTAATGGCGGGTCTTTCATGTATTTCCTTTCTTTTAAGATTAATAAAGTTCTATAATTTCGCGTTTCGAAATTTCGTCTACAGGTTCTCTTTTCTTTATATATTTATACTTCAGGTTACTAGATAAGGCAAAATTTTCCAATATTTGCTCAAGGCTTTGATTTTTGAAATTTCCCGTAAAGTTATTCTCTTTCAGTGCTTCATTCTTTATAATAAACTCGGCATTATAGCGTTTAGAGAGAATGTCCAGCACTTCCATAAGAGGGCAATCTTTAAATATAGTTTTTCCTTCCTTCCATTCTATTTCCGCATCAATATTCGCTTTTTCCTGTTTAATCTCCCTTGATTGGGTATTATAAGATATCTTTTGTCCCGGAATAATACGGATATTATCTTCCTTATTTTGCTGGTTAATACAAGTAAATTGCACAGAACCTTTTACTAAAGTAGTATTCACTTCGCCAGCATCAGAATTTACATTAAATTCAGTTCCCAAAACCTCAATCTTTGCTCCGGCAGAAGTATTGACTACAAAACGAGCTCCATTCTGTTTCTTTACTATAAAATAAGCCGTTCCCTTCAAATAAACCTGGCGGTTATCAGCAAAATGGGATGGATATTTCAAGGTCGACTCCGAGTTAAGATATACAATACTACTGTCCGGCAAAACAATAGAATTAGTAATTCCTGTCTGAGTTCTGACTTCAACAAACTGTTCAAGAAGAGCATCCTCTTTAGAACCGGATATCATATAAATAGAAATAAGTAGCACGGGGAGTAACAAAACCGCGGCAATACGGCCGACACGACTCCATATCCGCAACCTCTTTCTACGCCCTTGCCTATCCCAAAATTTATCCAACTCATTTTGCGGATTTACTTGTTGAGATGTATATAGTAAGTCACTAGCCAAGTAAATACGAGTTATCCGTTGAAGCATTTTCTGATTTTCCTCAGAAGCATTGATCCAACTTTCAACAGCCTGCTTTTCTTCTTCGCTAACCGATTTCTCCAAATAGCGTATTAATAAAGACTCATCTATCAAATATTCCATATTTGCTTCTTTTTTATCTCTTTATATATAATACGCAATCCAGAAAGAATGTACTAAACGAAAATCCAACTTTTTTAAAAAAAAGTCGAAGATTCTCATAAATGTATGCTAAAAAGAAGGAATATTTATCTTAAAATCCCCCTAGAATGAGGAAAGGAAGGTAATCTTTGAGTTTTTCTCTCAATATTTTCAATGCTTGTTGCATCCTATAATCGATTGTTTTTATAGAAACTCCTATTTCTTCTGCTATTTTTTGACGAGTTTTACCTTGAAAACGATTCATTTCAAAAGATTCTCTATAAGTTTCCGGTAGCTCAGCTATCGCTTTTTCTATTGCATTTTGCAGATCATGTATGACACAGGAATCTGTAGAGTCATAAAAAGCATCTAATTCTTCAAAGAAGAATTCACTATTACGAACTTCAAAATCACTTCTTCTCAAAATAATCAGACATCGGTTTTTGACAGCTCTCAGTAAATATTGCTGCATATCTCCACTAGGTACAAATTCCTCTCTTCTCTCCCATAGCCACATCATCAAATCCTGCACGACCTCCTCCGCATCTTCTGCATATACGTAATACTTACTATAGCTATACAATATAGTATAATACTTAGTGAAGAAGGTCCCAAAGGCTTTCTTATCTCCAAGTCTGATCAAACGCCAAAGAGACACATCTTCGTCCATATTTATTGAGTTCATGTTTCACATAGTAAAAGATATACAATAAAAGCAAATATATAAAAAAGCAAGATATACCTATATATGCTACTAGTGTATTTTAACTATTATTTCAGGATCACTTAAATCAGTCCTAAAAACAAAAAAAGGTTCATGTTCTTCTGCTCAATATTTCTCAGCAGCTTTCTCCTTTCTTCGCCAATCGTTTCTTGCTAAACCAGATCAGAATCATCACCCCGATCAGCAATAAAGCCAGTGATGCATAAGCTATGCTTTCCGTTATATGCAAGCTCTGCGGGTCAAACCACATCTCAATCGTATGCTTGCCTGCGGGGACATTCATTACACGCAAGATATAGTCAGCACGGGCAATATCCACCGGCTGTCCGTCAATCTTGGCCTGCCAGCCCGGATAATAGATCTCAGAGAAAACAGCCACCCCATCCTTAGCAGATGAAGTCTCATACACTAGGCGATTCGGTTCATAGCTGGTCAGACGGATGACAGACAAGGAGTCTTTGTAACCTTCTGTCACACCCTTCAACTGATCTTTAAACTTCGCATCGACCACTGCTGTTTCCGTTGGAAGAATATCATTCAGCGCATCAATTTCTTCATTTGCATTATTGACATACTGCACCTTATCCACAAACCAAGCATTACCGTACGCATAAGGGTTTTCAACAGGAACCGTCTGTCCTTGCTGTCCGGCAGGGAAGATAAAGTACTTCGTATTCAGCATATTCAGCACACGGAATTTAGAAGCGTCCACACTATCCATCGCACCGCCTGCGGCGGCAACTTCCTGATAGGCATCCTTCATTTCCGGAGTGATATGATGATCGATCATTTCCTGATAACGACGCAACTTGGCCGCATGATAGCCACCTACACTCTTATGCCAATATGAAGTATTATTTTCATTGAAAGTATTGCCGGGGAATCCTACGAAATTCAACACCCGATAATTCAAAGCCGTATCCTGAAGGATCATCTCATCCGTCTGAGTTTTAACGAATGCTCCTGTCTGGTTTGACTTCGATACAAATTGTTCATCATTCAAATAGCGCTTATTGACAGTCCACATATCAATCAGACACAGAAGCACGATACCTGCTACAGTAAAAGAAGCCTTCAGCTTTTTCTGCTGATAGAGGAATAACAAGAAACATCCTACTACTATAATAAAGAAGCTGCGCCATGCATCCGAAGTCAGCATCGCCTTACGCATTTCGGCCAGATTCGTAATAATCGGAGATAAATACTCAGCAGGCAGTCCTTGCTGTAAAGCCGACATCTCTTGTGCCGGAATATAACTGGAGAAGAAAACTCCCGGGGCAACAGCCAGAATCAGCGAAACACCGGCTGTCAATACCAAAGTGATAATTACTCCTGTCCGATTTTCTTTCAACTTTAATATTTCCGGTTTAGCCAGCACTTCTTTTAAGGCAAAGACCGCTAATAAAGGTATCGTAAATTCAGCTATAACTAAGATAGAAGATACGGCACGGAACTTATTATACATCGGTATATAATCGATAAAAAAGTCCGTAAGTCCCATAAAATTTTTTCCCCACGAAAGTAGAATAGAGAAGATGGTAGCTCCCAGTAAGGCCCATTTCAGCGGTCCTTTGACAATAAAGCACCCCAGTATAAACAGAAACAAAACAAAAGCTCCCACATAGACCGGTCCGGAAGTCATGGGCTGATCGCCAAAATACTGTGTCAGCTGCGAATAGATGTTACTATACATCGGATTCGCTTTTGCCATAGCTGTCTCATTCTTGGATAAAGGAACCGATGCCCCTCCCTTTACATTCGGAACCAGCAAAGTAAGCGTTTCACCAATTCCATAACTCCAGTTCGTTATATAGTTACGGTCCAGTCCGCTGCTGGTCTGATTGGCAGCAGGTCCTTCCTGTTTCAGTTCACTCTTCCCGCGCATAGTCTCCTTACTATACTCATAAGTATGGTATAGATTGGAGAGGTTCGCACACACTCCTATCATCGCAGCCAATGCCAGAACGGCACTTGCCTTGAAAAAATGCGGCAGTTCCTTCTTCTTATAAGCATCTTCAAAGTAAGCTCCTACGAAAAACAGGATGACAAACATGAAGTAGTAGCTCATCTGAATATGATTCGACTGAATCTGAAGCGCGATAAACAAAGCAGTCACAATCCCTCCCAACAGATATTTCTTCCGATAAGCCAGTACAATACCGGCAATCGTAGGCGGAATATAAGCCAATGTGACAAATTTCCAGATATGCCCTGCCGATATCAGAATAAAGAAATAGGAAGAGAAGGCCCAGATAATTCCCCCTAAAGCTGATAACCAGACAGATAGCCCGAATGCCCGCAAAAGGATATAAAACCCGAGCATCATGATGAAAGTCAGCACCACATAAGGCGGAAGATACAAATGATAGATGTTTTCTATCCACTTCAGCGGTTTGGTAGAATCATAACTCGGAGACATCTGATAGGTAGGCATGCCACCAAAAAGAGAGTTTGTCCAACGGGTACGTTCTCCTGTACGTTCAAGATATTCCTGAGCTTCTTGACCGGCTCCCACTCCAGCCACCGTATCGTGCTGAAACAGAATACGACCTTCGATATCAGCCGGAAAAAAATAAGCAAAAGAAAGAATGATAAAAGCTAAAATAGCAATTAAGTCGGGAAGGAACTTCTTCATAAAATTGACAATTGACAATTGACAATTGACAATTGAAGGTCAACAATAACAGCCCGGCAGATCACTCGTTCCATATAGCTGTTCATTGTCATTTGTCAACTGTCAATTGTCAATTAAATTAGTATCTATAATGTTCAGCCTTATAAGGTCCGTCTACCGATACACCGATATAAGCGGCCTGTTCCGGAGTCAGCTTCGTCAGTTTCACCCCGATCTTTTCGAGATGCAGGCGAGCCACTTCTTCATCCAGGTGCTTCGGCAAGCGGTATACATTTACTTCGTATTTCTTGTTGAACAACTCGATCTGAGCCAGTGTCTGATTGGTAAATGAGTTACTCATCACGAATGACGGATGGCCTGTCGCACATCCCAGATTCACCAGACGACCGTCAGCCAGCAAAAGAATGCTGTGACCATCCGGGAAATAATAGCGGTCTACCTGCGGCTTGATGTTCACACATTTGATGCCCGGATAATGTTTCAACGCATCCACCTGGATTTCATTATCGAAGTGTCCGATGTTACATACGATCGCCTGATCTTTCATTTTCTCCATGTGGTCAATGCGAATAATATCGATATTACCCGTAGTAGTCACGAAGATATTACCTTCGGCACAGGCATCTTCCATCGTTACGACTTCGAAACCTTCCATTGCAGCCTGTAATGCACAGATCGGATCGACTTCCGTCACAAGCACACGTGCACCATAAGAGCGCATTGAATGCGAACATCCCTTGCCCACATCACCGTAACCACATACAACCACTACCTTACCGGCAATCATCACATCGGTCGCTCTCTTGATACCGTCAGCCAGTGACTCACGACATCCGTAGAGATTATCAAACTTAGACTTGGTAACCGAATCGTTCACATTAAATGCCGGGAACAGCAATTTGCCTTCTTCCTGCATCTGATACAAACGGTGTACACCGGTCGTTGTCTCTTCCGATACACCGCGCATTTCTTCAGCCACACGATGCCAGCGGGTCTTATCCTCAGCCAATACTTTTTTCAGAATGGCATTCAGTTCGATTTCATCTTCCGCATGCACTTCCTTGTCCAATACGGCAGCATCATTCTCAGCATCATAACCGACATGAATCATCATGGTAGCGTCACCACCATCGTCTACAATCACGTTCGGACCTTTTCCGCCGGGGAAGTTCAATGCCTGCAATGTGCACCACCAGTAGTCGGCAAGATTCTCGCCTTTCCATGCGAATACCGCAACACCGGAAGCAGCAATCGCAGCAGCAGCATGATCCTGCGTTGAATATATATTACAAGAGCACCAGCGGACTTCAGCTCCCAATGCAACCAGTGTTTCAATCAGTACGGCGGTCTGGATGGTCATATGTAACGATCCCATGATACGGGCACCTTTTAACGGTTTGGATTCTCCATACTTTTCGCGTAGAGCCATCAGGCCGGGCATTTCTTTTTCTGCCAAATCGATTTCCTTGCGTCCGAAATCAGCAAGTGTAATATCTGCCACTTTATAAGGCAGAGTAGAGAATAATTCTGTAGACATATTGTAAATCATTTAAAATGTAATTGGTGCAAAGATAGAACATTCTGATTAGTAGGGCAAAAGCTATCCTTCTTTTTTATATTATAATAACTTGGGAGTTCGCCCGTTTCTTGAATTTTTATTCTATATTTGCAACATAAAAATGCATTTTCTACAACAATAAAATAGTTATTATTCACCTTCTATGGAGGATTACAACAACAAAACAAAAGCGGAGCTGTTAGAAATTATACAAAATCTCGAAAAAGAAGTAGAGCAGCTTTCCTCCGAATCAGTCTCCGGCAGAAAAGAACGCTTTCGCGACAGGTATTCCAATCGGATATTAGATAATCTGCCCGATATGCTTACCGTGCTCGACCGCGATGCCAATATCGTGGAACTGGTTTCCTCCCCGTCTACCAACCACGTAGAAGGTACTACAGCAGACAGCATTACCCAATCTAACATAAAAGATATTCTTCCGGAAGATGCGTACAAAAATATACGCAAGAATATGGAGCAGGTTTTCCGCTCCGGAAAGAGCGCCATCGCCAGACATGACTTAATGATGGACGGTGTGCCGCATCATTACGAACACTGGCTTTCCCTACTCGACAAAGAATACCTGCTATGTATGTGTCGGGATGTTTCGCAGCTTTGGGAAACGGAGCAGACCAATGCCGAACAGCAAAATGAGATTATGCGGCTCAATTCATTGATGGAAGCCATAGTGAATAATGTTCCTGTATATCTATTCGTCAAAGACTCCGGAAATGATTTCAGATACTTATACTGGAATAAGACTTTTGCCGACTACTCCGGCATCCCCATCGAGAAAGCTATCGGCAGAAATGATTTCGAGATCTTCAAACGGACGGAGGATATGGAGAAATTCCGCCTTGACGATATCAGAGTGCTAAAAGAAAGAAAACTGGACTATTTCGAGGAATATATGGCTGCTTCCGGAGAAATCCGCACGATAACTACCATGAAGCGCCTCGTCCCATCCAGTGACGAACATCCTTATATTATCGGTATCTCCTGGGATATCACCGAAATTAAGAAAACAGAGAAAGCACTGGATGCAGCCCGTATCAAAGCCGAAGAAGCGGACCGGTTAAAATCGGCTTTCCTGGCAAACATGAGCCACGAAATCCGTACCCCGCTTAATGCGATTGTGGGATTCTCCAAACTGATATCCAGCACAAATAATGAAAACGAGAAGAATCAGTATGCCGAAATCATTGAAAGAAATTCTGATATGCTGCTGAATCTTTTCAATGATATTCTCGATTTATCCAGCCTGGAAGCCGGCTCTCTTAAATTCAACATTCAGCCAGTCAAAATACTGGATATCTGCCTGCAATTAGAACAGCAGTATTGTCACAAAACACAGGCTGGCGTAAAGCTGATTCTGGATAGTGGAGACGCCAATACATTTGTTTCCGCAGACTGGAACCGGACGATACAAATCGTAAGTAACCTGCTCAGCAATGCTGTAAAGTTTACCTCGCGAGGGGAGATTCATTTCGGTTTCCTCAATAAAGAGAATTTTGTAGAATTCTATGTGAGAGATACCGGCATCGGTATTCCTGCCGAAAGAGCCGCTACCATTTTTCAGCGTTTCGGCAAAGTAGACGACTTCGTTCAAGGTACCGGACTGGGGCTCACCCTCTGTAAGATGCTGGTGGAAAAAATGGGTGGTCACATCCGGGTATGCTCAAAAGAAGACGAAGGAACCACCTTTTATTTCACACTTCCGCTGGCCAACCGGTAAATTATATGCGTCATATACAAAAGCGGTGGACATCTTTACAATGTCCACCGCTTTTGTATTTATGAAGATAGCTGTTACTTCCTTTCTTCCTTCTGTACTTTTGCACTTAGCATTTCCTTATACTTCGCAGGATCATTCAACACCTTTATTGCTTCCTGCAAATCATCATCATCCTTCAGTTGCTCGATAATGCCACCTCTCTGGAAATAATAACGCTTGATAATTTCATTAGCAATCATTCTCTTTATATCCTTTGAGAAATAATCCAGGTCACGGTCGAGATTATGATTCAACTTCTTTTCCAGTGCCTTGAACTCTTCGGCAGCATCTGTCATATAGCCTTCAAATTCAGCAGCCTCTTTCAGTGTTTTCAGAATCTTCTCACTTTGCTGGTCATATTTGAAATCGGCCTTTTTCACCAATTCCTTGAAATCATTGTAGTCAGCATCCGTCACTACAAACTTTTCAGGAGCAGCCACAGTAGGATGCTTCAAGCAGTATTGAGTCGCATAGTCAAAAATCAGATTATCACGTACCAAATAGAACAAGATATTCGGCAGTTTTTCCTGCTTGACAGTAATATCAGGCATTACACCACCTCCGTCACGTACTTCACGTCCGGCAGCAGTATAGAATACGTTAGTCAGACTGTCGGGAATCGTTCCCACACTTCCATCTTCGTTCCGGTGCTTATAGTCAATCGCCTGCACACAACGTCCGCTTGGGATATAATATTTGGAAGTAGTCACTTTCATCATTCCTCCATAAGGTAAAGAACGGGGAACCTGTACAAGTCCCTTTCCAAATGTACGGTTACCAACAATAACGGCACGATCAAGGTCTTGCAATGAGCCCGACAGGATTTCTGAAGCAGAAGCCGTACCACTGTTTACCAATACGGCAATCGGAATATCCAGATCCAGCGGTTCACGCAAAGTCTTGTATGTGTTGCTTGCCTGTTTCGTCTTTCCCTTGGTTGTTACGATTACTTTTCCACGGGGCAGGAAATAATTGGCTATTTCCACTGCTTCATCCAACAGACCGCCACCGTTATTACGGAGGTCGATGACCAAAGAAGTAGCTCCCTGTTTCTTCAGATCCAGCAATGCTTTTTTGAAATCCTTGGAAGGGTTGCCGGAGAATGTGCTCAGGCTGATATATCCCACCTTATTATCCATCACGGTAGCATATGGGATGGCAGGGGTCTGAATAGATTCACGTACGATAGTAAACTCCATCGGGGTTTGTCCGCCTTTCTCATTAGGACGCTCCACTTTCAGTTTAAAGCTCGTACCCGCCTGTCCGCGCAACATCTGGCTGACTTCCGAATTATTCTTTCCTGCCAAATCTTTTCCGTCTATTTCCATCAGGATATCTCCCGCCTTCAGTCCCGCTTTGGCCGCCGGAGTTCCCTCGAACGGTTCGGCAATCATGGAACGTTTCAGCTTCGTATTATAGGTAATAAGAGAACCGATACCTCCAAAGCTTCCTTTCACCATCTGTTCCAGTTCGCTTTGATCTTCCTCCGGGTAATATTCTGTATAAGGATCCAGCGAGAAAAGCATATTGTCGATTCCTTCGCGAATGGTCTTGTTCGGATCAATGGTATCCACGTAGAACATATCCAGTTCTTTCACAATCGCATTAAATGTATCCAAATTCTTGGCAATCTGGAAATTGCGGTCGTCTCCACTCTTAAAACTAAAGAAAGCTACAGTAGCTATTACAGCCACCAAAACAAGAGCTATCCGCCTATTCAGCAATTTTTTCATATATCTTTCATTAAAATGAGACGTAAAAGTAACTCAAACCTTGGTTATTCCGCCAGAACCTTGTTAATATTTAACTTAATTTCATCCCAGCGCTCCGGAGAGATTGTTGTTCCAATCACCTGAATAACATTTCCCGAGAGAATAGAACCAATTTTTGCACATTTTTCGAGCGAGTATCCGCACGTCAGACCATACAGAAATCCGGCAGCGAAATAATCGCCTGCGCCGGTGGTATCCAGAACTTTTTCTACAGGAATAGCCGACACTTTAATTTCTTCCGTACCTTTACGGATATAAGATCCGTTTGCTCCAACTTTCACAATAGCAATGCTGCATTTCTTGGCTATCACTCTCAGAGCTTCCTCCGGTTCTTCGCCGGTAAATGCTTTCGCTTCTTCCTCGTTTGCAAAAACGATATCCACATACTTATTTATTAATAAGGAAAAAAATTCCAGGTCATTCTCCACGATATTATAACTTGCCATGTCGAGACAGATCTGCAGACCGGCCTCTTTAGCCAGTTCAATGGCATGAAGAATCATTTCGTGATCCTGAACAAGGTATCCTTCTATAAATAGGTATGCATATCCTTTGAACATCTCCAATGTCAGATCTTCGGCTTTCAAAGAAGCAGCTGCTCCCAGATAGGTACCAAAAGTACGCTCTCCATCCGGAGAAATAAAAGCGGATGCCACTCCCGAAGGAAGATGTTCGGAGGTCAATAAATTGTCTTCAATATTATTTTTCTGCAGATTTTTCCGAAAAAAATCGCCATAATGATCATTTCCTACTTTTCCAATGAAGCCCGTTCCGGCACCCAGACAAGCGAGTCCAAGTATGGCATTTCCTGCCGATCCGCCTGTTGCGAGATGCGTTTTCATTTGTGAAAATTTCGTGTTAATCTGCTGAAGCTTAGCATCATCTATGAGTTGCATGCTTCCCTTGGGTAGTCCCATTTCATCCAAGAGTATATCATCATCCAGGGTTGCAAGTACGTCTATCAGGGCGTTGCCCAATCCTATTATTTTGTCCATTCTCAATATTTTTTTTGCAAAGATATTGCATATTTCAAAAAAACCTACTACTTTTGCATCGCAATTGAGAAAAACATTCTTCCTTAGCTCAGTCGGTTAGAGC
>DXOL01000011.1:0-35215 GCA_019412825.1 Bacteroides thetaiotaomicron | reverse complement strand
TTTTATTGCTTTCATTGGGGTGATTTTATTGGCAACCTATGTTAGGACAAGACAAACCACCAGTTTTCGGTTATCTCTCATTGCTTTTTGGGTTATCTCTCATTCCTATCTCTCACATCATAGTAAGTATATAAGATGTGGTCTGCTATATCTGTTTAAAAACAGCAGTTGTTTGTATGTTAAGTCACTGCATCCCATATGTTATCCTATATATATTATTGTGTTAGCTAACCGACATTTTCATCGTTCCACCCGGGTGAACAGATCATTGCACAATAATGAACTGACCTGTTCACCTAGGTGATAGGGACTGTTCACCCGGGTGGAACGATGAAGATGTCAGTTAGTTAATACACAAACTTTAGTTGATAAACAGGTTAAGTCAGGGTATACTACATGCAAAGAAGCGGTAAACGGGCAAATAACCACCATCTTGATGGGGAATTATTCGATGAACCGATTGGGTATTCCGCTATAGGTCAATGTGATTTTATGCATCGCCCTTGTCACCGCCACATAAAGCATACTTTTATCTATGATGGAATGATAATTCTGATTATCAGCTTGTGGAACGATTACTTCATCAAATTCCAACCCTTTTGCCATGTGTGCGGAAGTGACAACAATGCCTTTTGTATAAGCTGAACTTAGACTTGACAAAAGCGATATGTTATCTGTATGGACTTGGAGCTTCTGAACAAGCGCTTTTGCCAGAGTTTCTGTTTTACAGATTATTCCCAAGGATGTATATCCGGAGTTTCTGAAGTCCGATATCAAATTAACAATGCCTGTCGTTTCTTCTTCTGTATTCTTGAATGGAAGAATTTCAGGTTGTTCTCCATGTCGCATAATGGGTTCCAGTTCATTGTTTGCCTGAATTTTCTGTGCCAGACTGGTAATTTCAAAAGTAGAGCGGTAACTCTTACATAGTTTCATTACTTCTCCGGTGATAAACGCTTTTTGAATCATGGCAGCAGTTGAAGAACCATAGGGATTGACAGATTGAGAAGCATCTCCAAGAATTGTTTTCCGGCAGGGATAAAGTTTTTGGATCACCTTGTATTGTATGGGAGAATAGTCCTGCATTTCATCTATCAGAAGATGTCTGATATGAACTTGAGTCTTATTTCCATCCAATGCGAGATGCAGATAAGCCAGGGGAGCCATATCTGCATATTCCAGCATACGATTCTTTCGCATCTTGAACATTTCAGGTTTTCCGCCCCATTCGAAAAAGTCTTTATAGATCTGGAGGTCGTTATTTCCTGAAAACATGTTCTTAATTTCTTTTCTCAGCAGATTTTTCTCAGCGGTAGTGACTGTAAGGTTATACTGGATTTTCATCATTTCCAGAATGTAATCTGTCATGGTTTCAAATCGTTGGCGTATGGGGTAACGATGGAATCGTTTGAACTGTTCCCCTACGAATTCTGCGGGAATAGTGATATACTTGGTAAGTTTTACATCCGTCGCTCTGAAATAGTGATTTTCTATATGGAGGATGAATTTGTCGAGTCGGGAAACAAATTCGAAAGAAGCTTTGTATTGTATCCGTTCGATAAAATCCGGAACCGGTTTTTCCAGTAGTTCCGAAACTTGTCCGAAGAAATTCTGAAACTTATATTTGTTATCGAGGACGGTGGAAAGAATCTGTTCCATACTGGTCTCGGGTACAGTCGTTTCACCAAGTTCCGGGAGGACATTGGATATGTAATCGGCAAATACCTTATTAGGTGAGATGATCAGAATGTCTTTAGATGAAATCTTTCCTTTTTGTGCATAGAGCAGGTAGGCGATACGGTGTAAGGCAATAGACGTTTTTCCCGATCCGGCGACTCCCTGTATGATGAGTACTGGTGTGTCTTCGTTACGAATGATGCGGTTCTGTTCGCGCTGAATGCTCATAACGATGTTTTTCATCTTGTCGTCTGCGTTGGAGCTGAGTTCTTTTTGCAGGATATCATCATGAACAGTGACGGAACTTTCAATCATATATTCCATCTTACCTTTGCGAATGCGGTACTGCCGTTTGAGTGAAATTTCTCCATGCACTTCGCCTGAAGGAGAAGAATAAGTGGCCTCACTTGACTCATAATCATAAAACATACCCGAAATAGGTGCCCGCCAATCATATATCAGATTTCTTTTGTTTTTGAAATCATAGAATGTGTGTATACCTATATATACAGGAAGTTTTTTACTGCCGCTTCCATTTTCCTTAAAGTCGATTCGTCCGAAGTAAGGAATATCCAATATCTTACTCAGACGATTGCGTTTGTCTATCACGTTCTCGCCTCGTGCAAAATGATTCAATATACTTTCACGCATGGAACGGATTTCATGAGGATCAATGTCTTTATTGGACCATAGATAATCTTTGTATTCCTGCAGAGTATCTATGTGCTCTTTAACAGACTTGTCCGTGCTGTTTATTGTATCATGGATGATATTGAGCACCTGTTGCAAATATTCTCTTTCCTGCTCTTCTGTTTCGTTGAATATCATATATAAATTCAGTTTGGGTATTAAAAGTTGATTGAAAGGGTGGCAAAGTTAGTTGGATCCGGTGGGGTATTAAATAGTTATTTATAGCTATATATGAAGCCTTTTTCTTATTTTTGCGTGCTCATTTAATCAAGAAGAAAAATGGATATCCTCAATATTGCAAGACGAAATCAGCAGAAAGCATGGGAAATAATAGAGGAAGTCAATGTTATCCCGATATGGGAAAGCATTGGTGCACAGGTTAATCTGGTTGGTTCTCTTCGCATGGGGTTGCTGATGAAACACCGGGATATTGATTTTCATATATATACGTCTTCTTTAAGTTTAGCCGATAGTTTCAGGGCGGTGGCGAAGCTGGCGGAGAACACGTCAGTGAAGAAGATAGAGTGCGTGAATCTGCTGCATACTGTTGAGGCGTGTGTTGAATGGCATGCCTGGTATCAGGATTCGGATAATGCACTCTGGCAAATTGATATGATACACATCCGGAAAGGTTCCCGATACGATGGATATTTTGAGAAAGTAGCCGAACGTATTTCTTCCGTCTTGACCGATGAGACTAAGCGGGTAATTCTTCAATTGAAAAATGAGACACCCGAAAGTGAAAAGATTATGGGGGTTGAATATTATCAGGCTGTCATACGGGATGGAGTGCGGACCTATGCCGGGTTTGAAGAATGGCGAAAAGAGCATCCGGTGGGAGGAGTGCTGGAATGGATGCCTTAATCAGCTTAATATCCCCGTCTCATATCCTATTCGGATAGCTTCAATGGAATTTTGTACTCCTAATTTCCGTAATAGATTCTGCCGGTGAATATTGACGGTATGAATGCTGACACACAGTCTGTCTGCTATTTCTTTACTCAACAGTCCTTTTTGGATCAGGCGTAAAATTTCAGTTTCCCGTTTGGTGAGAGGGCTGAAGGTCTGCAGTGCCGGAGAAGGGGAGAACATCTCTCCATTTTTCAGATTGAGTACAGTACAGTCTACTGTTTCCGATCCTTGCTGATCAGGTGAGATATCCATATTCCCGATTATCAGCCATGCTTTTCCATCGATAGTCTGCTCCAGAACCTGATGCCTGCTGACAACACGCACGTATTGTTGCCTCGCATTGAGAACACGAAAACTGTAAATATTAGAATAGTCATTTCGTTGTTCCGGAGGCAAACTGTATATAAACTGACTTAATTTTATTTGTAAGGTGAGCAATTGATCGCGGTCGTCCGGATGGATGCGCGATTCCAGATAATCACCCTGCCTTTCCAATGTTGCTATCTTGTGGGCATCATATCCCAGTAAGTCTGCAAAGTTCGGAGAAGCATAGGCATATCTGCATTTATATACGTCTACTACGAATGTACAGTTCCGGTTCATCTTCGAGAATTGATGAAGCATGAATTTATTCCGTTCCCATACGGCATAGTCGATGTCGGTAAAGGACAGACGTTGCTTTGCCCACAATTCTTCCCGTGTGATATCTGTAAGCTTGATTTCCCGCATTGATGGAACTGTTTTTTTATTGAAGTATGACAAAAGTAGATATAATCCGTGATATTATCAAGGAAGGAGTGGAGATTTGCTTATTCTTATTGTTTCATCCAATAATCGTGCTAACAAATGATAATTAATGAACATCTCTTGAAAAATAAAGAATAAAAAGATAGTTATCTAATTAATTGTGTTATCTTTGTTCCCAGAGTTTGAGTCACGAATCATTATTGTGTAGTTCTTCTTTATAATATATTATTAGTAAGTAGTCCTCTTCTGTAATTATCCTCCTCACTCCAAATTAGTATTTATTTTTAATAAAATTTTAGATGAACATTTACATTTCAGGTTTAAGTTATGGCACAAATGATGCTGACTTGACAAATTTATTTGCAGAGTATGGAGAAGTTTCTTCAGCCAAAGTTATTTTTGATAGAGAAACTGGTAGATCCAGAGGATTCGCTTTCGTAGAAATGACGAATGATGCAGAAGGACAAAAAGCTATTGACGAATTGAACGGAGTTGAATATGACCAGAAGGTTATTTCAGTGAGCGTTGCACGTCCTCGCGCTGAAAAACCTTCATACGGTGGTAACCGTGGAGGTGGTTATAACAATTCAAGAAGATATTAATATCAGAATAGATAAAAGCAGAAGATAATGTCTTCTGCTTTTATTTGGATTTTTACCGTTTCATGATTCAACGGAGGAATTTCTGGTATACAGAGAAGACGAAAAATCATTTTACATTTAAGTTCTGCTAATTCTGCCTCTTTTATGCGCAATATCAGGAGTATATAATCCTGCACTTTCCATTCTGACAATAGATTATTAGACTTTTTTGTAATACAATGCTCTTGGAAGAAACAGGAGTGAGAGTTTAATAAATAAGATCCAATCAAGCGAACAGCCAATGATGAAGGCGACTTTGAATACTTGAATAGAGTATGTTCGGAGTGTGCTGATTTTGAAATGGCCAAGCACAGAATAAAATATATGAAATCATTTTTTATAGGAAATATTGAAATAAAAGTACCTGTTATACAAGGTGGAATGGGAGTTGGGATATCATTGTCCGGTCTGGCGTCAGCAGTAGCGAACGAAGGGGGAGTGGGAGTTATATCGTGTGCAGGTCTGGGGTTGCTTTATCCCAGGGAAAAAGGCACTTATACAGAAAAATGTATCAGCGGTCTGAAAGAAGAGATTCGCAAATCACGCATGAAAACAAGAGGTATTATTGGTGTGAATATCATGGTTGCCTTATCGAATTATGCTGATATGGTGCGTACTGCGATTAATGAAAAGATTGATGTGATATTTTCCGGTGCCGGACTTCCACTTGATTTGCCTTCCTATTTAACTACGGGCAGTATAACGAAATTAGTACCTATTGTATCTTCTTCAAGAGCTGCCAAAATAATCTGTGACAAATGGCAAAAGAATTATAACTATCTGCCGGATGCGATAGTGGTAGAAGGTCCCAAAGCCGGAGGGCATCTGGGGTTTAAGAAAGAACAGCTGCAAGACCAGAATTATGCTTTGGATGTATTGATTCCCGAAGTGGTGGCGATTGCGGCCAGTTATAAAGAACAGAAACATATTCCGGTGATTGCCGCCGGTGGAATTTCGACAGGTGAAGATATTGCGCACTTTATGGAACTGGGAGCTTCGGGAGTGCAGATGGGAAGTATTTTCGTGACGACCCTTGAATGTGATGCTTCGGAAACTTTCAAAGAAGTGTATATTCACTCCAAATCCGAAGATGTTCTTATTATTGAAAGTCCTGTTGGAATGCCGGGACGGGCTATTGACGGAGAATTTATTCATAGTGTGAATAATGGTCTGGAAAAGCCGAGGAAATGTTCATTCCATTGCATTAAGACGTGTGACTATACGAAAAGTCCTTATTGCATTATTAAGGCGCTGTATAATGCGGCCAAAGGAAATATGAAAAAAGGCTATGCTTTTGCCGGTAGCAACGCCTTTCTCGCAGAAAAAATAAGCAGTGTGAAAGAAGTGATGAATACACTGGAACGCGAGTTTTTCTTAGCGACTCACAAACTGGTTTAATATCGGAGACTTTGCATATTCAGTATTGAATGTGGCGTGCTCTCTTACTATATATAAAATTAACCGCTGTGCTGAAACAGCAAAAATAACATTTATGACATTTAAAGAATTAAATATAACCGAACCTATTTTAAAAGCAATTGAAGAAAAAGGATATACAGTACCTACTCCTATTCAGGAGAAAGCGATTCCTGTAGCATTGGCAAAAAAAGACATTTTAGGCTGTGCGCAGACTGGAACCGGAAAGACTGCTTCATTTGCAATACCTATTATACAACATTTGCATCTCAATAAGGGAGAAGGCAAGCGTTCGGGAATCAAAGCTCTGATTTTGACTCCTACCCGCGAGCTTGCGTTGCAAATCAGTGAATGTATTGAAGATTATTCAAAGTATACACGTATCCGTCACGGAGTCATCTTCGGAGGCGTGAATCAACGTCCGCAAGTGGATATGCTGCATAAAGGAATCGATATTCTGGTTGCTACTCCGGGGCGTCTGCTCGATTTGATGAACCAAGGACATATACGATTGGATAATATTCAGTATTTTGTTTTGGACGAAGCAGACCGTATGCTTGATATGGGCTTTATTCATGATATTAAACGGATATTGCCGAAGCTTCCGAAAGAAAAGCAAACTTTGTTCTTTTCGGCTACAATGCCTGATACGATTATTGCTCTGACTAATTCCTTGTTGAAGAATCCGGTGAAGATTTATGTTACACCGAAATCATCAACGGTAGATTCTATAAAGCAGTTGGTTTACTTTGTAGAGAAGAAAGAAAAGAGTCTGTTGCTGATTTCAATTTTACAAAAATCGGAAGACCGGTCCGTACTTATATTCTCGCGTACCAAGCACAATGCTGATAAGATAGTTAAAATATTGGGTAAAGCCGGCATTGGCAGCCAGGCTATTCATGGAAATAAGAGTCAGGCAGCACGGCAGTCCGCATTGGGCAACTTCAAGTCGGGCAAGACGCGAGTGATGGTTGCCACTGATATCGCTTCCCGGGGAATTGATATTAATGAACTGCCATTGGTTATCAATTATGATCTTCCTGATGTTCCCGAGACATATGTACACCGAATCGGGCGTACGGGAAGAGCTGGAAATGCAGGCACGGCACTTACATTCTGCTCTCAGGAAGAACGCAAATTGATTAATGATATTCAGAAATTGACAGGCAAAAAACTAAATAGGGCTGATTTTACAATTTAAGTTCATTCCCTTACATTATTCATTAAAATATAGTATAAATTAAATATAAGTTCTATGGCAAAATCCATTACGGTAGGTAAACGTGAAAATGAAAAAAAGAGACTCGCTAAACGAGAAGAAAAACAAAAGAAAAAGGATAGCAAGAAGTTATCCAGCAAAAGCAGCTTCGATGATATGATTGCTTATGTGGACGAGAATGGAATGATTACTTCGACTCCTCCGGCTGAAAACATCAAAAAGGAAGAGATAAACCTGGATGAGATAATCATTGCAACTCCAAAGAAAGAAGATGAGGAACCCGTTATATTGAGAGGGAGAGTTGAATTCTTTAATGAGGCAAGAGGTTTTGGTTTTATAAAGGATCTTGCCGGAGTTGATAAGTACTTTTTCCATGTTAATAATGTCGTTGGTAATATCTCGGAAGGTAGTATTGTAACATTCGATCTTGAACGTGGTGTGAAAGGAATGAATGCGGTCAATATCTGTCTCGAAAAGAAACCGGTGGAGAATCAGAATTAAAGAAGAATATAAGGATTGGAGCTTATTTTCAGAGAGTATTAATGCAAAACTAATAATTTCAATTTTATGATGAAAAAAGGAAATATGATGCGCTCTGAAATAGGCTCGTCTGGTCAGTCAACAGAGAACGCACTTAAAGAGTATAAAAAAAGTGTTGGTGAGGTGATACTTGTAACAATCAGCCCGAGAACAACCATTGAACTTCCGGCTCATTTGTCCAAGGCTGAGATTGATGCTCGTGTGGAAGTTTATAAAAATCTGCATAAATCAAAAGTTTGACACACGTTTGAAAAGTATCCAGCTCGGATCGCCTGAGGCGCGATAAGAAAAGAGATAAATCAAAAATCCCCTGAACCTTAAACTGCACTTCTAAAGTTTGGCATCTAACTTTTGGGGTGCAGTTTAAGGTTCAAGGGATTTTTTATGCGTAATAATAGTATTGCAGACAAACAGGTGAACGAAGGGTAACTGGAAGAAGAATGCAGTATATCGTACAAAAATGGCAAGAAATAATGATTCATTATTTCTACTATTTCATACCTTTGCTCGCAAATTCTGAAATATTATTAACTTTTAAACGCAGAAAACATGAAGAACTTATTGATTACGGCATTTTTTCTCAGCTTGACTTTGCAGCTCTCTGCGAAGACAGGAGGAAGCAATGCTGTAATTGTAGAGAAAACTACAGCAAGTCCGGTGGAAAAGACATCTGTTTATTGGCAGAAAATGGCAGATGGTATGTCGCAAGCCCTTATCAAGCATTTTTGGGGCGCAAACTTCAAAGGGTATGAGAATCGGTTTTATTTTAATTATGGCAGTGATCTTTCCAATATGACTACCAATCATTATTGGCCACAGGCGCATGCTATGGATGTCATGGTAGATGCATATATGCGTACTGGAAGCAAACAGTATCTGAATATATACCCGTTATGGTGGGAAGGTGCACCGAAATTCAATTTTGCGGGCAGAAAGGAAGATCCGTGGTGGAATGTATTTGTAGACGATATGGAATGGATTGCTCTGGCACAGATTCGTATGTTTGAAAGTACCAAAGATACCAAGTATCTGAAAAAGGCGAGACAGACCTACGATGATTGGGTTTGGTCTACTTGGGGACCGGAAGATGAGGCTCCGTGGTTTGGTGGTATTACCTGGAAGACGGATGTGGCAAAATCTAAGAACGCTTGTTCCAATGGTCCTGCTGCCCTTATTGCCGCCCGGTTGTATAATTTTTACGATGCTATAGGTAAAAAGACCGGAAAGCCCAAACAGGCTTATCTGAATGAGGCCATTAAAATATATACATGGGAGAAGAATAACTTGTTCGACCGTCAGACAGGTGCGGTGTATGACAGCATGAATAGAGAAGGCAAGATTACCAAATGGGTATTTTCGTACAATTCGGGTACTTTCCTGGGAGCGGCTCATGAACTGTATAAGATTACCGGCGATAAGCAATATCTGGCGGATGCAGTAAAAGCGGCCAATTTTGTGATTGACCATCTGTCGACAAATGAAGGCGTACTCTCCGACGCAGAAGGTGGTGATGGTGGCTTGTTTCATGGTATCTTTTTCCGTTATTTTGTGAAACTGATTAATGACCCTGCACTGGATAGTGCCAATTATAATAAGTTTCGCAACTACATAACTCATTGTGCTACAGTTATGGCAGAACAGGGGGTGAATCAAAAGACTATGTTGTATAGCGGCCGTTGGAGAAAAGCGCCTGCTGATGATGAGAGTGTGGGATTGACATCGCATCTGACCGGTTGTATGCTGATGGAGGCTATGTGTGTACTTAGACACCGATAGAGTAAATAAGAAAAGAGATAAAACAAAAATCCCTTGAACTTCAAAAGTTCAAGGGATTTTTGTTACTGAGTTGATAGTGGTGCCACCAGGAATCGAACCGGGGACACAAGGATTTTCAGTCCTTTGCTCTACCAACTGAGCTATGGCACCGTAAGGCTAATTCAACTCAGTTGTTTCTCTTTTGCGGTTGCAAAGGTAGTTAAACTTTTGGATTCTGCAAGGCTTCTATAAATAAAAAACACTGATAAAAAGCTACTTTGCTTATTATCAGTGCTGTATAGAATGAAATATTTTTCAGTATATGACTGAAAAAATCTATTTATCTTCTTTTAGCGGATTCCATCCCTGAGCCTTCAATTCAAATTCTTGTCCGTCACGGGTAATCAATGCGCAACCGAGTTCGGGTTTGGTGATATGCCCGATGAGGCGTATACCCTCCATCTGTGATACTTTCTCATGATCGGCAATGGGGACAGTGAAAAGCAATTCATAATCTTCACCGCCATTCATGGCACAAGTGGTCAGGTTCATGTTGAATTCTTCTGCCATGACAGCCGTCTGATAGTCAATAGGAATATGTTCCTCATAGACACGGCATCCGGTATTACTTTGTTTGCAGATATGCATTAATTCAGATGACAGGCCATCGGAGATATCCATCATCGATGTGGGGACAATATTAGCAGTCGCCAGCTTTTCGATGATATCTTTACGGGCTTCCGGTTTCAGCTGGCGTTCCAATAAATATTCTTTGCCGGTGAAGTCCGGTTGGACATCCTTTTCGCCTTTTAGTACTGTTTTCTCACGTTCCAGAAGTTGCAGCCCCATATATGCGGCACCCAAGTCACCGCTGACACAAATCAAGTCTGTTTCTTTGGCTCCGTTGCGGTAGACTACTTTATCTTTGTCAGCGTCTCCGATACAGGTGATGCTGATGGCAAGTCCCGTAAGAGAAGAAGATGTATCGCCTCCGATAATGTCAACATGATACTGTTGGCATGCCAGACGAATACCAGAGTAAAGCTCTTCCATGTCTTCTACGCTGAAGCGTTTGGAAAGAGCGAGCGATACGGTGATCTGCCGGGGCGTACCGTTCATTGCATAGATATCGGAGAAATTGACTACGGCCGATTTATATCCCAGATGTTTCAGAGGGACATAAGTCAGGTCGAAATGAACACCTTCCATCAATAGATCGGTAGTCACTAATATTTGTTTTTCCGAAGGATAGGAGAGGACGGCGGCATCATCACCCACTCCATATTTGGTTGATTCGTTTTCTGGTTTAATTCCCTCGGTGAGGCGGTCGATCAGACCGAACTCGCCGAGAGTCGCTATTTCTGTTCTCATAAATAGAGTTTAGTATTAAGCACGGTTGATAAGTTCACGCATGATAGTGGTCATTTTAGGTTGGGCTGCGTCAGCTGCTTTCTGAACTTCTTCATGCGATACTTCTACAATTTTTCCTTCTACTCCCAAGTCAGTGATGACGGAGATACCGAATACCTTTATTCCGCAGTGGTTGGCTACGATCACTTCGGGAACGGTAGACATACCGACTGCATCGGCACCCAGAATGTGGAATAGTTTATATTCAGCAGGAGTCTCGAAAGTAGGACCTTGCGTACCGATATAAATTCCATGTTGTACCTTAATGTCTTTTTCCTGAGCAATCTCGTCAGCTTTACGAATCAGTTCCTTATCGTATGCTTCGCTCATATCCGGGAAGCGCGGACCATAAGGAATATTCTTGCCGCGAAGCGGATGTTCGGGGAAGTAGTTGATATGATCGGTGATAATCATCAGGTCGCCGATTTCAAAAGCTTCGTTTGTACCACCGCTGGCGTTGGACACAAACAACGTTTTGATGCCCAGCTCACGCATTACACGTACAGGGAAAGTCACTTCCTTCATGGAATAACCTTCATAATAATGGAAACGCCCCTGCATCGCCATGATGTCTTTGTTGCCTAACTTTCCGAAAATAAGTTTTCCACTGTGACCTTCGACAGTAGATACCGGGAAGTTAGGAATATCTGAATACTTTATTTCATACTTCTCGGTGATCTCGTCTGCCAAACTGCCAAGTCCGGTGCCAAGGATGATGGCTGTTTCAGGACTGGTGTGCATCTTCCCTTTCAGAAAAGCTGCTGTTTCTTGTATTTTCTCTAACATAGCCAATAATGTGTTGGTTAAATTTATCTTGTTGATTTTGTAATATTTCAATTTCAATCGGCAAGGCATAGATAAACGGTTTCAGTTCCTCGCTCAATGCCGGATGATGAATCAGGCGGGTTGCATCTTTCTCGGTGGTGACAATCAGTTTATGTTCACCTTTCAGTTTTCTGAATCGTTCCTTGATCTGTAGTATGTCCCGATGGCTGAAATGATGATGGTCGTCGAATGAAAGCGAATCAATCTGATTGGTATATATTTTCAACTCTTCGAGAATAGGCGCAGGTGATGCAATGCCCGTTACCAGCAAAATATCCGTATTCGTTAAAGCGCTCAGAGGTAACTCATTCGCTGTAGAATCAGTCTCTGAAGCTGCTGATGGAAATACCGGTTGCAGATTTCCATAACGAAACGATGAAAAGTATAACTGCTGATAAGGATAAAGGTTCAGTCGTTTCGTGATAATATTATAGTCAATCGGCTTAATATCTTGCGGACACTTTGTGACAATGACGATTTGTGCCCGGTTTTTACCGTTGACAGACTCGCGCAAACGACCTGCCGGAAGTAAAGTATCGTCGCAGAAGAGGCGGTGATAATCCGTCAGCAGGATGCTTAGTCCCGGTTTGACGTAGCGATGCTGGAAAGCATCATCCAGCAATACAACTTCAATGGACGGTTCTTTAATGGATAGTAATTGTTCTATGCCATGGCAACGGTTCTCATCGACAGCCAGTGTGACGGACGGGAATTTGGTATGCATTTGGTAAGGCTCGTCACCGATGCTGCGTGCAGTACTTTGGGGAGTGGCAAGCACATATCCCCGGCTATGCCTTTTATATCCCCGGCTTAATACAGCCACATGATAGTTATCACGAAGTAACTTTATCAGATATTCGGTGTGCGGCGTCTTTCCCGTGCCGCCTACAGACAGGTTGCCGATGCAGATGACAGGAACGCCAAAACTCTTTGACCGGAGGAATCCCCAGTCAAAGAGTTTGTTTCTTACTGTTACCACTGCCCCATAAATCCACGAGACAGGGTAAAGCCACTTATGTATCTTGATAAAGTGTTCGTCCATGCAGTACAGTTTACTTGATATTTAGTTCAAACGGAATGCGTGCCTGAATCATGGAACGCTCTTTTAGATTCTTCAGCATACCGAATTGTTGATAATACTCTCCTAACTTGCTTTTCAATATTTGTGATTCCACATAATTAGTGGGTTTCGTATCGAGCAGTGAAGAAAGGAGGTCTTGTTTTGCCGGATAAGAGACAACTGTATATCCTTCGATTCCAGCTTTCTTGACAGCAATCTCCAAGGCAGTATCAATACCTCCGAGTACGTCTACCAATCCAAGTTCTTTAGCCATTTCTCCTGTCCATACACGACCTTCACCCACTTTTTCGATCGCTTCTTTCGTCATGTGTCGTCCTTCGGCACAACGGCTGATAAATGTATCATAACTTTGGGCAACACTCATCTGAATCAATGCTTTCTCATCCTGATTGAAAGGGCGCATGATAACTCCTAAATCCGCAAACTTGTTTGTTTTTACCACATCGAACGTCAGGCCGACCTTTTCAGATAATCCTTTTAAGTTTGGTATCATGCCGAAAACTCCGATAGAACCTGTTAAGGTAGTAGGTTCGGCAACGATTGTATCGGCCATGCAAGACATATAATAACCACCGGATGCAGCGTAATCGCCCATAGAGACAATGACCGGTTTCTTTGTTTTCAGTTCTTTCACTGCGTGACAGATTTGTTCGGATGCAAAAGCGCTTCCACCCGGAGAGTTAACACGGAGTACGACCACTTTCACATCATCATTCTCTTTTAGCTTGCGCAAGTCGCGGATGACTTTCGTTCCTACAATTCCCTCTTCGGAAGCCGAAGAACCGCTATAATCAGTAATTTCTCCGGATGCATAGTAGACTGCTACAATGTTACCGCTTTTATCCTTAGGCGTATTCTTTTTTACATTGATCATATCGCTCAATCCTAGTATCGGAAGACGATCGTCTTCCTTCAGTTCTGCCCATTGTTTGAGATAATCGCGCACATCATTACGATAAATCAATGTGTCCGCCAAGCCACATTGCACACTTTCCTCTGCCGGATAAAACATCAGCATACGGTCAGCTAAAGCATTTAGTGAATCTACGGGGAGGCTACGGGAAGCAGATACCCCTTCGGTAACCTGTCCCCAGATCGAGTTGATAAAAGCTGTCACCTGTTCACGATTGGCGGGACTCATTTCTGTAGAAATAAACGGTTCTACGGCAGATTTATAAGTACCTACTTTAAATACTTGCATTTCTACTCCGATCTTTTGCAACAAGTCTTTATAGAACAGAGGAGCGGAAGCGATGCCTTTCCACTCAATCATTCCTTTCGGATTGAGCAATACCTTGTCCGCTACACTGGAAAGATAATAAAGTCCTTGTGTATAGCTATCTCCGTAGGCTATGATGAACTTTCCGCTTTCTTTAAAGTCGAGTAATGCATTACGGATTTCCTGCAAAGATGCATACGAAGTTCCGAGCATACTTGCCTGCAGATAAATTCCTTTGATATTTTCATTTTCTTTTGCCTTTTTGATGGAAGAAAGAATATCGTCCAGCCCGTATGTATTGGAGTCGTCGCTGAACAACTGTGATAAGATACCTAACGGACTCTCCTGAGTGCGTTCGACTAATACACCGTTCAGGTCGAGCATCATCACAGAATTCTTTTTCACTATTGTTTCTGTATCCGCGGTTGATACAATGCCGAACAGTGTTACCATGCCGATAATAAATAATACAATGCTTGACAGGATGATACCGGTCACAGTGGCAAGCGTAAATTTCAAGAAATCTTTCATTATACTATTGTTTTTTTGAGCCAGCTTATTTTTAAGCTAACAAAGATAAATAATTGAGTTGATATTTATTCAATAAGTCGTGCGAATTTTTGTTTTGTCACAGTCAATCAATATAATTATCCGGACTTCTTCCCATTAAACAAACAGAAATATTTTCAGCCGTTTGTTATCTCTCTGTCGGGAATATTCCGTAGCTTTGTAGTACGGCTTCATTTATAATTCGAAAAATCATACTATTATGAGAAGAATCACTTCTGTTATTTTATTACTCTTAATCGTCCTGACGACACAAGCACAAACTGCTCGCGAAGAGATTAATGCCAACCGGCAACTTTCAGCTAATAATTATTATGCGTATCCGTCACCGATAGGCAAGCTGAAAGCTCCTCCAAAAGGATACGAACCTTTTTACATAAGTACGTATGCCCGTCATGGTTCCCGCTATCTGATTGATCCGAATGATTATCTTTTCCCTAAAAAGGTATTGTTGCAGGCGGACTCTCTGAATAAACTGACTGATACGGGCAAACGTACATTGGAAGTCGTATTGCAAATGTCCGATATGGCAGAAAAACGGTATGGTGAACTGACCTCCGTCGGAGCACGCCAACATAGGGGTATTGCGAAACGTATGTATGCTAATTTTCCGCAAATATTTGCCGACAGTGCGGAAGTGGACGCACGTTCTACAGTCGTCATCCGTTGTATATTGTCCATGACTTCCGAATGTCTCCAGTTGCAGGCTATGAATCCCAAACTGAAAATAAGGAATGACGCGAGCTATCACGATATGCCTTACATGAATCCTTCTGATAAGAAGTTAAGCAATCTGGCAGATTCGGAGGAAGTGAAGAAAGCGAGAAAAGAGTTCGAAGCAAAACATATACATCCGGGACGCCTGATGAAAGTCTTGTTTACAGATGACGCTTATGTGGAGGAAAATGTCGATACAGTGCGTCTGATGAGGAGACTGTTCGATATTGCCGCCAATATGCAGAGTCATGACACAGATATGGAGTTGTATTCTTTGTTCACAAATGATGAATGCTATGACCTGTGGAGTTGTAACAATGTATACTGGTATCTGACTCACGCCTGTTCGCCGGTAACAGACTGCCTGATGCCTTATCGTGAAGCTGAACTGTTGCGTAATATTCTGGATACTGCCGACGGTGCTTTGAAAGACAGTAAGCACGGTGCTACTTTGCGGTTCGGGCATGAATCATGTTTGCTGCCTTTAGTGGCATTGCTGGAGCTTGATAATCACGGAGAGTCTTATCCGGATATAGAAAAATTATCAGAACAATGGCGTTCTTACAATATCTTCCCTATGGCCTGTAATGTGCAGTTTGTGTTTTTCCGCAAGAAAGGGAATGATGATATTCTGGTGAAAGTATTACTGAACGAACATGAAACGAAGTTACCGGTAAAGACTGACTTGGCTCCTTATTATCATTGGAAAGATGTGGAAGGTTACTATCGTGCAAAATTAGCAAAGTATCATCGTATATAATCAGAAATAAACAATAGCATACCAATGCTATCAGAGGGATTTTTTTTATCTTTGTCGCTGTCATAATGCGACATTAACTTAACATCATACTTATCATGAAAAGAAAAATCCCTCTGATGACCGCTGCTCTGGCGGGTGTGCTTTTATGTGCATCTTGTGATCCGGCAGAAAAAACGGAAACGAAAGATTACACCCAGTATGTGAATACCTTTATTGGTGCTGCTGACAATGGACATACATTCCCCGGAGCTTGTTATCCTTTCGGAATGATACAGACCAGTCCGGTGACGGGTGCAGTCGGTTGGAGATATTGTTCGGAATATACTTATCAGGACTCTCTGATTTGGGGCTTCACTCAGACTCATCTGAACGGAACCGGATGTATGGATTTGGGTGATATCCTGGTAATGCCGGTTACCGGTACCCGTGCCCGTGCATGGGATGCTTACCGCAGCCATTTCCCAAAAGACAAGGAAGCTGCTACTCCGGGATATTATACAGTCGAATTATCCGATCCGCAGGTAAAGGCGGAACTGACTGCTTCTATCCATGCGGCTCTTCATCGTTATACATATCATAAAGCGGATTCAGCTTCTCTGCTGATCGATTTGCAGCACGGACCTGCCTGGAGAGAAGAACAATATCATTCACAAGTGAATAGTTGTGAGGTGAACTGGGAAGATGCTCAGACGCTGACCGGGCACGTGAATAACACGGTCTGGGTTGATCAGGACTACTTCTTTGTGATGAAGTTTAACCGTCCCGTAATAGATTCGCTTTACCTTCCGATGGGAGAAACAGAGAAAGGCAAACGTATCATTGCTACTTTCGACTTGAAGCCGGGAGATGAATTGATGATGAAGGTGGCTCTTTCGACTACCAGCGTAGAGGGGGCAAAGAAGAACCTTCAGGCTGAAATACCAGACTGGAACTTTGACGGTGTGAAGCTGGCTGCCCATGACGAATGGAACAGCTATCTGAGTCGTATCGACGTAGAGGGTACGGATGATGAAAAGACGAATTTCTATACTTGTTTCTATCACGCGCTGATTCAGCCCAATCAGATTTCAGACGTGGACGGTATGTATCGCAATGCTTCCGATTCGATAGTGAAGGCCGGAATAGGAACATTCTACTCAACCTTCTCTTTGTGGGATACTTATCGTGCCGCTCATCCATTCTATACATTAATGGTTCCCGAACGTGTGGATGGTTTTGTTAATTCATTGATAGAACAAGGTGAAGTACAAGGCTTCCTGCCTATTTGGGCATTGTGGGGAAAAGAAAACTTCTGTATGATTGGCAATCATGGTGTATCTGTTATTGCTGAAGCCTACCGCAAAGGTTTCCGTGGCTTTGATGCGGAACGTGCCTTCAATATAGTGAAGAAGACACAGACTGTATCTCATCCGTTGAAGTCCGATTGGGAAGTGTATACGAAATACGGATATTTCCCGACAGACCTGACAAAAGCGGAATCCGTCTCTTCAACTCTGGAATCGGTATATGACGATTATGCGGCAGCTGACATGGCCCGTCGTATGGGAAAAGAAGAAGATGCTGCTTCCTTTGCGAAACGTGCAGATTATTATAAGAACTTATTCGATTCACAGACGAATTTTATGCGTCCGCGTAAAGCTGACGGAACCTGGAAATCTCCGTTTAATCCTAGTGATGTAGGACATGCGGAAAGTACAGGTGGTGACTATACGGAAGGAAATGCATGGCAATATACCTGGCATGTGCAACACGATGTTCCCGGTTTGATAGCTCTATTCGGTGGAGAAGAACCTTTTCTGAACAAGCTGGATTCCCTGTTTACAGTGAAACTGGAAACAACCCAGGCTGATGTGACAGGTTTGATCGGACAGTATGCACATGGTAATGAGCCAAGTCATCATGTTACTTATTTATATGCTTTGGCAGGTCGTCCGGAACGTACACAGGAACTAATCCGTGAAATCTTTGATACTCAATATAAGAACAAGCCTGACGGACTTTGTGGTAATGATGACTGTGGTCAGATGTCCGCATGGTATATGTTCAGTGCAATGGGATTCTATCCGGTAGATCCGGTAAGCGGTAATTATGTATTCGGTGCTCCTCAGTTACCGAAGATTGTGTTACATCTGGCTGATGGAGAGACCTTTACTGTGATCGCTGAAAACTTGTCGAAGGAACATAAATATGTGGATAGTATCACGCTGAATGGCGAACCTTATACAAAGAATACTATTTCTCATGAAGATATTCTGAAAGGTGGTACACTCATATATAAGATGAAATAGATTTTATACAGAGTAGTATACAGAAGATCCCTCTAAAGTTTTTTTCTTTGGAGGGATTTTTGGCTTTATATGCTTTAAATTCGAATAATTCTCTAAATTTGTGCTATTAATCTGACTGGTACATTCATGGAGAATACTGAAACTTTAATAGTAGAGCAACTGAAGATAGGCAATGAAAATGCTTATCGCTACATATATGATCATCACTATGCCTTGCTCTGTTATGTCGCTAATGGTTATCTAAAAGATCAGTTCCTTTCCGAAACCATTGTAGGAGATACTATCTTTCATTTATGGGAGATACGTGAGACTTTGGATATTTCAGTCTCTATCCGTAGTTACCTGCTGAGAGCTGTCCGTAATCGTTGCATTAACTATCTTAATTCGGAACGTGAAAAGAGAGAAATAGCATTTTCTGCTCTTATGCCCGATGAGATAACGGATGATAAAGTCATACTGTCCGATTCGCATCCGTTAGGTATTTTACTGGAACGTGAACTTGAAAACGAAATATATAAGGCTATCGATAAATTACCGGACGAATGCCGTCGTGCTTTTGCTAAAAGCCGCTTTGAAGGAAAATCATACGAAGAAATTTCCGGTGAACTGGGAATATCTATTAATACAGTTAAATATCATATAAAGAATGCTTTAGCTTCTTTGCACGCTCATTTGAGTAAGTACCTGATTTCTCTATTACTACTTTTTTTCAGGTAAAGCGAAAAAAAATCATTTTCTGACTACCCTTAATTAAAAAACAACTGTCTCCTTTATAGAAAGCATAAATATGGAAGAAGAAAATAAACATATTGATGAACTGATTGCTAACTATCTGACTGAAGGTCTGGATAAGAACGCTTTAGATGAACTGAAAACATGGATTGCCGCATCGGCTGAAAATCAGCAATATTTTATCCGGCAGCGGGAGATCTGGTTTTCAGCTGTAAGTCGTGAAGCCGCATCTGTCTATGATAAGGATAAAGCGTTTGAGAATTTTAGAAACCGCATCGAAAGTCAGAAGGAAATTCAGAGCACTTCCCGTCAAGGTTTTAGCTTGTCGGCGTTGTGGCGTTATGCTGCGGTTGTTGCAATCATAATAGCGGTGGGATGTATTTCTTATTGGCAGGGAGAGGTGAATGTGAAAGATACTTTTGCAGATATTTCAGTAGAAGCCCCTTTAGGATCAAAAACAAAACTTTATTTGCCGGATGGTACATTGGTCTGGCTCAATGCCGGTTCACGCATGACATACTCGCAGGGGTTTGGTGTCGATAACCGAAAAGTAGAACTGGAAGGCGAAGGATATTTTGAGGTAAAGCGGAATGAGAAGATTCCCTTTTTCGTAAAGACTAAAGATTTGCAATTACAGGTGTTGGGAACAAAATTCAATTTCCGTGACTATCCGGAAGATCATGAAGTGGTCGTTTCTTTGCTGGAAGGTAAGGTCGGATTGAACAACTTGTTGAGAGAAGAAAAGGAAGCAGTCCTTTCACCTGATGAAAGGGCAGTATTAAATAAGGCGAATGGGCTTTTGACTGTAGAGTCGGTTACCGCATCCAATGCGTCTCAGTGGACGGACGGTTACTTGTTTTTTGATGAAGAACTCTTACCGGATATCGCCAAAGAATTGGAACGTAGCTATAATGTGAATATTCACATAGCTAATGATTCCTTAAAAACATTCCGCTTCTATGGTAATTTCGTTCGTCGCGAACAAAATATCCAGGAAGTACTGGAAGCACTGGCTTCTACGGAAAAAATGCAATATAAGATTGAAGAACGCAATATAACTATCTATTAACCGGTTACCAGAGATTATAATGCTATGATTGTTTAACCTTAAAAATTGAAAAGTATGAATAAAGAGAAAAATACAGAATAATCTTTAGCTGACAAATAAGGAGAGACAAATAAAAAACCGGAAGATTTCGGACATCTCCCGGCTCCTTGAATCTCTTCTTTCAACAATCATCTAGTGTGAATATGTTTTCAAAAGAGAATATGCAAAGTTAGCAAAATACATCTCTTTTAAAACGAGTTATTCAAGTTTTAATTAATAATTTGTTTATTTTATGAATTACAGGAAGAAGGCCATATTAATGGTCATGGCTCTGTTTTGCCTTAACATGGCAATACTAGCCCAGGCTGTTTCATTGAAAATGGATAACGTTTCAGTGAAAGAAGCAATGACCCAGTTGAAGAATAAAAGCGGATATTCTTTCGTTTATAAAGTCGGAGATCTGGATACAAAAAAGATTATAACTGTAAAGGCGAAAGAGCTGAATGAGGCTATCAATCAGATATTATACGGACAAGACGTTGTCTATGAAGTAAAGGGGAAGAATGTGATTGTTCAGAAAGGACAAGCCAGGCAGAGTACTTCAAAGGATGGTAAAAAACGTAAGATAACAGGTGTGGTGAACGATGTTAACGGCGAGCCTATTATCGGTGTTACCATCAAAGAGAAAGGGACAACTAACGGAACGGTATCGGATATAAATGCGAAGTTTACGTTGGAGGTATCGCCGGGAGCGGTATTGGAACTATCTTACATCGGTTATCAGCCTCTGGAAGTGAAAGTTGGAAATCAGACAGATTTATCCATCGTTTTGTATGAAAAGCAAGAATTGCTGGATGAAGTTGTAGTAGTGGGATACGGTACAATGAAGAAAAGTGATCTGAATGCTTCGATTGTTTCTGTAAAGTCTGAGAAGCTCAATAAGACGGCTTCGCCGAACTTCTCTGAAATGTTGATGGGACGTGCGGCAGGACTTACTGTAAAACAGGGGAGTGCGCAGCCTGGTGGTGGTATTGAAGTCCTGATTCGTGGTGCGGCTTCTACCGGTGCGGGGAATGATCCGCTGTATGTGGTCGATGGTTTCCCCATAGTGAATGCCGGTGTCAATCCGGGAAGCGGTAATCAGTGGACGGCAGGAAGCAACAGCCCTTTGAGCAGTATTAACCCTAACGATATCGAATCCATAGAGATTTTGAAGGACGCTTCGGCAACTGCCATTTATGGTGCGCGGGGTGCTAATGGAGTTGTTCTGATTACGACAAAAAGAGGTACTCAGGATACGAAAGTAGAGTATAACATGAATATGTCTTTTCAGACTATAAATAAACGACCGGAATTATTGACGGCCGGAGAGTTAATGACTACTCAGAACAGTTACTATAAAGAACAGTATTTAATGCAGAACTTGGTATACCCTTATGGGAATACAGATCCGAGTGCTGTCAGCCCTTATGTACCTATGTACACAGATGAAGAAATAGCAAAAGCCGGAAAAGGGACCAACTGGTATGATATGATTACCCGTACAGGTCTTATCCAGCAACATAACCTCACAGTGACTTATGGTAATGAAAAAATGAGATCATTGATTTCGCTGAACTACTTCGATCAGAAAGGAGTGGTGAAGACATCCGGCTATAAACGCTACAGCTTCCGTTATAATCTGGATCATAAAATAACGAAATGGTGGGATTATGGTATTTCTGCCACAGCCTCTTATGTAGTCGATCAGAATGCGACACTGGGGGGAGGATATGACAGTACGGCAGGTATTATTGAATCGGCGTTAAGTTATAGTCCGACAGTGAAGGCGGAACGAGACCCGACGACCGGCAAATGGATGGAAGATCCTAAGCAGGCATTGCTCAATCATCCTTTGTCCTATCTCGACATTGAAGATGAGACAAAGACCAAGCGTTTTCTGGCAACAGCATTTACTAATTTCTATTTTATAAAAGATGTGTTTTGGTTGAAACTGTCTGCCGGTGCGGATATTCGCGACGGGTCCCGCCATAGCTACTATCCGATGACTACGAAATATGGAAGTAGTGTGAATGGAGATGCGAATATCAATTCCGCCAACCGTGAAGACTATGTGGCAGATATGGTTTTCAATTTTCAGAAGACTTTCAAGGAAAAACATAAACTTCTTGCGTTACTGGGATATTCGTATCAAGTGCAGAATGATGACGGAGCGTATGCACGTGCTATGGGATTTATGTCTGATGCGTTGATGTATTATAAACTACAGGCAGGTGAAACGCGCCCGGTGGTCAGTTCTTATAAAAATAAACACGTGTTGGCTTCTTATTTTGGTCGTGCCCAATACTCTTTCAAAGACAAGTATCTGTTTACTTTTACTGCCCGTATCGATGGTAGCGACCGTTTTGGAAAGAATAATCGTTATGCTTTCTTTCCTTCGGGAGCATTTGCGTGGAGAATGAATCAGGAAGACTTCCTGAAAGATGTCAGTTGGCTTTCCGATGCCAAACTGCGTGTCAGCATGGGACAGGTAGGTAATGAAAATCTGCCTAATGATGCCGCTTCCGAGTACTTTGCTTTTGACGGCAGAAATTATTATCTGGGAGATACAGAAAAGAGAGGAGTAAATCTGGGAAAGTTCGGTAATCCTGATTTAAAGTGGGAAACGACTACAGAAGTTAACTTCGGACTGGATTTCGGTTTCTTCCGGAATCGTATCAATGGTAGTGTAGATGTTTTCTTTAAAGAGGTAAAAGACCTGCTGAGCTGGCGTTCGCTGCCGCATACAGCTGTCACTACCGGTATATGGTCCAACATTGGAAAAACAAAAAGTACCGGTTTTGAACTGACGCTGAATACAGTGAACCTGGAAGGACCGTTACATTGGGAATCGACATTGACGTATACTTCCTATCGTGACAGATGGAAAGAACGTGATCCGAAAGTAATCCTGGCTCCTTATGTCAAAGAAAACGATCCGGTAAGTGCTATCTATACGCTGATTCCGGACGGTATAAAGCAGGCGGGTGAAGATACGCCGGCTATGCCGGACTTGTTACCGGGACAGCGCAAATATAAAGATGTGAACGGACTCGACGAGGAAGGGAATCTGACAGGAAAGCCTGATGGGAAAATAGACCAGGCAGATGTCGTATATCTGGGGACACGTGCACCGAAGTTTACTATGGGATTCTCGAATGATTTCCGGTACAAAGGATTTGATCTGAATATCTATCTTTATGCTTCGGTTGGCGGATATTCCTATCCTTACACTCAGATAGAACACGGGGTGTATGGTGGAAACGGCATCCAGAGGCTGAAAGACAATAATAACTTTTTGGCGGATATAAAAAATCGTTGGACTTCCGACAACATGAGTTCCGCTATGCCTAGTGGCGAAGTGAACAGCTATGATAGCTACGGCGCTCCGAACTGGGAGAAGAATACATATTTACGTCTGAAGAACGTAACGTTGGGATATGATTTGAGCAGACTGTTTAAAGCCGATAAGTTGAAAGTAAGATTTTACTTTTCCGGTCAGAATCTGCTGACGTTTACCGGATATAAAGGACTCGATCCGGAAGTTGAAAACGACCGGGCGTCATATCCTCAACAGAAGACTTTTTCATTTGGACTTGATGTGAAATTTTAAACTGGAATGTCATGAAGAAATTAGCTAAAAAACTATTATTACTATTTATAAGCATTCAGTTTGTAGCCTGTGAGGGGAGTTTGGAACCTCACTTGTATGGAGTTGTAGATACAGGAAATGCGTTTAATACTCCTGCAGACCTTTCGGCTGCAACGGTTGCTCTTTATTATGAATTACGCCAAAAAGGCTGGGGACCTTATTTATTTTGTGATGGAAGTTCTTTTGTAATGGATGAAGTTTCAACCGAAGAATGGACTACCAAGTGGTCATGGGTTGCTTTTCTGAATGGTTCGTGGACGGATGCTGACCAGATGGTGAAAGGATTCTATAACTGGACTGCCCCTAATATCACCCGTTGCACTTATACGATAGCGAAGATGGAAGAGTCTCCGGTAGCTCAGTCGGTGAAAGACTTGTATATTGCGGAGGTCCGGGCGCTCAGAGCCTTTTTCATGTTCGATTTATATCGGCTTTATGGTCCTATGCCAATGATTCTGGAAGCCGACCAGGCAATCAATCCGGATCCGGATTATAAACCTTACAGACCTACGTCTGAAGAAGTCGGAACTTTCCTGACGACAGAACTGCGTGCTGCTGCCGACGCACTTCCGGTAGAACAAGCTGAATATGGACGCATCACAAAAGGAGCTGCCCTGCATTATTTACTGAAATATTATATGCATGAAAAGCAGTGGCAGAATGCTCTCGAAACGGCAAATGAGATTATCGGTCTGAATTACTATGAACTGGAGAAGGATTATGCAAGTATATTTTCAGCTCAGAACGAAGGTAATAAAGAACTGATGTTTGTCGTGAGAGCAGAACCGCTGGCAGATTATGGTAATCATACGTATGCAAACATTTTGCCGGGTGACTACGCTTCACCCTCTGGAAACATCGTTGAAGGCTGGTCCGGACACCGGATGCCGTGGGGATTCTATGATACGTTTGATGAAAATGACCGGCGAAGAGCTTTGGCACAAGCCGAGTATACATCAAAGTCCGGTGTTACAGTTGATTTGAGAGCCAGTGGTGATGTAGGCGCTTTGCCTTTGAAATATGGGATTGATCCTGAAGCTACAGGCACATGGGCAGGCAATGACAAGGTACTCGACCGATATGCAGAAGTGTTGTTATTTAAGGCGGAAGCATTGAATGAACTGAATGGTCCTAATCAGGGGAGTGTCGATCTGATTAATGATATCCGGAAACGTGCTTTTGGCTTTGGCACCTCTCTGCCTGCAATACCCGTTTTTAAAGAGAGCTTTGACGGAGAGTTTGTTGACAATGTTATAGGGATATTCTCGATGAATAACTACGATCAGGCCGGTGGATCTGCCTGGAAGTATGATGTGGATAAAAACAACACGTTGAATAACGGAAACAGCTTACATGTGGAAGTTGAATCTTCGGGTACGGAATTCTGGACTTTGCAGATGCGAACAGAACCTTTGGTTGCAAAAGGGCGTAAGTATTCAATAAAGATGAAGTTGAAAGCCTCGAAAGACATTCAGTTTGAAATACGCGTTGAAGGACCATTGAGCCACATGGAATCCATCTCTTTGAAAGCAGGCGAAGTAAAGGAATTCTCCACACAGACAGGTAAAGCTACGGAAGATCAAAATTGTGCTCTGTTCCTTGCCTTGGGAAATTCCGGAAGCGGATATGAACTTTGGATTGATGAAATCGAGTTTACAGCAATGGAACAGGCTGCTGATGGTGGGGACGCTATCATGAAGCAATTATCCGATTTCCCGGATAAGGAGTCGTTGAGAGACTGGATTCTGAAAGAAAGAGGCTGGGAGTTCTGGTATGAAGGAAAGCGCAGGGAAGATTTGATCCGGATGGGGAAATATGTAGAAACCGGAAAGAAGTATAGTACTAATTTCTCAGAGAAGAATCTTTTGTTCCCGATTCCTACTTCGGTCATTATTGAAAATTCTCATATAGAGCAGAATCCTCATTATTGATCATAAACAATTTATTTATCAGTTTTCAATAGGTATTTTATTAAATAATCATTGATATATGAAAAAGTTAAAGCATTCTATTCTTTCGCTCTTGTTATTGATGGGAGCGTATATTGTCAGTTGTAGTAATGATGATGGACAGACTTCCTCCACCGATCCGGATGAAGTGGGGGGAGAAAGTTTCACGATTCCTGTATCGAGTTTGCGTTTGCGGGACCCGTTTATTCTGGTCGACAAGAAAACTTCGATGTATTATCTTCATTTCAATAATAACTTGAAAATCAGAGTTTATAAAAGTAAAGACCTGTCCACGTGGAAAGACGAAGGCTATTCTTTTATAGCTAAAAGTGATTTCTGGGGGCAACAGGACTTTTGGGCACCGGATGTGTATGAATATGAAGGACGTTATTATTTATTTACTACATTCAGTAATGCGGGAGTGAAGCGGGGAACTTCTATTCTAGTTTCCGATAGTCCGAAAGGCCCTTTCACTCCACTTGTAAACAAGGCGATTACTCCTTCCGGCTGGATGTGTCTGGATGGATCTTTGTATATTGACAAAGAAGGAGATCCCTGGCTGTTGTTCTGTCGTGAGTGGCTGGAGGCTATCGACGGTGAAATTTATGCCCAACGGCTGGCGAAAGATCTGAAAACGACAGAAGGTGATCCGTATCTGTTGTTCAAGGCTTCGGAAGCTCCCTGGGTAGGCTCTATTGCAAGTTCCGGGGTGACGGGCAATGTTACGGATGCTCCTTTTATCTATCGTCTGGATGATGGAAAATTGATTATGTTATGGTCCAGTTTCCGAAAGACAGATGGAAAATATGCCATCGGGCAGGCTGTCTCGGCATCGGGTAATGTTCTTGGTCCTTGGGTGCAGGAGCCCGAAACGCTAAATAGTGACGATGGCGGACACGCGATGGTATTCAAGGATCTTAAAGGCAGGCTGATGATTTCTTATCATGCACCGAATTCGCAGACGGAACATCCGGTGATAACACCTATTTATATTAAGGATGGAAAATTTGTAGCTCTGAATTAATGTGGCTTTTTCTTTCTGAACCGTCTATTGTATATAGATTCAGTTGACAGAAATAAATAATCTATTTTGCGGGTATATGTCTCATTATTTAGAAGGAAGTGTTAACTTTGGCGAAATAGATTCTGTTGACCGATGTTGCCGTTATTGTATAGAAGGTAAAGTCAGAAAAGTAAATAAATAATTTGAAGAGCTTATGAAAATAAGAAATCTGGTGTTTGGTGCCCTTTGTGGCATTACATTCTTTTCCTGTTCAGAGTCTGGTGGGGGAAAAGAGGTGGAGATGGATCGCTTTGTCACGGACCTGATGGGTAAAATGACGATCCGTGAGAAGCTGGGACAGTTGAACCTTCCTTCCGGTGGCGACTTGGTGACAGGCTTGGTGATGAATAGTGAGCTTAGTGATATGATTCGCAAAGAAGAGATCGGTGGCTTTTTCAATGTAAAAGGAATCAAAAAAATCTATGACCTGCAACGGCTGGCAGTGGAAGAAACCCGATTGAAAATTCCCTTGATAGTCGGGGCGGACGTCATACATGGTTATGAGACGATTTTCCCCATACCGTTGGCGCTCTCATGCAGTTGGGATACGTTGGCTATTCAGCGGATGGCGCGGATTTCTGCCATTGAAGCCAGTGCAGATGGCATTTGCTGGACATTCAGCCCGATGGTAGATATCTGCCGGGATGCCCGTTGGGGACGTATTGCCGAAGGAAGCGGTGAGGACCCTTATCTGGGTTCACTGCTGGCAAAGGCTTATGTGCATGGTTATCAAGGTGACAGTATGCAGGGAAAAGATGAAATCCTTTCTTGTGTAAAACATTTCGCCCTCTATGGAGCATCAGAAGCCGGTAAGGATTATAATACAGTCGACATGAGCCATCTGCGTATGTATAACGAATATTTTGCTCCTTATCGGGCGGCGGTTGAGGCCGGTGTCGGTAGTGTGATGAGCTCTTTTAATATAGTAGACGGTATACCGGCTACGGCAAATAAATGGCTGTTGACAGATGTACTTCGTGACGAATGGGGATTTCAGGGACTTCTGGTCACAGACTACAATTCCATTGCCGAAATGGCCATTCATGGAGTGGCTCCTCTGAAGGAAGCTTCTGTCCGTGCTTTGCAGGCGGGGACGGATATGGACATGGTTTCCTGCGGCTTTCTCAATACGCTGGAAGAATCGCTGAAAGAGGGGAAAGTCACCGAAGCACAGATTGATGCAGCTTGCCGTCGTGTGCTGGAGGCTAAGTATAAACTGGGCTTGTTTGCCGATCCATATAAATATTGCGATACGTTACGTGCGGAAAAAGAACTTTATACGCCTGAGCACCGTGCAGTTGCACGCGAGGTTGCGGCAGAGACGTTTGTTCTACTGAAAAATGAGAATCACCTGCTTCCGTTGGAGGAAAAAGGGAAAATTGCATTAATAGGTCCGATGGCAGATGCACGCAATAATATGTGCGGAATGTGGAGCATGACCTGTACTCCGTCCAGACATGGTACATTACTCGAAGGAATCCGGTCGGCAGTAGGAGACAAGGCCGAAATACTTTATGCCAAAGGCAGCAATGTATATTATGATGCGGAAATGGAAAAAGGAGCTGTCGGCATCCGTCCGTTGGAACGTGGTAATGATCAGCAACTGCTGGCCGAGGCATTGCGTACGGCTGCCCGTGCCGATGTGATTGTGGCTGCTGTGGGTGAATGTGCGGAAATGAGTGGTGAATCTCCTTCCCGTACTAATCTGGAAATCCCTGACGCTCAGCAGGACTTATTGAAAGCATTGGTGAAAACAGGTAAGCCTGTGGTACTGCTCCTCTTCACCGGTCGTCCTTTGGTCTTGAACTGGGAGAGCGAACACATTCCTTCTATTCTGAATGTATGGTTCGGAGGCAGTGAGACAGGGGATGCTGTTGCCGATGTTCTGTTTGGCAAAGCCGTTCCGTGCGGTAAGCTGACTACTACATTCCCTCGTTCGGTAGGGCAACTTCCTTTGTTCTACAATTATCTGAATACCGGACGTCCGGACCCGGACAACCGTGTTTTCAACCGGTATGCCAGCAACTATCTGGATGAGAGTAACGAACCTCTTTATCCCTTCGGCTACGGTTTGAGCTATACCGACTTTGTATATGGCGATCTGCAGCTCAGTTCGGAGACCTTGCCGAAAAATGGAAACCTGACAGCTTCCGTTACCGTCACCAACAAAGGAAACCATGACGGTTATGAAACGGTACAAATCTATTTGCGTGATATCTATGCGGAAGTAGCGCGTCCGGTGAAAGAGCTGAAAGGTTTCGACCGTATCTTCCTGAAAAAAGGAGAAAGCCGTGAAGTGAAATTTGTACTTACGGAAGATGACCTGAAATTTTATAATTCCGGGCTGCAATATATCTACGAACCGGGAGAGTTTGACGTGATGATAGGTACGAACAGTCGTGATGTACAGACAAAGCGCTTTATTGCGGAATAATTATTTTGAAATCTGATATATTAGTTACAACCATGAAAAAACTTACATTTTTATTATTATGTGTCTTGTGTACGCTTTCGTTGCAAGCTCAGAAGCAATTTACAATAGCCTCACCTGATGGAAATCTGAAAACGACAATAACCATTGGCGATCGGCTGACTTATGACATTATATGCAACGGCAGGCAGATTCTGACTCCTTCTCCCATATCAATGACGTTGGATAACGGGAATGTCTGGGGAGAAAATGCGAAATTATCCGGAACTTCCAGGAAAAGCGTGGACGAGATGATACCATCTCCTTTCTACCGTGCCAGCGAATTGAGAAATCATTATAATGAACTGACCTTGCGTTTCAAAAAAGACTGGAATGTAGAGTTTCGTGCATACAATGACGGTATTGCCTACCGTTTTGTGAATCAGGGGAAGAAGCCTTTTCATGTAGTGACAGAAGTATCCGATTATTGTTTCCCATCGGATATGACTGCCTCCGTGCCTTATGTAAAAAGCGGTAAAGACGGCGATTATAACTCCCAGTTTTTTAATTCTTTCGAGAATACGTATACAACGGACAAACTGTCGAAACTGAATAAACAGCGCTTGATGTTCTTGCCGTTGGTAGTAGATGCGGGCGATGGAGTGAAAGTCTGTATCACAGAGTCCGATCTGGAAAATTATCCGGGACTTTATCTTTCTGCTTCGGAAGGCGGGAATCGTTTGAGCAGTATGCATGCCCCTTATCCGAAGCGTACGGTGCAGGGTGGTCACAACCAGCTTCAGATGTTGGTGAAAGAGCATGAAGACTACATTGCCAAAGTGGATAAGCCGAGAAACTTCCCCTGGCGTATAGCCGTAGTTACTACCACCGATAAGGACCTTGCCGCTACCAACCTCAGCTACCTGTTAGGTGCGCCTTCACGTATGTCCGATCTTTCGTGGATTAAACCGGGAAAGGTTGCCTGGGACTGGTGGAATGACTGGAATCTGGATGGCGTTGATTTTGTGACCGGAGTAAATAATCCGACTTATAAGGCATATATAGACTTTGCTTCTGCAAACGATATCGAATATGTGATACTTGACGAGGGATGGGCAGTGAACTTACAGGCAGATTTGATGCAGGTTGTCAAGGAGATTGACCTGAAAGAACTGGTAGATTACGCAGCTTCCAAAAATGTAGGTATCATCCTTTGGGCCGGTTATCATGCATTCGAACGTGATATGGAAAATGTGTGCCGTCATTATGCCGAAATGGGAGTAAAGGGGTTCAAAGTGGACTTTATGGACCGTGACGATCAGGAAATGACTGCATTCAACTATCGTGCCGCTGAAATGTGTGCTAAATACAAGCTGATTCTCGACCTTCACGGCACTCATAAGCCTGCCGGATTGAACCGCACTTATCCGAATGTATTGAATTTCGAAGGAGTCAATGGGTTGGAGCAGATGAAATGGAGTTCACCATCAGTAGATCAGGTGAAGTATGATGTGATGATTCCTTTCATCCGTCAGGTTTCCGGTCCGATGGATTATACGCAAGGGGCGATGAGAAATGCTTCTAAGGGTAACTATTATCCTTGTTATTCAGAACCGATGAGTCAGGGAACCCGTTGCCGCCAGCTAGCCCTGTACATGGTGTTTGAATCTCCTTTTAATATGTTGTGCGATACTCCGAGCAACTATATGCGCGAGCCGGAATCAACGGCATTTATCGCAGAAATACCAACTGTATGGGATGAAAGTATCGTTCTTGACGGTAAAATGGGAGAGTATATTGTGACAGCACGCCGGAAAGGGGATGTCTGGTATATAGGTGGAATTACAGATTGGAGTGCACGTGATATTGAAGTCGATTGTTCTTTCCTGGGTGATAAATCTTATCATGCTACTTTGTTTAAAGATGGTGTGAATGCTCATCGGGCAGGTCGTGATTATAAGTGTGAGTCCTTCCCGATAAAGAAGGACGGTAAACTGAAAGTTCATCTGGCACCGGGAGGAGGTTTTGCCCTTAAGATAAAATAATATGATAACTTCATATAGTTCTATACTATATGAAAGTTTGAGATAGATTCGATGCTGTTTCGGGATATTCTGAAGCAGCATCGTTTTTTTGTTTCAAGTTTAGAAAGCCTTATATCTTTATATTCAGACGATACAGTTCACCTTTAAAAGAAGTTAAGATAAAAGAGCCTGTGTAGGGATGGGTAGTTTCCGTGTGTATTTATGTATAATTGCATGTAAAATCTATTCTTATGAAAATACTGACATTTGAAAAAGCTCTTTTAATGTTCGTCCAACTCAGAGAGAATCCTGCTCCTACTATTGTACATACAGATATGGAGTGGGAGGATATATTAGAAACTATTGATTGGCTGTTCGGTGACCGGATAATGCCTTTGAAAGAATTGTGCTGCCCTTTTTCTTTACGAATGCAAGTTCTTTGTTATCTTGTCTATCTTGGATTTGATTGTAAATCTTTGGCAAATATATTAAGTTTGTCGCCATCCACTATTGTGAAGGAGAAACAACGATTAAAAAAGGTTATCGGGCTTTCAGGTACAGATAATTTTGATCATTATATACGTTTGCTTTGATGGGATGTCCACTACTTAATCCACCTGCTAATGAATATTATTGTAATGTGTGGATCGTAAATAATTGTAATCTAGAGGATAACGCTGTTTTTATTTTTGAATTTTGTCCACTTTAATGTGTGAATTTGTCCACTAAGTGATCTGTTGTACTTTGTTCTTTTTTCTTAACTTTGTGCTGAATGAATGACACACTTTGAACACTTATGAACAGACATCCGGCGAACATCTCTATTGTTATACCTTGTTTCAATGAAGCAGATTGCATCGTGGCACTTTATGCAGCATTATGCCAGGTAATGCAGGAGAATGCGGTACTTTATGAACTGGTATTTGTCGATGACGGGAGCACGGATGGCACATTAGATCTATTGTCACATCTTTCAGAATATGATTCTCACGTGCATTGGCTTAGTTTCTCTCGTAATTTTGGTCATCAAAAAGCATTGAAGGCCGGTCTGGATCATGCAAAAGGTGAGGTTATCATTACGATGGATGCGGATATGCAACATCCGGCTGCACTGATTCCTGAGATGTTGGCTCTCTGGTCTGAAGGTTATGACATAGTGAATACTGTTCGAAAGAATGACAGAAAGTGTGGTTGGTTCAAGAATGCAACATCCGGTTTATTTTATCGCATCATGAATTCATTAGCCGATATTCCTGTATCAGAAGGATCGGCGGACTTTCGTTTGCTTGATGCTAAGGCGGTCGATATTTTACGGAATTGTCACGAAGAATATATGTTTCTGCGTGGAATGACTTCCTGGATTGGGTTTCGACAGACACAAATTACTTATGAGGCGCATACCCGTTATGCCGGAAAGACAAAATACTCATTCCGGAAAATGTTTTCTTTTGCTCTCTGCGGCATAACTTCCTTTAGTGTCCGTCCGTTACGTTGGGCGATAGCTTTGGCTGCTTTCTTTGCTCTTTTGGCTATAGCCGAAATCATCTATGTCATCTATGTAGCTTGTTTTGCCGGGCAAACAGTTTCCGGTTGGGCATCTTTGGCTATACTGATATCCGTATTGGGTGCAGCTATCTTGCTGATGCTGGGAATAATGGGGGAATATTTGGGTAAGCTGTTTATGCAGTGCAAGCAGAGACCGGAATATATAATAAAGGATAAGGAGTAACATAATAAACGGAATTGTAGACGATAGACCTACATTCATAGTATTAACCATTAATAAAGAAAGATGAAAACTAAAAGATTTGTGATTGCAGGAGTGGTAATGATAGTTGCTGCTATGCTTTGTAATTTGAATTGGGCAATGAATGATTACGGAATAAAAGAAATCAGCTTGGATTCCAGTATATTGGCTCAGAGTACTACTGCTGATAAAGGAAATAATGGACAGGACAATGGGGATGGGGGAACTGCTGGTGACTCAGACCCTAAAGGTGTAGGAATAGAAAAAGGTCCATGTTCTATTAGTGGAACGGTAGAAGCGAATGCGACTATTTGGGTAGGAATAATTCCGTTCAAGGCAAATGGTAAAGGGGATATTGATATTACAGTTAAAAACGCTGAAATACTTTGTTTGGTATCTGGAAATTATCGTGAATGTGAGCAAATGTATTGCGCAGATTTTTGGCGGAAGGAGGGAGTGTTTCTGAATGGTGGTGGAACTTCAAATGGCGGTGGAACTTCAAATGGTCATACTACTGCTGTTAATTAGTCAAAATGAAAAGTACAGTATTTTTGTGTAGTCTTGTTTTGCTCCTATTGGGAGTCACAGGATGCGTGTCATCTACTAAAATAGCTAGTGGTGTGGCAGAGGTTTTTAACATAGATTCGCCGGGTGCGGAAGATTTATTGAAACTTTCTGACTATTGTGAATCGGCAACAGTAGTACCTTTGGAGACAAGTGCGGACTGTCTGCTAAGTGAAATAAAGAAAGTAGAAGTCGATGGAGATTTGATCTATGTAAATGATAGAAAAGGAGAATCAGTTTATTGCTTTGATTTTCAAGGTAATCTAAAAAATAAAATAGGTCATAGAGGAGACGGACCGGAGGACTTTGTAGAATTAACTAGTTTTACATTGGATAAGGAAAACGGATTAGTCTATGTTTATTCGCGTGCCAATGATAAGATTGTGGTATACCGTGTAAATGGGGATTTTATGGAATCCTTCCCTTCTCCGGGTTATTATGCCGTTGAAATAGAGTATGTGGATAATCGGCTTTTTCTCTCCGGTATAAATTCTGGAGTTGGTTTATTATATAATTTGATTTCTCTAGACTCCTCACACAAAGTGGAAGGCGTGTATATGCCGTCTGCGGAGCATGGAGTTTCTTGCCATCCAGTATTAAGAAAAGCGAAAGGTGAGCTTTATTTTTATCCGAACTTGCTTGGAGATACAATATATGTAGTGGGAGATAACAAGCTTGAAACGGCTTTTATAGCGGATTGCGGAAAGCACACTATGCCGGACGAATTTAGAGAGCGGGCAAATGATGGACGAGTTGAATGGCCTACGGTTGGCATAGACATGATAAAGAATGGCTATATTCTTTTAGATAACTTAGCTGTGTTTGACCATTTTGTTTTTTTGAGATTTGATTATCGGGGACAACCTCGTTATGGCTTTTATGACAGGGATCAAAAAACGTTCGTATGTACTTATGATTTGAATGATGACGTAAGTTATTTAGATTTAAATCCACGGCATCTTTGGCAAACGGATGACCAGGTGATCAGTACTTTCGATCCAAACAAATTGGATTATTATAACAGTTTGTATAGTGATCCTGATTACTTAAAGAGAATGCATCTTTCGCAGCAGCAAGCAGATGAAGCGCTTAAACTTATTCGTGGTTTGCTTGACAAGACCAGCGAAGATGCGAATCCGATTCTTATTTTTTACAAAGTAAAGAAATAGTAAAAGAAGTGACAGATGTTTATTGAATTTTCGGTGAACATCTGTACTTAATAATAGTAAATATGGAATCTCATAATATAAGACGAATAGTAATTATTGTAACTGCCTCTGTATTTCTTTTAGAGAATATCTTTCTTTTTCTGTATCTTGGCAAATGGCGGAAAGAAAAAGAAGTAAGTGAGAAAACCTTATTGGAAACCAGAAGTTTTTTCAAGAATAAAGAAAGTAGTAGAATTGAGTTTGTCAGCCTTTTGGATTATCTGAAACTGAGTGGGGAATTTTTGGAAAACATACCACTTTTGAAGTGACCCCAAAAAGTTGTACTGGTTAAACATTATCCATTAATTGAAAGAG
>DXOL01000010.1:0-124426 GCA_019412825.1 Bacteroides thetaiotaomicron | reverse complement strand
CAACTAATTCATTGCGAATTAGTTGCCTTACATTTTCTTTTTTTAGGAATATCCCGACGTATCTGTCTGTCATTCAGACGACTGTAAGGAGGAAGAATCTCTTCTTTGTGACTACAAAAGAGGAGATCCTTCGACAAGCTCAGGATGACAGATACTTATGCTCGTCATTATCGAATTGTTTCACTTTGATAAAGTGATGAAAACTCTGAATGACAGATAGATATACCTCTAAATGACAGCTACGGTTAATACCTAATACTTATTACTTAATACTTATTACCTATTACTTATTAATCAGCCTTAGAAGAGGACAATACCTGCTTCTATGATCGCTCCTTTATCGAAATTGCTGGATTTGTTGTAATACCGTGTCAGTCCGTAACCGCCGGTTGCAAAGATGCCGAACTTTTTGCTGATCTGATATTCCAGATTCGCCCGTGCCTGCAATCCATAAAGCCGTCGGGGAATCACTTCATCCTTGTTGGAGCACGTTTCTATATGCTGGAATCCGAGGTCACCGCTAATGGACAAACCTTTGTAAACAGGTACCGCCAATCCGGCACGGTAAGACGTGCTGATAGAAAATTTATCGTTCAGATTCTGATCGAACGCACCCACTCCCAAGATTGTATAAAACAGTTGGTTCTTGAAGCGTACCCCTATGTTGGCGGGCGTGATGTTACCGCCATATACCATCATTTGTATTCTTGTATCGGGGTTCGCGTTCACGAGGCCGAGCTGCAATCCCTTCATATCTTCCCTGTAATAATTGACCAGACCGATCTGAAAGCCATGGGCCTTCGTCGCATAGTTGCATAATCCGATCTGTGCGCCATTCAGGTCTTTAGCGGTGATGTTGGCGATACCGGCAATCTGCAGACCGTTCATATTTTCACCTACCACATTCAAGAGTCCGGAGGTCATCATACCGTTGAAACTCTGTCCCGTGATATTTGACACGCCGGAAAACTGAAATCCCGAAGCCATGTTGCCTGTCACATTCATCAGACCGCTTATCATTACTCCCGAGTTGTTGTCCCCTCCGATGCCGGTAAGTCCCGAAATAATGACACCCTTTGAGCCGTCGCCCGTGATATTCACCAGTCCGGCGGCGGAAAGCCCTATGGTATTGTCTCCGCTGATATTGCTGACACCCGCTATCTGAACACCCCGCATCGTACCACCGGCAAGATTGGCTAATCCTGTGATCTGTACTCCGTTCATATCTCCATGAATGACGCTTCCCAGCGCGTTGATGCCAACGCCGTTGAGACGGTTCAGCGTAGACAGCAGACCGATGTTTACATAAGTCGTCTGAGTGCTGTCATATGGCTGTGTGCAGATGTCTTTCCAGAAGGAAAGGTTGATGCCCGCACTCTTGTTCTGTGCCGGCAAACAAACGGCAGCCATCAGAACAGCTGCCGTGAATATTGTTTTTATTATCTTCATCTTTATTATAACTCTTTTTTTCAGTTTAGGTTCACAGAGTATTCCCTTATTCCTACACTTCCTTTATCCTTTCGCTTCCTGATACAGATAGCGTTTGATACTCTTTTTCGGAGTCTTTTCAAACTCTTCGGGGTATATTTTCATTTTTAGGATTTGGCTGTATGCCGGTAACATGGCGTTCAGTGCTACGCGGTTTTCTTCCATTACCCGTTCGATATCTTCGTTCTTCAGGCCGTGGGCAAATGCTTCGTCAAAGTCCGGATAAACCAGTCCGACGAGTTTCTCGTTCTGCTGTACGATGATACTTTCCGATACGTATGGCAGGTTGTTCAGCTTGTCTTCGATTTCTTCCGGATAGATGTTCTGTCCGCTGGCGCTGAGCAACATATTCTTGCTGCGTCCCTTGATGGTGATATTGCCTTCGGCGTCCATCAAGGCGAGGTCGCCCGTGTGCAGCCAGCCGTCTTTGTCGATCACTGCTTCTGTCGCTTCGCTGTTCTTGTAATATCCCAGCATTACGTTAGGGCCTTTGCAAACGATTTCGCCAACGATATTTTCCGGATCGGAAGACAGCACCCGTACATCCATACGCGGCGCGGCTTTTCCGCACGAACCCGGCTTGAATCTTGTCCAGTCTTCGTAGCAGATGATCGGACCGCATTCTGTCATACCGTAGCCTACTGTATAAGGGAAGTCTATCATTTTAAGGAATTGTTCCACCTCTTGGTTGAAGGCTGCTCCACCTACGATGATTTCTCTGAAGTTGCCACCGAACGCTTTGATCATTTCTTCGCGTATGGTTGCTTTTATCTTGTCGTTGATGATAGGTACTTTGAGTAAGATTTTCATGGTCGGCGTTTCCAGTTTCGGGAGTACGCTCTTCTTGATAATCTTTTCGATGATGAGCGGAACGGCGACGATGAGATTCGGTTTTACTTCTTCGAATGCCTGGAAGATGATCTTCGGACTCGGCATACGGGTGAGGAAGTAGATGTGGCAGCCGACGGAGAACTCATAGAGGAACTCGAAGGCCAGTCCGTACATATGTGCCATAGGAAGCATGGAGACGATTTTGTCTCCGGCTTTCAGTTCGAGCACTTCATACGCGAACTTGGTGTTCGACCAGAGGCTGCGGTAGGGGAGCATGACTCCTTTTGAGTAGCTCGTTGTGCCGGACGTGTAGTTGATTACTGCCAGTTCTTCGGGTTCATCCTTATGGTATTCGATGTGTTCTTTGCGGAAGTTCTTCGGATATTTCTTGCCGAACATTTCGTTCAGATGTTCGCGTGCGTGCGTCAGTCGTTCGCTGCGTGATACCAGTAAGGTGAAGTCGTTCATCATCAGGATACCTTCCAGCAGGGGCATTGCCGATTCGTTGAGGTTTTCCCATACCATGTCTCCCACGAATAGTAATTTGGCTTCGGAGTGATTGACGATGTTGTGCACATTGTCCGCCTTGAACTCGTGAAGGATGGGGACGATGACTGCTCCATACGTCAGTGTGGCGAGGAAAGTGACTCCCCAATGGGAACTGTTTCGGCCGCAAACGGCGATTTTGTCTCCCTTGCGGATTCCGCTTTCTTCGAAGATGATATGGAGTTTTTCGATTTTTCGAGCAACGTCTTTATACTGAAGGGTGGCTCCCTTGTAATCTGTCAGGGCGTCTAAGTCCCAATTGTTCTTGATACTATTTTCAATGTAAGCTATAAAACTCTGTTCCATTGTTTTTTGCACATTTGGTATTAAATTGTGCAAATATAGCAATTAAATTAAGAATGAAGAATTAAGAGTGAAGAATTTTTGGAAATGGGGAGTGTTGGGGGAATAAGGGACTAAGATGTGGAAGTAAGGGAAAATAGTGGGGAAGTATAGGATGAGGAGTTGTGCCACGCCTTTGGCACAACTGTGACACACCGCTGGCACGGCTGTGCCAAAGGCGTGGCACAAGTGTTTCCGGCCTGTGGCACGATTGTTCCTTACACATGACATCACTGTTCTTCCTATAAGGAAGGGATGTTATCAATGCTTGTTATGGTCGATAAGAATGCTTGGTAGAGTCATTAACAATGCTTGTTAAGACAGTCCACAATGTATGTCGCAGTCATTATCATGGATTAATCCGAAAAACCGGTTATTTTGAGTTTATTTCAAGTACCATTCGTACATTCTCCGTACTCCTTCCTCGATTTCTATTTTGTGATGCCATCCCAAAGAATGTAGTTTGGATGGATCGGTCAGTTTGCGCATAGTGCCGTCCGGTTTGCTGCTGTCGAAGGTTAGTTTGCCTTGATAGCCTACCGTTTCTACAATTCGTTCGGCGAGTTGGCGGATGGTGATTTCCTTTCCCGTTCCGATGTTGATATGGCAGTTGCGTATATCCTTGTCACCTTCTTTGTAGGTATCTTTGAAGTCCACGTGTTCCATTACGAATACACTGGCGTCGGCCATTTCTTCACTCCAGAGAAACTCGCGCAGGGGAGTTCCCGTGCCCCACAGAGTCACTTCCGTTTCGTTGATACCGTATTTGCGGAGGATATTCAGAATGTCCGCCTTTGGGCTGTCACCATTGACACCTTCTACGGGACGTTGATTCATGTCCTTGCGGACAGCTTCCCAGTCTCCTTCCTTCAGACAGTGCGCAAGATGAATCTTACGGATCATGGCAGGCAGGACATGGCTGCGTTCCAAGTCAAAATTATCATTCGGGCCGTATAGATTGGTCGGCATCACAGCGATATAGTTCGTGCCGTATTGCAGGTTGAAGCTCTCGCACATTTTCAGTCCGGCGATCTTGGCGATGGCGTATGGCTCATTCGTATATTCCAACGGTGAAGTCAGCAGGACTTCCTCTTTCATCGGCTGTTCGGCGTCACGCGGATAGATGCAGGTGCTGCCCAGAAACAGCAGTTTCCGGACGTTATGTCGGAAACTTTCACCGATGACGTTCTGCTGTATTTGCAGGTTCTTATAAATGAAGTCGGCACGGTAAATACTGTTTGCCATGATGCCGCCTACGAATGCAGCAGCTAGAAACACATACTCCGGTTGCTCTTCGTCGAAAAAACGACGGACAGCTACACCGTCGAGCAAATCCAGTTCTTTGTGCGTACGTCCGATCAGGTTGGTATATCCTTTATCCTGTAAATTCTTCCAGATAGCAGATCCCACCAAACCGTGATGCCCTGCTACATAGATTTTAGCATTCTTTTCCATGATTAAGTATCATATATGAACACGGATTACTCCGGTTATGCGCATCTTCTGTAAAAAAGGAAGATTGTTTAATCGGTGTAATCCGCGTTCGGTTTGAGGTCTGTTAGTGCTTGGTAGCGATCATTCTTCTTACTTTTTCCATGTCATGGCGCACCATGATGTTTACCAGTTTTTCGAACGATGTCTTCCTTGGGTTCCATCCCAGCAATGTCCGGGCTTTGGTAGGGTCTCCTAACAGTTGTTCCACTTCTGCCGGACGGAAATATTTGGGATCCACCTCTACCAATACTTTTCCGGTAGCCACGTCGATACCCTTTTCGTCCACGCCTTCGCCTTCCCAACGAAGTTCGATGCCTGCCTCCTTGAATGCCAGTGTGGCAAATTCGCGTACGGTGTGCATCTCTCCGGTGGCGATTACGAAATCTTCCGGAACGTCATGCTGAAGAATCAGCCACATACATTCCACGTAATCTTTCGCATACCCCCAGTCACGGCGGGCATCCAGATTACCTAAATACAGCTTGTCCTGCTCGCCTTGCGCGATACGTGCGGCAGCGAGAGAAATCTTGCGGGTAACGAATGTTTCGCCACGACGTTCACTTTCGTGATTGAACAAGATGCCGTTAACGGCAAACATGCCATAGCTTTCACGGTAGTTCTTGGTGATCCAGAAGCCGTACTGCTTTGCCACTCCGTAGGGAGAGCGGGGATAGAACGGAGTCGTCTCCTTCTGCGGAACTTCCTGCACCTTGCCGAAAAGCTCGGAGGTGGAAGCCTGATATATCCTTGTTTTCGTTTCCAGTCCCAGGATGCGTACGGCTTCGAGCATACGCAGTGTGCCGATAGCGTCTGCTTCGGCAGTATATTCGGGCACGTCGAATGATACCTTCACATGACTCTGCGCTGCCAGATTGTAGATTTCATCCGGTTGCACCTGCTGTATGATGCGGATCAGTGAGCTGGAGTCCGTCATATCGCCGTAGTGCAGGTTGATGGTACGTTTCTGTTTCATGTCGCGTACCCATTCGTCAAAGTACAGATGCTCGATACGTCCGGTATTGAATGAGGAAGAACGGCGGAGGATACCGTGTACTTCGTAACCTTTTTGCAAGAGAAATTCGGCAAGATAAGAACCATCCTGTCCGGTGATGCCTGATATAAGGGCTGTTTTCATATTCCTTGATTTTTTATTTGAAAATACGGGGGACAAATTTCGTTATTTTATGCTGTATATGCAAACCAAGTCAGTTTTATTTTCCCGTTCCTTTTCCCATTACTTTGTCTATGATCAACGCGATGGCTCCGTCGCCCGTCACGTTGCAGGCAGTACCGAAACTGTCCATGGCGATGTAGAGCGCGATCATCAGCGCCTGTGCCGACTCGTCGAAGCCGAGCATCGATTGCAGGATACCGAGTGCCGCCATGATGGCTCCTCCCGGAACGCCCGGTGCGGCTACCATCGTGATGCCCAGCATAAAGATGAATCCGGCAAACAGCGGGAAGTCGAACGGCATTCCCTGCATCATCATCAGTGCCAGTGCGCAGGCCACGATTTTCAGCGTGCTGCCGGACAGGTGAATGGTGGCGCAGAGCGGAATCACGAATCCTGCAATGTCGGCGGATACTCCGTTCTTCTTCGTCTGCTCCAGCGTCACCGGAATGGTGGCGGCGGACGATTGCGTGCCCAATGCGGTGAAATAGGCCGGCATCATCCTGCCCAGCAATCGGAACGGATTCTTACGGACAAAGAGTGCCGCAATGGAATACTGAAAGACGAGCAGGAAGATATGTAACAGAAAGATGACTCCGATGATTTTGATAAAGACCATCAGAATGGCATATACTTGTCCGGAATGAGTCATATTCAGGAAAATGCCGAAGATGTAAAGCGGCAGCAAAGGCAGGATGACCGCACTGATCATGCGCACGATGATTTCCTGAAAATCCCGTGCTACACTCTTCAAAGCATCGCTGTGCAGTGCCGCCAGTCCCAATCCCAGTGTGAAGGCAAGGATCAATGCCGTCATGACATTCATCAGCGGAGGGATGGATACGGAGAAGTAGGGGAGAATGCCGTGCGCTTCGCTGACTTCTTCGAGCGGTGCGCCCACTTCGATGAGCGAGGGGAACACGGTGACACCGGTGAAGTAGGACAGGAAGCCGGAGAAGAGCGTCGCGCCGTAAGCGATGAGGGCGGTGACAAGCAGCATCTTTCCCGCGCCTTTCCCGATGTCGGCAATGGCTACGGTGACCAGTCCGACGATAATGAGCGGGATGGAGAAGTTAAGAAACTCACTGAAAATTCCGTTGAACGTAACGAATATTCGCACCAGCGGAGCCGGAAAAATAGTGCCAATGGCAATACCCAAGATGATAGCAATAATGATGCGTGGCAGCAGGCCGATCTTAATCTTCTTCATTCTGATAGTTATTTGTTGACTACAAAAATAGTATTTTAATCTAAAACTAGCGAACAAATGTGCTTTTCAAGTGTTTCTTACATAAACAATATTTTAAAATATATAAGATATGGCAAATCAGAATAAAACAGATATCGGGTTGATCGGTCTGGCAGTGATGGGTGAGAATCTTGCTTTGAATATGGAAAGCAAGGGCTGGCACGTCTCTGTCTACAATCGTACCGTCCCCGGAGTGGAAGAAGGAGTCGTAGACCGCTTTATGAATGGTCGTGCTAAAGGTAAAAACATTGAAGGTTTTACAGATATAAAGGCTTTTGTGGAATCAATCGCCATCCCTCGCAAGATTATGATGATGGTACGTGCCGGCAGTCCGGTAGACGAACTGATGGATCAGCTTTTCCCTTTGCTTTCTCCCGGAGATATTCTGATTGACGGTGGTAATTCTAATTACGAAGATACCAATCGCCGTGTAAAATTAGCTGAATCGAAAGGCTTCTTGTTTGTAGGAAGCGGAGTGTCGGGCGGTGAGGAAGGTGCGTTGAACGGTGCTTCCATCATGCCCGGAGGATCGGAGAAAGCATGGCCGGAAGTGAAGCCTGTCTTACAGAGCATCGCGGCGAAAGCGCCGGACGGAACTCCCTGTTGCCAGTGGGTAGGCCCTGCCGGATCGGGACATTTTGTGAAGATGATTCACAACGGTATCGAATACGGTGATATGCAGTTGATCGCCGAGGCTTACTGGGTGATGAAGAATCTCATTGATCTGACGAATGAGGAGATGGCGGACGTTTTTGCCCGTTGGAATGAAGGGAAGTTGCGCAGTTATCTGATTGAGATTACTTCTAATATTTTGCGTCATAAGGATAAATCCGGTGGGTATCTGATCGATAAGATTCTCGATGCTGCCGGACAGAAGGGGACGGGAAAGTGGTCTGTCATCAATGCGATGGAGTTGGGGATGCCGTTGGGCTTGATTGCCACGGCGGTGTTCGAACGCAGTCTGTCGGCTCAGAAGGAGTTGCGTCATCTGGCTTCCAAGCAGTTCTTGTGCAAGCATACATTACCTATATATAATAAGGCGGAATTGGTGAAGGAGATATTTTCTGCGCTTTACGCTTCCAAGCTGGTGTCGTATGCGCAGGGTTTTGCTGTGTTGCAGCGGGCTTCTGATTCTTTCGGATGGAATCTGGATTTGGCTTCCATTGCCCGTATGTGGCGTGGGGGATGTATCATCCGCAGTATTTTCCTGAATGATATAGCTGCTGCTTTTGAGGCGGCGGATAAGCCGAAGCATTTGTTGCTGGCTCCTTACTTCCGTGAGGAGATCAAGTCTTTGCTCCCCGGATGGAAGAATCTGGTGGCGGAGGCGATGAAGGAGGAATTGCCTGTTCCGGCTTTCTCTTCGGCTTTGAATTATTTTTATTCGCTGACTTCTGACAGTTTACCTGCCAATCTGGTGCAGGCGCAACGAGATTATTTCGGTGCGCATACGTTTGAGAGGAAGGATGAGTTGCGCGGACAGTTCTTTCATGAGAATTGGACGGGGCATGGAGGGGAGACGAAGTCGGGGACTTATAATGTATGAGTACTTTTCTTTTGCCTTGATGCAAAAGAAAGGTACCAAAAGAAAAAATCAAGGCTGCACCTACGGAGCTACTCCGGCCGCATCTCCGGCTAAAGGGCAGGAACTCGCTCCGCTCAAACAGCCTGCCCTTCTTCACGCCGGAGATACAGCCTCCGCTTGACGCTCCTTCGGTGAGGCCGGGAGACCGTTCGGATGGAAAGTTGTAGGTGGGTTTTAGTAGTGGGTGGGTGATTATGCCTTAGGGTGGTTGGTTGAGGCTGGTCGGTTTAGGTGCGGTGATGGATGGATAAAAGGTAGAAAGTTAAAAATACGACGATGGATAAATTTGCAATGATTATTTTTGGTGCTTCGGGCGACTTGACTAAACGCAAGTTGATGCCCGCATTGTACTCTCTGTATCGGGATAAACGGCTGACGGGGAGTTTTACTGTTCTGGGAATTGGGCGTACTGTCTATTCTGATGAAGATTACCGTTCATATATACTTGGGGAGTTGCAGCAGTTTGTAAAGGCTGAAGAGCAGAATTTGGAGCTGATGTCTTCTTTTGTTTCTCATTTGTATTATTTGCCGATGGATCCTGCGAAAGTGGAGGGATATTCGCAGTTGCGGGAGCGTTTGGTAGAGCTTACGAAGGAGGTCGATCCGGATAATTTGTTGTTCTATCTGGCTACTCCGCCTTCGCTGTATGGGGTGGTGCCTTTGCATTTGAAGGCGGCCGGGCTGAATACTCCTCATTCTCGTATTATTGTTGAGAAGCCGTTCGGGTATGATCTGGAGTCGGCGCTTGAGTTGAATAAGATTTACTCTGCTGTGTTTGATGAGCATCAGATTTATCGTATCGATCATTTTCTGGGCAAGGAGACGGCGCAGAATGTGCTTGCTTTCCGTTTCGCCAATGGTATTTTTGAGCCTTTATGGAATCGTAATTATATAGATTATGTGGAGATTACTGCTGTAGAGAATCTGGGCATTGAGCAGCGCGGAGGTTTTTACGAGACGGCGGGGGCTTTGCGGGATATGGTGCAGAATCACCTGATTCAGCTCGTAGCCCTTACGGCTATGGAGCCGCCGGCGGTATTCAATGCGGATAATTTCCGGAATGAGGTAGTGAAGGTTTATGAGTCACTGACTCCGCTTACGGAGACGGACTTGAATGAACATATCGTTCGCGGGCAATATACGGCTTCGGGCAGTAAGAAGGGGTATCGTGAGGAAAAGGGAGTGGCTCCCGACTCGCGTACGGAGACTTATATTGCGATGAAGCTGGGCATCAGTAACTGGCGCTGGAGCGGGGTACCGTTCTACATCCGTACCGGTAAGCAGATGCCGACGAAGGTGACGGAGATTGTCGTTCACTTCCGCGAGACGCCCCATCAGATGTTCCGCTGTTCCGGCGGTAACTGTCCGAGGGCTAATAAGTTGATCCTTCGTTTGCAACCAAACGAGGGTATTGTGCTGAAGATCGGAATGAAGGTTCCGGGTGCAGGTTTCGAAGTCCGTCAGGTGACGATGGATTTCAGTTACGCACAGTTGGGCGGCGTGCCGAGTGGTGACGCTTATGCCCGTCTGATTGACGACTGCATTCAGGGAGATCCGACCTTATTTACTCGAAGTGACGCTGTAGAGGCTTCCTGGAATTTCTTTGATCCGGTCTTACGTTATTGGAAAGATAATCCGGACGCACCTTTGTACGGCTATCCGGCAGGTACGTGGGGACCTCTCGAAAGTGAAGCTATGATGCACGAGCATGGGGCAGACTGGACCAACCCGTGTAAGAACTTAACAAATACAGACCAATATTGCGAACTATGAAACTATCTGTTTTCCCGTCGTCTATGGAGACAGCCCGTTCGTTGATATTCCACTTGGTGGATATCATGAATGCTGAACCGGACAAAACGTTCAACATAGCAGTGAGTGGTGGCAGCACTCCCGCCTTGATGTTTGATTTATGGGCAAATGAATACGCTGATATTACTCCTTGGAAGCGTATGAAACTTTATTGGGTAGACGAACGTTGCGTTCCTCCCGAAGATTCTGATAGTAATTATGGAATGATGCGTTCCCTGCTTTTGGGGATAGTGCCCATTCCTTACGAAAATGTATTCCGCATCCGCGGAGAAGTGAAACCGGCAAAAGAAGCGGTCCGCTATTCCGAACTTGTCAGCCAGCAGGTACCCAAGAAAAATGGCTGGCCCGAATTTGACATTGTGCTGTTGGGAGCGGGAGATGACGGACATGCTTCCTCTATCTTCCCCGGACAGGAGGCTTTGCTCTCTTCCGACCAGATTTATGTGACCAGCACTCATCCCCGCAACGGACAGAAACGTATTGCAATGACCGGATTTCCGATCTTGACCGCTCGCCTTGTTATTTTTCTGATTACCGGAAAAGCAAAGGCGGAAGTGGTGGAAGAAATCTGCCACTCGGGAGATACGGGGCCGGCGGCTTATATAGCGCATCATGCGGAGAATGTCGAACTCTTTATGGATGCCGGAGCCGCGATGTATGTGCGGAATGACTGAAAAGAGAAGTTACAAGAGAGAGAGACAATATAAAGACAAAGTATATTATATATAAGAAGAGAGAGTAACATTGGAGAAGAGAGAAGCTCACGGGGTCGAAGCCGGGAGCTTCTTGCCTATGTAGCCATTCGGCTTTGATTCGGTTTCATCACCGGATATATCTTATGGGCGAAACTAAAAAACTAAAATTAAAAGAATATGAATCCATTTCAAAATTCGTTCGGCGGTCATATTCCACAGGATGTGGCCGGAAAACAGGGAGAGAATGTAATATTTATAGTCTATAACTTGACAGATTCCCCCGATACCGTTGATAAAGTAAAGGATGTATGTGCCAATTTCTCGGCAATGATCCGTAGTATGCGCAATCGTTTTCCTGATTTGCAATTCAGTTGCACGATGGGATTCGGGGCTGATGCGTGGACGCGGCTTTTCCCCGATAAGGGTAAACCGAAAGAGCTGAGTACTTTCTCCGAGATAAAAGGGGAGAAGTATACGGCTGTTTCTACTCCCGGTGATCTGTTGTTCCATATTCGGGCGAAGCAGATGGGGCTGTGTTTCGAGTTTGCTTCTATCCTTGACGAGAAACTCAAAAGGGCTGTGGTGTCTGTTGATGAGACGCATGGATTCCGCTATATGGATGGTAAGGCGATTATCGGCTTTGTGGACGGTACGGAGAATCCTGCTGTCGATGAGAATCCCTATCATTTTGCGGTGATAGGCGAGGAGGATGCGGATTTTGCAGGAGGCAGTTATGTATTTGTGCAGAAGTACATTCATGATATGGTTGCGTGGAATGCGCTTCCGGTGGAACAGCAGGAGAAGGTGATCGGACGTCATAAGTTCAATGATGTGGAGCTGTCGGACGAAGAGAAGCCGGAGAATGCGCATAATGCTGTGACCAATATCGGTGATGATCTGAAGATTGTACGTGCCAATATGCCGTTTGCCAATACTTCAAAGGGGGAGTATGGTACGTATTTTATTGGGTATGCTAGTACATTCAGCACGACTCGCCGGATGTTGGAGAATATGTTTATCGGCAGTCCGGCGGGCAATACCGACCGCTTGCTCGATTTCAGTACGGCAATAACGGGGACACTTTTCTTTGCGCCGTCGTATGATTTGCTGGGCGAGTTGGGTGAGTAAATCACCGGACGGTGCGAATCAGATAAAAACGTGGTGGGAAGTTCGGAAAAGATGGTTATGCTTTCCGGATTTCCCACCACGTTTTGTTCTTTGAACTCTGTTTCTTTTGGCACTTTCTTCCGAATTTCATGAAATAAAGGGGAAAAAGTGAGAGGAGTGAGAGAGGATTTCTAACATTCGTATTTTTTTTAGTTGAAAATTAGAGAGTAGAAACAGTGAAATAAAAATATAAAAGTTGCAATTCCTCTCTCACTTCCCTCACTTTTTTGGGATAAACTTCTTTTTCCTATGCCCTTTGTACTATTGTCGGATCATTGGGAGATTTCTTTAAGAAATCGTTTCTGATAACGTATGCATCCATCTTCTCTGTATCGAAGGGTTTCAGTAAAGAAGCGATTTCGGCTTTGCTCAATGAGGGATTGAGCCATTTTTCTTCTTCCTCTCGGGTGAGTATGGCGGGCATCCGGTGCTTGGTGTTATCGATGTAATCGGTCAGCGAATTGGTGTCAGTGGTGATGATGGAGAAAGTTTCGTGTTCCTCTCCTGTATCCTTGTCCAGCCAACGGTCGTAGATGCCGGCCATCGAGAAGATAGGTTCATCTTTCACATATATATAATAAGGTATCTTGTTTGCTCCTTCATGCCTCCATTCAAAGTAGCCGGTACTGGGCACTATACACCGTTTCTTCATGATCGGTTCGCGGAAAGACGGTTTCTCGAAAATGGTATCCGCACGAGCATTGAGTGTCATCTTTCTTATTTCTGTCGCATCCTCTTCGCTTCTTACCCAAAAAGGGATGAGCCCCCAGTTGAAAACCTGTACTTCGTCCGATGAAGTAATGATGGGATATTTGGGGAAAGTGAACGCATTCACATGATACTGTTCGTCAAGAATGCTTTGGTAAATCTCGACTACATCCGATTGGCGTCCGTAGCGGGCGGCAACTTTGATGGCTTTGGCTGACATGGAGTTATGGAAACACATATTATCTGCAATTAATGTTTATAATTTGGTTGATATCAGTAGTATAACGTCCGGAGAGCTGTTCTTGTTTGAGCATCCATTCTCTTCCGTTTCCTTGCACGGCCAGTTTGATGCGTTGACCGTGTTCACCGTTGATCTTGTCTACGATTTGCATGAGTTTATTATGCTTCTCACGGTCGACGGAATCAAAAAGTCCGAGTTGTGCATCTTCTGTTATTTCGGTGATGATGACGCCTGCCTTCTTGTATTGATAGCCTTGCATGAAGATGTTTTTCAGTCCGATAAGTGCGTAATGGATAATCTCTTGCGTGTCATTGCTCGGTACGGGAAGATGGACAACGGTGTTCTTCCAGTATTGCGGAAGGTCTTCCCGAAAGTTGTTGGTGTGGATAAATACCATGAGTGAATGGGCATACGCTTTCTGCTTCCGGAGCTTTCGGGCACAAGTCGATGCGTGTGTGGCGATAGCTTCTATCAAGGTATCGATGTCGGAGATCATCTTTCCGAAAGACCTGGATGTACAAATCTGTTTCTTTGCCGGAGGAATGGATTCCATGCGGATGCAGGAAATGCCACGAAGTTCCTTCCAGGTGCGTTCGCCTGTCACGGTCATTTCTTTGCGTACCCATGCTTCGGGAAGTTGGATGAAGTCATAGGCCGTCTTTATCCCTTGCTTTCCGAGTTTAATGGCTTGCTTGTGTCCGATTCCCCATACCTCTCTTATCTCTGTCTGTTGCAGGGCTTTGAGATGCTTCTCTTCTGTGTCGATGATACACACCCGATTGTATGCAGGATGCTTTTTCGCAAATTTATTCGCTATTTTGGCGAGCGTCTTTGTGGAAGCTATTCCCAGACTCATGGGGATGCCGGTACCACGGGTCACTCTGTTTACGATGTTTGTCCCCAGCGATTGCAGTTCCTTTATGCCGTCCAGATCCAGAAACGCTTCGTCTATCGAGTAGACTTCGATTTCCGGAGCCAGCTCGGTAAGTATCGACATTACTCGTCCGGACATATCGCCATATAGGGTATAGTTTGACGAAAAGACAGCGATTCCGTGACTGTCTATCAGACTTTTAATCTGATAGGCAGGGACGCCCATCTTAATTCCCAGTTCCTTGGCTTCATTGCTGCGTGCTATCACGCAACCGTCATTGTTGGAAAGAACAACGACCGGCCTTCCGTTGAGAGCCGGATTGAATACCCGTTCGCAGGAAGCATAAAAGTTATTGCAATCTATTAGTCCGAACATTATCTTTTCCTCCGATTCTTTTTGATTGTAAATGTAACGATTCCCCAGATCATAAAGTCATTCTCCTTGGTTACTTTTATCAGTGGATAATCCGGATTGGAAGGGACCAGCCAGATAGCTTCCGGCTCCAGTCTTACTCTTTTGACGGTAAACTCACCATCGATAAAGCATACCGCCAAATCATCATCCATCAGCTCCAATGACTTGTCGATGACCAGTATGTCACCTTCTTCTATTCCTTCGTCTCTCATCGAGTCTCCCGTCACACGTCCGTAGAACGTTGACGCCGGATGACGGATCAGTTCTTTGTTCAAGTCAATCGCCTGTTCCATATAGTCCTGAGCAGGAGAGGGGAAGCCAGCCTTTATTCCTTCATCGGCAAATTGCAACGGAAGGCTGCTGGATATATCTATCTTATGTATCTCTATTTGTTTGTTCATAACTCGTTTGTTTAGTACCGATGTGTATTCCCTAATAAACAAACGGAGTCAAGTCTTTGCTCGCAAAAAGAAATGCATTAAGATTTAATAGAATATAAAAGAGCTTTATGTATAATCAAACTTTATGTTATTTTTCTTTGATTTAGTGCTATCGTTCAGCTTGTTCTATAAATAGATAAATAAAAAGTGCTTCCTAGATCGTCCGCCGACGAGGAAGCACTCAACACAAAAACTAAACTAGACTTAACTAAACTATTCTATTCTTGGAATTTCACAATCCCTTTCTGTTCGTTGCAAAGTTACATATAAAACCGATTTCTGACAAACTATAATCGACAAAATTCACTTTTTTGCCGATAAATTCGGCAATCATCAGCTTCTTTCATCCAAAAAAGCCTGAAAAACCTGCTTGTAGCTATCACTAATGGGAATATACGTTTTGTCAAAGACGATACGTCCACGGTCGATCACCCGTATTTTGTCCTTTTGTACAATGAATGAACGGTGTACACGTATGAATCGGCTGGAAGGCAAAAGCTCTTCCATAGCTTTCATGCTCATGAGTGACAAAATGGGTTTGGCACCATCTTCCGTATAGATTTTGATGTAATCTTTCAGTCCTTCGATGTACATGATCTTTTTCAGTTCTACCTGTACCAGCTTGTAGTCGCTCTTTACAAAGATGCTGTCTATCTCTTCCGGCTTCTGCACCAGCTCGAACCATTGCAGGGCTTTATTGGCCGCTTGCAGGAAATCGACATACGAGATCGGTTTCAGCAGATAATCGAGTGCATTGACACGATAACCGTCGATAGCGTATTGACCGAATGCGGTGGTAAATACGATACGCGTACGGGAATCTACCATTTGTGAGAACTCCAGCCCGTTAAGTTCCGGCATCTGAATGTCAAGGAAAAGAAGATCGACTTCTTCGCCCGGCAACTCCTTCATTGCCTGAACTGCACTGGAATACTTTCCTGTAAGTTGCAGAAACGGAGTCTTATTCACATAACTTTCCAGTAGGCCCAGAGCCAATGGCTCATCATCTACAATGGCACAACGTAATATCATAATTCTCTATATTTTATTTAATTACCTAAACCGAATATACTCTCAATTATTACCTATTACTTAATACTTATTACTTATTAATACTCTCCCTCACACGGATACTCAGTCTTGATCTGTACTCTTTGCCATCTTCTGAGATTCCTTTCTGCCAGGTATATTGGCCGGGATAAAGAATCTCCAGTCGTCGGCTCACCTGTTCCAGTCCTATGCCCGAACCACTCTTGTCCATTATGTTCTTCGGGTGGTTGCTGTTGCTTATTTCGCAGATCACTTCCGTATCATTTTCCGCAAGATGGATATGGATAAAACTCCGTTCCGTAGGCGATATGCCATGCTTAAAGGCATTCTCGATCAGCGAGATAAAGATAAGTGGTGTGATAAGAGTCTGGCTGTCCGGCTGAATATCGATCTGCGTAGTCATCTGTACATTGGAGGACAGACGGATGCGCATCAGTTCGATATAGTTGCGGATAAAGTCAGTCTCTTTGCCCAGCGGGACATAGGTCTGCTGATTATCATACAGCACATAGCGGAGCAGTTTGCTTAGTTCCTGCACAGCCTGTTGCGCCTTGTCCGTATCAAAAGCAATTAATGCATAGATATTGTTCAGCGTATTGAGCAGAAAATGCGGGTTCAGTTGATTGCGCAGATTCTTCAGTTCCGCTTCCGAACGGCTCCGTTCCGCTTCCTTGCGGGCAGCTTCCGCCTGTGTCCATCGGGCGCTCATACGTATGGCGGCACTCAGTCCGATGGTGAAGACGAGACTCAGCATATCTCTGACAAAGAACAACCATCCCGGAGGAGCTCCCGACCGGTGAGGTTTGGGAACAAAGGAAGGGTCGAATGTCAGACTCCGCCAAAGGTGCAGCATCAGACCGATGACACACAACAGGAGAATGTTGTAAGTAATATACCTCTTGGTCTGGCTCTGGAAAAGATATCGGGGAACCAGCAGGAAGTAGTTGACGTAGAACGCGATCATGAAAGACAACGGTACGGCAGAATGGCGTACGTATGCCATCCAATTGATGTTTCCGTTTTCACGCTCTACAAAGAAGAACGGAAAACCGAACATAATCCCCCAGCCGATAATATGTATCAGTGCTTCCAGGGGACGACGTGCGGATGTTAGGCTTTGTTTCATAAAGACAAAGATAGTTTTTTATTCGTATCTGATAGCCTCTATCGGGTCTAAATCTGCTGCTTTCTTTGCAGGATACCATCCGAAGAAGACTCCGGTGACGGTGCAGACTGCGAAAGAAAGGAATACACTCCAAGGTTGGATGAAGATAGGCCAGTGTGCCACGCTCTTCACTACCCAGCTGGCTCCGCAGCCTATGACGACTCCGATGAGACCTCCCGTGATACTGATCATGATAGCCTCGATGAGGAACTGGCTCAGAATATCAACGCCACGTGCGCCGACGGACATACGCAGACCGATTTCACGGGTACGCTCGGTGACGGACACGTACATAATATTCATGATACCGATACCGCCGACCACCAGAGATATTCCGGCAATACAGGCGAGCAGGGTGGTCATCAGATCGGTGGTAGAGTTTAGCATCGTACTCAACTCCTGTTGGGTACGGATGGTGAAATCGTCTTCATCGTCGGTTTTCAACTTATGGTTGCGCCGCAGGATTTCCGTGATTTCATCGGTAGCATAGTCCGTCATGTCTTCGGTAAGGGCAGAAGCAAAGACGCCCTGAAGATAGGTGACGGCAAGCAATCGTTTCATTACGGTGGTGTAAGGAGCCAGTACGATATTATCCTGGTCCTGTCCCATAGAGTTATACCCTTTGGCTTTGAGCACACCGACCACCCGGAACGGTATCTTGTTGAAGCGGATAATTTTCCCTATCGGATCGCTTCCGTCCGGAAAGAGGTTGTCCACAATCGTCTTACCGATCACGCAGACCTTAGCCGAACTCTGTATGTCGGCTTCCGTAAACATATCTCCGCTTTCTACACTCAGCTGGCGGATGTCGAGATACTCCAGCCCGACACCGCTGACGGATGACGGGTAGTTGTTGTTACCCGCGATAAGCTGTCCCGACGAAGACACATTGGGGCTGATGGCAGACAGGAAATTGGTCTCATCGCGCAAGGCTTCATAGTCGGTCAGCTTCAACGTCTGCATGGCCGAAGGGTCTTGCCGGACACCACCCCGTCTGTCGGCTCCCGGATGGATCATGATCATGTTCGATCCCATCTCCGATATCTGTTGCTGGATGCTTCGCTTCGATCCCTGACCGATAGCGAGCATCGTGATGACGGAAGCGACACCGATGATGATACCAAGCATGGTGAGGAAAGCACGCAGCTTGTTGTTCGCCAATGCCCGGAGAGCTATCTTAAATAAGTTAGTTCCATTCATAAACTACTGTTACTTATTACTTAATACTTAATACTTGATATCTGATACTTAATACCTGATACCTAATACTTATTACCTATTACTTATCTTCAATCTTCGTCGCTTTTGGGCAATGCGGCCAATGCTTCGGCGGCGGACAGGACATGAGAGTTGACTGTATCTTCAATGACATGACCGTCGCGCAGGCGGATGTTCCGGCTGCTGTATTGCGCGATTTCGGGATTGTGCGTTACGAATATAATGGTACGCCCTTCCGCATGAAGTTTCTGGAACAGGACAAGTATCTCGAAAGATGTACGTGTGTCGAGGTTTCCGGTTGCTTCGTCGGCAAGGATTACCGCAGGGTTGTTTACCAGTGCACGGGCGATGGCTACGCGCTGCATCTGTCCTCCGGACATCTGGTTGGATTTATGCTCCAACCGGTCGCCCAGACCTACAGCCTGCAACGCTTCGATGGCACGCCGGCGACGTTCGGAAGCGCTCACTGACGAATTGTACATCAGCGGCAACTCTACGTTTTCCACAGCCGTCGTCTTGGGCAGCAAGTTGTAGCTTTGGAAGACGAAGCCGATTTTCCGGTTTCTCAGTACGGCACGCTGAGGCTTGCTCATGGTGCGCACGGAGATGTCATCGAGCAGATACTCCCCGCTGGTAGGAGTGTCCAGACAGCCCAACGTGTTGAGCAGTGTGGACTTTCCCGAACCGGAAGTACCCATGATGGTCACAAACTCGCCTTCGTTGATGGTGAACGAAACGCCCCGTAACGCATGGACGGTTTCTTCTCCCACCTGAAAGTCTCGTTTGATATTTTGAAGTTCAATTACTTTTTTCATACTTGGCTACTTGTTGCTTTTCTTTTTATTGTCACCCGGACGACCCGGCATGAACGGGCTTCTTTCTCCGCTTCCCTGATTGGATTCCGCATCTATATTCTCGCCCGGCATAGCGCCTATGGTAGCTTCTGTGACCACTTTGGTTCCTTCGGCAACGCCACTGATGATCTCTGTGGAAATACCGTTGCTGATTCCGATTTCTACCGGATGAGCCGTGAAGGTGGTTCCTTCGCGCGTCCATACCTTATGTTCGCCTTCGCAATCTTTCACGATGTCATTCTTGCCGATCAACGGTTCTTCGGGTGTGAAACGCAAAGCTCTGTTGGGAACGGACAATACATCTTTCTTGTCAAGGATGTAGATGGTGACATTGGCTGTCAGACGCGGTTTCAGTTTCAAGTCCGGATTCGGAGCAGAGATCACCACTTCATAAGTGACTACCGTGCTGGTGCTTGAACTTGTACTGCTGCTACTGCTTGCATCTCCCAGACGAATCTGTGTCACGACTCCGCTAAACACGTCATTCGGGTAGGCATCGACAGTAAAGCTGGCACGCTGACCTTCTTCGATACCGCCTATATCAGCTTCATCCACGTCTGCCACTACCTGCATCTGCGTCAGGTCGGCCGCAATGGTGAAGAGGGTAGGAGTTTCGAATCCGGAAGCTACGGTCTGTCCGGCTTCTACATCGCGGCTGATGACTACTCCGTCGATCGGAGAAGTAATCGTAGCGTATGACAGGTTACGTTCCGCCTTTGCCAGAGATGCCTTGCTGCTGTCGAAAGCACTCTTGGCCTTCTGATAATTATAGAGAGCCTGTTCGTAGTCGGTATCGCTGATCAATGACTTATCGTGCAATCCCTTGCTACGTTCGTAGTTCTTCTTCTGATATTCAAATTCGGCTTTTGCACCATCGTAAGTTGCCTGCTGGGATGCCAGTTCACTCTGTAAAGTGATACGGTCCATTTCGGCAATCAGCTGTCCTTTGGTTACTACCGAGTTGTAATCTGCATAAATCTTGTCGATGATACCGGATACCTGCGTACCGACTTCTACTTCTATCACCGGTTCGATTGTTCCGGTGGCAGTCACCGAATTGGAGATATCGCCTTTACTGACAGTCGCACTGGCATACGTCACCTTGTGCTTTGCCGGAGAACCTGTAAAGAACCAGATTCCTCCGCCCACTACTACGGCAACTGCCACAGCGATCAGGATAATCTTTTTCGTTTTCATTCTATATTCTGTTTTACTTATTTATATTCCGCTTTTAGTAAGGAAGAAGGCTTATAATGCCAGTTTGTCTCCTTGGTAGAACTTCAGCAACTGAGTGTTCAGTATCGCCATGTATTTGGCTTGAAGCTGCTCCTGCTGTGCTTGCAGCAAGTTGTTCTTTTCCGTCAGCAACTCTACTGTATTCTTCATGCCCAGATTGAACTGTTCGCTGATCAGGTCGTAGCTGATCTGTGTACTTCTCAGCTTCTCGTTCGCTGCCGCATAACGTTGCTGTGCACTGTTCGCATCCAGCCAGAGTCCTTCGATGGTCTTATACAGCGTTTTCTGTTCGTCGAGCAGCGACAGCAGACTCGTTTCGCGCTGTAACTTCGCTTTTTGCACGGCACTCTTGGTCTGACGGTTATTGAAGATAGGAACGCTGACGGAAACACCGATGGAGTTGTTCCATCCGTTCTTTACCTGTTCTCCGAAGGTGAAGTCACTGCCGCTGGTGTGGTTCGTCCCGATACCTGCGCTCAGACTGATGGTGGGGAGATAGCCCGCTTTGGCGATATCGATACCCAGTTCCGAAGCCTCTACGCTCAGTTTGCTCGCCTCGATCTCCGGACGGAGGGTAAGCGCGCTCATATACACATCCTTCTTGGTGGGCAACGGCAACAGTACGTTTTCGTCGGACAGGGCGGGGAGATAGACGTTCATTTCATTCTCCCCATCCAGTTCGAGCAGTTGTTTCAGTTGTAATTTGTAGTCCTGCAGAGTGGCTTGCGCTGTTACTAATTGATAACGGTCGGTGCTGACCTGAGCTTCCAACTGTGCCAGATCACTTTTGGCTATGCTTCCGGCATTCAGAAGTTCCTGTCCGCGGTCGCGCTGCGCAATGGAAACTTGCAGCGTGTTTTCATTGACTTTGACGGACTCCGCTGCATAAAGAATCTGAATGTAAATCTGAGCAATAGATTCCTGAATACTATTCTCGGACGTTTCTACATCCAGATTGGCTGCCTGATTGTTCAGCTTCTCCTGTTTGATGGTGTTCAGTCGCTTGCTACCATTATAAATGGTCCACGAAGCATTCAGACCGTAATTGCCATTGTAACTGGTCTTGCTGGTTGTCTCGATCACCTCGCTTCCGCTGATCGTTTTGCTTGATTCCTGATACGGACGGTTCACCATGTTCTGACTCGTAGAGAACGACAGACTGGGGAACAGAGCAGCTTTGGCTGTCTTCACGTCGATCTGTGTACTTTCCGCATTCACCCGGTTTTTGCGAATCGTAATGTTCTGTTGCAACGCATAGTCGATGCACGACTGTAAGTCCCATTGGGCGGGGAGATTCATCTCGCTCTGGGCGGCTGTCTGCACAGAAGATTCTTGGGCGGATATACCGGGCAGCAGACCCGCTCCAAGAAATGCTATCACTGTCAATCTTCTTACATTTATCATATTCTTATATATCTATTGATTTACTGGAACGAAGGTACGTACATATTATATTTGCTGCAAAAGCGATAGACAGATGGCACTTTTTCGCCGTTAAATGTTTTTTTTCTGTCGATAGGCAGGTTTTTTGAGAAAAACCATACAAATCATGCAACATTTTGCCCTACTTGTTTGTTTTAATTATAAAAATTGTATATTTGTACTCATTACAAATTATAGAGCCCGCTTATGAAGAATACACTGCTTGCGATCTGGAACTTCTATTTGGAAGGTTTCCGAAGTATGACGTTAGGTCGTACTTTGTGGCTTATTATCTTAGTGAAATTATTCATTATGTTCTTCATCCTCAAAATTTTCTTCTTTCCCGACTTTCTCGGCGATCATCCTACGGATGCCGACAAGGGTACGTATGTGGGAAATGAGCTGATACAGCGTGCACTTCCGGAGAAAACTACCGATTTTTAACTCTTAAACTACATAAGATTATGATTGAAAGTATTGACACCTCGCTGATCGATTGGTCGAGAGCCCAATTTGCGATGACAGCCATGTATCACTGGATTTTCGTTCCACTCACCCTCGGACTGGCTGTGGTGATGGGAATAATGGAGACGCTGTATTATAAAACAGGCAATGAATTTTGGAAGCGGACTGCCAAGTTCTGGATGAAACTTTTCGGTATTAATTTCGCCATCGGTGTGGCGACAGGATTGATTCTGGAGTTTGAGTTTGGTACGAACTGGAGTAATTATTCTTGGTTTGTAGGTGATATTTTCGGTGCGCCGCTTGCTATTGAAGGTATTCTGGCGTTCTTTATGGAAGCCACGTTTATCGCTGTCATGTTCTTCGGATGGGATAAGGTGAGCAAACGCTTCCACCTTGCTTCTACCTGGCTGACTGGTCTGGGTGCTACGATCTCCGCTTGGTGGATTCTCGTTGCAAACGCATGGATGCAGCATCCGGTAGGTATGGAGTTCAATCCCGATACGGTGCGTAATGAGATGGTAGATTTCTGGGCGGTGGCAACTTCGCCTGTAGCGGTCAACAAGTTCTTTCATACGGTATTGTCCGGATGGGTACTTGGTGGTGTGTTCGTTGTAGGAATCAGTTGTTGGTTTCTGCTGAAGAAACGTAATCGTGAGTTTGCGCTTGCAAGTATAAAGATCGGTGCTATCTTCGGACTGGTTGCTTCGCTGCTGGCTGTATGGACGGGCGATGGTTCCGGCTATCAGATTGCACAGACCCAGCCGATGAAACTGGCGGCTGTAGAAGGACTTTATGAAGGAGGAACCAACGTAGGTCTGGTAGGAATCGGAATGCTGAATCCCGAAAAGAAGACTTACAATGATGGTAAAGACCCTTTCCTGTTCCGGATTGAGATACCCAGTATGCTTTCGTTCCTTGCCGAGCGGGATGTGGACGGATATGTCCCCGGAATTACCAATATTATCGAAGGCGGCTATCAGCTGAAAGACGGTACGACTGCTTTGTCGGCAGCCGAAAAGATAGAGCGGGGTAAGACCGCTATCGGAGCACTGGCTGCTTATCGTGCAGCGAAGAGCGCCGGACATGAGGAAGATGCCGCTGTTGCCTATCAGGTTTTGCAGGAGAATATGCCATACTTCGGATACGGATATATTAAAGATGTGAATCAGCTGGTTCCGAATGTTCCTCTGAACTTCTACGCTTTCCGTATAATGGTCATCCTGGGCGGATATTTTATCCTTTTCTTCATCGTTGTGCTCTTCTTTATATATAAGAAAGATTTGAGTAAGATGCGCTGGATGCATTGGATCGCTCTGCTGACCATTCCTTTGGCTTACATTGCCGGACAGGCAGGCTGGGTGGTTGCCGAATGTGGTCGCCAGCCTTGGGCTATCCGCGATATGCTCCCTACATCGGCGGCTATTTCTAAATTGGACGTAGGCTCCGTTCAGGCTACTTTCTTTATCTTCCTGATCTTGTTTACCGTAATGCTGATTGCGGAGATAGGGATTATGGTGAAGGCGATTAAGAAAGGACCGGAAGAAGAGATAAGTAATAGGTAATAGGTATTAAGTAATAATCGTAGCTGCTGACTGATTTATCAGCATGGTTATTACTTATTACCTATTACTTATTACCTGTTACTTAATACTTAAAACTTAATACTTACATATTATGTATATATTTCTACAACAATATTGGTGGCTGGTCGTTTCCTTGCTGGGAGCCATACTTGTGTTTTTATTATTTGTGCAGGGAGGAAATTCTTTGTTGTTCTGTTTGGGTAAGACGGAGGAACATCGTAAGATGATGGTGAACTCTACCGGACGCAAGTGGGAGTTTACGTTTACTACGCTGGTGACGTTCGGAGGTGCTTTCTTTGCTTCGTTCCCGTTGTTTTACAGTACCAGTTTCGGTGGGGCTTATTGGCTTTGGATGATTATTCTTTTCAGTTTTGTGTTGCAGGCTGTGAGTTATGAGTTCCAGAGCAAGGCAGGGAATTTGCTGGGGAAAAAGACCTATCAGACTTTCTTGGTAATTAATGGGGTAGTAGGACCTCTGTTGCTGGGTGGAGCAGTCGCTACTTTCTTCACCGGTTCTGATTTCTATATCAATAAGGCGAATATGACGGATACGATTATGCCGGTTATCAGTCATTGGGGAAATGGATGGCACGGGCTGGACGCGCTGACTAATATATGGAATGTTATTCTCGGATTGGCTGTTTTCTTTTTGGCTCGTGTATTGGGTTCGCTCTATTTCATTAATAATATAGCGGATAAGGAACTGACTGATAAGTGTCGCCGTGCAGTATTGAATAATACTATTTTCTTCCTTGTATTCTTTTTGGCATTTGTAATCCGTACATTGGTTTCTGACGGTTTTGCTGTCAATCCGGATACGTTGGAGGTTTATATGCAGCCTTATAAGTACTTTATCAACTTTATAGAAATGCCGGTAGTTCTGATTATCTTCCTGATAGGTGTAGTATTGGTACTTTTTGGAATCGGCAAGACGGTTCTGAAAAAGACTTTCGACAAAGGAATTTGGTTTGCAGGGATAGGTACGGTGCTGACAGTTCTGGCTTTGTTACTCGTAGCCGGATATAATAACACTGCTTATTATCCTTCATATACGGACTTGCAAAGTTCGCTGACATTGGCTAACAGCTGTTCGAGTGAATTTACGCTGAAGACTATGGCATATGTTTCTATTCTTGTTCCGTTTGTGATAGCTTACATATTCTATGCATGGCGTAGTATCGACCGCCATAAGATTACGGAGAAGGAGATGGATGAAGGAGGACATTCCTATTAAATATAGCTTTTTCCGAATAGAATAACAGATTGAATCTTTTATTGGGATTTACCGGAAAGAGACTGTCTCAAAATGCGATTGGCATATTATTAACTTTGTTCTAAATGACAGAGTTAAATGATAGCAGAATCTATTTTGAGGCAGTCTCTTCTTTTGATTATAATATCCTCTATAATAGCTTTTTCTTTTATGTAATTAAAAAGTCTTGTTTCAGGCAGAAATGTTTTCTTGGGTATTATCAGTACTCTTGGCAAATGATAGATATGCCAATAAGAAGATATTTGCTATTGGAACGATTAATACCAATAGCCATAGACTGGATAACGAAATATCGCGCAATCTCTTTATGCATTGTGCCAGGAAATACCATAATGTTATGAGAATCATAACCGTAGTTGCAAATAGTATAATTCCTCCCCAAAAACTTAATGAGGGTGTTGTTCCCGGTTTATAGTCAACTCCAAAGTGTATAAATAGATCAATCATAGATATTGACAAGCATACAATGAAGTTTATAATTGATAGGATCATGGATAGCAGAAACTCTTTTCTATTGATTGTGCCTTTCAGATTGAACTTTGATTCGAACATATTCGTGAGATTTGATGATTAGTATAAGATTTAATTTCCTTTTAAGGAATGGAAGGATCGGTTAGAAAATAAAGGCTGTTTCATTTTTGTTTTGAAACAGCCCTTTCTGTATAATTCAAATATATATTTACTTATTCACTACATTTTCCGGTGTTCCAGAGATATAAGCCTGTAGATTGCTAATGGCAATATTCATCAGACGCTCACGAGCTTCTGTGCTTGCCCATGCGATATGCGGAGTAATGTAGCAGTTCTTTGCAGTCAGCAATGGATTGTCGGCACGAGGAGGTTCCGAAGAAAGTACATCCACTCCGGCAGCATAAATCTTGCCACTGTTCAGGGCATCCGCAAGGTCTTGTTCGTTGATCAATGGGCCACGACCTGTATTAATCAAGATAGCATTCGGCTTCATCATGGCAAGACGGCGTGCGTTCACCAATTCGTGAGTTTCCGGAGTGAGCGGGCAGTGCAGACTGATAATATCACACTCGCTGAACAACTGATCCAAATCCATCTTCTTGATTTCCGGTGGCAACTGGAAGTGAGACTTTGAAGTCAAAGCATATACCTGCATACCGAAACCGATGGCAACGCGAGCAGTAGTATATCCTGTATTTCCCAATCCGACAAGACCGATTTTCTTATCCCGCAGCTCTATCAACGGAGTATCCCAAAAACAGAAATCCTTGTTATTGGTCCAACGACCTTTGTGGACTTCTTCCGAATGATGCTGTACCTGCTGACAGATATTAAGAATGTGCGCAAATACCATTTGTGCAACGGAAGCTGTGCTATATGCAGGGATATTAGTTACAATAATACCACGTTCTTTTGCTGCTGCCGTATCCACTACATTGTATCCCGTAGCAAGCACACCGATATACTTCAGTTCGGGCAAGGCAGCCATGTGATCGGCGTTGATGATTACTTTATTCGTCAGAATCACTTCAGCTCCGGCTGCGCGTTCCAATACTTCTTCGGGAGCAGTACGGTCATAGATGGTACATTCTCCGAGAGCTTTCAAACCTTCCCATGATAAATCACCGGGATTGGCGGCAAAGCCGTCTAAAACTACTATTTTCATTATATTTAAGTATTAAGTTATAAGTATTAAGTATTATGGGATGCTCCCATTGTTCTTTAGTTTTACAATTATTGCTGTCAGTAATTTAAGTATTTCCAGACAGTCAGTATTAATAGATTCATATTGTTCATCGCTTATATATTCTGTTTGCTGAAGTAAATATAGCCAATATTCTGTTTCAGAACATTCCTTTTGAGAAATAGAGTATTTGTGTATAAAGTCAAGATGTGATTCTGCATAAATAGCTTCTCTAATATTAGCACCGATAGAAGTTCCACTACGTAATATCTGTTTTGATAGAATTGTTTCTTTCTTGCAATCTCTTAAATACTTATATAGATTAATTATTCGAATTGCAAATTTAGTAGACTTCTCTTTTAATAAATTTTCTTTCACGGCTACGGCTAATACCTAATACTTAATACCTAATACTTATTTGAACCTTTCTCCCCATAACTGCTGCATCCGTTCTGCATGTTTCTGTTCGGCGGCATTGTTCTGAGGTTGCCATATTCGTTTTTCTTTCAGCTCGTCCGGCAAGAATTGTTGCTTCACGAAGTTGCCTTCGTAGCTGTGGGCGTACTTGTATTCCTGTCCATATCCCAGTTGCTTCATCAGCTTGGTGGGAGCATTGCGCAAGTGCAGAGGTACAGGCAAGTTTCCGGTGGAACGTACCAGTTCTAATGCATCATTAATGGCGCTGTATGCCGAATTGCTTTTGGGACTCGTTGCCAGATAGATTGTTGTTTCCGCCAAAGGGATGCGCCCTTCGGGCCAACCGATTTTCATCAGAGTTTCAAAGCAGGCATTCGCCAGCAGCAATGCGTTCGGATTGGCCAGACCTATATCTTCGGCGGCAGAGATAACGAGTCTCCGCGCGATGAAAGCAGGGTCTTCACCACCTTCTACCATGCGGGCGAGCCAGTAAATAGCCCCGTCCGGATCACTGCCACGGATAGACTTGATAAAAGCGGAAATGATGTCATAATGCATTTCCCCGTCCTTGTCGTAAGCCAACGGATTCTGTTGCAGACGTTCGGTCACCATGTCATCGGTGATGACAACCGTTTCCTCTGTGTCCGATTCCACTACAAGTTCAAGTATATTGAGCAGTTTACGGGCGTCTCCGCCGGAGAAGCGCAGCATGGCTGTCGTTTCTTTGAGTTCGATTTTCCGTTCTTTCAGTATGGTGTCGGTGGTGATGGCACGTTGCAGAAGTTCGAGCAAATCTTCCTTTTCCAAAGATTTGAGTACATAAAGCTGGCAACGGGAGAGGAGAGGGCGGATCACTTCGAATGACGGATTCTCGGTCGTTGCGCCTATCAGCGTCACCGTACCGTTTTCTACAGCTCCCAACAATGAATCCTGTTGCGACTTGCTGAAACGATGGATTTCATCAATAAACAAGATCGGACTGGATTGCGAGAAAAAGCGGTTGCTCTTGGCTCGCTCTATCACTTCGCGCACATCCTTGACGCCCGAAGTTACGGCACTCAGCGTATAAAACGGAGTTTCCAGTTTATTGGCGATAATCTGTGCCAATGTGGTTTTTCCCACTCCGGGAGGTCCCCAGAGGATAAACGAAGAAATGCGTCCCGCATCAATCATCTTGCGCAGGATAGCCCCCGGTCCAACTAAATGTTTCTGACCGATATAATCATCCAATGTCTTTGGTCGTAACCGTTCTGCTAAAGGTTGCATAGTTTAAAATACCATTAATACCATGAAACGAATACCGTTCTTGTTGATACCCGGATTGTCACGGTAGGTGAAACGATGTACATATTCAACGTGCAGCAGCTTGAAAATGTTGTAGATACCTACACTTCCCTCGATATACGGCACCTTCGGGTCCATCACGAAACTGGTGAACTTGCCGTCGCGTGTCGGGAAACGGAAGAGGTCGGGGTTGCTGCTCTTGAATGGATTGTTCTTGTCGGTCAATGTCCCCCATAATGCGCGGACACGGAACATTTCTCTCCATTTCAGATTCTTGATCAGCGGGATGCGGTTGAACAACTTTCCGTTCATATCGTAAGAGAGGGACATGGATGCGTAGCGGTCGTTCAGGAACTCCATATTGTTGATCAGGGAGAATGTCTCACGTTGAGTGATATATGACAAGTTGGCTTCCGGCAGAATCAATAGCGGGAAAGGTACGACATTCCATTCTGCTCCCGCTTTTACGCTACAGTCTATCTTTCCCCACGAAGCGGGAAGCCAGAAACGTTTCCAGATGCTTGCTTCCGTACGGTTGAAGTTGTATTCTCCGCCCAGCACGCCTTTGAAGCCCATGGCATGAGTCAGCGTAAAGATAGGAGCGTCCAGCGACACCGGAACACGGCGTTGCTTGGAGTTGACGAAAGATTCTCCCGGAGCATAACGCAGTGTCACACTCGCTTCGGAAGTCGTGACGTCATGTACACGGGTTTGTGCGGCGTCATTCCGCAGATATTCCAGTTTTCCGGTAGGCTCGTCATTTCGATGGCGGAGCATGGCTTTCACTCCGAATCCCGTCAGCGTTTCCAGTTCGTAGTTGATGGTAGCGTCACGCATATATGACATCTGGTCTACCGTTGTCGTCTTCATCGAAAGGAAGATGTTGTCTTTGTCCGTAAACAGGAACTTGTCCATCGGCGACATTACATCGTAACTGTACGTTGCAGATATAAAATGTTTGGGAAACTCCCATACTACATAATCCCGTTTGTTGAAGGAATAAGTCAGCGTTCCGCTATATTTCCACTTTTCGTCTTTCAGACCATAAGCTCCGTATCCGTTCAGGAACCAGTGCTTGTCAAAATGGGCAGTAGTCATACCACTCAGGCGGAAACGGGTTCCGTCGATGTAGTTGCTTGAAATCATGGTGTTGATAGGGCCGATATCCACTTTGCTCTTATGGCCTTTGCTGCCTGTTTCCACAAAGTTCTCGATCAATGCTTTCGCACCGAAGATGATATATTTGAATCCCGGAATCTGTTCCAGACGGTTGACGAATACATCCATATTGCTTTCCTTCTTGGTCAACGGCACCTGGCGCACACTCGCCCAGTATTCGTCACTCTTCGAAAGCATATCGGCCTCCTTGATCACAGGGCCTTTCAAACGGAACAGGCGCTGTTCTATCGGATCAAACTTATAATTACTGTATTTAGTCGTTCGTTCCACCTGTAGTCCTCCCGAAGTTTTGTTGGAACTCCATGAAAGGTCTACCGTCATGTTGTCGTCCGCCAATACCCAGTTTCCGTTAGAAAGCTGCTCATACTGCTGCACGATGTCCATGCGGTTGACGAAGTTGACACCACTCTTTTTAGGCAGGTTCATCGTACACTTCTGAACGGCATAGGTCGAGTCTTTCAGCACATAGAGATGCCCTGTAAATCCGAAATCCTGTGAGTTTTGCGGAACGAACGTCAGATGTACGCATTCGCGCTTGTCCACCATCAGCGTATCCATCAGGTAGTATTTATAGAATGAGATGGCATTGTTGCCGATAGGGCTCACGAAGCGTTGTTGGAGCAGCCGGATGTCATCATCATAGATATTGATATCGGCAAAAACATCCTTCAGTACAGTCCCCAGCATATCTCCTGTGGAGAAAAACTCTTCGATACCGTTGGAGTTCTTTCCTTTGATGATGGTCTTTTTGCTTTCGGGGTCTTTCCGGAAAATGGTCTGTGAAGCCGTCTCCTGTACGGAGATCGGGAGAATCAGTTTGTTGGTCGTTTCCGACACTTCCACCTGGTCTTTGAGGAACGAGTATTTCTTGTAGATACCCTTTTCCAGTTTCTCCGGTGTCAGGTCGTTGATTGACATTTTCATTTTCTCGTACTTGTCGTACTGGTAGTATTCGTTCACTTCGAGCACTTGTGCTTTTTTGTGTTCGATCACCTTCTTCATAAATTCGACTGCCGGATTATTCTTGCGGGAGTATTTTTCTTTCTGTGGCTTTACGACTACTTCGGTGAGCATTACATCGTCCGGAGAGAGTTTAACATTGACGGTCTGATTTCCGGAGCCTACTTTGACGGTTTTGGTGACATATCCGATGGAAGAGAAAACGAGCGTTCCTCCGTTTCTCCGTGCGTCGAGCTTATATTCTCCGTCAATATTGGTGACAGTACCCATATCTCTCTTGTCTTGGTAGTAGACAGAGATATACATTAGTGGTTCATGAGTGACTGAATCAGTTACAACCCCCTTTATTTGCTGCGCAAAAGCATTTGAAACTGCAAATACGACTAAGAGCAGTATTATTATTTTGTTATATCGTTGTATCATAACATTCGTAGTAGGGCTGCAAAGTTAACAAATAAGTCTGAGTAAAATAGAGTATATAACTTTTTTTACCCATCGTTTTTTGTTATTTACAAGCTTATATCATTCAACAATGGAAGGAGGCAGATTGTTTTTGTCCTTTTTATACTTCCCTTTTCAACGTATGCCACATCTTGCGAACCGGCTTGTTCCGATTGTTTTCCGTAGTCCCAAAATCAGTTTCAACCGTTGAAACCAAAAGTTTCATGCCTTGAAACTCTAGTTCCCACTGCTTGAAACTCTGGTTTCTACGCCTTGAAACTTTGGTTTCCTCGGCGTGAAACTTTCTGAAACACTTGTCGAACCTGATAGTGGTCGGCTACTTCTGTCTGGCTATTAAGCCGGACTCATTGATTCTTGAGTCCGGTCAACCATTCCGGTTATTTACTTGTTAAAATTTGTACGATTCGTTCGGCTGTTCGTCCGTCCCAGCGTTCGGGGAGTTCGCCTTTCTTCCATTCACCTTTCATCAGCGTATCCATAGCCTGAGCGAGTGCTGCCGGATCTTCGCCGACCAGTTCATTCGTTCCCACGCGCCACGTTTCCGGATGTTCGGCATACGTGTTGAGCGTGATACAGGGGATGCCGAGGAACGTAGCTTCTTCGGCTACATTGCCGGAGTCCGTGATGATTCCTTTGGCTTTATTGATCAGATATCCGAAGAAAAGATAATTCTGCGGAGGCATGATATGAAGGTTCGGGGCTTCTATGCCGAGGTCTTTGATCGCATTGCGCACGTAAGTGTGCATGGGCGCTACGATAGGCATACCGGCAGCTTTTTCGATCATCGTTTGCATCAATTTCCGCAGGTTCTCTTTGTTGTTGAGCAGTACACGTCGGTTGAGGGTGAGCAGGAGATAGTTGCCCTCCTGAAGTCCCAGCACGGAGAACCATACCGGTTTGAGCAGCCGGTTCCGGTTGAAGCGGACGGTATCTACCAAAATGTTGCCGACATAATATACGTTTTCGCTTTCCGTGCCTGTCTGATTCAGATTTCGGTTGGCCACCATGCCGGCGGTAAACAGGTAATCGGATACTCCGTCGGTAATCATCCGGTTTACTTCCTTCGGCATCTTCATGTCGAACGAGCGTGTGCCGGCTACCAGATGGGCTACCTTGATTCCTTGTTTCTTGGCTACGATGGCGCAACTCATGGTTGCTGTCAGATCGTCCACTACCAGGACGATGTGTGCCGGATTCTCCGTCAGCTCCTGTTCGAAGGCGATCATGATTCCGGCTGCCAGACTGGTGGGATTACTGCTCTCCACTCCAAGGTAGACATCGGGAGCTTTCATGTCGAGGTCCGAAAACAGGGAAGCATCCAGACTTGTATCGTCCCGTCTGCCTGTGTACACCAAACGGTAGGAAATGCTTTTACCCAGCCCTCTTGCGGCTTCGATGGCACGCGTGATAGGGGCTATTTTCATGAAATTGGGGCGTGCCCCGGCAACAATTGTTATTTTCATATTGTTTCTATCTAATTCGTGTAGCAAAAGTACATTTTCTTACGGAATTTATTCGTTACTTTGCATACAAAATAACAAATATATGCCCACATTCGTTCAAATTCTTGATTTTATAGGCACATTTGCCTTTGCTATTAGTGGTATCCGGCTGGCTTCGGCAAAGCGTTTCGACTGGTTCGGAGCCTATGTCGTAGGTCTTGCTACCGCTATCGGTGGCGGTACCATCCGTGATGTACTGCTGGATGTGACACCCGGATGGATGACGAACCCTATCTATTTGATCTGTACGGGACTTGCCTTGATCTGGGTGATCTGCTTCGGTCGCTGGCTGATCCGTCTGAATAATACCTTTTTTATATTCGATACCATCGGACTGGCCTTGTTTACGGTGGTCGGTGTGGGGAAAAGTATCGCTTTGGGCTATCCTTTCTGGGTAGCCATTATCATGGGTAGTATCACAGGTGCCGCAGGAGGTGTGATTCGTGATGTCTTTATCAATGAGATTCCCTTGATTTTCCGAAAAGAAATCTATGCGATGGCGTGTGTAGTAGGCGGCATCGCTTACTGGCTGTGCGATGCCGCAGGTATGGAATCTTATGTCTGTCAGCTCGTTGGCGGATCGGCGGTATTTGTTACACGCATCCTTGCCGTGAAATACCACATTTGCCTTCCTATATTAAAAGGTAGTGAAGAGACTGACGGCGATTCTTGAATATTTTATTTCTTGTCCAGATCCACTTCTCCCCGGTAGCTGATTGCCTGACGGTTCTGCATCGTGACGTCAATGCTGGTGGTGCCGTCGGGGAACACTTTCGTCCTGAACTCAAAGAAGTCTTCCGGACTTCGGGCGGAAAATTTGATAATGGCGTTTCCCTTCTTATCCATATCCATCGTGTATTCTTTGAGGGGAGCGTTGAATATCAGCCCGCTTCCTCCGCCGTAAGGAACGCTGTAAGCACGTCCGTAATAAGGGAGGTAAGAGAATACCGAATCATTTCTGATTTGCAGTGAGTATTGTGAAGTCAGAGGTATAGAACGTCCGCGCATGGGCATAGCAGTGTTGACGTCTATCTTGTAGTCTTCTGATACGATCAGCTGTTTGACAGCTTCTTTCTTCTGTTCCTTCTTCTCCTTCTTGGTCTGTGCCGAAAGAGTTGGGATTCCTGCTAGCATAGCCAGCAGTAGCATAAGGATTTGTTTTCTTGTTTTCATATCAGTTACAGTTTAGTGTATATATGTATAACACTCAAATATACTAAAAATAAGGAGCCCTCCTGCTTTCTTTAATGAAAATTAAACAGAAATCCCTAGAACTGTTCCAGAATGGAGATTCGTTTCTCGATAGGGGGATGCGTGGCAAAGAGTCCGCTAAGCCCGCTGAGGGCACTTTTCGACTGGTCGCCCGGATTCTGAATGAATAATTGCGCTACATCGCTACGTTTTACCGCTTCTATATCCGGATCATTGGAAATTTTGCGCAGGGCATTTGCCAATGCCAACGGATTCTTTGTCATCTCCGCCGAACCGGCATCCGCCATATATTCGCGCTTCCGTGAAATGGCGAAGCGCATCAGACTGGCAAAGAAGTAACCGACAGCCGCTATTACTAAGGCAATCAGAATGATAAGGATAGCTCCTCCGCCGTTTTTTCCGTTGCTACGTATGCGCGTGTGCGTAATAGTATAGAAAGTGATTTGCGTCAGCATCGAGAAGATTCCGACAAATACAATCGAGACGATCAGCAGGCGCACATCTCTGTTGCGGATGTGAGTCAGTTCGTGGGCGATGACTGCTTCCAGTTCTTCGTCGTTCAACTTCTGAATAATCCCTTTCGAGAGAGTGACCGTATAGGTGCGGTCGTTGATACCGCTGGCAAAAGCGTTCAATGAATCGTCGTCGATGATATTGATTTTCGGAGCCTTCATCCCGTTTGCCATGCAGAGGTTCTCGACCAGATTGTAGACACGTTTGTTCTCTCTGCGGTCGAGAGGTTTGGCGCCTGTGGCGGCTTTGATGATACTCGTATTCGTCCAGAAAGCAATCAGGAACCAAATCAATACGACCCCCATCGTATAGGGGAGGGCATTGATGAAAAGAGGATTAGCCAATTCCAGGATACTTACTTCCATGCTCTCACCGTGCCCCATAGCGGCCAACAGATAGCAGGCCAGATAAAGCAATGCTGCTACCAGGCAGGGAAATAGAAATAACAGAAGAACAGAGCGCCGGTTATTCCGGCTCTGCTGTGTTTGGATTCCGACGTACTGCATACGTGCTCGTTTTTAGAAACTGATCTTCGGGGCCTGTTCCAGATTTGCACGTTCGTTGGTACCCAGGTCGAACATGATTTCTCTGCGGAAACCTGCCATACCTGCTATGATATTGGACGGGAATGTCTGAACCGCATTATTATATTCCTTCGTAGCCGAGTTAAAGTAACGGCGTACAGCAGCCAATTTATTCTCTACATCGGATACTTCTTCTTGCAGTTGCAGGAAATTCTGGTTTGCTTTCAGGTCCGGATAAGCCTCCAACGTGATTTTCAATCCCGATAAAGCGGAAGATAATTGATTTTCAGCTGCTATCTTCTCGTCGATTGTCTTGGCGCTGACTGCACCGTTACGTGCCTGAATCACCCGTTCGAGCGTATCTTTTTCGTGTGCGGCATATCCTTTCACGGTATCCACCAGTTGCGGAATAAGATCGTGGCGCTGTTTCAGCTGCACATCAATGTCTGCAAAAGCATTTTCACGGTTATTTCTCAGTCTCACCAATGAGTTGTACATGGAAGCAAAAATGATTCCCAACAGTACGATTACTCCTACGATAATAAGTATAGTCATGTCCTTTACTTTAAGTTAATAATACTACCCAAAAGTAAGTTATTTTGTATTGCCAAACAAGAAGAAGAGAATAAAAAACGTCCTAAACCACCTGAAAACTATCAAAAAGCACCTAAAATCTATCATTTGACAGTTTCACCCCCTAAGAAATGACGAATTTCCCCCTGTTTGACTCATAAAATACCTTTAAACTTGCAAACGTCAAGAAAGAAACGAAATATTAACCGTAAAACCCTTAAAGTATGAAAAGTTTAAGTTTCAGAAAAGATTTAATTGGAGTTCAGGAAGAGTTGCTTCGTTTTGCTTATAAATTAACTGCCAATCGTGAAGAAGCAAATGATTTATTGCAAGAAACATCATTAAAGGCCTTGGATAACGAGGAGAAATATGTTCCCGATACAAATTTCAAAGGATGGATGTACACGATCATGCGTAACATCTTTATTAATAACTACCGTAAAATAGTACGTGACCAGACATTCGTAGATCAGACCGACAATCTGTATCATTTGAATCTCCCCCAAGACTCAGGATTTGAAAGTACAGAAGGTGCTTATGACTTGAAAGAGATGCACCGCATCGTCAACGCGCTGCCGAAGGAATATAAAGTACCTTTTTCAATGCACGTATCCGGTTTTAAATACCGTGAGATTGCTGAGAAGCTGGACCTACCTCTCGGAACGGTGAAGAGCCGCATATTCTTCACACGCCAACGTTTGCAACAAGAGTTGAAAGATTTTGTATAAATAGGGATAACACATCAACCAAACAATTAATTCTGGTAAGGAGCAACGAGTAGAAACTCGCTTGCTCCTTTGATTTTGTGACAATATGATATTAAACATATCTTCATGCCCCAACTAATTCTCTCTATATTTGTTATTATGTCAGAGAACTCAGTATAGTTGTATCAACTAGTTAACCTAAGTAATATAAATCTCATCTATTTACGGCAATGAAAAAGGAAATCAAATTCAGTCTCGTTTATCGGGATATGTGGCAGTCGTCCGGCAAGTATCAACCGCGTGCCGATCAGTTAGTAAGAATTGCTCCGTTAATTATCGAAATGGGTTGTTTCTCCCGTGTAGAAACCAACGGAGGCGCGTTCGAACAAGTCAACCTACTGTATGGCGAGAACCCGAACAAAGCCGTCCGGGCTTTCACGAAACCTTTCCACGAAGCCGGCATACAAACTCATATGCTCGACCGTGGTCTGAATGGTCTTCGAATGTATCCCGTCCCGGCAGATGTGCGCCGGTTAATGTATAAAGTGAAATATGCGCAGGGAGTGGACATCACCCGTATCTTTTGCGGCTTGAATGAAGTCAGAAATATTATTCCTTCCATTCATTATGCCCTCGAAGCGGGGATGATCCCGCAGGCAACGTTATGTATTACGTTCTCGCCTGTGCATACCGTAGAATATTATACCGCCATCGCCGAGCGTCTGATAGAGGCCGGCGCACCGGAAATCTGTCTGAAAGATATGGCAGGTGTCGGTCGCCCCGAAATGCTGGGACGTCTGACGAAAGCAATCAAGGAACGGCATCCTGAAATCATCATCCAGTATCACGGACATAGCGGACCGGGGCTTTCGATGGCTTCTATCCTCGAAGTTTGTGAGAATGGCGCGGATATTATTGATGTTGCAATGGAGCCGATCTCATGGGGGAAAGTTCATCCGGACGTTATCTCCGTGCAGGCTATGCTGAAAGACGCGGGATTTCAGGTACCGGAGATTAATATGAAAGCCTACATGAAAGCCCGTGCCATGACACAGGAGTTCATTGATGATTTTCTGGGTTATTTTATGGACCCTACCAACAAGCATATGTCTTCTTTGCTCTTGAAATGCGGACTTCCCGGAGGTATGATGGGTTCTATGATGGCCGATCTGAAAGGAGTACATTCCGGCATCAATCTGATATTGAGAGGTAAGAACGAACCGGAACTGAGCATCGATGATTTGCTCGTGATGCTGTTTGACGAAGTGGAATATGTGTGGCCGAAACTCGGCTATCCTCCATTGGTGACTCCGTTCAGCCAATATGTGAAGAATGTGGCATTGATGAATGTGATGTCTCTTATCAAGGGAGAGGAGCGTTGGACGATGATCGACAACCATACCTGGGATATGATTCTGGGTAAGAGTGGCCGTTTGCCCGGTACGCTTGCTCCGGAGATTGTTGCACTGGCAAAAGAGAAAGGATACGAATTTACGGACGAAGACCCGCAGAAGAACTATCCGGATCAGCTGGACGAGTATCGCAAGGAAATGACGGAAAACGGCTGGGACTTCGGGCAGGATGATGAGGAACTCTTCGAGCTGGCAATGCACGACCGCCAATATCGGGATTATAAATCGGGTATTGCCAAGAAACGTTTCGAAGATGATTTGCAGCGTGCCAAAGATGCCGCATTGGCAAAACAGGGATTCTCCGAAGAAGAAGTGAAACGGATGAAACGTGCCAAAGCCGAACCGGTGACGGCAATGGAGAAAGGTCAGATCATTTGGGAGATTGATGTGGAATCGCCCTCCATGCCGCCCGAAGTGGGGCATAAATATGAGCCGGACGATGTGTTCTGCTACATTGCTACTCCTTGGCATACGTATGATAAGGTGTTGGCGAATTTTAGCGGTCGTGTGATCGAGGTATGTGCCAAGCAGGGAGCATTGGTAGATAAAGGCGAACCATTGGCATATATCGAGAGGTGTGAGGAACCGGCATAGTCTGTCTCTTAAATAACGGAAAAAAGAAATCCCTTTATCCTTGTCCTGTTTCTTGATGAAATAGACTGTGATAAAGGGATTGCTTTATTTCTTTTTCTTCTTCTTAGTGTCTTTCTTATCGACCGCCTTCTTCTCTACAGGCGGAAACTTAGGAACCAGATTCATTAATCGCAATATCTGTTTTTGTCGTTTCAATAGGTAAGCCGAAGGCTTCGCTGAGTTAAACCGTATCGGGTTAGGGAGCGTAGCGGCAATCAGTGCGCACTGTCCTGAGCTCAACTTGGCAGCTGTTGTGTTGAATTTATACTTTGCGGCAGCCTGTGCGCCATAAATCCCTTTTCCCATTTCGATAGAGTTGAGATATACCTCCATAATCCGTTCTTTCGACCAGAACAACTCTATCAGAAAGGTGAAATAAACTTCGAAACCTTTGCGTACCCAAGACGATTGCGGCCACAGGAACACATTCTTGGCTGTCTGCTGACTGATGGTACTTGCTCCGCGCTTCCGTTTCCGTTTTTCGTTCTCCTTCATCGCTTTCTCTATCTCGATGAAATCGAATCCGTTGTGTTCGGCAAAGCGGTTGTCTTCGGAGGCGATGACCGCCATCGGCAGGTGAGGAGATATTTTATCAAAAGAAACCCACGTGTGTTTCCACGTGGGTTTATCTCCTGACGCAAGCTGCTGTACACTTCGGATGACCATCAGCGGAGTGACATACACCGGCATAAAGCGGTAGACAATCACAGCCAGAATGGTAGATGCAAAGAAGAAAATCAGCAGGTTGCGTGCATAACGCAATGTTTTTTTAATTGGAAGCGGCCTGTGCATCTTTAATCATCTGCTCACTTGCGTACATGTAAACTTCTACACGACGATTCTGTTCTCTTCCGGCAGCTGTGTCGTTGCTGGCGATAGGATCGCTTTCGCCCATTCCCTGCACACCTTTAATCTGGTTGGAAGAAACGCCGCAGTTTAACAGGTAGCTGGCTACACTCTGTGCACGTTCCTGTGACAAGTTCAGATTCTTTTGACGGCTTTGTTCAGCGGTACTGTTTCTCCAGCCCTGATTGTCGGTGTATCCGTAGATGGATACGTCCATGTCTCTGTTCTGGTTGAGTACGTTGTTGGCGAACTTGCTCAATGCAGACTTGGCGGCAGCACTCAGAGTTGCATTACCGGTAGTGAAAAGAATACCTGAATCGAATGTAACTTTTACTGCCTGCAATCCGTTGTTGTCAGTTATCTGCTCTACTTGTGCGCCTTCAATTTGTTTTGCTTCTGCTGCCGCTTTATCCATCTTCTTTCCGATAAGGGCACCTGTTCCTGCACCTACTGCAGTACCGATAGCCGCACCGATGGCAGCACCCTTGCCTTTACCGATAACACCGCCGAGGATAGCACCCAATGCAGCACCCGAACCACCGCCGATTGCGGCACCTTTGCCCGTATTGTTCATGCTTGCGCAGCCACTGAATATCATGGTTATACTCATGAAGAGAACCATCCATTTCATTTTGTTCATAATGCAATGTTTTTTAAATAGGTTTATAAAATAATACTTTAATAAATTAACAACGCAAAGATACATATTATTTGCCAAGGTCATACTTTTTAGGTTAAAATAACTCCGGATGATCTTTGTATATGTAAAATAACAAACGACACGGCTACCTTGTTGACACGGAAGGCAGATTTAAGCATTTTTTCCTGATTATGGTGAACCATCCCAAGAGAATCAGCCCTTTGGCAATCGTTGTGACGCATACTGCCCACCAGATACCTTCTACTCCCATACCCATCCGTACAAACAGGATGGCAAGTGGAATACGCATATAGTTGCATACAATGCTGACAATGGCAGGAGGCACGGTACGCCCGATGCCGTAGAACACTCCCTGCATCGTGATTTCGAGCATCATAAACAGCTGCGAATATCCGTCGATACGCAGAAATACACCTCCGGCTTCGTAAGCCGCCTGTTCGGGGACAAAGATCGAAAAGACCTCATTGCCGTAAAAGACAAACAGCAGCGTGCAGAACGTTCCGAAGATTCCCGTCATCCATAGGGTGGTGTGCCAGGCTTTCAATACCCGTTCTATTCGTCCGGCGGCGAAGTTCTGGGCAATAAAGGCGCTAAGTGCGGTGGAGAAACCTTGGGAGGTATTCCAGGTGATGGCTTCTATCTGTCCGCCGGTGGTGAAAGTCATCAGTCCGATGTGTCCGCCCTGTTCGGATGCGGTACGGCAGAGGAACATATTGACGAAGGCGAACAGTGTGTTTAGGGTAGCTACGGGCAGACCTAGTTTCAGAATACGCCGCGTGTACTTCTTTTTCAGTCGGGAGAAGAACGGGAAACCGCCGAGCAGGGCGTCTTTGCGGAAACGCAACTGGTAGATGAAGATGGCGAAAACCGTTGCCTGCGAGAGCCATGTAGCGTAGGCGGCACCGTTTGTTCCCAGACCGAAGCCGAAGATAAACAGAGGGTCGAGAATGATATTCATAATCAGTCCGGTCCCACTGATATAGAATGGAATTTTGCTTCGTCCCGCTGCATTATAGATACCTGTGAAGGCAGCAGACAGGAATATGAACGGCAATGCGGTAGAAATAATCCGCAGGTATTCGATGGCATTGGCTGTGATGTGCTCTTCTAGTTCATAGATGCGGATGATGGGGCTTGCGAACATGAAAAGCAGTCCGCCCCAGCAGATCGAAATAATCAGAGCAATCGTGATATTGTGTGAAGCGAACTGGCGGGCATCTTCCTGATTCTGCGCACCGATGGATTGGCCTACGCTGACTTCGGACCCTACCTTATTTAATAAAGAGATAGAACCGGACATCCATGTCAGGATTCCTACCGAACCGATGGCAGCTACGGCCTCACTGCCCAGTCGTCCCACCCATGCCATATCTGTGAGGCTGTATGCCATCTGTATAAACGATGTTGCCATGATAGGCATCGCCAGATTGAAAAGTTGGCGGTTGATAGGGCCGTGTGTCAGATTCTTAATTCCTTGCATATCACTTTTTCTATTTAAAAGGAGGCGCAAAGATACATAAAATTACTATCTTCGCACATCAAATATTCATTAATCAAAGTATACAGATACTATGAAACAGAAATTCTCTTCTCTTTTTGTATTGCTGGTCCTGCTATTGACAGGTCTGCAAGTCTCGGCACAAAGTACGCCAAAACCATTTGATATTGAACAGCCTTCTCTCCGTGTTTTCCTGCCGGCACCGGAACTGGCGACAGGTCGTGCTGTGGTAGCCTGTCCGGGTGGGGGATACTCCGGTTTGGCGGTCAATCACGAAGGGTATGACTGGGCGCCGTATTTCAACAAACAAGGAATTGCATTGATTGTTCTCAAATACCGGATGCCGAAAGGTGACCGCACCCTTCCGATCTCCGATGCCGAAGCAGCCATGAAAATGGTACGTGACAGCGCTGACGTATGGAATCTGAATCCGAATGATATTGGTATCATGGGGTCTTCTGCCGGAGGTCATCTGGCTTCGACCATCGCTACACATGCGCCTGAAGCACTTCGTCCCAACTTCCAGATTCTCTTCTATCCGGTAATTACGATGGACAAATCTTTCACTCACATGGGGTCTCATGACAATCTGTTGGGTAAGGATGCTTCTGCCGAACTGGAAAAAGAATTTTCTAACGAGAAGCAAGTGACAAAAGAGACTCCCCGTGCTTTCATTGTTTATAGCGATGATGACAAGGTAGTTCCTCCTGCCAACGGAGTCAACTATTATCTGGCTTTAAATAAGAAAGGTGTTCCTTCCGTTCTCCATATTTATCCTACAGGCGGACATGGTTGGGGAATCCGTGAAGATTTCCTCTACAAGAGTGAAATGCAGAACGAGCTGACTTCTTGGTTGCGTAGTTTCAAGGCTCCCCGCAAAGATGCCGTCCGTGTGGCTTGCATCGGCAACAGTATTACGTTCGGGGCAGGAATAAAAAATCGCAGCCGCGACAGCTATCCTTCCGTATTGGCCCGTATGCTGGGCGACAGCTACTGGGTGAAAAACTTCGGAGTGAGTGCCCGTACCATGCTGAACAAAGGAGATCATCCTTATATGAACGAACCTGCTTATAAGAATGCTTTGGCTTTCAATCCTAACATCGTCGTTATCAAACTCGGAACAAACGACAGCAAATCATTCAACTGGAAATACAAAGCAGACTTCATGAAAGATGCGCAGACCATGATCGACGCTTTCAAGGGCCTTCCTTCACAGCCGAAGATTTATCTCTGCTATCCTTCCAAGGCCTATCTGACAGGTGACGGTATCAACGATGATATTATCTCTAAAGAAATCATTCCGATGATCAAGAAGCTCGCCAAGAAAAACAACCTGTTCGTTATAGACCTCCATACTGCTATGGACGGAATGCCCGAACTCTTTCCGGACCGTATTCATCCGAACGAAAAGGGGGCGCAGGTGATGGCAAAAGCTGTCTATCAATCTATCTCTGCTTTAAAATAAAAAATATGTTACCGATCATTGAGCTTTTAACCGGATAATTGTATTAATAATATAGCCCCTAATAAAAGAAAGGAGAATATTATGATTAGAACAGTTGCTGTCTTTGTTTTTGTGTCTTTTGCTTGTGTTGCTACTGCCTTTTCTCAAACTATAGAAAAGGAGAATAAAATGGATGTGCAAAAGAAAAATAGCTCTGCGGAAGTAAGCGGACACCAGTTGCCCGAAGCAAAAAACATAGAACCGAAGTTACCGGATATAGAGGCTAAAAAGCTCGCAACAGATGATAAGTCCATGCAGACATACGGTCTGACACCTTCAAGTCCTGCATCGGGCTTATCTCCCTACTTTTACGATTTTCCGGCATTGCTGGAAAGTAATCCGACATTGACGGATTTTTATAATTTTCGTCAGTATTCTATGAATGGACAGCTTTCCTTTATTGGGAGTGCAGAACAAAAGACTTATCTGGGATTGGGGCAATATATAGCGGTAAATGCCGGAATGCGCTGGATTCCTTCTCAAAGATTTTTCGTTGAAGCGGGAGGAGCCTTAAGCCGGCAATTCTATTTGGCTTTGCCTATAGCGAGGCAAGATATAGCGGGAATATATACGAGAATGCATTATTCTATAGCCAGAAATGTCCGGTTAAATGTCTGGGGACAATATTTTATGGGGGGAAATACACCTCCTCCGGCTTATAATCCGTTATTTCCACATACAGGGGTAGGAGCCTCTATCTCGGTCGATGTGAAAAAAAATACGGAAGTAAGTGTCGGTGCGGAATACCAGTACGACAAAAATTCAAGAGAATGGAAAATGGAAACGTCAGGCCGCGTATCCATTGGCTTTTGACACATATTTCATCATTCATTTGGCTCTGTTATTTATTTCTCATATCTTTGACGCATTAAAATTATAATGTTTCATTAAAACTAGTGGATGTTTAACTCATCATTTATTACATCGGATTTGGTCTGATAAGAATCTGTTCACTTTAACAGATTCGAACTTCCATACTTTCGGATAATCTTTCCGGAAGTGATTCTCCTATATTATATAACTTTAGTTTTTATACCCGCATACAATAGCGAAAGCATTGTTGTGCTTTCACGTGTATGCTATATACATTAAAATAATGAGTAACGAAAATAATAATCTGTCATTATATGGTTGGAGTGATAATCTATTCCGGCAAAAACAAATCTCACAATATAAAGATATGTCTCATGGACGAATCATCGTGACACATAAAACCTGTTATGAAGTAGTTGCAGAGGATGGTGTATATTTGTGCGAGTTAACAGGAAATATGATTTATGGCAGAATGCCTGATGAATATCCTTGTACGGGCGATTGGGTAATTTTTCAGCCATTCAATGCAAACAAAGGGATTATAGTTGATATGTTGCCCCGTGAACGGGCGTTGTATCGAAAGAAGAACGGAAGGGTAGCCGACCGGCAGGCCATTGCTTCTTACGTCGATAAGGCATTTATTGTGCAAAGCCTTGATGAGAATTTCAATGTTCGCAGGGCGGAACGTTTCATAGCCCAAGTAATGGAAGAAAAAATCAAACCGGTATTGGTGCTCAATAAAGCCGATTTAGGTTGTGACAGACAGAAAATAGATGAAGCGATCAAACACATTGCCCGTCAGTTTCCTGTATTTATCACAAGTATTCGTCAACCTCAAACGATTCTTCGGTTGCGGGAATCCATAATAAAAGGCGAAACAGTTGTGTTTGTCGGCTCTTCGGGTGTCGGCAAGAGTTCACTGGTGAATGTTCTTTGCGGGAAATCGGTATTGAATACTTCCGATATAAGCCTGTCTACAGGGAAGGGGCGGCATACTTCGACTCGTCGGGAAATGGTATTGATGGATGGCTCAGGTGTTTTAATCGACACTCCGGGTGTTCGGGAATTTGGTTTGGCGATTGACAATCCCGATTCGCTCACCGAAATGTTTGAAATATCCGACTATGCGGAATCATGCCGTTTCAGCGATTGTAAACATATCGACGAGCCGGGTTGTGCTGTTTTAGAGGCGGTACATAATGGTACGTTAGATCATAAGGTATATGAGAGTTATCTGAAACTCAGACGAGAAGCATGGCACTTCTCCGCTTCCGAACATGAAAAACGTAAGAAGGAGAAATCCTTTACGAAACTCGTAGAAGAAGTGAAGAAACGCAAGGCTAATTTCTAAAGAACTATTGAAGCAGGGAATGCCGGTACTTTATCAGACAAGGTGATACTGTATGACGGCTTCTCTGCTTCTTATTGTTTGGTAAGAGTTTACGGCAACTATTCTCTTGCTTTTAGAGTAAAGGCATTTCAACTCTTGTGACATGTTCCTCTTCGGGTACATCCGGATTGCTGTAATAATACTCTATTGATGTTCCCGAAGCCTTGTATCCATTTGTTTTTATCCATTCGGTCATCTCATTGTACAGCTGTGCCAGTTCATTGTAATTTCCTCTGTGCAGACATACGACTATTCTTCTGGCGGGAAGGATGACAGACTGTATTTTTTCGTCACCTTGTAAAGGTTTCGAAGATTTCAGTCCGATAATCATTTTTATACGATCTTCGGTCAGACTTTCGAAGTCGGGGTACTCTACGAAGGGGATATCCGTGGTTACTTCTCCCTGTTTCTTGAATAAAGAGTCTATTCTTACAAAATTCTCTCCGATAGCCTGTGACATACCTTTCATGTCGGTTTGTACTTCAATAGCCAAAGCGGGCTGTTCCGGCTGCTGTAAAAGCATGATTTCTGATATCTTTGCCATAGATTCTGTTTTAATGGTGATTATTTCCGTATGACCGGTATATATATTTCTGTTAGTAATTCCGACGTTTCCGTGGTAGACGGATGATTCATATACATCTCAAAGCTGAATGTGCTTTGGGGATGGTATTTACTTTTCGGAAACCATTCCTCATAAATGCTCCTGTACACCTTGTGTAAGGAAGAATAGCTCCCCGTATGTCTGAACACGGCATATCGCCCTCCGGGAATCTGCATGATTCCTGGTGCCGGTCTCGCTTTAGTATCATCGCGAAGGGTGATGCCCAGATAGAACCGGCACTTCTCCGTAGGCGTAATCGACGGATCGTCCATGCTAAGGCTGATAAACTTGTCATATTGTGGGTCCGCTTCATACTGTTCGGCATGATGCAGTAGTTTATTCCAAAGTAATCTGTATTTCAGTTTGTTTTTATACGCTTCACCCACTTCGATGCAGAATATCTTTATCGGGCTGATCACTTTTATCTCCGGTTTTATGTCTGTTGCCGGATTTTCACCGTTCGGTCTGTGCTTTTCTCTGTATTGAGAAGTTGATATACCAAAATGTTTCTTAAAAGCTTTGGCGATACTGTATTTAGTCTGATAACTCGTTTGCTCTATGATTTGCTTTAGCGTATAGTCCGTAGAGATCAGCAGATGTGCAACGTGTTCCATGCGCAAACGCTGTATGTAACTGCCGATATTCTCTCCGGTAGCGGTGCGGAATACTCTTCTGAAATGAAATTTGGACAGTCCGCTCATCGAACTCAGCGTGTCGGTATCCAGTACCTCCGTCAGATGACCGTTGATGTATACTATTATGTTCTGAATCATCTTATGATGAAAGCTGCTTGTCTCTTGCTTTTGCCTCCATCTGTTCAGTGTGGGAAGGCGTTTGTCCAGTATCTCCCTCAGCTCTTTCGGAGAATAGTCCGTGTCTGCGTATTCATTATATTTCTCTGTATATTTTATCCAGATATCGATCATTTCCCACATGGATATATCGACAATGTATTTCCCATCCTTCAGGCAGTAATAACAAAACTCATCACTCCTCGAACCGTCGGAGTTGGTGCCTAAATATTCCTCCACGTCGAAGCGGAGCGGCATTCCGCAGCTTTGGCAATATCTTTTATTTATTTCTGATTCAACCATTTGACTAATCTTGCATTCTTTGCAAAAATAAGCTATTTTTTCAGTAAACAGTTGTCCGGAATAGCCATCTTTTTATTAACAAAAGTTCATTTCCGCTATTTTCTAAAGTTGTATCTTTGCCGCGCTTTTATAATATATAAGGTAAAGATGGAAACAATAACAACAAACAATAACTGGAAAAAGAAGTTTATCATTATATGGACCGGACAATTGTTCTCTATTTTAAGTAGCTCGATTGCGCAGTTCTCGATGGTGCTGTGGATCGGTATGGAGACGGGTTCGGCAGAAGTCCTTTCGTATGCTGCCATTGCCGGGTTACTGCCTCAGATACTTTTGGGCCCTATGGCGGGTGTTTTTGTCGATCGCTGGAACCGGAAATGGACGATGATAGGTGCTGACAGTTTCGTTGCTCTCTGTTCGGCGGTCATTGCTCTGCTGTTCTATCTGGATATGGTGGAACTGTGGTCTATCTATTTGTTGTTGATGCTGCGGTCGATAGGCGGTGCTTTTCATGCACCGGCAATGAAATCCTCGATTCCTTTGTTAGCTCCGCCTTCCGAGCTGGTACGTATTGCAGGAATCAATGAAGTGATTCAGTTGGTATATACTATTTGCGGGCCGATGCTGGGTGCTGCCTTGTTGCTGGCGTTCAACATGAGTGTAGTGATGCTGCTGGATGTGGCTGGTGCTTTTCTGGCCTGCATCTCTCTGCTGTTTGTCTTTATCCCCAATCCTGCCAAAAAAGAAACCAATAGGAATATATTGCATGAAATGTATGAGGGTGCACGGATTATTCTGCGCAATCGGGGAATGAGCTGGCTGATGGTTTCGGAGATTGCGGTTACTTTCTTTGTTATGCCGATTGTGGCTGTTATGCCTCTAATGACTTTACAATATTTCAATGGTACTCCTTATCAAGTGAGTCTGATAGAAATGCTGTTCGGTATAGGTCTGCTTGTCGGCGGTTCGATACTGGGCGTGTGGAATCCTAAAATAAGAAAATCAATCCTGCTTATTATAGGATACTTCGGACTGGGCCTGTCTCTGGCTTTATGTGGAGCGCTGCCTTCCACCTATTTTATTACGTATGCTGTGTTGACGGTGATACAAGGGCTGGTCGTACCTTTATATACAGGGCCTTTTACGGCGTTGCTGCAAACTCAGTTTGCCCCTTCCTATCTGGGACGTATCTTTTCTTTATACGGAAGTATCAGCCAGTTTCCTTCTGTCATAGGTTTGCTGTTAACCGGATTCATAGCAGACAGGCTGGGGGTGGAGAATATCTTTATTATCGGAGGTATAGCGATCAGTATTACCGGTATATTGCTGTTGTGCAGTGCTTCCGTTCGGAATTTGGAGCGGAAAGATAGTAGTACCTTTTGAGGGTTGGTTGATAAAGAGAATGCTAAACTGATAATGTCGGAAACTGAAAGTCGGAGTTGCAGAAAAATTGTTTTAAAGTGAAAATCTTGATTCAGATCAAGGTTCTTGTCTTTAATATTGCCGTATTTTGTGGTTATAGATAAATTATATAATTATTCTCTCGATATGAAAATAACATATAACTCAACAAACTATTATCTAATACCTTGCAATGATGGATTTTTACTCATTGATGCAGGGTGGAACGGACTACTAAGAGTTTTTCTTGAAAAATTGCATTCAATAGGAATTGCACCTGTGCAAATTAAATATATCCTTTTAACTCATCATCATCATGACCATGCTGCTATCGTACAGGAATTGAGAAAAATGACTGAGGCAAAATTAATTGTACATAAAGAACAGCTACCTTATTTGAAAGCCGGATTTACAGATTATAAAAAATTAAAGCAATATAATAAATTACTATGGATAATAGATAGAATCTCACGTCCTTTTATAAAGTATCAGTATCGACCAATTGATTTCGATGCAACAGATGTTATAGTGGATTCAGATATTGATGATGTTTCTTTAAGAAATATCGGTGTTCAGGGAAAAATTGTTTTAACGCCTGGACACTCCCATGATTCTATATCCGTATTGCTTGATAATGGAAATGCTTATATTGGCGACTTGGCAATGAATATGAATAGCATGAAACTACTTGGGAAAGCCCCCTTTCCGATTGAGGCCGAGGACTACTTACAAGTCAGCCAAAGTTTGAGAAAACTTGTAAGTTTAGGTGTGACTTTATTTTATCCATCGCATGGTGAGGTTATTACACGGGAGAAGATTGTGGAAACTGTAAAGTGAACAAGTTTTGTAGTTCACAAATATGCAAATCTTTAAATAAGCCATCTTATAATGCAATAAGAGTAACTCGATTAAACCTCGAATTACTCTTATCATTTTACTCAGTGATCCAGCTGGGGCTCGAACCCAGGACCCCAACATTAAAAGTGTTGTGCTCTACCTGCTGAGCTACTGAATCAATCCATCTTGCTTTCTTTCGAATTGCGGGTGCAAAGGTAGAACATTTTTTTAGAACTCCAAAGCATTTCAAACATTTTTCTTATCTTTGTGCCATTATCAACAATATACAATCATTAATATATGGCTGACGATAAAAAAATCATCTTCTCAATGGTGGGAGTGAGCAAAGCTTTCCAACCAAATAAAAATGTACTGAAAGACATTTACCTGTCGTTCTTCTATGGAGCGAAGATTGGTATTATCGGTCTGAACGGTTCCGGTAAATCTACCTTATTGAAGATTATCGCGGGTCTGGAGAAATCCTATCAGGGAGAAGTCGTCTTCTCTCCGGGATATTCTGTGGGCTATCTGGCACAGGAACCTTATCTAGACAACACAAAGACAGTAAAAGAAGTAGTAATGGAAGGTGTGCAACCGATCGTTGACGCACTGGCAGAATACGAAGAAATCAATCAGAAATTCGGTTTGCCCGAGTATTATGAAGATCAGGACAAGATGGATATACTTTTCGCCCGTCAGGGAGAATTGCAGGATATCATCGACGCAACCGATGCATGGAATCTGGACAGCAAACTGGAACGTGCGATGGACGCACTTCGTTGTCCGCCCGAAGATCAGCCGGTGGTGAATCTCTCCGGAGGTGAACGCCGTCGTGTCGCTCTTTGCCGTTTGTTGTTGCAGAAGCCGGACATCCTGTTGCTCGATGAGCCTACCAACCACTTGGATGCTGAATCCATCGACTGGCTGGAACAACATTTGCAGCAATACGAAGGTACGGTCATCGCCGTAACCCACGACCGTTACTTCCTCGATCACGTTGCCGGATGGATTCTCGAACTCGACCGTGGCGAAGGTATCCCTTGGAAGGGAAACTACTCATCTTGGCTGGAACAGAAGACCAAACGGATGGAAATGGAAGAAAAGACCGCCAGCAAGCGTCGTAAAACACTGGAACGTGAGTTGGAATGGGTGCGCATGGCTCCGAAAGCTCGTCAGGCGAAAGGAAAAGCCCGTCTTAATTCATACGACAAGTTACTGAATGAAGACTTGAAGGAGAAAGAAGAGAAGCTGGAAATCTTTATTCCGAACGGTCCCCGTCTGGGCAATAAGGTAATCGAGGCAAAACACGTAGCGAAGGCATACGGCGACAAACTGCTGTTCGATGATCTGAACTTTATGCTTCCTCCTAACGGTATTGTCGGTGTCATCGGTCCTAACGGTGCAGGAAAAACAACTCTTTTCCGTCTGATTATGGGATTGGAAACGGTAGATAAAGGTGAGTTTGAAGTAGGAGAGACCGTAAAGGTATCCTATGTAGACCAGCAGCATAAAGACATTGACCCGAACAAGAGCGTCTATCAGGTAATCTCCGGTGGTAATGATCTGATCCGTATGGGCGGACGTGATATCAATGCACGTGCGTACCTGTCCCGTTTCAACTTTGCCGGTGCCGATCAGGAGAAACTTTGCGGTGTTCTTTCCGGTGGTGAAAGAAACCGTCTGCATCTGGCGATCGCTCTGAAAGAAGAAGGTAACGTTCTGCTGCTCGATGAGCCGACCAATGACATTGACGTGAACACCCTTCGTGCTTTGGAGGAAGGTTTGGAAGACTTTGCAGGTTGTGCGGTAGTCATCTCTCACGACCGTTGGTTCCTCGACCGTATCTGTACGCATATCCTTGCTTTTGAAGGAGACTCTAATGTATTCTACTTTGAAGGTTCCTATTCAGAATATGAGGAAAATAAATTGAAGCGTCTGGGCAATGAAGAGCCGAAGCGTGTTCGTTATAGAAACCTAATGACTGATTAGTATTTACTGACAGATTACAAGTTAAATCTCGCTTAATATACGAAAGTGAAAGGCTCTGCAAACATTGCAGGGCCTTTATTGTTTTCGAAAGCAATAAAATGTTTATCTCTCTTAAAAGAATGTAGCATAATTGTCATCTAAGTCTAAATAATATTAATTATCTTTGTGCACAGTTTCAATGAAACAAACAATTAGTATTAACTAATAAATTACATTATGTTGAAGAGAATGCGGTCTTTTTTAGTGGTCGTAATGTTACTGATTACTGCTACGATGAGTGCGCAGGTTACCACAGCAAGTATGAGTGGTAAAGTAACAGCACAAGATGAACCTATTATTGGAGCAACGATCGTTGCTATTCACGAGCCCTCCGGTACCCGCTATGGTACAGTGACCAATGTCAGTGGGCAATTCAATCTGCAAGGTATGCGTACGGGCGGCCCTTACAAAGTCGAAATCACCTATGTTGGCTATCAGTCAGCCATTTACACAGGCATTCAGCTCTCTTTGGGAGAGAATTACGTATTGAATGTTTCTTTGAAAGAAAGTTCGGAACTGCTGGACGAGGTAGTAGTGACTGCCTCAAAGAACAGCAATATGAAGAGCGACCGTGCCGGTGCTATCACGAATATCGGCGAAGAACAAATGGCGATGCTTCCTGCAATCAACCGTAGTATGAATGACGTAATGCGTCTGACTCCACAAGGAGCAAATACAGGAAATGGCTTTGCAGTCGGTGGAGGTAACTACCGCCAGTCTTCAGTTACAGTTGATGGTGCTGCTTTCAGCAATGCTTTCGGTATTGGATCTAACCTGCCCGGTGGCGGTTCTCCTATTTCTTTGGATGCTTTGGAACAGATCGCTGTATCTGTTACTCCGTTTGACGTTCGTCAGAGCGGATTTATTGGTGGAGCAATCAATGCCGTAACCAAGAGTGGTACAAATGATTTCTATGGAACAGCTTATACTTATCTGACTAATGAGAACCTGAAAGGTAACAAAGTAGGCGATTTGGATCTGATACGTGAGAAATCTCAGAACTATCTTTATGGTGCCAGCTTTGGTGGTGCTATTATAAAGAATAAGTTGTTCTTCTTTGTAAACGGTGAGTATGAAGATAATGTAACGGCAGGACCTAAAGCAAAGGCTCGTGCGAACGATGGAGATGATTGGGGATCAAAAACAGCTAATGTCAATCGTCCGACTGTATCTGATATGAATGAAATCCGTGATTATTTTATTAATAAATATAATTATGATCCGGGACAATATCAGGGATATTCTATAAAAACTCCTGCTTATAAGATTATGGCTCGTTTAGACTGGAATATTAATGATAACAACAAACTGAATTTCCGTTTTACGCGTGCACATTCAAAAGACAATAGTGGTCCTACTTCTTCTACTTCTCCATTATATGCAACTGACATTTATCCGGGCGGAGCAGATGCATCAAAAGGATCGGGAACTGTGAATAATAATACAGCAATGTATTTTGAGAATTCACGTTATTATAAAGAATATAATTTCACATCATATGCTTCAGAATGGAATTCAAAATGGCTGAATGGTAGCTTGAATAACGTAACACGTATGACTTACTCTTTTCAAGATGAACCTAGAAGTTTTGATGGTGCAGCAGATTTTCCTACAGTTGACATACTGAAAGATGGTGCTGTATATGCACGCATAGGACCAGACCTTTTTACTCCGGGTAACTTAGCTCAAGCTAAAACATTTGTTCTTACAGACGAAATTTCATATACAGCAGGTATTCATAATTTATTGGCAGGTTTCCAGTTTGAATATAATAAAGCAACGAATGGCTTTATGCAGGCTGGTAACGGATATTATGTATTTGATTCATGGGATAGTTTTAAAAACAACAAGTATCCTTCGGCTTTCGCTATAACACATTCTAATGCTGCAGACTATAGCCAGTTTAAGGCTGAAATGAAAACTCTGCAATATTCATTGTACATACAAGACCAAATGAATATCAGTGACAACTTTAAGTTGATGGCTGGTATCCGTTTTGAGTTGCCTAAGTATCCTTCTTTAAAGGATAACTATAATGAAGACTTCGCAAGATGTGATTTTGGTGGAGTGCAGTATTCTACGGATCAGGTACCTTCTGCAAAGATTTCTGTATCTCCTCGTGTTGGTTTTAACTGGGATATTACTGGAGAACGTAAGTTTGTTCTTCGTGGAGGTACGGGTATTTATGTTGGTCGTTTGCCATTTGTGTGGTTAGTTTCTGCGGTAGGTAACTCGAATGTTGGTCAGTATCAGTATTATTATTCTGATATCACTAAAGCCTCTTTGAAACCTTATTTCCAACCGACAGTTTCCGGAGTATTAAATGAGCTATATCCAAATGGTAGAACTGCAGATGTTAAAGCTCCGAAAGATCCTACGATTATTGACAAGGATTTAAAGATGCCATCCACTTGGAAAACTTCTTTAGCCTTTGATGCTAAACTTCCTGGTGATATTGATTTTTCTCTTGAAGGAATATTCAACAAAGACATTAATCCTGCTGTTATTTCTAATAAAGCGTTTAAACCTTCCGACGGAACTACAACATTTAGTCCTAATGATACACGTAACTCTTATGGCAGATATACTGATCCATCATGGACAAATTCATCACAGAATGTATATTTCATAGAAAACGGTGGCCATAAAGCATACTATTATTCAATTACAGCTCAATTAGCGAAGTCATTTGATTTCGGTTTGTATTTATCAGCTGCTTATACGCATTCAAAAGCTAAATCATACAGCGATGGTATTGGTGACCAGGTAACTTCTGCATATAAGACAAATACATACTCTGTAAATGGAATTAACGAACATGAAACAGGATATGGTACTTATGTTTCACCGCATCGTGTTGTAGCTTCTGCCGGATATCGTGTTGAGTATGCAAAGAACTTTGCTTCGTCATTGTCTTTGGTTTACGAAGGTATGAATATGGGATATGCAGGTGGTTATGGTTATGCTCGTTATTCTTATACATTTGCTGGCAATATTGTTGGTGATGGTGGAGCAAATAACTTGTTGTATATACCTGCTTCTAGAGAAGAACTGAACAACTGGAATTTTGCGGAGAAAACAAAAAATAGTGTAACTGGGGCATACGATGATTATAAATTGGATGGCCAGATTTATACTGCAGATCAGCAAAAAGATGATTTTTGGGCATATATTAATCAAGATAGCTATTTGAAGAATCACAAGGGTGAGTATGTGAAACGTGGTGGCGTTACTATGCCTTGGCATCATCAGTTAGACTTGAAATTTATGCAAGATTTCTATATGAAAGTAGGTGGTAAGCGTCATACTCTTCAGTTTGGTGTTGATATTAAAAATGTATTGAATCTCTTGAATTCCGATTGGGGACTATATAAGACTGTAAACAACACTAATCTTTTGGCTTATGACAAAGGTAATAAGGATACAGGCGAAGGCAAGGGATACACATTCCAGAAGAGCAGCGGTAAGAAGCTGACCGATACTTATACTGATTACAAAGATTTCAGATCTACTTACTCAGTGATGTTTAGCGTTCGCTACATCTTCCATTAATTAGATCGAACGATAATAATAAAAGGCTGCTTCCTGTGGAGGCAGCCTTTTATTGTATGTGCTTTTATGTGCATGAGAATCTATTTTATTAGCATCCTCATCACCACCGGATTATGATCACTATACTCCAAATCCGGAGAGAAGTAATCCACCCCTTGAAACTCTGACGAATGGAGGATATAGTCGATTCTCAGCAGATGCTTGAAATATCGGAAAGTGTACATATACCCATGTCCGCAGGTCTGAAAACCATCATTCAGCTTTTCTCCTTTTACAGTTTGATATACGTATGAAGAAGGGAGAGAGTTGAAGTCACCACATACCAGGGTGGGATAGGGAGAAGCGGAAATCAATTGATTGATATGTTCAGCTTGTGCGGCACGTTTCTTGAAGTTCTCATGCAGACCACCGGCAAGGGTGAGAGCGGCACGTTCCGCACGGTCGGTATCGTCCGCACGAAGTTCTTTTTCCAGTTTGCGCTTGTTGCGGCTGACTTCCGTAGTCTGCAGATGATTGTTGAACAGACGGATTGTTTGGCCGTTGATGTCGATATCACACCACAGGCTGCAGTTGTTGGAATTTGGGTAGGTGACGAGTTGCTTCTCCTTGATAGGATAACGACTGAACACAGCCAGTTGCAAAAGACTCTCCCCGGCAGGAGAAGAAGGTACATAGTAATATGGCCATTCGGAAAGAACGGTGCGAAGACTGTCGATACCAAACTCATGATTGATCCCAAACTCTTGAAAACAGAAGATATCTACACCGAGCTCCTTCATGTAAGCAGCGATTTCCTTGCATGAGAAACCTGTGTGCTCGTGATTAAAGCTGTTAACGTTATAGGTGGCAATAGTTAGTGCTGATTCGGTGCCCCTTTCGTTTTTCTTCAGAGACGAAGATTCAGTATTCGGTTGGGAAGCCGAATCGAAAAGCGGGGACTGGAGGACACGGGTCAGATACCCCCAATTTCCCAGTATGGCGATTAAAGGAATGAAAACCCAGCATCGCCAGCGAACCGTCCAATAGATGGCAGAGGCGACATTAGCCAGCAAAAGCATCGGCAGAACCAATCCGATAAAAGGCATCAGCTTAAAGCCGTCCGGCGAAGCATCTCCGGCGAAGGCTCCGGCTAATGTGAAACCTGCCAGAATACTCGTCAGCAGGATAGACAGGTAGTAAAGTAATCTATATAAGGCTTTCATTTTATGGTAACCATTTATTAATCATATCCTTGAGCTTCGCTTGCGAGATCGGCTTGGCGATGAAGTCGCTGCATCCGGCATCCATTGCAGCTATCTGATCCTGTTGATAAGCATAAGCACTTTGTGCGATAATGGGCACAGTAGGAGAGAGCTCACGAATGATCTTCGTAGCCTCCAGACCGTCGAGATTAGGCATTTTAATATCCATCAGAATAAGATCCGGCTTCGCTTCATCGTATGAGGTAACGGCCTCCATACCGTCCCGTGCACGCATAAGCCTGTACTTTCTTCCAAGAATAGCCTTCAGTAAGTCGAAGTTACTGTCCTCATCTTCCGCTATAAGAATAGTCCGCTGGCTTGGAGAGGCATTGGCGGAAATACTACCGGAACTATCATCGTCCGTACTTCCGGAAGTCTTTTCAGAATCCTCCTTGACAGACGTTTCTGCTGACATCTCCGTAGAAGCTATGTCAATCTTCATAGAACCCGTGCCGGTCGATTGTTCCGACTCGTAAGGCAGGGTGAACGTGAAAGTCGTCCCTTGACCTACCACCGAAGATACGGAGATTTCACCTCCCAGTCGTTCGACAATTGTTTTACAGATAGACAGTCCGAGTCCTGTCCCCTGCGCATAGTTGTTCAACTTGGCAAAACGTTCGAACACACGTCCTATCTTCTCCGGTTCGATGCCCGTACCGGTATCAGTCACATGGAAAACGATCTGATTGCCCACCAATTTATATCCGTAGCTGATGCTGCCTGCCTTCGTGAATTTGAATGCGTTACCTATCAGATTCGAGAACACCTGGAATACCCGGTTCTTGTCAGTCTCTATCACCAGTCCGTTTTCGGATGGCTCGTAGATCAGTTGTACCCCTTGCGGCGTGCGGAATACGTGAGCGTCGTGCACCTCTTTACACAAGCTATGGATATTTACCGGTGCGCTGGTGAACTCGATAATGCCCGATTCGATCTTCGAAAGATCGAGAATCTCGTTGATCAGTTGTAGCAGACGTTCGTTGTTGGCTTCGACAATCTCATAATACGTCTTGCGTTCTTCCGTATTCTCACTTTCGGCTATCAGATGCGAGAAGCCGACGATGGCATTCAGCGGTGTACGTATCTCATGACTCATATTGGCGAGGAAAGCAGACTTCAGTTTGTCGGACATTTCGGCCTTCTCTTTGGATGTCTGAAGTTCCCGTTTGATCTTTTCCAGCTCTGTGATGTCCCATTCGATGCTGACGATGATGGGGGAGGAAAGTTCGTCACCGTCCACCCGTATTTTTCGCTTGTCCAGGATGATCTCGTTCCCGTTTTTATCTTTCCCTTCCGTAGTCCAGTGCAGACCTTGTCCGGAGGTGGCGACGAGCGTGTCTTCCTCTCTTTTCTTTTCTGCCACTTCGGGCGGGTAGTAGTCGAAGTCGTTCTTGCCGATAGAGTCCCCGATGCACAGATCCCGGTTGTACGATTCCCGGTTGCGGTAGATATATCGGAAATCGTTGTTGATCTCCTTGACGACAATTCCGGCGGGGAGGTTGTCGATGGTGGTATCCATGATCAGGTTGAGCCGTTTGATTTGCGCTTCGTAGTGCAGTCGCTCGGATATGTCGTGTGAGAATGACCAGTAACTTTCTTCACCGGAGTCGTTGGTGACGTTGTACATGATCCCCTCATAAGCCAGTATATTCTTGCTGACTTTCGAAGGATGATGGGCGATGAAACTTCTGCTTCCTCCGTGCAGGATATCCTTGCAGCGTTCGCGCCAGCTGTCCTGCGTGCTCATGTCGCCGGCGATTTCATAGATTTTCAGTTTGCCGATCTCCTCACTTTCCGGGATGCCGTGGTTGTGGAGGAACTGGCGGTTGGCGAAGATTAGCGTACCGTCCTCTTTGGCGGCGAAGATACTCTCCTTTGCGTTGTTGATGGCGTGCGTCAGCGTGTTGATGTCGTTTCTGCGACGCTGTATGTCGGTGATGTTCTGTATGTAGCCTTCGATGTTGCAGCTGCCGTTCGGGAGCTCGTCGCGCAGATAAGCCTGCAGACGCATATAGTAAATCTCTCCGGCGACACGGACCCGATAGCTGATACTATCTTCGTTGAGTCCTTCTTCATTCTTCCGGCACCAGCTGGTGAAGCTCAGGCGGTCTTCTTCGACGATAAATTCCTGATATTTCTCCAGAGAGATACTTTTGGACGATTCTTCGCATAAGACACCGGTGTAGCCCATATAATAGAAGATGTTATCGCGAGTGTTGTACGTCCACTGTCCGATTTGAGCCACTTTCTGTATCTCCCTCAGATTTCGGTTCACCTGTTCCAGCTGGCGTTTCACGTTGCTTCGCTGGGTGATGTCCCGATATTGGCAGAGCACCATATCATCGTAAGGATTCATGATACACTTGAAATAATAGGTATCATCCTTCAGTTCCAGTTTGTAGTTCTTGCTGATGCTGCGCTGTTCCCGAAGCACGGTCTGGAAGGTGCTGTAAACTTTCTCACGGGTATGCTCGGGCATTCGTTCGAATATATTTTTTCCTAAGAGCCTCTCTTCTTGTAAAAACCATAAATTGCTATGAATATCAATATCAATGCAAATGCCATTTCTATCGACTAATAGCATGGTGTCGGCAGTCAATTTCAGTATCCTCTGCGCATTATCTGCCTCATGTAATGTTCTGTTCATGCTTGTCCGATTAGATTTATAAGATTCTGTTCCATGCAAAGATACAAAAAGATTTGATTCTCTGTTCTTATTTTTCGGCACGTTTTGCTTTTTCCCAGGCACCGCTTCCTTTTTTTCTTTTCAGATAGCCGATTCCTTTGAGCACATTCACGTTCATGAATAAGAAATAATAGGGAATAAACAGTATTTTATTCTTTATTTGCTTGGTCGAGAGGTAGTATCCCCAGTATCCCATTCCGTAGAAAAGAATCTGCAAAACCAGCAGGATGCTGTAAAACAGGGGAGATCCGCCCAGCAGCAAAACGACTATATTCAGCGGCAACAGCGCAAACAGCAGGAATGGAGTGACAGACCAGCGCAATACCCGGTGCGATGTGTACTGAAAACTCAGGATTCCGTAACGGAAAGGATTCAGCAACGGGCGCAGACGCCAGATCGACTGTAATCCTCCGGCGGCGATACGCACTTTTCGTTTTTCCTCTTCACCCATATCTGCCGATCCGCTTTCGATGGCGTAGGCATTGGTGCAGTAGGCGATGGTGTATCCTTTCATGGCGATGCGGAGAGAGAGGATGAAGTCGTCGAGCAGCGTATCCGGTTCCATCGGTTCGAAGAGTTCGCGGCGGACGGCAAACAGTTCTCCGGCAGCGCCTACAGCCGAGTAGAGGCGGGAGTCGAGCGCTTTCAGTGTCGATTCGTATTTCCAGTAGATGCCTTCGCCTCCGGCTGCTGCTCCGTCTTTCGTCTGTACGGCTATACGTTTTTCTCCTGCCACGCAACCCACTTTCGGGTTTTGAAAAGCTAGTACGATTTCACGGATTGCCTCGCTGTTGACCATCGTGTTGGCGTCCGTAAAGACGACAAGCGGGGTCCGGACGAGTGTCATTCCTCGTGTCATGGCGGCTGTCTTTCCCTGCCGTTTCGGCTGGAAGTAGACGGTTGCTTTTCCGTTCCAGCGGGTTTGGAGACGGTCGTTTGTGCCGTCATCGCTTCCGTCCGTCACCCAGACGATGCGGAGTTTGTCCGCAGGGTAGTCCAGGGCGAGGCTGTTCTCCATCTTTTCGTCCACCACGTCTTCTTCGTTGAAGGCGGTGATGAAGAGGGTTACTTCCGGCAGGTCACTGTCCGGTGGCAGCACCCGTTTCACGGGTTTCACGAAAAGCTCTTTCAGCTTGACGAGGGCGTAGAGGACGATGCCGTAGCCCAGATAGGTGTAAAACACCATGAACAGGGCGAACCAGAAGATGATTTCGAGGATGAGGGTTTCGTTCATAGCTGTATTTAGTTAATATGAAAATAGTATATTCTTGTGTGCAAGACTTCCATCAAATTTGGAATGGAAGAAATTGCTGTCTAAGATAATATCAGATATTTGTTGCCTTTTATCTTTTCTTTCCATTTCTCTCCTTGTCTGGAGCAATGAATCTTGTGTTAGCAAACTGTTGCCGACTCCCCTCCAAGAACTTTCTATTCCTGCCAGGTCAAGTAATGTGGGAAATACATCTGCTTGGCTTATCGGATAATCAATTCCTTTATCGATAGGAACCGGAGAGTTTATTATGTATAATGGAATCGAGGAAGTTATTGCCATATTTTCAGCATGAAACCATTCCTTAGAGATAGGGTGATCACTAGTAACAATGATTAGTGTATCATCATATATTCCTTTGGATTTTAATGAAGCAATATATTCTCCTAGGTATTTGTCCATATAGTGTACATCCGATAAATACACTTTTAAGGCCTCCGGATAGCATTCCGGGAATATAATTCCACTGGGAGCATGCTCAACTGTGTAAGGCGTATGAGTGGATGAAGTCAATAAGATGGAGAAAAAAGGCTGGTGTGCAGTTATATCGCTGTGAGCGGCACATTCAAATAAAGTTTTATCATCCAACCATTTGTCTTTATAGTTTTTATCCTGATAATCTTTGCGTGAATAAAGTGACTTTATATTATACTTGTCACACATAGCGTCTTGGCGCCACATTTTTGAAGCTGTAGGAATTGTCATCGTGCTATACAGAGACGGATTCTTTTTTTTCAGAAAAAAAGGCAGGGCTTTAAATGTATTGTTAAAGTAATCGATAATAGTTACTCCTTGTTGTTTGGGAAGTAAGCCGGTAAGATATATAAACTGTCCGTCACTTGATTCTCCTAGCTGGATATTTGAAGTCATGTTTCTATTATAATATGCTCCGTCTTTAACCAGTTTATTCAGGTTCGGAGTAATTTCATATTCTCCGATGCGCAGCTCTGTAGCATAAGAAAGAAGTGATTCTACAATAATAAGTATAATATTGTTTTTGGGATTGTTTACTTTGTTGGTTACGCCTTGAAAATAAGGCTGTAGTTGTTTTAGCTCATCCTTTGTATATACTTTTTTCCTTTCGTGCAGCAGTTGTACGATGGTACTGTGAAGAATGCCGAATTTAAAATTGGATTCGGTAGTGGCATAGTTATATGGAGCTATGTATTTAGATTCCAGTGTTGGCCAGTTACGGGTAGAGATGGTAAGCATACCGATGCCTGTAAATGCAACAATACACATCAAAAAGATAAAAGCCCGTGCTCTGCCTTTGAAGGTGATGGGGAGAAAGCGTTTGTGGTATTTCCAGTAATAGCCAATACCGATAGCTGTAGATGCTATGAGAAAAACATCATTAAATTTGATTGCAGAAAATATATTGGCAGAAAGGCCGTCCAGATTGTCAAATTCTGTATATAGGGATGGCGGCAAATAATTATAGAAGTATCTGCTATACCATACATTAGCTGCAATGAAGAATGTCACCAATCCATAAGGAACGAAAAAAAGATAGTGTTTCTTGCCGATAGCTAATGAAGAAACAGCGAAAATGAGACATACATCAATAAAAGTAAAACAAATATTTTCGATATACGGGAAAAAACCTAATCCTGTTCTATCTGTTAATATAGTATAGTGCATGTACTCTAAGTTAATATAGCACAAACTAGCTAACAGTATTTGGAAATAGATGGCTTTGGGGATTGATTTTAATTGTTTCATAGCAATCATATAACTATATATTGCAATTATTTAATTCTTTTCAACAAATCCGCCTTTAGCGCAGACTCTTTCAGTAAGTTGACAAAGTAGATTGCATCTGCTTTGTTCGAACTGTTTGATTTATTTTTCTCGTACTGCTCGACGAAATATTCGGCGTGCTTTGCTAAGTACTTTCTACAGTCGATATTCATCATAATTCCGTCTCCATAGTTTTTGTAAGACAGTCCTGTCACCACGTCGTCTCCTTCGACACTTTCAATATCTTCTGTATTCAGTCCTGCTATATTAACTGTGGTAGCGGGGTGGTAAAAGTACTTTCCGCTGGGCAAGTTTACTGTCAGTTTGAAGGTATTATCGTCAATTTGTTCGATATGGGTACTGCCATGAATTCGGTAGAAGTTGTATTCATAGTATTCTTCCTGGCTGGGAAACCACATGGAGTCGTCTCCGTCTTTGCCATAGTTATCATTGAGCCAGTTTAAGAAATCTACCCAACTGTTGTCCGTGTTATGCATTCCTATATAGATTGCTTTTCGTTTTTCTTGTGGTAATCGCAGTTCTGTCTCTATTTGTTGCTTGAAATACTGAGGTGTCTTATCCATTTCCCTGTTCAGCAAAGCTTGTTGCAGGTCGTCATATACTTGAAACGGATATAAAACAACCGTTCCTGTTTGCGCAGTCATCGTCTGTATATCCGGATATTGGTAGGCTGCTTCGATATACGTTTTGTTTCCGTTCGGTTCAGAAAGTGTTTTGCAAGCTCTTCCGGACAGTTTGGTGGTGATAATACTCTGACTTGTCTGATAATGGCTGATAATTTCTGCCGGGTTATTCACGTTTGTAGCCTGTCCGTCATGAAATGCAATTCCCGTTCCGTAGTTTAGCATCATCTTTACGTCATCCCATACCAATCCCGATTTCTCATAAAAGCGAGAGTAGTTGTCTGTGAATCCCGGATGCACATCGGTTTTTTCGTCCATCCATTTCCATTCGGGGGCGAGTGTGGTTGTAATGGCAAAACGGACTTCGTTTCCTGCGCCGTCCGTATATCCCAGCGAGCGCCCGGCAGGGATAATGTTGGGAGGTAAGTCACCTTTCAGCAGGTGTCTTATATGATAATACAGAGCATGTTTCTGGTTCGGATCCTTCGGATTGGTCTGAATTGGAGTTGAGCTGGATATCGGTTTTCCGTTGATGGCAGCCCATGTGCGGCAGAAGGCAGCTTGTCTACAGTCGTCTTGCGTCCACATAAACAGCCATGTTTTATTATATTTAAGCATAGGGATTTCAGTTTGGAGCCGGCTGTTGTCAATTTGCCTATTGGTGCGGATTATGATACTGCTGGTGGCATTTTCCACTTCTTTGTCGAAGGGGTACATATAAAGTTCCTGATCCGGAGTGTCGTTCGGATCTTCCTCGTCGTACTTTGATAAGTCTACTTTTCTGATGCAGGATGCATTTAGTATCAGAACGGCCAGAACGGCAGTGACTATCTTTATTTTATAGTGTTTTGTGATGTTCATTTTATTCATTTTAAGAAGTTATTTAATCAGGTTACTATCCTCGTCTTTGTATTCGCTTTTACCGGAAAACATACCTCCGATGTTTTTGATTGCTTTTACTAACCGTACTCGAAAGCTGTTGAGAAGTGAGCCGTCGGTATTCAGTGTTCCGTTGCTGGTCATTACTCTGGCTTTGGGTGAGGTGATGAATATCAGTTTGCCGTATGGTTTCATTGCTAGAGCCAGTGATCCGTCTTCGCCACGGATGATATCGGTGCGGAATCCGAAGCGGCGTCCCAGTTCCGTGTTGAAGCTGAATGCCATTCCTCGTATGCATAGTTCCGGACGTTTGATTGCTTGTAGGCGAAGGTGCAGGTCACGCAAACATTCGTAACACCATAATCCGAGTCGGGAATGCTGTTTGTCCGGCATGAAGCTCCACAGGCTGAATGCAGCTGCGACACCCGGTTTCATCAGTTCTCTGACATGAGTTTCGATATAGTTGGGGGGATACAGGGTATCCGAGTCGATGCAGACATGGTATTTTCCCCTTGCATGGTCCAATCCGCATTGGCGTGCGTATCCGGGTCCTTTTTGGGTTTCATTGTAGTAAGGGACGTTCAGTGCTTTTAATACTTCTTCTGTTTTGTCTGTCGAGTTGTTGTTAGCTACCAGTATTTCGATAGGAAAATTGCAGTGGTTTTCAGAAAGTGACCACAAGCAGCTTAGCAGATGCTGTTCCTCGTTGTGCGCGATGAGAACGACAGACACCAGCGGTGGTTCACTTTGACAATTTTTAAGCTGTTGCCGGATTTTGTCGAATGTTTCTGCCGGAACTTTGTCAACAGGTTTCTCGAAAACCTCCAGATACGGTTTATACCATTTTGTCATATATGTCAGTCTTTTACTTAGAAGTAGTGGTTAATGATTCGAATAAACTTATCCATAGTGGCATCACGTTTTCAGGCATAAACCTTTCCACGTTTTCCCGTGCTTTCTTTCCCATTTCGCATCGTACAGATTCGTTGTCGATCAGATAACATATTCTGTCGGCAAGCTCTTCTACGTTTTCTTTTTCCACCAGCAGACCATCTTCGCTGTTCCTGATGATGTCCGAAGGACCGTGCGGACAGGCGAACGAAACGCATGGGACACCGTATGCCATTGCTTCCGCCAGTACCAGCCCGAATCCTTCGTAGCGGCTCGACAATACGAATATCGAACTCATACAATATTTGTCGGCGATGTTTGCCACTGTGTGGCATAGCATACATTTATCTTTCAGTCCCAGTTCGTCTATTTGTTTTTGGAGTTGATCTTTCAAGTCACCTTCCCCATAGATGCTTAATTGCCACTCCGGATGCTTTCGGGCAACGATCGCCCAGGCGGAAATCAACATATCGAAACCCTTTTGCGAAGCGTATCGTCCTGCGGCGATAGCGTGGTGTGACAGGATATCCGTGCGTTTCTCTTCCAGTGGTGTAGAGATAGGATTCGGAATGACGGTTATATTCGTTAATTCCGGCCAGTCCTTGGCACCCTCGTTCGTTAAGATAACTACTTTGGAGAGTTTGGATAAGTTCTTGACAAGCCGGTCCGAGCATCTTCTTTTTAGTGCGTCTACAAGTCTGCTTTTATTTCGCAAAGCTTCTGCGCCATAAGCATGGCGGCTGACGTGAAATTCTCCTATTTTGATGCTCCCGTCTTTCAGCTTGTGGATAAAGTTAAGCTCCCGTCTCAAGGTTGATATTGTAATGTCTGGTTGTAACTTATTCAGCGTGTCTGACAGACGTTTTCTGAACCGGTAATAGCGGAATGGGTATTTCATGACCTTGCTTACGACCGATTGGGTGTAGGGCAGGTCGAACGAAACTCCCAGATCGATGTGTCTGACTTTGGAAGACAGAGGGAAATGCGGTGCTTTGCCCATTTGTTCGGATGTGATGATGGTGATTTCATATCCTTCAAAATGTTCGGCAAGGTAGTTGGCTTTGAACGTAATGATTCGTTCAATTCCGCCCGGAGCCTGAAGCGAAGGTAAATAATAGGCAATTTTCATAGCTCAATAGATTTTGGCAATGATTTGTTTTCGATATGTTTCTCCGGCATTGGCTACTTGCTTTCCGTCGGCAACTTCATTGACGTATTTGCGTTCCAGTTTCACTTTTTGTTTGGCGCCTATCCGCCACCATTCATATTCCACGTCTACGTGTCCCGCGTCGATAGCCTGATAGCCGGACTGGAAGAGGTCGTATGCCAGAACGGTGGCCGTAGGTCCCAGGGCTATGAGAAAAAGCACACCTTTTTCCAGTTTTCGGGCTTCGTGCAGGATATCCTGATAGCGGTCGAAAGCATCCCGGGGTGGGCAGAGGATACGCCGTATGCTCCGTACATTGTTGAAGAGGTCGTTGCCAACTCCCAACCGGCTTTTTTCGCCTTCGATGAATACGATGTCTCTGTCTTTCCAGATGCCTTTCATGTCATGAAACCATCTTCCGGAATCGTTTTTGCTGGCATAATCCATATAGGGGCGCGTGACAAATGTATTGTAATAAACTCTTCCGGGCACAAGCATATGGTCCCACCATTCTCCGTACAGGAAGAAGTGTGTGCGCCAGAAGCGGCGTGCCTTGCGGTTATAGCGATAAAGGTCGCTGAAAGTGTCCGAAACACAGACCAGATGCTTTTCATTGTGGCTGGTCAATATTTCTCGAAGGCGTTCGGCGAGCAGGGGATCTCCCTTCTGAAAGCCGATTTCCTTTTGGGGATTGGTCAGCAACAGTTCTCCATCACCGAAACGGCTGACAGAACATCCGTCCTCTATGATACGCCGGATTGTTTCGTCGATAGAGGCTACCTGTGGGATTACTTTCTGATGTTTTCGTAGCACGATGTACCAGAAATTATACCATTCTACCGTACTTCCGTATTTCAATTTATAACGGAGAGTAATAAAAAGTTGCTTTATGTTCATCGTACCAGATTTTTAAATAATTGATCCCATTGCGGCATGATATTCTCTATATAAAAACGCCGGATATTCTTCGCTGCTTCTCTACCCATCTTTTTTCGAATTTCGTTCTGTTCGATGAGGAAACACAGTCTGTCCGCTAGTTCTTCGCAGTTTTCTTTTTCTACCAGTATGCCGTCACTGCCGTCGGTGATAATGTCTTTGGGACCGCAGGGGCAGGCAAAAGACACGGGCGGAACTCCGCAGGCCATCGCTTCGCCCAATGCCATAGGCATTCCTTCATACCTTGACGAAAGTACAAAGATGGAACTTTCGATCAGTTTCCGGCTTATCTGTTCCGTTGCTTCGTGGAGCAGGCACGTGTTGCCGATGTTTAGTTCCTTCACTTGCTGCTGGTATGCTTCACGTTCTCCGCCGCCGTATATATGCAGTTGCCAGTCGGGATGCCTCTCCGTCACCGTCTTCCATGCCCGGAACAGTAAGTCGAATCCTTTCTGATAAGTATATCTGCCGATGGCTATGACTTGTTTGTTCTCACACTGGGAGAGCTTGGTTATATCTCCGAATGAACTTGGATTATGGATACATATTGCATTGTTCAGTTCAGTCCAGTGCTGTAAATCCTCGTTGGTGAGAACTATGAATTTATCCAGTTTTCTCAGGTCTCCGATGAGCTGTTTCATCCAGAACTGAGAGATTCTCTTTCGCACGAATGCGGGCAACGGACCGTTGAATATCCGGTAATTACTTTTATCGAAATGGATTTCCCCGATTTTGCGGCTGCCGTCTTGAATGGAGTTGAGAAAATTTATATCTTTTCTCAGCAGAGAGATAGTAATATCCGGGCGGATGTCAAGTAATGTCTGTGTCATCAGCTTCTTGTAGCGGCGCATATATATATTATATTTTAGCGTTCGCAGTAGCAATCCGTTTTCTCCATACATCCGGTAGAAATTGAGATCCAGATTGATGACACGTACCAGGGGAGACAACGGATAAAAAGAAGGGAGTTCCTTTTCTTCAGTCAATATGATGGTGACATCGTAGTTCAGCTTTTCTGCCAGATAGTTTGCCTTCATTGTCAGAACCCGTTGCATGCCTCCAGCGGAATACAGACCATCAGTAGAATATGCTATCTTTATTTTGTTCATTGATTATAAGTTCTTTATCACTTGTTCCATTTGTACTTTCCATGAGAGCGTCTGTTCGATAGACTGTCGTATTTCCTGCGGTGTGAGCAGTACCGACTGACGGAATTGTATGATCCGGTTGATGTCTAGCGGCGTTTCGTCTGCAGGCGCCTTGAGAATGTAGGGCATTTGCTCGAAATCGTTGTCTATCTCGGAATATACAAATGGGATTCCTCTGGCTGCATATTCTCTGTTTTTCAGTGAACGGAGATGCGTGATCCCGCTCCGATGGCGGGCCAGGCTGCCTATGCCTGCCTGACACTGATCGAATATCTTGTCCAGCGCCTCTCCAAACAGTGGACCATGAAAAATGACTTTCTCCTGGAGATTGTTTGCATTCACCAGTTTGTGATATTGGTCGATGACTTCGGGGACACCTGCTCCTACAATGTGCAGGATGACGTTAGTGGGAGTGGATGCTGTATTGCCCTGTTCGCGGTAGTAGTCCGCTAGTCCGCGAATTGCCCGGTCAAATCCGTGCCACGGATGAATGGTGGCAATGGCGATTAGATGTAGCTTGTTTCCCGTAAGGGCGGTAGATGCTGTCTTCAGTGGGATAGCATTAAAGTTAATTCCGTTTGCGATGCGGATGGTAGGACACCCGAATATGGTTTTGTCTGCGGAGAAAGTGACAATCTTATTAATATAACGTGCCATTAGCTGGCGCAGGCATTTGTCAACAAAAAGAACTCGTTGATATCCGAATGGTAATCCCTTGTACTCCTGATCGTAGGGGTAAGTGGGGATTTCCATGACCACTTTTATCTTTTGCCTTTGCAGTTTTCTGTATAAATTGATAAGAAAAGGGGTGGTGTTGTGGTCGCTACGTGCATATACTGCGTCGATTTTGTTTTCCACACAATAACGGTAGATACATTTCAGGCCGGTGCGTTTCAGTATTTTCCCTTTCCAACCGTTACCATAATCTTGTAGTATATCATTGTCGATCATTCGTCGTTTATGGTTATTAGCGTCGTCCAGCCAGCAGATATGTACATCAAGTCCGCACTCCTTGAGCGCTTCCACTTGATATTGTATTTTCTTGCTGATCCCGTTGCATTCTTCGAAACCATGGAAAATAAGGAATAATACTTTCATTCTGACTATTGTTTGTTTCTTCTATAAAAAAACGTCTGATATCACAGTTTCTTTAACACCGTTTTTGCCTTTCCCAACAGGTCGTATTCGTGTGTTGTCTGTATATATGTCCCAAAGATAATAAAACTAACGAAACTTTTCAAAATGAGCGTGATAAAAATATTCATTCCGTCTAAAACGTGTTGCAGTGGTGTCAGGCAAAGGGCAATCAGCACGCTCACTGCTAGTGGAGAGAGGAGTTGCCGGATGAAGGGCCATGCACGCCTTCGGAATGTTACCCGGTACATTTGCCAGTAGCATTGTACGAAGTTTACTGTGAACGTTATTACGATGCAGGTGGCTACGGCTATCAGTGTGCCGAAATAAAAAATGCCCAGCAACATTCCGCTCACATTCAGAATGGAGGAGAACAGTCCGCAGACGAATAAGCTTCGTGTATCTCCTGCCGCTTGAAAGATGGAGCCGGAAGAAGACAGTATGATCTGTATGCCCACCGAAAGAGAAAGAATGCGGAATACGGGGACGGAGGGCAGCCATTGGTCGCCGAAGATGATCAGAGTCACTTCTTCTGCTGTAAAGAAAAGCAGAATGCTGAGCGGTAGTCCGATGAATGACAGGAAACGAATAATCCGTTCGTAAGACCTTGCCAGCCTTTCTTTGTCGTCTTGGAAATCGCTGAATATAGGGTGCATTACCGGAGTAATGACTTGCGTGATATTCTGCAAAGGCAGCATCATCAGGCGGTATGACTTTTCGTAGTACCCCAGTGCGGACATGCTCATATACTTTCCGATCAACAGCTTATCCAGATTGCGGCTAAAGTAATTGATTACATTGAATAGAAACTGGTATGCCGAATAAGAAAATATTTTTCGGAGCACTTTCAATCCCAATGTAAAGCGCAATCGTTGCGGATATCGTTGGTAAGATATGACAAATATCAGTACACTGGAAAGTATCGGATTGATAATCAGTGCATACAAACCGGCGCCACTGAGTGCGGCAATCACTGCACCTGCACCTCCGGCTATCTGAATGACAAAACTACGGATCGCTATAAACTTAAATTCCTTATTTCGATAGAATAATGCCCCCGGTACGATGGTGGCGGATGCAAAAAAAAGATTGATAGACAGCAGTTGGCATAGGGTCTTCAATATTTTACTATTATAATAATCGGCAATGAGCCAGGAAGCGGCGAAGAAAAGTATACTGATTCCGATTCCTGTCCATACGGTGAACGAGAAAATATCCGATAGTTCCTCCTTTGTCAGAGACTTGTGCTGTACGATGGCTGGCGATACGCCCATATCGGTGAAAAGATTGAAAAAGGCGATGATTACCGTAGCGATAGCTACTACTCCGAAATCGTCCGGTGAAAGTAAACGTGCCAGTACGCCCGCCACAACAAGCGAGATGATGACACCACTGTATTTGGCAAGCGCAGTATAGAATACTCCGGAGAATAACTGCCGCTTGATGTTACTGGCCATTTAGTATGTTTTTATAAGTTTGTGCGTATTCTTGTCCTACTTTATGGACACTCATGTGCTCTAAGGCATACGAGTGATTGGCTTCTCCTTTTCCGCAGGCGGATAGTTTGCGGGCTTCCTCCAGTGCCCGTACGATGTCAAACTTATTGTCGGGGCAGAATGTCGGGTTGCCCGTATCATTAAGCAATTCACCGATATTCCCCGTATTAGGTCCGGCAACTACCTTGCGGAAAAGGAAGGCGAGCGGGACGTTGCCAGAATTCAATATATCTTTTCGCTGGATGAATATTACATTAGAAGCTGCCATGTAGTAGGGGAGGTCGCAGTTATCTATCAGTTCGTCATTGGCGCCGGCGTGCATTTTCAGCAGACGGTTGAGCAGTGGCATGAGCAGGTAATATCCCGCTCGTGATATCCAGCGTTTAAATAGGTGTCCGCCGTAATTATTGAATCTCGAAAAGGGATACAGGCGTGGAGCAAGCAGGAACTTCTTTTCTTCGTTCCACATACGGAACGCTCCGGTCACCATCCGCCTTTCTTCGCGATTCCGGAACTTGCCGAACGATGTGACGATAAACGCTTCCTGCGGCAGATTGAGATATTGGCGCGCACGTTCCACGCTGATATCCTCCTTGTACGTGTATTGATAAATATGGTGAGGAATGATGACATTCCGGCTGTCCGCGTATTTGGCTGCAAATTCGTCGAGACTGTAACGTCCCATGTGCACCACCACATCGCTTTGTTCTTCGATAATGTCATAAGCACGGCCGATCACCACGTTCGCATAATGCGGACGGACATTGTGGCGCGTATACACGAACCGGGCCCCACGGGACCGGAAAAAAGCGATACGCTCCTCCAGGCGGCGAATCCTGTCCGGATCGTCACAATTCCATCCCATCACCTCTTCGGGCCATTGGAAGTGGATGATGTCATAAGGTGTATCCGAGTCCCAAAACTCATTCGTGGAACATCGTACGTCAATCCCCGTCGTCCTGATAGCATCGCATAAAATGGGAACAAAAAGATTATCCGTATCCCCATTATCTCTGAAAACGATTAATGCTTTTATCGGTGGATTACCTATTTCATTGTCGTTCATGCTTATTTCTTTGTTTTTTGGTGGGCTTTTGCCACATACAAAGGTAATAAAAGATATGATAGTTTTCATCTTTTTTGCTTTTTTTCAGTGTTGTGCCGTCATTCTTTGCGTGTGTCCGTTTTATTTCTCTGTTGTCGAAAGGGATATGTTGCTCGTAGAGGTATTTCTGATAGTGGTAACATATTGTTATGCATGAGATAAAGCCTCGTCAGTAAATCATGTTATTGTCTATTGCTTTGTTATTCAGTTTGTTACAATGCACCTTCTTATTCTTTTAATACAAACAAGCATATAGCCTGCTGATTTGGATCTGTCATTCTGTAAAAATGATTTATATATATATTAACTCACATTATGTGCAACAGCTGACTCACATTATGTGTGATAACTATCGCACATAATGTGAGCCAGCTGTTGCAGCATTTGTGTGGCAATCAATATCATACATAAAAAGAATAGTGGTAACATCCAAATATGAAGGGAGAAGGTATGTTATCAGTAAAAGAAGTTGCATTTTATGTGTTTGTATAATAGAGGGTTATGGGAAAATGTGATTATGATAAGGTTCTGCATGCAATTACTATTTAGACTTTGAATCCATTCTTTTCCATACGGTTTAGCCACCCGATTGAACAGATAGGAGCTCATGCGAAAAGATTTAATCCGACAAGCATCGACATTTGCATGAGGCAGGACTTGATTGTTACATCCGTGCCTTTTTCTTATTTTTAATGGAGGAGATTTTATTCTTCTCCGTGCTCGGTATGAATAAACTTTTTGTTCGCTCCTTTCAGTCGGAACATATTGGCTATCATTGCCAGTGCCAGTGCCGGAATTTGCAGGATGGCTTTTCCTAATTTCCGGTTCAGCAACTTTCCCGGCACAGGTATGATCATGGCGGCAACTTGAGTGGCTGACAGTATCCACCATTTGATGGCCGTATACCATTCGTTTCCTCCGCTTTGCAGACTCATTAGTAAGCCGATTGCGGTAAAGAGTAAAGTGAAACCGAAAACTCCCGCCAGTTGTATCAGACGAGGAGGCAGCATCCATTGAAGTATCTTGTCACAGTAGTCGATATTTCCCTGAATCAGTGCTTTCGGGAAATCGGGCAAGGAAGCCCGTAATGCACCGTATTGTGCTGCAATCCATCGTTTACGCTGATTTTTGATACCTTCTTTTTTCTGTGTTTTTTCATCGTATACGGGCAGTTGTTCCAGATACTCGATGTGAATGTGTTGTTTTAGCAACAGGGCTTCCAGCTCTTTGTCTTCGCCCGATGTTTGCAGATATCCCACATTTCGGCGGAACCAATGAACGTCGAATGCCATTCCGGAACCTGCTAATCCGGCTGACAATCCTATCGCGTTGTGCCCGCTGCGGAAGAAGCCATTGTTTATTTCTTCGCTGATCGCATCTAGAACAGCGATATCTGTATTCATGTTTTTTCCTGTGCGGTGGGCTTGTACGGCATGCAGGCCGGACTCAAAAGCACGGTTGATTTCTGCGAGGAAATTGGGAGTCGTTACATTGTCGGCATCCATGATCACTACTACGTCATAAGATTCGTTGGCAGTGACGTTCATTGCCAGCGTAAGGGCTTTGGCTTTGGAACTGTTGGCATAGCTGGCTACTTGCAAACAGATGGGTAGTGCTTGTAGGGCAGCATTTGTGTCCGGCTGCATCTGATCGGAGATGACAAGAACGTCGTACATTTCTTTGGGGTATTCTTGTTCGAGGAAACTACGGATAGTGGAGACGATCACCCTGTCTTCCTTGTATGCAGGGAAAAGTACAAGAAAACGACGCTGGATACGTGCTTCGGAAAGTTTTCGCGGACGATAGAATTTGGAGGCAATGGCGTAGAACAGCAGATAACCGACACAAAGTGCCAAGAGAATAAAGAGAATCCAGTCAATAAAGGTGTACATGGTCTTTCATTTTTAAGGGTTATCGGATAGGAGAGGTGACAGAAAAGCTTCTGACAACGCCTTTCCATACTGCGGCAAATAAATCGAAACGACCTTTCACGGCAAATCGAAGGCTGTTTTTTCCAGCAGCTATGGTAGATTGATAAAGAATGGAGAGGAGCCGCTGAGCACCTTTCCGGTTGCGGCGGGTGTAGAGCAAACGGTTGCGCGTCATGTAGAAGGTACGTAGCTTGCTGAACTGTCCGGTGCTCTGGCTTTCTTTGTGGAAGACGGTGCAACGAGGCTCATACCATAGTTCGTAACCGGCATTTGTCATCTGTGTACACCAGTCCACTTCTTCATAATACAGGAAGAATATTTCCGGCATTTCTCCTACTTTCTCAATGACTTCACGTTTTACCATGAGTGCCGCCCCATGCAGGTAGGGGGTTGTGTGCGGGGTGTCGAATGTGCCGTCGTCCGGACAGCCGAAACCTGTCACTTCGTTGCGTATAGTGATTGCCGACAGGGGGGTGAATCCGGCAAACTGTATGTTTTGCGGAGGAAAGGCAAAGCGTATCTTCGGAGAGACGGCTCCGATGTTTTTCTGACTTTCCAGTCGCTCTGTCAGGTAGTGGAATCCGTCTGATTCAACATAAGTGTCATTGTTTATCAGAAAGATATAGGCTCCTTTGGATGCTCTGATCCCCAGATTGTTTCCGCCGGAGAAGCCTAGGTTCGACTCGCTCCGCAGGGTGATTATATCGGAATATAGCTCTTTGATTTTAGCTGCTTCGTCTTCGCGCGAGGCGTTGTCTACGACGATGATTTCATAGCTCACGGAATGTACATGTGTTTGCAGCGATTCTATTAATTCGCAAGTGTCTTTAAAGCCGTTGTAGCAAACTGTGATAAAGGAGACTTGAGGTTCGTTCATCATAATCTATTGTTCGTTTTTCGATTCTGTTTCTTTACTTTGCTGCATCCGCTTGTCAATGTACGGTCCTGCGAAGCAGAGGGCAAAGGCTGTGTATATGGGGATGGAGTTGGGATATTGCATCACGTCGTTGGCATAGGCTGCCAGATAGAATCCGGCAGCGGTACAGAGCCAGGCAGTAAGTAAGCCTCGCAGGCGTTTGTTCATGATCTTGAACATCAGTATCCATCCGCACCATGCAAAAAGGACTCCATGAACAGCCATGTAGAGAACTAGACCGATGATTCCGGTTTCTACCCATACTGAGACTAACCAGGAATCCGGTGGATAGGGCATACGTTCTTTGGGATAGAAACGGTCGCCTTTGGATAATCCCAAACCGTATCCAAAAGGTTTACGCACCATCAGTTGTTTCATCTTCTCCCGATTATACACACGTACCTGATAGGAGGCGTCTTTGCCGGGACGAAATGCAGAACGCATCTTACGGATGTACTGATTGCCGTCTCCAATACTGGTGAATGCAAAGAACATAAACATAGCTACCAGTAAAAAGATTCCTGTGACGCGCATCCTTATATTATTGGAAAGGACTATGAGCATGCCTAACGCACCGATAGGAACAGCGATAGCTGCGCGGGTCCCGGAGATTCCCATTCCATAAAAAGCTGCAATGACGACAATAGTAAAATAGAGTTTCAACCACCGGCTTTTTACATAGAAAATAGAAATACCCAGCACAGAAGCCCCCACTGCCATGTGTACACCAAAATTAGCCGCATCACTGAAGAATGAAAAGTAACGGATACCGGACCAGATGATGTGGGTCTTGGCACCTCCCAGAAAATATAGAAAATAAAGTTCACGCTCATTGAAACCGTATGTCTTCTGCCAGTATCCTTTGGCGGCGGCAAGAAGAATAAATACTGACCAGATTATCAGTAACCACTGGATGCCTTTGATATTGCGAACCGCTAACGGCACCAGTACCGCACACATCACCGGATAAACAAAATAGTGAGTGATAGCGATGTTCCATGCTGCCTGCACGTTGTTGGGATTAGCCAGTTCTACTATGCAATAGGCGCCCCAGACAAGGTATAACAGGAGCATTCCGTTCCGGCTTTCCGTGAAATCTACTTTCTCATACATGGTATATGAAAGTAGCAGCACTATTACGAATGTGGTACAAACCAATGTGGCTATCCCCACAGGGATGTCTACCACCATACCTGCAACAATCAACAGGAATTGCAGAATGAAAAGGGTGTAGAATCCTTGCTTGGAATATTTTATGATCAACAGGAATGCAACCAGCGCCAAGGGCAGGAAACTGAGAGTGAGAAAGATGGAGAAAGATGCCTTGAACATGGATTTGTACAGGATGTACAAACCGCATACCAACAACAAATGTATCCAACCTTTATGGCTGAAATAATGGCTGAATGCGGCTAAATATCTGGTATATCTTTTTTTATCAATCGTCATCATCATCTGTTACTTCCGTCGATTGCCTTTTTTTCTTAAACAGGGTAGCAAGGCTTTCTGTAAGAGCTAATTGTGACATGCGGTAGACGAACTTTCTCCATAAAGTGTACGGAGGTAACATACCTGTGTAATCTTCTACTACATTGCGTGACGCATGAGTCAGATAGAAATACATAGGTGTCTTTCCAGCTTGTTGTTTCAGTCTTTCTGCCAATAGTTTGTCTGTCTCTTTCCAGCCTCGGTCGGCTCTTGCAATCAGCAGGTTCAAATTCGCTTCTTGCAGCAGGTCTGAAGAGATATTAGCTTCTCTCAGATTAGGGTATTCAACAATAAGCATGTCTTCTCCGGTGGAAGCATACAGGTCTGTGACGCTTTTTGCCAAGGAGTACTTGCGTGAAGTTGCCTGAAAGTCTGTATTCCACGATAATGTGCGGACTTTAAGCCCGATACTGCTCCAGTATTCTTCCAGATTCTTGATCAGTTCGCTCTTTCCTTCATTGCCTTCAGTACTGATGAAATTGATAATGTATGGCAATCCTTTCTTTCTCCTATTGCAAAAGTAAAGGATACTGGAACTCAACTGCCTGGTAGCTATCTTTTGGACTTCTTTAATTTGCCCCCGATATTCTAGTATGGAGTCTCTGGGGAATGCCCCCAGCATCGAGAAACCGATCAGACGGCGTGCACGAATGGAATCGCGCAGCGTACGGTCTAATAATTCAAGAAGCAGGAAGAAGCCTAATATAAATAAGAATGTACCGGCACAAGCTGCCATTACTATCTTTTTTAGAGAAGTCGGCATGGGATTGATCGGATAGGCGGGAGCATTCAGTACCTTTAATGCAGCAGAGGTCATCTCCAGATTCTTTCTGCGCATAAGGGCGTCATTATAGCTTTTCAGCACGGCTAGATAATTCTGTTCGATGAAAGTGATGTTGCGTTCCTGACGTTTGATAGTAGAACCTACCGGAGCATAAAATCGGTATTTCTCATCCAGTTCTTTACGGCTTGCCCGCATGATTTCCAAATCTGATTTGGCTTTTTCATACTGAAGTGTACGATCCAGCCATTGTTCTATAATATTGTCTTTGGAGATTCCTTCTTTGGTATATTTATGCTCTACGTATTTGTTGGATAGTTCGGAAAGTTCTTTGCGGGTGCTTTCCAAACGTTTCTTATAGTCCTGAAGGGTATTCCCCGAGGATGTGTTATCGCTGGAAACGGTTTCCATCTCCGAAATCTTTCCTGTGAGTGAGGCTGCTTCGTTCAACTTGTCAAGAAACTGAAGATTGTTGATCACCTGCTTGGCATTGCTGTTCATGTGTTTCTCCAATTCGTTTAACATGGCTTTGGCACTGTTGTACTCAATCATCACATTCTGTTCGCGCAACTCAAATTCTTTGTTGATGGCGGCTATTTCCTTCGTTTCATCATAGTAGTTGATGATGCGTTTGTCAACATTGTAGCGGGTGAGGGAATCTTCTTTGACACGAAGCTCCCTGCCGATTCGTGTAAGCTCGCTTCGGAAGTATTCGATCACATTATCTGTCTCACCATAGCGAATGGAACGGTACTCATTTACAAATTCCTTGGTAAGAATATCGATCGTGTTATATGCAATGCCGGGGTCGTCTGCCATATAGCTGACTTCAATAAGATCACTGGCACCCTTGCGGCTTACTTGAATACTTTTGAGATCGTTGAAACTGTAATGGTGCAGATTATAATAGAATACTCCGTATAGATAGTTCGACTGGGTGGGTTTTAAATAGCGGAAGAAATTCTCGACTGTCTTGTCTTCACTGTTTTTGTCAATCAACGCCAGTATCTCTTTCCCGTTCGGACTATTTTTTAAATGGTTGTATATTCTGTTGTAATTGCTGGCTCTGATAAATTCGTTATCTTTTTCCGGATCTCCATTAATCAGACTGCGTGCATAAAGACGCATTGATACTCGTTGCAGAGTACTTTCTGCCTTTATGATGCTGATCAGATTATCCATTGCATTCTGAGCTGTTGCCCAGTCTACTTTGTCATTGCCTCCTTCAATGCCATATCCCGAAGCAACACCTGTATAAAGGGTGGCTTCAACAGAATACATTTTGCCTATCATACGCTTGCCAAAGTAGTATACGGCAAAAGTAATAACGGCTGTACCGATAAGCAACCACCAACGGATACGATACAGGAATCTGCTAATATAAAGGATGTATTCCATAGCTGAATTTTTATTTGTTTCTGAGAATAGGGGTGCGGGTAATAACTTCTAATATCATCAAACTTTTTGTCAACTCAAATTTACTGTTTTCAAATTTTTCCTGTGCTACCGACTGACGGGATTTCTCTGTAGACAATTCACTTGAGTCAATAGTCCCATTGGAGAAGTTTTTCTCGGCAATCTCATATTGCACATTGGCCAAAGTAAGTGCTTCGGCATGTAATCTGAGGATGCTTAATTGAGCTGTAGCCGTTGCATACATCAGAATGATTTCTCTTTTCATTTCTTCAAATTTCACTTCTCTTTCCAGTTCGGCACTGCGTATATTCAACTTTTGGCGTTTTACCCGCGCACGCAAGTCAAAAAGATCATCCAAAGGAATATTAATACCGGCCCCTACCGTATATCCGTTTTGCGCCTGGGTGGCATAGGTAAGATAAGGAGCGATTGCCACATCCGTATAGGTAGATTCGTTGCCGAACATACCATATTGATAACTGCCTCTTAAACTGAAGAAACCGAGAAAGGAGCGCTTCTCCTGGGCCAATAATTTTCGTTCAATTTGTTCTTTTACTTTGGCAAGTTCGTAAGTAGGACTCCCTTTGGCATTTTCAAAAAGAAGGTCTAATGGAGGGAGGGTAATGTTAATGTACTCTTCCGGGTTTAATCTGGAGTAGTCACTTATCTCTTGTGCATTTCCCTTTATGGTAAAGGTAAATAAAAATAATAATCCCCCGAAGAGGTATCTGATTTGTTTCATAAATTAACCCTATTATCTGCTTTTGCTGTGTTATAGCAACGCAAATATAAGGATTAATTTTATTTAATGATGTTCTTATGGAATCATTTTATAATCTTTCTTGTTAATTATCGGCAAATATCTGTCTAGAATGCCTCCGTCATGTTGAAATAGAACAAATTCTGCTTGTTCACCATGTCTCTGCCAAAGTCGAGACGGACGTTCATACGGGGCTGAACTTCAATACGTAAACCGAGTCCCAGATTAGGAAGTACACCTTCGATTTTGCCCGGAGTAGGGCCCATGAAACCGCATCCTCCCCACGCTACATAGCCTACATGATTCAGCATCTTCTTCACCCAATTGCTTTTGTCCGTATTTATCATCTGACGGTATTCTGCCATCATCACATGGGATGACTTGTCGCGAAACTGTCCCATGTAGTAACCACGAAGGTCGAAAGGAGTGCCGCTGAGCGCGTATTTAGTCAATGGAACATTGCCGAATACATTCTTTGTCTGTACCGTCCAAGCCAATACTTTACGTTTGCCGAGGGTCTTGTATTGGCGGTAGTCTATTTCCAAACGGTAGAAATTATTATCGCTTCCGAAGGCTTTGTTGTACATCATCCCACGAAAGTCCAGATACGTTCCCCGGTAAGCATTGGCGGGAACGTCACGGGTGTCGTATGTCAGCAGGAAGCCGAGCCCGGAGCTGAGGTTAGAGTAGCCGTGATCCGTACCGCCGGCAGCAATATACGATGGTTGTTCTATCATCCCTGCGGCGGGTTTAGTGATCTTGTCATAATTGAAGTCAATCTGCGGACCGGCAAAGAAGTTGCTTTTTCCCAGACGGAATAAAAACCACGGATTCACCTGCACACCGCTATAACGGTATTCGCTGGTGTCTTCGCCACGCGGATAGTCCTTGTTGGTGCTGTATCCGATGCCGTAGAAGTTTTCCAGTGTATTCTTATATGCGAAGACTCCGAAAATGCGGAAGCGGTCGCCCTTGAAGAAAAGCTGCGGTTTGGTGAACAGGTTCAGTCCTCCTTCGAACATCAGGGCGATGGCCATCGGCACCACCGAACGTTGCTGGGTAGTATCACTCGGATTCATCCGGAACGTCATCAATGCACTACCGCCGATCAGTAATCCGAAGTCCGGAGTATAGCTGGGGCCACCTAATATATTATAATGTAGATTACGTTTGGCTACACGCTGACGTCGCAATTCTTTTTTGGAAAGGGTGGGGGTGGAATCTGTCGGGGCTACCCCGACTTCGTCAACAGAAGTTGTAGTCGCTTGCAGTTCATCGCTTTTTACTGCCGTGTCAGCCGTTTGAGCTAACGAAATATTGATGAATAGAAACATCATCAATATACCTATTGTATATCTTTTCATATTCTTTCTTGAAATCCGCTGCAAAGGAAACTATTTTATTTCGATTAGTTTTCATTCTCATAGATAATAAATCTAAAAAAGAATCGTATTTTTGCCAATTAATAATATGTAAAACGAAATTGCCAACGGATTACTATTAGCATACAGGCAAAGTTAATTTATAAACGATCTATAATGAATAAACGAATTTTATCAGTTTTTGTTTGCTGTGCCCTTTACTATTCTGCACAGGCACAGGACGCGAAAGGCGGCATCAGCGCTGACATGATGCAGCAAATCAAACAGAGTTATCAAGGCACTTCTACCGACAAGGCTATCCGGAACGCCATCAGCAACAACGACATCCGTAAGCTTGCCCTGAATCAGGACAACATGAAGGGAATGGATACGCATTTTTCTGTCAAAGTGAACTCCAAGGGGATCACCGACCAGAAATCGTCCGGACGTTGCTGGCTCTTCACCGGTCTGAACGTAATGCGTGCCAAAGCCATCGATAAATACAATCTGGGTTCTTTCGAATTCTCGCAAACCTATCCTTTCTTTTTCGACCAGCTGGAAAAGGCCAACCTTTTCCTCCAAGGAGTCATCGACACCAGTGACAAGCCTATGAACGATAAAATGGTGGAATGGCTGTTCCGCAATCCGTTGAGCGACGGCGGCACATTCACCGGAGTAGCGGACATCGTAAGCAAATACGGTCTCGTCCCCAAAGACGTGATGCCCGAAACGAACAGCAGCGAAAACACCGCCCGCATGGCGAGTCTGATCGCTCTGAAACTTCGCGAACAGGGTTTGCAGCTCCGTGACATGGCCTCGAAAAAAGCCAAACCTGCCGCCATAGAGAACGCTAAAGTGGAAATGCTGAGTACCATCTACCGTATGCTTGTCCTGAATCTGGGCGTACCTCCCACAGAATTTACCTGGACGCAATATAACACTAAAGGCGAGCCGGTAGAAACCGCTGCCTACACCCCGCTTTCTTTCCTGAAGAAATACGGTGACGAACAGCTGATCGACAACTACGTCATGCTCATGAACGACCCTAGCCGCGAATACTACAAATGTTATGAAATAGACTACGACCGCCACCGCTACGACGGTAAGAACTGGACATACGTCAACCTCCCGATTGAGGACATCAAGGAGATGGCCATCGCCTCTCTGAAAGACAGCACCATGATGTATTACTCCTGCGACGTCGGCAAGTTCCTGAACTCTGACCGTGGTCTGCTCGACGTCAAAAACTATGATTACGACTCATTAATGGGCACCACCTTCGGCATGGACAAGAAGCAGCGTATCCAAAGCTTTGCCAGCAGCTCCAGTCACGCCATGACCCTCATGGCAGTCGATCTGGACAAAAACGGAAAACCGACCAAATGGATGGTTGAAAATAGTTGGGGTGCCGGAGCCGGCTATCAGGGACATCTCATCATGACCGACGAATGGTTCGACGAATATACCTTCCGTCTCGTTGTGGAAACGAAATACGTGACCCCGAAAGCACTCGAAGTCTTGAAACAAAAACCGATCCGTCTGCCGGCGTGGGATCCAATGTTTGCCGGCGAAGAATAACCAACCGACAATCACGCTGCATAGACTTGTACGCTGCAAGGTCTTCCGGCCTACTTTATTAAAGAACGTGTGCGAACACAAAAGGAATTACGGATATTTTTCCGTAATTCCTTTCTTTTTTCCTCCCGAATCACATTATTATTTATTACTTTTGCGGCAAATTTTATGAAACCATTATTTTATATAGCATGGCAAATGTAATAAAGTTACGTAAAGGCCTTGACATAAACCTGAAAGGTAAAGCTGCTGAGACGTACACAACAGTGAAAGAGCCGGGATTTTACGCACTCGTACCCGATGATTTTCCTGGAGTGACACCGAAAGTGGTTGTGAAAGAGCAGGAATATGTGATGGCTGGTGGACCCTTGTTTATCGACAAGTATCATCCTGAAGTGAAATTTGTTTCGCCCGTGAGTGGCGTAGTGACGAGCGTTGAACGTGGTGCTCGCCGTAAGGTATTGAACATCGTAGTGGAAGCTGCCGCAGAGCAGGACTACGAAGAATTTGGTAAGAAGAACGTATCCTCTATGGATGCGGATGCTGTGAAGTCCGCACTTCTTGAAGCAGGTCTGTTTGCGTTTATCAAGCAACGTCCGTATGACATCATTGCAGACCCGACGGTAACACCGAAGGGCATCTTCGTTTCCGCATTCGATACCAATCCGCTGGCTCCCGACTTCGAATTTGCTCTGAAAGGCGAAGAAGCAAACTTCCAGACTGGTCTTGATGCTCTCGCCAAAATGGCAAAAACTTACCTGAGCATCAGCGTGAAACAGAAAGCCGCTGCACTGACACAGGCTAAGAATGTTACAATCACCGCTTTCGACGGACCGAACCCTGCCGGTAACGTAGGCGTTCAGATCAACCACCTCGACCCCGTTTCAAAGGGCGAAACTGTGTGGACAATCGATCCGCAAGCCGTTATCTTCATCGGTCGCCTCTTCAATACAGGCCGTGTGAATTTTACCCGCACAGTAGCCGTGACAGGTTCCGAAGTGTTGAAACCTGCTTACTGCAAACTTCAGGTAGGTGCATTGCTGACCAACGTATTTGCCGGAAACGTAACAACTGACAAAGATTTGCGCTACATCAGCGGTAACGTGCTGAGTGGCAAACAAGTTTCTCCTAACGGATTCCTGGGCGCTTTCAACAGCCAACTGACTGTAATCCCCGAAGGTGACGACGTTCACGAAATGTTCGGATGGATCATGCCGCGCTTCAACCAGTTCAGTGCCAACCACTCATATTTCAGCTGGTTGATGGGCAAAAAGGAATATACGCTGGATGCACGTATCAAAGGCGGTGAACGCCACATGATCATGTCCGGCGAATATGACAAGGTATTCCCGATGGACATCATGCCCGAATATCTGATTAAAGCGATCATCGCCGGTGATATCGACCGCATGGAAGCGCTGGGTATCTACGAAGTGGCTCCCGAAGACTTCGCACTCTGCGAATTCGTCTGCTCTTCGAAGATGGAACTCCAACGCATCGTCCGTGTCGGACTCGACATGCTCCGTGCTGAAATGGCATAATCCGCATTGTAAATTGTAAATCGTAAAATAGTAATATATTAATGAAAGCGTTAAGAAATTATCTCGATAAGATAAAGCCGAACTTTGAGGAGGGCGGTAAATTCCACGCATTCCAGTCGGTGTTCGACGGCTTCGAAACATTCCTGTTCGTGCCCAGCAAGACTGCGAAAACGGGAACGCACATACACGACGCGATCGACAGCAAGCGTATTATGTCGATTGTGGTTATTTCGTTAGTACCGGCGCTGCTGTTCGGTATGTACAACGTAGGTTACCAGCATTTCACCCACACGGGTGCTACTGGCAGCTTCATCGAAATGTTTATCTACGGATTCCTGGCTGTATTGCCTAAAATTATTGTATCATACGTTGTCGGTCTGGGTATTGAGTTCGTCGTAGCTCAATGGAAGAAGGAAGAGATTCAGGAAGGATTCCTCGTTTCCGGTATTCTGATCCCGATGATCGTTCCGGTAGACTGTCCGCTGTGGATTCTTGCCGTAGCAACTGCATTCTCTGTCATCTTTGCAAAAGAAGTATTCGGTGGTACGGGTATGAATGTGTTCAACGTAGCGTTGATCACTCGTGCATTCCTGTTCTTCGCATATCCTACCAAGATGTCCGGTGACGCCGTTTGGGTATCCGGCGATACCATTTTCGGTATGGGACAGGCTGTAGACGGTCTGACTGTGGCTACCCCGCTGGGGCTAGCCGCTACATCGGGCACGGTTCCTGCATTCAACATGGATATGATAACAGGTCTGATCCCCGGTTCTATCGGTGAAACAAGTGTGATCGCTATCCTGATCGGTGCCGTTATCCTGCTGTGGACAGGCGTTGCAAGTTGGAAAACAATGGTTTCCGTATTCGTTGGTGGTGCATTCATGGCCTGGGTATTCAATGCTATCGGCATGGAAAACAACACAATGGCTCAGATGCCTTGGTACGAACACCTCGTACTGGGTGGTTTCTGCTTCGGTGCCGTATTCATGGCTACCGACCCTGTGACATCCGCACGTACGGAAAGAGGTAAATACATCTTCGGATTCCTGATCGGTGTGATGGCTATCGTTATCCGCGTACTGAATCCGGGTTATCCCGAAGGTATGATGCTCGCCATCTTGCTGATGAACATCTTCGCTCCGCTGATCGACTACTGTGTAGTACAGAGCAACATCAGCCGTCGCGAGAAACGCGCTGTTAAGTCTAACCAATAATACCGAATGAAAATGAATACAAATAGTAATAGTTATACTATCATTTATGCTTCGGTAATGGTTATTATCGTTGCATTCCTGCTGGCATTCGTTAGTTCTTCACTGAAAGCTACACAAGACAAGAATGTGCAGTTGGACACTAAAAAGCAGATTCTTGCTGCATTGAACATTAAAAATGTGGAAGACGCTGATGCCGAATATCAGAAATATGTAAAAGGTGATATGCTGATGAACGTAGACGGCACGCTGACTGAGAACACAGGCGAGTTTGCTACTAACTACGAGAAAGAAGCGAAAGAACACCAACGTCTGCACGTATTTGTATGTGATGTAGACGGTCAGACTAAATATGTGGTTCCTGTATACGGTGCCGGTCTTTGGGGCGGTATCTGGGGTTACGTTGCTCTGAACGAGGACAAAGACACTGTTTACGGTGTTTACTTCTCACACGCAAGTGAAACTCCGGGTCTGGGAGCTGAAATCGCAACTGACTGGTTCCAACAAGAATTTGCAGGCAAGAAGACACTGGAAAACGGTGCCGTTGCTCTGGGTGTTGTAAAGAATGGCAAGGTAGAAAAAGCTGATTACCAAGTGGACGGTATCTCTGGTGGTACGATCACTTCGGTAGGTGTGGACGCTATGCTGAAGGCCTGCCTGAATAGTTACATAAGTTTTTTAACTAAATAATAAGGAGGAGGATAAAGAATATGGGACAACTGTTTTCAAAGAAGAATAAAGAAGTATTCTCTGCTCCGTTGGGAATCGATAATCCGGTAACCGTACAGGTGCTTGGTATCTGTTCTGCACTTGCTGTTACTGCCAAGCTGGAGCCTGCCATCGTGATGGGACTTTCGGTAACGGTGATTACGGCATTCTCTAACGTGGTTATTTCACTGTTGCGTAAGACTATTCCAAACCGTATCCGTATCATCGTTCAGTTGGTAGTGGTTGCTGCTTTGGTTACAATCGTCAGTGAAATTCTGAAAGCGTTCGCATACGATGTAAGCGTACAGCTTTCAGTTTATGTAGGTTTGATCATTACCAACTGTATCCTGATGGGACGTCTGGAAGCATTTGCCATGCAGAACGGTCCTTGGGAATCATTCCTCGACGGAGTTGGTAACGGTCTGGGTTATGCCAAGATTCTGGTAATCGTAGCTTTCTTCCGCGAACTGCTTGGTTCGGGAACTTTGCTTGGTTTCAACATCCTGAATTATGAGCCTATCCAGAACATCGGTTATGTAAACAACGGTCTGATGTTAATGCCGCCGATGGCATTGATCATCTGCGCTTGCATCATCTGGTATCAGCGTGCACGTCACAAAGAACTGCAAGAAGAAAGTAATTAATATAAATGAAGGATGAAGAATGAATAAATGAAGAATTGTCTATGCAGTACGTGCTGTCCGGTCATTCGTTTCATCATTCCCGATTTATCAGTATTCGTAACACTTTTAAACTCGAAAATTCTTCATTCTTAATTCTTAATTAAAATATATGGAACATTTATTAAGTTTATTCGTCCGCTCCATCTTTGTGGACAACATGATATTCGCGTTCTTCCTGGGTATGTGCTCATATCTGGCTGTATCGAAGAATGTGAAGACTGCCGTAGGACTGGGTATAGCCGTAACGTTCGTGTTGCTGGTTACGCTTCCGGTGAACTATTTATTGCAAACCAAGGTGCTGGCTGCCAACGCTATCATTGAAGGTGTTGACCTCAGCTTCCTGAGTTTTATTCTTTTCATTGCCGTTATTGCCGGTATCGTGCAATTGGTGGAGATGGTGGTAGAACGTTTCAGCCCGTCGCTGTACGCTTCACTGGGTATCTTCCTGCCGTTGATCGCCGTTAACTGTGCTATCATGGGTGCTTCTTTGTTTATGCAACAACGCATCAACCTGGGTGCAAGCGATCCGAAATACATCGGTGATGTATGGGATGCGCTGTCTTACGCACTCGGTTCGGGTATCGGCTGGCTGCTGGCTATCGTCGGTCTGGCTGCTATCCGTGAGAAAATGGCTTACTCTGATGTACCTGCTCCGCTGAAAGGTCTGGGTATCACATTTATCACTGTAGGTCTGATGGCAATCGCATTTATGTGTTTCTCTGGTTTGAACATCTAAAAAGAAAGGAATAAGACAATGGATATGAATTTAATATTATCAAGCATTGGGGTATTCCTTGTGGTTATTCTGTTGCTTGTTGTTATCTTGCTGGTTGCCAAGAAATTCCTGGTGCCGTCAGGTAACGTGAAACTAACGATCAATGGCGAAACAGGACTGGAAGTAGAGTCCGGTTCCACATTGCTTAATACGCTGGCCGTAAACGGTGTATTCCTGTCATCCGCTTGTGGTGGTAAGGGCTCTTGCGGACAGTGCAAATGTCAGGTACTCGAAGGTGGCGGCGAAATCCTGCCTTCTGAAGTTCCTCACTTCAGCCGCAAACAGCAACAAGACCACTGGCGTCTGGGCTGTCAGGTGAAGGTGAAGAGTGACATGGCTATCAAGATCGACGAGTCTGTACTCGGTGTGAAAGAGTGGGAGTGCGAAGTGATCTCCAACAAGAACGTGGCTACATTTATCAAAGAGTTTATCGTGGCATTGCCTAAAGGCGAACACATGGACTTTATCCCGGGTTCTTACGCACAGATCAAGATACCTAAATACACAATGGATTATAACAAAGACATTGATAAGAGTCTGATTGGTGACGAATATCTGCCTGCATGGGAGAAATTCGGTTTGATGGGCTTGAAATGTAAGAACGACGAGGAAACAATCCGTGCTTACTCTATGGCCAACTACCCTGCTGAAGGTGACCGTATCATGCTGACTGTACGTATCGCTACTCCTCCGTTCAAGCCGAAAGAACAAGGTCCCGGATTTATGGATGTACCTGCCGGTATCGCTTCTTCTTATATCTTCACGCTGAAACCGGGTGACAAGGTAATGATGAGCGGTCCTTACGGTGACTTCCATCCAATTCTCGACTCCAATAAGGAAATGATGTGGATCGGTGGTGGTGCCGGTATGGCTCCGTTGCGTGCACAGATTATGCACCTGACGAAAACACTGCATATCACTGACCGCAAGATGTCTTACTTCTACGGTGCCCGTGCGCTGAATGAAGTATTCTATCTGGAGGACTTCCTGCAAATCGAAAAGGATTTCCCGAACTTCACATTCCATCTGGCACTCGACCGTCCGGATCCTGCTGCTGATGCTGCCGGTGTGAAATATACTCCGGGCTTCGTACACAACGTAATTTATGAAACTTACTTGAAGAACCACGAAGCTCCTGAAGATATTGAATACTATATGTGTGGTCCTGGTCCGATGTCGAAAGCTGTTGAGAAGATGCTCGACGATCTGGGCGTTCCGGCTCAGAACCTGATGTTCGATAACTTTGGAGGATAATCTTCGGAAGTTGATCTCCGGTCGGAAAGGACCGGAAGAATAACATAAAGAAAACTGGCGGGAAATCTGCAAAAGACAATGGTGCTTTTCAGATTTCCCGCTTTCTTTATGCGCTATCTTACCGAATCTTTTCGTCCTTTTTGTATCTTTGTCCCCATGTTAGAGAAAAACGAAATAATACAGTCCGCTCTTCAGAATTTGAAGATTGAATCTTTGAACCCGATGCAGGAAGCTGCGCTCGAACAGGGCACGGGCAGGAAAGATGTTATCCTGTTGTCACCGACAGGATCGGGCAAGACATTGGCTTATCTTTTGCCTCTGTTGCTTACCCTAAAACCGAATGATGACAGCGTGCAGGTGCTGATTCTGGTACCTTCCCGTGAGTTGGCTTTACAGATAGATACAGTGTTCCGGAGCATGGGAACATCCTGGAAAACGTGTTGCTGCTACGGCGGTCATCCCATTGCCGAAGAAAAGAAAAGCATTGCAGGAAATCATCCTGCCATTATCCTTGGTACTCCGGGACGTATCACCGACCATCTGTCCAAAGGGAACTTTGATCCCGAAACAATCGAGACTTTGATTATCGATGAGTTTGATAAATCGCTGGAGTTCGGCTTTCATGATGAGATGGCGGAGATTATCACCCAGCTTCCGGGATTAAAGAAACGTATGCTGCTGTCGGCTACTGATGCCGAAGAAATTCCTCAGTTTACGGGACTGAACCGGACAGTCAAATTGGATTTTCTTCCGGAGGCAACCGAAGAACAGGAAAACCGGTTGAAGCTGATGAAGGTGCTTTCTCCTTCCAAAGATAAGATTGATACGCTTTACAACTTGCTTTGTACATTGGGAAGCAGTTCCAGCATTGTCTTCTGCAATCATCGGGATGCGGTAGACCGTGTGCATAAGCTGCTCGAAGATAAGAAACTATCAGCCGAACGTTTTCATGGTGGTATGGAACAGCCGGATCGGGAACGGGCATTGTATAAGTTCCGTAACGGAAGCTGTCATGTACTGATCTCTACCGACCTTGCCGCCCGTGGACTTGATATTCCGGAGATAGAGCACATCATTCACTATCATCTGCCTGTGAACGAGGAAGCGTTTACACATCGTAACGGACGTACGGCGCGTTGGGACGCAACAGGTACTTCTTATCTGGTTCTTCACGCAGAAGAAAAACTACCGGAATATATTCCCGAAGATATAGAAACGATGGAACTGCCGGAAAATCCTTCGCGTCCTCCTAAATCTGTCTGGACTACTATATATATAGGTAAAGGAAAGAAGGAAAAACTGAGCCGGATGGACATTGCCGGATTCCTTTATAAAAAAGGTAATCTGACCCGTGAAGATGTAGGTGCAATTGATGTGAAAGAACATTATGCTTTTGTTGCCGTTCGTCGGGCAAAAGTGAAGCAACTCCTGAATCTTATTCAAGGGGAAAAAATCAAAGGAATGAAGACTATCATTGAGGAAGCCAAATAAAGGGATCCGAAAAAATAACAGGTGTTCTCAGAGCTGAAAGGTGAATTTCAAGAACCAAATAGGTGATTGGAATGCTGACAATGACGAAATGATCGGCTTTGTCATTACATATAATATCACTTTTCTGAGGTGGGAGATATCTTCCCCGGATGACAGAGTAAAATGATAGTAGAAAAATAATTCTGTGACAGTCTCCATTTATTTTCTTTTAGGAAGATATTGGGGACTCCTTTCTTTCTGACTAATTTTTATAATTGTAGTCTCGTTGCCTGTTAGGGTGAGAAACCCTTGTTTTTCTATGTCTTTCTTAATAAATATTCATTTTGCAACCGTTTTCCTTTCATTCTATAAGCGATTATTTCCCACAGGTTATATTTTCGCCTTTTATTCCTTGCTTGATATGTATAGATAACAATATGGTGTATATATCTTGTATAAACCAATAAAAAGAAAGAGAAATCTGCTTTAAAACAGTATTTTTATAAGGAAAGATTTGTGCACCGGAAATAAATTCGTAAATTCGCAAGGTCAAAAGACATAAACTAACGAAATGTTAAACCAAAAACAAACTTCAAATGAAAAAGCATAATTTCAATGCAGGACCTTCCATTCTTCCGCGTGAGGTGATAGAGGATACAGCGAAGGCTATTTTAGATTTCAACGGCTCTGGTCTCTCCCTGATGGAAATCAGTCACCGCGCCAAAGACTTCCAACCTGTGGTTGACGAAGCAGAGGCATTATTCAAGGAATTACTCAATATCCCCGAAGGTTATTCGGTACTGTTCCTTGGTGGTGGTGCTAGTATGGAGTTCTGCATGGTACCTTTCAACTTCCTTGAAAAAAAGGCTGCTTATCTGAATACAGGTGTGTGGGCAAAGAAAGCAATGAAAGAAGCTAAGGGGTTTGGTGAAGTCGTAGAAGTTGCTTCTTCCGTTGAAGCTACATATACTTACATCCCGAAAGATTACACAATTCCTGCTGACGCAGATTATTTCCACATAACCACAAATAACACGATTTACGGTACAGAATTAAAAGAAGATCTCAACTCTCCGGTTCCGATGGTTGCCGATATGTCTTCTGATATATTCTCTCGTCCGATCGACGTTTCCAAATATATCTGTATTTATGGTGGTGCGCAGAAAAATCTGGCTCCTGCCGGTGTTACATTTGTTATCGTGAAGAATGATGCGGTAGGTAAAGTTTCTCGTTACATCCCGTCAATGCTGAACTATCAGACTCACATTGATAACGGTTCTATGTTCAACACTCCTCCGGTAGTGCCTATCTATGCTGCACTGTTGAACCTGCGTTGGATTAAGGCACAGGGTGGCGTGAAAGAAATGGAACGTCGTGCTATCGAAAAGGCTGATATGCTGTACGCTGAAATCGACCGTAACAAACTGTTCGTAGGTACTGCTGCCAAAGAAGACCGTTCACGCATGAACATCTGTTTCGTGATGGCTCCCGAATACAAGGATCTGGAAGCTGACTTCATGAAGTTCGCTACAGAAAGAGGTATGGTAGGCATCAAAGGACACCGTTCAGTGGGTGGTTTCCGTGCATCTTGCTACAATGCTCTGCCGAAAGAAAGCGTACAAGCTTTGATCGACTGTATGCAGGAATTTGAAAAACTTCATTAATAATATAAATAGAGTCACCACAGATTGCACGGATTTACACTGAAATCTTATTGAATATAGTGTGTAGACCGGTGAAATCTGTGGTGAATCTTTTTTTAAAAGATACAGATAAATTATGAAAGTACTTGTAGCTACTGAAAAACCGTTTGCCAAAGTTGCCGTAGACGGTATCCGTAAAGAAATCGAAGCAGCCGGATATGAGCTTGCTTTGCTGGAGAAATATACTGATAAAGCACAGTTGCTGGATGCAGTGAAAGATGCTAACGCTATCATTATCCGTAGTGATATTATTGATGCAGAGGTGCTGGATGCTGCTAAAGAACTGAAGATTGTAGTTCGTGCCGGTGCCGGATACGATAATGTAGACCTGGCTGCTGCTACCGCTCACAATGTTTGCGTGATGAATACTCCGGGACAGAACTCCAATGCTGTTGCCGAACTGGCTTTGGGCATGATGGTATACGCCGTTCGTAACTTCTATAACGGTACTTCCGGTACAGAATTGATGGGCAAGAAACTGGGTATCCATGCATACGGAAACGTTGGTCGCAACGTTGCCCGTGTAGCCAAAGGCTTCGGAATGGAAGTGTACGCTTACGACGCTTTCTGCCCGAAAGAAGTGATCGAGAAAGATGGCGTGAAGGCACTTGACTCTGCAGAAGAACTGTACAAGACTTGTCAGGTAGTGTCTCTCCATATCCCGGCAACTGCTGAAACGAAGAACTCTATCAACTACGCTCTGCTGAAAGATATGCCGAAAGGCGCTATGCTGGTGAATACTGCCCGCAAGGAAGTAATCAACGAAGCCGAGCTGATCAAATTGATGGAAGATCGTGCCGACTTCAAGTATATGACAGATATCATGCCTGCTGCTAATGCAGAATTTGCTGAGAAGTTTGCAGGACGTTATTTCTCTACTCCGAAGAAGATGGGTGCACAGACTGCCGAAGCGAATATCAATGCCGGTATTGCTGCCGCTCAACAGATTGTCGCTTTCCTGAAAGACGGTTGCGAGAAGTTCAGAGTAAACAAATAATGAGATGAATCGTAAGACTGCTTATCGTTGCTCAGTCACTTATTTGATGATAGGTGCTGGTCATTAAGCAGTATATTCAGAAATATGTTATCAGATTTCGCCCTCGGCTTTTGCGAGGGCGTATCTGTTGTACTAATCTTAAAACATACCATGACTTATGGCTATTATCAAACCTTTTAAAGGCGTTCGCCCTCCACAAGACCTGGTTGAACAGGTTGCTTCCCGTCCTTACGATGTATTAAACTCAGAAGAAGCGCGTACTGAAGCAGCAGGAAACGAAAAATCCCTTTATCATATCATTAAGCCCGAGATTGACTTTCCTGTTGGTACGGATGAACACGATGAATGTGTTTATGAGAAAGCTGCCGAAAACTTCCGGCTGTTTCAGGATAAAGGCTGGTTAGTGCAGGATGCTAAGGAAAACTATTACATCTATGCCCAGACCATGAACGGGAAAACTCAGTACGGACTGGTAGTAGGCGCTTATGTTCCTGACTATATGAACGGTATCATCAAAAAGCACGAACTTACCCGTCGTGACAAGGAAGAAGACCGTATGAAGCACGTCCGCGTGAATAATGCTAATATCGAACCTGTATTCTTTGCTTATCCCGATAATGTGAAACTGGATACGATCATTCGGAAATACACTGCCGAAAAGCCTGTCTACGACTTTATCGCTCCGGGTGATGGCTTCGGACATACTTTCTGGATTGTTGACCAGGACGAAGATATTGCTGCAATTACTGCAGAATTTGCTAAAATGCCGGCACTATATATTGCCGACGGACATCATCGTTCCGCTGCCGCCGCTTTGGTAGGTGCCGAGAAAGCAAAGCAAAATGCGAATCATCGTGGCGATGAAGAGTATAACTATTTCATGGCTGTATGTTTCCCTGCCAATCAATTGACTATCATCGACTATAACCGTGTAGTAAAAGACCTCAACGGGCTGACTCCCGAACAATTTCTTGCTGCATTGGATAAGAACTTTGTTGTAGAAGAAAAGGGTACTGATATCTACAAACCGTCCGGTTTGCACAATTTCTCTCTCTATCTTGGCGACAAGTGGTATAGTTTGACGGCAAAGGCAGGTACATACAATGACAATGATCCTATCGGCGTGCTTGACGTTACTATTTCTTCCAATCTGATTTTAGACGAGATTTTAGGAATCAAAGATCTCCGTTCGGATAAGCGTATCGACTTTGTAGGCGGTATCCGTGGTTTGGGAGAATTGAAGAAGCGTGTTGACAGTGGAGAAATGAAAGTAGCTCTGGCTCTTTATCCTGTATCCATGAAGCAATTGATGGATATTGCCGATACTGGCAACATTATGCCTCCCAAAACGACTTGGTTCGAACCGAAACTTCGTTCAGGACTGGTTATCCATAAGTTGGATTAAGACATATTCTATATAGAAAATAGAGCGGTCAATCTCTCACAATCAACAGGACATTTGTGAGAGATTGACCGCTTGTTTTTGTATAAATGACCGCCCGACTACCTCCAATTGACCGCTTGATTGCATCCCATCGACCGCTTGACTGCATGAAATGAAGCGCTCGTTTCAATGAGATACTCTAATATTTTCAAACAGCAGATGGAATTTCGTCAAGAAAGCCGTATCTTTGCGGCATGACTGCTGAAGATACTTATAAAACTATCGTCGAACCTTCCGAAGGTATTTATACAGAAAAGCGAAGCAAGTTTATTGCCATCGCCTTGCCTGTGCGTACCCTTGATGAGATAAAAGCGCATCTTGAAACGTATCAGAAGAAGTACTATGATGCACGGCACGTGTGCTATGCTTATATGTTGGGTGCAGCGCGAAAGGATTTTCGTGCCAATGATAACGGTGAACCTTCGGGAACGGCGGGAAAGCCCATTCTCGGGCAAATTAACTCTAATGAGCTGACTGATATCCTGATTATTGTAGTCCGTTATTTCGGCGGAATCAAGTTAGGAACGAGCGGACTGATTGTTGCCTACAAAGCAGCTGCTGCCGAAGCAATTTCTGCCGCTACCATTATAGAAAAAACGGTAGATGAAGAAGTGACCGTAATGTTCGAATATCCTTTTATGAACGATATCATGCGTATTGTCAAGGAGGAAGAACCGGAAATTCTCTGTCAATCGTACGATATGGATTGCAGCATGACGTTGCGTATCCGTCGTTCCATGATGCCCAAACTGCGTGCACGATTGGAGAAAGTGGAGACCGCAAGGATTCTTGATGAAGAGTAAAATAAAGAAAAATAAGAATATATGGCATTTGAAGCAACAAAAAGAGAATGGTGTGAACTGTATACTTTCTTCCGTCTGCTGACAGAAGGAAAAGTAACGTTGGGAACGGCTAAAGCGAAGAAAGGAGAGATCAACTGGCCTATCGCAATGATTCAACGGGAGGAACATGACGGAACGCGCTGCTACTATATAGAAAAAGAGATGGTCCGCATCAAAGGAGAAAACAGTGAGAAATCCGTTCCCCGGGAAGATTTCGGGATTGTGGCAGATTTGATTTTGCAGGCTGTCAAGTCTTCTTCGGAGGATGAAGTCGCTTCTCCGGATGGGGTGGAAGAGTTTTTGGATGAAGTCGCAATTTTCGATCTGGAAGCGAAGACGGAAGATCGTACTGATTTTTATATTGCCTTCTGGCATCCGGAGGCACCGTTGAGCGGGTTCAGCGTTCGTTCGCGATTGGGTGCTATGAATCCGCTGTTGGACGGAGGCCGTGCGGCTAACTTGAAACTGGAACAGAGCGGAGTCAAATTTGCAACTCCTACGGTGAATAAGATTAATGCGTTGCCGGAAGCCCCTAATGAAGTAGCAGAGCGAATGTTGCTGATTGAGCGCCTGGGCGGTGTACTCAAATACTCGGACGTGGCAGATCGGGTATTCCGTAGCAATCTTTTAATGATTGACTTACACTTTCCTCGTGTGCTGACAGAAATGGTGCGCATCATGCACTTGGACGACATCACCCGTATCAGTGAACTGACGGAAGTAATCAAACAGATGAACCCGCTGAAAATAAAAGATGAACTGGTAAACAAACATGGTTTTTATGAGTTTAAAGTGAAGCAGTTCCTGATGGCATTAGCCTTGGGTATGCGTCCGGCAAAGATATATACAGGACAGGATTCGGCTGTTGAAGGTATCCTGCTGATGGATGGGAGTGGGGACGTTCTTTGCTACCACAAGTCAGAGAAGCCGGTTATGGAGGACTTCCTGTTCTTGAATACCCGTTTGGAGAAAGGCTCTCTGGATAAGGACAAATACGGCTTTTTGGAAAGAGAGAACGGAACGTATTACTTCAAACTGAATGCTAAGATCGGATTGGTAAAACGATAAATGCAAGTGGTGAACGAGTTGTAAGTATAGTAAAATATAGTATATGAAAACGAATGAAGTTTTAGAAAACATCAAAGCACGTCGTAGTGTACGGGCTTATACTGACCGGCAAGTTTCGGAAGAAGACTTGCAGGCTATTCTGGAAGCTGCCACTTTTGCACCCAGTGGGATGCATTTGGAGACATGGCATTTTACCGCTATTCAAAATGCGGATAAACTGGCAGAATTGAATGAACGGATTAAAGGCGCTTTTGCTAAAAGCGATGAACCGAAATTACAGGAACGTGGTCATAGCAAGGCGTATTGCTGTTATTATCATGCCCCGACTTTGGTGATCGTGTCCAACGAACCCACTCAATGGTGGGCCGGTATGGATTGTGCCTGCGCGATTGAGAATATGTTTTTGGCTGCCCATTCTTTGGGAATAGGATCTTGCTGGATCAATCAGTTGGGTACGACTTGCGATGATCCCGAGGTTCGTGAATTTATAAGCTCTTTGGGGGTACCGGAGAATCATAAAGTATATGGCTGTGTAGCTTTAGGATATGCTGATCCTAAAATCTCACAGAGAGAGAAAACGGTAAAAGCCGGAACAGTGACTGTTGTCAGATAGAATCACTAGGCTATGTTTCCGACAAACATGGAATGAAGAGCGGCATGATAACCATAAGGTTTCGGCATCGCTTCTTATGTTCACTTAGCTCGGTGCTTATCGGAATACGCTCGGTGCTTAACAAAGGTAAGCCCGGAGCTCAGCAGATGCGAGCTCCGGGCTTATTTTTTCATGTACGGATTTCCTTTGGAAGTTTCTTCTTATTCGAACGTTCCGTAGCGGGTCGGCAATAATTTCCGGTCTCCCAACGTATTGTCTACGCGAGCCACATTCACCCAGAACTTATTCTCACGCACACTTTCTATCGGATACGCTGCTTTCTCACGTGTGTAGGAATGTTCCCAGTTATCATTCACAATTTCATATTCCGGATGCGGAGCATTGACTAATACATTATCATTCTTATCCGCTTCTTCGTTCTTCACTTCCTGAATTTCTTTCCATATATTCAGCATGACGTCTACAAAGTTGTCCAACTCCGCCAGGCTTTCGCTTTCGGTAGGTTCAATCATTAATGTGCCGTGAACAGGGAAGGAGAGAGTCGGTGCATGATAACCATAGTCCATCAGACGCTTCGCAATGTCATTTTCTGAGATACCCGTTTCTTCATGTACCTTGCGGCATTCCAAAATCATTTCGTGTCCTACGAAACCGGTAGCTCCCCGATAAACAATGCCGTAAGTATCTTTCAGACAAGCAGCCAGATAGTTGGCATTGAGAATGGCTATTTTAGTAGCCTGAGTCAAGCCTTCGGTACCCATCATCCGGATGTAGCCGTATGTGATAGGCAAGATACCCGCACTGCCGAACGGAGCTGCGGAAACCTGATTTTGCGTACTGCCGAAGATCGAATGTCCCGGTAAGAATGGAACCAGATGCTCAGCTACACAGATAGGGCCTACACCCGGACCGCCGCCACCGTGTGGTGAAGCGAACGTCTTGTGCAAATTCAAGTGACAAACGTCTGCACCGATAAATCCCGGATTGGTCAATCCTACCTGTGCATTCATGTTGGCACCGTCCATATATACTTGTGCGCCACAAGCGTGGATGATTTCACAGATTTCCTTTATTTCCGTCTCGAAGATACCATGCGTTGACGGATAGGTGATCATCAGTGCAGCCAGTGCTTCCTTGTTCTCTTCGGCTTTGGCACGCAGGTCGCCCATATCCACGTTTCCTTGCTCGTCGCAAGCGCAGGTGACGGTTTCAAATCCGGCTTGTATGGCAGATGCAGGATTCGTGCCGTGTGCCGAAGCCGGAATCAATATTTTGTTGCGATGTCCCTGACCGATACTTTCAAGATAGGCACGGATAACTCGCAGACCGGCATATTCTCCCGCAGCACCCGAGTTCGGTTGCAGGCTGACACCTGCAAATCCGGTAATAACTTTCAAGTCCTCACTCAAATTGCTGATCAATTCACGATATCCTTCCGCCTGATCTTCCGGTACCAACGGATGCATACTCATAAATTCCGGACGGCTCAAAGGAAGCATTTCAGCGGCTGCGTTGAGCTTCATCGTGCACGATCCGAGGGAAATCATGGACTGGGCCAATGAAATATCCTTCCGGTCCAGACGTTTGATGTAGCGCATCATTTCCGTTTCCGTATGATAATTGGAGAATACCTCGTGCGTGAGGAAAGGTGTGGTACGTTTCAGTGCTTTGTCAATATTGCTCTTTTCCGGTACGTCCTCTACCTTCTGATAATCCTTGCCGGCGGCAATGGCGAAGATGGAAAGCAGCACGTTCGTAGCTGCTACGTCCGTTGTCTCATCGATGCTAAAGCCTACGTCACCGTTCTCGTAATAGCGCAGGTTCACTTCCTTGCTCAGTGCGATCGTGCGAATCTGCTGCGCCGAAACGTGTTCCGGCAACTCGAAACGCAGCGTATCGAAATATTGTGCATTGACTTGCGTATATCCGAATTTCTTTAATTGCTTGTCGAGGAAGACAGTGATGCTATGAATACGCGAAGCAATCGTTTTGATTCCTTCCTGTCCGTGATATACAGCGTAGAAACCTGCCATCGTGGCGAGTAATGCCTGAGCCGTACAAATATTGGAAGTGGCTTTTTCGCGTTTGATATGCTGTTCGCGTGTCTGCAAAGCCATTCGGTAGCAGAGCTTGCCGTATTTGTCTTTGGACCATCCGATGATGCGTCCCGGCATATTCCGCTTGTACTCGTCACGTGTGGCGAAGTAGCCTGCCGAAGGCCCGCCGTAAAACATCGGTGTACCCAGTCGCTGTGTTGTACCGAATACGATATCCGCTCCCCATTCTCCCGGAGGAGTCAGCAGGGCAAGACTCAGAATATCGGCGGCAACGGCAACTTTGCAATCTGCTTCATGTGCCTTCTTTGTGAAGTCGGCATAGTCTTCCACATTACCGCTGGAGTTAGGATATTGCAGGATGCAGGCGAAGGTTTCCGGTGAGGGTTCAAACTCTTTGTATTTGCCTACCCGCAATTCGATGCCTTGTGGAATGGCACGTGTGGTCATTACTGCCAAGGTCTGCGGGAAGATGTTTTCGTCCACAAAGACTACGTTGGCACCTGCTTTTTGCTGGGTACGCGAACGCAGAGCATACATCATGGTTACGGCTTCGGCGGCGGCAGTCGCTTCATCCAGCAGTGAGCAGTTGGCGAGCGGCATGGCGGTGAGGTCACAGACGGCAGTCTGGAAATTCATCAACGCTTCCAGTCTTCCTTGCGACACTTCTGTCTGATAAGGCGTGTAAGAAGTATACCACACGGGATTTTCGAATACATTCCGTTGGATAACGGCAGGAGTAATCGTATTATACCACCCCAATCCGATGTACGTAGTATACAGTTTGTTTTTACTTGCCAGTCCGGCAATGTGTTTTCCAAATTCGTACTCCGTCAACGGCTTGGCCAGTGCCAGCGGTTCCTTTAGCCGGATGTTGGCAGGGATGGTTTTGTTGATCAGTTCATCCAGTGAGTCTACGCCTATTTTGCGGAGCATCACGGCTGTGTCTTCTTCATTGATGCCGATGTGACGGCTAGCTAACAAATCTGTTTTCATAATTTATGGGGGATGTTTTTAAGTATTAAGTATTAAGTATTATCCATGCGGATAAATATGCCAGAAGCTACGGTTAATACCTAATACTTAATACCTAATACTTGTATTCTTTTTTTATCTGAAAAATGGATTCTCTGCCTTCTCCATTCCGATAGTCGTTGGCGCACCGTGTCCGGGGTAGACGACTGTCTCGTTGGGAAGTACGAATAAACGGCTGCAAATGTGATCGATCAGTTCGTCGAAGTTGCCTCCCGACAGATCGGCACGACCGATGCTGCCTTGAAACAATACGTCACCGGAAAACATACAGTTTTCTTCTTTGCAATAATATACCAGACTGCCGGGCGAATGTCCGGGGACATGGATCGCTTCCAGTTTGGTGTGTCCGAAGGTGATGATATCTCCGTCATGCAGGTATTTTCCCAGCGGAACCGGTTCTTCCTGCAATTGGAAGCCGAACATACGGCTCTGTTTCGGAGCTTCATCGATCCAGAACTCATCCGCCTTATTGGCTTCTGCCGACAGACCGAACTCTTTCAGCATAAACGGATTGCCGAAGATGTGATCCAGGTGTAGATGAGTATTCAATAGATGCTTCACTGTCAACTCATTGGTGAGGATGAACTTCTTTAGTGCTTGTTTTTCCTCTTCGTAGAAGCAGCCCGGATCGATGACAACCGCTTCTTTTGTGTCATCCCATAAAATGTAGCAATTTACGGGAAACATATTAAACTCAAATCTCTTTATTTTCATGGTTTTGATAACTCCTGATTCCTATATTTGTGAATATACTACCTTCTTTGTTTCAAAGAACTCTTCTTCGAAGTCTTCGCTCAGGCTGTGGATGACTGTTTTATGCTTGAACGGCATCGTTTCATGCTCCAGTTCACCTCCTTTGAGACAGATCAGTCCGTTGGGCAGGGCATTCTGCTGCTTGGGGGAAATGTTCTTCCGGATGATCTTGATCAGATCCGCTAAAGGCATTACGGCACGGCTCACGACGAAGTCGAACTGTTGTTTTTCCTCTTCGGCACGGGCATGACGGAAGGTGACGTTTTTCAGTCCGATGGCATTGGCCACTTCTGTCGCCACATGTACTTTCTTGCCGATGCTGTCTACCAGATGAAACTTGGTTTCGGGGGACAGGATGGCGAGCGGAATGCCGGGAAATCCTCCTCCTGTACCCAAATCCATGACCTTGGTTCCGGGACGGAATTGAATCATTTTGGCGATGCCTAATGAATGGAGCACATGATGCTCGTACAGATTTTCGATGTCTTTGCGGGAGATAACGTTGATTTTCGCATTCCAGTCGATGTAGAGGTCGTATAGAGCGGCAAACTGTTTACGCTGCTCTTCCGTCAGATCCGGAAAATATTTCAGTATGATTTCCACTTTAAGTATTTTGAATGGTGAATTTTGATTTATAAGTGAAATGAATATCCTTTTGCATCACATGGGGCAATAACAACAGGATATTCATTGGTGTTCAATCTTTTAATAGCTGTTTAATCTTTCAGGTCTCCAAGAATTGGATTGCTGCCCAGCAGATGTTCCATCATAGAGTATGGAATGGTGACTTTGACAGGGCCCATCGAGTACGGCGTGATGTCGTATATATTATAGTAGAAGGTGATACCTTCTTTACTCAGATAGAAGTTCTCTGTCGGGGCGATGTCTCCGGTCGAAGCATATCCCATGTCTTCCAGCGCTTCGTGCGTAGTCACTTTGTTGTCGGCCATCAGCTGGTTCCAGATCAGATCCGTCAGGGCTTCCTGGAAGTCGCCTACAAAAATATCATCGAGGCGGAGCGGACGCATCAGAGTGAGATCCATGTTCAGGAAAGTCGACATATACATACCGTGTGCGCCTCCGGTATATTCGTTGTAGTCAACGCGGTATACTAGCAGGTCTTTCTCATAAAGTTGCACGTGGCTTTCGATGCTCTTGTAATAGGAGTACCATGCGCCTACCACTGCATCGCTTTCTTTATTCTTTTCGTCTTCGGCGTACATCGGCTCCTGATCGTGGCGATACTCGTCAATGTAATTCTTGGCGTATTGCTTCACTACCGCTTCCGGTTTTTCGCCGATATATTTGTCTCCGAAGCAGACGGAGATGAAGTAAGCGTTCAGACTGTCTTTCAGCATATCATCCGATGACTTGACGGGATAAGCGAAGTTGATGATAATATTGCACGCAGGTTTGGCGGTGTCATTAAAGAGGTGTGCCGTCTCGTTAACCTGTATACTATCGAATTGTAAAGCTCCCGTGTTTTTGTTCATCTTGTCATGACAAGAAAACAAAAAGCCACTTACCGAAAGTATAACCGCAAGCAGACTGACATATTGTTTTTTCATACTCGTTTTTTCTATAAATTCAACATTGATCATATCTATCACTATCGACAAATATAAATGAAATTACCGAATACTGCGAATAAAAAAGGAAAAATATTCAGCTACTTTCTCCGGCAATGTATATAGGGGATGCCATTGTTAATGATTCTTTTTTTCTTGCTTTTGTATCATATGTTACAGTTTTAATCTGTACGCCGTACTTATCTTTGCAGAAAAAATAGATTATGGAACAGTTACATGCACACGAAGTCCTTCACATGATGGAGGGAAATAGTTATACTGAGGCATCTCTGAGGGCTGCAATCGTAGAGACGTTTGGCGAACATCAGCGTTTTTATGCTTGTTCGGCAGATAATATGGAAGTGGACGAACTGATCGAATTTCTTAAACGAAAAGGGAAGTTCATGCCTGCCGGTGAGGAATTTACGGTCGATATCAGTAAGGTTTGCAGTCATTGATTCTCTGTGGCGGACGGTATGATAGCTAAGCCAATAGGGATCGTTGGGAGAAGAAACGATGGGAGATGCTTTTAAAACAAGTGTTTCCCATTTTTCTTTCTAAGAGATGCTAATATACCTGTCGTTTTTCATAGATAGGGAAACCCCTATTTGCAAGTAGGAAGAAGTCTTTGCAGAGGGAATTTTCTCATGCTACATTTGGGGTATTCAAAAACTACTAAACTATACCTATTATGAAAAAGAGTCAGATCCTTATGTCTTTGCTGCTGGTGATATTGCTCAGCAGTTGTTATGCAAGCAGAATTACTTATGAGAATTTGAGTATTATCCAACGTGGGATGTCTTCAAAAGAAGTAATAGCCATTATGGGTAAACCGAGCTATCGAAGTTTTGATGAAGAGAGTGAGATGCTGGAATTTCGTACTTCCGAATCAAGTATTGCAGGAGTCGTTAATATCTGGTTCGTTGATGACCGGGTGACTAAGATGAAAAGTTATTATACTAATGGCTGTATGGACAGAAACAGAGCCATAGAGGATAAGAAGGAGGAAGAATCCGCTAAGAAGGAAAAGAAAGAAAAAGAGGAAACAAGCTCCCGAATACGTGTGACGACGGACGGAAAGCATATTATACAGACCGGCTCGATCATAGTCACTCCGGATGGAAAACACGAGACAGTGGTCAGTGATTGTGGCGGGATAATCATAACAGCTTCGGGGGAGCATATACTTGCCCCTTAACGCTTTCCGCTAATTCACCATACCCTTGTCAATACCGAATTTCTCGTCTGTCTGACATTCACCGGCAGGTTCTACGTGTACTAAGATATCATAGACATTGTCTATAGAGCTTTTTATGCTTTTCTCCACAGCGTCGGCTATCTGATGGGCCTGTGTGATGGTTATCTGCGGATTTACCTCGATATCGAGGGTAATCATATAAAGATTTCCGATCATTCTTGATCTTACCCGGTGTGGGTTGCTCGCACCGGGAACTGTTTCTACCGCTTCGAATATCTTATTGTACACATTGACATCTTTGACGCCATCCATCAATTCCACATTCGAATCGATGAAAATGCTAATCGAAGATTTTATGATAAAGAGGCTGATGATTAGTCCTGTGATGGAGTCGAGTATAGGCAGTTTGAATATGAACGTGAATATAAGTCCCAGCAGCACACCGGAGGAAATGATAACATCGTTGCGCATATTGATGGCATTGGCCGTCAGCATGGAGCTATCGATCTTCTTCCCTTGTTTGTACTGATATAAAGCCAGCAGAAGTTTGCCGATAATCGAAAAGATTGTGACATATATGGCAATGGCTGACGGAATTTCTTTTGCTTCTTTGGAAAAGATACTTCCGATGGATGATATCAACATTTGTACCCCCGCGTAAAATATCACAAGCGACAGAATCTTAGTCGCAATCCCTTCGGCTTTCTCATAGCCGAACACGTACTTCTTGGAAGGCGGCTGATTGATGATGCGTGCCGTGAAAATCATAACAATGGAGATGATCACGTCCGTTGCCGAATCAATACCGTCGCCCAGCACGGCAAGACTGCCGGCCCATAAACCTATGATAATTTTTGATGCGGAAAGTATGGCATTACCAATACTACTTATCCAGGAAGTTCTGATTAATATCTGCTCTCTTTTAGCTTTCATGTGATTAAGCCTTTGACATACCGGTTAATATGTAACTACCTTTTAAATTGTTTTCTTTCATGTAATGGACGACTTCTGCCCGGCAAGCTGATACTAAAGCGTATCCTGTTAAACTTCCATTTATAGCTTTGATGAACGAATACTCTGTATCGTTGTGAATGAAAGATATACGGTGATATTCCATGACATGATGTATTTAAAAGAACTAATATGCGGTCAAATATACGGATAATATCAGTAGTACGAATAAAAATGGAGAATTATTTAATTTGATTTTGTTGCCGGAATACCTTATCTTTGTCTCCCGAAATGAAGAGACTAGCCTACATAACAGCAGTGATCCTTTCTCTCCTGATTATCTATTCGGGGGCAGGAGTATCTATTGTTCATTATTGCTGTTCCCGTTGCGAGGCTGTGCAGGGTTGTTGTGCCGATGGCTGTCCCAAATGTAAGAAGTCTCATACTTGCGATTCAAAGAAAAATTGCAGAGAAAAGGGCTGTACGGCAACTATCTATAAGCCCGACTTGATAAAGCATATTTCCGAACTGATAGTTTCCGTTCCGGTGATAACACTTTTCTGCGAACAGTATTGCCAGCTATTTACTTTCACTTCCATAGACCAGACGGTGGACTTTTCCAGTCTTCCTTCTCCGCCACCTCCCTGTCCTAGGCAGAAGCTGGCGTTACATTCCGTTTTTCTGATTTAGCCGTTATTTCATCTTTTTTGTCCGATTGAACTTTGTTTTCAGCCTTTGCAGGTTGTGAAAGCAAGGGGAATGAATGCAACTCAGTTGCAAGAGAAATGAATTAATTTTGTATCGCAAAACTAAGTCCAAGAAAGAATGAAATATATAATAATGGGATTGTTCTCATTACTTGCAGTTATGACACAAGCGCAAGTGCGGGGAATAGTCAAAGATAATACCGGAGAACCCGTTCCGGGTGCTAATGTATTCTGGGTGAATACGAGTCAGGGTGTAACTACTAAGGAAGATGGCAGCTTTTCTATCTCCAAACCTTCGAAGAGCCATATGCTGGTGATCAGTTTTATCGGCTTTCAGAATGACACGATTCATGTCAGCAAGAAGAATCAGGTACTGGATATTACCCTTCGGGAAGGTGTAGAACTGAACGAAGTAAATGTAGTCAGCCGCAGAATGGGAACGATGAAGTTGCGCAGCAGCGTGATGAACGAAGAGATGATAAGCAGTGCCGAATTGAGCAGGGCTGCCTGCTGTAATCTGGGAGAAAGCTTCGTGACCAACCCTTCGGTGGACGTGAGCTATTCGGATGCGGCAACGGGAGCCAAGCAGATCAAACTGCTCGGACTGTCCGGAACTTATGTACAGATGCTTACGGAGAATATTCCGAACTATCGCGGTGCGGCATCTCCTTATGGTCTGGGATATGTCCCCGGTCCATGGATGCAAAGCATACAGGTTTCCAAAGGAATCTCATCGGTGAAGAATGGTTATGAAGCCATCACAGGACAGATTAATGTAGAGTTCAAAAAGCCGCAGTTGCCGGAGGCCGATTGGGTATCCGCCAATCTTTTCGCAAGCAGTACCAACCGGTATGAGGCGAATGCAGACGCCACCTTAAAGTTATCAAAACGTTGGAGTACCTCTTTACTGGCACATTATGAGAATGAAACCAAAGCGCACGACGGCAATGATGACGGCTTCGTGGATATCCCCCAAGTAGAGCAGTATAACGTGTGGAACCGATGGGCCTATATGGGAGATCATTATGTCTTTCAGGCAGGCTTCAAGGCCCTTTCCGAAAGTCGCACTAGCGGACAGGCACATCATACGGATATGCAGACGGGCGATCTTTATAAAGTAGGAATCGATACCGAGCGTTACGAACTTTTCACCAAGAATGCTTATATATTTAATAAGGAGAAGAATACGAATCTGGCACTGATTCTTTCTGCCAGCTGGCACAATCAGGATGCCATGTACGGACGAAAACTCTATAATGTAGACCAGACAAACGTGTATGCTTCTTTGATGTTTGAAACAGAGTTTAATAAGCAGAACAGTTTCTCGGCGGGGCTGAGTTTCAACTATGACGCTTATGACCAGCATTATCGGTTGGAGAATCAAACGGAATTGCCGCTCATCAAGGCTTTTGCCAAAGAAGCGGTTCCCGGAGCTTATGCGCAATACACGCTGAATCTGAATGATCAGTGGATGTTGATGGCAGGTCTGCGTGGTGACTATAGCAGTGAGCATGGTTTCTTTGTGACTCCCCGTGCACATCTTAAATACAATCCGAATGAGTATGTACACTTCCGCCTTTCTGCCGGAAAAGGTTACCGTACGAATCATGTACTGGCAGAAAACAACTACCTGCTTTCAAGCAGCCGAAAGGTCGAAATAGCGAAAGGACTGGACATGGAAGAAGCATGGAACTATGGCGCCAGCGTATCTACCTACATACCTGTATTGGGCAAAACGCTGAACATCAATGCCGAATATTATTACACAGACTTCCTGAAACAAGTCGTGGTGGATATGGACAGTAATCCTCACGAAGTAGCCTTTTACAATCTGGACGGGCGTTCCTATTCGCATGTATTCCAAGTAGAGGCAAGCTATCCTTTCTTTAAAGGATTTACCTTGACAGGAGCTTACCGTCTGACGGATGCTCAGACCACCTACAAAGGTCAGCGGATGGAGAAACCGTTGACCAGCAAATACAAAGGACTGCTGACTGCTTCGTATCAGACTCCGCTCGGAATATGGCAGTTTGACGCTACGCTCCAGCTCAATGGCGGAGGAAGAATGCCTGCCCCTTACGAATTGGCAGACGGTCAGCTATCTTGGGAGCGCCGCTACGGCAGCTTCGAGCAACTGAGTGCCCAGGTTACCCGCTATTTCCGCCGTTGGTCTATCTACGTAGGAGGGGAGAACCTGACAAACTTTAAACAGAAGAATCCGATTATCGACGCAGCAAACCCGTGGGGAGGAAACTTCGACTCAACGATGATATGGGGACCTGTGCATGGGGCAAAAGCCTATATCGGAATACGTTTCAATCTGGCAAGAAATGAATAATAACCATTAAACGAATAAGAAAAATGAGAACAAAAAGATGGATGGCCACTTGTGTGGTGGCTCTTTTGAGTGTAGCAGCCGTATTGGCAAAGGATATCCGTGTAGTAGTATTCAAAGTTTCTCAGATGCACTGCGAGAACTGCGAGAAGAAAGTGAAAAATAATATGCGCTTCGAGAAAGGCGTGAAGGAGCTTTCTACCGAGCTGAAGGACAAAACCGTGTCCATCACCTACGATGCCGAAAAGACAGATGTGAAGAAACTACAGGCAGGATTCAAGAAATTCAGTTACGAGGCCGAGTTTGTGAAGGAAACCAAGCAGGACGGCAAGAAAGACGGCAAACAAGAATCTAAAAAAGAGGATAAGAAGGCCGATAAGAAGTAATCGAACAAATACCCGTATTTGCTTGTTTTATATATACTAACCAATTAAAGAGTAAAGGAATTATATGGGTAATATAGCAAAAAAAGCGTTTCCCGTGCTCAATATGCATTGTGCGGGATGCGCTAGCAATGTAGAAAAAACAGTAAAAAAGTTGCCGGGAGTCGTTGATGCTTCCGTCAACTTTGCTTCAAATACATTGACGATTTCTTATGAGGACGACAAGCTCACCCCCGGAGAAATCCGTGCAGCGGTACTTGCTGCCGGTTACGATCTGATAGTAGAAGAAGCGAATAAAGAAGAACGCCGGGAAGAAGAACAGCATAAGCGTTACCTTCGTCTGAAACGGAAAGTGATCGGTGCGTGGATATTTGTCGTGCCGTTGCTTATCTTTTCGATGTTATTAATGCATATGCCATACTCTAACGAGATACAAATGTTGCTCGCTATTCCGGTAATGGTGCTCTTCGGAGGAAGTTTCTTTACGGGGGCATGGAAACAGGCGAAGATCGGGCGTAGCAATATGGATACGCTGGTCGCGTTGAGTACCTCGATAGCCTTCCTTTTCAGTTTGTTCAATACCTTCTTTCCGCAGTTCTGGACAGATCGCGGACTGGAACCGCACGTCTATTACGAAGCTTCCGCAGTGATCATTGCCTTCGTTCTGACCGGAAAGATGATGGAGGAACGCGCCAAAGGAAATACATCGGATGCCATTCGCAAACTGATGGGAATGCAGCCCAAAGTGGCACGTGTATTGCGTGGCGGGGTAGAAGAAGAGATACAGATAGACCTGTTGCAGGTAGGCGATATGGTGGTAGTCCGTCCCGGCGAACAGATTCCGGTGGATGGTCAGCTTTCGGAAGGCGATTCGTATGTGGATGAAAGTATGATTAGCGGTGAGCCGATTCCGGTAGAGAAGAAAAAGGGCGATAAGGTCCTTGCCGGAACAATCAATCAGCGCGGGTCCTTCATCATTCGTGCTTCTCAGGTGGGAAGCGATACTGTGCTGGCACGCATCATTCACATGGTGCAGGAAGCACAAGGCAGCAAAGCTCCTGTGCAGCGCATCGTCGACCGTATTACAGGCATCTTCGTTCCTGTCGTGTTGGGAATTGCCATTCTGACGTTTGTGCTGTGGGTGGCTATCGGTGGTAGTGAGTATATTTCTTATGGTATTCTTTCTGCCGTATCCGTTCTGGTCATAGCCTGTCCCTGTGCTTTGGGACTTGCTACACCTACTGCGCTGATGGTAGGAATCGGTAAAGCTGCCGGACAGCATATTCTGATAAAAGACGCCGTCGCTCTGGAGCAGATGCGTAAAGTAGATGTGGTGGTACTGGATAAAACCGGTACTTTGACCGAAGGACATCCTACTGCTACCGGATGGTTGTGGGCACAGCCGCAGGAAGAACACTTCAAAGATGTACTTCTGGCTGCCGAACTGAAATCGGAACACCCGTTGGCAGGCGCGATTGTCGCCGTACTTCAAGACGAGGAAAAGATAACTCCCGCTCCTTTGAGCAGTTTTGAGAGCATCACAGGCAAAGGTATAAAGGTGTCTTATCAAGGCAAGACTTACTGGGTGGGCAGCCATAAACTTCTGAAAGATTTCAGCGCTACAGTGAGCGATGTCATGGCGGATATGCTGGTACACTACGAATCAGACGGTAACGGAATTATATACTTCGGACGTGAAAATGAGCTTTTGGCTATCATTGCCGTTTCCGATCCGATCAAGGCTACTTCTGCCGAAGCAGTGAAAGAACTGAAACGTCAGGGCATCGATATCTGTATGCTTACCGGTGACGGTCAGCGGACGGCTCTGGCAGTCTCTTCCCGTCTGGGTATCGAGCGATTTGTGGCAGATGCCTTGCCGGACGACAAAGCAGAATTTGTGCGTGAACTGCAAATGCAGGGAAAGAAAGTGGCAATGGTGGGCGATGGTATCAATGACTCACAGGCACTTGCATTGGCTGACGTCAGCATTGCTATGGGAAAGGGTACGGATATTGCTATGGATGTCGCTATGGTAACGCTGATGACATCCGACTTGCTGTTACTTCCCAAAGCCTTCGAACTATCCAGGCAGACTGTACGCCTGATTCATCAGAATCTTTTCTGGGCATTCATCTACAATCTGATCGGTATTCCTATCGCTGCCGGAGTATTGTTCCCTATAAACGGATTGTTGCTGAATCCGATGCTGGCAAGTGCCGCAATGGCATTCTCCAGTGTGAGTGTAGTACTCAATTCGTTGAGTTTGGGAAGAAGGAAGATTTAACATCGAAAGGGAGCGTGGTAAAGCTCCTTTATAACTTTAAATTAGGCATGGATTACGCGGATTAACACGGATTTTAAACCTTTAGAACTGTGTAATTCGCGTAATTCGTGCCTAAATAATATCATAATGAAGATTGGTTATATGTAGCCTTCATCCATGATATAGCCTTTGATTTACAGACCTCAACTATTTCTAAATTCCAGCGGTGACATCCCTACGTGCCGTCTGAAGAACTTGCAGAAGAAAGAGGGATTCGGGAAATTCAACGAATAAGCTATCTCCTGAATAGTCATATCCGTACCCTTTAGCTGCGCTTTGGCGTCGATAATGACAATATAAGCAATAGTATCCAATACACTTTTCCCCGTCACTTGTTTTACGGTAGTGCTCAGATGTTGCAGAGAGATTCCCAGCTGATCGGCATAGAACTGTGCACAACGCTGGTCTTTGTAGTGCTCAGTGATCAGTTGAATCAGCTTCCGGCAAATCTCCTTCTTGCGGTTCGAATGATTGTTTCCCGAATAATTCCGGTACATCAGCTGGACACTTGTCAGAATAGTCTGGAGTGATAAGTCCGCCAGTTTGGAGTTCATCTTGAAAGACTCGTCACAACTGGCATGAGACAATAAGGCAAAATACTCCTTCAGATACTCGGAAATATTCTCGGAAAGAGGGATGATCGGCTGTTCTATCAGCTTGGGATAGGCGCTTCCGATGGTGGTCAGCAGATTGATATGTCCGATACATTTTGCGGAGAATCCGGCAAAACAAAGACTTACCTTTTCCGCTTTCTCACGGAACTGTATGATTGTTCCGGGAAGTAATGTAATCAGATCATTCGGGTGAACCTCATATTCCAGCAGATTGATGGAGACTTTCATTGTGCCTTCCGTACAGATGGCGAAAATACACGCCTGTAGCCGGCACGATTGCTTGTAGATGTTCAGAATATCTTCAGTTACTTTGGTCCATGCTAACACCTCCAGGGGCAAATCGACTTGTGGAACTTCCATTTTCATAAGAGTGTTTGTTATCTTTGGTTTAGAGTGCTTGTTATATTCGAACTACAAATGTACGATTTTTCTTTTTATTTCTTACTTTTGTCCTCATGAAAACTGTATTAGTAGACTGGAATTTGATTCCGTACGCCGAGGCATGGCAGCGGCAGACGGAATGGTTTGATACCCTTGTCCGCGCAAAAGCGCAGGGAGAAGCGTATGAAAACCGTATTATTATGTGCGAACATCCGCACGTCTATACTTTGGGACGTAGCGGAAAAGAAAATAATATGCTGTTGAATGACGATCAGCTGAAAGCCATTCAGGCTACCCTTTTCCATATAGATCGGGGAGGGGATATCACGTATCACGGTCCCGGACAGCTAGTCTGTTATCCGATCTTGAATCTGGAAGAGTTTCATCTGGGGCTGAAGGAATATGTGCATCTGCTCGAAGAGGCTGTGATATGTGTCTGTGCCTCCTATGGCATTGAAGCGGGACGGCTTGAAAAGGCAACAGGTGTCTGGCTGGAAGGGAGTACGCCCCGTGCCCGTAAGATTTGTGCGATCGGGGTGAGAAGCAGCCACTACGTCACCATGCACGGACTGGCCTTGAATGTGAATACGGATTTACGCTATTTCAGCTATATTCATCCTTGTGGCTTTATAGATAAAGGCGTCACTTCTCTTCGTCAGGAACTGAAGCACAAAGTGCCTATGGACGAAGTGAAGCAACGCCTTGAATGCGAGCTTGGCAGACTGCTGAACGAAAAAAATCAGCAGATTGCTCAATGAAAGAACCCGGCAGACTCTGCTCAATGATAAAACTTAGCGGACTGCCCGAAGGAAAAGCCTAGAAGACGATTCCAATGCCGAGCTGCCATGTCTTATGCATGAAACAGTCTTTATCAGCCAGTGCATAAGAGAAATCTGCGCGAATCGGCCAGAAGTTGATTCCGCAGCCCAGTGTACCGTAGTTGCCTGTTCCTTTGTCGTTATCCCCGAAGTGGTATCCTCCACGGATAATTCCATATTTCAGGAAATTATATTCTGCTCCGATGCCGGCTTGAAGATGGCGGTACTCGGACGGGAGCAGGTAATTGAAGTCAAGAGCCACCTGCAAGCGGTTGTCCATACTGAACGGCAGGTCGATGGCACCACCCAGTCCCAGTCGGGCAGGCAGTTTCTGTCCGTCCAGCTTGCTGCCCAGGTTGGCAGCTTGAAATCCGATTGTCCATGAAGCCATTTCGTCCAGAATACCCATACTGCGATGGTAGCTGGCACCGAGGTCCACGGAGACTGACCCTTTGCTGTCCGCATCCTTATAGGCTTTTGCCTGCAGATATCTGAGCGTTAATGAAAGGGACAGGTTCTTGGCTACATTTCTGAAGTATGCGGCTTCCACGTTCCATGCGCGGGCATGATCCTCCGCACCGTCCTGCCAATGAAAATCGGCATCCTTGTAGTGACGGAGTCCTACGCTAAATCCGTGTTTCCCTTCCCGTCCGATGCGGTAGAAAAGGGATGCGCTATGCATTCCAAAGTCTTTATTTATGTCAGCGTATGAGTAGCTGGCACCCATTACATCCTGCGAGAAAGCGATGGTGGAAGCGTTATGAAAGATAGCCGTGCTTCCATTGTCAGTGATAGCCAGTCCGGTGCCGGCCATACCTGCCGATTGGGCATCCGGAGTAATCTCCAGAAAAGAGGCGCTTGCCACTCCCTGTGCTCCCAGAAAAGTAGGCAACAGACACGACGCGAGAAGGAAATGTTTTACTCGTTTCATAATCATTTGTTTTAAGGGTGAGACATCCGGACGACACGTATGCCGCTCCATGATTTATTATTGCGAAGCATTTGGCTGAGCGGCTCTTCGCTGACAACAACCTTGCCAAGCGTAGAAGAGGCGTGAAGCAAATGCAACTTTCCGTTTATATATTCGGCTATCCCTACATGAGCTACATCCAGTCCCGAAAGATTCGTGGTGATGGCAATGATATCACCGTCCATGATCCACGGAAGTCCTGCGTCGGGGAGTTTGCCTTTAGGCAGCCAGTGTACCTTTTTTCCGGACAATGCCTTCTCATGCTCGGCCATCCGTTTCACGTTTTCCGGCGAATCCGCCAGTTGCCTGTACTGTTTGGGATGGGTGGACATATAGGAGAGAGACAGTTTGGTGGTCTGCGTACTGTTTTGCGCAGTAACGTCTTCCAAAAATCCTTGGCGGACACCGTTCTCAATCCAGTCGGAGGTATAATGCAACCGCGAAGTGTATCCGTCGATTACACCGTCCCGATAACGTATCTTTTGCAGATTATCGGCAAAAGAAGACCCCATCGCCTGAGCCAGCGTATATTCGACGAAAGTAAGGCAATCTACCGTTTGGGGCAGGATGACTAACTTTTCTTCTGTTCCCTGATCCAGTGTGTTGGCTACATACTTTGTTCCAAGGTATGTCTTTCCGATTCTCAGCACCGGTGCTGTCTCCTTGGGAAATACGACACCGTCACGCAACCACTTTTCGAGTTCCTGTGTCCATTGTTGCTTATACTTGAAGTTGTCCCGAAATCCCCAGCCATGTCCGCCGGTAGGGTAGACATGAAGCGATGCGGGAACATTATTTTTCTGTAAAGCGAGATAATAGTTCACTCCGTTGGAAGGAGGCACGGCACCGTCATCAGAAGACAGGACGATAAAGGCTTGCGGAGTATCGGATGTCACTTGCAGTTCGTTGGAGAAGAGTACCTCTTGTTCTGCGGTCGGATTTCCGCCCAGAAGCTCTTTTCTCGAACCGCCATGAGTACTTTGCGTCATGGTGACCACCGGATAAAGCAGAATCTGAAAGTCGGGACGCGATGCCGCACTGTAATGGGTGGCAAGGGTAGAGGCGAGATGTCCTCCGGCGGATGCTCCCATGATTCCTATTTTGCGGGGATGGATATTCCATTCTCCGGCATGCTCGCGTACGATGCGAATCGCTCTTTCCGCATCCGACAAGGGGACTTCGCAATGACCGTTCGGCATCCGGTACTTTAATACGATGTAAGTGATGCCCTGTCCGCAGAACCAAGGTGCCATATCGTGCCCTTCATGATCCATGGCGAGGCGGCTGTAGCCACCTCCGGGACACATGATGACAGCCATTCCGTTCGGCTGCGGTGCACGGTAAACGGTTATGGTGGGGTCGGTGACATTGCTGAGTCTGTGGGGTGACACTTCCTTTTCTCCGCCGGTCAGTCCGTTGGAGTTGGGAGCGCCGTCGGGCCACAAAGGTAGCTCGACGGGCTGTTGTGCAAATGCCATTGCAGTCATAAGTGATACTATAACAGATAACAGTTTCCTCATCTTATTTTACTTTCATGGAAGCCTTGATAAAGTAGAGGATCAATAAAGCGTAAGCTCCTAATGCTAACACTTCCGACCAGGTATTGTTCAGCCATGTTTCGTTGACCAGATTGATACCGCCGAAACGCATTGCCGCGCTCACTACTCCCATCAATGCACCTCCGGCAATGAAACCGGATGCCAGCAACGTACCTTTTTCACCTCTTTCCGTATTGAGTGCCTTATCCTTGCTGCGGCTTGTCACATACCAGTTGACGGCACCGCCTACTACCAGCGGTACATTCAGTTCCAACGGAATAAACATACCCAGCGCAAAGGCCAGTGCGGGAATCTTGAAGAATGTCAGCACGATAGCAAGGATTGCACCGATGCCATACAGCAACCAGGGGGCGCCTACGCCGCTCATCAGCGGTTCGATAACGGCAGCCATCGCATTGGCTTGTGGTGCAGCCAGTGCGCCGCTGGTGAAGCCGTATGTCTTGTTCAGTATAATCATTACACCGCCTACCGTAGCAGCAGAAACGATGGTTCCCAAGAATTTCCATGTTTCCTGTTTGGCGGGCGTACTACCCAGCCAGTAACCGATCTTCAAGTCGGTGATGAAACCACCCGCCATGGACAGTGCCGTACATACTACGCCACCCATCACAAGTGCGGCCACCATGCCCGAAGGACCTTTCAGTCCGACAGCTACCATCACTACGGAAGCCAGAATCAGTGTCATCAATGTCATTCCCGATACCGGATTGGTTCCTACAATGGCAATCGCATTGGCGGCTACCGTCGTAAACAGGAAGGAAATGCCTGCCACCAGTACAATCGCTACCAAGGTATGTACGATATTTCCCTGCATGATATCGAAGTAGAAGAACAGTACGATCAGAATCAGCGTAAGGATAGATCCGATAGCGATAATCTTCATCGAAAGGTCACGTTGTGTACGCACGATATTCTTTTCTACGTTGCCTTTGCCGCCCATTTCTTTGGCAGCCAGCCCGACGGCACTCTTGATGATTCCCCATGAACGGATAATACCGATGACACCTGCCATGGCAATACCGCCGATACCGATGCTCTTGGCGTAATACTTGAAGATTTCTTCGGGGCTCATCATGCCTACCGTAGACGTGATTTCGGGATTCCATGCGTTCAGCACGCTGTCTCCCCAGATGGCGGACATTCCCGGAATGATGATCCACCATACTGCCAGTGATCCGGCACAGATGATGGAAGCATATTTCAGTCCGACGATGTAGCCCAGACCGAGCACGGCAGCTCCCGTATTTACTTTGAATACCAGTTTCGCTTTCTCGGCCAGCATTTCTCCGGCACCGCATACGCGGGTGGTGAAGTTCTCGTTCCACCAGCCGAAAGTAGCCACGATGAAGTCATACAATCCACCGATCATTCCCGCCATCAACAGCGGTTTGGCCTGGCTGCCGCTCTTTTCTCCGGATACCAGCACCTGTGTGGTGGCCGTTGCTTCGGGGAAAGGGTATTTGCCGTGCATATCGCTGACGAAATATTTGCGGAAAGGAATCAGAAACAGGATGCCCAGTACGCCGCCCAGTAGCGAGCTGATAAATACCTGCATAAAGCTGACTGTCATCTCAGGATATTTGACTTGAAGAATATAAAGGGCGGGGAGGGTAAAGATGGCTCCGGCAACGATTACACCGGAACACGCCCCGATAGACTGGATAATTACATTTTCTCCTAACGCATTTTTTCTTTTGGCTGCACCGGAGACTCCTACGGCAATGATGGCTATCGGGATAGCGGCTTCGAATACTTGTCCCACTTTCAGCCCCAGATAGGCGGCGGCTGCCGAGAAAAGGATGGCCATGGCGATACCCCATGTTACTGACCAGAAGTTTACTTCCGGATAATTTTTGGAAGGACTCATCAGGGGATTGTACACTTCTCCTGCTTTTAACTCTCTGAACGCGTTCTCGGGTAGTCCGGTGAATTTGTCTTCTTCTTGTTTCATATTATATTTTTAGTAGTTTATGCTTAATGGACTTCAAAGTAAACAAAAAAAAAGGAGAATCGAAAGATTCTCCTTTACGTTATGTCTATTTTTTCTTACTTCTCGTCTTTCGGGGTCATATCGCCTTCGATATAGAGGCGTACCATTTCGGTTTTTGCGTTGGTACGCAGGGTAATCGACTTTTTGAAGTGTCCCGGATATTTGCCTGTTCCGTTGTAAGTTACTTTGATTGTACCTTTCTTTCCCGGCTGGATCGGTTCTTTGGTATATTCGGGCACTGTACATCCGCAAGATGCTACCGCCTGATGAATAACTAAAGGAGCGTCACCGATATTAGTGAAAGTGAATACGCAGCTTACTACCGGACTGTTTTCAGAGAATTTTCCAAAGTCGTGTGTTGTTTTGTCAAACTTGATATCAGCGTTAGTCTGGGCAAAAGCGAAACTTACTCCTACCACTAACAAGGTCATTAAAAAAAGTATCTTTTTCATTTTTCCTTCTTTTTATTGATTACAAACGCCAAAGGTAACGCTTTTCCCTGAAACTATCCCGTCGGCAGAGTTAATTTTATCGAAAAAGGGAATAAAATAACTTCTGTTTATCATCGCCCCTTGGGCTTGGCAATCCTGACCACCGAGGTGAGGAACACTGAGCACCGAGCTGAATGAGAATAAGCAGCGAGGCGAAAAACGCTGAGCACCGAGACGAGCAGAAGTGAGCACCGAGGTGAATACTGCCGATCTCTGTTCGCTAAATTAATTCATTTCAACACGCTAATGAATACTCATATTTTTTGTTTATCACATAAAAAATTACTATATTTGGAACAAACCCATAAAATCCAGCTATTATGAAAACAAAACTTGATTTCTATTATATGACTCCCTTTTATGAGTTGAATTACTTTATAGCACTTATTGTTAAGTTGTACAAACGCATTCAACAACGTAGAGAACAGAGAGAACATCGAATCAAAGATGAACTGGTCTGATTCATTTCTACACCGAAAGTGAATCGGCGGCGGCGAAATTCTTTCTTCTCTTTCTTAGTAATTCTATTTCTTTAGAATAGAATTATATACTCTACTCTTCTCTACTGGTTAAGGTTCGGTTTCCCTTTCGGTTAGGATTCGGTTTTCGAGCCCTGCCAGAAGGCGTTTCAGAGCTTTTGGTTTTGCAAATAAAACACTATTTTTTCAACCCGAATCCCAGCATCATCCCGTCGTAGTTTTCAGCCAGTGAGCTGACAGTTTTCAGTGCTGTGCTGTTTGTCTTGCTGCCGAGGAATGTCATTAACTTAAGTAGCTTGTCAGAGTTGAACAATAAATCCATAGAGTTGGAAGTGCAGTTCACTTTCGCATGCAGATTCAGCAGTTTCAAGTACTTTAAGTCTACCTGCTTGGTGGAAGCATTGTACGAATAAGTGCCGCTCAGTTTCTTTTTTCCGACGGTGCTGGTGAAAGTACTGTCGGCGTTGAACGTGAAGCTCATTTGTCCTTCTTTGATGCCCACTTTACTCAATTGCTCGTTCAATTTGTTTTCTGCCATCGTGGCGGCTGCGGCTCCTCCTGCTTTCATCAGCAGATTGTCCGATTCAAATTCTACTGCCGAACCGCTGTAAGTCCATGTACCTGTCATGTCTATCGTTTCGGGTGTTCCGGTGATGGCATTTACTACTTTGGAGATGTTGTCTTTGTTGAGCAGATCCTTTAATGATTGTGCCTGACTGTTGCTTGCAAAGAGTGAGAATAATGCAACCCATGCAATAAATAAAATGTTCTTTTTCATTTTCGTTTACTTATTTTTATAGACTTCTTTACTGATGTTTTCTATGTAGTCGAGGATTTCCGTGCGTCCTGTGCGGTTTTCCGAAGAAGATACGAAATACGGGGGAAGTTCTTCCCATTCCTTGCTCAGTTCACGCAGGTAGTTGTTGATATTCATTTTCAGACGTCCGCCTTTCAGTTTGTCTGCTTTGGTGAAGATGATGGAGAAAGGGATGCCGTTTTCGCCCAGCCATTCCATAAATTCCAGGTCTATTTTCTGCGGTTCCAGACGGCTGTCTATCAATACAAACAGGTTGGTCATCTGTTCCCGTTCGAGGATGTAGTCTTCGATGATGGTACGTATCTGGTCTTTTCCTTTTTGTCCGCGTCTGGCATAGCCGTATCCGGGAAGATCGACCAGGTACCAGCTTTGGTTGATCAGGAAGTGGTTGATAAGCATTGTTTTTCCCGGTGTGGCGGAAGTCATCGCCAGTCCTTTGCGGGCAGTCAGCATATTGATAAGGCTCGACTTTCCTACATTCGACCGCCCGATGAAGGCGTATTCGGGAAATATTCCTGTCGGACATTTCTTCACGTCCGTGTTGCTAATCACAAATTCTGCACTCGTTATTTCCATTTTATTGTCATTTATTTCTTTGTTTTTCTACTTCTAATAAACTCTCTTATCGTTTATAATAAACTATGGTCACGTTTATAATAAACTCCACTACTTTTTATTATAAACTCCGGAAGCCTGTTTTCAAGGCGTTTCCACCGTTTTCTCTTTTCCGGACAGCAACATGAGCCCCGCAAAGGTAAGGCTTCCGTTCAACATTAGCAATTCATAGCCAAATTTATATCCGGTTTCTTTGCTTATCCACCAGTCCAGAGCGTAGCAGAGCACCGGAGAGGCGATGGCGATGAGCGGGACCAGCCGGTCTTTTGTCTGGCGCCGGGTGAACAGTCCGAAGGCGAACATACCCAGCAAGGGTCCGTATGTGTAGGAGGCGATGATGTAGATCGCGTCAATCACGCTTTTGTTGTTCAGCATCTCCACCAGGCAGATGAAGAAAGCCAGCAGGATGGAGAGACCCAGGTGCACTTTCTTTCTTTTGCGGCGGGCTGTTTCTTCCGTGTCCTTGTCCGTGTTCAGCAGGTCTATACATACGCTGGTGGTCATGGCGGTCAGCGCGGAGTCTGAGTTGCTGAAAGCTGCGGCGATGATGCCGATGGTGAAAAGAATCAGTACCGACTGTCCCAGATATCCTTGTGTGGCAAACATGGGAAGGATATCGTCATTCATGGCCGGCAGTTCCAGTTGCATTTGTCCCGCTAATGCGATCAGCAGAATGCCCAGGCATAGAAACAGGAAATTCAGCGGGATGAACGAGAATCCGTAGCAGTACATATTCTTTTTGGCTTCGTGCAGATTGCGGCAGGAGAGGTTCTTTTGCATCATGTCCTGATCGAGTCCGGTCATGACGATGACGATAAAGATGCCGCTGAAGAACTGTTTGAAGAAGTTCTGACGGGACATCCAGTCGTCGAATACGAAGATGCGGCTGTGTTCGCTGTGGCGGATGGTCTGTACGATGCCGTCGAAGCCCACATCCAGCTTTTGTATGGTGAAGTAGATGATGAATAGCAGGGCTGCGATCAGACAGAATGTTTGCAGGGTGTCCGTCCATACGATTGTCTTGATGCCGCTTTTGTGGGTGTATATCCACACGAGGGCCACGGAGCCGACGGCAATCACCCAGAAAGGGACGTGCATATCCTGAAATACGTGCGTATGCAGGATCAGACAGACGAGATACAGTTTGGCTGCCGTTCCCAGCATACGGGAGAGCAGGAAGAAGAAAGAGCCGGTGCGGTAGGTATGCATGCCGATGCGTGTGCCGAGGTATCCGTAGATACTCGTCAGATTCAGTCTGTAGTAAAGAGGCAGCAATATGTGTGCTACGATCATATAGCCGAAGAAGAATCCGAATACGGTCTGCATATACGTCATGTCCATTCCGCGAACCATGCCCGGTACGGATACGAAGGTCACGCCGGAAATAGACGCGCCAATCATGCCGAAGGAGACTACATACCAGGGTGATTTGTTTTCTCCTTTGAAGAACGCTGCATTTGATCCGCCTTTATGTCCGGTGATGTGGGCTATTAACAATAAGCCCGCAAAATAACATACAATAGTGACTAATATCATCATATCGGCTGCAAAGGTAATACTTTCTTTGTAATTTCGGGACCGGCTATCTATGGTTGCACACTATTTATCGACAAAATCCGTTTGCTGTAGGTATTAAAAACAATAATCTGTATCTTTGCGCCCGAAACAGATAGAATTTCATTCGTAATCTATGAACCAACAATATCCTTCCGTACTGCTCGAAAAGGCAGTAGGCGAATTTTCCAAACTTCCGGGCATCGGGCGCAAGACGGCGATGCGGCTTGTATTACATCTGCTCCGGCAGGATACGGCCACTGTGGAGGCATTCGGTAACTCCATCATTACGCTGAAACGTGAAGTAAAGTACTGTAAAGTATGTCATAATATATCTGATACCGAGACTTGTCAGATTTGTGCCAATCCGCAGCGTGACGCCTCTACCGTCTGTGTGGTAGAGAATATCCGTGACGTAATGGCGGTAGAAGCCACCCAGCAGTATCGGGGGCTTTATCACGTACTGGGCGGAGTGATCTCGCCGATGGACGGGGTAGGGCCGAGCGACCTGCAAATAGAAAGTCTCGTGCAGCGGGTGTCCGAAGGAGGAATCAAGGAAGTCATCCTCGCTTTGAGCACGACGATGGAAGGAGATACCACCAACTTCTACATCTACCGCAAGCTGGAGAAGATGGGTGTCAAACTCAGCGTAATAGCACGGGGCATCTCCGTTGGCGACGAACTGGAGTATGCCGATGAGATCACGCTGGGACGCAGTATTGTCAACCGGACTCTTTTCACCGGAACCGTATAATCTAACTTAATTATTTGAACGAATATCGTAACTAACATGGAAGAACAGATAAAACGCGCAGTGAGAAATTTGAATATCAGTTATGTTTTCTTTTGGGTGCTTCCCGCCTTTTTGCTTGGGGCAGGGGAGTTCGACCTCCTTCCGGTGGGAGCTTTGGTCGATAATGCACAGGCTACCTATTATCTGGAGACGGCAGGCATCCTGCTGACCGCTTTGTGTGTGCCGCTTGCCTTGAAACTGTTCAGTCTGGTACTGAAAAAGAAGATAGACCTCCTGACGATTCCTCTTGCATTGAAGCGTTATGTGCAGTGGAGCATGGTACGCCTCGGATTGCTCGAAGTGGCCATCGTCCTCAACGTATTGTGCTATTATCTGACCCTTAGCAACACCGGAAATCTCTGTATGCTGATCGGGCTGACCGCTTCTCTTTTCTGTCTGCCCAGCGAGAAAAGACTTCGTAACGAACTCCATATAAATAAAGAATAAGCCGGTATGAAACAGTCTTTTTTAACCAATGACCGCATCTATCTTCGTGCGGTAGAGCCGGAAGATATGGATATCTTGTATGAGATGGAGAATGACCCTTCTATGTGGGATATCAGTAATTTTACCGTTCCTTATTCCCGCTACGTGCTGCGGCAATATATAGAGGGTTCCCAGTGTGATGTGTTTGCCGATAAACAGTTGCGCTTAATGATAATGAGCAAGTCCGATCATCGGGTATTGGGGACGATTGATATCACTGATTTTGTGCCTCTCCACTCTCGTGGCGAGGTCGGCATTGCCGTTCACAAGGACTATCGCCGGCAAGGTTACGCATCGGACGCATTGCAGTTGCTGTGCGAGTATGCTTTCGATTTCTTGTCGCTGACTCAGCTTTATGCCCATGTGGCTACGGACAATGAAGTCTGCATGAAGCTGTTTACTTCCTGCGGTTTCGTCCAATGCGGACTGTTGAAGGATTGGTTACAGATCGGTGGATGTTACAAAGATGCTGCTATCTTCCAGTATCTGAATCCGAAGAAACATTAATTGAAAGTCGGCACTTGCGGAAAGCGTGACCATGTTTCATACTTGCTGCCTAATTTCTCCAAGGCTTGTTTCCACATATCTTTGGTGTCACCGTTCATCAGATAGGCATTTTCTTCTTTGGAGACAAGCCACGTGTTCTCTCTGAGTTCGGTGCTCAGTTGTTCGCTTTCCCAGCCGGAGTATCCCAGGAAGAAGCGGATGTAGCGGTCTACTTTGTTTCCTTGCAGTATGTATTTCTTTATCTCGTCAAAGTCCCCGTTCAGGAACAGTCCTTTGCTGATAGGTATGGCACCGGAGATGTCTGCCAGTGTATGAAGGTAGAACAGGGTATCTGTAGCGATAGGCCCGCCTTTATATAAAGGTATGTCGTCGATATACTTAAATTCATTGATAATGTCGTTGACGAATATCGGCAGTTGTTTATTGACAATCAGCCCCATGCTGCCTTCGTCGGTATGGTCGATCAACAGAACTACAGATCTGCCGAATGTGGCATCACGAAGGAAAGGCTCGGAGATGAGAATCTTTCCTCGTGATGGCAATACATTATTCGATTGAATTTTAAATATGTCAGAGTCTATATTCATGCCATCAGATTGATATTCGTGCCACTAATATAAGAAAAGAAATGGAATAATAGCCATACTTTCCCATTTTTTTTGTTTTAAGAGCAGCTTTTATGAATATCCGCATCTGATATGAACGTCAGTTCCGGCATAAATCCGGTATTCGGCTGTCAGGCAATCGGGTGATGTTCGGCAAACAGCTTCATTCTTTCGTCGAGCTGCGCGTACTGGTGGTCTTTAATAAAAGAGGTACACGCGCGCAATCCTTCTTGATGGCTTCCGGTGGTGACCAGTGAGATGGCGCTCACTCCGTAGTACATCAGTTCTTTGGCAAGTTCGCCGCTTGTCATTCCCGGATAGCCGATGGTGAAGTAGAATCCGTCGGCAATCGGATCGCCCAAGTCATTGTCATATACCAGATAGAATCCGTGACGAAGGAAAATCTCTTTTAACTTCTGTGCTCTGTCACCGTATACCTTCACTTCGCTGAGGAAGTTGTATTGACCTTCATTAGCGGCTTTCAGCATGGCAGCCATCGCATACTGTGCGGAGTGGCTTGTTCCGGAAGACAGCGCGTAGAGTACGCGGTGGATGAAGACCGTGCCGAATGTTCCCCCGCCATAACGTTTCGTCAGTCCGGGATAGCTGCGGTGATACAACTTGTCGGAAATGCAGCTCACGCCGATACGTTGTCCGGCATAGCTGAAGGCTTTGGAACCGGAAATCAGCAACACATAATTATCTGTGTAATGAGCTACCGAAGGCTGGAACGGAGCTTGGTAAGGAGTGCTCAGATCCTGACGGAAATCCATCGCAAAGTATGCCAGGTCTTCCAGTACGATAACGTCATATTGGGTAGCAAGTTCGCCGATGATGCGCAGTTCTTCGTCTTTCAGGCAAATCCAACTCGGGTTGTTGGGGTTCGAGTAGATAATAGCCGATATATTTCCTTTTTTCAGATAGCTTTCCAGCTTTTCTTTCAGCTTGTCGCCGCGATAGTCGTATACATCGAATGTTTCATACTTTTGTCCCATCACGACCAACTGCTGTTTCTGTACGGGAAATCCCGGATCAATGAACAGGATTGTATCTTTCTTTTCATCGCATTGGCTACAAGTAAGGAAAGAGGCGAATGTCCCCTGCATAGAGCCGGTGACGGGTACGCATCCCTCCGGACTTAAATCTACATTGATGAATGCTTTGATAAAGTCGGACGCTTCTTTTTTCAGTTCCGGCAGTCCGTTGATATCGGGATACAGGCTGGCAATTCCGTTTTGCAGCGCTTCAATTTCCGCTTTTACCCCTACGGCAGAAGCCGGAAGTCCCGGAACACCCATTTCCATCTTGATAAATTCAACGCCTGATACTGCTTCCGCCTTTGAAGCTATCGCTTTCACTTCACGGATAGTAGCCTTCGAAAAGTCGACAATTTGAAACTCATTAATCGTTTCGTCAATCACATTTCGTTCGATTGGTGTATTTTTCATTCTATTTTCTATTTATAGTAATGCTTGCAAATGTACATGATAATTCTTAATAAACACACTTTTTCAGAAAAAAGATACTCTTGCTATTGTAGGTTTCAAAAAAATGTCTACCTTTGCATCCGCAATCGAGAGAGATGCAAAGGATAAGAAATTTTGGTGCGTTAGTTCAGTTGGTTAGAATACATGCCTGTCACGCATGGGGTCACGGGTTCGAGTCCCGTACGCACCGCTCGGTTATATTGCAAAATGAAGCAAAGCTCTGATTTTCAACTAAATCAGAGTTTTTTTATTGTTCTTACCGAGCAAAAAAGAGAGTAGAAATTAAGCTCAATGGTGGCTAATTCGGTGGCTTTTTTTGGAGGCATAAAAAAACCACCGGAAAGCTTAAAAAAAAACCACCGAATTGTTTCTAACTAACTGTTTATCATTGTTTTGCTGATAGTATTTTAGTTTATGGCAAGCTATTTTTGTTGAACTAAAATTTTAGAAGTATGAAACAAGGTACAATGAACATTTTGTTCTTTCCTTTGAAGACAAAAGTCTTAAAAAATGGTGAAGCTCCAATCTTGCTTCGAGTTACAATTGATGGTCAATATGACGAAGTTCGGATACAACGTAGTGTTGCCCTGAATTCTTGGAATCCTTCTAAAGGATGTTGCCGTGGGAAGGATAGGATATCCCTGGAACTTAATAGCTATATTGATAATATGCGTGCACGTCTGCTGCAGATCCATAAAGAACTCCTATTGGAGGAAGCATTTATCAGTCCGAAAGCTTTATTGATAAAACTGTTTTCAAAGGAGGACAAACACACTCTTTTAGCCGCAATGGAGCAGCATATAGAAAATTGCAAGAGAAGGCTTGATATTGATTTTCGGCTAGGTTCATTGAAGCGATATGTAAACTGCTTTGATGCATTGAAAGTAGCAGTTGATCGCTTTTATGCTAAAGAAGACATTACGTTTTATGAACTGACGGGTGAGTTCATTGATGAGTTTGAACTTTATCTGAGAATAGATAAGAAGCTTAGTCAAAATACATTGACTAAATACATGACTTGTCTTAAGAAGATGACCAATACAGCATTGAGAAATGACTGGATGAAAAAAGATCCGTTTGTCGATAAGAAGAATCTTTTTCGTAAAGTGGAAACCTCTCCCACCTTCTTAACATTAGAAGAACTGAAAAAGATAGAAGAGAAGGAGTTTACTGTACAACGATTAGTGCATGTGAAAGATTTCTTTTTGTTCTGCTGCTATACTGGATTGGCATTTATTGATGCAAGTACTCTTTCTGCTGAGCATTTGATTCGTGATAACAATAATGCTTTATGGATTCGTAAATCTCGTATTAAGATTGCAGATGCGAAGGAGTCTTGTACATGCAATGTGCCTTTGCTTCCTCCGGCGCAAGCTATTTTGGAGAAGTATAATTGGAGTCCAGAAAAGGAAAATACCCCCTGTCTTCCCATACCTAGCAATCAAAAAATGAATGCTTACCGTGCGCCCGTAAAGGTAGCGTAATGAATGTCTCTTTAGCAAGAGACTAGACTAGA
>DXOL01000001.1:0-108289 GCA_019412825.1 Bacteroides thetaiotaomicron | reverse complement strand
CGCTTTAGGGACTTACACCCGTTAGAATATGTTCGTGCTGGGCGAACTAAAAAATCCCGGGAACGAATGTTTCCGGGATTTTTTATTTGTGGTTATCGGAGTGCTCATTAAGATTCAACTTCCGGTGTGATCAGCTTATAGCCTTTTCCGTGAATATTGATAATCTCGATAGAATCATCTTCTTTCAGGTGCTTACGCAACTTAGTAATATACACATCCATACTACGGGCATTGAAGTAGTTATCATCAATCCAGATAGTCTTCAGAGCAAAGTCACGTTGCAGAATTTCATTAGCGTGCGCACAAAGCAGTCCGAGAAGTTCAGATTCTTTGGTAGTCAGCTTCGTCTGCTTGCCTTCTGTAGCCAGAATTTGTTTCTGAGTATCGAAAGTAAACTTACCGATCTTGTAGATATTGCTTTCTTTGTTCTTCTTTCCACGAACACGTCTCAAGATAGCTTCAATTCTGAAAGTCAACTCTTCCATACTGAATGGTTTCGTGATATAATCATCCGCACCAATCTTAAATCCTTCCAGGATATCTTCTTTCAGCGTTTTTGCAGTCAGGAAGATAATAGGTATCTCAGCATTCGCAGCACGGACATCCTGTGCCAACGTAAAGCCATCCTTTTTAGGCATCATAACGTCAAACACGCACAAGTCATATTTATTCTTCAAGAAAGCCTTATAACCGGCTTCTCCATCAGGATATAACTCAGCAGAATAACCTTTTGCCTGTAAATATTCTCTTAAAAGCATGCCAAGATTTTCGTCATCCTCGCATAATAAAATACGCAGTTTCTCGTCCATATCAATTATTTTTTAATAAAGGTAATGCAATAATAAATTTAGTTCCTACGTTCAGGTCGCTTTCCGCTCTAATGGTTCCCTTATGATCGGTAATAATTTTCTTCACATAAGCCAGCCCCAGTCCAAAGCCCTTCACATCGTGCAGATTACCCGTATGCACACGATAGAACTTTTCAAATATCTTTTTCAGGTTTTCCTTTTTGATACCGATACCGTTATCCTGTATCGAAATCATCAGTTTACCTGATTCATTCCACGTTTTCACTTTCAGTTCCAGATCCTCTTCCGCTTTCTTATACTTCACTGCGTTATCCATCAGATTGAAGATTACATTGGTAAGATGCATCTCATCTGCAAATATAACAGGATCAGCAGCCTCAAGGTTCGATGTTATCTTACCATTATATCGTTCCACTTTCAGTGCAAAGGTATTGATCACTCCCGAAATCAGTTCATTCGCATCAATTTCCTTCATTTTCAGTGTTGCCTTCTGCCGGTCGAACATTGACATCTGCAGCACCTTTTCTACTTGAAAGCGCAAGCGCTTGGTTTCATCATTTATGACTCCCGATATATGCTGGAACATTTGCGGTGATTTAGCTACCGCGGGATCCTTCAACATCTGCGCTGCCAGCGAGATAGTCGATATCGGTGTCTTGAATTCATGCGTCATGTTATTGACAAAGTCATTCTTCATCTCCGTCAACTTCTTCTGGCGGAATACGATATAAATCGTAAAGATGAATGTCACTAACAATACCAACGTAAATATCAGTGACGGAATCATGAAACTGATCGAATCAAAAATATAGTCCTTCCTTCCCGGGAAATGCACTTTCAGAATACTCATCTTTGCAGGCGGGTCGTTTTTAAACAATGCCTGCTGATAGGATTCTTCACTTCCTTTTGCTTCATAATCTGCACAACGGTAGACTTCACGTCCATCCTTGTCAATCACAGAATAATGAAAAGGCAGATCTATACTATTATTATATAGGTTCGATTTAAGATACCCGTTCAAGTCTCCAAACCGTACTCTATCACCAATCGACCTGTCACTTCCCCGATAAATCATCTGCCAGGCTACTTCATCAAGCAATGCCCGCTGATACATATACCGGTTTTTGATAGCCTCCACCAGTGAACGCGAAGTTTCCGGAATTGTCTTTGATCCTCTATAAGGAGAAATCATAGCTTTAGGAAGTTCAGACGGTTTGGTAGTCATCACTTTCAGTTCAAAGTCCGAATACACTCTGCCATCTTTAGACTTCACCGTAAAACGCTGCGTTTGCTGAATCAAATTGTTTTGTTGTATGGAAGAATTGTTCGCAGTCAACGCCTTTCTCTCAGCTTCTGAAATATCCTCGATCAACCAGCGTCTTGTTTCTGCATATTCCACATCCTTGGAAACCTGATCCAGACTGTTGCGCACAGCCGCATCAAATTGTTCCTTCCGGGTTTTCATCATTTCCTCTATATAACTGACCTGCAAATACAACAGACTAAGGAAAGAAAGCCCCATTACAATACTTAATATCCAAATTGTTGACTTCTTCATAGCAACAAAATTAACACTCCCTAATTAACACTCCTAACACATTAACTTGATTTAACCGGAAGTTCCCGGAAATTAACCGTAAAGAGCTATTTAGGTTGTATTCTGATTACTACAACAATATAACTCCTCCTTTGGTTTGCAAATTTAATAAAAAATTAAATCTTTTCCTTGCGATTTTCCATCTTTATTAATCATAGTTAAACAAAAACCGCTGCCTTTTACTTAAAAAAGACAACGGTTTTAACAGTTTTGAGAGAATTATTGTTTATTCCTCCGTTTGTTTAGCCTCAAAATCCTTAATCAACTTATCCTGAACATCTGTCGGAACAAGTTCATAACTAGCGAACTTCATGATAAATGAAGCACGTCCGCCGGTAAGTGAACTAAGTGCTGTCGAATAAGAAGACATTTCCTTCAAAGGTATTTTAGCAACAAGTTTCTCGAAACCTTTTTCGCTGCTCATACCCATAATCATGGCACGCCGTCCCTGAAGATCTCCCATCACATCACCCATTCTGTCGGACGGAACAAATACTTCCACATCATAAATCGGTTCCAAAATCTTCGGACCGGCATTCTTGAAGGCTTCACTGAATGCGTTACGTCCGGCAAGCATAAAGGAAATTTCATTTGAGTCTACCGGGTGCATCTTACCGTCATATACGATTACACGTACGTCACGGGCATACGAACCTGTCAACGGGCCTTGTTCCAAGCGAGACATGATACCTTTCATAATGGCAGGCAAGAAACGGGCATCGATAGAACCACCTACGATACTATTAATAAATACCAGTTTACCGCCCCATTCCAATGGAATTTCTTCAGTACCTCTCACGGTAATCTTAAATTCCTGTCCATTGAATTTGTAAGTATCGGGCACAGGCATACCTTCTTTATAAGGTTCAACGATCAGGTGAACTTCACCGAACTGACCGGCACCACCGGATTGTTTCTTATGACGATAGTCGGCACGGGCAGCCTTCGTAATCGTTTCACGATACGGAATCTTCGGTTCCTCAAATTTAACCTGAAGTTTTTCATTATTTTCCAGACGCCACTTCAACGTACGCAAATGGAATTCTCCCTGTCCGTGTACCAGCGTTTGCTTCAATTCTTTCGATTGCTCGATCACCCATGTCGGATCTTCTTCACGCATACGGTTCAGGATAGTCATCATCTTTTCCACGTCCGCTTCGTTCACCGGTTTAATAGCACGGGAATATTTGGAGTTCGGATATTTGATAAAGTTGAATTTATAATCGCAGTCTTTACCATTCAGCGTATTGCCTGTCTTTACATCTTTCAGTTTTACGGCAGCACCGATATCACCCGCCTGAAGCTCTTCCACTTTCACACGGTTACCACCGGCTACGACATAAATCTGAGCGATGCGTTCTTTCGAACCACGGTCGGCATTCAACAAGTCATCACCTTCACGAACCTTGCCACTCATTACTTTAAAGTAAGATACTTCACCGATATGCGGTTCGACACTCGTCTTGAAGAAATACAAAGATTCGGGTCCGTTTACGTCCGGAGCCACTTCCTTACCATCCGTATTTTCTGCTTTCGGCATTTCAGACACGAAAGGAACTACGTTGCCCAGGAATTCCATCAGACGGCGAACACCCATGTCCTTACCACCGCAAACACAAAATACAGGGAACATACCTCTGGCGATCAAGCCCTTACGGATACCTTCACGCATTTCATCTTCTGTCAGAGAATCTTGTTCGAAGAATTTCTCCATCAGTCCTTCGTCATTTTCGGCAGCGGCTTCTACCAATGCTTTATGCATTTCCATAGCCTTATCCATTTCTTCTGCCGGAATATCTTCAATCACAGGAGCACCACCTTCGGGTTTCCATGAATATTTTTTCATCAACAATACGTCAATCAAGGCATTAAAGCCCGGACCGGTAGCAATAGGATACTGGATGGGAACCACCTTAGATCCATACGCTTCTTTCAATTGTTCGAGGATATTATCATAGTCGCATTTTTCATTATCAAGCTGGTTGACTAGAAAAATAACTGGCTTATTCAATTTTTCAGTGTATCGGAAGTGATTTTGTGTACCGACTTCGACGCCGTATTGGCCATTGAGAAGTATAATTGCTGTGTCAGTCACATTAAGTGCAGTTACCGTACTGCCAACGAAGTCGTCCGAACCCGGACAGTCTATAATATTAAGCTTTTTATTGTTCCATTCTACGTGGAGAACGGTAGAGAAAACGGAGTAACCATACTCTTGTTCAACAGGGAAATAATCGCTAACTGTGTTTTTTGCGGCAACAGATCCGCGACGTTTTATAACACCACTCTCGAAAAGCATCGCTTCCACGAGAGTGGTTTTCCCAGAGCCAGAACTTCCCAACAAGGCAATGTTCTTAATTTCATTAGTCTGATATACTTTCATAATATATAAGATTTTAGTAATTACTCAGTATGTTTCTCGCATACCATTAATTTAGTGACGCGCAAATTAGGGATTTATTGGGGGAAAAGCAATATTTATGACAGTGTTACTAAACAATGTTATGTAACATAAGATCCGTTTTATGGTTACCAGGCAGGCCAGACTTATACCTAATTCCCGTTAATTGTATCAATAGCTCAGAAAAAAGGTTTAAATTTGCAGGCTATAATCAATTGGTAACAAGCTAAACATCTACTATGGCAGGTATTTATCTTCATATCCCCTTCTGTAAGACACGTTGCATCTATTGCGACTTTTATTCGACTACCCGCAGCGAATTAAAGACGCGTTATGTGCATGCCCTCTGCCGTGAACTGGAAATGCGGAAAGAATATCTGAAAGGCGAACCTGTAGAAACCATTTATTTCGGAGGAGGAACTCCCTCTCAACTGGAGGAAGCAGATTTTAAACACATCTTTGAAACGATACGGGAAAATTACGGAATGGAACACTGCCGGGAGATCACCCTAGAAGCCAATCCGGACGATCTGTCCCAGGAATATCTGAAGATGTTATCCTCCCTCCCCTTCAACCGTGTCAGCATGGGGATACAGACTTTTGATGATACGACACTCCAATTACTGAAACGCCGCCATAGCTCCCAAACAGCCGTCGAAGCTGTCCGCAGATGCAGGGAAGCGGGATTTCAGAATATCAGCATTGATCTTATTTACGGACTGCCGGGCGAAACAATGGAACGGTGGGAAAACGACCTCCGGCAAGCTATCCGCCTGGATGTAGAGCATATTTCTGCTTACCATTTGACTTACGAAGAAGATACACCTATATATAATATGTTAAAGCAGCATCAGATAGAGGAAGTAGACGAAGATTCCAGTCTGCAGTTCTTTACATTGCTGATCGAACATTTACAGAATGCAGGATACGAGCATTATGAAATATCCAATTTCTGCCGCCCCGGCAAATACTCCCGTCACAATACTTCGTACTGGAGGGGAATACCATATTTGGGCTGCGGACCATCCGCACATTCGTTCAATGGAACTACACGCGAATGGAACGTATCTTCCATCGACCTATATATAAAAGGTATAGAAGGAAACCGGCGCAACTTTGAGACAGAAAACCTGGACCAGACGACCCGCTACAACGAATTTATCATTACCACCATACGCACCGTATGGGGTACACCTATAGAAAAACTAAAACAAGAGTTCGGTAATGAACTGTGGGAATATTGCCGGAAGATGTCTGCCCCCTATCTGGAAAATGGGAAACTGGAAGTGCATGAGGGGGCTTTACGCCTGACACGGGAAGGAATTTTCATCTCCGACAGCATTATGAGCGACTTGCTTTGGGTTAATTAAAAAACTAAACGATAAGCCGATGACCGAATCAGAAGTAAGGAAGTTGTTACGGCAAATGAAGGAACTGGACTCGCAAACAGCCTTCCGCGACTTCTACAACATGACTTACGACCGACTCTTCCGCATAGCCTACTATTATGTGAAACAGGAAGAATGGTCGCAGGAAATCGTACTCGACATCTTCCTCAAACTTTGGAAGCAGCGCGACACCCTTCTTGATGTGAAAAACATCGAGGACTATTGCTTTATTCTGGTCAAGAACGCTTCTCTCAATTATCTGGAAAAAGAGTCGAAGTACACCACCATTCATTCCGATTCCCTGCCGGAGCCACAGGAACAAAGTTATTCTCCGGAAGAATCATTAATCAGTGAAGAGCTGTTTGCAATCTATGTGAAAGCACTCGACCGGCTTCCGGAACGTTGCCGGGAAATATTCATTCGTATCCGTGAAGAAAAACAAAGTTATGCCCAAGTAGCAGAAGAATTGGATATCAGCATAAAGACAGTTGATGCCCAGCTACAGAAAGCTGTCACCCGACTGAAAGAGATGATTTCGTCCAGCGGATAACCGGAGATCACCCGAACCGTTCAGCACTTCTTTTTTATATTAACTTTTATTCACACAAAAGGCGTAGGGAGTTTCTGTCAATCTCCGGTCTTTATCAGCAAATAAACCGATTAATCACTAAAAAAGATTGAATGATGAAAAAGTTTAATGACGCAAACGTTGGACTCTTTGTCCTTTTAACAGCATGCCTGAGCCTATTTTCCTGCAACAACGACAATGACAATTATCCTAAGGATTACGTAGGATTTGAAAAATCTACCCGAACAGTAGAATGTGACAAGAATCAATCCGAGAGTGAGTTGCAGATTAAAATTATTGCCACCGACAAATCCAAAGAAGACAGGACAGTGCTACTTGCCACTCCTGCTTTGCCGGCGGGACAGGCACCGATTATGAAACTGACAGAAACCAAAGTCACCATCAAGGCGGGACAGAAATCGGCAACGACCACCATTAAGTTATATCCCAAAAAGATGGTACTGAAACAGCAGAACATTACCTTATCCTGTACTCCCCAGTGGAAAGAAGGCAGTGTAAGCAAGCTGACGATTCTGCTGAAACGGAATTAGAAAGAAAGCTAAATAGAAAAAGATATGAAATATACCGATAGAGAATTAGAAGACATACTGAACAAGCTCATTGCTTCCACCCGCTCACCGAGAGGACGTTTTTCAGCAGCATCCAGCTATCCGCAGCTGGAGAAAAAGCTGAAATTCCGCAACCGCCGGTTGTATCTGACACGCACATTTGCGGCAGCGGCAGCAGTAGTTTTACTGTGTCTATCGGTATGGACAGTTTATCTGTATATGCAACCGGCAACCATACAAACTGTTACCACTTTGGCAGAAACACGCACTGTCCATCTGCCCGACGGCACTTCCGTCACGCTAAACCATTATTCCTCCCTTTCCTATCCGGAACGGTTCAAATCGGATAACCGGGAAGTGGAGTTGAGCGGAGAAGCCTATTTTGAAGTAAGTAAAGACCCAAAGCATCCATTTATAGTGCAGACAGAAACGATTGACGTTCAAGTATTGGGCACTCACTTCAACGTGGACGCCTATCCCGATAATCCGGATGTAAAGACGACTTTATTAACAGGGTCGGTTGCAGTCAGCAATAAAAACAACTCAGTACGTATGGTGCTGAAACCGAATGAGGTGGCTATATATAATAAGGTGGAACAAAAGCTTACCCGCAAGGTACTGGAGAATGCCGGAGATGAAATTTCATGGCGCCACGGGGAGTTCATATTCGATAATCTGCCGTTGCAGGAGATTGCCCGCGAACTTTCCAACTCGTTCGGAACAACGATTCACATTGCCGACTCAACCTTGCAAAATTATCGGATCACAGCGCGATTCCGTAATGGAGAAGACTTGGATGCGATTTTATCTGTCCTGCATAATGCCGGTTATTTCAACTATTCACGAAACACTCAACAGATTACTATTACTAAAAACTAGACTAAATGAGAACTATTCACCAAGGACACCTGCCTGTCAGAACGCTCGTTCTGATAGGTATGGTGATCCTTATCACCGCACAGGCATACGCACAGAATGCAAATGCCCGACTCACAATCACATTGCGAAATGCTACATTGAAGGAGTTCGTCAAGTTAATCGAAAACTCTACAGGATATTCTTTTATCTACAGTGAAGAAATCAGCATCAGTCATAAAATCAATCTGAAAGTGAAAGATATGCCTTTGCATGAGATACTGGATCTCGTATTCAAGGATGAACCGATCAGTTACAAGTTCTCTGAGAGATACATTCTCCTGCAAAAGAAAAGGGTGCAAAAACCGGTAAGCCGCAAGTTTACTATCAGCGGATATGTTACCGACGGGACGTCGTCCGAGACGTTGATTGGAGTCAATATTGTCGAGAGTCATCAGGGACAAGGAACTACTACCAATCCTTACGGTTTTTACAGTATCACATTACCCGAAGGAGAAGCCACACTGCGCTTCTCCTATTTAGGTTATGGGGCAGACACGCACTCATTCACCCTCCAAAGGGATACAATACTGAATATCAGCATGAAGGATAATAACCAACTGCAAGAGGTGGTCATCGTATCGAATAAATCGGAAGCCGGAAACCTTGCCACACAAATGGGAGCTATCGAAATTCCGACCGCTCAAATAAAAAGTACCCCCAGCGTGTTGGGGGAAGCGGATGTGATGAAGACCATCCAATTGATGCCCGGAGTGCAAGCCGGAGTAGACGGTTCCGCCGGATTATACGTGCGTGGCGGTAGTCCCGACCAAAATCTTATTTTGCTTGACGGTGTTCCGGTATACAATGTAGATCACTTATTCGGTTTCTTCTCCGTGTTTACTCCCGAAGCTGTGAAAAAAGTAACTTTCTTCAAAAGTTCCTTCCCCGCCCGTTTCAGCGGTCGTCTTTCGTCAGTAATTGACGTTCGTACTAATGATGGCGATATGCAGAAATTTCACGGTATGTTGAGTATCGGGTTGTTGACCAGCAAAATCAATCTGGAGGGTCCCATTATCAAAGGAAAAACGTCATTCAATCTCTCCGCACGGCGCTCCTACTTAGATTTACTGGCTAAACCCTTTATGCCCAAAGATGACAAAAGCAGCTACTACTTCTATGACATAAACGCAAAAATCAATCACAAATTCTCCGACCGGAGTCGCCTCTTCCTCAGTGCATATAACGGGAAAGACCACTTTGGAAACAAAATCACCGAATATTCAGGCTATGAGAATAAGAGCAAAATGGACTGGGGGAATACTATTATCTCTGCACGCTGGAATTTTATATTCAACAATAAGTTATTCAGCAATACGACAGTTGCTTTCAATAAATATAGGTTTTATGCCGACACATATACCTACAGCCAGCATACAGATATTACCACACACCAAGCTACCACCAATAAATATTCTGCCGACTACCGCTCCGGTATTCAGGACTGGAGTTATAAGATGGACTTTGACTACCACCCCACCCCCGCACATCGCATTAAGTTTGGTGCGGAATATCTGTATCACAGCTTTCGGCCGGAAGTCATGACTTCCAAAATATCAGAGCGAACCAATAATAAACTACCCAATGATACTATCTATCATGGCATCAACAATCGTTCGGTTTACGCACATGAGACATCTGCCTATATAGAAGATAACTTCAAAATCAATCCACGCCTACGAGTAAACCTTGGATTAAACTTTTCTTTATTTCATGTACAACAGAAAAGCTATTTTTCTGTCCAGCCACGTGTGTCTGCCCGTTACCAGTTGACCAAAGATATCTCACTCAAAGCTTCTTATACCAAGATGAACCAATATGTACATTTACTAACTTCCACACCTATTTCCATGCCGATGGATTTATGGGTTCCTGTCACAAAAAGAATAAAACCGATGCAAAGCTACCAATATTCTTTAGGCAATTATTATACAGGCATCAAGGGCTGGGAGTTTTCGGTAGAAGGCTACTATAAGGATATGCGTAATGTACTGGAATACAAAGAAGGTATCAGTATCTTCGGTGCATCCGCAGGATGGGAAAATAAAGTGGAAATGGGACGCGGACGTTCGATGGGAATTGAATTTATGGCACAGAAAACAATCGGAAAGACAACTGGTTGGGTATCTTATACTCTTGCCAAGAGTGACCGTAAGTTTGCCAAAGGCAGCATCAACAATGGAGAACGGTTTCCATATAAATATGACCGTCGCCACAATATAAATCTCACCATTAATCATAAATTCAGTGACCGGATTGATGTCGGCGCTTCCTGGGTGTTCTATACGGGAGGTACAAGTACTATTCCTGAAGAGCAGACAGCAGTGATTCGCCCCGGCAATGTTTCTTATTTTATAGGAGGATATATTACCGGAGGATATGGAAACTATGTCGATGGCTCTTACAACAATTATGATAATACCTACGTCGTAGAATCTTCTTACGTAGAACATCGTAATAACTACCGCCTTCCCTCCAGCCATCGGCTGAACATCGGTATCAATTTTAACAAAAAGACGAAACACGGTATGCGCACTTGGAATATCAGTCTTTACAATGTGTACAACGCTATGAATCCGGCATGGGTATATCGCAGTACCAACAAGGAAGGTCAAAGTGTCATCAGGAAATTTACGCTTCTACCACTCATTCCTTCATTCACTTATACTTATAAATTCTAAAATGTTTATGAAAACCTTTATACATTATTTATTCATATTGATATCAGTACTGACTATCGCCTCTTGTGAGAACGATTTACCTTTCAACGTCAAGGATAATCCACCCAAACTTGTAATGAATGCGTTAATCAATGCAGACAGCCTGACCAACATCGTGTTCCTCAATCTTACAGGAAAGGAACGGGTAACCCATATTCAAAACGCCACACTGGAAGTACGTGTCAACGGAGTATTGACGGAACAACTACGTCCTCTGCCCATTGAATCTGAATATTCAGTTCCTCAATGCCAATTCAAAATTACGGGAAAACTGTCTTCAGGTGATGTATTACGGCTTGACGCTCTTACCGACGACGGGCAATATCACGCATGGGCAGAAGTTACCGTACCGCGACGTCCGGCAGAAATAGAAAAAATTGATACGCTTACCATTCCATTTACAGAAAGCAGTTTTACCACAGAGTTTCTCCGGCATAAAATAACATTCAGAGATCTCCCCGATGAGAATAATTATTATCGGATTATCATGGACACACGAGTTATTCAAACGCTACGAAATGGAGACAATGAACTCTATACCAAAACATGGCACAACTACAACTTTGTATACAGAGAAGATATTGTACTGACAGACGGACAGCCTTCCACCGAGAACGATGAAAATAACGGCATGTTCGATATAGCCAAAAACGTTTATGGCGTGTTTGATGATTCACGCTTCAAGAATAGTCCCTACACAATGACGGTTTACGTACCACGCTATATCTTTCAAAGTTACGACGGACCGTATCCATCTGCTAAAGTAGATATAATAGTACACCTTTTGAGTATTACGGAATCTGAATATTATTACCTGAAAGCACTCAATCTCATAGATTCCGATGCTTTTGATAATACGATGAACGAACCCATCAAATATCCCAGCAATGTGCACGGAGGAACAGGAATAGTGGGGATCAGCACAGAAGTAAGCAAGGTCATTCATATTATGGATAACAGGGAGGCTTCATTCCTGTAAAAGTACGATTATTGATTCATTGCTATCCTAAATAGATATAGTTCAATTATTATTATTACTTTTGTAGCCAAAAACAGGCACTTACTATGTTTATCATCATCGGAATTATGCTGACAGGAATGCTTTTGGGCTTCCTGCTACGTAATAAAAGACTATCTTGGATACATAAAATAATCACCCTGCTGATATGGGTCCTGCTCTTCCTCCTCGGGATTGATGTAGGAGGAAACGAGGCTATCATCAAAGGACTGCATACATTGGGACTCGAAGCACTCATTATCACACTGGCGGCAGTGACCGGCAGTATACTTTGCGCATGGGGACTTTGGTACCTATTATATATAAGGAATAAAGGAAAGGAGACGGAAGTATGAAAGGAAGTCTGATCATCGTCTCATTTTTCATTCTCGGCACCCTTTGCGGGTTTTATCATCTGATTCCCTACGATTTTACGGATAGCAAACTAAGCTATTACGCCCTTTGCGGACTGATGTTCTGCGTAGGTATCAGTATCGGCAATGACCCCAATACTCTGAAAAGTTTCCGTTCTCTGAATCCACGTCTGATGTTCCTCCCCGTCATGACGATACTGGGCACATTGGCAGGATGCGCCGTAGCAGGCATTTTCATGAGCCAAAGAACCTCTTCAGACTGTATGGCAGTGGGAGCCGGATTCGGCTACTATTCCCTTTCGAGTATATTCATCACCGAATATAAAGGTCCGGAATTGGGAACAATCGCATTGCTATCCAACATCATGCGTGAAATCATAGCATTGCTGGGAGCCCCGTTACTCGTGAAGTATTTCGGCAAACTGGCACCTATTTCTGTAGGAGGAGCTACCACAATGGACACTACTCTTCCCATCATCACCCGATGTTCCGGAAAAGAATTCGTAATTATTTCTATCTTTCATGGTTTTGTAGTTGATTTCAGTGTCCCATTTCTCGTCACCTTCCTTTGCTCAATATCATTTTAACAGCAATATTCCTTAAAATTCAGTTATATTACATTTTCGTTTCCGCACACGTATTGCAAAAATGTTTCAGAATAAGGTATTTTTGTATCAAAAAGCGGTTGATTTCTTGATTTACATCAAGAAATCAACCGAAACAAATTCTTTTCCTTTTCTTTATTTTTATGCTATAAAACATATTACTATATTTGCATAGGTAAAAAGAAAAAACTAAGCGCTTAGATCAGTTTTCAATAGGTATTAGATTTGTTTTTAGGAATAGTTTTTAGGTATAACAATTAAAAAGTAGGTATTATGAAACGTTTAGGATTAACATTAGTGGCAGCACTCTGCCTCGCTGCTACGACTTTTGCAGCAGGAAACCAACCTACAACTGCAAAATGGGAAGGTAACATCAACGTAAATAAATTAGGTAAATATTTGCAGTTAAGCTCTGTTCAGAGCGAAGAAGTAGCAAACATCTGCGATTATTTCTCAGAACAGATGTCAAGAGCCACTACAGCCAAGAAAGATAAAGAAGCAAAATTGCGCAACGCTGTATATGGCAACTTGAAACTTATGAGAAAGACGCTCAGCGCTGAACAATATGCTAAATATGCCGCTTTGATGAACCTCACTTTACTGAATAAAGGCATCGACCTAAGTAAGTAAAATTGAATCATATAACAAGAGAAAGGGTGGAGACCGATTAAGTTCTCCACCCTTCTTTTTATCTCATCCCACCTGCCGGACTTTATTCCGGCAAATACGTTTTCAGCATCATTTACAAGTATACCGGAATCATTTGATAGTCACCATGGTAGCCCCGAAACCGTATTCCTGAAAAGAGGCATCCTGATAACGGTAATTGCTGTGTTTCCGTTTCAATTCATCAATAATAGCTTTCCGAAGCACTCCGTCTCCTTTTCCGTGGATAAACACAATTTTCTGCTCGCGCTTCTCTTTATTCGCCTCTATCACTTCACGGAATTTGTCCAGTTGGTAGTTCAGAATTTCGCTGTTACTCATTCCTTGCGTATCATCGAGCAGAGAATCGATATGAAGGTCTACCTCAATAATCCCATTTTTCCCGCCTTGACCGTGGTTCGGCTTCACAATAGGCTGCGACTTGGGTTTATCCACAAACTTTTTCTGCAACAGAGCTGACTGAATCTCTTCCGCCGATACATACACCTGCTTGGCAGGCACATCATCTTTTACAATATCATAAATCAGAGCAGGTTCTTCGAAGAAATCGGAAGCACTGAATGTATGCAGTTTATAGAATTTCACCGTGTCAATCCGCAGTTCCACACTGACGGCAGGTTTGATGGCGGCAGGCTTTCCGTCCTTGAAAGCGATCAGCTGGACAGCCACCCGCTCCATTTCATTCAATACATCCTTGGTAAATTCTTCCAATAACAGTTTGGTATTCGGTTCTACCAGTCCGTGTGAACGGTTGTTCCAAGCCTTTCCTTCCGCATTCAGATAAGTGTAATACAGATAGTAATTGCTGTCATTCACCAGATATGCCTCGAAAGGAGTGGTCATCATCGCTTTGGCATCTTCGGGCACATAAGCCAGAAACACATTTAACGTATCTCCGCCACGCACTTCCGGCTGGCGCTGTATAACCGGCATTTCCGGTTTGGCCGGCTTCGCGGGTTCCTCCTGCTTCGGAGCTGTCGCAGCAGGCTTACGTTTTATATTATAATCATCCGCCTCAATCACGACACATTCACGTATCGGCATCGGAATATCAAAACCATCCGCATCTTCTACCAGTACAAAGTCTTTTCCTTTGAATCCTGTTACGACTCCACCGCCTACCTCACTGAGGAAACGCACTTTATCTCCTATTTTCATTATTGTATCTCCTATTAAATTTCAAACTTAAAACGGGTAACAAAGATAGGGATTTATATGAAAATACAGTAACTTTGCCGCAAAATATAACGGAACGATTCTCGTCCCCATTAACGACAAGACCGATGAAAGAACTTATTAAAGTCATAGCTTTTGATGCAGACGACACGCTGTGGAGTAACGAACCTTTTTTTCAGGAAGTGGAAAAACAATATACGAATTTGCTGAAACCGTATGGCACTCCCAAAGAAATCTCAGCCGCCTTATTCCAAACAGAAATGAATAATCTGCAAATTTTGGGATACGGCGCCAAGGCGTTTACCATTTCAATGGTCGAAACAGCACTACAGATCAGCAACGAAAAGATTGCAGCCGACATTATTCGGCAAATTGTCGATTTAGGGAAATCTTTGTTGAAAATGCCTATCAAATTGCTGCCGGGAGTCAAGGAAACGCTGAAAACGCTGAAAGAAACGAGAAAATACAAGTTGGTAGTAGCTACAAAGGGAGATTTGCTGGATCAGGAAAATAAGCTGGAACGTTCGGGATTATCTCCTTACTTTGACCATATCGAGGTGATGTCCGACAAGACGGAAAAAGAATATCTCCGGCTATTGAGTATTCTGCAAATAGCTCCTTCCGAACTTTTGATGGTCGGCAATTCTTTTAAATCGGATATTCAGCCGGTCTTATCTTTAGGTGGATACGGAGTGCATATTCCTTTTGAAGTCATGTGGAAGCATGAAGTAACAGAAACGTTCGCACACGAACGCTTGAAACAGATGAAAAGACTCGATGATCTGCTATCTCTGCTTGGATAAATACTCTATCTGGATAAATCCCCGGATAAATTAAGGAGTATTACAGCAATTTCATCAGCTCCGCTGCCCGGCAGGCTTCTATCGAGTTGCCGACAGAAAGTTTTTCCAAAATATTCTGTCGGTGGCGGTTGACTGTATTCACACTGATATAAAGAGTCGCGGCAATTTCTTTGCTCGACAGCCCTTTCCGTATGCAGCGCAGTATTTCCTTTTCGCGTTCCGAAAGGATATTGCGGTGCGCTTCCGAAAGGGATAATGTTTCTACTTCCCCACGTTCCATCTGCGTTATCGTAGCATAAATGCCTTGTTCCGGCCGTTGGTCGGCAGATAAGGAATAAAGGCAGAAGATCAGCCAAACATTGCCGGCAGGGGTGTTCTGCATGATTTGCACCAGATTGTCAATGTATTGGTAAACGCCTTTTTCATTCATCATACGCAGTCTGCATCTGCCCCGATATTTCAGCCGTTCGCCGGGAGACATGGAAAAAGTCTTCTGGAAAAACTTGTATTCCATCAAACGCTTTTCTACCAAATCTTCCGGATGGATGCGCCGGTAGATACAATCTTCGTCCATCGAATCAATTACGCTTAAAGCGGCCTCTTCGGGAGTAAGTCCCAGGAAATGCGCCCACGGATGGACAGTAACGTAACTTTTCCGGTTCGAAAGATCGGAAATGACGGCACATCCTCCATTAACTTCCGTCAATGAGCGGACAAACTGCTGGTGTTGTTCCACTATTCCGTTGTCTAGTGCTTCGTGCGCTGTCGGATGCGTAGCATAAACTTCATCTATTTCCTTTTGTAGTACGTCCATCGTATAAAATGGTTATTATTCAGTATTGTCGCAAGGACAGGCATGACCTATCTTTGCACCACAAAGATAAATAAATAAGAAATGAACATGAAACATTTAAAAATCAAAATCATGTCAATCGCGTTATTGGCGGCAGCAACTTCTTCTATGGCACAAAGTCTGGACAAAATGAACTGGCTGAATGAGCCTCAACAATGGGAAATAAAAGAAGGCAAAACACTGGTTATGGATGTACCCGCCAAGACGGACTTCTGGCGAGTTTCCCACTACGGGTTTACGGTGGACGATGGACCTTTTTATTACGCCACTTATGGCGGAGAGTTCGAAGTGAAAGTGAAAATAACCGGCAATTATGTGACTACTTTCGACCAAATGGGATTGATGCTGCGCATCGATCATGAGAACTGGATAAAGGCAGGCGTAGAGTACGTAGACGGCAAACAGAATGTAAGTGCCGTAGTCACCCACCGCACCAGCGACTGGAGTGTAGTGCAACTGCCGGATTCTCCTCGTTCTTTATGGATTAAAGCGGTCCGCCGACTGGATGCAGTGGAGATTTTCTTCTCCCGCGATGATAAGGAATATACGATGATGCGTACTTGCTGGCTGCAGGATAATTGTCCGGTTATGGTCGGATTAATGGGAGCCTGCCCCGACGGGAAGGGATTCACAGCCATATTCGAAGAGTTCAAAGTAACTCCTTTGGCAGATCAGCGGAGACTGGAATGGGCTAAAAAACAAGCCGGCAAATAAAGAAAGGCAGTTCTTCCAACAAGCTCCCTTAGATGGCGGAGCAAAATGATGGTACACAATCACACTTCACGGACAGTCTTGTTGAGCCAATCAATAGCGATTCACTCAGAACAATTACCCTTTAGAGAGATGTATGGCTAAACAAGTATTCCATCAGCCAAAATGATCGTCATTCTTGGCTATTTTCTTCCGTTGCACCTAGGTACAACAATTGTCTCACCTTGGTTAAACAACTGAAGCACCTAGGTGACTCTTTCGTCTCACCTAGGTGCAACGAAAAAAAATCGCTATTTATGTGATTAATGAGTAACTATCGTCGGCTAATGGATAGTAACAAAAACCGGTTCCGTATCCTAACGGAACTTTCCACTAAACACTCCCACTTTACCGATGTCCCATAGAACTATTTTCCCAAAAAACGAGCAAATTTCTGCCGCTCCCGTTCCAACGTTTCTTCATCCATATCGGCCACCTGCCTGAACCATGAATATGCCAGATCGACACTTTTCTTCTTTTCCGATTTATCCCAGTTTCCTATGACCTGACCGTTATGAAGGACAATCGGGAAGAACAGTCCGTTGTTAGTAAACGCTTTGGGATAATGTTCAAGGGGCAGAACATCCGTCCGGTCTTTATATCCCAGCAGATATTCATCATAGGAAGGCAAAAGATGTATATGCCCCAACAGTTTGCCACGAGTCCGGCAGGTGTCATGAATATACCATGTCTGCTCTTTCCATTGTTCGGTTGTCAGTTCCGAAGCAATCAGATAAACAGCCTGTTTTGCATCCGAAACCGGCAACCCCGACCACCAAATGAAATCCTGCAAAACTGCCGGAGAATGGCTACGGAAATAACTCCGTGCCAGGCGTGCCAAAGACTCGTCTTTCGTCAGTTCGGGCATCGGCGGAACCCGTTCTTCCAAAAGTGCGTACGTGCATTTGCTTCCTCTGTCCTCGCCACTACAAATGATGCCTTCCTGCTCCGCACGTGCCATAAAGCGAGTCATACGGTGATTGTCCGCCACAATCCCCGAACGGTTAAAGTGTTCGGCAATCTCTTGTTTTGTCAGACTTTTCTTTCCGCAAAGAATCTTCTCCAACAGGCCATGCGCTTTCGTATACACTTCATTCGGGATGTCCAGATCATATCCTTTCGCAAAAGAATCATTTGCCGAAATAATACGTTGCGCGGAAAGTTTCAGCATCCAGCGGATATCCTCTGCCGCCACCAGATGCCACGTAGGACGCATCACATGAGTCCTCAGAATTTCCCCCTCACGCAATGCCTTCTCTACTGCCTGAATCGTAGCCGATTTCAGACGCATCCCTACTGCCCACTTCACCATGGAATAGTTCTGTGCCTGCATGGCTCCCATCCAAGACACCAGCTCTTTAGGTTCACGGAAAAGCGGATTTGATAACTGCTGATTCAGCAAACGGATATTCGGTATATTCATAAATTAGTTATTTTATTTGCCACAAATATAAAGTTTCTTCGCAAACTATTCATTATAAACTGTTAATTGTTAAACCAAATGTCAGCAGAAACATCGGTACAGATATTATTTCAACTCTCTCGATAAGAGTCAGAAGCTGTTGGAAGTCTCCGAATAAATCTCTACTTTTGTACTCCATAACAAAGAATATACTTAGAATGATGCTCTATAAACTTATTTCCCCTTCGATGGTAAAGGCAACAATCCAGTTGCCGGCTTCCAAAAGTATCAGCAACCGTGCACTCATCATCAATGCGCTGGGTAAAGGCATTTATCCACCGGAAAACCTGTCCGATTGCGATGATACCCAAGTCATGATAAAAGCCCTGACCGAAGGTAAAGAGACTATAGACATCATGGCAGCCGGAACCGCTATGCGCTTTCTGACCGCTTATCTGAGTGCCACTTCGGGAGAGCGGATTATCACAGGCACCGCCCGTATGCAGCAACGCCCGATACAGATTCTGGTCAACGCCCTTCGCGAGTTGGGAGCTGAAATAGAGTACACCCATAACGAAGGATATCCGCCTCTCCGCATCAAGGGCGCAGAGCTGAAAGGAAATGAAATCACGCTGAAGGGAAACGTCAGTTCACAGTATATATCCGCCCTGCTGATGATAGGTCCGGTGCTCAAAGACGGACTGACACTGCACTTGACAGGAGAAATCATTTCCCGTCCTTATATCAATCTGACACTGCAATTAATGCAGGACTTCGGAGCAAAGGCGGCATGGACTTCGCCCAGCAGCATCTCCGTAGCTCCGCAACCGTATCAGAGTGTCCCCTTCACCGTAGAAAGCGACTGGAGCGCTGCTTCTTACTGGTATCAGATTGCCGCTTTGTCTCCGGAAGCAGAAATTGAACTGTTGGGATTATTCCGCAACAGTTATCAGGGAGACAGTCGGGGAGCGGAAGTATTCTCCCGTTTGGGGATCACGACGGAGTTCACTCCCCAAGGCGTAAAGATCAAAAAAACAGGCAAGGCACCGGAACGACTGGAAGAAGACTTCGTTGACATTCCGGACTTGGCACAGACGTTCGTTGTAACTTGCGCTTTATTAAATATCCCTTTCCGTTTCACAGGCTTGCAGAGCCTGAAAATAAAGGAAACAGACCGCATCGCCGCATTGAGAACCGAACTTAAAAAGCTGGGATACCTCATCGAAGAAGAAAATGACAGCGTATTGATGTGGAACGGCGAACGTTGCGAACCGGAAGCGGTTCCTGTGATTGCGACCTACGAAGACCACCGGATGGCGATGGCATTCGCACCGGCAGTAATCTCTTGTCCCAACTTACTGATTGCTGACCCGCAAGTTGTTTCCAAATCATATCCCGGTTATTGGGAGGATTTGAAACTTGCCGGATTCCAAGTGATAAACGAAGGTTAATCATAGCCGCACTGTGGAGGATTTCAATAAATATACTTCCCATATCAACTATTCCCCTATTGTAGATTTTACATTACAGCAGGGAAAAGAGACTTCTTATAAAAAAGGAGAGTACTTTGTACGGCAAGGAGAAGTCTGTAAGATCATGGGGTTTGTTGTTTCCGGCTCTTTCCGCTATTGCTGCGTCAACAGTCTGGGCGAAAGCAGCATTGTCGGATATACATTCGACCATTCTTTTGTCGGGAATTATCCGGCTTTCCAGTTGCAGGACCAATCAAATGTAGATATTCAAGCGTTATGCGACTGTACGGTGTATGTGATCAACCATTCCCAACTGGCAGATTTCTACGACATTAACAACGACCACCAAAAACTGGGACGCCGGATTGCGGAAACCCTCCTGTGGGAAATCTATGACCGGATGATTTCCATGTACAGTCTGACACCGGAAGAACGTTATCTGGATATTATCAACCGCTGTCCCGACCTGCTGAAACTGATTACTTTAAAAGAACTCGCCTCTTATCTACTTATTCGTCCGGAAACGTTGAGCCGCATCCGGAGAAAAGTAGTTCAGAAGTAAATTCTTGATTGAAATCAAGAATTTATTCAGGCTCCTCTCCTACCTTTGCAGGCAAACATAGTCTATTTTAATTCATGAAGAAAATAATAATTGTAGGCGCAACCTCCGGCATCGGTCGCGGATTGGCAGAACAGTATGCCCGTGAAGACTGCCTTATCGGCATCACCGGTCGCCGTGAGAATCTATTAAAAGAGATTTGCGCACAAGATAAAGATAAACTATTCTATCAGAAATGTGACATCACTCACACAGAAACGACCCTTTCATCGCTGGAAACGCTTGTGCAAGAAATGGGAGGCATGGATATGCTGATTATCTGTGCCGGAACGGGGGAACTGAATCCGCAGCTCTCCTATCAGCTCGAAGAACCAACCTTATTGACCAACGTAGTGGGATTTACCAATATCGCCGACTGGGGATTCCGATACTTTGAACAGCAGAAAGGCGGACATCTGATTAATATTTCCTCAGTAGGCGGAACACGCGGCAGCGGTGTAGCACCGGCTTATAATGCTTCAAAAGCCTATCAAATCAATTACATGGAGGGACTTCGGCAAAAGGCGGCAAAGCTACCCTTTGCTGTCCATACTACTGACATCCGTCCTGGATTTGTAGATACAGCGATGGCGAAAGGAGAAGGATTGTTTTGGGTTACTCCTGTCGATAAAGCCGTAAAACAAATCAAAAAGGCCATATCAGCCAGGAAAAAGGTAGCCTTTATCTCCAAAAGATGGAAATATGTGGCATGGTTATTCAGACAGATTCCTTCCACCCTTTATTGCAAGATGTAAAACTGCCTTTCAGTGAGGCTGAGTTACCATGAAGCTTCATTAGCCATCTTCCACATATTAAGAAAAGAAGCCTTGGTGATTTCCACGATCTTATCCCAGTTTAACCGATCAGCATGATCGGATGGCTGGTGATAATCGGGATGTCCGTCCGTATGATACCAAATAATAGGAATACCTGCTTTGGCAAACGTTCCATTGTCACTGCCCCCTACCGGATTGTCCCAGGCACGATAGTCCGGTTCCAACTGTAAACCATACTTCTTAATATCCTTTTTCAGCCAGTCTCCAAAAGAAGGATGAGCAGCTGTATAGAAATAGACGACATGTTTCGGTTGTTCCGGTTTATTGTTGCGACCTATCATATCAAAGTTGAGATATCCCTTGATCTGCGAAACAAAAGGGCAAGTCTGTACAAAATATTTAGAGCCGAGCAATCCCTTTTCTTCTCCGTCCCAAAAGGCAAAGATTACATTTCGCTCCGGTTGTTGTCCGCTTGCAAGAAATGCCCGGGCAATCTGCAATACAGCCGAGACACCGGAAGCGTTGTCATCCGCTCCGTTATAAATCTGATCTCCGTCAAGCGCCGGGTCTATCCCCAAATGGTCAAAGTGAGCGCCTACGATGACATATTCCTTCGTATTCTTACCGGGAATCATTCCCAGTACATTCCTCATAGATAGTTTTTGATGAACTCCCTGTTTCAGCTTCGCTACAGAGTCCGGATGAACTTCCAGACGTCCTTTCTTCTGACGCTCTTTGCGGTAAGCATCAAAAGGCTGGAAGTAGCTTTCGTTCAGAGGTTGGATTCCCATCCATTGCAAGATAGATGCTATATACTCAGAGGAGACATATGAACCGTGGAATCCGGCTTCACGTCCCTGTAATTCATCACTTGCAAGGAAACCGATTGTTGCTTCGGCAGAAGAACGGTTGATCGTGTTCAAGCCCTTTTCTTCGGGAGACTGTGCAAAAGTTACTGTTCCTACAAGTATTAATCCGAATAATATAATTCTTTGTTTCATCGTGGTATATAATTTAGAGTCCATGTTACAAAAGTACGAAAAGAACACAGAATCTATCCTTAAATACAAAAAAAGAGTAAGCAGTTGCCATCTTTTATAAGATTTGGCTGCTCACTCTTTCTACAAACGATTAAGACCTTGTTATCCTGTCAATCTTTCCCTATTTTGAAAAAGGAGACATACGAAAAGCATATTTATAAACTGTATTCTTCTGAATTTCATAGGCGGGACGGGGACCTGGACCACAACTGGCATTACCCAGACCACGCTGTATGCAATCCAGATTCAGTACCACCTCCGCACGATAAATATCAGGCAAGGCATGACCGTACTTGATTTCAAACAAATCCTTATCCGTATAGTGCAAAGCACTGAAATCAAATGTATCGGCAGCAGTAATCTTGATTCCTTTACCTGCTTTATTGGTCAAAGTCAGCCAGCGGGTATCACAACGACCACCCATCGTCTGAGAACGAGCATAACTCTCTTTCATATCATTGACAGCAGACTGGTACCTACCCAAATATGCCGCATTCTTACGGTCACGATAATTTTCTATCGGACCGCGGCCATACCATTCCAACTGCTCCAACGAAGGATTAAAGAAAGCCTGCAACGACAGACGGGGAAGATTAAAGTCATCATTCGTTGTAAAAGAAGCATCCATATCTATTTCACCATTACCATACAAACGGTAAATCAATGTATAAGGCACTTTCACATCTCCGACGGTTTCCTGCAACTGAATCGTTACAATTGCCGACTGATTATCTCCCGACCATTTCCAATCGAAACTGATTACTTCCGTTTGGGTATCCTGCCACTTACGCACATCGTTATTGATAAAACGAAACGTATTCAGCGACCATCCCTCACGCAGATGAAGCATATTATCACCATTATAACGCACACCGGTCAGCTTGCCTTCTTTCTTATCAAAGGTGATTTCTACATCGGGACTGCGGAAGAACAAATAACGCTTCTCCTCTTCCACCACTTTAAACGGAGATTCTTCAGATGAGGCGGAAACTGCCACCGGCTGTAGCCCGGTATTCGGGGATTTTTGAAGCAAAAGTTGTTCCGTAGCTACGATATGTCCGGCTTTTGCCCATACACAATCCTTCTTTAGTTTTACTTCAAGGTTCAAGTAATATTCACCCTCTGAAGTTAAATAGCGGAAATAAGGTATCTGCACCGCACGATGCTCTCCCGGCTTACCATCAGGCAGGCTGAATTCTTCTTCCGCTACCGGCACACCATCTTTCAAAATCACATAGCGGAGATTAAAATCATGCAGATTCAGGAAAGCATAGCGGTTACGAACGCCGATACTGTTTTCAGCATTCGGTTCCAATGTGATATATTGGTAGACTTTCTTCACTTCCCACAACTTAGGAGTAACCTGACGGTCAGCCGTCACAATCCCGTTACAACAGAAATCATTGTCGTTAGGGCGATCACCGAAGCTGCCTCCGAAATAATAATGATCGGCAGGCTGTCCGGGCATATTAATGCCCTGATCCACCCAGTCCCAGATACATCCTCCGATCATACGTTTCGAATGGTATTCGATATAATCCCAGTATTCTTCCAGATTACCGATGGCGTTGCCCATCGCATGAGCATATTCACAAAGAAAATAAGGCTTGTGACGGGGTTGCTCGTCTTGTTCGATCATACTTTCAATCGAAGGATACATACGGGAATCCATATCGGCCACATCGTTCATTCCTTCATAATGGATATAACGGTCGTCTATCGCTTTGGCAGCCCGGTAGGTAGCCTCAAAGTTACGCCCGCCGCCGGACTCATTGCCCATTGACCAGAAAATAACCGAAGGATGATTCTTATCCCGTTCCACCATGCGCACCATCCGGTCAACATAAGCTCCTTCCCAGCTTTCACGGTTTGACAGCGACATATTGCCGTGACACTCAATATCGGCCTCATCCATCACGTACAAGCCATAATAATCATACAGTGCATACATCTTCGGATCGTTCGGATAATGACTGGTACGAATCGTGTTGAGGTTGAAACGTTTAAAGAGAAGAATGTCCTCTATCATGCTTTCCACCGGAACGGCTTTTCCGAACTGCGGATGTATGTCGTGACGGTTGGCTCCTTTAAAAAGAATCAATGCATTATTGATATACACCTTATTATTCCGGATCTCTATCTTACGGAAGCCATATTGCTGGCTCGTCGCTTCAAGCACATTGCCTGCGGCATCAAGCAGTTCCAGTTGGACGGTATACAGAGAAGGAGTCTCAGCACTCCATAACCGAGGGTCGCGAATCGTAGTCGTACCTTCACAGACGTTTTCCTGTCCACCGGTTATCTTTCCGGCAGGTATGGTAAACGAACTCACAGGCTTTCCTTCCGGATTCAGCAAAGAGACACGTACGGCTGCTTCCTGTACTTTCTTTCCGTAATTATGCACATCCGTTTTCACTCTCAGTTCCGCTTTATCCAGACGGTCACTGATCTGAGAAGTCAGGTGAATATCACGTAGACGGACTTTCGGACTGGCTACCAGATAAACATCCCGATGAATACCACTTAAACGGAACATATCCTGATCTTCAAGGAAACTGCCGTCACACCAGCGGTAAACTTCTACGGCAACCGTATTCTTACCCGCTTTGACGTAAGGAGTGATACGAAATTCTGCATCATTACTGGAACCTTGCGAATAACCGACTTTCTTACCGTTGATCCATACATAAGCTGCACTATAAATTCCATCGAAATGGATAAAGACTTCTTTGTCTTTCCAGTCGGCAGGAAGAGCAAACTCACGGCGATAAGATCCTACCGCATTCGGTTCTTTCTCTACAGTATATCCACGCTGTCCCTGTATAAAAGGAGGATTGTTGCGGATGGGATAAGTAATATTGGTATAAATAGGTGTCCCATATCCGTGCATCTCCCAGTTGGAGGGAACAGGAATCTCTTTCCAGCCGGAAACATCATAACTCGTTTTATAGAAATCCACCGGACGTTCCGAAGGTTGCTTCACCCAGTTAAACTTCCAGTTTCCATTCAACAGCAGATAACGGGAAGAGCGGGTACGCTCCCAAGGACGGGTATAAGCGGGATCCGCCTTCATCTCTTCCGAATTGGCGAACGGAATAAATGTAGCCCTGCCTTCTTCTTTATTGATTGCATAGATACGTTCATTCTCCCAGTCATTATGACTCGTTGTTTTCAGGGCTTCCGCCACTACTTTCAGGTTCGATTTCCGTATCTGCCACTGCTGGTTACTTTTCGAAGCTTCCGGTTCTAACTGAAAGACAGGTTCTCCGACCAGTCCGGCATCAGGAAATCCTAAGTTATAGCCAGTCCCGACATTGGTTAATACGTAATTCCCATTCGGCAAAGCCGTTATTTTCCATTGCTGGTTCGGATTTTTAGGGTCTGCCGACCATTGAATCACGGAACATTCTACTTTTCCTTTACCACTATTATCTACATTCATCTGAGTCAAGGGACTGGTTATCGTATAGCATCCCTCTTGTTCACATGGAATCAGGTTCCAGACCTGCGATTCTTTGTCTGCCTCCCGCTTACTGATAAATATTTTCGTATTCGTATCCAGACTCTCCTGATTGTCCAGCACTAATCCGTTGACCGTATGGATTTCATATCCTTGCTTCGGGTCAAACTGCTGCGCCACAACCGCAGAGGCGGAAAACGACAGTGCAATCAATGCACTTCCCAAGATTTTTAATCGTTGCATCATTTAGTAGTCTAATTATATTATGATTTGAAAACCGGTGACTGTTTATATACGCCAAAAGTATGAATGGCCGGACAAGCCCTGCCGTCCTGAATACGCAAACGTACCTGCTTTGCTTTCACCGGTGCCAGACGTACAATCCATTTATGACCAATGGTCTGCTTGTCCGTCACCTCCGGAATGGTGATCCAGTTTTTGCCATCAACAGTGTACTCCACACTCCACTTCGTTGTCCGATGTCCCAGTTCGATAACTTCTTCGATCATCAGACAATCAAACTCAATAGCCTTGGGCAGGGTAAAAGTTATATCCGCTTTTGCCTCTCCGTCTTTTCCGGCAAAATAAGTGGTTTTCTCACTGTCCAACATTTTCTCCGGACTATATTTTGCGCCCCGTACATTGGTCGCTTTCACTTTGGCTCCTCTCAACAGGTTCGAACTGAAAGTCTCATCAATCCCCTGTTTTAACAAGGCGGCGTGCAGCGAATCGGTCGAATGAATCAAACCACGTCTGTCGGGCGGGAAATTCAGAAGCAATACACTATTGCGCCCCACGGAGGTACAGTAGATATCCCAAAGTTCACGGACACTCTTCACACGGCTATCCTCTTCGGCATGATAGAACCAGCTGGGACGTATTGAAACATCTGTTTCCGCCGGAATATACGCATCACCATCCAGCATACCTTCATTCAAACCTTTGTAATACTGAGCTTCATCACGAATAGCTACTGAGTCGGTTGTCGCCCAACAAGGATCACCCGCTTCTCCCGCTTCATTCCCCATCCAGCGGACATCAGCAAACGGATAAGAATTCTTTGTACCGAAGATAACGCAATCCGGCTGTTTCTCACGGACAATCTTATACCAATGACGATAAACAGGCGTTGTCAATTCGTCGGCTCCGGCACCGTCCCACCATGTTTCCCATATCTTGCCGTAATCACTCATCAGTTCGCCAAGCTGGTGGGCATAATATTCCTTGTAGCGTTCGGTCGTATATAAAGGTGAAAGGTGTTCGTGACGGTCATGAGGTCCCAGATAGATTCCCGCCTTCAATCCATACTCTTCACAAGCATCGACAAACTCGCGGACCACATCTCCTTTACCGTTCTTCCACGCTGCATTCTTCACACTATAATCTGTGTACTTGCTAGGCCACAAGCAAAATCCGTCGGCATGCTTGGCGGTCAGGATAGCAGCGGGAATCCCCGCTGCTTTTAATGTCTGCATCCACTGCCTGCAATCCAGAGCTGTTGGATTAAAAATTGCCGTACTTGCCTTCCCGTCTCCTTCATTCACATATTCTTCAAATGTATTGATTCCAAAATGAAAGAAAGCAATCATCTCCCGATTGTACCATTCAAGTTGACGGGCACTCGGAACCAACCCGCAAGGAGCTGGCGCTTGTTGAGCTATGATCGGCAGAGAACTGAACGCAGCAACTGCCGATGCAACTAATACTTTTATGTTCATAATAAATAAATTACGAGTATATTCGTTTATTTAGGACCCAAATTTTGTTTCACCAGCTGCACGAATTGATCGACAGGAACAACACGCACATTGTCATTCAATCCATCAATGACGGTTTTAATACTTTGCTGGTTCTTTGTCCAGCAATGTACAAATACAAAAGTATATCCGTCGGCACTATGCGGATTGGCAGAGCGGCTATTGATCTGAGAAATGACAGTCGATTCTTCACCTCTGTTCGAACCACCGTCGATACCTTCCCATAATACGCTTCTCTGCTCAATCACCGGCTTGCCATTATCCGAAAATTTGATTCTTCCATCTCCTTTTTCTCCATATCCTGTGTAGAAAATCGCATCGATATTAGGCTGAGCCAGATACTTGTTATAGACTTTGGGATTATCCATAATCTTCTGATCCAGAATATTACAGATATTCAAGCCTGACTTATCGACATACTCATTCAACTTAGCCAAATAATCGTCCAGGTCGGCATCAGACATCTTACTCGGGAATATATAGCTGCTGCCACTCGGACCCGCTACAAAGTAATCGCCTTCTTTACTATTTTCATAATACCAGCGTAAAGCAGCCGGAGCCAAATCGTACAGAGAAGGCGAAATGGTATATCCGAGCGGGAATTGGCCGTGCAGGTCATGATCCATGTATCCTTGTTGTCCCCAAAGGTTAAATGCGATATTATCACCGTCACTGACGAGGAATGTCACATAGTGCACATTCTCTTCGGTAACCACTTCTTTAGTTGCCGGACGCTGTTTCAGTCCTGTTGTATCATATATACTACTCAACGTAGCCAGGTTAGCCGCCTGATCGGTCGGCAACATAGAAACACCCAGTTGAGAAGCATTATTCACCATGCCCCATTCATCCAGATCATAATAACCGAAACAATAAGCTCCTTTATCCAGATCTTTCAGTATAGAAGTACGCCATGACCAATCCCTGCGCGCATTGTAATCATAAAAAGCAAAAGCATTGGTCATTGTGATGTAATCGCGTAAGTGATGGAAGATTTCCGGTTTCATATCGGCTGCCAGACTCTTGTCCAACTGGTCTTTATAATTCTCGTACAACCACTTCTCATCATAAGACCTTACGTCCATAAGTTCGGTTGTCACTCCCATTGCTTTTACCTTATCTACAAGAGATTCCGGTACCGCAATCCCCCGAAGCAAACCACATAAAGAAGTGGCTACATTGATCGAATGAGATTGTCCTTCCGAATAGGGTGTATAGACAATATATCCCTTGATCACTCCGGTTTCCACATAATGCTGCACCAACGGAGCCAAAGCGTTATAAGTATTTACCGGAATTCCGTACTTGTTCTGCATCTGCTTCAACCATACGGAAGAAGGACCGCCTTCATTGATATAAACCTGATCGCCCGTCACTCTTGCTGCAAGCCCTGCCAAAGTGGAAAGAATTACTTTCTCGCCATCATTCAGCCCTGTGATGGAAATAGAGTTCAGAGATTTCAGTTCCCGACCTTTCAGGTGTATAAATCCCCTGTCCAGCGGTTCTGCCGGATCTATCAGCCCATCACCCGGTTCTTCACCCGGACCTCCCGGATTCTCGGTAGACGGAGTATATTTAGGAACGACCACACCTGCCGTCGGATCTTCCATACAGGAGATTAACAGGCAGAATGTCAAAAGTATATAAATGTATTTTTTCATGGTTATCGTCTTTTCTGTTATTTAATAATAGAAATCGCATTAATCTCTGCTACCGCTGTTGCCCATTTGCCACTATACACGGCAGTTATTGTCAGACGGAAATAACGTGCCTGCTTAAATCCCGGAAAATAGGAACGGAATTCCTCTTTTGCCCCGGCAGGAAGGTCACTGTAAGTACCTGCCGACTCCCACTTCGAGCCATCCAGACTGGTTTCCATCGTCATCTCCTGCGGCCATGCTTCACCATGATCTCTGGATACATACTGGAAGCCCAGCATTTTCACTTCCTGCCCCATATCCACTACGATATGATGTGGTGGCTGAGGCTCGTTGCCTTTCCATTGCGTATGCCAAAAAGTTCCTTTCAGTCCGTCAAAAGCGTGGATAGCGTGACCGTTATCCGACCCTTCACCGCTCGTCTCTTCCGAAGAAACTTCTACCACCTGCCATGCACTGCGGTCGGCCAGTGGCATCGCCCATACATCCTCCGCACCACTCAAAAGGTAATATACCGTTTGCTGAATATGATCCGCCTGCGCACCTTCTACCGAAGTGATAGTAACCGGCAGCAAATAAGAATCAAACGGCTGGATTTTTCCCTGTGCATTTACCGTGAGCACCAGATCGGCAGAAGAACTCTCCCCGGCCGGAATCACAGTTTCTGTCGTCAGCGTATAGCAATCGGAAGGAAGCAAAGGATAGTCTGTCCCACACAAAGAATTATACTCCTGCACCTTCGCCTCATCCACAGTCAACTGCACCTTTACATCTCCCCCCACTTCCTTACCGGAACGGGTCACATAGTCACTGGCAGTCACAGCCACATGAAATACTTCTCTCAGTTCTTCACCCAAATCGAAGTTTTTAATCTGCAAAGCTTTGGCTTCCGGAATATATACTTTACAAACATCATCATCACTACATCCACTCAGCAAGGCAAACGAACAAAGTACCGCACTTGCCGCCATGACAAATCTATTTAGTTTCATACGAATAATCTTTCAAGGTTTACATTCTTTATTAATATCCGGGATTCTGCCCGTTTACCCATCCGTCTTCACCGCCGTTTTGCTCGCGGATCACCGGATTCTTGTCTATCACATACTGCGGAAGGGGCTGATAATACATACGTGGCAGGAAGGTACGTTTGCCAACTTCATGATAATTGTATTCCCACACACCATCTCCGTTGGTATCTTCTATCTTCATACCACCAATCGGTTTATTCATCACTCCGTTTTCACCATCACAAATCTTCCAGCGAAGAATGTCCCACCAACGCTTATCTTCGAACGCCAGTTCTATACGGCGATCTCTCCGAATGATTTCCCGCAACTGATTTTCTGTGATTCCCTGCGGATAAGTATCGTCGATAGAAGGCATATTTCCTCCACGGGTTCTTACCATATCCAGATATTCGACTGCTGTCGGTTTATCTCCGGCTTCCAAAGAAGCTTCTGCATACATCAGCAACACATCTGCATAACGGAAGAAAATATAATTTGCCATTCCGTTACTCATTTGCAGATTGTCCGCTCCATTCACTGATTCGTCAATCGTTTTACGAGTATAGTATCCCGTATTCGTAACGTCACTATCCGAGGAAGTGTCAATCTCATTCGGACTACCTACCCCTACACGAGTGATAATTTCTTCACCCTGCCACATGGATCCGTCATACAGGATGCTCTGATAGAAGCGTTTCTCACGATTCTTATAAGGATTATTCTTATCATAACCGGATGCAGGGTCTGTGATAGGCAATCCGTTTGCCATGCAATAGTCGTCAACCAGTTCCTGTGTAGGCTGCATATTTCCCCAACTGGACTGTACTCCTTTTACAAACACCGGACCGAACAGGCCTTCACGACGCCCTCCATTCTGCTTAGACATCTGGAAGTCGAAGATCACTTCATCGTTATTGTTGGTAGCTTCTGTCCAAAGGTCCAGAATAGTCGGTTGCAGATGATAGACCTGTAAGTCAATTACATCTTTCAAGGTAGCCGCAGCTACTTCCCAGCGTTTCTTATCTTTGCCCGGATTACGCAATTCACTGGCATGAAACAGTTCCACCCATCCTTTCAGTGTCAGAATTGCTCCTTTGGAAGCACGCCCCAGATCGGAACCGCTACGGCGCGGAGGAAGATCATCTTTAATCTCGTCCAACTCTTTGTCGATAAACTCAAATGTTTTCTGTGCAGTCTCACGCGGATAAAAGATATCCGTACTCACGTTATTATCCAGCACTTCCGTGATGATAGGCACACCACCGTACGCCATCCAAAGATAATGATAGAACCAGGCACGCAGGAAACGCGCTTCTGCAAGGCGTTCTTTCTTATATTCTGCCGAGAAATCGGATTCTGTTACTTTTGTAATGAAAAGATTGCAGGAGCGGATACGCTCATACTGTCCTTTGGCGTCGTCATTGTTCTGACGTCCCCATTTCCACATATCCCAGGGGCCGGGTATCCAGCTGGTAGGAGATAATGCTCCGGTATAAATCGTTGTACGGGCATTCATCCATTCCGCACCTACGTATGAGTTATCCGAATACTGATCCAGATTCTGTGTTTCATTGTTCAGATGCGGCAACTGATTATAGATATCATTCAGAAACATATCGGCATTTTCTTCCGATCCCCAGACCGTTGTATCTCCAAAACGGTCTTTCGGCTCTATTTCAAGCCAGTCTTCACAGGCAGACAACAAGGCTAATGAGCCTGCCAGGCAAACTGTTTTTATTATATTATGTATTCTCATATTCTATCTTGTTATGATGGTTAACTAATTAAAAAGTAATATTCAAACCAAAAGCATATACAGCCTGCTGCATATAGTATTTACCATTAGCGGATTTGGCTTCCGGGTCGATCAGCTCTTTCATAAACGGAGTCCATGTCCAGAGGTTTTGTCCGGAAGCATATACACGGGCAGAGCTGATACCAATAAAATTCAGTGCCGAACGAGGCAAGGTATAACCGATTTCAATGCTCTTCAAACGGATATAAGTAGCATCACGTACCCACCACGAAGAAGGTTGACGATGGTTATTCACCGTTACTTCACTAGTCAGACGGGGATAGGGTGCGTTCGTGTTATCCGGCGTCCAGTGATCACTGAATTGTAACTTAGTAGCCGAACCAGAATCAAAGAAAGGCATTACCAAAGTCTCACCCAATGAAATGCTGGTACGGGTAGCCCCTTGAATCAATGCGTTCAGGTCGAAGTTCTTCCATTGGACAGTAGGAGCCAGACCGAAAATAATTTCGGGCGCCCAGTTAGAGAAACCGATTACAGTCTGGTCATGCTCGTCAATCTTTCCATCAGGCACGCCGTTAGGACCACTTAAATCTTCGTAGCGCAAATCACCCGGATATACCTGCCCCCAGGGTTGAGTAGCGATGCCTGCCTTTAAGGAACCGTCAGGATTGAAATCATCATAAGTAAAGTAGCCCAAAGCATTGTATCCGAACATTGTTCCGTCGGGACGTCCTGTTCTGCGACGATTCGGGTTATTGAAGGTAGCTTCCGTCTCAAATACTTCATCCAGAATATTACGTGCGAAAGTGAAAGTACCTTTTGCACTGATCATCCAGTCTTTGCCGATACGCTTGTTGAAATTCAGAGATAAATCAATACCCTGATTGTGCATACTTCCCGCATTGACCTGTGACAAAGGAATACCATATTCTGCCGGAACCAATGCATTCGGAGCCATCAGCATATTCGAACGTTTCTCATAGAAATAGTCAGCTTCCAGAGAAAGCATACCGTTCAATACGGAAAATTCCACACCGAAGTCAAACTTCTTGGCTTTTTCCCAAGTGATGTTCGGATTTCCCTGCAAGTTTTCCCACATACCCATCATAGGTACACCGCCAAGATTTACAGCGTTTCCGAATCCATAATCACTCATATATTGATAGGAACTACCAGCCAAGTTTCCGGACTCACCGTAAGAAAGGCGTAATTTCAGTTTATCCATCCATTCGATGTCCTTCATAAAGGATTCTTCCCGCAAGTTCCATCCCAGTGAGAAAGCAGGGAAGAAACCAAAACGTTTGCCCGGAGCAAAATAGTAGTGTCCGTCATAACGACCGGAAACTTCCGCCATATAACGGTTATCATAATTATACCCCAAACGGAATGCGTAACCTACCTGACGTTCTTTCCAGGACGTACCGCCGTTGCTGATATCGGCAGGGTCACTACTTCCGGCATTGATTTCATCCATGTCAATATTATAGTTCAAACGTTTGGCACTCATGTTCCATACGTTTCTTTCGCGTGCTTCAATAACTCCGAGTCCGGTAACCGTATGCTTGCCGAAAGTCCGTGAGTAATTAATCATTCCCTGATAAGTCATGCTCACGCTTTCTTCAAATGATTGTTCAAGATTCGGTTTTTCCGGTCCCTGAAATCCTTCCATGAATTGATACGGAGTTTGTGATGCATCCAGTGTGTATACAGGTATCGGTGTCAGATATTTCTTTTTCTTCACACGATACGGGTCGTAGTTGATTACTCCTTTGATGCTTAACCCTTGAATGAAGGGAAGTTGCTGCTCTATAGAGAGAGAAGTATTCAGTTGGTCGGCCGGCTCCTGACGGTATCCGCTGCGATAAGTCAGCCCGAAAAGTGACTTACCTACATATTGTCCCCACAGACCATTCGAGTACTGAATAGCTGAGATAGGAGGAGTACGATAGGCCTGATACATGATGTCGCCTGTATCGGCACCCGGATAATTCTTCTTTTCGTGCCATCCACCCAGGCTTAAACTGATTTTCGTGTATTTGGTGGCATCCACGCTTAAATTAGCCAACAAATTGAAACGCTGGTAATCGGTAGTGCTCCACATTCCTTCCTGATAAGAATATCCTAAAGACACATAGTACTGGAATTTATCGCTACCACCGGATAACTGTAAGTTGTGATTCGTAATCACAGAATTATTTTGTACCAAGTCACGCAGACCGTTGCTATTAGGATAGCGGTCAGGATCGGCATCCGGATCTCCGGCACAAGTCTTCCGGTACATTTCCAGATCATGCTGTGAGTAAGCATAATAATTGGGATAACCTGCATTCATAGCCGCTTCGTTTTTCATCAAAGCATATTCATACGAATTAACCTGGTCAGTGATACGGGTCGGGTTCTGAAAACCGATATATCCATTGTATGAAAGTACCGGAGCACCGCTTTTTCCCTTTTTTGTAGTCACCAATACTACCCCATTGGCACCGGCCATACCATAAGGAGCTACGGCAGCCGCATCTTTCAGGATAGTAATATCCTCGATCATATTCGGATCGATACGTGAAAAGTCACGGGGAACTCCATCCACTACGACCAATGGAGATTGGTTCCCTAACGTAGCCACACCACGGATTCTCAAATCAGAACCATCAGCTCCCGGTTCTCCCGATCCTTGCTTCGCAATGACTCCCGCCATACGGCCTGCCAAACTATTAGAAATATTGATAACCGGCTTTTGCGCTACATCTTTTGTCTTCATGCTTGATACAGCAGCCGTAGAAGAAATCTTCTTCTGCGTACCGTAAGCCACAACCACTACTTCTTCCAGAATTTCAGAATCTTCTTCCATCACAATCTGAATGGCATTCTGATTGTTCACCGGAATATTCTTTGTGGAAAAACCCACATACGTAACTGCTAATACCGAATTGGAAGGCAAGGATAACGTGAATTTACCATCGATATCTGTGATCGTACCATTGGAAGCACTTCCCTGCTCCATGATGTTAGCTCCGATAATAGGCTCGCCACTTTTGTCTACTACGGTTCCTTTGACTATTATTTTTTTACCTATTGATTTTTTCTCTACCTGCGTTTTCTTCAATGAAATGTAATTGTCGGCGTATTCATACGTCAGCCCTATTTGCGGTAATACATTTTCAAGCAATGCTTTTACCTGTTTATTCCGGGCATTGATTTTTACTTTCTGTTCGATATTGATGTCTTTTCCGTAGACAAACAAATATCCGGCCTGTTTTTCGACTTCGTGAATCAGTTCTTTTAGCGAAACCGAAGTTTTATTAATATTCACAACTGCTGTCTGTGCCTGAGCCTGATATGTAAAAAGGTTAATAAACAGGACCAAAGCGAGCAGTGAAAAGATTTTTTTCATAACTTTGCTAAGTGATTTTGTTAGTACTTTATTTTAGGTTCACAAAAATGTGAAACAGAGAAAGTATTAATAGCCGAGGAATTGGGGAGAGTGTTGCACCACTTTCCCCCTTTTTATTCCTCGTTTTGATGTCTATTTACTTTCGTTTTATTCTACTCTGTTGTGTTACATAGGCATTAAACTTTTAATCAGATTATTAATATATCGTTATCTCTCGCTGTGACAGTATTTTGTACTCAAATAAGTCCGCACGGCTAATCGCTTTCAGAATCGTTTCAATCTGATCGCTTTGCCGGAACTTACCCGAAATAATCTTACTCAACAGAGATGGATCATCTACAGTAAAATTAATATCATACCATTGCTCCAATCTTTCCAGCACTTCGCCCAACGGTAATTCTTCAAAGTCATAGATTCCTTGTTCACGGTATTCTTTTCCTCCAAAATGAGAGGAAGACTTAACCAGTTTTCCATCTACCAAAGATACCTTTTCGTCGGGCAATAAGTTTACCAACTCTTCAGGATGTCCGGTAGAGCTGATTCTCACTTTACCCGAAAGCAAGTCTGTCTCAAACTTTTCGCTATTGCTATAAGCATATACATTAAATTCCGTACCAAGCACTCTTACATCATACTTCTGCGTCTGCACTGTAAAAGGACGGGAAGCATCCTTTGTCACTGTAAAAAATCCCTCTCCATCCAGTTCTACCGTACGGGCATCGGACGAGAAAACAGAAGGCCACTTCAATGTAGAAAGTGAACTCAGCCATGCCTCACTACCATCCGGCAGGGTTAAATGTACCCGTTGCCCCTTCGGAACTGTAATCTCTGTATAAGAGGGAGTCTCCGAACCAACAAGCATATACCAGGCGAGCATCCACGTCAGAGCAATCATAGCAGCTGCCGAAGTAGTATATCGTATGACTTGCAACACCCGTTTCCGCCTCAGCTTTTTCTCCTGGCGGTTCATCAGTGCTTCCAGATTCCGTTCGCCTTTCAAAGAATCATCTTCTCTGGGTAATAATCCGGACAGACCTACGATATTTTGCATTTCTGCAAATTCCCGTTTCATATCTTCGTTCTTTTCCAGTTCCTGAAAAAGCTCCTGTTTTTCCTCTTCGGTCGGTTCTCCGAAAAAGTATTGATTCCATTTCTCATTCATCATATTGCGCGCTTTTAATAAGAAGACACAGCAACTTACATTTACCACCAAAGGAAAATGAAAAAAAATCAAGGAAGGGAAGTAAAATCCAATAAGTTTAAGCTAAGAACTGTTTTGAAACGAACTAATCTGTTCGGATTTACTCTAAGATTTAATTCTTGATGCACACAGATTTAGTATTCATTATACTTAAATTTAATCGTCTGACAGTTGTTGAATTTTCGTCTGACAGTTGTTAGACGAAAAGATAACAGTTGTCAGACGAAAGTTCAACAACTGTCAGACGAATAGATTTATAAGCAACCGGAACTAAATTCATTCATTATAAGCTGCAAATTAGTACTCAGCTTGACTAAAGTATATGGAATGGACTGAAGCAAAGACAATACATAGGCGATTTATCCTTATACGCTCAATAGAAGCAGCAAAGGCAGACAATGACGCAACTCTTCCCGAAGTTTCTTCAAGGCAATAGCCATTTGACCTTCTACCGTATTCTGCGAAATGCCGAGTGCTCCGGCTATCTCACGGTATTTCATCCCTTTTAGTTTACTCATGACAAATATCTCCCGACAACGTTCCGGCAGTTTATCAATAGCACGATAAAGATGTCGTTCTACTTCGTCTATCGACATTTGAGAGTCATCAAGTAATTGCAGGCTATAAAGTTTCAGTTTAAACTCCTGCTCCATAATATCAGAAAGCGGCTGCCTGCGGTCTACTATAGAAAGTTGTGAACGAAGGAAGTTCAGACAACGATGCTTGACAGCGGAGAAAAGATATGCATCGGGCTGTTGCAGTTCCGGAAGTATCTCTTTACGTTCCCATAAATAGAGGAAAAAATCTTGTACTATATTCTCTGCGTCTCCCATAGCTCCTACATAAAGGGAAGCGAAACGAACCAAACGGGCATAGTAGGAAACATAAAGCTTTGAGAAAAGCTTTTGTGCCGTCAAGGGTTCGGAAGATGGAAGAGAATGTATCATAAACCTCATATTAGATGCACAAAGGTAACAAAAGAAACAGCAAAGACAAAGCCTGACTTTAAATTCCTATTGTATGACCGGTACAGATCAAATCAATTAAGATTCTCTCCGTACCGGTCAATGAAAAGTATACTAAAACCTATTGAAACTACTTGGAATAAGAATATGGGAAGTCTGCCGGTTGGGTACCTCTTTGCTGATTCGGAACGCTGTCCATCGACAGATTCAGTTCTCCGCCCTGTTTCAGTTCATCATGCGTCAGATAGTTGCGTGTGAATTCTTGTCCATTCAACAGAGCTTTCCTTATGTATGGACGGTCTGCCGCATTATCTGCTGCTGAAACGACGAAGTTTTTCCCTTCGGGAAGATGCAGAGTTACCTTTTTAAATAATGGAGAACCTATCGCATATTCAGGCATTCCCGGACAAACCGGATAGAAACCCATAGCAGAAAATACATACCAGGCAGATGTCTGCCCGTTGTCCTCGTCGCCACAGTATCCTTTACTTCCGGAATTGTAAAGTTTGTCCATAACATTACGGAGATGGTACTGTGTTTTCCAGGGCTGACCGATATAATCATACAAGTAAATGGCATGCTGCACCGGTTGATTGCCATGCGCATATTGTCCCATGTTTAAGGCAACCATCTCAGCTATTTCGTGGATAACGAAACCGTAGGTTCCATAGTTATAAGTGTTCGGAGCCACAAACATAGAGTCGAGTCGGGCTATCATCGGTTCATGTCCGCCCATCAATTCGGATAAGCCTTCCGGATCGTGAAACACACTCCAAGTCCAGTGCCAGGAACTTCCTTCTGTGAAAGGGCCGCCCCATTCCGTAGCATCAAAACGATCACGCCAGTTGCCTTTGGCATCTTTTGTCCACATAAAGCCATGTTCCGGATAATAGAGATTGCGGTAATTTTGGGCTTTCTGGTAATACTGGTCTGCGATATCCTGTCTGCCCAGCGATTCCGCAAAGCGGGCGATACACCAGTCAGCATAAGCATATTCGAGTGTTTTGGCTGTAGCTTCGGGAACTTCCGGATAAGGTACATAACCGAGCTTATCATAATACTCGAAGCCGTCACGTCCTACAGAAGCTATTTGCGCATGACGGGCTTGTGTCTGATGAATCATCGCTTCCAGAGCTTTTTCGGCATCTACCGTTTGTATCCCCTTCATCCATGCATCGACTAATAAGGAAACAGAGTTATTGCCAATCATACAACCACGATGACCGGGACTCGCCCATTCGGGCATAAAGCCACTTTCATTATAAGCATTAATGATAGATTGCGTCACACGTTCCGAAACCTCCGGATAAAGTAACGTGAACAACGGATGAACCGCACGGAACGTATCCCAAAAACCATTGTCAGTATACATATAACCATCATGCACGCTACCGTCATAAGGACTGTAATAAACAGGATTTCCTTGTGAATCAAACTCATAGAACTCACGTGGAAAAAGTAATGTACGATACAGGCAGGAATAGAAGGTACGAAGTTGTTCGTCTGTTCCTCCTTCCGCTTCTACACGTCCGAGGTAATTATTCCACTGTTCACGGGCTTTCCCGCTGATCAGTTGTACATCCGCATCAGCTACTTCACGATTAAAGTTGATGGCAGCCTGTTCGGGACTGATAAAAGAAGAGGCTGTACGTATGGTCAGCTTTTCACCTGCCGGAACATCAAATTTCAGATAGGCACAGGTATAATCGGCCGCTACATCGGTTTGATGGTGCAACAAAGTATCTCCATTGTAAGTACCGTATTCTATGACGGGATGACTGAATTCCATCATAAAGTAATTAGCGAAGTTATCCGGCACACCTCCGTTATTATAACGTGTCGCACCTTTTACCAGCCGTTTTTCCGGTTCAATCGTTATTGAACTTCCTCCGTTGTATGCATCTACCACTACATACTGGTCTTCCTTTTCGGGGAAAGAGACTTCGAATACAGCTCCGCGGGAAGTAGCAGAAAGAGACGTCTGCAATCCGTTATTGAATGTAACACTGTAGTTATAAGGAGTCGCTTTCTCCTGTTGATGTGAGAAAGGAACCAGACGTTCTTTGTGACTCATTTTCAGTTCTCCGGCAAGCGGCATAATGGAAAATGTACCATAGTCATTTATCCAGGGACTGGGCTGATGTGTCTGCCGGAAACCGCGCATCAGACTATCAGTATACGTATACATCCATCCGCTGCCATTCTCCCCCGTCTGCGGACTCCAAAAATTCATCCCCCAAGGTACCGCCACAGCAGGATAAGTATTACCATGCGAAAACGCAAAAGTAGACTCGGTACCCATCAAAGGATTCACGTAGTCTACAAACTCTACCGTCTTCTTTGACTGCTGACACGAAGTGAGCAGAAAAGGAAAACAGATTGATAAGAAAAACAATCTTGTAACCATATCTATTATTATTTGCTTAAGTTTCACAAGCCTTCTGTATCACTTCTCCTGCCACGTTAAAACAGAGAAAACCATGCAGAAAGCCTGTGAAACTCAGGTTAATTAAAATACCTCACTCAGATACTTCTTCGTCTGTTCCGGACGCTGGCTCATACGCAAACGCCACACCAGTTCCTGCATATTTACGACTTCAAAACTATCGTTCAGATGTCCTGCACAAAGCTTTGCCGCTCCGGCTCCACGAATATCCCCGGACTGGTTCTCAATCAGCGGATCTTCCGTCTGTCCGTGATCGGAGAAATTACTCCATGCATGCACACATACGACAGAAAAACTTTCCTGCTGTGCTTCCTGTTTCAATCTTCCGGCAATATAAGCAGGGGTACCTTCACGTTCCGCATTCCGGTTTCCAAAATTCCACAAAGAGTATTTCACCGTAATGACCGGGATATCATATCCTGCTTTATTCGTTACCCAAATAACGTCTCCTTCACCTCCTGCATAAGGACTATACTGAAGCGCTACGATACCTTCCAACTGGTCATTGGCATCTACATAAGCCTGAAATGCTTCTTTGGCAGCTTCTGATTTTACGTTCATAGCCATTACACCCAACAGTTTCACACGATGTTGACGCATATGAGCCGAAAGGCGTTCTGCCACGACTTTCAGATTCTTCGCCCGGTCGCCATTCTCACTATAATTGTCTACGTAATAGTAACCGCCTCCCAGCATTTCCAAAATAGAGCAATTCGGCTTTTGCTGACTCAGCAGATTATCGAATTGTGCCGGTGCCATCATCGGAAGCACTGAAGCAGCAATACCATACGTCATCCGTACTTCTTCCGACTCCGCCGCATTATAGAAATCTTTAAAGTCATTCATCATCCACTGGATATTGTCACCATCGGAAAGGAAGAAAGAAACGAAATTCTTTTTCTTTGTATAATCCAGAAACTGCGGATTCTTCACGTGAGCCAATGTCGATTTCTGACGTTGAGAATATAGCAATGAAGTCAAGGAGTGATTGTAACTCCAATCACAAGGGATCATCGGATGACCGCTTTTGGAAACCAAATCGACAAAAGCATCTTCACTTACTCCCTGTTCCCATCCGTAGACAGGTGCATTCGGTTCCAGCCAGGCAAGGATTTCTTTCAGCAAAGCCGTATTCTGTCCGCCAGCCGAACTGCCCTGACGCTTATTCAAGTTCAATACGAAAAGTTCATTCTTAATGGCAAACTCACGCAATTCACCGGTTTGTACAGGCATAATCACCAATGCTTTGTTGCTGCACTTGTCTTTGAACTCCGCCCATGCCTGTGCAGTAGTTTTGCTTCTTGCATCATATTTCATGGTATATCCTGCTTCTTCATAATATTCCTTGTCACGGACATCCACAATAATAGAATTATAAATATGAGAAGCAACAGATGCTACAACACCGCTCTCCGGGTTATGCTCAATATCCGTCAAGACATATCCGTCAAACATACCTTTCAACTGAATAGTCACTCCGTCGGACGGACCATAATCATTACGTGCCAGTTCCAGTCCGCTCTGCATCCCCTGTTCGTGGATACCCATATCTTCGAGTGCCTGCTTAGACAGTTTATAGGAATCACTGCCACCGTGATCGTGCAGCCAAACAGCTATTTCACTTGTTCCCTGTTCTACGGCACGATTAGCCAGACCGGCCAATGACTGACACATCAGGTGGTACTGCAATCCGCGTACTTTTTCTGTTTGTCCCAGCTCATTACGGCTGCCTACCGTTACGACTTCCACACAATTCCAGTACTTCTTCGGCTTCACCTTCATTTCCGGCATATAATATTGCCCCACATTACTGATCGGATCATAAGCATCTGTATAAAGGGACGTGTTGTTTTCTTCGTTCAATCCTTGATTGATTTCCGGCGATTCGTACACTTCACAGCTAGCCATCGTCAGACTGAGCAACAGTGCAGCGCCACATATAGTCGTTTTCATAATTAATTCTTTCATTTGTTAGTTAACCATTAATCAATAACCTTCATTCTGCGATAATCCATCTACCTTATTCCGTTCATCTTGCGGAATGGGGCGTACCAGATGGTTCTTGTTCAAATTATCATATTTCGCCACAAACGGATTGTATGCGGGTACACGTGTCAGCAGTGTCTGAGTACGTTTCAAGTCAAACCAGCGGTCATGCTCTCCCATCAATTCACGGGCACGTTCATCCATGATAACGTTTATATCCAGATCTGTCAGCTTCATTGCTTCATAAGCGGTCGCATCTTTAGCGGCACGCTTACGTATACTGTTGATGCGTTCCAATGCCAGTTTTTTGTTTCCGGCACCCAAATAAGCCTCAGCACACAGCAGATATGTATCGCCCAAGCGGAAAATGACATCTTCACGAGAGCCGCCTTCGCCCCACTGTATCTTGGTATCGCTGAACTTACGTACCATCGGCATACGATCTGAAGCTGTTTCTAATACAGGAAGTGCCGTAGATTGCGGGTACCACACATATTCATCGTCCTGCTTGAACGGATAAAACCTTTTCGCGTTATTACTCATACCCGATTTATCGTTCCAACGGGGAAAATAGATTCCCAGCTTACCGTAATCAGTATTATCCGGATTGTTTATGTAATATTCACGTTTGAACGTCGCATCGTAACGGGTATCCGCTTCCGGGTCCGTATAAAGCTCGTGCGCTTTCGGATTCACCCAGTATTTACGGGAAACACTAGAGTAATCATTCTGATTCTTAATGAACAGATCCGGCTCCAATGCTACAATATTAAATCCGAACTGTGCCTGTTGCGGATTTCCATCACCCCGATAGTTCTTATCCAGTCCATATTGAATCGCCCAGATCACTTCCGAATTAGCCTGATTGTTTTCATCGAACAAAGCAGCATAGTTTTCCTGCAAAGCATAACCGGAGGCCGGATTCTCTACCAGCAAATCAAATGTCGTTGCTGCGTTGGAGAAGTCGTCTGTTTCAGCAAAGGATTTGTAAGCACGTGTCAGATACATTTTCCCTAAAAAGTGAATCACTGCCGCATTCGTCACCTTTCCGGCAGAAATCGTGGTCATGTCCAGTTTATCCTTTATATCATTCAGTTCGGTAATGATGAAAGTGTAAATAGCCTGTTCACCGGTACGTTCCGCCTGCTGGATAACACTTGTATTCTCTTCTGTGAGCAAAGGTACGGGGCCGAATGTTTCTACCAGATAATAGTAAGCCATTGCCCGGAAAAAGCGGGCTTGTGCGGTCAGCGAAGTATAATCGCTTCCTGCAATATCCGGTGTGCAACGATTCAGCAGGATGTTACTTTCCTGCACAATCTTATAGAGTACTTTCCAATAATCGCCTACAATCGGAGCGGTGGAGTTGAAAGTCTTGTCATAGCCGTTGAACATACGTTCGGCAGGTTCTTCGGAGATAGCCATGTAGATATCAGTTCCGTAATACTGCAATTCGCCTGTATTGAAAACATTGCGGTAACGGGCATTGATATCTGTCAACAATTTCTGTTGTCCTTCTTTAGTATTATAGAAATCGTCCGTTACTGCCGAAGGGTTATAACTATCCAGAAAATCGGAGCATCCGCTTAGCAAACAGATTGCTAACAGTGCCAAATATTTAATTTGTTCTTTTACTCGTTTCATAAGGTTTCAAGTATTTAGAAGGTTAAATTCACTCCAAAAGTAAATGTCATCGGATAAAGCGACAAAGACTTGTATACGTCTTCACCAATCGTTTCGGGATCCGGACCGAGATAGTCGGTGAAAGTAAACGGATTCTGCACATTGATGTAAGCACGTGCATTTTTCATTTTCATCTTCTTCATCCAGTTTTCCGGAAGGGTATATCCCAACGTGATATTCTGTATTTTCAGGAACGAACCGGAGATCTTACCTAATACCTGAGTATGGTAGGATTGCGCACCGATCTGCTGGTACTCATTGCTGTGGTTTTCCGGAGTCCAGTACTTCACATTCAGTTTGTTCCAGTGTTCATTATCCCATGCGGTAAACATATAAGTAAAATCATCATTGTAGGTGCCACCGATACGTGCATACATATAGAAAGACAAATCCCAGTTCTTGTAAGTAAAGGTATTGGTCATACCCGCTGTCCAGTCGGGTGACGGAGAGCCGAGTACTTTATAGTCACGTTCATCAATCACATAGTTCTCGTCCAGATCGGCTACACGGATATGTCCCGGCACTTGTCCGTATTTAGCAGCCAGTTCCTTATCTTCCGTCTGCCAGATTCCTACCTTTTCCAGATCATAGATCACCTTCATCGGCTGACCGATGAACCAGCGGTTAGCCAAATCATCCTTTTTATCACCGTAGAGGTCTACAATCTTATTACGGTTCAGAGAGAAAGTCAGATTTGTCTTCCACGTAAAATCCTTCTTTGAGACGTTCACCGTGTTCAAGCCGATTTCCACCCCTTTATTGGAGGACGTTCCTATATTCTCAAGAATAGAGCCATAACCATTGAGATGACCTACCGAACGAGCGAAAATCAAGTCTTTCGTAGTACGGTTGTACACATCAATCGTACCGTTGATACGGTTATTCAGAAAGCCGAAATCAATACCGTAGTTCCACTCCGAAGTCATCTCCCAGCGAAGATCTTTGTTACCTTTGCGGTCGCCCAATCCGAAAGCATTTTCACCTTTACCTCCATAGATATAATGTGTCAGGTCCAGCTTTGTCCAGGTAATATCATGGTCAATACTATTGTTTCCCGATTTACCCCAGCTGACGCGGAGTTTCAGATTATTCAGCCAGTCTACGTTTTTCAGGAAATTCTCATTCTTCATCTGCCAGCCGACAGCTGCCGACGGCATAAATCCCCACTGATTGCCGGTAGCCAGACGGGAAGTTCCGTCATATCGCCCTGTTACAGTAAACAAGTACCGATCCATCAACGTATAGTTGACACGTCCCATGAAAGAAAGCATGGATGACTCCCAATAGTAACTCTTCACGTCACGAATTTCTTCTGCTGTCTCGATCGCATGCCAGTCCGAGTTGTAAGGCAGACCGTCGCCGCGCATTTCCGAACCCTTATGAGTTTCTTTCTGTACGCTATACAAACCGATAGCATTCAGACGATGAATATTTTTCCAGGTTTTATCATAAGTAATGATATTGTCCCATACCCAGTTCATATTCCGTCCTTCTTTCCGGTAAGCTTCCGGTGCATTGAGACCTCCTTTGGCTTGTGTCATCGTACCTACCCATTCTCCGTAAACGTCCGAATCATACTGAACTGCAATCTGTGATTTAAAGCTCAGTCCTTTGATCGGCTGATATTCCAGATAACCGGAGAAGTTGGTATAGTTTGCTTCTTTCTCTCTTTTATTATTTTCAATCTGAACAAATGGATTGATCTTGCTGGAAGTCGGCTGACAATTAAACAGGTAGCTTCCGTCCTTATCATACGGACTGACCGTAGGCGGCAGGAAATAAGCGTTAATCAAAGCATCATTCGCTCCTTCATTCGTGTTATTCAAAGAAACATAACTGTTGATTCCTGTTTTGAACTTATCAGAGAAGCGATATTCCAATCCGATATTGGCAGTAATACGTTCAAAACTTTCATCGCCTACCATACCGTCGTCTTTCAAGTATCCCAAGCCGAATGAGAAAGAGAGTTTGTCCGTACCTCCGGTAGCGGAAACAGAATGACTGGTAGTCAATGCATTCTGCGACAGTTCACGCAACCAGTCATAGTATTCACCATGTTTGATACGGCGTTTCTCATCATCAGTCAGGAAGTCCGGACGGCTCAGTGAAGCATCACCATACTTCTTTTTCCACAAAGCGGTGCGATAGTCTACATATTCCAGTCCATTGCCCATGTTACCAATCATTTCAGGAATGCGGGTAGGAGTCTTGAAACCAACGTAACCCGAATAGTCGATATTAAAGCCCTGACGCTTGTTAGCCCCTTTGGTAGTGATAATCACCACCCCGTTTGCACCCCGCGAACCGTAGATTGCACTGGAGGAGGCATCTTTCAAAATGTCGATAGATTCAATATCGGCAGAGTTCAGATGACGCATTCCTGTTTGGGAAGGTACTCCGTCGATCACGTATAAAGGTTCATTCGAGAAATTGAACGAGTTGATACCGCGAATCTCTATTTTCGTATCCGAACCGGGACGATTGGAAGTCTTGTTCACGAGTACACCACCGACACGTCCGTTCAGTGTTTCAGTGACATCGGTAGTCACCAGTTTACTTAATTCTTTGCTGGTAACGGATTGGATAGAACCTGTCAAATCTTTCTTTTCTACCGTACCATAACCGATGACGACTACCTCATTCAACTGTTTAGAGTCATCTTTCAACTGAATGGTAAGGTTTGACTGATTCTGGTTTACAGTCAGTTCCTGTGTCACGTATCCTATAAAAGAAACAGCAATCGTTTTTCCTTTCGGAACCTGAAGACTAAAATTACCATCCAAATCAGTCACCGTACCGGTAGACATTCCTACCACCTGAACACTGGCTCCGGGCAACGGTTCTTTTAAAGCATCTACTACCACACCTTTCACTGTAAGCACCTGCTGTGCCTGCACACTTACCCATCCGCACGTCAGAAGCAGCAGGCAGAGGAAAGCCTTTATTTTTATCGTATTATTTTTCATACTCTTCGTCTGTTTATTAAGGTTAGTTCTCAACTTTAAACCATTTGTAGTTACCTACAATTTTCGCAACGTGTTTTCCTGTCTTATCCGGAATGTTGGTAATGTCTTCGGCCACTGTCGTGAAATCCCACGCACATACCAGTCCGCTTTCTGTTCCCGTCACATCCGAGTTCATCAGCGTTTTTACTTCATTCGCCGATTTCGCAGTACTCCACATACGGAATTTCTTAATAAATCCGGTCATACAGCGTGAGTTGTCAGTCGGTTCCTGGAATGCCCACATATTCTGGTTACGGGTGTTAGGCATATAATTCTGTAATACTCCTGCATCATTCTTCACATCATTTGTCTTACTGAAGAATAATTCGCCATTGACATACATCTTCAACTGTCCTTCAGACAAAGTATTATCCCACACCGTCACGACATGATTCCATTTACCAAAATTATCAGGATAAGCGCGGCCTTCTTCCAATACGCGGCCTTCCTGCGGTCCCATACCAATCGTTGTACGAAGATTAGAGCCTAAGAAGTTGATCATCCATCCTTCATTCGGCTGCTTACCGTCAAAAGTAGAAAGGAAACTGCCAATTCCCGACTCAAAGAAACCGGCATCATACTTCACCCAGCTTTCCACCGTGAAGGTATTACCGCCACCATAAGCTGGATCGGAACCAAATTCAATACGCCCCTTACCGTCAATACCGAATACCTTTAATTCGGCAGGCGTACCCGGTTGCAATGTCTGTTGATAGGAATCCTGAAATTCGGCAATCGCTTTTTCGGCAGCTATACAGTAGTTATCTATTTCATACTGTAGAACAAAGTAGCCTGCCATACCTTTAGAAATACCTGTTTGCAGTTCTTCGACAGCTTTTTGCAGGTTCTGGGCATTTGCCAATGGGAAAGTACCGTCACTTGTACCGATCTTTGCGGTATCAAGCATGTTTGTCATGTCGGTCAGATGCGTGTACATACATTCAAGTGCAATAGGCCGCACCGAATCGCCGTTATCGCTCTTGCACGAGCTGATACACCAAACCAACAAACTGAATAAACAAAGTTTCATAAAGAATCTTGTTTTCATACGTATTAGGTTTTTAAATAAAACAATAAGTAAATAACATCGCTGCAAACATAATGTAGCGAGGTTAAGCAACTTATTAGTGATGGGTTAATAACGGATTAATAAGCGAATAAATATCATTAACCGATATGTTTTTATCGATGAAAAGGAGGATTTTTGCTCATCAGTTCTGCATAAGAAGTAGAATATTCTTCATTCATCATTTGCCTGTACTCACGCACAAACAGGGAATATTGCAGAATCGCTTCTTGTGACGAACCTGTATGGTTAAGGGCATGCATACCATAAGCCAGTGCCAGCTCATTAACCGGATCAACCCGGAAAAGCACATTACAGAAACGAATGACGGCATCATACTTATGCTGCTGATACAGACGTTCGATTTCCAGTGGCAGGAAGGAAGACAAGAACTCTTCTACTTTTTGCTTGAAGTGATCCATCATCCCTGCATCCATACCATCAAGGAATTTGCCACGCATTAATAAAATGCCGAGTTCATTCTCCACCTCTTCAGCATTCTTCAAGGTGCGGAAACGGAAATAATCACAATAACAGTCAGTAAACACCAGTCTGAAATATCCCTTGTCGTGTACAAGTTCCACTCCATCCAGCTCAGCCAGATTTTTGCGAATCTGATTGATCGTTACCCCTTTCAGGTTTTTCACCTTGTCGTCGGGTTTATCGGCCCAGAAGACCTCATTCAAGGAGGCAGATAATACTCCATTATGGGTACTATGAAGCAAGATATAGATGAAAACCTGCCGTAAACGGGAACTGAACAAATGAGTAATATCCCGCCCATTCCGGTCAATTACCGTAAAAGGACCAAATAAATAAACTGCATTCGGACGAACGAGGGATGACTCAAAGTCTTCTTTTGCAAGCGTTTCTTTTCCCTGTACACTTTTATCCGGTTCTCTTCCGAAAGGTGGTGACATGAGCACAGAAGATGATTCCGGAACCGCATTTCTTTGTTTTCCCCTCTTTTTCCTGACAAACAGCACACCTCCGGCAAGCAATAATACTCCTATTCCTGCCATTATCCATAACCAACGAATCTCCAGAGAAGACCTGGAACCGTAAGAACGGATTTCATCCAGAGAAACCGGAGGGGCGGACAATACATAAGTCCGAATCACCGTATGCCCCTTCTTGTCAAATTCTGTGGTCGTACAGTAATACTCATGCGTCAATGAATTATAGTAAAGGTTAGCATTCGTCATAATCTCTTCCGAACGCATCGGGATGGAATCTCCCAAAGCCTTCATCGTTCCATCATCAACCGTCAAGCGATAAAGTTGCAGATAGGTATCCGAAAGATATTCCGGATAACACAGGGCATAGATATACTTCTCATCAGGGGTCAGTATCATATCACGGGCGACGACCAAACGATGGTCCGAAGCGTTCTGCCACAAACGTCGCACAGACTGCTGCTTTCTGTCAAGCAGATAAAGATCGTGAAGATAATTTCGGCCTACACTCTGCTCACCCGATTCATTTCCCATCCCGCCAAAGACATAGATATGCTCCCGGTTCTTATTGACTGCCATACCCGAGAAATAACGGGGGATAATCCGGTCGCCGGAATAAGAAAGGGTATCCCAACGGTCGGCCTCGATATCATATTCGAGGAATGTATTATTAAAACGCTTATTACCAAAACCGCCAAAAACGAGATACTTCCCGGTTGTTTCATCCCAAAAGCCGTCATGATGGTGCAACTGTACCGGCAAGGCTGCTACTCCGGTCTGTTTCCACTCCCGATTATTCAGATCGAGCGCCGCTACCGTAGCATCTCCCAACGGCAGGTTATTTAATTCATAAACATAAAGTTTGCCATCCGTTGTATTCATGAAGTGAGTAGCCAACTGCAATTTTACGGGTAGCTTGTTGCTATAAGAATACTTTTGTGGCTGACGTTTCAACAGATTATAAGTAAGAAGTGAATCCTGACTGAAAATAATCAGTCGCTGACTGTCCGGTTCAAAAGTGATTCCCGAAGGAGTTTGAAAAGAATACTCAAAAAGTTTCTCCCAATGATAAGAACCGTTGATGAGCCACACCGGATTGACAACCGTACCCAAAACCTCCCCTGTAGAAGTATGCACTTCTTCCCCTTCATTTTCATTCAGAGGGAAAGTATATGAATGACTTCTGTCACCTTCCAGCTTCAGATTGCGGATGGCAAAAGTGGGCATATCCAGAATATAGTCATAACGTCCGAAGAACAGGTGCGGACAAAAAGTATCTTTCAGTCCTAAAGAAGTGATCTTCTTTTCGTTATCTCCGATACGAATCGTAAGTACGTCCTGTTGCAAATCGAATGCAAAAGACACAGGAATCCATTGATAAGCCAGTGCATCATTGCGCAGATTTAAAGAATAATGATTCTCTTTTCCGTCGGTATTAAACTTGAATGTACTGTTTTCACCGTCCAGATAAGTATACGTAAAGCTATATTTGGTCTTTCCCTGATCTTCCTTCAGCAGAAAAACATATCCAAAAGTATCAAAATCGCGAATAGAAAGTTCAAAGCTCAACTGAAAGTTTTTCGTAAAACAAGGTATCTCCCCTTCCTGAAATATCTGAAGAGAAGTCCTTTCTTTAATTTCTTTATCATTAGCCTGAAACAACAATCCTTGCGAATAAGCAAACAGAGTCATTCCAGTCAGTAGGAATAAGAGGCAAAGCCTACGTCGTATCATAGTCTTTCGATTTATTATCACAAATATACAGGATTATTTTAAATAACCGCCTAAGCAGATGAAAATCACCTTTGTCGGTACCCTACAGTTCCGGCTGTTTCTTTCTTTAATCCGCACCTTTTTCTATCACCCAGCCATTTCTCACCGGCACTTCTGTGTTACAAATATGCTCGCCCGGATTGTTATAATAAGACAAATAGCATTTAGGCGCGTGCGGATAATCACGAACTTTACCCAGTACCTCAAACAGCTCGTTCAATGCATCCTTCCCTAATTGATTGGAGTGACATCTCAACCTGGTCAACAGCCAATTATCTGAGATACGAAGACGAGTCAGCCGGTTATTACTGCAATCGAGATATTTTATCCAGAAAAGATCCGGTATTTCCAGCTCTGTCAGTTTATTATTCCTGCAACTAAACTCTTGCAATGAAGGCAATTTATTCAGAAAGTCGATAGCCTGAAAGTTACAGTAACTGATAAATAATGCATTGAGTGCCATTACATCATCAAACTCCAGCGAACTTAAGTTATCATTAAAACTACAATCCAGATCTTTCAAGTTAGGCAAACCTTTCAATGAAAGAGAGGTCAACATATTGCCGGAACAGTTCAGCGTACTTAATTCCGTATTATGGCTTACATCCAGTGAAGCCAGTTTCGGATTTCCACCGATCAGCACCGACTTCAACTTTTTGCACCGGCTGATATCCACCTGCTCCAAATCCGCAAAATCGCCAATGTTTATATTCTCTACATTCGGACAAGAAGAGCTCAAATCTATCTCACGGGTTTCTGCAAAACTGGTCATAGCCAGATCCTTCAGCTTCGGGAAATACCCCAAACGCAAATCCTTCACGGGAAGCATCAATGTTCCTACATTGCAGTAAGCCAGTTCTTCCGCCCATATCCTTACCCGATAACTTCTCCTGTTACCGTATTTATATGATATAAGTTCAGAGCCGGGATCTTCGACCTTCTGCAACCTGCCGTCTCCCCATTCTATAGCCATCCGACCACCACCGCCAAACACTTCCAGCTGATTCCATTCGCCCAGAACATCCACCGTAAACTGAATAGTATTTTCGTCTGTCAACTTCGGAATTTCAAAATCATCTCCTATCACACTCCTGTCCCCCGCACAGGAAGAAAATCCGCAAAGCAAACATAGTATAAATAAGACAGTCAACCACTTCTTATGCTTCATCGTCTAATGTATATTTAAGTTAGCAACGTGCAAAAGTAAGAAAAGAAATAGATACCATCCATGATAGAATGCAAATTAATAAGTAACTTTGCAGAAATTTGAATCAGTACAGACTATGTGGATACTTATTATAAGTCTGGTGTTGCTAGGTATCATCGCATTGATAGCCGGATATATCCGCAACAAAAGACTGCAACAGAAGATAGAAAAAGGTGAACTGGACCGTATGCCGGAAGTGAAAGAAGCAGATATAGAATGCTGCGGACAACACGAAGTGTGCGAGAAAGATAGTTTGCTTGCCGCCGTAAGCAAGAAAATTGAATATTACGATGACGAAGAACTGGATCAGTTCATCGGAAAGGAAGCAAATGCGTATACTGACGAAGAAACAAACCAATTCAGGGATGTGCTATATACCATGCAGGACATTGATGTCGCAGGCTGGGTACGTAGTTTGCAACTACGGGGTATCGAGTTGCCGGATGACCTCAAAGATGAAGTCTTTCTGATTATCGGAGAGAGAAGGAAGGGGGAGAGGTAATAAGTAATAGGTATTAAGTAATAAGTATTAAGTATTGGGAGGATGTTGAAGTTGTCTTTATTGATGGACGGCATTATCCTTGCTTTGATTTTTAATTTTCAATCTTTAATCTTTAATTAAAAAGTGGATTTACTTCGATATACATTCTTCCAACACGCTTTGCTGGGCAGCTTACTGGCAAGCATTGCCTGCGGGATTATCGGTACTTACATTGTTACCCGCCGTCTGGTATTTATCAGTGGAGGAATCACACACGCCTCTTTCGGAGGGATAGGACTGGGACTGTTTGCGGGAATTTCTCCCATACTGTCAGCTGCCGTCTTCTCTGTATTGTCCGCATTCGGTGTCGAGTGGCTGAGCCAACGGAAAGATATGCGTGAAGATTCTGCGATTGCCGTATTCTGGACGCTGGGAATGGCTTTGGGAATCATGTTCAGTTTCCTGTCACCGGGATTTGCTCCGGACTTGTCAGCTTATCTTTTCGGTAATATCCTGACCATCAATCAGGCGGACTTGTGGATGCTGGGCATATTGGCTCTGATATTAACCGGATTCTTTTATCTGTTTATCCGTCCTATCGTATATATTGCATTCGACCGCGAGTTTGCCCGTTCGCAAAAGATTCCGGTAGAGATATTCGAATATGTGCTGATGATGTTTATTGCGTTGACCATCGTCGCTTGTCTGCGTATGGTAGGCATCGTTCTCGCAATATCGCTACTCACCATTCCGCAAATGACAGCCAACCTCTTTACCTACAGTTTCAAGAAAATCATCTGGCTGTCCATCGGTATCGGTTTTCTGGGATGTCTGGGCGGTCTGTTTATTTCTTACCACTGGAAAGTCCCTTCGGGCGCTTCGATTATATTCTTCTCTATTCTGATTTATGCCGTTTGCAAGATCGGAAAGAGTTGTTGCAAGAAACAGTCATAATAATAGAATAGTATATGGAAATCAAGATTCAATCACTGGAAAGTATCCATGAGGCAGCCCGGGAATTTATCGCTGCTATGGGTGATAACACCGTTTTCGCTTTATATGGTAAAATGGGAGCCGGCAAAACGACCTTCGTCAAAGCTCTTTGCGAGGAATTAGGTGTATCAGACGTTATCAGTTCTCCTACTTTCGCTATCGTTAACGAATATCGTTCGGACGAAACCGGAGAATTGATTTATCACTTCGACTTTTACCGCATCAAAAAGCTAAGTGAAGTATATGACATGGGATACGAAGATTATTTCTACAGCGGTGCCCTTTGCTTTATCGAATGGCCGGAACTGGTAGAAGAATTACTACCAGGAGATGCCGTAAAAGTGACGATTGAAGAACTGGAAGACGGAAGCAGAGTGATCAAACTATGACCGGACAATACATCGTACAAGGAATTTTTGCGCTAGCGGGAATCACTTCCCTGCTAGCTTCCTTACTGAACTGGAACTGGTTCTTCACCACACGCAATGCCCAGACAATCGTCCGGAATGTAGGCCGCGGCAGAGCGCGGCTCTTTTACGGCATACTGGGAGTCATTATAATAGGAATGGCTGTATTCTTCTTTGTAGAAACACGGAAGGCAATTCTATAATAAGCTATTTTCAAAGAAATGCGCTTGTTATCTTCCCGTTTTTTACTATTTTTGTAGAGAAAGGAGTATGTAATTATGAAAACAACGAATGAATACCTTACAAAAATCCGCCAATTCCAGCAACAGTGTGCCGAGAAATATGGAATTATTTCTATCGGTATCTTTGGTTCTGTGGCCCGTGGTGAACAACACGAAGGAAGTGATTTAGATGTTTTCGTAGAATTGAAAGAACCCGATCCTTTCGTGATGTTCGATATTAAAGAAGAACTGGAGCATATCTGCAATTGCAAAATAGATCTCCTCCGTTTACGCAAAAACCTTCGTTCACTCATATCCCAAAGAATAGAAAAAGATGGAATCTACGCTTAAAGAGGAAATTCTAGATAAGTTTCTTCAATTATCAGAATCAATCTCTATCATTGAAGACAGATGCAAGAATATACAGAATGTAGACGATTTCTTGTTATCCCCTTGGGGTAGTCATAACAAAGCACCTTCCTCCTTTAAAAGAAACAGTAGAAAATATTATTAAAGACTTATCATAGCAGTTGCCGTGATTTCATCTCCAGATATTTATTGATTACGTCAATCGACAGATTTTCGGGTGTCGTCAGCAGAGAATAAATGCCATGCTGCTTTAATGTAGAAACGATCAGTCGCTTCTCAAAAGCGAACTTTTCGGCAATCACGTGCCGGTAATAACCTTCCGTATCCCTCGCCGGACTTTCGATGTACGCTTTCAAGTCAGCATCCTCAAAGAAAACCACCAGCAAACGATGTTGCCGGTTGAGCTGCTGCAAGTAAGCCAACTGACGATTCATACTGCTGATACTGGCAAAGTTGGTATACAGAACCAAAAAGCTACGCTTATTAACGTGCTTGTTCAGATGCACACAAAGAGCCGAGAAATCCGTTTCACCAAAAGTAGTCTGCTGGCTATACAGCTTTTCAAGCAGCGTCTGCATATGTCCGGGCTGCTTGGAAGCTGGAACGAACGTATCAAAATGCTCGTCAAAAGTCACCAGCCCCGCTTTATCCTCCTTCCGCATCGCCACATACGAAAGCACCAGCGAAGCATTAATCGCATAATCGAGCAAAGTCATTCCCCGAAAAGCCTGCTGCATCACCCTGCCTTTATCTATCACACTGTAAATCTGCTGAGAGCGTTCGTCCTGATAGACATTTACCATCAGCTCATGCCGACGGGCACTCGCTTTCCAGTTGATAGTCCGGTAGTCGTCTCCTTTTACATATTCCTTGATCTGCTCAAATTCCGTTTGATGGCCTACCCGGCGGATACGCTTGATACCCAGTTCGGTAAGATTATCACTCATTGCCAGCAATTCGTATCGGTGAAGCATGAGATAGGAAGGATATACCTTGATATCCTGCGCCTGTCCACAAGTGTACCGACGGGAAATCAGCCCGATTTTGTCGGTCACAAATACACGGATTTGCCCGAAAGAATATACTCCGCGACGGGTCGGACGAAGATGGTAACTGATTGTTTTCCCCTCGTTCGGCTGAAGGGTAGTCCGGAAACAGACATCCCGATTCTGGAAGATAAAAGGTATTTCATCTATGATCTCCAGAGAGAGCGGACGCGAATAAGTACTTTCGACACGAATGCTCACTTCATTGTCATCGCCATTGGAGAAACGGTCGGAACATCGACGGAATGCCTGAATCCCCTGGGTACGGTAGAGAATATATCCGTCTGCCGATACCAACACGAATAAGGCAAAAAGCGCCCACTGCCCGATGACAAAAAACGGAGCAAACAGATATCCGCTACCCAATAAGAGGATAACCAGAATAAGGGCAATATAGAAACGACGGGTTAAGTACAATTTCGGGTTCTGAGTTTTGAGTTTTAAGTTTTGAATTACGAATTATAGAGATTCGGTTCTTATTTGGGGACCTCCACTTTATCAATCAGGCGTTGCGTAACCTTTACCGGAGAGTATCCTTCCATTTCCGCTTCCGCCGTCAGGATCAGACGATGCTGAAGCACATACGGAGCAACGAACTTAATATCTTCCGGTGTCACGAAGTCACGTCCCTGCAAAAGGGCATACGCCTTGGAGGCTTGCAACATTGCAACTGATGCACGCGGAGAAGCGCCAAGATATACAGCTTTGCTGGTACGCGTCTGCTGCACAATCAATGCAATGTATTGGAGCAGCGTACGGTCTACAAATACCTGATTCATGAAGGCACGCAGTGACAGGAGTTCTTCTTTGGTGATAGCAGGCTTGATATCGTCCAGCTTGATTAATGAAGCGTTCGTATGGTGACGTTCCAGAATATCCACTTCTTCTTCCAGCGAAGGATAGTCCATCGTTATTTTCATCAGAAAGCGGTCGAGCTGTGCTTCGGGAAGTTTATAAGTTCCTTCCTGTTCCACGGGGTTTTGTGTGGCAAGGATGGTGTAGAGTTCACCCATCTTATGAGTAATTCCGTCAATGCTTATCTGACGCTCTTCCATCACCTCGAACAAGGCAGCCTGTGTTTTGGCAGGAGCACGGTTGATCTCGTCCACCAATACGATATCGGCAAAGATCGGTCCCTGATGAAAGTCAAAATCATTGGTTTTCATATTGAACACAGTGGTACCCAATACGTCACTCGGCATCAGGTCCGGCGTAAACTGGATACGGCTGAAGTCCGCATCAATCAGACGAGCCGTCAATCGGGCAAGCAATGTCTTTGCAACTCCCGGCACGCCTTCTATTAGTACGTGACCATTGGCAAGGATGGCTGCCAGCACCAAGTCCACCGTCTGTTCCTGACCGACAATAACGGAAGCAATCTGATCCTTCAATTCCTGTATCTTCTCGGAAAAGAGAGTTAAATCCACTCGTTGTTCTGTATTCTCTTCCATAAATATCTTCTTTAAATATGATTGATTATTTCATTCATTTTATCAATAAATCCCTTCATTTCTTCGCCGGAAAGGACACGTCCTCCATAAATCACCGGTCTGATTTCGCGGATTAACCTGCTGATTTCTTCCACCTCCATCCCCGTCTTCTGAGCGATCCGGTGGAAAGAACGTTCATCGTCCGCCACTTCCTCCACATCTACTTGAATTTCTCTTCTCAGCACTTCCGCAAAGTAGGTGAACTTCTTATGAACCAGATTGGCATGGTCATTCTTCTGATAATAAAGCGTGCCTATCAACTTGGTAAATTCAAGGGATTTGTTTTCCGGTTCCTGTATGACAGGTATTGCCCGTTGCCGCCTCCGCGCTGTAAACACCATAAAGAGCAAGATAGCGAACATCGACAGATAGATCGCCCAGCGAAGCGGCCTTTGCGACAGAAAATAACGCAAAGGAGATCGCTGCGTCTGTGCAGTCTCCTTCATATATCCTTCGGTGCGGACAATAGGCAGTTCTCCCATCTGCGACAGGATGCGGAATATGTAAGTCGCATTTTTCTCATCCAGCACTCCGTAATTGGTAAAAAGCAAAGGAGTAGAAACCAGAATGATTTCCCCCTTTCCCCACGGACGCACCATAGCCACCAACGGATGATAATTGCGGGAAACGGTCGTAGAATCCAATTCATCCAATGCGTGCCCCATACCGCTTGCCAGATTGACCTCCGCCAGTTTACGTACCGGCAGCGAATCATAACGGCGGAAATAGGACTTGCAGAACTGCGGATAAAAACGGAACACCTGCCGTGAATAAACTTCCGGATCACCGATCCAATAAATACTGTCCCGCTTTAATAACGAAGCGGCATATTTCTTCAAATCGACCGATCTGAAATAAGAATAAGTGCAATCAAACTTCAGCGTATCCTCCAGAGTCTTGGTAAAAGAACTGCTTACCAGCATGATCTTATTTCCCCGGTCCGCCATTTTGAGCAGGGCTTCTATATCCACCCGTCCGAAAGGTAAATTAGTGGCAATCAGTAGTATTCCTTTATTGTGAACGGTATCTTCCTGTTCCATCTGATAAAAAGTCTTTCGGGACAGTGTATATCCCGAAGGCAGGGAAACAGTCAGCAGACTGTCGAACACAGCGCATCCGAAAGGCTGCTCATCATAATGGCTAAAGGTAGGCACCCATACAAATTTCTTCGGCAGATGATACTCTATGGCAAACATCAGCAGCAGAAAAGCAAGGATAAAGAAGATAAACCAGCGGCTTCCCTTCATGAGACCCCTCCTTTCCCTATTTCTTCCTGCAAGGATTTCATGGAATTGAACAGTTCCTCCGTTGCCTCAAAGTTACCGTAACGAACCCGTAGGAAATGATTAGTCAACTGACGGAAAACGGGCATCCGTACTTCATTGATATACTGTGTCGGTGTTTTATAAGGCTGCCAGTCAATGCGTTTCTCATCGCTAAGCCGTTTCAATGTCTGCAAATAAAGCAGACGCACCGCCTCCCGATAATCGGAACGGAAAAGCGCATCGGCAATCCCTCCCGAAAAATCCACACCGTAAATCGTATCTTCCTCCACTTCATAAGGCAGTTTATTCTTGGGCGAACGCATGAATAACTCCGGACGCTTCTTATAAACAAACCATATAATCAGGAGCAGAATAATAATGGCCAGACATATTAATATAAGTTCGGAATATTCTTCGGCAAAACGGCTGCCGAATATCTTCCGCAACAATTCCCCAAACTGCCTGCGAAACCATTCAAAGATATTAATTTCAGGAGTTATCAGTTCACGATTGTAGTCATACGCCGATTCGGATTGCCATTTGGCAATCTGCGCGGTGTCGCAAACCAATGTATCAGCCGGGGATGTCAGCATCTATTCTGAATTATATATGTTTAGAGTTTATCGAAATTATCAATATCGCTCTCTACAGTTACACTATCTACCACTTCGGAAGCATGACCGTACTGGTAGGCCATTCCGACAAAAGTGAAAATCATGGAAAGATAAGCGCCGAATGCCTGTACAATACCAAGCAGATAAAGGATAAAGCTATATCCTGCCGATACTGTCGTCTCGCTTCCGACATCACTTAATGAGAAGAAATATTTCACCAGCGTAGCGATATACCACGGCATCATAGTCACTCCCTGCAATACATTAGCAATAAATCCCATGATCAAAGATATCAAGAAGACACCTCCCCAAGTGGCAAAACCCAGCCGGAATGTCTTTTTGAAAGACTCCATCACTGTAATATCTTCAAACAGGTAGATAGGCGCCCATAATGCAAGCGGCACTACAAAAGCGATAAGAAGCGGAATGGTCAGAAACAAGGTGAACAGTGACAGAAACGCCAGCAGACCTACCACAAGCCCCACCAAAAGCATGACTAAGATGGAGAAAAGGGTCATTACAAGCAGTCTCTTGATATTGCGGAACAATAAAGGCTTCAAAATGCCCAACGTGATTCCCTCCAAGCGTTCTTCACGTTCATTATAGGTACGGATCAATGCATAGATCATGGAGGTCAGCAAAATACTGCCTATCATAAATACAATCATATACAGACCGTAATAGGACATAAATCCCAATAAAGATGCAGTATCCGGCACCGTCGCAGTCTTGGACATAGCAGTCATGGCAAACGCTCCTCCCATCAGTCCGTTCAGACTTAACGCCTGAATAAGGCTTACAGGCAAAAGCAGATAAGTCGTAAACTTCAACAGTATTTTCCAATTCTCTTTTATGAAGTCAAAAGAAGCGTTCAACTTATCACCGAAAGAACGTTTCACGTACATTGCAACCTTAGGTTTCTGTGATTCCATGTTTTTTTCTATTTGGTAAATAAATATAGTAAAAGATGATAAATGCAAGGGAAGTAAGGATGATGCCGAGCCTCAGCATATCCGGAAGTTCGGTGTGACGGGTGATAAAGCCTTCGATAAATCCCGCCATGATAAACACGGGCACCGTACCGATTACAATCTTCAGCCCTCTTTTCGCTCCTCTGCGGAAAGATTCGAGTCTCGAATATGTTCCGGGAAACAGCCAGCCGTTGCCCAAAGCAAGTCCGGCAGCACCGGCTACGATGATCGCCCATATTTCAAGAGTTCCGTGCAGCCAGACGGCAAGTGCCGACTCCCAAAGCAGGTCGTGCTGATAAAAGAACATCTGAAATGAACCGAGCATGATTCCATTCTGAAGAAGTATAAGCCCCGTACCAAAACTGGTCAGTATCCCCGCGGCAAAACACAGGAAGGATACTCTTATATTATTAATTGTAATACCCAGAAACATCGGAGCTTCGGGAGAACCGTTGTATACTGCCATCGGCTCACCTCTGGCAATATTGTCCAATGTCATATCTACATACTGATTGCCCATTATCAAACGTACAAACTCCTGATCATTGGCGGCAGATACTGCCCCGATCAACGCACTGACGGCAAAGATGATAAAAGAAATCAGTAACTCACGCCGCGCATCATGCATGGTCTGCGGCACTTCCCGTGTCCAAAAAGTGATAATGCGTGTCCATTTCTCACGCTTGCTCCGATAGATTTCATTATGCAGGGCTGAAGCGAGATTATTCAAATAAATGGTAATGCGGGAAGTCGGGAAATGGGTCTGTGCAAAAGCAAGGTCGGCAGTCAGTTCCGTATAGGCGTCAGCAAGTTGGTCAGGGGACAGGTTTGCAGCCTGTTCCACCACCTTTTCGGTCCCTTTCCATTTTTCAATGTTCCGACGGATAAACGTAACTTCCTTCATGCTTTTCAGAGATTTCGGATAAGTTTTGTCCGAAACCGGAAGCAAAAGTAAGAGAATTATAATATATTTGCAACGGAATTCTAAAAATGTTTAACCTAAGCCTATCCTTTTACACAAACACACATCAAAATAACATTATGTTACTAGCTTGCCAATATACAGAAACTGGCATAAACAAAATATATTAAAGCAGGAATAGCAAGAGATTACGTAGGTAATTAACTTAAGCTATTCATGAAATTTAAAACAAATCACATCATCTTCTTTGAATTTATATTTTTCAATGTACAAGAATCCTTTTAAACCTTCTTTTTTATAACTTTCAACTACAATAGAAAACTCAACATCCAAATATTCTTTAAAATCAATATTCACTATTCCGTCAGCATCTGCTATACATAATTCATTCGGTCTGATAATTTTACTATCAGAATAATAGACACCACCTTCATCACATTGTAGTCCAGTAAAGTCTTCTTGTTTATGATTAAAATAAATATAGACTTTTGAACCTGCATCAGGATATGTTTCAGATTTATGAATATATTCTATTTTTATGCCTAAAGTATAACTTCTTTCTACTTTCGTTTGTTCATCACTATTCTTATCGCATGAAGATAAAGTCAATAACAAAATTGAAATACATACTAAATATTTTATGACTACATCCATATTATTAATATTTTAAACATTTCACTTTATAAATATAGATTCTTTCTCAAATAAAAATTATTAATATTTCTTTTCTCATTTTGAATTCGAGAATAATCAACAAAAGTGAGATCACTTCTAGATAAAGCAACGAAGAAATCTCACTTATATATCTTTTTCGAATACAAAAATCTACTTCGATAAATCGAAAAGAAGTAAACAACAAAATTCACTAAAAAAAGAGTTAACCAACTAGATATCAAACTTCAACTTTCTATATGTTATTAAATAAATTCAAATAATTAATATTGTGCTAGAGGAAGTACTTCAATCCTATAATACCCCGAATTATATTTAGGATTCAAGGCAGGACCATAAATTGGTGTATTCACCTTAGGCCTATAACCAATTCGGTATCCGATAGTATCCATTACATTTTTCACCACAACATCATCTCCAAAATTTATAACAACATCTCCCAATTGATCACTATTTAAGTGTCTTGTTATGGTACTAGCAACTTTCTGAGTTACAGAAGAAGATGTCCCATATTTAGCCCCTATTTTACTTTTTTCTCCCAAACTTGCACTGAATTCGAAATTAGTTGCAAAGGTACTAGATGTCTCAATAGTATTTTGTTCTGTGACTTCATTATCTTTTTCTTCAATAGATATTTTTATTGAGGTAGAATAATTCTCAATGTTCCAATCAAAAAGTGGTAAAGGTTGTGGCAAATAATATTTTTTCACTTTTTTTATTCCTACCACACGCTTAGGGTTAGAATTTCTTCCACTACCTTGCGATTGTAATTCCAATTCAAACAATTTTGTTGGATTAATAGAGATAGCTTTAATTATTTCATTTGAAATAAGTTGTGTGCTACTAACATAAACCTTCACTATAAATTCAAAATTTCCTGCATACCAATACAATTCTGTACCCCAATCCTGTCCACGTACAGGATGCCTCCCTTGACCTTCAGGACGATGTCTAGGATCATCATCCTGATCTGCTATCACTCTATATATCCCATTGGGGTCTCCTAATAACTCAAAAGAATACAAACACTCTGATATATTTTTTTGAAAAACGCCAACACCATCTTTTGTTGAAATATTGTAATAAATATAATCTCTTTGCCAGATTCCATTTTCATCAGATTTCTTTTTCGCATCATAAATTTTCTCGTAATTACTAGGAATTGGAGTTGATCTAGTACTAATTTTTGAATTATTATCAAATTCAGCATACTCAAAAACAAAATGCTTACCATTTCCTGCTCGTAACACAGTAGTATTAGATAGACTTCTCACCATTGCAGACTGTAATACAACTCTCTCGGAAGGTTTCACTACAACAATAGGAAATACAGGAATCTCATCATGACGATTTTTTTTTATTATGCCTTCACGATCTATATACAGTATTTGATTTTCCTCATTTTTATATGCAACAAAAGGTATATCACTTTTTATATTCCAACTTTCTGCTGAAAAACTATCCTCGGGAAGAGAGGGAACAAAAATTGTCAAAGTAGGTATCTTCTCCAAAAGAGATAAAAGCTCACTTTTACTCAGATACTTCAATAACAATTTTTCTAACGTTTCTCCTCTAGCTAATGGTTTATCATAAACTAGCTGAAACAAAACATCATACTCATAATCAAACTGTTTTAAAGCTTCCTCTTTTATTAATGCTCTCACATCTTCGTTTTCATAAAGAACCTTAGCCAAAGCAAATGAAAACCGATTCTTCAAGTAACTGACATTTTCAATATTATCTTCACTATTTAATGGAGAGTCATTTACGATATCATATTCATCATTAGAGCATGCTCCCATGACCAATAACATCAATATAATCAATATATTTCTAGTTTCTACAATCATAATTATTAGTTTTAAGTATAATACAATTAAACTATTCGAACTCATAATCCTCCTAATATGCAGGATCACTCAAATTTCATTTATACGCGTATGTGCACAAATAAGTCTATCCAATTTGACCTCAACAAAATTAATCAGTATCCTTCCCTATTAAATATATCCTATTAAATTATATTTTTCAAATGAAAGTTCAAGCAAATAGTCCTTTCCACTTTTCAAGTCTAAATCAAAGAATATTAACCCCATATCACAAGAAAAAGCATCTTGAAGAACGATTTCATTAGTATCCAAATCTATTACAGTAACTGTCACGTTCTGTACTTCAGAAAAGAAGTTAAGATACAATACATTGTTATCAATAAATGCTTCTACTGGATAGACTACTGGCACCCGAGTCACTTCGCCTTGCTTCACTCCTTTCCCTTTTAATATTATTTTTCTAGAAGAGTGACTTAACTCCATACTGTAGCTATCTATATTACATTCCGGAGAACTTCCTAGTGTCATATTTGAAAAGAAAACACATAGGAACAATAAAAATAGTAGTTTTTTCATAATACTGTCGATTTTTGATGTTCAATACTGCAAATATGGACAGTAAGCATAAGAAAAGTACTATACCATTGTGTTAACAAATTTAAAAATCAATATTGCACATTACACAAAGAGCATATAAAAATACAGGAAAGTTATATTTTGCTTAATATATCAATCAATCTTACTTTTTTATATTTATCCAAGCCCATTCTCTCTAATACAGACCGACTTCTTTTATACACAGCAGCAGAAGTGCACCCCCAAAGATAAGCAATATCCACATATTTAAAATCCAGTCTAACTAAGCAACAAAAATGAATATCTTCCTCCAATAAACACTCATATTTAGTTCTTAATCTTTCTACAAAACCCAAAGATGCCATATCTATTTCATGCAATAAAACATCCCATTCATCATTAGTAATCTTCTTCATCCCATCAGGATTAAGTTTATTATACTCACACAACTCTATCAGCATTTGATAGATAGTAGAAGACATTAATATAAACTTAAGATTCAGATTTCTCAATCGTTTTACTTCCGCATCTCTTTCATCAAGTTGGCGTTCCAAATCTTCTTGTATTTGATGGTATTGTTCCAACAATTCTTTAAGATTATTATCTAATCTCACTCTTTTGGCAACATTCGACTCTAAATGCCCACAATGCTGCTGTATTTCTTTTATTTCTATATCTTTTTTCTCTAACTCTTTCTTAAGTGTCTCTATACTTTTATATAATAATTGCCGTTTATTTACTAATTGCACCATTTGTTCTTTCCTTTTTCTACGCCTTTGAAAGAAGATATAAATCATAAGAATCAACAATAATCCAAATAACAATAAACAAAAACGATACTGAGTCAAAAATGACTCATAGCGTTCTGTTGATTGACGATATAACACATTCTTCAAAGAAGATACGACTTCAACCGGTTGCTCCATTAGTTTCATGGAATCCTTATAAACAGCATATAAAGTTTCAAATTCCAATGCTTCGTCTTTTTTCCCCAGTTCCTTTGCTATTTCCGACAACTTCATATATACACTCGCTTTTGTATAATAATTATCAGAAGATAAAACTTTATTCAAATAAATAAATGCCGAATCATATTGTTCCAATTGAGAATAAGCACTTCCAATGACAAGATAATAGCCATTTTTTTCCAAACTATCTAATACTAATTTCAGACCTTTATTTGCATATTCTATAGCATCTTGTGTTTTTCCTTGATATAACAGAAGATAGCTTAGAGAACTGAACACAAGTTCTTTTATACGCTGTTCATCACTCTTCACGATTAATTTCAAAGCCTGCTTTAAGCATTTTTCCGCGTCAATCAAATAGTCATTTCCTTTTTCCATACAGATATCCGCCCGTTTGACCAACGCTACAGCTAAACGCAATGAATCATGATGTATTTCTGCCAATTCAATAGCCTGTCTATAAAGAGAATCAGCCTCTTCTTGCAACCCGTGCTGCCAAAACAATAAACCTAAATTGCTTTTCAATAAAATATTCAGATCATAATTATCCGCTTGCTCAGCTAAAGGCATTGCCACCAAAAATCCACGTACAGTTCCTTCAATATCACCTCTGTCTTGACAAACTCGTCCAAGATAATAATGAGCTTTTGCCCTTAGGGTAATATCATCGGAAGTGTCATAATAATCTACAGCGACACGAATTAGCGAATCATCCGTGTGAGTAACATAGTTCTGATCTTTGGCTTGTGTTAACAATAGGGCATATTTAGCTCTAGACTGTATAGAAGACAACTCAGCAAGATTCATACGTTCCAATAAACTCAATGCACTATCTGCACATCCAACTTCTATCAAAGAATCTGCACGCAATAAAGAAGGAATTACCCTATCTGTGGGAGAAAGGCAAGATGTTAAAAACAGGAAGATGATTCCATAGACATAGTTTACATTCATCTCTTTTAATAGATTTCGAATAAGTTTTGTTTGAGAGCAGAAGCAAAAGTAAAAGAATTATGATATATTTGCAACTTAAACCTAAAAATGTTTAACCAAGAATGGCAGAATCTACGATTATTACCGGTCAGTTTGTTCGAATCAGCCAAACGCCCGCCAGTATCGGCGAACGATTGCTGGCTTTGGTCATCGATTATTCCCTGATTGTGATTTATCTATATTCTGTGACGACACTCATTGTTAAACTGCATTTATCCTCCGGAGTCGGTACGGTCTTTTTTCTGTGCCTCGTCTATTTGCCTGTACTTTTTTACTCGTTCCTCTGCGAAATGTTCAATCACGGGCAGAGTTTCGGAAAACGTCTGATGAATATACGCGTCGTAAAATCAGACGGTTCTACTCCCAGCATCAGTGCTTATCTGTTGCGCTGGCTTCTCTTCATCATTGACGGTCCCGGCACGGGTGGTTTAGGACTTTTAGTCGTTCTGCTGACTAAAAACAGTCAGCGGCTGGGTGATTTAGCAGCCGGAACGATGGTGATCAAAGAGAAGAATTATCGCAAGATACACGTTAGCCTCGATGAATTTGATTATCTGACAAAGAATTATCACCCGACGTATCCACAATCTGCCGATTTATCATTGGAACAGGTGAACGTAATCACCCGAACGCTGGAGTCCAGTGAAAAGGATCGGGTAAGGCGCGTTACATTACTCGCCAAAAAGGTGCAGGAAATCTTATCTGTTACTCCACGAGAGAATAATCAGGAGAAGTTTCTTCAAACGGTACTTCGGGATTATCAGTATTATGCGTTGGAGGAAATCTAAAATAAGAACTTACACCACACGTATATACACTACCGTCTTCCCAATCCCATATTTCTGAATAACTCCCTTTTCAATGAAAAGATTCAATTGCCGTATAGCCTGTGTTTTATTCACTCCGGTGATAGTACAATAATCTGCCCGATTGATACAAGGATGTTTCTCCAAAAAGTCCTGCAATCTTTTCAGACATTCTTCTTCTGATATGTTCATATTGGAACGTGTAGGGGAAGATATTCGTTCTAAATCCATTTTAGAGTTCAGTTCTCTCTTATATGTTTGCTTTACCTTTAGTTTGATATTTTTCAGATGGACAGATGGAGAGCGCACTTCTTTTCTGTCAGTGATTTCTTTCTCCAAAGAGAGGGTCAGAGAAAAATGCCCCAAATCTCCAAACTCCACAATATATCCTCTGGACAGCAGAGTCTGCAACTCGTCAGTGATAGCTTCCACTGCTCCAACTAATTGTGCATGAGGAATATGGTGCATCATGGATACCCGTTCCACAAACTCTTTGGTTGTATGTGATCCGCTTGGCACTACCCGTGCATGCAGTAACTTCTGTTCTTCGGTACCCTCTTTATCCGGATTCTCATAAAGGTCGTAATAAATGCTCATAAGAATAATTTTATGTTTGGCTGTTAATAACTTATCAGTTAGTATTTAAGTAATTAGTTGTTTGCTTGGCTGTTTTTTTTCGTTGCACTAAGGTGCAACGAAAGAGTTACCTAGGTGCAACAATTGAAGCACTAACGTGCTTCAATTATCAGACCTTAGTGATACGCAATAAAACAACGAACAAAGATACTAAAAATCCGAAAGCCCCGAAACTATTTCCCACATGGGTGTTTAATAAAATAAGCAGATAGCAGGTACAGTGTATTCTGAGGAAGTGCTGCCAATTTACTTGGCAGGAAATACCGGAAAGCGAAAACATAAGGATGGAAAAAGACATAGCCTGAAAGACGCGAATCTTTCAGGCTATGTTCCTTTCATTTATCTACAGTGGTGACTAGCGACAATTAGTCCACCTGCCCCAGAGAGTTTCCATATTCCATTTCTCCCTGAACCACAAAAAGGATTTCTTCGGGATCATATTCTCCCATTTCGTCCTTCTTGGCTTCTTTCACGATGTAAGCTACGACCTCTTCCAAGTCGATGTTTACGTAGCCGTCGTTATCGGGCTGAGCGTCGAGAATGCCACTTTCTGAATAGTACTCGTCTATCAGATCGAGAAAATAGTACAGTTCATCGTCCTCGAACTTCTCTTTCAGTTCCTGAGGCAGATAGTTCTTGATAAACTCGACGGTCTTTTCGTCATCGGCATCTTCTAATAAAAAATCATCTTCCAGTCCCATGGTTGTAAGTATTAAGTAATAAGTATTAAGTATGATACAAAGTTTAGAGAAGGTTCTTCACTTTTTCCACGAATACCGGTTTGGCGACTGCGCCTACCTGCTTGTCTACAATCTCACCATTCTTGAAGAACAAAACAGTAGGAATGTTGCGGATACCATATTCGGCAGCCACATCGCTGTTATCATCCACATCGCATTTACCGATGATGACTTGTCCTTCAAACTCCGCAGCCAATTCTTCAATAATAGGAGCCACCATTTTACAAGGGCCACACCAGGGAGCCCAAAAATCCACCACAACAGGCTTTCCTTCTGCAAGGATTTCCTTATAGTTGCTGTCTGTAATTTCTAAAGCCATTTCTTTTTAAGTATTAAGTATTAATTATTATGTATTACTTCGTTTGTAGATTTGCGCTACAAAGATAATCAATTTATACGGAATCCAAGTTCGGGGCGCTCCTTTAAATATGTTATTAAATCTCTGCCTACCGAAAGTTTGACCGGACGGGAAATCAGATCGACCGACATACGGCTGTCCGTATCGTCCGTCACTTTGAAGTAGAGTTCCGTATTACCGGGATGTTCTTTGGTCAAAGTCGCCAGTTCGGTAACCAATCCCGAATTTAACACCGACAGAGGAATAATAATGGTGATCTTCTGTACCAGTTCTTCTTTCACGTCGGGCAGAAGTTCCATCGAAGTGATCTTGACTTCCAGTTCGTCCTGCCGCCATTGCTTGGCCTGACAACGGGCTTTGATATACAGGAACGTCCCTTCATTCAGATATCCCTGATAAGTCACCCAGTCATTTCCCCAGAAAGGTATTTCCGTAGAGCCCGAATAGTCTTCGATCTTGGCAATGCCATACGGATTGCCATTCTTGCTGACTCCACGACGGACACTGGTCACAATACCGCCCATTGTAATCTCCCGGCCTGCCAGAGCCGCCTTATCTTCCAAATCTGCCATACGGGTATTGCAAACGTGATCCAGCACAATCGCAAACTCATCCAGCGGATGGGCGGAAAGGTAGATACCTACCAGGTCGCGTTCCTTGTTCAGACGTTCGAGGTCGCCCCAGCGCTCTACTCCCTGAGGAATTTCGGGGGTGGCAATATCGACGACATTCGCTCCGCCGAACAATGAATTGATGGCAGCTCTCTTGTCTTCCTGATAGCGGTTGCCGTATCGCATTAATGTTTCGAGGAATACTTCGCCCTTAGAGTTGACGGCAAAGTACTGCTCCCGCTTCAATTCGGGGAAACTGTCGAAACCTCCCGCCAACGCCAGACATTCCATATTCTTTTTATTGCAGGCATTCAGATTGACACGTTGTACGAAGTCAAAGATACCTTTGAATGGTCCGTTGGTATTACGTTCTTCTACAATGCTTTGCACGGCGGCTTCGCCTACGCCTTTCACCGCTCCCAGTCCGAAACGGATATTACCGTCATGGTTGACCGTAAACTTCAGGTTACTCTCATTCACATCCGGGCCGAGCGTCTCGATACCCATTGCCTTGCATTCGTCCATCAGCTTCGTGATATCCGTAATGTTGGACAAACTTCGGCTCATGACAGCCGCCATGTATTCCGACGGGTAGTTCGCTTTCAGATAGGCTGTCTGATAAGCTACCCAAGAGTAGCAAGTAGCGTGCGATTTGTTGAACGCATAAGAGGCAAACTTTTCCCAGTCGGTCCAAATCTTTTCAAGTACTTTCGGGTCATGGCCGTTCTTGCGTCCGCCTTCGATAAACTTAGGTTTCATGTGATCCAGCTTATCACGCAGCTTCTTACCCATCGCCTTACGAAGGGCATCGGACTCACCACGGGTAAAGTCCGCCAGCAGACGTGACAAAAGCATCACCTGTTCCTGATAGACCGTAATGCCATACGTATCTTTCAGATATTTCTCCATCACCGGAATGTCATATTCAATCGGCTTACGGCCATGCTTACGGTCGATGAAGTCCGGAATATAATCCATCGGACCCGGACGATAGAGGGCATTCATGGCGATCAAATCTTCGAAGGTAGAAGGCTGCAATTCGCGCAGGTACTTCTGCATTCCGGCAGATTCAAACTGGAATGTTCCGATGGTACGTCCGTCACTATATAATTTATAAGTTGCCGGGTCGGTGATATCGATCTGGTCTACATCTACTTCCAGATTACGACTCAGACGGATATTCTCAACCGCTTCCTTAATAATAGACAACGTTTTCAATCCGAGGAAGTCCATCTTGATCAATCCGGTATCCTCGATCACCGAACCTTCATACTGGGTAACGAGCATCTTTTCGCCCGTTTCCTTATCGTCGGCCGTACTTACAGGCACCCAGTCGGTGATGTCGTCACGACAGATAATCGTACCGCAGGCATGCACACCGGTACCACGAACGTTACCTTCAAGCATTTTGGCATACTTAAGAGTGTCTCGCACCAACGGGTCGGACGATGCCTCAGCCGCTTGCAGTTCGGGGACGTATTCGATGGCATTCCGCAGGTTCAGCTTCTTGTCGGGAATTTTATCCGGCACCAGCTTTGCCAGACGGTCGGACTCCGAGAGAGGAAGTTTCTGTACACGGGCAACGTCTTTGATAGCCAGTTTGGTAGCCATCGTACCATACGTGATGATATGCGCTACTTTTTCCTGACCATATTTATTGGTTACCCAGCGAAGCACTTCACCACGACCGTCGTCATCGAAGTCCACATCGATATCGGGCAAGGAGATACGGTCCGGATTCAAGAAACGCTCGAACAGCAAGTCGTACTGGATAGGGTCGATCTTGGTGATACCCAGACAGTAAGCCACCGCCGAACCGGCAGCCGAACCACGTCCGGGACCTACCGATACGCCCAGTTCCACACGTGCGGCGTTGATAAAGTCCTGTACAATCAAGAAGTATCCGGGGAACCCCATCGTTTTCATGATGTACAACTCGAAGTTGAGCCGTTCTTTCACTTCTTCCGACAAAGGGTCGCCATATATTTTTTTCGCTCCGTCAAATGCTAACTTTGCCAGATAGTCGCCTTCAAGTTTGATACGATACAGTTTCTCATATCCCCCCAGACGTTTGATCTTGGCCTGTCCTTCCTCTTCACTCAGCACCACATTGCCATGTTCGTCCTGCGTAAACTCGTCGAACAGGTCTTTCTCCGTATATTTGGCGCGATATCCTTCTTCCGTTCCGAAGTCTTCGGGAATAGCGAAGGTAGGCATGATAGGTGCATGATCGATCGAGTAATATTCGACTTTATCAAGAATTTCCAGCGTATTGCTCAGTGCCTCGGGAACATCTGCAAAGAGTTCATTCATCTCTTCACGGGTTTTCATCCATTCCTGTTTGGTATATAGCATACGGCTGGGGTCATCCAAGTCTTTACCCGTACTCAGGCAGATCAGACGGTCATGCGCCTCGGCATTCTCTTCATCCACAAAGTGGACGTCGTTGGTACAGATCAGCTTGACATTAAACTTCCGGGCATACTCCTGCAAGTATTTGTTCACATTTACCTGTAGCGGATAACATTCGTGATTGGCACGGGGTACAGTCGCCTTATGGCGCTGCATCTCCAGATAGTAGTCATCACCAAACAGGTTCTTATACCATTGGATCGCTTCTTCGGCTTCGGCAAACTGCCCTGCGGTAATACGTTTCGGCACCTCGCCACCCAGACACGCAGAGCAGACAATCAGACCTTCGTGATACTTCTCCAGCTCACTGCGGTCGGTACGCGGACGCATATAGTACCCGCGCGTCCACGCGTGCGATACTAATTTAATAAGGTTATGATAACCTTTCTCATTCTTGGCAAGTACAATCAGGTGGTAACCGCTTTGGTCCGGCTTCCCTTCTTTCAAGTCCATCGTACGGCGGGCGACGTACATCTCGCAACCGATAATCGGTTTAAAGAGCTTGTTCTCCGCCTCCACGATCTTCGCCTTGCAGGCAGCTATCTCCGCCTCCTTATCCTCACACTCCACTGTGCCGGCTTCAATCCCTGCAATCCGCTTTTTCAGATCCTTGATTTCCCCTTTCGGACCGCTATTCTTCTTATTGACATAGTTCGTAAATTCCTTGATGCCGAACATATTTCCATGATCGGTCACGGCAATACCCTTCATCCCATTTTTCATGGCTTTATCTACCAGACGGGCGACACTTGCCTGACCATCCAGAAGAGAATATTGCGTATGAACGTGTAAATGAACGAAATCCTGCATAATGATAAGTAGTTAATTTGAAGGCATAAAATTACTACCTCCCGCGTTATAAACAAAAATAATCCTCAAAAAGTTATCAACACTCGCATTTCTCTGCCCATTTACTTGCTGTTTTTTTAAAATAAGTATATTTTTGCACACAATATCATTAAACAGCATTCATGGGCCGACTAAAGAAATTAAAAAAGATACGTATTCACCGCGAAGGAACACATATATTATGGGCTAGCTTTCTGCTACTGCTACTGATTAATGCGGCCCTTTATTGGGGAATAGATTGCAAAATTCCTTTTTATGTGGTTGCAGTAGCCAGTATTGCAGTATATCTGCTGATGGTTAACTTCTTCCGCTGTCCGATTCGACTTTTCGGGAAGGATACAGAAAAGATAGTCGTCGCTCCTGCTGACGGCAAAATCGTAGTCATTGAAGAAGTGGACGAAAACGAATACTTCCATGACCGCCGGTTGATGATCTCTATCTTCATGAGCATCGTTAACGTACATGCCAACTGGTATCCGGTGGACGGCACCATTAAAAAGGTAGCCCACCACAACGGTAACTTCATGAAAGCATGGCTGCCTAAAGCCAGTACGGAGAACGAACGTTCTACCGTAGTCATAGAAACTCCGGAAGGAGTGGAAGTGCTGACCCGACAAATCGCCGGAGCCGTGGCACGCCGCATTGTCACCTACGCAGAAGTAGGAGAAGAATGCTATATCGACGAACACATGGGTTTTATCAAATTCGGTTCCCGTGTGGATGTATATCTGCCCCTCGACACGGAAGTCTGTGTCAGCATGGGACAATTAACGACCGGTAACCAGACGGTTATCGCCAAACTTAAATAATTCGGTCACAATGACAAATGTTATAAAGAACAATATTCCGAATACAGTAACCTGCCTGAACCTTTTCTCCGGTTGTATCGCTTGTGTCATGGCTTTCGAAGCCCGTTATGACCTGGCACTGCTTTTTATTGTTCTGAGTGCAGTCTTCGATTTTTTCGATGGCATGCTGGCTCGCGTTCTCAATGCACACTCAATCATCGGAAAAGACTTGGATTCACTTGCAGATGATGTCAGCTTCGGCGTGGCTCCCTCGCTGATTGTATTCTCCTTATTAAAAGAGATGTACTATCCGGCAAATATGGAATTTCTTGCTCCTTACCTGCCATACGCAGCCTTTTTGATTTCCGTATTCTCAGCGTTACGACTGGCTAAATTCAATAATGATACCCGGCAGACCAGTTCTTTCGTAGGTCTTCCTGTTCCGGCAAACGCCTTATTCTGGGGATCTTTCGTAGTAGGGGCGCATGACTTCCTCGTCTCCGAGAACTGCCATCCTGTCTACCTTATTTTATTGGTTTGTCTGTTTTCGTGGTTGTTGGTGTCAGAGATACCGATGTTCTCGCTGAAATTCAAGAATCTTTCATGGAGTACAAATAAAATCAGTTTCATTTTCCTGATTGTATGTATCCCATTCCTCGTTTTCTTGGGTATCAGCAGCTTTGCAGCGATCATCGTCTGGTATATTTTACTTTCACTTTTTACAAGAAAAAGTAAATAAACAATCTCTTGGCACGTTTGTTGTACTATGAGTTTTATCGAAGTTACAACATAAAATCATAGCCCAATGCATATACTTTTATTCTTACTTCTTTTTCTGGCTGCCATTGTCATATTTGGCCTTTCGATTGTCGGATTTATATTAAGAGCCATTTTCGGGCTTGGCCGTGGTTCGTCTTCCCGGACGAAGCAGGCAAGGAGTGGACAAACCGGCCAGCAACAACGTCGTCCCAGCTATAACCAGAACACGGACAGCCGTGGCGATAACGAAGAGGAAATCTTTGCTGAAAACAGCCCAAGAACCAAACATAAGAAAATATTCACTCAGGATGATGGTGAATATGTGGATTTCGAGGAAGTAAAATAATATAATATAGAAAGTGGTTAGTAACGCATAACCAGCAGTTTACTAATCACTGTTTCATCTTCTCTTAGAAGCGAAAAAGTTCTTCATCAGAGCAGCACATTCATCTGCAAGGATTCCTTTTACAACGACCGTTTTAGGATGCAGCGCCTGAGCCGCATATCGCTGATACCCACGCTTATCATCTTCCGCACCAAAAACCAGTTTGCCGGTCTGCGCCCAAGCAATGGCACCGGCACACATCACACAGGGTTCTACTGTAACATACAGCGTACACTCGTTCAGGTACTTCCCGCCAAGTACGTTGGCGGCAGCAGTGATAGCCTGCATTTCAGCATGGGCCGTCACATCATTCAATGTCTCTGTCAGGTTATGGGCACGGGCTATGATCCGTTCTTTGCAGACAATCACTGCCCCTACAGGGACTTCGCCCCGCTCTGCAGCCTTGCCGGCTTCTATCAATGCCTGTTTCATGAAGTAAGTATCGTCCAGCGTCATCATCAGCGTCTCATGTCATGTTCTCCGAAGAGGGTGGGATAATCTTCTTCCATATTTTTATGGATAAACATGAGAATGGTTTCGCGAAGCCAGCGTGACTTATTCGTTATCTTGTATTTTTCCAGATAACGATCGACAATCAGCTGCTCGTCTTCGCTTAACAAAATGCTCATCCGCCGTTCCCGTTTGGTATACTCAGCGTGCATTTTCAGGCACTTTTTGCTCCTTTTTCTCATATCTTCTGCAAAATTACTTTTACTTCTGTAAAAACAAAGAATAAAAGCTGTAAATTTGCAAAAAAAGATGGCTGAACACAATGAATTAGGGAAAGCAGGAGAAAATGCCGCAGTAGCCTATCTCGAAGAGCATGGTTATCTTATCCGCCACCGGAACTGGAGAAAAGGTCACTTCGAACTGGACATCGTAGCCGCCATAGAGAATGAATTGGTGATAGTAGAAGTGAAAACACGCAGTAACACTTTGTTTGCCCAACCGGAAGAAGCCGTCGATTTACCAAAGATTAAACGGACAGTACGTGCTGCCGACGCATATATGAAACTATTTCAAATTGATGTTCCGGTACGTTTCGATATCATCACTGTCATTGGCGAGAACGGAAATTTCAGAATAGACCATATAAAGGAAGCCTTTTATCCTCCTTTATTTTAATAGGAAACAAGTATTTTAACAAGAAGCAAAAACATAGAATCGAAAGACTTATGAATGTAGAAACGATCAGGGAATACTGCTTAAGCAAAAAAGGGGTTACCGAATCATTCCCATTTGATGATGTATCACTGGTTATGAAGGTGATGGACAAAATGTTTGCCCTCATCGACTTGGAAGGAGCAAACTTCATCGCACTGAAATGTGATCCGGAGCGTGCCATCGAACTGCGCGAACATTATGCAGGCATTGAAGGAGCCTACCATTTCAACAAGAAATATTGGAATGGCGTTTACTTCGATAGAGACGTAGACGATAAATTAATGAAGGAACTCATCGATCATTCTTATGAAGAAGTTATCAAGAAATTCACTAAGAAACTGCGTACAGAATATGATGCCCTCCCCTGATATGTCATTTCCTGTCCCATTGATTCACATCAGTGAGACAAATTCTACAAACAGTTATCTGCAGGCTCTTTGTTCCAAGCAACAGGGAGTTGCAGCATTTACAACTGTAGTTGCCGACTTCCAGACATCCGGACGTGGGCAACGTGGCAATTCGTGGGAATCTGAACCAAAAAAGAATCTTCTTTTCAGTTTTGTTCTTTTCCCGGATTTTTTGGAAGCACGCCGGCAGTTCTTGATTTCTCAGATTGTGTCTTTGGCTATTAAAGAGGAACTGGATAGCTATGCTGACGATTTTTCCATCAAATGGCCGAATGATATCTACTGGAAAGACAAAAAAATATGTGGAATGCTGATTGAAAATGATTTAATGGGACGCAATATCAGTCAGAGTATTTCCGGAATCGGGATCAATGTGAATCAGGAAGCATTCCATAGTACTGCTCCAAATCCGGTATCGCTCCGGCAAATCACAGGAAAACAGTATGACATTTTCGAAATTCTCAAGAATATCATGCTCCGCATTCAATCCGATTATGAATTGCTCCGGAACGGTGACACTGAACTCATAACCCACCGATATGAAAAAGCTCTTTTCAGAAAAGAAGGGATGCATCGGTATAAAGATGCTGATGGAGAGTTCTTTGCGAGAATTATTTGCGTAGAGCCCGAAGGGAAGCTGATTCTGGAAGATGATGCGCAGAAAAAAAGAGGATATATGTTTAAAGAGGTAGAATACATCTTTAAATAAAAGCCTCTATTGTTTCAAAAAACATTATCTTTGAGCCATACGTTTATATATACTATAAAAACTCGCTTATTTATGAAAACAAGATTAATCTTCCTACTTCCATTACTATTTTTCCTTATTAGTTGTGCCGATTCCGATTCAGAAACTGCGAAACTGGAATTATCGCAATCAACTTTTAATGATGTTAGCGCAAATGGCGAAACATTAAAAATAGATGTGACCTGTAATTCCTCATGGAGTGTTTCGAGCAACAAGCAGTGGTGTGTCCCTGATAAAAAGAATGGTGAGAATGATGGAGAACTGACTCTATCTATAACAGCTAGCCTGGACTCAAATCCAAGAAGTGCTACAGTTACAATTATAAGCAACAAAGTAACTAAAACAATCCAAATAACTCAAGAAGCTTCCAGCAGCACTGCAGAAGAGCATCATTATAATCTTCCCGTTATTTTTCACGTTTTATATAAAGATAAAAATGATCCTTTACAATACGTCAGTTCTAAACGATTATCTAACATACTTGATATAGTTAACAACTTATATAAAAATACAGTCAACAGTGTGGACATGAATCTCACTTTCAGCCTTGCAACTGTTGCTCCATCTGGAAAACAATTGGCTGCACCAGGTATAGAATACGTAGAATGGTCGGAAACCTATCCAATAGACTGTGAGAAATTCATGCAAGACAATTCAGGGAAATATGTAGATTATCTGTGGGATCCTAATCTGTATATTAATGTTATGATCTACAATTTTGAATCCGACCCTCATTCTAACTCAACAATATTAGGAATTTCCCATCTTCCATTCTCCACAAAAGGAAGTACTTTTCTAGAAGGGCTTAATGAGATAAATTATTCTTATCTAGAACTGAAAAACTTAAAATTCCCTTATTGTACATCTATAAATAGTCTGTTTATTAATTCACAATCTACTGAAACGATACATAACACAGCAGACGTTACAGTTACTATAGCTCATGAATTAGGACATTATTTAGGATTACACCATGCTTTTGCAGAAGATGAGAACGGTAATTTACTGAATGATTGTCAAGATACCGACTATTGTAGAGATACCTATCCATATAATAAAGTAGCGTATGACATTTGGGTAAATGAACAGATTGACAATGGAGAAAAATATCTTCCAATACTTGCCAAACGAATAAATTGTGAAACTGAAACAGAGTTTACTTCTACCAATATCATGGATTATGCTTTTACTTATGCCAATGAATTTACTCCAGATCAGCGTACAAGAATTCGCCATGTCCTGATGTACAGTCCATTAATACCTGGTCCTAAAAAAGGACAAAGTGGTACTCGTACTGTCATTGAAGGTCCATTAGATTTGCCTATTCGCACCGCAAAATAATAATGAAAAGAGGTGAATCGCTCAGCGATTCACCTCTTTCTCTATCCTCAATATCTTATCTAACGTTTTCTGAGCCTCTGTAGAAGGGAACCGTAGCACCACTTTCTGTAAAGAGCTTCGTGCTTTCTCATATCCGGTAGCAAACAATTTCGACAACCCATCCCGATAACGTGCATATTGCATTTTTGTCGGTGAAGAAAGCTTCTTATAGTCACTTTCCAGTTTTTTCTTCTCCTGCTCCGCCATCAGATAATAATAATTACCGAGAAAGATATTGGCTGCCAGATTATCCGCATCCAACTTCAATATATTCTCGTACATACGCAACGCATCCTTCTCCTGTCCACGACATACCTGCATTTCGGCAACAGCCTCCAGATAATCTACATTATCAGGGTCCTTCTGCGACAGTTCTTTATAAAACAAAAAGGCTTTATCATAATTCCGATTTTTCTTATAGGCAAGAGCCAACTCATTAGAAAGTTTCGAGCTGATCTCACTACTCTTGTCTATACTCGTCCAGTAGAACATTTCCGAGCGGTCTATATTCAGACTGATAGCCTGACGGAAATAGCTAACCGCCTGTCCATGCTGTCCGGCCTCAATAGCAGCCGTGACTTTATGCAACATTTCATCGGCCGTCTGTGCATTCAGCATCAGCGGCAACGAAAACAAAGAAAAAAGAAGGAGAGTTAAGGTTTTCATAATCAGTTACATTGTTTCTAGTTCGTGACACGCAAAGATACAATAAAATAATAAAATATGTACCTTTGTTCGCAAAAAGAACAATCTATTTGATAAAAGTGTTTCTACAAGATGATAAATAAAAAGACGACCTCCGAAAACAGACGAATATTACAGATTGCCGTACCATCGATTATTTCGAATATTACCGTGCCATTGCTGGGACTTATCGATGTCACCATCGTAGGGCATCTCGGCTCTCCGGCATATATCGGGGCGATTGCCGTAGGAGGAATGTTGTTCAATATCATCTACTGGATCTTCGGATTTCTACGTATGGGAACAAGCGGCATGACCTCACAAGCCTACGGGCAGCATGACTTAAACGAAATCAACCGGTTACTGATACGTTCTGTCGGCGTCGGACTCTTTATTGCCCTATGCCTGCTGATCCTTCAATATCCTATCCTTAATGCGGCGTTCACACTCATACAGACCACAGAAGAAGTAAAGCAACTGGCAACTACCTATTTCTATATCTGTATTTGGGGAGCTCCGGCAATGCTGGGCCTTTATGGATTTGCAGGCTGGTTTATCGGAATGCAAAACTCACGCTTCCCGATGTATATTGCCATCACGCAGAATATTGTCAATATTATCGCCAGTTTGTCTTTCGTCTATCTCTTGGATATGAAAGTGGCAGGAGTCGCCGCCGGAACCCTTATCGCACAGTATGCAGGTTTCTTTATGGCTATACTATTGTATATGCGTTATTACAGCACGCTCCGAAAACGTATTGTATGGAAAGACATCATACAGAAGCAGGCAATGTACCGTTTCTTCCGGGTAAACCGTGACATCTTTTTCCGTACCCTCTGCCTGGTAATCGTAACGATGTTCTTCACCTCTGCTGGAGCTGCACAGGGAGAAGTCGTTTTGGCAGTAAATACACTGCTGATGCAATTGTTCACGCTCTTCTCTTACATCATGGATGGATTCGCCTATGCAGGGGAAGCGTTAGCCGGACGCTATATCGGCGCAAGAAATCAAACGGCCCTCCGCAACACGGTCAATCACCTTTTCTATTGGGGCATCGGACTTTCGGCAGCATTCACCCTTTTATATGCAATAGGCGGAAAAGGATTTCTCGGGTTACTGACGAATGATGTTTCGGTAATAAGCGCCTCAGACACTTACTTCTATTGGGCTCTTGCCATCCCATTGACAGGTTTCTCCGCTTTCTTATGGGATGGTGTGTTTATCGGCGCCACCGCCACCCGCCAGATGCTTTATTCGATGTTGGTTGCTTCCGTCAGCTTTTTTATTATCTACTATGCCTTCCACAATCTCTTGGGAAATCACGCTTTATGGCTGGCTTTCATCACTTACCTTTCATTGAGGGGAATCGTGCAGACCTTCATCGGAAGAGAAATAGTGAAGAAAGCGATATAAAAGTTATCGCGCAACTATGAGGTCTATCCAACAAATTATCTCTATATTTGCGGTAAACTAAATGTAAAAAGATATGGCAAAGTATAAAAGAATTCTGCTGAAGCTCAGCGGAGAAAGCCTGATGGGGGAAAAACAATACGGCATCGACGAAAAAAGACTGGCGGAATATGCCGCACAAATCAAAGAAATCCATGAACAGGGAGTACAAATCGGCATCGTTATCGGCGGCGGAAATATCTTCCGTGGACTAAGCGGAGCCAACAAGGGCTTCGACCGTGTGAAAGGTGACCAGATGGGTATGCTGGCAACTGTCATCAACAGCCTTGCATTAAGTTCCGCATTAGTAGCAGCCGGAGTGAAGGCCCGTGTACTTACAGCAGTCCGCATGGAGCCGATCGGTGAATTCTACAGCAAATGGAAAGCGATTGAATGCATGGAAAACGGTGAAATCGTTATCATGTCCGGCGGTACGGGAAATCCTTTCTTTACCACAGACACCGGCTCTTCACTGCGCGGCATCGAAATCGAAGCAGACGTAATGCTGAAAGGTACCCGCGTAGACGGCATCTACACAGCCGACCCGGAGAAAGACCCTACAGCTACAAAATTCAGTGACATCACATACGATGAAGTACTGAAACGCGGTCTGAAAGTGATGGACCTCACAGCTACCTGTATGTGCAAGGAAAACAACCTGCCGATTGTTGTTTTTGACATGGACACGGTAGGAAACCTCAAAAAAGTAATCAGCGGAGAAGAAATAGGAACAGTAGTACACAACTGATCCTGACTCCCTGCCAATATACCCGGGGCTGACTAAAAAGGATATAATCAGCTTTCAGACTTTTTAGTCAGCCCCGATAACTTTCTCTCTCCACATTCCTTTTGTTGACTTGCATATACATCATTAAGAAATAAAAGCTATGAAAACCAAAAACGCTTGTTTCTGGATATTCTTATTACTATCCGGAAGTGCTTACGCACAAATGTCTCAAAAAGGTACAGTACAGATTTTTAATTCAAATAAGTCCCCACTACCGGGAGTACAACTGACAGCTACCGATGCCCCTGCCACCGATACGGATGCCAGCGGGAATTTCCAGTTCAACTTCAGCAAACAGAAACCGGGAATGGCTATCGCTTCTCCGAATGTATATAAGAAAGGATATGAACTGGTGAATAAAGACATGATCAACGGGTGGATTCTATCCGAAAAACGTCCGCTGAGCATTGTGATGGCTCCCGAAGGCACTATAGAAGAAAGCAAGAACAAGTATTATTCCATCTCCGTTGCCCACTTTTCGAAGAAACAAGAAAAAGCCATTGAAGAAATCAACCAGCTATATATAGCACAGAAAATCAGTCTGCAAGAGCGTAGCGACCGTCTGAAAACGATGGCGGAAGAATCCAGATCATTTATGAATCAGATCGATCAGTACGCTGAGAAGTTTGCGAGAATAAATCCGGATGACATCAACGCCATTGAGAAGCAAGTACTGGAACTGGTCAATGCCGGAAAACTGTCTGAAGCCATCGAGCTATACAATAAATCCGGAATTATCACTCAAGCCAGAGAGAAGCTGTCACAGAAAACAAAAGCAGAGGAAGACATCGACAAACTGGCCGAAACAATGTACCGATATGCCGACCTCTGCGCCCTGACCGGAGGAATGGAAAACGAGAAGAAAGCAAATGATGCCTACAAGTTCGTAGCCGAAGCACTTCCCGACAGGTTTACATACGTATTTAAATACGCACTGCAGAAAATAGGACTGGAAGACAGTGATACCATGGAATGGCTGGACAAATGCCAGAAACTTTCATTTGACGAGAAATCTCTCGTACAAGTACTGAACATAAAAAGTACCCTTGCGCGTCATCATCAGAAAGACTATATCAAAGCCTTGGAGTATGACATCAACGCACTGGAAATCCTGTCCAACAAAAATATTTCCATGCCTTCAGGCGATTACTATGCTATCTACCATCAGACGTTCTATTCAATGGGAAAGACATACGAAGCCATGAACGAATTCAAAGAAGCAAAGGAAATCTATGAAGACCAGATCAAAGAAATCAGTGAAGAGATAGCAGACAGCGACAATCAGCTGTTCATAAATATTCAAAGTTCTCAGCTTGCCAACATATACAGTTCGCTGACAGACATTTACAAAAAGGAAGGCAATGTGTCTAAGGTCAACGAACTGTCAGAGAAATTATTCGAGCTAAATAAAAAGAATGCAGGAGATAATGAAGAAGCCATACTCGAAGCTGAAATAGGAAGACAGGAATCCCTGTTCCATCAGGCAGTAGAGAAGGCGGATTACAAACTGGCAGCCGGCAGTATAAAAGAGATTCTGGCAAAAGCCGAGAAACTATATAAGATGCGTCCCTTGTCCCGTGCCTACTGGTATGCTTTATGGAACTTCGCCTACATCAGCGTAAGCACAGAAACAGAACCGGAAAACTTCCTCACGACCATAAAAGCATTTGAAGACAAGGTAGCCAACGAATTCAAAATCAACAGCGAAGAACAAAAGACCTCATTATTGTACAATATTGAGAAACAATACATTCTATATTACTCCAAAAACGGAAATAAACCCGAAGAAAGGAAGCATGTGGAACAAGCTTACCAATATGCCGAAAAACTGAATCAGTTGAATCCGGCAAGATTTGTTCTTGAGATTATCAGTGCGCAGGCATCGTATATCGATATGCTCCTGGAACTTTCCGAACATGACAAAGCTCTGAAAGCCGCCATCGACCTGGAAGCATTATACACCATGCAAGGAGTATGGGGATTTCAGGACTTGAGAACAGAGAACAGCATAGGTACCGCAATGGTCTGCGGAGGACTGTATGAATTAGGAGTGGAACATCTGGAAAAAGTAAAGAAAGACAGGGAAAAGCACCTGAAACAAAAGCCGAACGACGTGGATATGATGGGCAGTATCACCACTACCTACAATAACCTGTCGTTGGGATACGGCAAACTTAAAAAATATGCCAAAGCACTGGAAGTGCAAAAGAAAGCATACGAAATCATCAAGACACTGTATCCGCATAATAAAGCCCAACTTGGCACGAACTATCTATTGATGACTCTCAATACAAGTATCGCCTACTATCAGAACAGCAATAATGCGGAGGCTCTGAAATTTCTGCAAGAGGCGGAAAACATCGCAAACGAACTGAAAGAACTCAATCAACTTTTCAGCTCCTACCCTCTTGTTGTCCGGTTTGCCAAAGGAGACCTCCTGGCCAAATTATCCCAGCCCGGCTCCGAGGAATTATTAAAAACTGGTCTGGAGTATAAGAGCGGCACGCTGCCTAACGATGCCGTTCTGCTCTACCTTATCAATGACTACCGGACCAACAATAATAGCATTTACAGAAAGTAAAGGCATTACTTTCTCAGAATAATCTTCCATGGGACTTTATCGGATACCGGTCCGGTGAAGTCCCATAATTGATATCCATCCTTGTATACCGTCACCCGTTGTTCCTCTTTTTGTTTCTCGGCAGGTATGGGCAGCTGAAAGTTTCCCATTCCGTCAGATACCGTTTTCATGTCCAGCACTTGAACAGTAGCATCCGCCAGCGGACGGTTATCCTCATCTTTCACAGTACCGAAAATCATCGCCAATGAAGAATCACGACTGATGCCAAGAGTCACATTCTTTTCCAGGCTCAGTACCGTATCTACCGTCACATATCCTTTCGATTCTATCTTCAGACGGGCATTCTCACCCATATATTTAGTGTGAATTTCTTTGAAAACAACCTCGTCAGAAAGTCTGTCCACATGACGGGTTTCGCTCTTATCGGCATACTCCAATGTTATATCAGCGCCATAAAAAGGCAAAGAAGACTTGGAAGTATCCGTAAGACGCACTGTGGAAGTGACCGGCGAATAATAATAGAAAGCAAAGAAAGCCAGTGCCACCACCAGAACAGGCACAAGGACATACAATAATACGAACCTCAATGTCCGTTTCACATCTACCGGATCGGGCTTGATAAAGCCTTCATTCTCCAAAATCTGCAATTGTTTGTCGAACTTGAGACGCAAATCATCATAATTGGTATACAAGTCGCAGAAGTGTCCAAGATTCTTCTCGCAATAAGATTTAAAATCTTTGAGAGACTCATCAACGATCCCTTCCTCCTTGAAATAGACAAATATTTTAGGTTTTGCAGCCTTAGTCTTCAGATATATTTCATGGGCCACTTCCAGTTCTTCTTTGGTATAGCGCCCCATCCGTGTGTGGAACAGAAAAATCACAATATCACATTCGCGGATATAGTCATTATAGCGATCCTGCAGACGACCTTCATTCAGCGAACTGCTGAAGTCCATCCACGTACGCTGGTCGAAGTCTATATTCCGGTCACGATAAAGTTTATTCTTATCCGAAAAGTACAAGTCAAACATCTGTTTGTCTTCATTCAACTCCGCCGATGATGCAATAAAAATCTTGATCTTCTTCATCTGTTTCTATATTTTTTCCTTTATGCTGATCCATTTCTTGCGGTCTTCGATTCGTTCGAAAACCAACTGTGCCTTTTTCTTCAGTTCTCCTTTCAGTTTGACTTCTTTCAATGACTGCTGAAGGCTATTCTCCACTAGCTCAATCTCTTGCATACTTTGCGTATCCTTTACGATCAAGCTATACTGATCCAAAACTTCACTTGGGTCATTCCGCTGAAAGAACCACTCTACCGACATTAATTTCAGCTTGATATCCGCCGCCATCTCATAAATCAAGTGAGCAACAGAGTCACACGCCACTTTATCATCGGCTTGCTTCAGCAACTGGAAATTATTCACTAAGGATGGAAGAAGCAGTTTCATATCTTCTTTGGCTTCCTGCCTGACTGCAATCTTCAATGTCATGGCAGAATCAAGCTTCATCTCTTCATAAAGACGAATAGCTCCATGCACATCACCATGATCGAGCAGTTCCATTGCCTGCTTTTCCATAGCATCAAGCTCGTCACGATTGATGCAGGCAAATTTAAGCGCATATATTTCCAGACGTTTCTGCCATTCCATCATACTTTTAGACATGGAATCAACTTTCTGATCATATTCCACTGCGGACAATGCGTTCTGTTTCTTCAGTTCTTCCAGTTCAGCCAATGTTTTCCGATATTCTTTCTCGCTATTGGATTCGCCTATATCGTAATATTTCTTGCGCAACGCATTGATGACTTCGGTACGCCCTAATACAATTTTCAGTTCGGAGGCAGACGATATATTCCAGTTAGCTACTTTCTCGTAATTGACTATTTTGAAACCTTTCTTATAGATATCATTAATCATCAACGGATCGCCCGGCAAGGAAGCGGTGAAATTCAGTATAAACCGCCCCTCCTGATCGCTGTCCGTAGGCGAAGCACCCGCTACTTTTATTTCAGCACCGGCTACGGGCTTGTTATTGCTACTCATTTCCATGACGATTCCCTTCTGAGTGGTTTGTGCCCAAACGCACTGAAAACCAGTCAGAAAGATAAAGAGCACTAAGAATATTTCCTTTTGATGATTCCCCATATCACAAATCCTAATCCATTTTATAGTTTTTCGTCCTGCTTCACAATCAAAAGCAGATGCCGTGTCAAAGCAATATCATATTTCTCACTGCCATTCCGCAAATCGTTGTAAGGACGAATGTCATAATGAGCATATTCTTCATCCCGCTTTTTATTCTTCAAGGCTGCCTTTTGTTCTATCTCTTCCTGTTCCTTTTTTGTCACAGGTCTATATCCCAGTAACAGTTCTTCCACATTCCATCGGTTGTGTTCCACCTCTGCCAAAATCGCCACCTGCTTTTCGCTAAGTTGCTTTCCGTTGTCCCAATGTTCCTTGGTGTAGCCGATTGAACGCAATTTGGTAGGAATGGCATTCGCATTATAAATATTAGACCATTTCTTTACCGTTTTGAACTTCGGATTGTGCCATAGTTCATCCATTTCTTTCGCAGATGGCAGTTCTGTCAAAACTTTATCTCCTTCACACTTTTCATACACCGCATTTACACGCTTGGCATACATCTCGTCTGCCATGCACAAGTCGAAACAATCATCCAACATCCCGAACGGACGAAGATTCTTGAAACGCTGATTGGTTCCTCCTTTTCCCTTCAACGGATTACCGGATAATTTTTCAATAATAGCCGATGTTATCCGTTGCTGAACCAGCACCGGAACACCTTTCTCATAGACACAACGCGGGAGATAGACAGCAGAAGAAATAGACTGATGAGTCAGGTTCAGACAGACTGCAACCGTCATCAGCGCATCCTCATCTTCACACCAGCCTGTAATCAAATCACGGACTTCCGGCGATTCGATAGTTCCTTGTACAAACTGCCATTCTATGTCTATAAAATCTGCTCCCAGATGAGCATAGGTCTTAGCAGGCTCATCTTTGCGAACCATTCCGGTTTTTGTATCTATAAAGGTAGAATAAGATACATCAAACAGGTTTTCATACGCTTGTTTGAAGCTGTTCATCTCACGCATTGCTTTATTATCGATAAAAGTGATGCGCGTTTTCTTCTTTTTATCCCGGATAAAGTTGGGATAGTGGGCTATATGAGCAGCTTCGACAGCCAGAGCAACTCCCATCCTTGACATTCCCACAATTACCAGATGCACATATTTCTCTGATTCGTAAGTGACAGGCTGATAATCCAAAGGCAGATAATTAATCTCACGGATACTACACGCATTTCGCACAAATACTTTTTGCGCCCATGTTTCGTAAAAGTTAAACGGACAGAAATCAATATACTCCTTTATATCATCATCAATATCCGAGAATTGGAAGACGGCAAAAGTAGATTGATATTCAAAGAGTACGTTGCACTTCAAAGGAGGTTTCCGATTCTCTTCCTTGCAAAGTTCGCCTATCAGATTCAGACAGTCGACATTCATCGAGTCATGATAATATTCCACATCATCCAGCTCTCCGCTATCTCCCAATATAAAGACTTCTTTCGCATCCGCCACATACAACTTTTTCAGTTCTTCTTTAGAGTCTCTCATGGCATGAACCAAAACGATTCTCTTCTCCTCGTCCTTTGTGAGATTGGAGAATAATTCCATCCGTACTTCATTGACGTCTTTGGAAGTCTGAATGACTAACGTGCAATCCTTTTCCCGTTGGCATAACTGTCGTATCAGACAGGGTAACATCGCATCTGCACCGATGATCACAAAATGATCGGATAGTTTATAATGAATCAACCCGTTTCTACAATTTTCCACCCGCCTTTCAATGATATTGGAAAGCGTGGAGATCAGCAATCCGCCTAAAACGACGGAACCCAGCAAACTAATAATCAATGCCCACGGGCGGTCTTCCGGACTTATGCTGATCAGGTTGCCCGAATCAACAAAGTTATTGTATACATTCCACAGGGTCTTCTGAAAAGAATGGTTCGCCGCAGAGTCGGCAGCCAGCGCAGTCATCTCTTCGGAAGGAGCCATCTGATGCTTGCTTCCCCAGTGTACTCCCAGACAAGATAGAACTATCAGCGAAATGACTATAATAATCAGGAAACGTATCTGTTTCCAGGCCCCGCCATAAATAATCCGGTCAAACCAACGAGCATTCATAACTTAATCCTCCCTTTCTATTCTGAAACCTAATTTCTTCACCATCTTGATCGTATTCATAGCCGTATTCCGGTCGTACTCTTTTTCTTCTTCCGGCAACTCATCATAAGGCACCAGACAAGGGTGCTTTTTATGGATATCATCGCGTTTTTCACCATAAGTCCAGCCTTCGTCCATCCGGGCTTTTGCCCACACTTCATGTACATTTTCAGCTATGCGCTCCGATAATTGGATTAAAGATTCGGGAAGGTCGACCGATGAAAGGTCCATCGGTGCGGGGGTGTAGTCCTGTTTATTTGCTTTCATATTTTATATTCTGTATTTATCTAATATATAAGATGCAAGGTATGTCACTTTTGCAAATATAATAATTACTAATAAGAATCACCCAAAATCTGTTGAACAAATAAACTCCCATACACGTATTCGTTTATCAAAGCACCTATATGTAAACCATAAAATTATCATATTTAAATCAAATATGTGCATTATTTATTTGCATATAGAAAACAAAGGATTATATTTGCAAAGTCAATTAACCTATAAACATAAATACCTTTAGTAATAAACAACATGAAACACGCCGAAATTCAACAAAAAAAGATCAAACATATACATGATAGCAACACGTATATATACATCCCCATTTAGTCGTATGGCTAATGGATTTTTTAGAATCAATTGGACTATCAGCTAACACATATAACATTAATATAAATTTATATCACATCATTATGGAAAACAAATATAATATTAACAAGATCATCCCCATCATGCTTGCTTTCTTCACGATGGGTTTTGTAGACTTAGTAGGAATTGCGACCAACCATGTAAAGCAAGACTTTACATTATCTGATACGGTAGCCAATACATTTTCGGTCACAGTCTTTCTCTGGTTCTTGATATTCTCGGTACCGACCAGTATGTTAATGAATAAGATCGGAAGGAAGAAAACAGTTCTTTTAAGCATGATCCTGACACTTGTCGGTCTGATCATTCCCAATTTGATTTATGACAGTATTAGCATGTTCATCGCCTTTTCTTTTATAGGAATCGGGAATACCATCATGCAGGTATCCCTCAATCCTCTATTAGCCAACATGGTAAATCCTGATAAACAATCCAGTTTTCTCACATTAGGGCAATTCGTTAAAGCCATAGCTTCCGCCATTGCACCGATTCTTGCAGCAAAAGCAGCCCTCTACTATGGAAACTGGAAATTGCTCTTTGTCATATTTGCCGTTGTAGACGTAATTGCCATCCTCTATCTGATGAGTACCCCGATCAAAGAACCAGCAGAAAAAAAACAATCTTCTTCGTTCCGCGAATGTATCGGTCTACTTAGTAACGCCATCATCGTTCTTTTTTTCCTCGGAATCCTGGTTCACGTAGGTATAGATGTCGGAGTTAATATTACAGCTCCCAAACTTCTTCAAGAAAGAGCCGATATTTCACTCTCGGAAGCCGGATATGTTATTAGTCTGTATTTCTTCTTACGTACCATCGGATGCTTTTCCGGAACATTTATTTTGGCATGGTTCTCACCAGTCAAGTTTTTCATGATCAGTGTGTTCATGATTATGGCTGGTATTATAGGACTATACTTCAGCCAAAGTTTACTTGCCATTTATATATGTATAGGGTTCATTGGCTTTGGTAACTCTAATATATTTCCGATTATTTTTTCCAGTGCGTTGAGCTATATGCCGACCCGACATAATGAAATCTCCGGATTAATGATTATGGGAATCATAGGAGGCGCTATCTTCCCTGTTTTGATGGGGGTTGCTTCTGACACAATGGGAGGACAAACCGGTGCGGTGATCGTATTAACGATTTGCGCATGCTACTTGTTATTCCTAATGACTAAAATGAAAAAGATCAATCACGTTTAAAAGAAAAGAAGATATGTATTTTATAGGAATCGATATTGGGACAAGCTCCATATGTGGAGTTGTCTATCACACATCAACTCAGAATGTAATTTCCATTACTAGAGAGAATTGCGCAACGATCCCTTCATCCAAAAGTTGGGAGAAAAAACAAGATGCAGATACAATCATTAATATTGTAATCAATATAGTCCGAGAATTTCAGTCGCAATATAAAGAGATCAAAGGCATAGGAATAACAGGACAAATGCATGGCATAGTTTATACTGATGTTCAAGGCAACGCAGTAAGCCCGTTATACACCTGGCAAGACGGAAGAGGTAATCTGGACTATAGAGAAAAGCAGAACTATGCCACGTACCTAAGGGATATTACCGGCTGTCCGGTAGCAACGGGATATGGATTAGTTACTCATTTTTATAATATTCAAAATCGACTGATCCCAGCAAACGCAACCAAACTTTGCACCATCATGGATTACGCGGTAATGAAACTATCCGGAAAAAATACTCCACAGATAGACCCTACCAATGCTGCCAGCTTGGGCTTTTTCGATAAAAAAGAACTTGTTTTTAATATGGAAGCCATACAAAAAGCAGGCATTGACACGGCAATGGTACCAGAAGTGGTACCGTCAGCTTCTTTGGCCGGTTACTATCATAAGATACCGGTATATACAGCCATCGGAGATAATCAAGCTAGCTTTCTGGGTTCTGTACGGGACATAAACCATTCTATTCACATCACTGTAGGAACCAGCAGCCAAGTGTCTATCTATACCGATCGTTATATGGAGATAAATTCACTGGACACCCGCCCCCTACCCGGAGGCGGCTACCTTTTGGTAGGTGCTGCTTTGTGCGGAGGATACTCTTTTGCCATTTTAAGAAAATTCTTCAACAGTACTCTACATCTTTTTACAGGAAAAGAACTTTCCAAAAATGACTTATATACAATAATGACTTCAATCTCTTATCAAAAGGATTCAAAAAATGACTTGATCATAGATACTCTATTTGACGGGACGCGTTCGAGTCCGGATGAAAGGGGGAAAATCACCAATATATCTACCTCCAACCTTACTCCGGAGAATCTAATCATCGGATTTGTCAAGGGGATCAGTCAGGGACTTTATAATTACTTCCAGCTATTACCGGAATCTCTCAAGAAGAATAAAACCATTTTAGTAGGTTCCGGCAACGGAATTAAAAAGAACTCACTTCTGCATGAAGCACTAGAAGATCGTTTCGACCGTCCAATGCAATTATCCACCATTCAGGAAGAAGCTGCATTTGGAGCCTGTCTGTGCTGCATGGGAGAAGGACATTACAGTCGGCAATTCATTTATTAACTCCAAAATTATACGCGATGAAAACTACTACTTTATTTTATTTGTGTAGCCTTGCAATTCTTTTTTCCATCTACTCCTGCAAAGAACCTGCTTATTCTTCCTGCAAAGACAAGATTAATTTAGAATCATTGATGGACGAAATGATTGCCGTAGAAGCAGAGCCGTGTTTTCCCGCCCCTACCTTTACGACCAAGCACATATCCAGTTATGATCGCAGGTCAGTAATACCAGGCACTCCTTCGTGGCATGCCAATCGTGATAATACAGGATTCGTTCGTTATGAAGCTAACAACGGACGGGTAGAAAAAGTATTATTTGACGAAGAAGGACCCGGTGTACTCACCCGAATACTGACCACCGGTGGTTCCGGTGGCGCTAATCTCCGCATCTACTTTGACGGAGAAAAAGAAGCCAGCATCCTTATTCCCGCCTATGACATTTCTCTATTTCCGCTAAACATCCCCGAAGGGTTATTGTATAAGCACGAACACTATTCTACTACACAAGGAAGTAGTTTCTACTATCCCCTCCCTTATGCACAAAGCTGTAAAATAACGGTAGATAATGTAGACCGCGATTACTTCTTCCATACGTCCTGCCGCACATACCCCAAAGAGACTAAAGTTCAAACTTTTACCCTCAAAGACGGAGAGGCTCTACAAGATAAGGCACAAAAACTCAGCGAACAGCTCATGCATCCTAAAGTATATACTAAAAATCCCGAAATTAAAGAGAGCAGATTAACTGCACACTCATCTCTAAACATGACACTTCCCGACGGAGAAAAAGCAATTCGAAACCTTTCGATTCATGTATCAGAGGTTGATTCCACCAACTATTCTTCAATCATGCGTAATTTGATAGTCAAAATATCATTCGACGGTGTTCAAACAGTATGTGTGCCATTAAGTGATTTGACAGGAGCTGGTATGGGAGCACCTGCCGTGCGCAGCTATTATCTGGAAGCAGACGGAAAAGGATATTCAAAACTACGTTTTGTCATGCCTTATCGACAGAAAGCCCACATCGAAGTCGAGAATATCTCCGGGAACTCTGCCCATGTCAAGATAGAGGCTTGCATCTCTGCATGGAAATGGTATGCCAACACATTGTATTTCCATGCCGGATGGAAGCAAGAAAACGGGTTGGAGACTAATCGTGGTTTGGATTATAATATGGGGACTTTGCAGGGAAGGGGCGTTTTTAAAGGCGATATGCTCTCTTTGTATAATCATTGCCCACGCTGGTATGGCGAAGGTGATGAACACCTCTGGATAGATAATGAAGAGTTTCCCTCTCACTTCGGTTGTGGCACGGAGGATTACTATAATACTACTTTCGCACCTATCCATCCTTATTTTAATCCCTTTGGCGGTGCTCCTCGGGAAGACGATGAGGCTTCAAGAGGATACAATACCTTTGTTCGTACACGAAATCTGGATATCATACCTTTCAACGAACGCTTACAATTCGATTTTGAACTGATCAGCTGGGACGGCGGGCAAGTAGATTATGCATCTACCCTGTTCTGGTATGGTGATTTAGAAACTAGAATGACGAATATTTCTGATAGCAAAGAGGCTTTATATACCCTTCCCCCTGCTATCTATACAGACAAATAAGCAATACACATCGTCAGGGTTCACCTTTCACCCCCATTTATCCATCGATGTTTGCGGGTGAATAGTATAAACAAACACAACGCTTATCATTCCAAAGTATACTGGCATTTGTAGTCTAATGTACTAATAGATAAGTTACGTTTCATTCATAACAAACTTGCTTTGATCTAATAGTAAACTTGTTAATCCCTTGGTTCAAACTATAAACGAAAGCTCCGTTTTTATAAACGCAACTTGCAATTATAAAAACGAAGCTTTCATTTATAAAAACAAAGCTTGCGTTTAAAGATTGATTGCTACCCAAAGTAACTTTATTATTAGAAACTAATAAGTTTACTAAGTATGACGAGTAACTTTATCATTAACAGACGAGAGCTGAACTTATGTAGAACAATGAAAAAGAGATAAAGGATTGGGGGAGTAGTCTAGCAAGAGGGGGAATGAATAGGCTGGTGAAAGATTAATGAAGAGTAATCCTTCACCCTCTATCCCCCATGAATACGGAGAAGTGAAGGGTGAAGGACTTTTATAAAAACTACTTTATTCTGCCAAAGAAGACAAACGAACATGATTCACTTCCATATTTTCAAAATGGAATTGCAAACGTTCTACAGTTAACTTCTCACGATAGGAAACCATCGTGCGTTTTCCTGCGATTTCTGTATCTACCAAAGAACCGTCAAACTTATCGGATGCTTTAACTACCATGCGTACAGTAAATGTTTTGTCTGTATCTATCAGGTTCTCGATTGCATAATTTCGGCCTTGCTGTGGAGCACCTCCTTCGCGTAAAGAGCGTTCACGAATGGATTCACCACTGACCAAAGCATATTGCGCACGTTTTTCTCCATTATCCAACTTCCATTCGCACGCATCTTGTATTCCCTTATCGACAGAAGGCAACAAGTTAACAGCCAATTTACCATCAGAAGCGACAGGTGTTACATCGAAAGTCAACAGGAAAGAGCCAGACGGTACTTTTTCTATTTTATCAGAACTTCCCGAAAGGGTAATGACATCCGGCGAAACGGCAGGGACCAGTTCATCCATCCACTTTGTGCCAATGCGTCCTTCCGGCAACTGTACCATTTCGTGAATCACTAACGGACCACCCCAAGCCTTCATCCACATCCAACCCGCCATGACAAAACGGTTGTTCGAGATCTCAGTTATAGTAGGCACACAGGAACCGTTATAAAAATCGAGGCCTTCTGCCACCACATCCCGATAAACAGAATCCGGTTGTGCTGTTTGTTTAGACCATAAACGGGTAAAACCTCCAATTATATAATCATAGTCTCCCCAATGAAAGAAGAAAGTGCAATCACCACCCAAAGGGAAATTTTCATCCAGACAGCGCCAACCGCCACTGACGGAATCAGAGGCCCATGTACCCCGAGCTCCATAATTAGCCAACATTTTCAAGTCGCCTTTCGGGTCTACATAGATACTTGGGTTTTCGCAGGGATGGAACAATATGCCTGTCTTACGAAAATGAACACCGTCATCACTGACCGAATAAGAGGAACCGGCAGCCACACCGGTCATCTGATGGCGGTTGAAAGAGCCTGTGTATCCATTTTTATCCAAGTATTCATACAATTCGGGAAGAGTAGTCTGCTCACGCGGATAAATACGGGTTGTATGATAACCATAACTGATACAAAGCTGATTATTGAAAATAAAAGGAGTGCCAGTGCCGAACGCCTCCCATTGTTCTTCGATAGGTACAGCCGCTTCGTGCTCTGTCCAATGACGAAAGTCCTTTGTAGAAAGATGTTCAAAGTAATGTCCTCCGCGACCAAATTTACTTTGATGTCCACGACGATCATACAAATAGAAAAGATGATAGGTTCCGTCGTGATAAAGACTGACTACATCTCCTACCCACGCATTATGTCCGGTCGGAGTCCAGTATTGTATTTGCGGCTGCAATTCAGCAGTTGTTCTTTCCATCCGTTCAGGTTGCAGAGAAGGGTAATAGATAGCCGCTTGTGATACAAAATGAGAATCTATCTTCCAGTTTTTCATTTTCTCAGGGAGAGGATATCCTAATGGAAAATCATTATCCAGAAGTTTGCCGTCTACATACATGGTCCAACGGACACCGGAGAAATTCAATATTACCGCGTGTTCTCCCAAAGGTTGATCCAGCATTGCCAATGGAATACCGATTATCATTCGTTCCATGTGTCCGTCAACAGGAGACTTCAGTTCCAGTCCGGCTTCAAGAACAGGGAGCGAGCCGTCCGGCATTTTATAAGCAGGGTAGTTCTGTTTGTTACGGTCCAGTGGATTATGCTGGCGAAGGCAAACATCCAGTACTCCCGGAATTTCGAGAATATGGCGGTCGAAAGTCGGGACTTCCAGATTCACGGTGAAGGAGATGGCAAAACCTTTCTCGATCTCCCTAATGGCAGGCAATGAGTCGGCTCGCATGGCAGTATCCAGTTTTGCTTGTGCTGCTGACGGAAAATTCATGTTCCATGAATTATTCAGTAATTCAATGCGGGCAGAATCTTGCGTTTCCTGCCGCCCGCAAGAGGTAAGTCCTCCATTCAACAGCATTCCGATAAACAGATATCCCAATAGTGTTTTTTTATTCATATATCTCATTCATTTTATATTTAAAGCATCTGGGACTGTACATTAAGCCAGTCCCATTTTATATTTAGTCTTCCTTTATTTCCCTCAACAAAAATCCCTTTATGTATCTCCTTACAGGTTCCGCCTCCGGATTACTTTTATCAATATAAGAATAATCAAGGAAGAATTTCATAGACTTCGAGTTTTTTCCTAAGTCCTTTATCTCTACAATATTAGTTTCATTGTCCTTCTCTTTACTGGGCGATGCAAACTCCAGTTCAATATCAGGATTAACAGCAGACAGTGTGAGTGTACTATCGCTATTGACCACCATATTAATATTGTAATATTCCTGTTCACTCGCCTTATCAAGATAAGCCGCCGTAAAGTAACATATATTTGGAGTGATCGTCCTCAATACTTGATCTCCAGTGATCAGCATTCCACCTTCGGAGCTATTCAATTCCAATGTCCTGCTATACTTCCCAGAATAATCATTTTTAAGGACAATATTAACTAAAGCCTTATTATAACCATTCTTGCCAATGCTATACTTGGATACCGATACAATTTCAAGAGGCAGGATGTAGTTATGATACTTATTCATCTTGTCAATTCTAATTTTCACCGGAAGCAAACCATATTCCGAACCAGCCGGAATGACTACTTTATTGCTTTCCAATTCATAGCATTCTTCCGGAAGAAGCTCATAATAAGAGCTCTCATCGTATCTGAACTGATCGAAATTGTATTCTTCCAGATTGGCAGGCGACACCTTCAGTTCTGCTTCCACATCTTCTGTCAGAATCGAAGTACCACTGAGAGCCACACTTACATAAGCCGTCATTTCATCTTCTCCATTATAAGGAAGCTCCCATTCATGATAGCCATTCTTGATAATGATAGCAGACTTTTCAAACTGCTCGTCAGGCAAATTATTGCATCCGGTCAGCATTGCGACCAGCAATATACATAAATATGAATTAATCTTTCTCATTGTCTTCATTTATTTTTCCCAACCGGGGTTTTGTGTCAGTTTCTTATTCTTTTTCAGTTCACCTTTCGGGATAGGCCACAAATACATTTTCGGAAGAAATATCTTCGGCATCTCCGCCAGTCTTTCTTCATAGAACAGCGGTCTTTGTTCGTCCGAATTATTTTTATCTACATTCAGTCCCATTACCGGAGCTCCTTCTTCCGTATCCGCATCTTTCCAACGGCGCAAGTCGAAGTAGCGGGAAGATTCAAGGAAGAACTCTACTTGACGTTCACGTTTCAACTCTTTTTTAAATGATTCATAATCGGCATAAACCTCATCCGGCAAGTCCGGCAATCCAGCCCTGAAACGTACTCTGCTGAATCCGTAACGCATACCTTTTCCCGATTCTATCGAGCCGATTTCTCTCTTTACTTCGATCATTGTCTGATCGTCATAAGAGGGTATCTGATAAGTTTGTCCCGAAACTAATTCATTCAACGCCTCAGCATACCACAGCAGCACATCTGCATAACGAATCGTCGGTTCGACTTTATACTTCAACTGGCCACCCGTATTCCATGAGTCGTCCGGATGATAATACTTTTTCACTCCAATCCCAGTTCGTAAATAAAAGTCAGGTTCCGACAGTCTCTTCCCACTGGGATCATTCTTATAATAAAAATATTGCAGTCCTATTTTCTGTGTTTCTGTCGTACTTCCGTTCTCCCATACACAACCATTATATGCCAACGACGCATACAAGCGAGGTTCCCGATAAGCATAGCGCAAAGATACATTCGCACCGATATACGGATAATCCGAATTGGAGAGAGAGAATTCCTTCGACCGATAAGGATATTCTGTACTTGGCGAAGTGATTGGATTTCCGTCGCACATCAAATAGGCCTTTTCCTGTTTGAGAGTAGCAGCTATCGTATTCCATCCGTTCATCTGTCTCGGTGCAGCATGTTTCACTATGTCATTTAAATCACTGCCGGTATAACTTTGGCGCGTAAATATGAATTCAGGATTCTTAGATGCCGTAATTTCCCCGTTGAAACATTGCTGATAGGACTTAAAAGGGTCTATTCCACCACTTCCATGGGGATAAGGGATGGCAGATGAAGGTATATTCGACGGAGGCAGAACGGTTGTTCCATCCGCTTTTACTGTCAGAAGTTCGTACATACCCAAGTCTATTACGTCTTTGGCAGCGGCGGCAGCTTTCGCCCATTTTTCCTCACTAGTCGTTTGGGCAATCAGTTCGCGTCCCTGATCATCCGTGAGAGATTTTAAATCGGTGTTTCCATTATACAATGGACTGGCTGCATATAAAAGAACTTTAGCTTTCGTTGCAAGTGCAGCACCTCTTGTAGCTTGCCCCCAACGGGACGCATTGCGGGTGACAGGAAGTACACGGGCAGCTTGTGTCATTTCCCGGCAAATAAAATCAACACACTCATCATGCGTATTTCTCGCTACGGCAAGAGCGTCGTAACTCAAACTGACATCCTGCCCTTCTTCAGGCATAATTGGAACCGGTCCATACTGTTTGATCAGCAGCCAATAAAAATAAGCACGCAAAAAACGGGCCTGAGCTTTCATATCTTCTTTTTCGCTATTTGCCAATTCGGGACAACCCTCTACTCTGGCTATAAAAATGGAAGCTCTTCGTATTCCTTGATATAAATGCCCCCAACGGTCTTCATAGCCATCATTTGCCGTATATTCACAATTCTGATAGATACGGCATCTAGGCCACCAGTCGCCAAAGATGGCTTCGTCCGAAGCGAAGCTAAAGCAGTTTGTTCCTTTATTGGCTATTTCCGCTCCGGCATTATTCAGATAGCTGTAAGTATTCCACAGCCACTCTTCCGTATAGTTCTTTCTCAAAAATACAGTATCCAGCGTAAGCATATCATTCACATATTTATCGATGGATAAATAATCGCTACAGGAACTTGTCATTCCCAGAGTTACGATCGTGACAAGAATTATATATATCTTTTTCATTTGTTATATCTGTTAGAAGTTAAGAGTCAGTCCGAGTGTAAAGTTCTTCTGGATAGGGTATCTGGCACCATTGCCAGATGCCAGCTCGGGATCCCACCAACCAAAACTATCCCATACGGCAAGGTTATTGCCCAAAAAATAAATGCGTGCTCCCTCCATTAATAATTTACGGGAGATTTTCTTGGGGATGGTATAACCAATAGTGAGGTTTTTCAAACGCAAATAACGTCCGTTGCGTAACCAATGAGTAGAAGCTCTGTTGTTATTCTGACTGTTACCGTAAGTGAGACGCGGAAAAACTGCATTGGGATTTTCTGTATCAGGCGTGCCCGATATTTCTCTGGAAATCCAACGGTCAGCGGGATTCGAAGCAACTTTCATAATATTTCCCGCCTCTCCTTCCTGGAAAGGATATACGCCCCAACCGCCAACAAAGAAATCGCAATTGCCGGCTCCTTGAAACAAAACACTAAAATCGAATCCTTTCCATTCCACACTCAATCCCATACCGTAGATCAACCCCGGATTATACGTATGACCAATAGGAACAATATCATCATTATTAACTACCCCGTCGCCATTTACGTCTTTGTACTTAATGTCACCCGGCTTCACCGGACCAAACGTGTGAACAGGACTATTTTCTATATCAGCCTCATCATTGAATAATCCCAAAGCTATCAGACCTCTGGTCTGACTCCAACGGTAGCCTTTGGTCATCTTATAGTTCAGTTCATTGGCTGCTTCGTCATAGTCAATCACATTCGTATTGGAATAAGTGATGTTTCCACGCAATGTATAACTCACATCTCCTATCTTATCGGAATAAGCCATCGTTCCGTCAAAACCCATATTCTCCATTTTACCTACATTTGCCCAAGGTATCTGTCCGCCACTCAACCCGACAGTGCCCGGTATATGGTCACGTTTCATAAAGATATTTTTTCTCGTATCCTTAAACATATCCACTGTCAACGCAAATTTACTAAAGAGTCCGACGTCGATGCCTATATTATGCTTAATAGCTGTTTCCCATGTCAGATTAGGAGTACCGATCGTTTTAATAGCAACTCCGCCCACACCGGTCTGCCCGGTCTCACCAAAGCTGTATCCACCTTCTCCGTCGACCACAGAGATATAAGGGAAACGAGTATCACCCGCCAGCCGGTCATTACCTACTTCTCCATAAGAGTATCTCAATTTCAGATTATCTAACCAAGATTTAGTATTAGCCATAAAAGCCTCGTTAGAAACAACCCATCCCATAGCTACAGCAGGGAAAAAACCAAAACGTTTTCCTTTCTCAAAGTTCTCGGAGCCGGTATATCCAAAGTTGAATTCTGCCAGATACCTATCCATATATGAATAGGTTGCTCTACCGGATAAGGCTATATTCCGTCTCGGAACAGCAGCAAAGATATTACTACCCGCATCATTTCTTGCATATTCCTGCTGATAGTACAGCAACAATCCGCTTACACGGTGCTTCTCTGCAAACAGGCGTTCATAGGTCAGATTCATTTCTCCATAGTATCTCCTGTCTCCCCACGAACTGGTATTTTGCGTCAAAGGTCTCTCGTCTAACACTTTAGTAAGTACAAGTTTCCCTTTCGCATCCCGTTCTTTTTCTGCCCGGTATAGAGTAGGATTCTTCAAGCGCTCTACATAGTTCTCACTGAAAGAGTCATACGAAAAACGAATGTAAAAGCTAAGTCCTTTTGTCACGAAGTTCAGATTCTGCTTGATAGCAATATTGGTCTCTATCTTATTCTGCCACATCTCTTTATAGCCCATTTCATTCAGTTGGACATAAGGATTGGTCTGAACTCCCGTCCCGTAAGTAGGAAACAACCCATTGGAATAAATTTTGGGAACAGTCAGTGGAGTGAGAGCCGCAAAGGAACCATACAAATCGTCGGAGCTTGCATTCCCCGGTTTATTTTGCGTAGCAATCCAGCCGGAAACTCCCAGCTCGACCGTTGTAGTCTTTGTGACATCCACATCTACATTCGAACGGAAATTATATCTTTTGTAATTTGCATTAGTGTTGTAGTTCTTCATTTTATCGGCTTTATATAAGCCGTCTTCATTGTAATAAGCTCCTGATATGAAATAACGGGCAGTGGTTCCACCACCACTTATATTCAGCATAGCCCGACTGCTGGTTGTTGTTTTGTTCAGTATTTCTTTCTGCCAGTCCATGTCCGGATAAAGATCCTTGTCTAGTCCATAGGCAATAATGTCCATATCAGCTTCAGTATATTTAACATCTTCCCCCCGACTTAATCTGGCTTCATTTGCCATGGTAGCATACGTACTAGCATTTACATATTCGGGTAAGCGGGAAGGAGTGGTGATACCATACTCTATCTTTGCGTTTATATTCACCTTGCCGGCTTTCCCTTTTTTAGTTGTAATGATAACTACTCCATTAGCACCACGATTACCGTAAATAGCAGTAGCAGAGGCATCTTTAAGTACAGAAAACGATTCTATATCTTCTACACTCACTTCATTCAGACTACGTTCCACACCATCTACAAGTACTAATGCGGAAGCATTTGCACCGAAAGTACTGATACCACGTATCCAGAATTCAGACACATTATTGCCCGGTTCGCCTGTACGTTGCGCTGCTATAATTCCGGCAACATTACCTGCCAATGCATTGCTTAAATTGGCAGAGGAGTTATTTTTAAGTACACCAGTTTCCACGGAAGTAATAGCACCTACCACACTCACTTTTCGCTGCGTACCTGAACCGACAACTGTTACTTCTTCCAAAGCAGTCGTATTCTCTTTGAGCGTTACATTGATTACTTTTTTCCCATTGACCAGTACTTCCTTCGAATCGCATCCCAAAAAAGAAAATACTAATACATCATTTGTACCTGCCTTTATCTTATAATTACCATCAAAATCGGTTGTCGTACCAAGTCCTGGCTGGTTTTTTACTACGATAGCCACTCCAATAAGAGGTTCATTATGACCATCTATCACCTTTCCCGTCACCATTATCTCTTGCTGGGCAAATAAATTTAACGTAACGAGAAACAATCCGATCCCTATAAGGAACCTTTTCAGATTTGCATTTTTCATGTCGTGAGTTATTCTTTATATAACAATTCTTTTACTCATACTTTATCATGCGAATACGATGATTTTTCGCATCTGCAACATACAGTGTCCCATCCTTATCGAAAGCTACCCCCATGGGTTCATTGAACTTCGCATCCAAAGGCTTTCCATCAAGAAATCCTTTCTTCTGAGGAACACCGGCAAAAGTCGATACCATGCCATCGGGAGTAATCTTCCTAATAGTATGATTAAGCAACTCGGCAACAAATAAATTACCCTCTTCGTCTACAGCACCTTGAAACGGCAACCAGAAACGCGCTGCACTACCTACTCCGTCGGCATGTCCCGAAGAAAATTGAGTTCCAGCAAAAACGGTCGGATTATCCAAGCCTTGTGTCTGAAAATTATAGTTTGATTTATAAATAGCGTTAGTATCTGCTCCTATCAGATAAAGAATCTTTCCGTCTCTTGAAAATGCCAAGCTGACAAAGTTGTTATCTCCCAATGTAGTAGCAACAACTGATTGCCGGGTTTCCGTATCATATCTATATACTGTTCCACCTGCCTTTACTGCATAAAAGATAGTTCCGTCTACCGGATTCACAGCTATGTCTGAAGCTGATCTTGCTTTAAGCAATTCACGTGCATTCATGAAACCATTGTCCCGGGTAACGGTAAAGATACCCGTTCCATTATCATTCCCCGCCTCATTGGTGATATACAAGGTTTTCTGATCAAGTGAAAAATCCAGCATTACAGGATTGGACATACTTCCAGAACCACGAAAAGGAGAAGTGACCTCATTTCTAGTTTGCGATATAACTCTTAGTCCTCGATTACTCTCTATCAGATAAATGTCACCTTCAGCATCTACTTTGAGTGTTCGCGGTTCAATAAACCGTGCCTCATCTAATCTGCCGTTCACAATTTCACTCCCTCCGTCATTATTTGTATATCCGCATAAGGTAGAAACAACCTGTGAAAACTCATAATCAAAATTTTCCTCAAAAGTATAAGTTTGTTTCTCGGCATCCTTTCCTATTTCCACTCTGACCGGACCAATATCTGCCCGCCGGGGAACCACTGCATAAATTCGTGTATCGGCAACACCAACTACCGTAGCACTTTTATCATTCACATAAACTCTAACCAAGGCTGTATCCGAGCCAAAATTAGCTCCCCGTATCACCAGTTTCGTTCCTACACCTCCTTCTTTAGGCAGAAACTCATTGAATTCAACCGGTTTGCTTGGATCGTAAGCCTGAGGAGTATCACCATTGCCCTTACAAGAAACCAAAAAGATAAAAATGGAAGCTATAAAGAGTCCCCCATTCTTCCAATACAAAAAGTGTTTCTTTTTCATGTAGTAAAAATTTAAAATTATTAGATAGTAGATTCGTATATTATTAGTCATAAGAATAGCCAAATACAGTATATTATCACACTGCATTCTATTAAAACCAAACATAAAAGCATCAGAAAAATTGTTATCCTAAGAACAAATATTTCACCCAGCTATTACCACCCTGCATTATCCCATTTATATATCTTAATACCTTTTACTACAGCACTTCCGTTTTTTAGGAAGAAGAATAGTTTCTGACCTTTTTTTTCTGGCAATCTATTAATAACAGATCGCTTGCCATTTATATTCATATCAATAAATTCATCCTTTAATATCATATCCAAGATGATTGTCTTTCTCAAATCTTTCACCGTATTTATTCCTGTATTATAGATGAAAACACTTTCCTTATTAGCATTCAATTCAACTTTATATCCACGATCTCCTTTATCTGTAGCCCGTACAAATAAACCGATCTCATCATAATTGCTTAAAGGTTCTATTTCCATCGTTATCCGATAATTGACAGGTAAATCTGATAAAGAAGCTACGCTGATACCATTCGGAGAATTTAAAGTAAGTTTTCCATTCAAATACGAAACAGTTTTGCTGCCTGTTGGAATTTCTATAACCGGCATTTGCAGAGGAGACATAACAGGGAGGGACTCTGTCAGGAATTTGGTATACAGTGTACCATCCGGTTCCTGTACCACTTCCCTTAATAGCATATTTCCACCCCAAATCGGCCCATCAAAATCTTTATTATTACTTCTACAAGGCATGTATGCTACTGCTATTCTCCGATTATCTTTATACTCCGCTGTCTTATACACGCTTGCCCACGATTCTACAAAAGCTTGAGTGGTAGGATATTCCCAAGGTCCATAAGGTTTCTTTGATTTAACGTAATAAGTATCTCCCCCAATACTATACAGCAAATAATACCAATCATTCCATTTGAAATAATCGGAACATTCCGGAGTAGCCACCTGTCCTGTCAATGGAGATTCAATCTCTTTCCAATCTTTTAAATCTTTAGATACAAGATGAACCAGATAACCACCAAAGCCATCCAATTCAGGTTCTTTTTCATAGCCCGAAATAAAAAGGTGATACATATCTTCTTTATCTTTAAAGACCTTGGGATCACGAAAATCGCGACTGACACACTCCTTGGGAGCATAATAAAAAGGATTCGGTTTTTGTTTTACATAAGATTTGCCATCATCTTCACTCATTGCATAACTTAATTGCTCGTGTACTCCTTTATCATCTTTCACTCGAGTAGAGTAAAACGCATAAAACTTGCCTTTGTCCGCTATAACAGAACCAGTACAGATTGATTTTTCCCATTCCTCATCTATGCCGACAGCTACCGGATAATGTTTCCAGTTGACAAGATCCTTAGAAGTGCTCAGCGCCCATTGATGACCACCGAGTCCACCCAGTCCGGCATGATGACCTTCATCCAACAGCCAATAAATATAAAATGTACCTTTATAATAATAAGGCATACAGTCACCTGTAAACAGATGGCTTTCTACAGGCTTAAAATATTGTATTCCTGTAATTCTCTGAATAGCAGGATCGTAATCCTTTACCACTTGTGCAAAGACACCAATAGAGAGTAACAGGAAAATGAAGAGTAGTTTTGTTTTCATAATAGTATTATTTTAGGTATTTGTTAACCATATGTTCTGTTAATGTGATTATTCACTCTGCAAACATAAACTATTTTTTCATTATATGCAAATATAAACAAAACAAATTAATAATTAAATGCATATTTTTATATGGTATATATGTAAATCACCAGAATTACATATTCATCATTACATACTCAATTCAAACTTACTTTCAATTATTACATTTATTCAGCAGCACGAGAGAGAATCCACAAATTCTTATTATATTTGCATTCTATTATCAAATATAAAAAACTTGAAGTAATGAAAACAAAGCCAAGCTACAAATCAATCTATGATATCTTAAAAAAAGACATCTTGGATGGAGTATACCCCACCGGTTCATTATTGCCGACTGAGCTTACATTAGCCGACCAATATTCTGTTTCAAGACCAACCATAGCAAAGGTTTACAATCAGCTACAAACTGAAGGTTACATTACGAAAAAAAAAGGACTAGGTACTATTGTTAATCATAAATATACTTCTACCACGCTATCTTTCGGGCTGTTACTTCCCGGAGCTGGAGAGTCCGAGATTTTTTCTATCATCAATGACCAATTATTAAAGCAATCGGAAGCGGGTAAATTCAATTGTTTATGGGAGGGTGCCACTGCAAGTAATGCAAACATAAGGCGGGAATTGATAGAAGCCTGTTGTGACAACTATATAAAAAAAGGAGTAGACGGCATCTTCTTTTCTCCATTGGAAAGAGTAGCCGACGCAGACGAAATCAATATCCGAATCTGCGATAAGATAGAAAAAGCAGGTATTCCCCTTATCCTCATAGACAGAGATATTTATAATTTTCCCAAAAGAAGCAACTTTGACATCGTTTGCTTGGATAATTTCAGCGCAGGCTGCATCATGGCACAACACCTGATAGATCAAGGATGCACTCACATTCATTTCTTCTACAGACCCGATTCTGCCAGTTCCGTAAATATGCGTTTATCAGGAGTTAAAGAAGTGGTGCAGAAAAACAAGCTGGCCTTTAATGAGAAAAATATGCATTGCGGTAATCCGGAGGATATTAACTTTGTAAAACAGATGCAAATAATATCCGGAAAAACGGGTATCATTTGCGCAAATGACTCTACAGCCGCAGTTTTAATGTCTACTTTAGCAGACATCGGTGTGCAAATATCTTCGGACTTACTGATCTGTGCTTATGACAACATGAAATATTCCATGCATTTAAAACACTCATTGACTTCTTTCAAACAACCATGTGAAGAGATCGCCAATGTCAGCGTGGAACTCATGTTCAGAAGAATCAATCATACTAATGCTTTCCCGGTTACAGTGAATCTCGCAGGAGAAATCATAGTTCGTGATTCAAGCAAATTTGGTTAACAATTATCCATAATACGATAAAGTAAAAAGTAGGCATCTCATTGCGGAATGTCTATTTTTACTTTATAAAGATAGCTAAAATCTATTTTCTGCCTTAGATTTAATTCTTCTCATGTATGCCACGACCGTTTTTCTACAGCATTCAAGATTATTTGCCCTCATACGAAAAATTAAATTATACTATCAACGCCCTAAACTATTGTTTATCATCTGCAAACTAAGTACTTTTGCACGCCATTTTTAAGAGGCTAAAATAATGAATAACAAGACCAAAGGTTTTATTTATGGAGCCATTGCCGCCGCAAGCTACGGTATGAATCCTCTCTTCGCACTCCCGCTCTATGCTGCTGGCATGAGTGTCGATACTGTTTTATTCTACCGTTACGCATTTGCCGTAATTGTATTGGGTGTCTTGATGAAGCTGCAAGGGCAGTCTTTTACTCTTCGCAAAGCAGACATTCTCCCCTTGGTAATCATGGGATTGCTGTTTTCGTTTTCATCTCTGCTTCTATTCATGAGTTACAACTATATGGATGCCGGTATCGCTTCTACCATTCTGTTCGTTTATCCGGTGATGGTAGCTGTGATTATGGGCGCCTTTTTCAAAGAGAAGATTTCCGCAATCACCGTTTTTTCGATCCTGCTGGCACTTTCGGGCATTGCCCTGCTCTATCAGGGAGATGGCAACAAACCACTCTCCACCATAGGAATTATCTTTGTTTTACTGTCGTCTCTCTCCTATGCCATTTATATCGTAGGAGTCAACCGGTCTTCATTAAAAACATTGCCGACTACCAAACTGACTTTTTATGCTATATTATTCGGATTATCGGTTTACATAGTCCGCTTGAATTTCTGCACGGAATTGCAAATCATACCCTCTCCCTTATTGTGGGCAGATGTTCTGGCCTTGGCCATTCTCCCCACTGCCGTGTCATTGATTTGCACCGCATTAGCCATTCAATCTATAGGCTCCACTCCTACTGCTATACTCGGTGCTCTGGAGCCTGTGACAGCGTTATTTTTCGGGGTCCTCCTGTTTCACGAAAAACTGACTCCCCGATTAATGGTCGGTATTTTAATGATTATCACTGCCGTTACATTGATTATCATCGGCAAGTCGCTTATAAAAAAGATGAGTGTGCTGTTGCAGATAAGCAAAAAATAGTATACTTTTGCTAATCAATCAACCAAATAGCAACTTTAATTATCAAAAAATATGGTAGACGTAAAGACTTGCCTTGACAATGCACAAGAAAAAATGGATATGGCTGTAATGTATCTCGAAGAAGCATTAGCACATATCCGCGCTGGAAAAGCGAGTACCCGACTGTTGGATGGTATCCGCGTAGACTCTTACGGAAGCATGGTTCCTATCAGCAATGTAGCTGCTTTATCCACTCCGGATGCTCGCAGTATCACCATCAAACCGTGGGACAAAAGTATGTTCCGTGCCATCGAAAAAGCCATTATTGACTCTGACCTTGGCATTATGCCCGAAAATAATGGTGAAGTAATCCGTATTGGTATTCCTCCTCTGACGGAAGAACGTCGTAGACAGCTCGCTAAACAGTGTAAAGCGGAAGGCGAAACTGCCAAAGTAAGTGTACGCAACGCTCGTCGCGATGGCATCGACGCACTGAAAAAAGCAGTAAAAGACGGACTGGCAGAAGACGAGCAGAAGAATGCGGAAGCCAAGTTACAAAAAATCCATGATAAGTATATCAAACAGATTGAAGATATGCTTGCTGACAAGGATAAAGAAATCATGACCGTTTAATGTTTAATGGAGAATGAAAAATGGAGAATGGAAAATTCGATGCAATCCCATTGCCATTAATCATTCTCCATTATCCATTCTCCATTATCCATTAAATAAATGAAGGGATTAGTAATCAAGAACACGGGCAGTTGGTATCAGGTGAAGACCGACGACGGACAATTTATTGAATGTAAAATCAAAGGTAATTTCCGGTTAAAAGGTATTCGCAGCACCAATCCGGTAGCCGTGGGCGACCGCGTTCAGATTATACTCAATCAGGAAGGTACTGCCTTTATCAATGAAATAGAAGACAGAAAGAACTACATCATCCGCCGTTCTTCCAATCTTTCCAAACAATCTCACATTCTTGCCGCTAACCTCGATCAATGTATGTTAGTGGTTACTGTCAACTATCCCGAAACATCCACCATTTTTATCGACCGTTTTCTCGCTTCTGCCGAAGCATATCGTGTACCTGTCAAACTGGTATTTAATAAGGTAGATGCTTATAACGAGGATGAGCTCCGTTATCTGGACGCTCTTATTAATCTGTATACGCATATCGGTTATCCTTGTTTCAAGGTTTCTGCCAAGGAAGGAACCGGAGTGGATGCCATCAAAAAAGACCTGGAAGGCAAGATCACACTTTTCTCCGGTCATTCGGGAGTTGGAAAATCGACGCTCATCAACGCTATTTTACCGGGAACTAAAGTAAAAACCGGTGAGATATCAACCTATCACAACAAAGGTATGCATACGACTACCTTCTCTGAAATGTTCTCTGTAGACGGGGGTGGATATATTATCGATACTCCGGGAATCAAAGGATTCGGAACGTTCGATATGGAGGAGGAAGAAATCGGGCATTATTTCCCTGAAATATTCAAGGTTTCCGCTGATTGCAAATATGGTAACTGTACACATCGGCATGAGCCGGGATGTGCGGTACGTGAGGCAGTGGAAAAGCATCTTATCAGTGAGTCTCGTTATACTTCTTATCTGAATATGCTGGAGGATAAGGAGGAGGGGAAGTATCGGGCGGCATACTAAACAGACACTAATTTATAAGAAATTACAGATAAAAAATAAGCCAACTGATTCTTATAGAAAAAGTTGGCTTATTTTTTATCTGTAGTTTGGGATATTCCTAAAAAAAGAAAATGTAAGGCAACTAATTCATTGCGAATTAGTTGCCTTTTTTGTATCTTTAAGCATTCCCCCCAAAAAACGGTTTGACG